>NZ_JBFOCI010000010.1:0-29251 GCF_040813675.1 Mesorhizobium marinum | reverse complement strand
GGATCGGCGCCGATCCGCTGCAGCCGGCCGGCTGACCGGCCGCGCCGTCTACGCGAGGAAACCCGCCAGCGCCTTTGGATCGACGTTGCCGCCGCTGAGCACGATGCCGACGCGCTTGCCGCGACAGTCGAGCACATTTTCCAGGATCGCCGCCGCCGCGAGGCACCCCGTCGGTTCGACCACGATCTTCATGCGTTCTGCGAAGAAGCGCAGCGTGGACACCAGCTGCGCGTCGCTCGCGGTGACGATCCGCTCGACCTTTTGGCGGATGATCGGAAAGTTGCGGTGGCCGAGCGCAGGCGTCAGGGCGCCGTCGGCGATCGATTTCGGCACTGCGATGGTGACGATTTCGCCCTTTTCGAACGACTGCTGCCCATCATTTCCGGCCTCCGGCTCGACGCCGATGACGGAGGTGGCCGGCGACAGGGCGCTGGCGACGAGCGCCGATCCGGCAAGCAGTCCGCCGCCGCCGAGCGGCGTGACGACGATGTCCAGTTCCGGAACCTCTTCCAGCAGCTCGAGCACGGCGGTGCCCTGTCCAGCGATGACCTCGCGATGATCGAAGGGCGGGATCAGCGTGCCGCCCGTTTCGTCGGCCAGGCGCCGGCTGATCGTCTCGCGGTCTTCCGTGTAGCGATCGTAGAGCACCACCTCGGCGCCGTAGCCCTTTGTTGCAGCCGCCTTCATCGCGGGGGCGTCCGACGGCATGACGATGGTGGCGGCAACGCCCTGGAGGGCGGCCGCGTAGGCGATCGCCTGCGCATGGTTGCCGGACGAGAAGGCGATCACGCCGCGCTTGCGCGTCTCGTCGTCGAGTGCGGCGATCGCGTTGAAGGCGCCGCGGAACTTGAACGCGCCGGCGCGCTGCAGGTTCTCGGCCTTGAAGAAGAGGGTGGCGTCGGTCGCCTCGTCGGCCGTGCGCGAGGTCAGCACCGGTGTCCGATGGGCAGCGCCCGCAATTCGCCGCCGCGCTGCCAGAACGTCTTCGAAAGAGGGAATGGTCAGGGGATCTGCGATATTCATATGCGCTCCATGTCAGGCTTCATTCCGCGGCCGCCGGGGTCATCCGCCGCATGCGCGTGACGAGCGCACGCAGCACCGCGGGCTTCAGGGGTTTGTTGACCACGGGTACGTCGAGCAGGTCTGACGCCTCGCGCACGTCGTGCGAGCGGTCCGCGGTGACGAGGATCGCCGGGACAGGCGACCCCAGGCGTTCGCGCAGCATGCGGATGACGTCCAGCCCCGTCTCGCCGTCGAGATGATAGTCGGCGAGGATGATGTCGGGCGTTTCGATGGAGCCTGCGGCAGCGATCGATCCCGAACCGGAATGTGTCAGCACACGGCAGCCCCAGCTCTCGAACAGCAGCCGCATCCCCTCCAGGATGCGCGCGTCGTTGTCTATGCACAGCACGGTCATGCCGTGCAGAGCGGCGGCTGGCAGCATCGGCGTCGTCGTTTCCGTGGCGACGAGCGGTTCCAGGGCCTCGGTGGCCGGCAGGATCACCGAGAAGCGGGTGCCCTTGCCGTCGCCGGAATAGACCTGGAGCTCCAGCCGCAACACACGCGCGATGCGGTCGACGATCGACAGGCCGAGGCCAAGGCCCTGCGCTTCCCTGGCGCCTTCCTCGAGCCTGGTGAACTCGCCGAAGATGGTGGGCAGCTTGTCGATCGGGATGCCTATGCCGGTGTCGAAGACCTGGATTTCGGCAAGTTCGCCGCGCCGCCGTACGCCGACCAGGATGCGGCCGGTGCGCGTGTATTTCACCGCGTTGGAAACCAGGTTCTGGACCAGACGACGGAACAGGTTGCGATCGGTGCAGACGGTGAGCGACGAGGGGACGATGGTCAGCGTCAGGTTCTTTTCTGCGGCGAGCGGCTGGAAGTCGGTGCCGATCTGGCGCAGCAGTTCGTCGAGCCGGAAGGTCGTCTCGACGGGCTTCATCGCGCCGGTGTCGAGCCGCGAGATGTCGAGCACCGCCCCGAGGATGACCTCGACGGAATCGAGCGAGGATTCGATGTTCGACGCGGCCTCGCCGGCGGGGCCGGCTGCGGCCTTCTCGACAAGCATGGAGCAATAGAGCCGCGCGGCGTTGAGCGGCTGCAGGATGTCGTGGCCGGCGGCCGCCAGGAAGCGCGTCTTGCCGAGATTGGCTTCCTCGGCCAGCATCTGCGCCTGCGCCAGTTCTTCGTTGACGCGGGTGAGTTCGGCGGTGCGTCGCGCGACGCGCTGCTCGAGCGATTCATTGGCGCGCTTCAGCGCGAGGTCGGCCTCGACGCGCTGCGTGATGTCCGCATAGGTGGCGACGATGCCGCCGTCTGGCATCGGGTTGGAGCGCAGTTCGATGATGCGTCCGCTCGATTTCAGCTCCATCTGCCAGGGTGTGCCGAAGGTCGCCATCCGGCCGAGGATCGCGACCTGGGCGTCTGGCTCGATGTCGCCGCGCCGGGCGAGGTGGCGCAACACCTCGTAGAGCGAGACGCCGACCTGGCCCATCTCGTCGGGAAGGTCGAACAGCAGGCGGAACTGCCTGTTCCAGCAGGTCAGGCGGAAGTCCTGGTCGAAGACGGTGATGCCCTGCTCCATCTGGTCGAGCGCGATCTGCAGCAGGTCGCGATTGTGCTGCAGCGCCTCGGTGGCGTCGTCGAGCAGCCGGAACGTGTCCTTCGAGGCGCTGTCGCCGCGCTTGAAGAGCAGCGACAGGATCAGCCGTGCCGACGACGAGCCGACGGCGCTGGCCAGCAGTTGCTCGGAGAAGCGGATGACGTCCATGCCCGCCTGCTCGTTGCCGTTCAGCCGGCCGTTCCGGTCCTCGAAGGTCTTGAAGGAGCGTTCCGTGCGCTCGACGCCCAGGTAGCGCGAGATCGTGTCCTTCAGGTCGTTGACGGTGATCGCCGTGCGGAAGCGCTTGAGGCTCGGCATCGGGCCGCCGTCGCGCGGCACGAAGATCGCCGCCTGGATGCGTTCGAGCGGCACCGAAGCGCGCGACAGCGAGCCGAGCACGAAGAAGATGAGGTTGACCGACAGGCTCCACATCACGCCGTGGTTGAGCGGCTCCGCCTCGGTGCCGAACAGCGCCTGCGGTCGCAGCGCGTCGATGCCGAGCGGGCCATGCACGAGCATCGCGGTGTCGGGGGAAGCGAGCGACGGGATCAGCAGCGTATAGGCCCATACGGCGATGCCGGCGGTCATGCCGAGCGCCGCGCCGCGTGCGTTGGCGCCACGCCAGACCAGCCCGCCGACGAAGGCCGGCGCGAACTGGGCGATCGCGGCGAAGGACATCAGCCCGATTGAGGCGAGGCGGGCGTTGTTGGTGCTTTCCCGGTAGTAGAGGAAGGCGACGAACAGGATGATGAAGATCGAGCCGCGGCGGATGTTGAGGATCAGGCTCGACCAGTCACCGTTTTCGGCGCGCTCGCCCTTGGAAAGCCGCCGCACGAACAGCGGGATGACGAGGTCGTTGGACACCATTATGGACAGCGCGACGCTGGCGACGATGACCATCGCGGTCGCCGCCGAAAGGCCGCCGATGAAGGCCGTCATGGCGAGCAGGTCCTGCCCGTTGAGCAGCGGCAGCGACAGGACGTAGAGGTCGCTGCTGGTGGCCTCGCCGACCAGAACGAGGCCGGCGAGTGCGACAGGCAGGACGAACAGGTTTATGGCGATCAGGTAGAGCGGAAAGACCCAGGTGGCGGTGCGCAGTTCCGCCTCTGCGCGATTCTCGACGATCATTACGTAGAACTGGCGCGGCAGCATCACGATGGCGAAGCCGCTCAGCGTCGTCATCACCAGCCAGGTGCCGAGCGAGGTGCGATGGCCGAGCGATGCCTGCGCCTGCGCATTGGCGCCGATCGCGTCGAACAGGCCTTCGGGGCCGTCGAAGAGGAAGAAGAAGACGAAGACGCCGATCGCCAGGAACGCGGCGAGCTTGACCACGGACTCGACGGCGACCGCCAGCACCAGCCCGTCCTGGTGCTCCGTCGCGTCGGCGTGCCGGGTACCGAACAGCACCGCGAACACCGCGAGCAGCATCGCGATGATCAGCGAGATGTCGCTGACGAAGGGATCGAAGGAGAGCGGCGCGCCGTTGTAGTGCTCCACCATCAGGCTGACGGAGCCGGAGATGGCCTTGAGCTGGAGCGCGATGTAGGGGACCGCCCCGACCACGGCGATCAGGGTGGCGATGGAGGCGACTGCGAAGCTCTTGCCGTAGCGCGCGCCGAGGAAGTCGGCGATCGAGGTGATCTTTTCGGCCTTGGCGAGCGCGATGATCCGCCTGAGGAGCGGGAAGCCGAAGACGAACACGACCACCGGGCCGATGTAGATGGCGAGGAACTCCAGGCCGCGCTCGGTGGCCAGCCCGACCGAGCCGAAGAACGTCCACGACGTGCAGTAGATGGCGAGCGAAAGCGCGTAGATGTAGGGTCGCGTCCGCAAAGGCCCGCGCCGCACCGACCAGCGGTCGCCGAGGCTCGCGATGGCGAACAGCAGCGTCACATAGGCGACCGCTATGATGACGACGACCCAACCCTGCAAGCCCGAAAACCTCCCGTTTCACGGCCTCTGGGCCGACGCGAAACGCAATCATAGCTTGGCCCCTGTGTCCATGGGCGCATTTTGGCTTGGGTGAAGGTGCTTCGGCTCTGGCGCTGGGGCGGCATTTTCCGTTATTGGGGCCGCCGATATTTGCTAGACTGCCAAAAGCAGGGGCGAATCCGCCGGCGCGGCAATCAAGGAGGGTTTTGATGCTCAAGGAATTCCAGGAGTTCATCTCCAAGGGCAACGTCATGGATCTCGCGGTCGGCGTGATCATCGGCGGCGCCTTCGGCCTGATCGTGTCGTCGCTGGTCGCCGACATCATCATGCCGATCGTCGGGGCTATCTTCGGAGGGTTCGACTTCTCCAACTACTTCCTTCCGCTGTCGGCCAACGTGACGGCCTCGTCGCTCGAGGAAGCCAAGAAGCAGGGCGCCGTGTTCGCCTATGGCAACTTCCTGACGGTGGTGATCAACTTCCTGATCCTCGCCTGGATCATCTTCCTGATGGTCAAGGGGGTGAACACCATGCGCAAGCGGCTCGAGAAGCAGAAGGAAGCCGCGCCGCCCGCGCCGCCGCCGGCTGACGTACAGCTGCTTACCGAGATCCGCGACCTGCTCGCCAAGAAGGCCTGAGGCCTCTGGATCAAGAACCCGGCCGTCCTGGCGGCCGGGTTGGCCATTCCCGGCGGTGCGAAAAACCGGTAGAGGCGGGTTTCGTCCAACCGTCTGGCAATCCTATGACCTTGACCGATCAGATCCGGGCCGCAGCCCGGCAGGCTCCCGTGAGCGGCATCGAAGCCGTCGCCAACTACGGCCGCGACCGGCCGGGCCTGATCCCGCTGTGGGCCGGCGAGAGCGACCAGCCGACCCCCGACTTCATCGGCCAGGCCGCCAAGCGCGGCCTCGACGCCGGCGAGACCTTCTACACCTGGCAGGGCGGCATTCCCGAACTGCGCGACGCGCTCGCGCGCTACCACAAGCGCCATTTCGGGATGGAGTTCGACCCGCGCGAGTTCATCGTCACGATCGGTGGCATGCAGGCGATCGTTCTGGCGCTCGAAGCGACCGCAGGCGGCGGCGACGAGGCGATCTACCTGGAGCCGGCCTGGCCGAACTTCGCCGGTGCGGCCGGCGTCGCCGGCGCTGTCCCGGTTCCGGTTCCGCTGGTCGAAGGCGACAATGGCTGGTACTGCGACGTCGCCCGCGTCGAGGCGGCGGTGACCGCGCGGACGAAGGTGATCTTCGTCAACACGCCGGCCAACCCGACAGGATGGACGGCCGACATCGAGACGCTGAGGGCGCTGCTCGACCTGGCGCGTCGGAAGGGTCTCTGGATCATCGCCGACGAGATCTACGCGCTGTTCCACTTCGGCGGACGCCGTGCGCCGTCCTTCATGGACATCATGGAGCCGGAAGACCGGATCCTGTTCGTCAACACCTTCTCCAAGAACTGGGCGATGACGGGCTGGCGCATCGGCTGGCTCAGGGCGCATCCCTCGCTCGGACGCACCTTCGAGAACCTGATCCAGTATTCGAGTTCGGGCGTGGCGCAGTTCCTGCAGCGCGGTGCGATAGCGGCGCTCGACGAAGGCGACGCCTTCCTTGCCGCCCAGGTGGCGCAGGCCCAGGCCGCGCGGGACCTGATCTGCCGCAAGCTCCAGGAAACCGGCCGGGTGCGCTTCAGCGTGCCGCCCGGGGCGTTCTACCTGTTCTTTGCGGTCGACGGCATGACGGACTCGACGAAGGCGGCGTTCGACATCGTCGACAAGGCGCTGGTCGGCCTCGCCCCCGGCATCGCCTTCGGCCGGGCCGGGGAGGGGTATCTGAGGCTCTGCTTCCACCGTCGCCTCGACCAGGTCGAGGAGGCGGCGAACCGGCTGGCCGATTGGATCCGGAAGACCTGAGCGCCGACCGCCGGGCTCAGCCGCCCGACTTGGGCACGAGCAGCGGGATGATGCGCTCCGAACTGGCGACAGCCGGGCGCCCGGCCGCGCCGTAGGGAATGCCGAGCGCGTCCCAGGTCTCGACCAGCGCGTCGCGCAGGCGATCGATCAGCAGGTCGTCGTGGAAGGGCGTCGGCGTGATGCGCAGCCGCTCGGTGCCGCGCGGCACCGTCGGATAGTTGATCGGCTGGATGTAGATGCCGTGCAGGCCGTGCAGGCGGTCGGTCGCCATCTTGCACAGTTCGGGGTCGCCCACGAGCACCGGCACGATATGGGTGTTGGACGGCATGACCGGCAGGCCGGCGGCGGTCAGCACCTCCTTGGTGCGCGCCACCTGGCGCTGCTGCGCGTCGCGCTCCGCCTGCGATCCCTTGAGATGGCGGATCGAGGTCGTCGCGGCCGCGGCGATCGCCGGCGGCAGAGCCGTCGTGAAGATGAAGCCCGGCGCATAGGAACGCACCGCGTCGACCACGGTCGCGCTGCCGGTGATGTAGCCGCCGAGCGTTCCGAACGCCTTGGCCAGCGTGCCCTCGATCACGTCGATGCGGTGGGCCAGGCCCTCTCGTTCGGTGATGCCGCCGCCCCGGTTGCCGTACATGCCGACGGCATGCACCTCGTCGATGTAGGTCATCGCATTGTACTTGTCGGCGAGGTCGGCGATCTCCTTGATCGGCGAGATGTCGCCGTCCATCGAGTAGACGCTCTCGAACACGATCAGCTTGGCCCGTTCGCGCCCGGCGGCGGCAAGCAGGCTTTCCAGATGCGCGACGTCGTTGTGGCGGAAGATCTTCTTCTCGGCGCCGGAGCGGCGCACGCCCTCGATCATCGACGCGTGGTTCAGTTCGTCCGAAAGGACCAGGCAGTTGGGAAGCAGCCGGGCGATGGTCGAGATCGACGCCTCGTTCGAGACGAAGCCCGACGTGAATACCAGCGCGGCCTCCTTGGCGTGCAGGTCGGCGAGTTCCAGTTCGAGCTCGACCAGCGGATGGTTGGTGCCGGAAATGTTGCGCGTACCGCCGGCGCCCGAGCCCATGCGGCCGGCCGCGTTCTGCAGCGCCGACACCACGTCGGGGTGCTGGCCCATGCCCAGGTAGTCGTTCGAGCACCAGACGGTGATTTCCTCGACCTTGCCCTCGGACCGCCAGATGGCGCGCGGGAACGCGCCGGCAATGCGCTCGATGTCTGCGAAAACGCGATATCGCCGCTCCGCATGGACCTGGTCGATCGCTTCCTCGAAAAACCGCTGATAGTTCATAATGCCCTTCCGGTTTGCGGCGGATAATAGTGTTTCGGCCTTGGTCCGTCCATTGGACCAGGGCGGTCAAAATGCCACGCTCGGCGCAGTCAAAATGTCACGCCCCGCCAACCACAACGACGCCGGCGCCCTTTTGCATCCCCGGCGCCTGTCGAATTCAATCAGCAACATGTTCCGGTCAGGCAACCGCCCGATGCCTCCGCACGATTTTATTGGTTTCGTGACGGTTGCCGTGTCAATGAACGCAGCATTTCGTTCTGGAGGGTCCGCATGAGCGTTCTTGTCACCGGGGGAGCCGGCTATATCGGCAGCCACATGGTCTGGGAGCTGCTGGATCACGGCGAGGATGTCGTCGTGCTCGACCGGCTGTCGTCCGGCTTCGACTGGGCGGTGCCGCCCGAGGCCAGGCTCTATGTCGGCGACGTCGGCGACAGCGCGCTGGTGACGAAGATCATCCGCGATCACAAGGTGAACGCGATCATCCATTTTGCCGGCTCGCTGATCGTGCCGGAATCCGTGTCCGACCCGCTGCTCTACTACGAGAACAACACCTGCAAGACGCGCAGCCTGGTCGCCGACGCCATCGCCGAGGGGGTGCCGCACTTCATCTTCTCCTCGACCGCGGCCGTCTACGGCACCGCCGGCGTCGAACCGGTGCGCGAGGACGCCCGCACCGTGCCGGAATCGCCCTACGGCACGTCGAAGCTGATGACGGAACTGATCCTGCGCGATGCGGCCGCCGCGCATGCCGGCTTCGACTACACCGTGCTGCGCTACTTCAACGTCGCCGGCGCCGACCCGAGGGGCCGGACCGGCCAGTCGACGCCGGGCGCCACCCTGCTCATCAAGGTCGCGGCCGAAACCGCGCTGGGCAAGCGCCCGTTCATGCAGATCTACGGCAACGACTATCCGACGCCGGACGGCACCTGCATCCGCGACTACATCCATGTCAGCGACCTCGTCGCCGCACACCGGCTGGCGCTCGACAGGATGCGCGCCGGCGGCGGCAGCCTCGTCGCCAATTGCGGCTACGGGCACGGCTACTCCGTGCTCGAGGTGATGGAGAGCGTGAAGCGGGTCTACGGCGGCGAAATCGATGTGCGCATCGCCGACCGCCGGCCGGGCGATGCGGTCGCCGTGGTGGCGAACTCGGACCTCGCGCGCAAGGAACTGGGCTGGGTGCCGCAACTCGACGATCTCGACCGTATCGTCGCCGACGCGCTTGCCTGGGAGAGGATTCTGGCGGGTAAGAACTGGCCGAGCCGCACCGGTTCGTGACGTCTCGCCGGTTGCATTTCGCCCGGCGCTCCCGGACAATCGGCGCTGTCTGCAGCATGGAAAGTCTGCCATGGACCGGAAATTCAACCAGCCGCTCGGCGGCAACGAGATGCCGCGTTTCGGCGCGCCGGCAACCTTCATGCGGCTGCCGGCGCAGCCGACGGCTGCCGGCCTCGACGCCTGCTTCGTCGGCGTGCCGATGGACATCGGCACCTCGAACCGGCCCGGAACCCGCTTCGGGCCGCGCCAGATCAGGGCGGAATCGAGCTTCATCCGGCCCTACAACATGGCGTCGCGCGCGGCCCCCTTCGACAGCCTGCAGGTCGCGGACATCGGCGATGTCGCCATCGATACCTTCAACCTGCCGAAATGCATGGACATCATCACTGACGCCTATGATGCGATCCTTGCCGAGGACTGCATTCCGCTGACGCTCGGCGGCGACCACACGATCGCCTATCCGATCCTGCGCGCGATGGCGAAGAAGCATGGGCCGGTCGGGCTGATCCATGTCGACGCCCACGCCGACATCAACGAACACATGTTCGGCGAACCGATCGCGCACGGTACGCCGTTCCGCCGCGCGGTGGAGGCGGGCGTGCTCGACACCAAGCGCTGCATCCAGATCGGGCTGCGCGGCTCCGGTTACGCCGCCGACGATTTCGACTGGCCCCGCCAACAGGGTTTCCGCGTCGTGCAGGCGGAAGAGTGCTGGTGGAAGTCTATGACGCCGCTGATGGAGGAGGTGCGCGCCCAGATGGGCGACGGTCCGGTCTATCTCAGCTACGACATCGACAGCCTCGACCCCGGTTTCGCGCCAGGCACCGGAACGCCCGAAATCGGCGGCCTCACGACCGTCCAGGCGCTGGAGATCATCCGCGGCTGCTGGGGCATCAATCTCGTCGGCGCAGACCTTGTCGAAGTGTCGCCGCCCTACGATACGTCGGGCAACACGGCGCTTACGGCCGCCTATCTCCTGTTCGAGATGCTCTGCGTGCTGCCGGGCGTCGAGCGGCGGATCTAGGCCAGAGAAAAGCATGCGGGGAGACGCGGGATGAGGATCGTGGTGCTTGGCGCCGGCGTGGTCGGCACGGCGGCCGCCTACTGGCTGGCCCGTGACGGGCATGAGGTGACCGTGCTGGAGCGCCATGCGGAAGCGGCGCAGGGCACCAGCTATTCGAATGCAGGCCTCGTCTCGCCGGGCGATGCGACTGCCTGGGCTTCGCCGGATGCCCTGCGCACCTTCTTCAAGGGGCTCTACCGGCGCGACCTCGGCATCCGCGTCCGGCTTCAGGCCGATCCCTACTTCTATCGCTGGACCTTGCGGTTCCTGCGCGAGTGCACCACCGCCAGGATGCGCGCCAGCACGCTGGTGAAACTGAAGCTCGCGCTCCATTCGCGCGACTGCATCAACCGCATCGAGGACGAGATCGGCATCGACTACGACCAGCGCAAGCGCGGCATCGTCTATTTCTTCCGTACTCAGAAAAGCCTGGATACCGGCGCCGACAACTACCGGTTCCTCGGGCAGAACGGCTTCCCGATCGAGATCGTCGACCGCAAGCGGCTGGCCGAGGTCGAGCCGGGGCTGGCGGATGCGGCGGACAAGATCGCCGGCGGCGTCTATTCGCCGATCGACCAGACCGGCGACTCGCGGCTTTTCGCGACCCGGCTTGCGGCCCATGTGACGGAAAAGCTCGGCGTGGCGTTCCGCTTCGGCACCATTGTCGAGGGGCTGGACATCGAGGGCGACCGCGTGGCGGCGGTTCGGACGTCGGCCGGTCCGGTCGCCGCCGACGCCGTCGTCCTGTCGCTCGGACCCGAAAGCGGCGTGTTCGCGCGCCGGCACGGCATCGACCTGCCGGTCTATCCGGTCAAGGGCTACACGGTGACCATGCCGCTGACCGATCCGTCGAAGGGTCCGACCATGGGCGGCGCGGACGAGGACAGCCTGATCGGCTATTCCAGGCTGGGCAACCGGCTGCGCATGTCGTCCACCGCCGAGTTCACCGGCTTCGACCGCAGCCACAAGCCGCGCGACTTCGCCACCATTTTCCGCACCGCGCGCGACCTCTTCCCCGGCGCCACCGACGAGACACGGGCTGAAATGTGGGCAGGTCTCAGACCGATGACGCCGAGTTCGGTTCCCGTGATCGGCCAGGCACGCTACCGCAACCTTTACCTGAACACAGGTCATGGTCATCTGGGCTGGACCACGGCGGCAGGATCGGGCCAGTTCCTTGCCGACCTCGTCGCCGGTCGCTCCCCCGAAATCGACCCGGCCGGGCTGCGTTACGCGGGGTAGCCATGTCCGGGCCGGAAGTCACCATCGACCTCGGGCGCATCGAACGCAATGCGCGCACGGTGGTGTCGCGCTGCGCCGGCGCCGGGATCACGGTGTTCGGCGTCACCAAGGGCATGTGCGGCATGCCGCAGGTGGCGCGCGCCATGCTGCGCGGCGGGGTGGCGGGGCTCGGCGAATCGCGGTTCGAGAACATCCGCCGCCTGCGCGAGAGCGGAATAACCGCGCCGGTCATGCTCCTGCGCAGCCCGCCGATTGCCCGCGCTGAGGAGGTGGTGCGCACGGTTGACATCAGCCTGCAGTCCGAGCTCGCCGTCATTCGCGAGGTGTCGCGCATCGCCGAACGGCTGGGCCGCGTGCACGACATCATGCTGATGGTCGATCTCGGCGATCTGCGCGAGGGCATCTGGCCGAGCGAGCTGCTGCCGACGGTAGAGCAGATCCTTGAAATGAAGGGGGTGCGGATTGCCGGCATCGGCACCAATCTCGGCTGCTTCGGCGCCATCATGCCGACCGAGGAAAATCTCGGCCAGCTGGTTGCGCATGCCTACAAGATCGAACGGCTGGCCGGCATCAGCCTCGACTACATTTCCGGCGGCGCGTCGTCGTCGCTGCAGCTCCTGCTCGACGGCACGCTGCCGGCCGGCATCAACAATCTGCGCGTCGGCGAGGCGATCCTGCAGGGTGGCATCGAGACATTTCGCGAAAAGCCCTGGGATGGGCTCGAGTTCGATGCCTGCCGGCTGACTGCCGACGTGATCGAGGTGAAGAAGAAGCCGTCCCGGCCGATCGGGAAGTCGGGCTATGACGCCTTCGGCAACCAGCCCTATTTTCCCGACGAGGGCGACCGGCTGCGCGCCATCGCCAACATCGGTCGCGAGGACGTCATGGTCGAGGGGCTCACGCCGATCGACCGGGGCGTGCGCGTGCTCGGCGCCTCGAGCGACCATCTCCTGCTCGACGTGACCGACGCCGAGGCGCCAGTCGCCGTCGGTGACCGGGTGGCGTTCCGTATGGGCTATGGCGCGATGCTGCTCGCGATGACGTCGGAATATGTCGAGAAGGTGCCGATGCACGACGTGGAGATCGCGCCGCGCCGGCGCATGGTCCAGATCGTCGCCGATCCCGGCGCGGCCGTCGTCCTTGCCAGGCAGCGCGTCGGCGCGCGGCTGGAAGCGATCGACTACGACGTCGTCACGCCCGGCGACGACGCGCGCCTGCCTGCCGGACTGCTGCGCCTGTCCGCGGGCGAAGACCGGGGCGTGGCGCTCCCGGCCCTTGCCGCGATCGTCAGGGAAACGCATTCGCTTGGCCTGATCCGCTTCGATTCGAAGGCTTGCCTGGGCACGGAACGCGCCGCCGACGGCTCCGTCGCACCGGATTCCGTGCTGTCGCAAGCGCTTGGGCTGATGGATGGGGAAGGCGCCCTGCAGCCGCAATTGTCGCCCGAAAATGTGGTGCTTGTCGGCCTGCGCGAGGCAAGTCCGGCGGAGGCGGCCGTTCTGAAGGCGTCCCGCGTGACGGTCATGACGATGGCCGACATCGATGCGCTCGGCATGGGCGAAGTGATGCGCCAGGCGCTCAGGATCGCCGCGAACGGCACCACCGGCTTCCACGTCAGCTATTCGCCTGAAGTCACCGAGATACCGGGCTGGATCGAGGGTTCCGGCGGCATGACCGTCCGCGAGACCCATCTGGCGATGGAAGCCGTCGCGCTCGCCGGCGGCATGCTCTCCATGGACGTGTCGGGACTGACGGCGACCCTCGACGAGCGCGTCGCCGCCGAGACGGTCAGCTTCGTCATGTCCAGCTTCGGCAAGCGCATTCTTTAGGTGCGGGCTTTCGGCCCGTCGCTATTCCTTCAGGACCGTCGCTTTCGTGCCGGCCACGATCTGGTCGATGACCAGCAGCTTCACCGGCGTGCTTCCGATATTGGAACCCTGGTGCCACTGGTCGGTCATCTCGACGATGAAGTCTCCGGTGTTGAACACGTCGCTCTGTCCGGTATCGACATTGGTGACCTTCAGCGATCCGGCGAGCACGTAGCCGTAGCGGGCGTAGGGGTGCTTGTGGACCGGAAGCGTCACCCCAGGCGCGATCTCGAAGATCGACGCCGTCACCTCGACGTTGTTGTCGGGAAGCCTGATCGGCTGCCCGGTCGATGTCACCGTGGTTGATCGGATCGGCGTCACCACGACTGGCTGGCCGCCGCTGTCCAGGGCGTATGCGGGCGCAAACAAGGCGCCGGCTGCCAGGGCCGCAATGACAATCATCGTCCGCATGGTTCCCTCCGCGTTTGTTCGGGCAGCCTAGCAGATGCTGCGTCGATGCAAACGCCCCGGTGGCGTCGTTGCGCAACCTGGATTGTCGTGGAGGAGAAGGGGGGGAGTGGTTCGGAACGAACCACCCCCGCGAGGGCCGGCGCCTAGCTGGGGGCTTGGGAGTGGGCGGCGCCGGCCATGCGGAGGGTGGTCCGCCGCGAGATCGATAGGACCACAGCTGCCGGCGCGGCGATATTACGTCATCGCACCATATGGTTAAGCGGGAGTGGAACCCTCTTCGTCAACTTTAGCGACAGTGAATGTACCCATCGCCTGCAATTGCAACCGACGGTGGTCGAACGGGCATGCCGCGCCCTCGCAGAACGTCATCCCGGCTGATTCTCGACCAGCGAATCGGAAGGCCTCACGCGGACCGGAAACAGCCTGCGCAGCACGACGTAGAACACCGGCGTCAGGAAAAGACCGACCACGGTGACGCCGAGCATGCCCGAGAAGACGGCGGTGCCGAGCGAACGCCGCATCTCGGCGCCGGGGCCGGTCGCGATGACCAGGGGGACGACGCCGAGGATGAAGGCGAAAGCCGTCATCAGGATCGGCCGAAGCCTCAGCCGGCATGCCTCGACGACGGCCTCCACCACGGTTTCCCCGCGCTCCTGCGCCTGCCTGGCGAACTCCACGATCAGGATCGCGTTCTTCGCCGCAAGTCCGATCAGCACGACAAGGCCGATCTGCACGAGCACATTGTTGTCCAGCCCGCGGAAAGCGACGCCGATCAGCGCGGCCAGCACCCCGAGTGGCACGATGAGAACGATTGCGAAGGGCATCGTCCAGCTCTCGTACTGGGCGGCCAGCGCGAGGAAGACGAACAGCACCGATAGCCCGAAGATGAAGACCGCGGTGTTGCCGGTCTGCTTCTCCTGGAGCGCCAGTTCCGTCCATTCGAACGACGTCCCTGCGGGCAGCGTCTGCGCCGCGATCTCTTCCATCTTGGCGAGCGCCTCGCCGCTCGATGTGCCCGGCGCGGCGTTGCCCTGGACCGGCACCGACACGTACATGTTGTAGCGCTGTACAAGGTTCGGGCCGGAGACGTCGCGGATCTCGACCAGCGTGCCGAGCGGCACCAGCGCGCCGTTGGCGGAGCGGACCTTGAGGTTCAGGATGTCCTCGCGGTCGACGCGGAACTGTTGGTCGGCCTGCGCCTGGACCTGGTAGACCCGCCCGAAGGCGTTGAAGTCGTTCACGTAGGCCGTCCCGAGGTTGATCGACAGCGTCTCGAAGATCTCGGGAATCTCGACGTTCAGGATGCGCGCCTTGTCGCGGTCTATGGCCAGGAAGAACTGCGGGCTTGAGGCCGAGAAGGTTGTGAACGCGCCGGTCAGGCCCGGCGTCTGGTTGGCCTTGCCGGCGATCTCGTAGGCAAGCTGCAGGATCGGCCGCATGTCGGCCGAGTTGCGCTCCTGCAGCTGCATCTTGAAGCCGCCGGAATTGCCGACGCCAGGCACCGGCGGCGGCGGTACGGCGATGATGAAGGCTTCCTGTATCGCCTGCAGAGATCCGAAAAGCGTGCCGATGATCTGGTTGGCCGAGTGGCCGGCGGCCAGCCGCTCGTCGAAGCCGTCGAAGGCGGCGAAGATCACGCCGGCATTGCTGGCGTTGGTGAAGGTCGCGCCGGAGAAGCCGGCGAAGGCGACCGCATCCCTGACGCCGGGCGTCTTGCGGATGATGTCGGACGCCTCGCGAACCACCTTGTCGGTGCGCGACAATGATGCGCCGTCCGGCAGCTGCACGACTACGATCGCGTAGCCCTGGTCGAGCGTCGGTATGAAGCCGGTCGGAACCGTCTGCAGCATGTGGACGGTGGCGTAGATCAGCGCCGCGAAGACCGCCAGCATGACGAGGAGCGCGGTCCATGTGCCGACGAGCATCCGCACGATCTGCGCATACCAGCCGGCGATCCGGTCGAACCCGTCGTTGAAGCCGTCGGCGAGCGCGCGCCCGGCCCGCACCGGCCAGAAGCGCGAGGGCGTCGCATGTGCCTCGTGCGGCTTGAACAGCAGGGCCGCCAGTGCCGGTGACAGGGTCAGGGAGTTGAGCGCCGAGATTGCCGTCGCTACCGCGATGGTGATCGCGAACTGCAGGTAGAACTGCCCGGTAATGCCGGGGATGAAGGCGGTCGGCACGAACACCGAGATCAGCACCAGCGAGATCGCGATGACCGCGGTGCCGACCTCGTTCATGGTGCGGTGAGAGGCGTCGCGCGGGTTGAAGCCCAGACGGATGTTGCGCTCGACATTCTCGACCACGACGATCGCGTCGTCGACGACGATGCCGATCGCCAGCACGAGACCGAACAGCGTCAGCATGTTCAGCGAGAAGCCGAATGCGAACAGGATCGCCAGCGTTCCGATCAGCGATACCGGGATGGCGACGATGGGGATGATCGCCATGCGCCAGGATTGCAGGAAGACGATGATGACGATGACGACCAGCGCAATCGCCTCGAGGATCGTCTTGTAGACCTCGTTGATGGACTCCGCGATGAACTCGGTCGGGTTGTAGACGATTTCGTAGGTGAGTCCCGGCGGGAAGTCCTTCGAGAGATCGGCGATGGTCGACTTGATTTCCTCCGCGGCGGCAAGCGCATTGGTGCCCGGCCTCTGGAAGATGCCGAGCGCGACCGCGTTCTTGCCGTTCAGGTAGGAATTGGTGATGTAGTCCTTGGCGCCGAGTTCGATGCGCGCGACGTCGCGCAGCG
Organism: Mesorhizobium marinum; assembly: GCF_040813675.1. Taxonomy (NCBI): domain Bacteria; kingdom Pseudomonadati; phylum Pseudomonadota; class Alphaproteobacteria; order Hyphomicrobiales; family Phyllobacteriaceae; genus Mesorhizobium; species Mesorhizobium marinum. The sequence goes on along the minus strand of NZ_JBFOCI010000010.1, from coordinate 12,900 downwards.
TGATGAGCCGCCCGTCCTCGGTCGCCTTGACGATGATATAGCGGAAATCGCGCGCGTCGTCGAAGCGGCCCTGGGTCGTCACCGTGTACTGGAACGCCGATCCGGTATCGTTGGGCGGTGCGCCGATGGAGCCGCCCGACACCTGAACGTTCTGTTCGCGCAGCGCCTGCACGATGTCGCCCGACGTCATGCCGAGCGCCGACAGCTTTTCCGGGTCCAGCCAGATGCGCAGCGAATATTCGCGTTCGCCGAAGATGATCAGGTTGCCGACGCCTTCGAGGCGCAGCAGGATGTCGCGCACCCGCGATCGCGCATAGTTGGAAACGTAGAGCTGGTCGTAGGAATCGTCGGGCGACAGCATGTGCACGACCATCATCAGGTCGGGCGAGCTCTTGTTCGTCGTCACGCCCTGCCGGCGCACTTCCTCGGGCAGTCTGGGCTCGGCGGTCGCCACCCGGTTCTGCACCAGCACCTGCGCCTGGTCGAGGTCGGTGCCGAGTTCGAAGGTGATGGTCAACTGCATCGAGCCGTCACCCGACGAGTAGGACGACATGTAGAGCATGTCCTCGACGCCGTTGATCTCCTGCTCGAGCGGCGTCGCCACGGTTGCCGCGACGGTCTCGGCGTCTGCGCCGGGATAGGCGGCCTGCACGACGATCGTCGGCGGTGCGATTTCCGGATACTGGGCCACCGGCAGCTGCGTGTAGGCGATGCCGCCGACGATCAGCAGCACGATCGACAGGACGGATGCGAAAATCGGCCTGTCGACGAAGAAGTGGGAGAAGTTCATTGCGCCTCTCCGGTCGCCGCGGCCTCGTCCGGCAGCGTGACGATCTCGGCCTTGACCTTGACGCCCGGCCTGACCCGCATCAGCCCGTTGATGATCACCGTCTCGTCGCCGGTCAGCCCTTCTCGGATGACGCGGTAGCCATGGTTGCGCGGGCCCGGTCGCACGGTCTTGGCGCTGACGGTGCCCTCCGCGTCGACCACGTAGACGATGCGGCGGCTCTGGTCGGCGCCGATCGCCTCGTCGGGCAGCATCACGCCGCGATAGGGCAGCGAGCCCGGAACGTTGATCCGGCCGAACATGCCGGGCTGCAGCACGCCATCGGAATTGGCGAAGCGCGCGCGCACGCGCACCGTGCCGGTCGCCGCGTCGATGCGGTTCTCGGCGAAGTCCAGCTTGCCCGCGAAGGAGGCGTTGTTGCGGTCGGCGATCCTCACCGCGACGTCCAGCCCGCCTGCGCCCTCCTGCAGCGCGCCGCCCCGCTTGCGGGCGTCCTCGGCATAGGCGAGGTAGAGGCGCTCGTCGACGTCGAAGTAGAAGTCGATCGGGTCGGTCGACACGATCGTCGTCAGCAGCGTCGAGTCCGGCTGGACGAGATTGCCGATCGACACCAGGCGGCGGTCGATGCGGCCCGCCAGCGGCGCACGGATCTCGGTGAATTCGAGGTTCAGGTTCGCGGTCCTGAGGTCGGCGGTCGCGCCCTGGTATCCCGCCTCGGCGGCCAGGTATTCTCGCCGTCGGTCGTCGAGCGTGGCGGTGGAAAGGTTGCCGCTGCTTGCCAGTTCTTCCGCGCGCTTCAGCTGCAACTGCGAGAAGTCGAGCAGGCTGGTCGCCACGTCGACCCGCGACTTCGCTGCCTCGAAGGCGGCCTGGAACGGGCGCTGGTCGATGGTGAACAGGAGGTCGCCCTGCTTGACCAGCGCGCCGTCCGTGAAGTGGACCGCCTGGAGATAGCCGCCGACGCGGGACCGCACCGCCACCTGGTCGACCGCTTCGAAGCGGCCGACGAACTCGTCGTCCTCGACGATGTCCCGGACCACCGGCTTGGCGGCCGTCACGGTCGGCGGCTCCTGCTGGGCCAGGGCTGGCCCGGGGCCCACCACGCCCACCACCAGGATGGCCTGCAGGAGGGTTCGGGCGAGAACCGGCTGAAACTCGAACGGTCTGGACGCCATGTCGGAAAATTCCTGTCGCTGGAGCTGCCGGGTGCCGCAGACTCGCGACGGCAGCCTATCACGCTGGCACAAGCGGCTGTGCGGTGCAACATGGCGTTCGAGCGTTGGTGACGGCTGCCGACAGAGGCCGAAAACAGGCGGAATTCCGCCTCTAAACGCTTCGTAAGCCATTTCCCTTAAGGAATCTGAGACTTTACTAATGTTGCATATTTGCAACCTCTCCGCGCCGCGATGGGAGTAATATCCATCCGTCTACCGTGGGGCGGGGGCAACTTCCGAGCACTGAGGACCTTCCTCGTCCCCCACTGAGGGTGAAGGAGTAAGGTCATGCGCATACGGAAAATCTTGCTTTGTGCGGCTGTTGCCCTTGGCAGCACGTCCGCATACGCGGCGGATGCCGTTGTTTACCAGGAACCCGTCCCCGTACTGCCGGAATGGAACTGGTCGGGCGCCTATATCGGCCTGCACGGCGGCTACGGCTGGAGCAACGGCGACTCGGAGTACAACAACGATATCTTCAACGAGGTTTGCGGCGGCGGTTTTGGCTGCGCGGTGGATCTGGATCCTGACGGTGCCTTCGGCGGTGTGCAGGTCGGCTACAACTACCAGTTCAGCAACAACATCGTGCTCGGCATCGAGGGCGACTGGTCGTTCGCCAGCATGAACGACGGCAACGAGGGATACTGGGCGGGCGGTTCGCAGTACACGCATGTCGATCTCGAGATCGACCAGATGGCGACCATCCAGGCTCGGCTCGGCTATGCGATGGATCGCTGGCTTCCCTTCATGACCCTCGGCTGGGGCTGGGCTCATGCGGAGCGCACCGCCTACAACGACACCTTCCTGAATCCGCCGGTCAGCGACAAGCGCTGGCACGACGGATGGACGATCGGCGCCGGCGCCGAGTTCGCCATCGACAACAACTGGTCGGTCAAGGGCGAATACCGCTACTTCGACGCGGGCGACGAGGACTATTCGCTTGGCTTCGCCGACGGCACGAATGTCGACCTCAAGATTCACACGCTCCGGTTTGGCGTGAACTACCGGTTCTGACGGCTGGCGGTTTCGAGATTTGAAAGGCCCGCTTTGGCGGGCCTTTTCTTTTCGGACGGCGCGACGCCGCGCATGATCCTCGTCAGCGTTGCCCCGTCAAAGCGAGCGTCGGGACTATCCCGGGCACCCCTTCAGGATCGACAGGTAGCGGTGCCATGCCTCGGTGCCGCCCGGCGAGCCCAGATGCGCATGTACGGTCGTGATGCCATCGCCGGTCGCCATGAATTCCAGGCTGTCGGTGCCTCCGCCGCTTCGCGTGCCCGAAACGGTGACGACGGGCTTCGAGGGGTCTTCGGTGCTTCGGTAGCCTGAACCGGCACCCCGATAGAAACAGCCTGCAACCGCCCGATAGTCGCCGGCAAGCGCCGTTTTCTGATCGGGCTCCTCGGCCGCCGTCTGGCAGCCGCCAATGACAATCGCTGCGAATACGATCCAGCGTCTCATTCGCATCACCTCTAGATCGCCCCGTTTGTATCGTTGCAGGAAATGCCTCGGCCCGCAATCCGGAACCCGACGGGTCGTCAAAATCGAAATGAGGTCCGAAACGCCTCCGGGGCGGGTGGGATCCGGGGGCGCCCGTGGGTCAACCGCGGTTGATGCACACGACCTTCGGCTGGGTCATCTCTTCGTAGGCGAAACGCACGCCCTCCCGGCCCAAGCTGCCGTATTTCGAACCGCCGAAGGGCATGGCGTCGACCCGGTAGTCCGATGAATCGTTGATCATCACGCCGCCGGCGTCGATCCGCCCAGCCGCCTCCAGCGCGACGGCGAGATCGTTGGTGAAGATGCCGGCGTGCAGGCTGTATTCGATGTCGTTGGCCATCTCGATCGCCTCGTCCAGAGCGTCGAAGCAGGCGAGGGCGACCAACGGCGCGAACGCCTCGTCGCGCCAGAGCGAACAGGTCGGCGGAACGTCTTCCAGCACCGTCGGCGCATAGAGCGAGCCGTCGCGCCGGTTGCCTGTGAGCAGCCTGGCGCCGGCTTCGACGGCCTGGTTGACGGTGGCCTCGGCCCGCTCTGCGGCCTGGATCGAGATCATCGGCCCGACATCCGTGTCGTCGCGCGAGGGGTCGCCGGCCTTGAGCCGGCGTGTCGCTTCGACAAAGGCGTCCCGGAAGTCGGCGTAGACGGCCGAATGGACGAGGATGCGCTGAGCGCCGATGCAGTTCTGGCCGGCCGCCCAGAAGGCGCCCGACACGCAGCTGTCGACGGCCTTGCCGAGGTCGCAGTCCGGCATGACGATGACCGGCGCGTTGCCGCCCAGTTCCATCGCCAGCTTTTTCAGCCCGGCCGCGCGCGCGATCGCCTCGCCGGCAGCGAAGCCGCCGGTGAAAGAAACCATCCTCACGTCCCGTGCCGAAACCAGGGCCGCCCCGAGTTCGACGCCGCCGACGGCGACCGTCACGATCTCGTCGGGCAGGCCGGCTTCGACGAGCGCGGCGGCGAGGCCCGATGCCGACAGCGGCGTCAGGTCCGAAGGCTTGAGCAGGACCGCGTTGCCGCCCGCGATCGCCGGTCCGAGCTTGTGCGCGACCAGGTTGAGCGGGTCGTTGTAGGGCGTTATCGCGACGATGATCCCAAGCGGCTCACGCGTGAACCATCCCTGGCGCATGTCGCCGCCGGCGAACGCGTCGAACGGGACGACCTCACCGGCGTTGCGCTTGGCCTCCTCGGCGGCGAGCCTGAGGGTGTTGGCGCACCGCATGACCTCCTTGCGCGCCTGCGCGATGGTCTTTCCGGCCTCCATCACGATAGTCTTGGCGAAGTCATCCTGGCGATCCAGCACGATCTGCGCGGTGCGCTCCAGGATGCCCGATCGCTGGTGGCGGGGCAGCGCGCGCGACTGGCGCGCGCCGCGGTGGGCACGCGCCAGCAGCGCGTCGATCTCGTCGGGGCCGCGTGCGTCCACCGATCCGACGAGGGACCCGTCGAAAGGGCTGAACACGGGGATCATGCCAGGTCTCTCGGCGATGCGGAAAGGGACGGCGGACATCGGGAGCGGCTTCCTTTTCAAGAGGGTTGCGGGCGCGGCGAATCGCGGCGTCCCGACGGCATCGAGCGCAGTTTTTGAGAAGGCGGGCGGCGCCCGCCTGTGCCTTGCGTTGGCGGCGCCGTGCCCTGGCGCCGGAACGTCGGGGCAGGCGCCGCTAGGCGGCGCGGCTCTCGCCGGCCAGTTCGTCCATGACGCTGCGGACGGCGCTTTCGGCGATCGAGAGGATTTCGTCGACCTCGCCCCTGGTGACCACGAGGGGCGGAGAGAAGCCGAGGATGTCGCCGTGCGGCATGGCGCGCGCGATCAGCCCCCGGTCGCGCGCCGCCTTCGAGATGCGCGCGCCGACCTTCTGTGAGGCGTCGAAACGCTTCTTCCGGTCGCGGTCGGCGACGAACTCGATCGCCCCCATCAGGCCGACGCCGCGCACCTCGCCGACGATCGGCAACTGCGCGAACCTCTCCTTCAGCTGCGCCTGGAAATACGCGCCGACCTCGCGGGCGTTGCCGGGCAGGTCCTCCTTCTCGACGATGTCGAGAACGGCGTTTGCCGCGGCCGCTCCGATCGGGTGGCCGGAATAGGTGTAGCCGTGCGAGAAGGCGCCCACCCGGTCCGCGCCGTCTTCCAGCACCCGGTAGACCTTTTCGCCGACGATCGAGGCCGACAGCGGGAAGTATGCCGAGGTCAGGCCCTTCGCGACGGTGATCAGGTCGGGCTCGATGCCGTAGTGCAGCGAGCCGAACATCGAGCCGGTGCGCCCGAACCCGGTGATGACCTCGTCGGCGATCAGCAGCACGTCATGCTTCTTGAGCACCGCCTGCGCGGCCGCCCAGTAGCCCTCGGGCGGCGGGGTGATGCCGCCGGTTCCCAGTACCGGTTCGGCAATGAAGGCGCCTACATTGTCCGGCCCGATCTTTTCGATCAGCCGGTCGAGCTCGGCCGCGCGTCGCGCCGAGAACTCGGTTTCGGTCTCGCCGGCCTCGGCCCCCCAGTAGTGGTGCGGCGCGCCGGTGTGGACAACCTGGGGCAGCGGCAGGTCCATGTGGTCGTGATAGAAGCTCATGCCGGTCATCGAGCCGGAAATCACGCTGCAGCCATGGTAGCCGCGCTCGCGCGAGATGATCGTCTTCTTGGTCGGCTTGCCGCGCAAATTGTTGTAGTACCAGACCAGCTTCGCGTTGGTCTCGTTGGCGTCCGAGCCGGACATGCCATAGAAGACCTTGCTCATCTTGCCGGGCGCCATCCTCACCAGCCGGTCCGACAGGATCGCCAGCTGGTCGGTCGTGTGGGCCGCGTAGGAGTGGTAGTAGGCGAGGCGATAGGCCTGCCGCGCGATCGCCTCCGCCACCTCGGTGCGGCCGTATCCGATGTTGACGCAGTAGAGGCCCGCGAATCCGTCGATCAGCTGGTTCCCGCGGGCGTCCTGGATGCGGATTCCCTTGCCTGTCTCCACGATCGTGGGATCGCCCATCGCGCCCGTCGCGAAGTCCTTCAGGTGCGTGAAGGGGTGCAGGACCGAATTCCTGTCCTTGCTGGCGATGTCGCTGATGTCGATGCTCATTCGTTCCTACCCTTCAGTCTCTGGAGCCGCTATCGATCGGGCTTCCGGTCATCGGCGCCAAGAATAGCGCAAGCGGTCGCCGGTTGACGGCGAAAATCGGGACCAGTACGCAGATATCCTGCAAACTCTCAACCATTGAAGCAGGAAACAGGCATGAAGAAGATCGATGCGGCGGATGCCGCGCTGCTCGACGCGCTCCAGGCGAACAATCGCCTGACCTCGGAGGAACTGGCGGAGATGGTGCATCTTTCGCCCACCGCCTGCCAGCGGCGCTTGAAGCGCCTGCGAGCCGACGGGATCATCGAGGCCGACGTCTCGATCGTGTCGCCCAAGGCGCTTGGGCGATACGTCACCATGATCGTGCTGGTCTCGCTGGAGCGCGAGCGCGCCGACATCGTCGACCGTTTCAAGAACGCGATCCGCAACACCCGCGAAGTGATGATCGGCTACTACGTGACGGGGGATGCCGACTTCATGCTCGTCGTGACCGCCAGGGACATGGAGGACTACGAGCAGTTCACGCGCCGCTTCTTCTACGAGAACCACGACATCAAGGGCTTCAAGACGATGGTGGTCATGGATCGGGTGAAGGCGGGCTTCGCGTTCCCGATCGAGATCGAACGCGAACCCTGACACACCCGCCGGGCGCTGATTGACAATATCCCCCCGGGGGGGATATCTGGCAGTCATGACAGCCCACCGCCACGCCTCGCATCCCGCCATCGCAAGACGTCTCAAGCGCGCCGAGGGCCACCTGCGCAGCGTCATAGAAATGATCGAGACCGGCCGGCCGTGCCTGGATATCGCCCAGCAGCTTCATGCGGTCGAGAAGGCGGTTTCCAACGCCAAGCGCACGCTCATTCACGATCACCTGGATCATTGCCTGGACAGGACGGTCGGCGCCGTCGCTGCCGACACGCAGCGGTCCGTCGATGAATTCAAGGAAATCGCGAAATACCTCTGATGCTGGCTGTCCTTTCGAACCGCATTTATCGCCGCCTGTTTCAGGCGCAGCTTGTCGCCCTGGTCGGGACCGGTCTGCTGACCGTCGCGCTCGGGCTCCTCGCCTTCGAACTGGCGGGCGACGATGCGGGCGCCGTGCTCGGCACGGCGCTCGGCATCAAGATGATCGCCAATGTCGTCGTGGCGCCGATCGCCTCCGCCTTCACAGAGCGCGTCCCGCGCAGGGCGATGCTCGTGGCGCTGGATGTGGTGCGCGCCTGCATCGCGCTCTTCCTGCCTTTCGTCACCGAGGTCTGGCAGGTCTATGTGCTGATTTTCGCGCTGCAGTCGGCGTCTGCCGGCTTCACGCCGACCTTCCAGGCGACCATCCCGGACATCCTCCCGGACGAGCGCGAGTATACCCGGGCTCTGTCGCTTTCGCGGCTCGCCTACGACCTCGAAAGCGTCGTCAGCCCGATGCTGGCGGCTGTCCTTCTGACGCTGATTTCGTTCCACAGCCTGTTTGCCGGAACGGTGTTCGGCTTCCTCGCCTCGGCCGCGCTCGTCATGTCGGTCACATTGCCGAGCCCGAAGCCGGCCGAGCCGCGCGGTATCCTCGACCGGACGACGAGGGGCATCCGCATCTACCTCGCCACGCCGCGTCTCAGGGGCCTGCTGGCGATCAACCTGGCAGTCGCCAGCGGCGGCGCTCTCGTCTTCGTGAACACGGTCGTCTACGTTCAGTCCGTGTTCGGCCTCGACCAGCGCTCGACCGCGCTTGCGCTGGCGGCCTTCGGCGCGGGCTCGATGCTGGCGGCGCTGGCGCTGCCCCGCCTGCTGGACGCGCTTCCCGATCGCAAGGTGATGCTGGGCGGAGTGGGCCTGCTGGCTGTCGCGACGCTGTCGTCGTCGGTTCTCGCCTCCTACGCCTGGCTCCTGCCGCTATGGTTCGTCCTCGGCGTCGGCTATTCGACGGCGCTGACGCCGTCCGGACGCCTGCTGCGCCGTTCGGCGAACCCGGAGGATCGCCCGTCGCTCTTCGCAGCTCAGTTCGCGCTTTCCCACGCCTGCTGGCTGGTCGCCTATCCGCTGGCGGGCTGGGCCGGCGCCACGTTCGGGCTTGCGGTCGCCTCCGTCGTTCTGTCCGTCCTCGCGGCCGCCGCCATCGCCATCGCGTTGGCAGTCTGGCCCGAAGGCGATCCAGACGCGCTCGAGCATAGCCACGACGACCTGCCCGCCGATCATCCTCACCTGGCCGAGGGCGCCCGCCGCCACGCGCATGCGTTTGTCATCGACGATCTGCATCCCGCATGGCCCGCACGGGCATAGGCCGAGAGGCGGAGGCGGGCAACTGACCTGTCGCCGGGCCGGCTAGAAGTTGTAGCTCAGTCCGAGCATGGGGCCGGTCATCGTCACGTCCCAGGTGAAGTCGTCCTTGTCGTAGCTGGTGTGCGCCGCGCGCCAGCCCGCATAGGCCTCGACCCCGTTCGACCACGAATACCCGACGAGGCCGGACAGGTCGTAGAGATAGTCGGAGCCGCCCAGCGCGCCGCCGAGCGCCTGGCCCTTTACGTACCAGTGGTCGGCAAAGTCGTATCGGCCGCGAATACCGAGGACGGGGTCGAACCAGTCGTCGCCGCCGCTTGCCGCCGCCGGGACCGGCCCCACCGTGAGGTCGAGATCGATGTTGACCTTGGTATAGCGAACGCCCGCGACAATGTCGGCGTAGGCCTTGGCGCTCTCGAAAGCCCGGTAGTTGCCGGTCAGCGTCGCCATGGTCAGCGAAAAGCCGAGGTCGGCGCTGCCGGTGAGGATGCGGTTGCCGAAATCCCGCGTGCCGCTCACGCTGAAGTGCACGATGTCGTAGCCCAGGCCATAGCGTCCGCTGCGCCATTCGCCCGATCCCATGTAGTAGCCGTCCAGCGCCCGCAGGAACGGTCCGAGGTTGTCCAGGATATCCAGGGTGGTGACGTCGATATGCGCGTCGTTGCCGAACACCGACACGTCGCCCTTGAAGCCCGGTATCCAGCCGTAGATGGGGTCGATCGAAAACGTCCAGCCGGAGGCAAACCGCGCCTCCGTCGGAGCCGGCTGGGATGCCGGCAGGTCGGCCGCGACGGCCGCGCCGGGCGCGACGAGCAAGCCTATGAAATACAGCGTCCTTGCAAGACGGGACATGGCCTTGGACACCCTGTGATCGCCGGAGCTTAGCAGCAATCGCCGGCTCGCGACATGCCGGATATCGGCGTTGGGGCGCGACCGAATAGGAGAGCTTCACGATACCCTTGACCTTCCAGTTGCTGGAAGTGCGATCAATGGGTTGAAAACGGAAGGAGGCGGCAGATGTCCTCTCACGAGCACCATGCCCACGGCGTTTCGCCGGCGCACCCTGCAGGCGCGACGGTCCGCGATCCGGTTTGCGGCATGAGCGTCGATCCGGCCGCCGGCAAGCCGACCGCCGTGCACGGCGGCGATCGTTTTCATTTCTGCTCCGAGGGTTGTCGCTCGAAATTCGTCGCCGATCCCGGGCGCTATGCGAGCGGAATGCCTCGGCCGGCGGCGATGCCAGCGGGCACGAAATATACCTGCCCGATGCATCCCCAGATCGTGCGCGACGAGCCGGGAGCCTGCCCGATCTGCGGCATGGCGCTCGAGCCGATGGGCGTTCCCACCGGCGACGAAGGCCCGAACCCGGAACTGGTCGATTTCACCCGAAGGTTTGTGGTTTCGGCGGCGCTGTCCGTGCCGCTGCTCGTCATCGCCATGGGGCCGATGCTCGGCCTGCCGGTGCGCGACTGGATCGGCGAACCGCTTGCCACCTGGGTGGAACTGGCGCTCGCAACGCCGGTGGTGCTCTGGGCGGCGAAGCCGTTCTTCGAGCGCGGGTACCAGTCGATCGTCAATCGTAGCCCGAACATGTGGACGCTCATCTCCATCGGCGTCGGCACGGCCTATCTCTACAGTCTGGTCGCGACGCTGTTCCCCGACCTCTTCCCCCACCAGTTCAGGGGCCATGGCGGGTCGGTTCCCGTCTATTTCGAGGCGGCGGCTGTCATCGTGGCGCTCGTCTTCCTCGGCCAGGTGCTAGAACTGCGCGCCCGCGAGCGCACCGGTTCCGCAATCCGCGCGCTCCTCGACCTGGCGCCCAAGACCGCGCGCCGGATCGCCGACGACGGAACCGAAGAGGACGTTCCGCTCGACGAGGTCAGCCAGGGCGACCGGCTGCGCGTGCGGCCGGGCGACAGCGTGCCGGTCGACGGCCTGGTGGTCGAGGGGCGCTCTTCGGTCGATGAATCGATGATTACCGGCGAACCGGTGCCGGTCGAGAAGTCCGACGGCGACAAGGTGACCGGCGGCACGCTGAACCGGAACGGCACCCTGGTCATCCGCGCCGAGCGTGTCGGCGCCGAGACGATGCTGTCGCAGATCGTCGAGATGGTGGCGAAGGCGCAGCGCTCGCGTGCGCCCATCCAGGGTCTTGCCGACCGCGTTTCCTACTATTTCGTGCCGGCCGTGGTGCTTGTCGCCATCGTCGCCTTCGTTGTCTGGGGCCTGTTCGGGCCCGAGCCCAGCATGATCTTCGCGATCGTCTCGGCGGTCTCCGTGCTCATCATCGCCTGTCCCTGCGCGCTCGGCCTCGCGACGCCGATGTCGATCATGACCGCGACCGGCCGCGGCGCGCAGGCTGGCGTGCTGATCAAGGATGCCGAGGCGCTGGAACGTTTCGCGGCGGTCGACACGCTGATCGTCGACAAGACGGGCACGCTGACTGAAGGCCGTCCGCGCCTGACCGACGTCGTGCCGGCCGATGGTTTTGATGACAACCGGCTGCTGTCGCTCGCGGCGTCGCTGGAGCGCGGCTCGGAGCATCCGCTGGCCGAGGCGATCGTCGAGGGCGCACGGGAACGCGACGCCGCCATGCAGGAGGCGAGCGGTTTCGAGGCGGTCACGGGCAAGGGCGTGTCCGGAACGGTCGGCGGGGCGACGGTCGCGCTCGGCAATGCCGCCATGATGGCCGATCTCGGCGTCGCCATCGACGCGCTTGCCCCCAACGCCGATGCGATGCGGTCGGAGGGCAAGACTGCCATGTTCGTCGCCGTCGACGGCCGGCCGGCCGGCTTCGTCGCGGTCGCCGATCCGGTGAAGGCGACCACCGCCGAGGCGATCCGCGCCCTTCACGGCAAGGGGCTTCGCGTCATCATGGCGACCGGCGACAACGAGCGCACCGCGCGCGCCGTCGCGGCCAGCCTCGGCATCGACGAGGTGCGCGCCGACATGCTGCCGGACGGCAAGCAGCGCCTCATCGAGGAACTGCGCGCCGCCGGCGCGAAGGTCGCCATGGCCGGCGACGGCGTCAACGACGCCCCGGCGCTTGCCGCCGCGGATGTCGGCATCGCCATGGGAACCGGCGCGGACGTCGCCGTCGAGAGCGCCGGCATCACGCTTGTGAAGGGCGACCTGAACGGCATCGTGCGGGCGCGCGCGCTTTCGCAGGCGGCGATCCGCAACATCAAGCAGAACCTCTTCTTCGCCTTCGTCTACAATGCGCTTGGCGTGCCGGTCGCGGCCGGCGTGCTTTACCCCGTGTTCGGAACGCTGCTCTCGCCGATGATCGCGGCGGCGGCCATGAGCCTGTCGTCGGTGTCCGTCATCGCCAACGCGCTGAGGCTGCGCACCGTGCGTCTTGATTGAGACGCCGGGAACCCGACACAGGATCGACAGACACTGGCCTATGGCAATCCAATGGATAGGAGACCGGTCATGACGAAATGCAGGAAACTGGTTCGCGCGCTTGCCCTCGCGTCGTTCGCGCTGGCCCCCCAGGCTGCCTGGGCGCAGTCGCTGGAGGTGCTGAAGTCGGCAAGCTGCGGCTGCTGCACGGCCTGGGGCAGCCACATGCGCGAGGCCGGTTTCACGGTCTCCGAGATCGACCTGTCGGCCGCCGCGCTCGACGCGGCGAAGGCCGAGGCCGGGCTGAAGCCCGGCCAGACGTCCTGCCACACCGCGAGGATCGACGGCTATGTGGTCGAGGGGCATGTTCCCGCCCGTGAAGTGCGCCGGCTGCTCGCCGAGCGACCCGACGCAATCGGGCTCACGGTTCCCGACATGCCCTACGGCTCGCCGGGCATGGGCGAGGCCGGCGCCGACGCGGATCCCTACGACGTGCTGCTCGTCAGGCGGGACGGCACGACCGAGGTCTTTGCCAGCTACCGGTAGGATGCCGCGATCGGCATGATTGCCAGTCCGAACGCGACGGCGAGTTTGGGCAACATGGTTCCGGCCATTGTCATGCGAAGTCTCCTGGATTCGATCTGTCCGCGGCACACTGCCGTGTGAAGTTCGGTCCGGCCCCGTCGTTCGGGGCCGGACCGCGTTTCATCGCCGAGGCGTG
>NZ_JBFOCI010000001.1:229843-1142867 GCF_040813675.1 Mesorhizobium marinum | reverse complement strand
GCTATCTTCCGGACCTCACCGCCGACGAGGTCGCCGCCAGCGCATGGCGCGGCTTCCGGCGCGGCAAGCGGATGGTCGTGCCCGGCCTCGCCTCGAAGGCCGCCGCGCTGCTGACCTGGCTGGTGCCCACCGGCCTCATCCTGCCCAAGGTCGCCAGCGTGCAGAAGCGCAAGAACGATTTGTGCCCCTGCGGTTCGGGCAAGGTCTTCATCCGTTGCTGCGGCATGACCAGGCGCTTCCGCCGGGAACATGGCGGCGGGACCGGATCGACCTGATCGGGGGGCGCCGCGCCTAGGGCGTGGACTCAACTGAACGCATCCAGAGTCTAGCCGAAGCGAGTGCGACAGCGGCGAGGAAGTTCGTGGCGTGCTTTTCGAAGCGAGTGGCGATGCGCCGGAACTGCTTGATCTTGCAGAAGAAGCGCTCGACCAGGTTGCGGCGTCTGTAGAGTTCGTGATCGACGGAGCGTTGGGCCTTGACGCGGCTCTGGGTCGGGATATGGGCCTCACCGCCTGCCCTGCGGACGAGATCGATGATGGCGCGGCTGTCGTAGCCACGGTCGGCGACGAGCGCCCGAGCTGGCGGCAATCCCGCCAGAAGATCTGGCACGGCGGTCTTGTCTGACGCCTGCCCAGGCGTGATCAACAACCGGACCGGCAGTCCGTCTTGATCGACGACGGCATGGATCTTGGTGCTCAGTCCGCCACGAGAACGGCCGATGGCGTGATCCGGACCCCCTTTTTTCCACCGGCTGCGTGCTGGTGGGCCCGCACGATCGACGAGTCGATCAGGTGAAGAGACTGCGGCGACTGGGCCGCCAGGGCCTCGAACAGGCCGAGCCATACCCCCTTCTTGGCCCAACGATTGAAGCGGTTGTAGACCGTCGTGTATGGCCCATACCGTTCCGGCAGATCACGCCACGGCGATCCTGTCCTCAGCACATAGAAGATGCCGTTGACCACCCGACGGTCGTCAACCCGACGCTTACCCTTGCCAGCCGCAGGAAGTAGCGGCTCGACAATCCGCCACTCCGCCTCGTTCAGATCGTATCGCGCCATTTCAAGGCCTCCTTCCGGAACCCTTGAATCAACACCGCGACCAATCAGCAAGGCCTATTGAGTACGCGCCCTAGGCGCCGGGGCAAAATGGTGCGGACGGCGGGGATCGAACCCGCACGGATTGCTCCGAGGGATTTTAAGTCCCTTGCGTCTACCGGTTCCGCCACGTCCGCACTGACCGCCTTTTCGGGTGCGCGGGCGTTCGCGTCAAGGCCGGCCGGGGAAGACCCGGGCGGCGCTCAGGCGGCGGTGCCGCCGACCAGGTGCAGATGGCCGCGCTCCCGTGCCCGCTTCAGGCGTTCGGCCCGGTCCTCGTTGCAGGACGCGGCAAGGTCCAGCGCCGCCGACCTCTCAAGTCCGACGAGCACGGCCCCGCCGATCTCCGCGGGCACGTCGTCGAGCGTATCGAAGACCGCCCACGTACAGGTCGGCTCCTGTACGGCGACATATCGTTTCATGGACGCAGCAAAGCTCCCCAGCATGGCGCGAACGCCACAGGCTAGCGCGCTTCGACCGGCTTGGCCAGATGCGAAGGCGGCTATCAACCGAATCCGATCGCGCCGGCCGGCGCTACCCGAAAGCCCGCGCCGCGGTCCGCTCGATCAGGGCTGCCACCCGCTCCGCGGCCGTGAACTGCAGCATGTGGCCCTGCCCCTCGACCAGTTCGAAGTCGAGGCCCGGCATCTGGTCGCGAAGCGCCAGCCCATGCCGGCGGTAGTCCAGCACGCGGTCCGCCGTCCCGAACATCGCGGCGGCGGGCATCGCGATCTCGCCGTAGCGTTTCTCGATGACGCCCAGGTCCTGCTCGATCGCCACGATGTCGCTCGACGTCGCATAGATATGGCTCGGCCTCAGCCCCAGCATGCCGCCGCCGTCGACGATATAGTCCTCGGGCCATTTCTGCGGCCCGAAGACGAAGTCGAGCGTCTGCGCCGCATATTTCATCGATGCCGGCACGGCCGTCGTCTGCGCCACCAGCCAGCGTTTCAGCGGCGACTTGATGTAGAGCGCCCTGAATTCGGGCCGCACCTCGTCTTCCATATGCGTCAGCGGCGCCAGCGCGACGACGCCCGAGACGAGGTCCGGACGGTCGAGCGCCAGCGTCAGCGCCACCGCGCCGCCCAGCGAGTGGCCGACGACCAGCGGCCGCTCCAGCCCCAGCGCGACGATGAAGTCGGCGACAGCCTGCGCCTGTTCGGGCAGCCGCGCGGTCGCTTGCGACGAACGCACCGAATAGCCGGAGCCCGGCCGGTCGAGCGCGATCAGCCGGTAGCCCGGCAACAGCGGAAAGGTCGGGTGCCGGAAATGGTGGAGCTGGCCGCCGAGGCCGTGCACGAAGACGATCGGGCGTCCCTCGCCGGCATCGACGTAGTGGACGCGGTTGCCGCCGGCCTCGACGAACCGGCCGGCGGGAGGAACCGTGCGTTCGGCGCGCGCCGCGATCCGCCGCGTCGTCAGGACGAAATAGCCTGCCGCGAGCAGCGCCGAAACGAGCAGCGCGCCTGCCATCCAGCCGATCAGGGGTGCCATGGTTCTCCCGCGGACGATGCGAGCCCGCAGACTAGCCGCTTGCCCGGTTTCGGCAAGCGGCATGCGGCGGGAGAATCGGCGCCGCGCCGCGGCGCGGCGTCAGCCGTGCAGCTTGATCGTGATCTCGGCCAGCCGCTTGCCCTGGAACTTCGCGCCCTCGAGCTCCTGCGCGGAGGGTTGGCGCGAACCGTCGGAGTCCGACATGGTCGTCATGCCATAGGGCGAGCCGCCGCGCACCACGTCGACGCCCGACTGCCCCTGGTAGGCGTAGGACAGCGGCACGATGATCAGCCCGTGGTGTTGCAGCGACGCCTGCGTCGTCAGGATGGCGAGTTCCTGGCCGCCATGCTGGGTCGCGGTCGACGACATCACGGTCGCCACCTTGTTGATGAGCGCGCCCCTCGCCCAGAGCGGGCCGGTCTGGTCGAAGAAGTTCTTCAGCTGCGCGGCCATCATGCCGTAGCGCGTCGACACGCCGAAGATGAAGCCGTCATAGTTCTCGAGCTCGAGCGGATCGGCGATCGGCGCCTCCTGGTCGAGCTTGTAGTAGGCGGCCTTGGCGACCTCCTCGGGAACCAGTTCCTTCACCCGCTTGACCGTCACATCGGCGCCGGCCTCCCTGGCGCCTTCGGCGGCCGCCCTGGCCATCTGTTCCATGTGGCCCCAGCTCGAATAGTAGAGCGCCAGTATCTTTGCCATGTCTCGTCTCCTGTCCGTGGTGTCGCGGGCCCGGTGCGCCGCTCCAGGAGAAACTAGGGTGGCAATCGTTCAATGAAAGTCACCTATCGGGCTACGGATTGTTCACAATCGGGATAACATTGCGGCGCAACGTCGGGCGCGCTATGCACGGCGATCCCGAGGATCGCAGCATGCCCGACATCGTCACCGCCGCCATGATCGTCATCGGCGACGAAATTCTCTCCGGCCGCACCAAGGACCGCAACATCGGCCACCTCGCCGACATGATGACGGCGATCGGCGTCGACCTGAAGGAAGTCCGGGTGGTCGCCGACGACGAGGACGACATCATCGCCGCGGTCAATGCGCTGCGCCATCGCTACGACTACGTCTTCACCACCGGCGGCATCGGCCCGACCCACGACGACATCACCGCGGATTCGGTGGCCAAGGCGTTCGGCGTCGCCTGCGACTACGACGAGAAGGCGATGGCGCTGCTGGCGCAAAGCTACGCGGCGCGCAACATCGAGTTCAACGATGCCCGCAAGCGCATGGCGCGCATGCCGGTCGGCGCCGACCACATCGACAATCCCGTCTCGGTGGCGCCCGGCTTCAGGATCGGCAACGTCCACGTCATGGCCGGCGTACCCTCGATCTTCCAGGCCATGCTCGACAACGTCGTGCCGACGCTGAAGACCGGCACCCGGCTGCGCTCGGCGACCGTTTCCTGCCCGCACGGCGAAGGCATCATCGGCGGCCCGCTGGCGAAGATCCAGGAAGCCCATCCCGACACCATCATCGGCTCCTACCCGAAATATCTCGACGGGACGTTCTCGACCGATCTGGTGGTGCGCGCCCGCACCCAGGCCGCGCTCGACGCGGCGCGGCAGGCGGTCGAGGCGATGGTGGCGGCGCTGCCGGCGCGATAGCGCACGACAGCCGCGACATTCCGCGCCGCCTGGCCGGCCACCCGTTCGGCGGCCGCCACTTGCGCAACGGCGCGGACCAATCCATTTTCAGGCGCGCGCACCTTTCGTTGGGAGGAAGCCATGCCGTTCAAGACCATTCTGGCCATTGTGCAGAGCCTCGAGGACGCCGCCCGCGTCAGTGATTGCGCCGGCGCGCTTGCCGCCCGTTTCGAAGCGCATCTCATCGGCCTGCATGCCGAGGCGCTGCCGGTCCCCTACACCTCGGCGATCGGCTTCCCCGATGCCGAGTTCATTCAGGCCTCGACCGAGATCAACGAGGAACGTTCGAAGAAGATCGAGGCGATGTTCCGGGAGCATACGACCGACGCCGGCATCAGCGCCGAGTGGCGAAGCCTCGAGAGCTTTTCCGGCGACAGCGCCCATTCCGGCGTCGCCAGCGCGCGCAGCTGCGACCTCGTGGTCGCCTCGCAGGGCGGCCCCGACGGCGCTTCCCCCGATGTCGATGCCCTGCTCTACGAAGCGGGCCGGCCCGTCCTCGTCACCCCCAGGGACGCCCCGTGCCTGGCCTCGTTCCGGCGCGTCATCATCGCCTGGAACGGCAGCCGCGAGGCGTCGCGGGCGACCTTCGACGCCTTGCCCTTCATCCTCGAGGCCGAGGGTGTGGAGATCCTGCTCATCGACCCGCCCGAAAGCCCTTCGGCGGTCGAGGCTGGGGCCGACATCGCCGCGGCGCTGGAGCGGCACGGCGCCAATGTGTCGGTCCACAGCGAGGCTTCCGGCGGCCTGGCGACGGACGACGTCATTCGCAACCGCCTCGCCGCGACCGGCGCCGATCTGCTGGTGCTCGGCGCCTACAGCCACTCCTGGCTGAAGCAGCTTCTGTTCGGCGGCGTCACCCGCTCCGTGCTGCACGACATGCCCGTCACGGCGTTCCTGTCGCGTTAGCTGCGGACAAACCTGCGATCAGGCATGCGCAAGGCTTGCCACGAGCCGCCATTCCCGGCTAATTCCGGCTGCATTCCAATCCGCCGGAGTGCAGCCGATGTCGCTTCCCGAAAAGGCCTTTCCCGTTTCCTGGGACCAGTTCCACCGCGACGCGCGCGCCCTCGCCTGGCGGCTGGCTGGCGTCAACGGTCAGTGGAAGGCGATCGTCTGCATCACCAGGGGCGGCCTCGTTCCTGCCGCCATCATCTCGCGTGAACTCGGCATCCGGCTGATCGAGACGGTCTGTGTCGCCTCCTACCACGACTACGTTTCGCAGGGGGAGCTTGCCGTTCTGAAGGAGATCACGCCGGCCCTGATGGAGAACGACGGCGAGAACGTTCTCATCCTCGACGACCTGACCGACACCGGCAAGACCGCGGCCATCGTCCGCGCCATGCTGCCCAAGGCGCATTTCGCCACGGTCTACGCCAAGCCCAAGGGTCGGCCTCTGGTCGATACCTTCGTCACCGAGGTCAGCCAGGACACCTGGATCTATTTCCCCTGGGACATGGGCTTCACCTATCAGAAGCCGATCTCCGACGATCACGCCGGCTGACCGGCGCCAACTTTTCCGAAACCGATCGCATCGGCCTGTCACATCCAGGCGGGCGAATCATGATGAAATGATCCCGCCCCGAGGCTGGAGCGGGGCTGGATTCGTGACATCTGGAGAACAATTTTTACTTCTATTCTCGACAATTAGCCCTAGGATTAATAAGGCGGCAAACGAATCGGGGATGGGCATTGCCCGGCTGGCGCTGATGAGCGTTCTGACGAACTACAATCTGGTTGAAAGGGTGCGCCGGCTGTTCGGCAAGGCGCCCTGCCGTATTCAGGTGGCCGCCCTCCCCTGGCGCACGACCGAAGCGGGCGTCGAAGTCATGCTCATCACCAGCCGCGACACCGGCCGCTGGGTGCTTCCCAAGGGCTGGCCCGAAAGCGCCGAGGATCTGGCCGACGCCGCCGCGCGCGAAGCTGGCGAGGAAGCGGGATTGTCGGGCGCCGTGGCGCGGCGCGAAGCTGGCCGCTACTACTACGCCAAGGTGCTGTCGTCAGGCGAGGAAGTGCCCTGCGAAGTGCTGGTGTTCCCGCTCGAAGTCGACCGCGTCGCCGACAAGTGGAAGGAAAGGCGCCAGCGCAAGCGCAAGTGGGTCAAGCCCGAGGAAGCCGCGCGCATGATCAACGAACCGGATCTCTGCAGGCTGATTGCCGCATTCGGCGCGCGCCCCCGCGCATACGCCTGAAACCGCCTTCGTCCTAGGCTGCCCGGTAGCGCTGAAGTTCGATGACGACCGCGTTGCGGCCCTCGTTTTTCGCCGCATAGAGGCTGCGGTCGGCAGCCTGCATCGTGTCGAGCGCGCTCTCGCCGGGCCTGTGGGCCGCAATGCCTATGGACACGGAAACCGAAACGCCGGGCACATCGACCTCGATTTCGCAGGCGTTGACCTCGCGCCTCAGCCGTTCGGCGATGCCGCCGGCCTCCTCGAGGGTGGCGCCAACCAGGAAGATTCCGAATTCCTCGCCCCCCAGGCGCCCGCACAGGTCGTCGCTCCGCGTCACGGCGCGGATGTGCTGCGCGATCAGCTGGATCACCCTGTCGCCCACCCGGTGGCCGAAGCGGTCGTTCAGCCGCTTGAAATGGTCGGCATCGACATAGGCGACGACGCCGCGGCTGGTCTCGCCGCCGGGCTTGCGGAACTCCATGCCGAGGCGCTCGACGAACGTCTGGCGATTGAGCAGTCCCGTCATCTGGTCGGTGGAACTGAGATAGGCGAGCCGCTCGGACAGTTGGCGCAGCCGCTCATGCTGGGACACGACATAGAGCAGGACAGGGACGCCGACCGTGGTGGTGATCACCGCCGATATGGCGAGTTCGAACATCAGCTGTTCGGTCCCGTCGCCCCAGTAATAGGTCAGGACCATCGCTTCGACGCCGATCAGGACGATCGCAAAAAGCAGCGCCGCGCGCTTGACCGACGCCAGGCTCCACGACGCGAGCCAGTCACGTATGCTATTCACAGCTGCCTACACCACCCCGCAGCACCACCACCGTCTCAACGGTTAGGACCGTGAGGTTAAGGAATGGTTCCGGCCGTCCGGCCGCCTCGCCCCTGCCCGTCGCGGCCCTCAGGCGGCCGCAAGACCCCAGCGGATGAAGTCGGACCTGACCTCGGAGGGCAACAGCCCGAGGTCGTCGAGATCGCGCTCGCTCATTGTTTCAAGCGCCACCCGGCTGCGGCAGGCCGACACGAGGTCGAGCGCCGCATGGAACGGCCGGGCGAATCCACGCTGGCCCGGAATGTCCTGTTCGTCGTCGCCGGCCGTCGTCTCGTTGCGCGGTCCGGACCCGATCAGATCGCTGGTCATCGTCAGTCTCCTTGCTGACAGGGAGATAGGGAGCCGCATGCGCGGTCCGGTAGGGCCTGGACATGACGATTTCGTGAGCGGTGCGACGCTTTCGGCCGTGCACAGGTACGGTCGCCACGACGCGATTCCTCCCCGATATCCACATAGCCGGCACACAACATATTGGGGTCACAAAACTTACAGAAACGAATCCTTGACGGTTCGGAGCGAGTCGCTTTTTATGGCTCATGCGCTCCTTGTTTGGGCGCGGCCGGAAGAACTCCGGACCGGTAACAAGTTTCCAGATTTGACAGGTTTCTGACGGCTGGCCGCGGTTCGCGGGGCCATCGGCAGCCTTGTCCTTTTGATACGTGCATGGGGTTGAAGGGGACGGGGCGCCGGGTTTGAAAAAGAGTCTGTTAACACTATATTTAGTGTTTGCAGCCAAACTCGACGCTAGATAGTGTGGATTTCCCCGAAACGGGGAATCGGTAAGTTTTCAGTTTTGAGGATCCCTCCCGGGTCCGTCGGCGCGCCGGAAAGCGAGGCTCTTCAAGGAGTTGACCGGCATGGCGGCGGGTGGCGGCGGGAACGAGGAAGTCGCCGCTTTTCACGCGGCGGCAAGGCGGATGTGCGTCCGCGCGGATTTGACGGGAAAGTCCGCCTGAGAGACGCTAGATATAGACAAAGGGACACGGGACCATGCAGATCGAGCGGCGCTTCACCAGGGCAGGCCAGGACAACGCGAGCCAGGCGCACAAGGGTGGCGCCGCATACGCCGACATCGCGTTCCGAAAGGCGCTGTCGGAGATCAAGAATCCCGATGGCTCGATCGTCTTCCGCCTCGACGACATCGACGTCCCCGCGCAGTTCTCCCAGGTCGCCGCCGACATCCTCGCCCAGAAATATTTCCGCAAGGCCGGCGTGCCCGCCCGCCTGAAGAAGGTCGAGGAGAACGGCGTCCCCTCCTTCCTGTGGCGCTCGGTCGCCGACGAGGCGGCGCTCGCCGAACTGCCCGAGGCCGAGCGCTACGGTTCCGAGCGCGACGCCCGCCAGGTCTTCACCCGCCTCGCCGGCACCTGGACCTACTGGGGCTGGAAGGGCGGCTACTTCAAGACCGAGGACGACGCCCGCGCCTTCATGGACGAGCTCTCCTACATGCTCGCCACCCAGCGCGTCGCGCCGAACTCGCCGCAGTGGTTCAACACCGGCCTGCACTGGGCCTACGGCATCGACGGCCCCGGCCAGGGCCACTATTACGTCGACCCCTTCACCGGCAAGCTCACCAAGTCGAAGTCGGCCTACGAGCATCCGCAGCCGCACGCCTGCTTCATCCAGTCGGTCGGCGACGACCTCGTCAACGAGGGCGGCATCATGGACCTGTGGGTGCGCGAGGCGCGCCTGTTCAAATACGGTTCCGGCACCGGCTCGAACTTCTCGCATCTGCGCGGCGAAGGCGAGAGGCTGTCGGGCGGCGGCCGCTCGTCGGGCCTGATGTCCTTCCTGAAGATCGGCGACCGCGCCGCCGGCGCCATCAAGTCGGGCGGCACCACGCGCCGCGCCGCAAAGATGGTCATCGTCGACGCCGACCATCCCGATATCGAGGCCTTCATCGACTGGAAGGTCAACGAGGAGCAGAAGGTCGCCTCGCTGGTCACCGGCTCCAAGATCGTCAAGAAGCACATGACCGCCGTGATGAAGGCCTGCGTCAACTGCGACGGCCCGGACGGCGACTGCTACGACGCCGGCAAGAACCCGGCGCTGAAGCGCGCCATCAAGGACGCCAAGCGTGACGGCGTGCCGGAAAACTACGTCCAGCGCGTCATCCAGTTCGCGCGCCAGGGCTACACGCAGATCGAGTTCAAGACCTACGACACCGACTGGGATTCGGAGGCCTACCTCACCGTCTCCGGCCAGAACTCCAACAACTCGATCTCGCTCAAGGACGACTTTTTGCGCGCGGTGGAGACCGACGGCGACTGGAAGCTGACCGCCCGCAAGGACGGCAAGGCGATGAAGACGCTGAAGGCGCGCGACCTCTGGGAGAAGATCGGCTACGCCGCCTGGGCGTCGGCCGACCCGGGCCTGCACTACAACACGACGATGAACGACTGGCACACCTCGCCGGCCGGCGGCCCGATCCGCGGCTCCAACCCTTGCTCGGAATACATGTTCCTCGACGACACGGCCTGCAACCTGGCGTCGATCAACCTCCTGCCCTACCGCAACGCCGACGGCACCATCGACATCGAGGCCTATGAGCACACGGTCCGCCTGTGGACCATGGTGCTCGAAATCTCGGTCATGATGGCGCAGTTCCCCTCCAAGGAGATCGCAAAGCTCTCCTACGAGTACCGCACGCTCGGCCTCGGCTACGCCAATATCGGCGGCCTCCTGATGACCTCGGGCATCCCCTACGATTCGGCCGAGGGCCGCGCCATCTGCGGCGCGCTCACCGCGATCATGACCGGCGTGTCCTATGCGACGTCGGCGGAGATGGCCGCCGAGCTCGGCGCCTTCCCGAACTACGACAGGAACGCGGACTCGATGCTGCGCGTGATGCGCAACCACCGCCGCGCCGCCTATGGCGACAAGGACGGCTACGAAAAACTGTCGGTCAACCCGGTGCCGCTCGTCCACGCCGACTTGAAGCAGAAGGCGCTCGGCGAGCACGCCAGGGCCGCCTGGGACCGCGCCATCGAGCTCGGCGAGGAGCACGGCTACCGCAACGCGCAGGCGACCGTGATCGCGCCGACCGGCACGATCGGCCTGGTCATGGACTGCGACACCACCGGCATCGAGCCCGACTTCGCGCTGGTGAAGTTCAAGAAGCTCGCCGGCGGCGGCTACTTCAAGATCATCAACCGCGCCGTGCCGGAAGCGCTGCGCACGCTCGGCTACGGCGAGGCGGAGATCGCCGAGATCGAGGCCTACGCGGTCGGCCACGGCAACCTCAACCAGGCGCCGGGCGTCAACCCCGGCGCGCTGAAGGCAAAAGGCTTCACCGACGACAAGATCGCCGCCGTCAACGCCGCGCTCGCCTCGGCCTTCGACATAAAATTCGTGTTCAACCAGTGGACGCTCGGCGCCGACTGGGTGAAGGAGACCTTCGGCTTCACCGACGAGCAGTTGTCCGACTTCTCCTTCGAGATGCTGCCGGCGCTCGGCTTCTCCAAAAAGGACATCGAGGCCGCCAACATCCATGTCTGCGGCGCCATGACGCTCGAGGGCGCGCCGCACCTGAAGGCTGAGCACCTGCCGGTGTTCGACTGCGCCAACCCGTGTGGCAAGATCGGCAAGCGCTATCTCTCGGTTGAAAGCCACATCCGCATGATGGCGGCCGCCCAGCCGTTCATCTCGGGCGCCATCTCCAAGACCATCAACATGCCGAACGAAGCGACCGTCGAGGACTGCAAGAACGCCTACATGCTCTCGTGGAAGCTGGCGCTGAAGGCCAACGCGCTCTATCGCGACGGCTCGAAACTGTCGCAGCCGCTGAACGCCTCGCTGATCTCCGACGACGACGAGGAGGACGACGACGCGGCCGAGGCGCTGGTCGCCGCACCCGCCGCCGCGCGCGCCGCCGCCGTCACCGAGAAGATCGTCGAGCGCGTGGTGGAACGTCTCTACCGCGACCGCGAAAAGCTGCCGAACCGCCGCAAGGGCTATACCCAGAAGGCCGTCATCGGCGGCCACAAGGTCTACCTGCGCACCGGCGAGTTCGACGACGGGCGGCTCGGCGAGATCTTCATCGACATGCACAAGGAAGGCGCCGCCTTCCGCGCCATGATGAACAACTTCGCCATCGCCATCTCGCTCGGCCTGCAATACGGCGTGCCGCTGGAGGAATATGTCGAGGCCTTCACCTTCACCAAGTTCGAGCCGGCCGGCATGGTCGTCGGCAACGACGCCATCAAGAACGCCACGTCGATCCTCGACTACGTGTTCCGCGAACTCGCCGTCTCCTACCTGGAGCGCCACGACCTCGCCCATGTCGACCAGTCGGACTTCTCCAACACCTCGCTAGGCAAGGGCATCAACGAGGGCAAGGCGACGCCCTTCTCCAAGGGCCTCTATCGCGGCGCCTCGCCGGTCAAGCTGGTGTCGAGCCTCGGCCAGTCGTCCGATCCCAAGGGTTTCGGCGGCCAGCCCGCGCAGCCCGGCCGCAGCGCGCCGACGGCCTTTGCCGGCTCCAACGTGCGCACGCTGCAGACGGCCGCCGCCCACGCCGTGCGCGCCGACACCGACGGCGCGGTCGCTTTCAAGCGCGACTACGAGGAGCGCGTGAAGGAGTTCGAGGAAGACGTCGCCGAGGAGGAAGCCGCCGAAGCCGCCTCGCCGGCCACCGCACTCTTCACCGACACGGCCGCCCAGGAAGCCGCCGACGCCAAAAAACTAGCCTCCGCCCGCCGCGCCCAGGCGGTGATGCAGGGCTACACCGGCAACGAATGCTCCGAGTGCCACAACTTCACCATGGTGCGGAACGGGACGTGCGAGAAGTGCGACACCTGCGGATCGACGAGCGGGTGCAGCTGAGAGAGCAATAATTGGTCTACTGCAACGCAACACTAATAGGAGGAGGCAAGGATGACTGTCTCCTTCTCTGACGTGATAGGGCTGGTAGGACTAGCGGTCTCCGTCGGCGGCTTCTGGATTGCGTTAGCACAGATAAGGAAGACCACCACAGCGGCCGAAAGCGCGCGAGATGCGGCTAAGCTCGCAAAAGATGGAATTGGCAGACTGGACAGCCTAATTAGCTTTGCGTCCGTTGCCAAAACAGTTGATGAAATCAAGGATACATTCCGGAGTGGCTCATTCGACCGTCTTCCCAATCTTTTTGACCAAGCGAGAAAGTCACTCATCGCAGCTCGAGAAAGCCATCCAAACCTTGAAACATCTGATCAGGCGAAGATCCAAAAGACTCTGACCTTTTTTACAGAATTGGAGCTGGATTTAGCAGATTCCTCAAATGAGGTGATAGTAACGAAAAGAAGTAAATATACAAAATCACTGATACAAATATCTGATGATATAGTTACAATAACTAGCAGAATGAAAGTAAGCGGAGACCGGTAATGTCGAGACAGATGGCTCAACTTCTCGGACTATTGGTCACAAAGACACAGTCCGGAGTGCTTTCTTGGGAACAAGGACCCAGCGCAGACGCTTACGTAACTCAAATTGGCAACAACAGCATCCTTATAAGGACTCAAAGAGAAGACTACTTAGTAAGCATATTCAATGAAAACGGAAGTGTAGTCGAGTCTTTTACCGATGTCTCTTTATCGCAAGATGGAATAGAAAGCGCTTTCGAAGGGATGCGCGACCTCCATGAGATGGCAAGAAGAAATGCGCTCGGCGCGGACCGCGTGATCAACGACATTCTTAACGAACTTTCTAAGTCGTAAGCGAAAGCTCTTGATGATCTGCAGTCCGACGAGAAGCCAACCGTCCTTGAATATCTGAAGGCGCCGCCAGCGCGCGGCATGCGGGTAGAACCCTCCCTTCTCCCCTTGCGGGAGAAGGTGGCCGAGCCGAAGCGCAGCGCAGGTGAGGTCGGATGAGGGGTAACCTCGCGCCGACCTACCCCTCATCCGTCTCGGCGCAAGCGCCGATCCACCTTCTCCCTCAAGGGGAGAAGGGAGGGCCGAGGCCTCGGCGCTTTTCGAAATGGCGGCCGGTCGGCGCGGCTGGTAGGAAGCCGGTGCTTCGCGGAACACTGCCATGCCCATCACCATCTACCAAAACCCAGGCGACGTGGTGATCGATGCGGATGGAAGACGGGTGCAGTAGCCGGCCGATGCGTAACCGGGATATGAATTGACGCGTAACCGGGACACGCCTATCTTCTGCCCGAAGGAGATGTACGATGGCTGTTCGGGATCGCGTTCGCAAATACCGTGAAACGGGCGGGGCATCCGACCTGGTGCGGGTGGAGGTTCTGGTCCCTGCCTCGAAGCGCGATGCGATCGTGGCGGAAGCCGCGGCCATGCGCAGCGCCCACCGCGACCGCAAGCAGCGCGTCGCCGGCATCTGCGCGAAAGCCATCGAGCAATATCCCGTGCGCCTGCTCGACAACATTGACCTCGGGCGCATCTCCGACCCGCTCAAGCAGGGGGCCGTCGTCGCGCGCGCGCTCATGGAACGCGGCGATGCAAGGGCCTTTGCGATGGGGCGCCAGATCCTCGCCGAACTGGAGGCATGAGCGATGGCCCTTACCGAAGTCCAGAAAGGCATCGTCAGGCGCCTGGCGGCCAACCGCTCCGACACGAGTTATGTCGCAGGCGGCATCGTGCTGAACCGGGACTGGCCGCGCGTGTCTGACGATGTCGATATCTTCCACGACACCGACGAGGAGATCGGCGCGTCCGCGCAGCGCGACATCGAGACGCTGCGTTCGGCGGGCTACCGGGTCCATGTCGATGTCGAGGTCTATGGCTGCGTCGAGGCCACCGTCCTGAAGAACGACGAGGGCACGCTGATCCAGTGGATGAGCGAGACGCGCAACCGCTTCTTCCCGCTGATCCGCGACGAGGAATGGGGTGCCCGGCTGCATTCAGCCGACCTTGCCGTCAACAAGGTTCTGGCAGCGTCGTCCCGCACCAAGCCGAGGGATTTCGTCGATCTCGTCATGATCGAGCAGAACATGTGCCCGCTCGGCCCTCTCGTCATGGCCGCGTCCGGCAAGCCCCCTCACTTCTCGCCGCAGCGGGTCATCGATGAGATGAGGCGGCGCGGCCTGTCAATCGCGGACGAGCAGTACGACACGGTTCGCGGTCTGCCGGCTGGCTGGACCGCCGCGCTGATCCGCGAAAACCTCATGCGCGCGCTCGATGCCGCCGAGCGTTACATCCTTGCCGCTCCCGTGGAGATTGTCGGCGCACTTGCAGTGGACGCCGAGGGCGTTGCCGTCGAAGTTTCTGCCTTAGACGACGCTGGTGTGGTGCTGAAGCGGGCGACCGCCGAACCGGAGGTCATGCCGATGATAGCGGACTTCGTACAGTCGTGGGGCCGCAAACCCTAGCCCCCCGAAAAACCACCCCTCCCCCCGTTGAAACCTCCCCGCGTCCGCGCTAAGTCCCACCTCAGCGGACCGGGCCCCTCTGGCGGGAGCTTCTTGCCCTCGTGATGTCGGCCGCATCGGAACGGTCCGATGCTGTCACGACCCATCTCCCGGTGGCTGGCCACGTCCTTTCGTTCCGATCGATCCAACCATCGAGAGGAGCATTTCCTTGGAATTCCTGTTCATTGACTGGCTCGGCACGCCGGCATGGTTCTGGCTTGCCTTCCTCGCCCTCGTGGTCGCGCTGACCGCGTTCGATCTCGGCTTCCTCAACAAGGAGGACCGCGAGATGGGCATCGCCGAGAGCCTGAAGCTCTCCGTCTTCTACATCACCGTCGCCATCATATTCGGCGCCTGGGTCTGGCATGCGCGCGGCGCGGAGCCGGCCATGCAGTACTACACCGGCTTCTTCATCGAGAAGGCGCTGTCGCTCGACAACGTGTTCGTCATCAGCCTGATCTTCGGCTATTTCGCGATTCCTCGAAAATACCAGTACCGGGCGCTCCTGTGGGGCATCGTCGCGGTGATCGTGCTGCGCGGCCTGATGATCGCAGGCGGCGCGGCCCTCATCCAGCAGGCCTACTGGATGCTCTACGTCTTCGCCGCCTTCCTGATCTTCACCGGCGTGAAGATGTTCTTCGCCGGCGACGACCACATCGATATCGAAAACAACGCCGCCATCCGCTTCATCTCGAACCGCATGCGGGTGACGCGCGAGCATCACGGGCAGCGCTTCTTCGTGAAGGTGGCGGATCGAAAGACCGGCAGGATGGTGACCGCTGCCACCCCGCTGTTCCTGGCGCTGGTCGTCATCAACCTCGCCGACATCGTGTTCGCCGTCGACAGCGTGCCGGCGATCTTCGCGATCACCACCGACACGTTCATCGTCTACACGTCGAACATCATGGCCATCCTCGGCCTGCGCGCGCTCTATTTCGCGCTCGCCGCCATGGTGCACCGCTTCCACCACCTGAAATACGCGCTGGCGGCCGTGCTGGTGTTCATCGGCGCGAAGATCTTCGTGTCGGACTTCCTGCTCGAAGGCGGAAAATTCCCGCCCGCGCTCAGCCTGGGCGTCACGTTCGGCCTGATCGCCATCGGCATCCTCTACTCGCTGTGGAAGACGCGCGGCGAGGAAAAGGAACCGGCCGGCGGGCATTGATGCGGCGGCTCTCCCTTCTCCCCCTGCGGGAGAAGGTGGCCGAGCGAAGCGAGGTCGGCTGAGGGGTGCTGGCCGCAGCGCCGGCGCCTCAATCCGCCGCCTTGCTTTGCGCCGCGCCTCGTCCAGAAAATCCACGCCCGTTTGTCCACACCCTCCGGTCCCCGGCGACAATGGCGGCGTCTGGATCGGGGAAGGCGTCGATGGACTGGAATGCTGCAATCGAGAAACATCGCGCGGCGCTGAAGCAGGTGCTGGCCATGCTGGTCGCCATGGCCGGGCCCGCCGGCTTTTCCTCCCTCCTTGCGGGAGAGGACGGTTCGGCCTCGAGAGGCAAGGCCGGGCCGCCGGCCGAACCTGGCGAAGAGTGTTCGTGCGCCCGCCCCACGACGCTCCCCCGCCATCTCCACCGCGCCATCCTGCGCCTCCTGCGCCCGGCCGAATCCGCCGTGCGGCGGCTGATCGTCGTGGCCGCGCGGGGGCTCGTCGTCGCCCTGCCGCCGGCGCGGCCGCGAAGGCCAAGACCCGCGCCGTCGATCCTGCGCAACGGCATCGTGCTGCCGCAACGCGTCGCCGCCGCCCGCGCCGCGCGTCCCTGCCTGCCGCTCGCCGACCGGCTGCCTCGCTGGCATCAGGCGCCGAGGCCGGCCAGCGGATTCCCGCGCATCTCCGTCCCCGGCCTGACCCGGCCGGTTCCGCTCCCGCGCGCGCCCGCGCCCGACGATCCGATCGACGCCACCCGTCTTGCCCTGCGCCTCGGCGCGCTGGCGCGCGCTCTCGACGACCTGCCGCGCGAGGCGAGACGTTTTGCGCGCTGGCGGGCGCGGGGCGCGGATATTTCGCGCGCGCCCGACGGCGCGCCAGGGAAAAAGGGTCGCGCCGCCTCCCCCGTTCGCCGCGTCTGGCCCCTGCGCCCCGGCAGTCCGCCCGGCGCGCGCCGCCGGTCGCGCCACGCGGTGCACGACGTTCTGGGCGTCGTCCACGGCCTCGCCTTCTGGGCGCTGGAGCAGCCGGACACGTCATGACGCCGCCATCCGCCCTTGCCGAACGCAACGAACGGAAGCGCCGCGCTGCCGAAATGCAGGACGAGGCGACGATGGCGCTCGGGCTGTTCCCAACGGGAGAGACAGATGTCGGAGAAGTCTTGGGGGTATTTCCCTGTTCAGGCAGGGCGGTTCGCGGACCGGGTTCAGCCGGGCTTGCCGTGCAGTCCCTCAGCGCTGGACCCTCAGCGCAGGGCTCTCAATTCGCCGGAATGCCCCTCCGGGATCGACGACGTGTCGGTGCGGTCGATGGCCGCCTGCCCGAAATCGCCCATCGCGGGCGGCAGGGCGGTGATCGGACGGTGGCGGGCATTCGCCATCTCGAGCCATCCGGTACTGACGGCGAAAAGCGCCAGCGCGGCGACGGTCAGCATGGTGCGCATCGAACTTCTCCGAACGTGACGCCCATGAAACGTATGAAACGAAGATTGTTTCCCGCTTAAGCGACGTGGTTTCGGATTCCTTGCAGGATGTGGACAACTTCTCCTTGCAAGCCGTTGAATCTATTGAACCTCAATCGCGGGCCGGTTTGCGCCGATCGCCCGGGGCAGGAGCGCGCCCGCGCCCTCGCAAGCCGGCGGAGTGCGCCCGCCGCCGTTCCGGCGGGTCAGGCCGCCTTGCTGATGATGTCGTTGTACTCGTCGAGGTCGATGTAGAAGATGCGGATGATCTCGCGCACCAGGTCCTCGTGGTCGTACCCCTCCTTTCGGAGGATGTTGATCGCCATCAGGATGTCCAGCCGGTCGGTCAGCCGGCGCTTGGCGTTGTCTTCGACGTAGTGATCCATGAACTGTCCCCGTTCGTTGGCTCAACGCTGAACGACAGATTGAAGGAACACTCTGGGGCGCGTTGCTTGCGTGGAACTTGTCGCCCCGCAGGCGGCCGGCCCTACCCGGAACCCGGCGCTTGCGCGCCCGAACGCTCGACTCACTGGTCGAGGCCAAGCGTAGCACATATGCCTAAAATTTGATTAACGCCGCGCTGCAGACGGGCCGGCTGGAGGAACGGGCGCGGTCAGGACGGCAGCGCCTTCAGTCCTTCTCCAGCACTTCCTTCACCACCGTCGCCAGCTGCTTCAGCGAGAACGGCTTGGGCAGGAAGCCGAACTTCGCGTCGGCCGGCAGGTTCTTGGCGAACGCATCCTCGGCATAGCCCGACACGAACACGAACTTGATGTCCGGCCTCAGCTTGCGCAGTTCGCCGAGCAGCGTCGGCCCGTCCATCTCGGGCATCACAACGTCGGAAACCACGATGTCGACCTTGCCTTCGAGCTCGGCGTAGATTTCCAGCGCCTCCACGCCGGACGAGGCCTCGTGCACGGTGTAGCCGCGCGAGGTGAGCGCCCGCACGCCGCCCATGCGCACCGCGTCCTCGTCCTCGACGAGCAGCACCGTAGCCGAGCCCGAGAGGTCGCGCACCGCGTCGGCCTTGCCGGCTGCGGCGGCCGGGGCTGCGGGCCCCTGCGCGGCATCTCCGGGTTCGGGCGTCTGGCTTTCCGCCAGCGCCGCGGCCTCCGCCACATGGCGCGGCAGGAAGATGCGGAACGTGGTGCCCCGACCGACCTCGGAGTCGCAGTAGATGAAACCGCCGGTCTGCTTGATGATGCCGTAGACCATCGACAGGCCGAGCCCGGTGCCCTTGCCCACCTCCTTGGTCGTGAAGAACGGCTCGAAGATCTTCTTCAGCACCTCGGGCGGGATGCCGGTTCCGTCGTCCTCGACCTCGACCAGCACGTAGTCGGCCGCCACCATCTCGCGGTAGCCGTAGGCCTTCGCCTCTTCGGCGGTCACGTTCTTGGTGCGTACCGTCAGCTCTCCGCCCTCGGGCATCGCGTCGCGCGCATTGACGGCGAGGTTCACCACCACCTGCTCGAACTGGCCGATGTCGACCTTGACCGGCCACAGGTCGCGGCCGTGATCGACCTTGAGCTTGATCTGGTTGCCGACCAGCCGGGCCAGGAGCATCCTGAGGTCGGCCAGCACGTCGGTCAGGTTCAGCACCTCGGGGCGCAGCGTCTGCTTGCGCGAGAAGGCCAGCAGCTGGCGCACCAGCGACGCAGCGCGGTTGGCGTTCTGCTTGATGTTCATGATGTCGGGGAACGACGGGTCCGACGGCCGGTGGTTGGTGAGCAGCAGGTCCGACGCCATGATGATGGCCGTCAGCACGTTGTTGAAGTCGTGCGCGATGCCGCCGGCAAGCTGGCCCACCGCCTGCATCTTCTGGCTCTGCGCCATCTGCCCCTCGAGCGCCTTCTGCTCGGTGGTATCGACGGCATAGACGATCGCCGCCTCCTCGGCGCCCTCGCCGCCGGTGCCCTCGGCAACGGCGTTGACGTAGAAGCGGATGTGCCGCTCCTCGTTGTTGGGCAGCACCGTGTCGATCGGCGCGATGTCGGCCTGCCTCAGCCGCGCCTTCTCGAGCGCCGCCGCGAAGGCTTGGCGGTCGCGCTCGTGGATCACCGTGTCGAGCCGCACCTTGTGGTCGACGGCGTCGCGATCGACCACGCTGGCGAACAGCGAGAGGAACGGCGCGTTGGTGCGCACGATGCGGCCCTGCAGGTCGACGCCGGCGATCGCCATCGGCGTCGAGTTGAAGAACCGCGTGAAGCGCACTTCCGAGGCCCGCAGCGCGGCCGAGGCGTCCTCGCCCTCGGCGCGGTTGAGCACGATGGTGCGGCTCGGCCCGGCCACGCCGTCGCGGCTCGCCGACACGCGGTGCATGAAGCGCACCGGCAGCGCCTCGCCGGTTGTCGTCTCGAGGTCGAGGTCGATCACGGCGTTGCGCGTCGTGCCGGGGTCGGCGCGTACGGAGCGGATCAGTGCCATGCCGTCGCCGGCCACGATCTCGGTCAGCGCGATGGCGCCCGGCGTGAAGCTCGCAAGGTCGATGCCCAGCCACTCGGCAAGCGTCGCGTTGATGTAGGTGACGCGCCCCTCCTGATCGGCCGCGAAGAAGCCGGCCGGCGCGTGGTCGAGGTGGTCGATCGCCTTCTGCAGGTCGAGGAAGAAGCGCTCCTGTTCGGCGCGCTCGCGCGAGATGTCGTCGAGCTGCCAGGCGAGCAGCGGCTGCCTCTGGCCGGGCGCGTTGAAGGCGCGCGCGCCGACCCTGTACCAGCGCGCGCCGGGCTCGGAGCCGGGCCGGATGGCCTGCGACAGCCGGAACTCGCCGTCGCCGGCGATGCCGTCGCGCAGGCCCGACGCGATGCGGTAGACGACGGAGGACGCCTCGGGGACGTCCGACAGCAGGTTCTCGACGGTGCGGATGTCGGCGGCCGACGACGCACCGGTCATGTCGCCATAGGCCTTGTTGGCATAGACGACACGCCCCTTGGTATCGGTGACGACCAGCCCCTGCGGCGTCGAATCGACGAAGGCCTTGGAGAGTTCGTCGGTAGTCGAGCGCGGCGCGATCTGCACGAAGCCGATCGCCGTGGCGAACAGGTAGCCGACGCCGATCATCGCCAGCACGCCCAGCATGCCGAGCAGGAAAGGATCGCCCAGCCTTTCGCGGAAGATGCCGAACACGATGGCCGCGCCGGTCAGCACGACGATGAAGACGATGAGGCGGGTAACGGCGCCGGGACGCGTGTTCTGGTCGACGATAGGTAACGGATAGAAGTCGCCGCGCGGCTGTCGTGCCATCAATACTGATTCCCGAAGGCGGCTCCCCTGCCGCTGGCCGGTTGAATCACATTCTCACAGGCGGGAAAAGGTCTTGCGCCCAAATGCGCCCATAAATCGCCAAGTTTTGGGCCTGACGGGAAAAACGCTGGCGGAAAGGCAACTTGCGGATGCCTGCTGTCCGGGTTTACTGTCGCGCGCTTACATGTCCGACCAGAATCGGGCCATTCTGACAATTCAACGACGAAATGGAGCGGTGAAGGTGCATACCGACGCGACTTCGCCGGTCCTGTTGCGGCAACGAGGAATGCGATGAGCGATTGGTTCGCAGGCGTGGGCGGCCCCGGATTCGCTACGGCGGTGATCTGGACGCTCGCCGCCCTGATACTGCTGGTCATCGTGCTGGTCGTCATCCGCTTCGTCCGCAGCATGACGTTCGGGACCTTCGTCGCCGGCGGACGCAACCGCAAGACACGCCTCGCCGTCATGGACGCGACCGCCGTCGACAGCCACCGCAGGCTGGTGCTGGTCCGCCGCGACGACATCGAGCACCTGCTTCTGATCGGCGGCCCGACCGACGTCGTGGTCGAGCGCGAAATCCGCCTGTCGGCCGGACGCAGGACGCAGTCGGTATTCGGCGACAGCGACGTCGAGGAGCAGGTGCAGGCGCTTCCCCCGCTGCCGACCGCTCCCCCGCCGGCCCCGCGCCCGCGCGCGCCCGAACCGGCGCAGTTGCCGCCCCTGCCCATCCGGGGCGGAGCGCCGCAGCCGGCACGCCAGCCCGAGAGGGTTGCGCACGCCCAGCCGCCAAGGCTGCCGGAGCGCGCGCCGGCCCGTCAGCCGGCCCCGCGCCACACGCCGGCCCGGCAGCCCGTGCGCGAACAGGCTCCGATGTCGCGCTCGCCTTCCGCAAGGCTTCCGGCGTCTTCAATGGCCGCCGCACCCCTGTCGCCGTCGAGGATGAGCCCGGCGCCTGCCCCGGTCAGCGAACTCGACGACGCACTGCTCAGGGAACTGGAGGTGACCTTCGATCCGGAGCCTCCGAAAAGCATGCCGCAGCCGGTCGAGATGACGCTCGACGACGAGATGACCAAGCTGCTCGGCGAACTGACCAGCACCAAGCGCTGACCGGACAGCACGACCAGGCAACAATAGTCAGGCAACAAAAAAGCGGCCTTGAGCCGCTTCCTTGGTCACTGTGCCGACGAACTGGTCAATCGTCGCGGTAGACTTTCTCGCGCCGCTCATGGCGTTCCTGCGCTTCGATCGACAAGGTTGCAATCGGTCGCGCGTCGAGACGCTTCAGCGCGATCGGCTCGCCGGTCTCCTCGCAATAGCCGTAGGTGCCCTCCTCGATGCGCTGCAGAGCCGAATCGATCTTGGCGATGAGCTTGCGCTGACGGTCGCGGGCGCGCAGTTCGATGGCACGATCGGTTTCCGACGACGCGCGATCCGCGAGGTCGGGATGGTTTGCGTTTTCCTGCTGCAGGATTTCCAGAGTTTCGCGGGCTTCTCGAAGGATATCGTTCTTCCAGGCGATCAGCTTGGCGCGAAAATATGACCTCTGCCGCTCGTTCATGAACGGCTCGTCGTCAGAGGGCACGTAATCGGAAGTAACGATATCGTTCATTCGACTCACCCCACATTACCCTTTTTTGGGCGCCTATATATTCGGGCCGCCATAGCCGCACAAGCATATTTGGCGAACGCCTCACGCAATTGTCAAAAGCAAGGCGCGTGCCATTTGCTATGCAGGCGAATGGCTTCCGCAGCGTCATTCGGCCGCGCGAAATTTCAACGTCGCCGGCCCTGTTGCGCCGGCGCGCCGCATGGCTAAATGGCGATCATGACTGGCAACACAAAGCAGGGAAGCGGATCGGCAAGCAGGCTCTTCCTCCTTCGCCATGCGAAAGCCGGCTGGGCCCTGCCGGGAATGCGTGACTTCGACCGGCCGCTCGACGCCACCGGTCATGCCGATGCCGAAGCGCTCGGCGCGGCGATGCGCGAGGAAGGCTACGTTCCCGACATCACGCTGTGTTCGGGGGCGGTTCGCGCCCGCCAGACGCTCGAGGGCATAGCGGGACAGGCCGACACCGGCCGGGTGATCTTCTGCGAAAAGCTCTACAGCGAGGACGCCGCCGGCTATCTCGCGCTGATCCAGCAGAACGCAGCCAGCGGCTCGATTCTCGTGATCGGCCACAATCCCATGATGGAAGACCTCGCCAGCGCTATTTCGGGCGACGGCGAGCCCGAGGCGCAAGCGGCGCTTGGCGCAGGGTTCCCGACATCCGGCCTCGCCGTGATCGCCTTCAGGGGCGGCCTCGCCAACGCGGCCCCTGGCGCGGGCTACCTCGAGGCCTTCCACGCGCCGGCCCGGGGCTGACCGCTCCCGCCATTCCAATGCCGCCCTGCATTGCCTATATCCGGACTCCGCAGCCCGAGGACCGAGTTTGGCGACTTCGCTGACGACCTTCACCGACGAAGCGAGAATTGCGCTCGACACGTTGTCCAGTCGGGCTTCGTCCATCTTCCAGTCGCCCTCGCTCCGCCTCGGCGTGACAGGGCTGTCGCGCGCCGGCAAGACGGTCTTCATTTCCGCGCTGGTCCACAACCTGATCCATGGCGGGCGCCTGCCGCTCTTCGACGCGCAGAAGTCCGGGCGCATCGCACGCGCATTCCTCGAGGAACAGCCCGACGACGCTGTGCCGCGCTTCCAGTACGAGGACCATGTCGCCGCACTGGTCGACGATCGCACATGGCCCGACTCGACGCGGGCAATTTCGGAACTGCGCCTGACCATCGAGTTCGAGTCGGCCTCGGGCTGGAACCGCATGTTCTCGAGCGGCAGGCTGTCGGTCGACATCGTCGACTATCCGGGCGAGTGGCTGCTCGACCTGCCCCTGCTCGGAAAGAGCTACAGCGAGTTCTCGCGCGACGCCTTCGAACTGGCCACCCTGCCGGTGCGGACAGCGCTGTCCGAGGACTGGCGGCGGGTCGCGGACACAGCCGATCCCGCCTCCGACGCGGACGAGATGGTCGCGCGCAGGCTGGCCGAGAGCTTCACCGCGTATCTCAGGGCCTGCAAGCTCGACGAGCGGGCGCTGTCCACGCTTCCGCCGGGCCGCTTCCTGATGCCCGGCGACCTCGACGGATCGCCGGCGCTCACCTTCGCGCCGCTGCCGCGTCTCGCCGACGGCCGGGCGCGTTCGGGTTCGCTGCAGGCGATGATGGAGCGGCGATACGAGGCCTACAAGGCGCATGTCGTAAAACCCTTCTTCCGCGAACACATCACGCGCCTCGACCGGCAGATCGTGCTGATCGACGCGATGCAGGCGCTGAACGCGGGAGCCGGCGCGGTCGCCGACCTCGAGCGGGCCCTGACCGAGATCCTCGCCTGTTTCCGCCCCGGCCGGGGCAACATCGTCACCGACATCTTTTCGCGCCGCATCGACCGCATCCTGATCACGGCGACCAAGGCCGACCACCTGCACCACGAGAGCCATGACCGGCTGCAGGCGATCGTGCGAAGGCTGGCCGACCGCGCGATCACCCGCGCGGACTTTTCAGGCGCATTGGTCGACGTGCTGGCGATGTCGGCGGTGCGCGCCACGCGCGAGGGGACCGTCAAGCAGGGCCGGGAAACCCTGCCGGTCATCATGGGCGTTCCGCTGAAGGGCGAAACCATCGATGGCGAGACCTTCGACGGCAAGACGGAAACCGCAATATTTCCCGGTGACTTGCCGGCGAATCTCGATTCAATCTTTGAAGACGGCGACAGGCAATTGGCGCCACCCATTCGCTTCGTCCGCTTCCGCCCTCCGAAGCTCGAACGCGACGCTGCCGGGCTGAAGCTCTCGCTGCCGCATATCCGCCTCGACCGTGCGCTGCAGTTCCTCATCGGAGACAGACTCGCATGAGCGCACCGAGGAAACCCGCCGCCTTCCGCATCAAGACGGAGGACGCCGAACAGCAGGCGGGCCTGTCCGACGCGCCGGCCAGGAAGCCGCGGGCGGTCGACAGGACGGCCGTCGTCGTGACGCCTGCGGAAATCGACGTCTTCGACCATCCGCCGGACGACGTCCCGCTGCCGCCGACCGCGCCGCGGCGCGGCTCCTGGCTGGGGCGAATCGTCGTCGGGGCGTTCGGCGCGCTGATTTCCCTGGCCGTCGGCCTGTGGCTGGACGCTCTCGTGCGCGAGTTGTTCCAGCGGAACGAGTGGCTTGGGTGGCTCGCCGCCGGGCTGGCGATCCTCGGAGCGCTGGCGCTTTTCCTGCTTCTGGCGCGCGAGGCGCTGGCCGTGGCGCGCCTCGCCTCGGTCGAACGGTTGCGCGCCAAGGCGCTCGACGCGGTCACGCGCGACGATCCCAAGGCGGCCCGCAAGGTCGTCGCCGAACTGACCGCACTCGTCTCGGACAAGCCGGAGACCGCCGCCGGACGGCGCGCGCTCGCAAGCCTGAGCAACGACATCATCGACGGCGCCGACCTCATCCGGATCGCCGAGACCGAACTGCTCGGCCCGCTCGACGAACGGGCCCGCACCATGATCCTTGACGCCGCCAAGCGCGTCTCGATCGTGACCGCGGTCAGCCCGCGCGCCCTGGTCGACCTGGCCTATGTGGTGTTCGAGGCCGGCCGTCTTGTTCGTCGCCTCGCCGAACTCTACGGCGGACGCCCGGGAACGCTGGGCTTCATCCGCCTCGCGCGGGGCGTGCTCGCGCACCTGGCCGTGACCGGCGCGATTGCCGCCGGCGACGATTTTGTCCACCAGGTTGTCGGCCAGGGCCTTGCGGCGCGGCTTTCGGCCAAGCTCGGCGAAGGCGTCGTCAACGGCATGATGACGGCGCGCATCGGGGTCGCCGCGATGGACGTCGCCCGCCCCTTGCCCTTCACCGCGCTGAAGCGCCCAGGAATGACGGATTTCCTGACCGCGCTCGCCTCGTTCACGCGCGCCAAGGCGACCGGCAGCACGGCCTGAGGCGGTGCCCGCCGGCCCGCGCGACGGCCCGCGATAGACGTTCCATTAACCATTTCTCGGCATGGTTCCGGCAGGTCGTTCTTCATTCCCTAGCGTAGCCGGGTACCCTTCGATGAAGCCTGCAAAACCCAACCGATTCGCGCCGCTTGCCGCGTCGCTCGCGACTGCACTGATGCTGGCTGGGCCGGCGTCCGCTGGTGAGCGCGACCGCCAGCTCTTCCAGTCGATGGAAGGAACCTGGGCGGGTGGTGGCGAGATCGTCGCCGGCAAGTACAAGGGCACCAAGTTCAATTGCACCTTCGCCGGCACGACCCCGGCGAAGAAGCTCGGCATGGCCCTCGACGGCGGCTGCCGCGTCGGCGTGTTCATGCAGAAGATGTCGGCAAGCGTGATCCAGAGCAAGGGTAACGGCTACAAGGGCCAGTTCATGGACGGCGCCGCCGGGTCCGGCCTCGACATCACCTCCGGCAACGTCGTCAACGACCAGAAGGTGGTCTTCTCGATCCACCGCAACGACCTGCGCGGCATCATGCAGGCGCGCCTGGCGAACGCCGACACGATGAACGTGACGATCTCCGTCAAGGTCGAGGACTCGATGGTTCCGGTGATCGGCATGAGCCTGAAGCGCATGGACGACATGGCGGTCGGCGCCATCGCCCGGCAGTAGCGCCGGGCTCTCCCAGCCAGCGAACTTCTTCTCCTGATTCGGGCTGTTCCACCGCCCGGCGAGAACCTATTGTCGACGCCAATGCCGTCGCCGCATCGGGCGCGGCGGATCTTGCGCAACGGGATGACGCATGGCGGCAGAGGCAGCAACGGGCAGCGAACTGATCCAGGTGGTGGCGCTGCTGACGGCCGGCGTCGTCGCGGTGCCGATCTTCAAGCGCATGGGGCTCGGCTCCATCCTCGGCTATCTCGCCGCCGGCCTGGTGATCGGCCCGTTCGGCCTGCGCATCTTCTCAGAGCCCGAGGCGATCCTCCACGTCGCCGAACTCGGCGTCGTCATGTTCCTGTTCATCATCGGCCTGGAAATGCAGCCGTCGCGGCTCTGGGGCCTCAGGCAGCAGATCTTCGGGCTCGGCACGGCGCAGGTCGGTTTCTGCGCGCTTCTCCTCACGCTGGTCGGCGTGATCGGCGGCTTCCCGCTCAACGTCGCCTTCGTCGCCGGCGCCGGCTTCGTGCTGACATCCACGGCGGTCGTCATGCAGATTCTCGAGGAGCGCGGCGAAGTCTCCTCGCCGCGCGGCCAGCGCATGGTCTCGATCCTCCTGTTCGAGGACCTGATGATCGTGCCGCTGCTGGCGCTCGTCGCCTTCCTCGCGCCATCGGCCACCGAAGTCACCCTGTCGGAGCGGCTCGTCGACGTCGCGATCGGCGTGGCTTCCATCGTCGGCCTGGTCCTTGCCGGCCGCTACCTGCTCAACCCGCTGTTCCGGGTCCTCGCCGATTCCAGGGCGCGCGAGGTGATGACCGCCGCTGCGTTGCTGGTGGTGCTCGGCTCGGCCCTCGCCATGCAGCTTGGCGGCCTGTCGATGGCGATGGGCGCCTTCCTGGCTGGCGTCATGCTTTCCGAATCGACCTTCCGGCACCAGCTCGAGGCCGACGTCGAGCCCTTCCGCGGCATCCTGCTCGGCCTGTTCTTCATGGCGGTCGGGATGTCGCTCGATCTCGCGGTGGTCGCGGAGAACTGGCACCTGGTGGCGATCTACGTCGTCGCCTACATGGTCATGAAGGCGGTCGGCATCTACGTGGTCGCCCGCTTCCGCTCCAGCCACCGCGACGCGCTCGACCGCGCCGTCGTGATGGCGCAGGGCGGCGAGTTCGCCTTCGTCCTCTACAGCGCCGCGACCGGGGTCGGCATCATCGACGGCGAGGCCAACGCCATCCTCACCGCCATCATCATCGTCTCGATGATCCTCACTCCCTTCGCCATCATCGCCTTGCGCGCCGTCATGCCGAAGGACGAGCAGTCGCTGGAAGGCGTCGAAGTGGCCGACGGGCTGGACAGCAGCGTGCTCATCATCGGCTTCGGCCGCTTCGGGCAGATCGTCAGCCAGCCCCTGCTGCTGCGCGGCGTCGACGTGTCGATCATCGACAACGACGTCGAGATGATCCAGGCCGCCGCCGATTTCGGCTTCAAGGTCTACTACGGCGACGGTACCCGCCTCGACATCCTGCATGCGGCCGGCGCCGGCCGCGCCCGCGCCGTGCTGATCTGCGTCGACAAGGCCGAGACCGCCGTCAGGATCGCCGAGCATGTGAAGGCCGAGTTTCCGTTGATACCGGTTCTGGCGCGCGCCTATGACCGCGGCGCGGCGATCGGGCTGATGAATGTCGGCGTCGATTTCCAGATCCGCGAGACCTTCGAGTCCGCCCTGCTCTTCGGCGGCGCGACGCTGGAAAAGCTCGGCGTCGACGAGGCCGAGGTCGCCGAAGTCATCGCCGACGTGCGGCGCCGCGACGCCGAGCGGCTGGAACTGCAGATCTCCGGCGGGCTGCAGGCCGGCCGACGCCTGATGAAGGGCAACATCCCGGAACCGACGCCGACGCCGCTGACGCCGCCCCGGCGCCCCGGCCAGGCGATGAACGAAGGCGCGGCCGACGCGCTGGGCGGCAGGGGCGCTGCCGCCGCCGAAGAAGGAGCCTGACATGGCCGGACCGCACCCCGACGCGATCGACGTCGTCGAATTCTGGAGCAATGCCGGCCAGGAGGCGTGGTTCACCAAGGACGCCGACTTCGACGCCGGTTTCCACGACCGGTTCCGCACGCTGCATTTCGCCGCTGCCCGGCGCGAGCTCGACCACTGGATGGACCATCCCGACGGCGCGCTCGCCCTGATGATCCTGCTCGACCAGTTCCCGCGCAACTGCTTTCGCGGTACCGGCCACATGTTCGCGACCGACCCGCTGGCGCGGCACTTCGCCCGGCAGGCCTTCGAGGCCGGGCATGTCGATCGCGTGCCCGAGGAACTGCGCATCTTCTTCGTGCTGCCCTTCGAGCACTCCGAAGACCTGGCCGACCAGCACCTGTCAGTCGAGCTCTCGGCGCCCTATGGCGAGGAATTCATGAAATACGCGGTGATCCACCGCGACATCATCGAGCGCTTCGGCCGCTTCCCGCACCGCAACCCGGCGCTGGGCCGCCAAACCACGGCCGAGGAGAAGGCCTTCCTCGACGACGGCGGCTTCTCCGGCTGAAGCCTCGCGCGGCCCGCGCCCGTCAGCGCCGGCTCCCTGCCCCCGACGCCCGCACGCATTTGCGCACCTTGCAGCTGCGCGTGTCGGCCGTCGGCACGCTCACCCGATCGGCGCGCTGGCTCCTGCTGCAGAAGGAACTGTCGCGAACATACCGGTCGTAAAGTACGAGCGAGGGGTTGTCCGGCGCGGCGTAGCGCAGGATGGCCTGGCCGTCGGCGACGACGGCCGCCTGCACCCGCGCGCAACTCATCGTCGTCGTCTGGTAGCGCGAAATGGCCGATGCTTCCCCTGAAAGCACCAGCATCGCCGCAAGGATTGCAAGCCGCCGCATGAACACCTCGCACCGCCGCCCGGAAGGTTCGATCGTCGGCGAACGATAGCAAGGCGCCGTCATGCCTCGAATGACAATCTCGTGAAACGAAGCCGCGGACGCCGGACGCCCCCAGCGCAGTGCAAGTCGCCTAGCGCAGATCGAAGAACTCGATCTCCTTGCAGCGGTAGACGGGACAGGACTTGAGGTCGGACGTCGGAACGTAGGTTCGGTCCGTCGTCTGGTTGGACGGGCAAAAGGCCCGGCTCTTGACGTAGCGGTCGTAGAGGACGACGCCCGTCCGCGGCGACCGGTGCTGCAGGATGGCCGCGCCTTCCCGACCGAGGATCGCCTTGACCTTGGAACAGGTGAGCGTGGTCGACATGTAGCGGCTGATGGCCTGGGCGTCGCCGGCCGCCAGCAACAGACCCGCCGCCGCGGCGAGCGCGAGCCTTCCCGAAGCGACGCTGCGCCGTCCTTGCGCCGACTGGTATGACATGGACGCCTCCTGCAACCTTGCGTTCGCGGACTGTGCGGCCAGTCGCGCGCCGATGCAAGCCGACGACGAGAATCGCGCGGCAGCCGCTCGCTCCGGCCAGCGCTTTTCCGATGGATCCGTTCACGCCCCCGGCAAGACTATCCCAGGCTACCGGCGCCGCGGCCGAAGCGCGGGACAAAGCCAAAATGTCCGGAGAACGGCGTTCAAAGAGATGCGGGAGACGACCATCGACGCGGGATGGTGGGCGATGACGGGCTCGAACCGCCGACATCTTCGGTGTAAACGAAGCGCTCTACCAACTGAGCTAATCGCCCGGAAAACAAGGCCCGGACGTTTAGTCGCTTCGGTCATCTTCCGCAAGCGGATTCGAGCGCCGGGCGGCCCCATGAAAATTGCTTGCCGGGAGGTGTCGAGAACCGCATCGGGGCGCTTGACACTCCCGGCCGAACCCCTTATCCAGCCGCCAACGACGCAACACGGTTGTCACGTGCGCGTCATGCGCGGGTGTAGCTCAGTCGGTTAGAGTGCCGGCCTGTCACGCCGGAGGTCGCGGGTTCGAGCCCCGTCACTCGCGCCATTTCTTCTCTGAAATTTGGCAGAACGAACCGGATCGAAGCCTGGGCGCGGCTGGCAATTCGGTCTCCGGCACACATCGTCTTGCCAACTGCAAGCCGCCGCCGCTTTGCACGCAAGCGAATCCCACCTTGATACGGCCCCGCGGGGCCAACGGGCGGCTTTTCTGTTTCTGGACCAACCCGGAACGGCTAGGTTCGGTCCTTGGTGGTCGTTGAAAGCAAAGGGACCTGGAAGCCTACTTCATGCGGATACTGTTGATAGAGGACGACAGGAAAACCTCGGACTATGTCAGTCGCGGCCTTTCGGAGGCCGGGCATGTTTGCGACACCCTGGCAGATGGTCGCGACGGTCTCTATTCGGTGATCAGCGGCAACCACGATGTCGTCATCGTCGACCGCATGTTGCCCGGGCTCGACGGACTCTCGCTTGTAAAATCGGCCCGAGCAGCCGGCGCCAGGACCCCGGTGATCTTCCTGACGTCGGTCTCGGGCGTCGAAGATCGCGTCGAAGGCCTCGAGGCCGGAGGCGACGACTATCTCGTCAAGCCGTTTGCCTTCTCCGAACTCCTTGCGCGGATTCATGCGCTCGCTCGCCGACCTCAGCAGCAGGAGCAGCAGACGGTCCTTCAGGTTGCCGACCTCGAGATGAACCTGATTACCCGCCGGGTCACCCGAGCCGGCGTGGAGATCGAACTTCAGCCGCGGGAGTTCCGGCTGCTCGAGGTATTGATGAGGGGCGCGGGGCGCGTGCTGACGCGTACGATGCTTCTGGAGCAGGTCTGGGACTTTCACTTCGACCCCAAGACCAGCGTCGTGGAAACGCATGTCAGTCGATTGCGGGGAAAGATCGACAAGCCGTTCGCCCAGCCGCTTCTGCATACCCTCCGCAACACGGGATACAGTCTACGTGCGCCGAACTAGCCAGCTTCGTCGCAGCACGCCGTTCCGTCTGGCGCTGGCGTTCGCAGTGCTGCTGATCGGCTCGCTTCTGCTCTCCGGTCTGGTCGTCTACCAGATCATGAGCAGCGAGATTTCAGACCGGGTCGACGAAGAACTCCAACGCACCACCGCGCTGCTGTCGGCAGGCTACGATCAAAACGATCCCGGAACACTTGTCGCTGCCGTGCAAGACCACGCCGACCTGGCCCACGACGGAGAACAGCTGTTTGGCTTGTGGGACCAGCAAGGGACCCCGGTGGCCGGCTCGATGAGGCTCTCCAGCCCAGTCGTGCCAGGGCTCGCCACCAAGTCCGGACGGGAACTCGGTCAATCCGGCGACGACGCCTATCGCGTCCTGTTCAGTGCAGTCGGGGCGTACTCGCTGGGCGTTGCCATTGACTACGCCGAAACCGACGAACTGCGCACATTGGTATTGTCGGGCTTTGCCTGGGCAACGCTTTTCGCCTCGGTTCTGGCGATTGCCGGCGGCGGTTTCATCGCTAGTCGGGTCCAGCGCAGGCTTGACGCGATCGGCGCGACGATGAACGCGGTCTCGCAAGGTCTTGTCGGCGCTCGAATTCCTCTTCTCGGGAATGACGACGACATTGACGCCCTGTCGACCCAGGTCAATGCCGCGCTCGACCGGATCACGGTGCTCATGGAGGGACTGCGCCAAGTCGGCTACGACATCGCACACGACCTGAGAACACCGCTCAACCGTATCCGCATCGCGCTTGAGCGCGCGTCGTCGCATGCATCCTCGTCAGAGTTGGCGGCAGGCCTTCGCGAAGCAACGGTG
This sequence comes from Mesorhizobium marinum, assembly GCF_040813675.1. NCBI lineage: Bacteria > Pseudomonadati > Pseudomonadota > Alphaproteobacteria > Hyphomicrobiales > Phyllobacteriaceae > Mesorhizobium > Mesorhizobium marinum. Next base: position 1,111,162 of record NZ_JBFOCI010000001.1, on the reverse strand, counting down.
GAGCTTGAGAGCGCGACGCAGACCTTCGACGCGCTGTTGAGAATCGCTCAGATCGAGGCTGGCGCAAAACGCGCCCGGTTCCAGATGGTCGACCTGGCCGATGTCCTGCGCGATGTCCACGATGCCTATGCCGAGGTGGCGATCGATGCCGGGAAAACCCTTTCGCTCGGACAGGCGGCGAATTCACCGGTCAGTGGCGATCGGGATTTGCTCGTCCAAATGTGCGCCAACCTGGTCGAGAACGCGCTGACGCATACGCCGCCGGGCACGAAGATTGCGATGCAATGCGCAACGAACGGACGAACTGCCCGGCTTCGATTTTCCGACAACGGTCCGGGAATTCCGGCCGCCGAACGCAGCCGGGTTTTCCAAAGGCTCTATCGCATGGACAAGAGCCGCTCGACCCCGGGCAACGGGCTGGGCCTCAGCATGGTGAAAGCGATTGCCGATCTGCACCACGCGACCATAGCCCTCGAAGACGCCAGACCAGGTCTGGATGTTGTCGTGGACTTTCCGCTCGTTTCCCGCGCAGAACCATACCAATCCGTATAGATCCGGCAATCTGCAGGACATCTCCGACTGACATTCTCGCCATGGAGAGGGCCAACATCCCCATGGAAAGGAACGGAGAATGACCAACAACACTTTGATCGGACTGATTTTTGCCGCCGGCGTCGTCGGCGCAGCGATGCCAGCCTATGCCGAAGGCGGCTCCGATGAGAGCACCGAGACGCTGGCTCTCCAAGCCGCCAAGCTTACGGCTGAAGATGCGTTGAAGGCCGCGACCGCCAAGGTTCCCGGCACCGTATCGTCGGTGGAGATCTACGACGACGCCGGCAAGCCGGCATTCCACGTCGAGATCGTCGGCGCTGACGGGCGCCAGCAGGATGTCTCGGTCGATGCCATGTCCGGCGAGGTCATGAAGATGGCGGCGAACGAAGACGACGAGGAACGCCACGACGAAGACAAGAACGATGAAGGCGACGACGAAGACTGATCGTCGGAACTGACCCAACTGGATCGCGAGGCAACGAGCGATTGGACCGAGCAACGGTTCTGAGCCTCACCCCGCCGGCCTGACGCGCCCATGGGGTGGGGCTTTCCTGCTTCGACCCGATCGACCAGACCGAAGACGCCTGACTGATGGAAGGAAGACGGCCGGCAGGCCTCAGTCCAGGTAACCGCTCGGCGCGTTCGGACGTTCGGGCCGGTCAGCGCCGTTGCGCTCCATGCGCTGCATGCCCGAGCCGGACGACAAGCCGCAGCCCCCCGGCGTGCCGAATCGAGCATCATCGCAAGCGTGTCCGCTTCTTCGCTGTCCGCTTCTTCTCCACCGTCGAACGCCGCCAGTGGTTCCAAAACCCTGACGACGCACACCGGACCAGCTTCGCCGGCCAACCCGACCGTAGCGCGAAGACCAAGCATGCACTAACACTCGATTGGATCATCCGACAGGGGCCGGCCAAGTTCTCAGCGGAGACCAGCAAGGGCTTACAAATCGTAGGGCCTTCAATTCGGACTGTCGCGTTAGGAGGGCATATTGGCTGCACATCATGCTAAGGGGGAATGACACGATTCACCCGCATGCGTTCCGCTGTCGATGGGTGCCGGCCAGACCAGGTCCCCGTAAGTGCCTGGTTTCATTTCGGCTCAGAGCACCTGCCTCCTGACGTTGTGGCAACGCTTCACGCAGCTTTCCAAGCCACCTACGGATGGGACTTCCTGAAGGTCATGTTCGACTACCGACTGACCTATCCTGCGGCAGTCGATGACACGGCCACGATCGACTTGCAGGCCATGCTCGCCAACACAGATTGGAGCGCCCCGTTTCGCCTGCAAAGAGAATTGCTCAGGGCGTTAGTTGACGAAATTGGCGCAGATGTACCGATTGTCGAGACTGTCTACAGTCCGTGGATGTATCTGCTTCGCCACGTCGGCAGAGGCTTTGCCGCCTGTGCATCCCATCAAAGCCATGATCTGGCGGAGGTCCTGAGTCGCCTCACCGAGGAAACTCGCAACCACGTCCGCCGTGTGAGGGAGATGGGCTGTTTCGGAATATATTTCGCTACTTTGGCCGCGGATCGAAGCCTACCTACCTCCGCAGCCGAACGACAGCACGATGTGGATGTGCTCGAAGCGGGAGCAGGTATAGTCCGCATGCTGCATTTGCACGGCAGAAACCTCGATGCGACAGCGGTGAACCACTATCCCCGAGAGGTCCTGCATTTGGAAAGTGGTGGGCCTGATCATCCGACCCTGGCCGATCTCCGCGCAGATAGTCGCTGCCTAATGGGAGGTCTCTCGTCCTCGACACTTACCACGGTCAGCATGTCGGAGATGCAGCGTCAGCTTGCAGATGCAATCGCTGGGGCGGGACCAGAGGGCCTCATAATCGCCCCGGGGTGCATCGTCTCTCCTTCATTGTCGGCAAGAAAAATGAAGGCGCTCCTTGACCCGGCGCTACTGCGCGTTTAGCCGCCAATCGCGGCCTTGCGCCTGATTAGCGTGGTGGAGATATCTAGTGTTCGGGGCTCATAGGACACTCTGCAGTAAGGCTTGAGGAAGTCGTACTCTCCCAGCCAATCATCGCCCATCACGACCTCATCGATCTCGAAGTGCTGCACGAGTTCGATTTTGCCGGCGACCAGCCGCACTCTTCCTACCCCGTCGGGCTGCCCGCCATGCGGTACAACTTCGTTGGGGTAGCGTGTGTGCAAGAGCATCTCACGACGAATGGCATAGGGATAAAACGGCAATCCCTTTCCCATGCCAATCAACTCGTCGGTAGCCAGCGCCACGATGAGGTACGTTCCTCGCTCGGAGAGGCGCTGCAACAGTCGCATGTGGCCGTAGTGGAGGAGGTCAAACGCGCCGAATGTCATAATCCGGGTCATTGGTCTTCCACCACGCTGGCGCTAGTGAAATGCCGCCAGCGGCTACGCTCATCGGGCACCGTCATGTAATTCGCATCATAACGGCGTACGAGGAACCCGTGGATGTCCCTCGGAGCCAAAACGCTGACACCGCAGAAAGTGGTGCGCTGCAAGGGGAACACCACATCGTACTCGAACCTGCCGACCCATTTCCGTCCAAATGCGCCTGTTACGATCCCTGCCTTTTTCGCCCGGCACTCCGCATCCTGGCGCAGGAATATGGGGTGAAGCACCCGTCTCAAGAACCCTAGGGCCAGTGACCTGCCAAATTCGCGTAGCGGAGAGTGCTTAAGATCCTCGCGGGGACGGAAGTTTCGAAGGCCACCTATCCGGCAGAAGCGGCTTTCGATGCTCTTGGTGATCCTGCCCTTCCAGTGCATCATCGGGACGATATCAATGAACACGCCGTCGCCGTCTAGCGCGTCTCCTCCCGTCACGCGTGTGCGAGCATCCATCACCTTATAGAGCGGATGGCCGTACGCAGGATGGTAATCCGGGGGCTCGGCCCTCACGGCGAGGTGGGTCGGCAACTGGTTCATTGCCAAAAGGAAAGCAGGGACGTCGCCCGCCCAAATCGCCAAATCCAAGTCATCATCCCACGGCACGAATCCGCCGTGCCGAACAAGCCCGAGGCAGCCACCGCCAATGAGGAAAACCTCTATTCCCTCCGAATCGCAGATGGACACGACCTGCTCAAGTATCTCCAGCAAATTGGCATGAATATCGTCCATGGACATGGGCGACGCAGATGTCGCCGACATATGCGAACCGCTGTTCTGAATCTTGGGCGCGACCATCGGGTTTGCTTATCGCGAGGAGCAGGCAGCGTCAGCAGCGGCCCAATTGAGCACAGGCTCGCCTGTCAACGGCGGCGCCATGTCGGTGAATCAACACGTTACCATTCCGCCTCCGAACAACGAACCCCGCAATGGTTGCCCGGAAGCGGGCTTTCTCAGGCAATCGACGCGCGCCAGGGCTGGAACAGGAGGTTCACTCCGAGACGGATCGCATCACGTCTAGAATTAAGCCGCCAGGGCTACCGACAAAAGGCCGGCAGGCCTCAGTCCAGGTAGCCGCTCGGCGCGTTCGGGCGTTCGGGCCGGTCGGCGCCGTTGCGCTCCATGCGCTGCATGCCCGAGCCGGACGACAGGCCGCAGCTGCCGCTGGCGAAGCCGTAGAAGCCGCGCGTCAGCCGCTGGCGGCCCGACAGGAACGGGAACGCGCTGTCGGTGCCCATCGACTGGAAGACGCTGCGATCGACGCGCGCGGGATCGCTGACGCCGCCGTCGGGCGTCGCGATGACGACGTCGCAGCGCCGGCGTAGCTCCTGGCAGCCATTCACGCCGCAGAACCGCGCGCCGCCTTCAAGCAGGACGACCGACGTCAACCCAGCCTCGCCGATGAAGATGTCGAGCCGGGTGCCGCGCACGCCGATGACGCCCGAGGGCGTCACGATTTCGTAGGCGTCGGACTTCGACTTGCCGCTGATCCAGCGGAACGAGCCGCGCGCGGCGTTCAGGGTCAGCTGGTTGAAGCTGTTCGAATCGTCGAAGACGAAGCGATCGATGACGACCGACGAATTGCCACCGACCGCGAACTTGGTGCCGTCGCGGAACGTGAACTCGCCGAGACCGCTCGCCGAGGTGGTGATGCGTTCGTCGCGATAGACGGGAGAACGGACCGAAAGGGGTTGGCCGGCCCCGGACACCGCCGTCTTGATGAGCGTCGCCTGCCCGACCTGCTCCTGCGCGAATGCCACCGAAGTCGCCAGCAGGGCTGCGGCGGTCGCGATCGTCTTCTTGCCCAAGTTTTGCATCCCAGGCTCCATCAACCGCCGAAATTCGCTTGTGCGCGCACGAAGAAACCCCAGTTCTTGGAAATCAGGTCGCCGCCGTCGGTGGCGGCATCGTACCAGTCGCTGAAGTCGTCGTCGAAGTTGTCGATGTAGGCGATCTCCGGGGTCACCACGAAGTTCGGGACAAGCTCATACGCGACGTTGGCGACGACAGCGAAATCCTCCATCTGGTCGTAGGAGACCTGCAGGTTGAACGTCGCCTTGTCGGTCAGCATGTACGAGCCGCCGGCCCAGACGGCCCACGACCGGCCCCAAGGCGCATAGTAGTTCGGGCTGTCCTTGGTATCGACCGTGCGGAACGTAAAATCATCGAAGTCGAAATATTCGACGCTGGAGCGATCCTTGTCATAGGTGGCCCACCCGGCCATCGCGAACAGGGCGAGCCTGTCGGTCGGGTAGAAATCGACACGGCCCTTGATCGCGCCCTGCTCCCAAACGGAATCGTAGCCGGCGACAACCGAGACGCCGCCCCATGCCCCATGCCAGCCAACGCCCGCGACGACGTGCGGCACATAGCTATCCAGGGCATAGAGGTCGATTTCGGCCAGAGGCGGCGGCAGGAACGGCGCAATGAGGTCGCCCGCGCCGAACTCCAGCGCGACTGCTGCACCAAAGCCGCTGTCGTTGCTCCACCCGTAGGCGATCTGGTGCGTGCCGTAGGGGCCGTAGCCGATGATGTCGTCGTTGATGACGCCGCCACCATAGCCCGTGAATGTCGAGAACAGCGAATCCGTCTTGCCGACACGGAAGCCAGCGAGTTCGATATAGGCGTGTTCGATGGACACATAGTCGGCCGTGTCCGTGAAGAAGTCGTCGTCGTTGAAGTACCGGTCCGTCCGGACCGCGTCGGTGTCGTAGTCGAAATTCACAGCGGCGTAGGCCCGCAACGTCCCCAGTTCCGTCTCGGAACGCGCGTCCATGCGCAGCTGGAAGCGCGTCCTGAGGTCATAGGTGTCGTTGAGCTGCGGATCCTGCCACCACGGACTGTCGTCCTGCTTGTCGGTGACGCCGGTCAAGCCGAACGCCCCTGCCCCGATATCCATGCGGATGTAGCCGCTGACCTTCAGGCAGGTCTCCGTGCCCGGGATATAGTAGAAGCCGACGCCGTAGGTGTCGCAGACGCGGACATATTCCATCGGTTCCGGCTCGACGGCGACGATTGCGTCCGCGGCGCGCGCGCTGGAAACGGCAGCCACCAGCGCCGCCGCCGACGTAAGCATCAGGCGCATGGAATTCATCCGCATCTCCCGCGTCTCTGCACTACATCTGCGGCAGAGCGGGCGATGCCGCAACGGCACGCACAGGCTGTATACGGGGTTCGGCACTTTTCATGCCGCAACTGTGGCCTTCAAGCCACAACCGCCCGCTGCATGCGGGCGGTTGAAAAGCTCGAAAAGAGCTGCGAATGCGGCCGTCGGCTCAATTCAGGCGGGCATACCACTCGTCGATTTCGCGGCGCACGCGGTCGCGCTCGATCCCGTATAGCTCCTGGATCTTGCCCTCGAGCTGCTCGCGCTTGCCGGCGATCGTGTCGAGATCGTCGTCGGTGAGCTTGCCCCACTGCTCCTTGGCCTTGCCCTTGATCTGCTTCCAGTTTCCTTCGACGCGGTTCCAGTCCATCCGGATTCTCCTCGTTGTCTGGTGTGACGTTCGCCGCCGGACGGCGCCGAACCCTGCAGGCCGATGGCCCGCGGCCGCCACGCGTGCGGCATGTCTGTCAACGGAAGAGGAAAGACTTGGTTCCGCCAAGACCGCGACAAGCGCGGTTCCGTGCGGCAAAGTCCGGGCAAAGAAAAAGCCGGGCATGCCCGGCTTTTTCCAAGGTCAGGTGCGTGCGATCAGTTGACCGCGTCCTTGAGGCCCTTGCCGGCCGAGAACTTCGGAACCGTGCGAGCGGGAATCTTGACGGCCGCGCCGGTCTGCGGGTTGCGGCCCGTCGAGGCAGCGCGCTTGGACACGGAGAAATTGCCGAAGCCCACCAGGCGCACGTCACCGCCCTTCTTCAGTTCGCCGGTGATCACGGAAAAGACCGCGTCAACTGCCGACTGCGCATCGCTCTTGGAAATACCAGCAGCGTCGGCAACGGCAGACACCAGTTCGTTCTTGTTCATCTAATTTCCCTTCCATGAGAAAACCGGGACGAGAGACTCATGCCGGCATGAAGCGGACTTTAGAAAGAACCTCGTCCACAACCAAGCCGAAAAATCGATGGAACCCTTGGAATTCCGGGCTTTTTTCACAAAAAAAGCCGGGCGCGAGGCCCGGCTTTTGCTTGTTGCGGCGCAACACGCGATTTTTGTCAGTGCGCAAGCGACTTTCCGCTGTCCTCGCCCGGCTCCGCCGACGAGGCCGGAGCCGCTGCCGGCTCGACCCATTCGATCGGCTCGGGCATGCGAACCAGCGCATGCTTCAGCACTTCGCCGACCCTGGAGACCGGGACGATCTCCATGCCGCTCTTCACGTTGTCCGGAATATCGGCCAGGTCCTTGGCGTTTTCTTCCGGGATCAGCACCTTCTTGATGCCGCCGCGCAGAGCCGCGAGCAGCTTCTCCTTCAGGCCGCCGATCGGCAGCACCCTGCCGCGCAGCGTGATCTCGCCGGTCATGGCGACATCCGCCCGGACGGGGATGCCGGTCAGCACCGACACGATCGCGGTCGCCATCGCGACGCCGGCAGACGGTCCATCCTTCGGCGTCGCGCCTTCCGGCACGTGCACGTGGATGTCGCGCTTGTCGAACAGCGGCGGCTCGACGCCGAAATCGATGGCTCTCGAGCGGACGTAGGACGCCGCCGCCGAGATCGATTCCTTCATCACGTCCTTCAGGTTGCCGGTCACCGTCATGCGGCCCTTGCCGGGCATCATGACGCCCTCGATCGTCAGCAGTTCGCCGCCGACCTCGGTCCAGGCAAGCCCGGTGACCACGCCGACCTGATCGTCGGCCTCGACCTGGCCGAAGCGGAAGCGCTGCACGCCGAGATAGTCGGAGAGGTTCTCGGGCGTGACGTCGACCCGCTTCTTCTTCGACTTCAGGATCTCGGTGACGGCCTTGCGCCCGAGCTTCATCAACTCGCGCTCGAGGCTGCGCACACCCGCTTCCCGCGTGTAGGTCTGGATGATCGTGCGGATCGCCGCGTCGCTTACCGAGAACTCGTTCGGCTGCAGCGCGTGGTCGCGCACCACCTTCGGCATCAGGTGCCGCTTGGCGATCTCGACCTTCTCGTCCTCGGTGTAGCCGGCGATACGGATGATCTCCATGCGGTCCATCAGCGGCGCAGGGATGTTCAGCGTATTGGCCGTCGTCACGAACATCACGCTCGACAGGTCGTACTCGACCTCCAGATAGTGGTCCATGAAGGTCGCGTTCTGCTCGGGATCAAGCACCTCGAGCAGGGCCGACGACGGATCGCCGCGGAAGTCCATGCCCATCTTGTCGATCTCGTCGAGCAGGAAGAGCGGGTTGGACTTCTTCGCCTTCTTCATCGACTGGATGACCTTGCCGGGCATCGAGCCGATGTAGGTGCGGCGGTGTCCGCGGATCTCAGCCTCGTCGCGCACGCCGCCCAGCGCCATACGCACGAACTCGCGTCCGGTCGCCTTGGCGATCGACTTGCCGAGCGAGGTCTTGCCGACGCCGGGAGGGCCGACGAGGCAGAGGATCGGCCCCTTCAGCTTCTTCTGCCGGCTCTGCACGGCGAGATACTCGATGATGCGGTCCTTGACCTTCTCGAGGCCGTAGTGATCGGTGTCGAGCACGTCCTGCGCGAAATTCAGGTCCTGCTTGACCTTGGAGTTCTTGCCCCACGGGATCGACAGCAGCCAGTCGAGGTAGTTGCGGACAACCGTCGATTCGGCCGACATCGGCGACATCGTGCGCAGCTTCTTGAGCTCGGCCTCCGCCTTCTCGCGGGCCTCCTTCGAGAGCTTGGTCTTCTTGATGCGCGCCTCGATCTCGGCCGCCTCGTCGCGGCCGTCCTCGCCCTCGCCGAGCTCCTTCTGGATCGCCTTCATCTGCTCGTTGAGGTAGTATTCGCGCTGCGTCTTCTCCATCTGGCGCTTGACGCGCGAGCGGATGCGCTTCTCCACCTGGAGAACCGAGATCTCGGCCTCCATGAAGCCCATGGCCTTCTCGAGCCGCTCCTTGACGGAGAGCGTCGCCAGCATTTCCTGCTTCTCGGGAATCTTGATCGCGAGATGCGAGGCGACCGTATCGGCGAGCTTGGAATAGTCGTCGATCTGGCTCGCCGCGCCGACAACCTCGGGCGAGATCTTCTTGTTCAGCTTGACGTAGTTCTCGAAGTCCGAGACCACCGAGCGCGCCAGCGCCTCGATCTCGATCTCTTCCTCTTCCGGCTCGCGCAGAACGGTCGCGTGCGCCTCGTGGAAATCTTCGCGCTCGGTGAAGGCGGTGATCTTGGCGCGCGAGGTTCCCTCGACGAGCACCTTGACGGTGCCGTCCGGCAACTTGAGCAGCTGCAGGACATTGGCGAGAGTGCCGACCTCATAGATGCCGTCCGCGGCCGGATCGTCCTCGGCGGCGTTCTTCTGGGTGGCGAGCATGATCTGCTTCTCGGCGCCCATTACCTCTTCCAGCGCCTTGATCGACTTCTCGCGCCCGACGAAGAGCGGGACGATCATGTGCGGGAACACCACGATGTCGCGCAGCGGGAGAACCGCGAAGACGCCGTTGCCGGAAGTCCGGGATACCTTGGCCATCATTTACCTTTCCTCGCGGCCGCCTTGAGCCGACCGCGAATCCATATTAGCGGCCACGAGCCGCCTCGCCTACCACGTATCACCGACATGTGGGATTTCAGCACGAGTTCGGTTCGAAACCTGACAACGCTTAATTGGATAGGCAGACGGCAAAGATCAAGTATCGCTGCGGCAGGCACGCGCCGGGCGCATGGCTCGACTTCCGCAACGGCACAAGTCGCTCTACAATGCAACGCTGTCTTAGGAAGTGCGTGTTCTATCAAAGGGATCGCGCCGAAACCTGTCGCAACCGCCGGAGCCTCCCCGCATTGACCCTAGGTAATCCCCATGCCGGTTGACCGCCGCCGACTTCTGACCGGAGGCGCGCTGCTTGCGATCGCCGCGACGGCGGCTCCCGACGCGTCTGCCGCGCCGAAGCGCAAGGTCGCCGCCGACCTGAAGGACACGGCCGTCTACGTGCCCGGCTATTTCCCCGACAGCGCCTATGCCAACGGCAAGCCGCTGGCGAAGAACCGCCGCTTCAACCGGGCGGTCCGGGGACAGCCGCTCTACAAGATGCTGACCAGGGTCGGCTTCGACGGCTCCGTCCGGCAGACGCTGCTGCCCGTCGCGGCGCACGACGTGGAGGTCGCGCCGGATCGCTCGATCGGCGTGCTCTGCTCGATGGACGGCGAGCAGCACACCGCCTTCGACCCGAGGACGCTGGAACTGGCGGCCATCGGCCCGGCGCTCAGCGAAGGCTGGCGCGGCGGCGGCCACGCCGTCTACCTTGACGGCGGGCGAACCGTCATCCTGTCGGAGCGCGCGCCCTACCAGTCGTACCAGGGCGACGCGGCGCGCCACTACGGCAGGCTGACCATTCGCGACCCGAAGACGCTGAGGATCGCGGAGACCTATTCGACGCACGGCATCGACCCGCACGACATCCGGCTGACGGAGGACGGCAAATACATCGTCGCCGCCAACTACGGATCCACCGTGTCCGCCGAGACCGGCCAGTACACGATCCCGCGCAACGTCGTGCAGGCGTCGATCACCGTCATCGAGGTGGCGAGCGGCAAGCTGGTCGACAAGCGCATCACGGGACGCTCCGACACGGAGCTTCGCCATCTCGCGGCCGGCCGGCTCGACCGCATCTTCGCGATCCAGGCGCGCTACGGCAACGACCGCGCCGACTCGCGCCAGCTCAGCGGCGAGGACGTCGCCTACGAGACCGACATCACCACAGATCCCGGCTACAACTACATGGCGGCGGCGACGCTGAAATACGACGCCGCCCGAAACCGCCTGACCAGGATGGGCGACGCCGCCGCGATGAAGCACATGCGCCACGGCCTTTCCATCCGCTATGACGAGCGGCACGACGAAGCGATCGCTACCTATCCGACGACGCACCATGTGATGGTCTTCGACGGCGCGACGGGCGCGGTCTCGAACGTGCTCGACACCCGCACCCTAGGGCTGCGCTACCCGGCCGGCGTGACCTTCCTGCCCGACGGAAAGCACTATTGCGTGACCGGCCACTGGGAAAACCTGTTCGTCTTCGAGCGCGGCACGCACCGCCTGGTGCGGGACCTCTGCCTGTATCCGGTGTTCTTCGGCCACAGCCACATCACGGCGGCCTGAACCCCAAACGAAAACGGCGCCCGAAGGCGCCGTTGGACTGAAGGACGAGCGCGCTTACGCGCTTGCCTTGCTGTCCTTCTTTTCCTTGGCCTCGGTGTAGATATAGAGCGGCCGGGCGTTGCCCGAGACAACTTCCTCGGAGATCACCACCTCCTGCACGCCTTCCAGCGCCGGCAGCTCAAACATCGTGTCGAGCAGGATCGATTCCATGATCGAGCGCAGGCCGCGCGCGCCGGTCTTGCGCTCGATGGCGCGCCGGGCGATCGCCGACAATGCGTTGTCGTGGAACGTCAGCTCGACATTCTCCATGTCGAACAGCCGCTGATACTGCTTCACCAGCGCATTCTTCGGTTCGGTTAGGATCTGGATCAGCGCCGGCTCGTCGAGGTCCTCAAGCGTGGCAAGGATCGGCAGGCGGCCGACGAATTCCGGGATGAGGCCGAACTTCAGGAGATCCTCGGGCTCGACCTGGCGGAACAGTTCGCCGGTCTGCCGGTCTTCCGGCGAGGCCACGGTGGCGCCGAAGCCGATCGAGGTCTTGCGCCCGCGGTCGGAGATGATCTTGTCCAGCCCGGCGAAGGCGCCGCCGCAGATGAACAGGATGTTGGCCGTATCCACCTGCAGGAACTCCTGCTGGGGGTGCTTGCGGCCGCCCTGCGGCGGCACGGAGGCGACCGTGCCTTCCATGATCTTCAGGAGCGCCTGCTGGACGCCCTCGCCCGAGACGTCGCGGGTTATCGAGGGGTTGTCCGACTTGCGGCTGATCTTGTCGATCTCGTCGATGTAGACGATGCCGCGCTGGGCGCGCTCGACATTGTAGTCGGCCGACTGCAGGAGCTTCAGGATGATGTTCTCGACGTCCTCGCCGACATAGCCGGCCTCGGTCAGCGTCGTCGCGTCGGCCATGGTGAAGGGCACGTCGATGCTGCGCGCAAGCGTCTGCGCGAGCAGCGTCTTGCCGCAACCGGTCGGGCCGATCAGCAGGATGTTCGACTTCGCCAGCTCGACGTCGTTGTTCTTGCCGGCGTGGGCGAGGCGCTTGTAGTGGTTGTGCACGGCCACCGACAGCACGCGCTTGGCGTAGGGCTGGCCGATCACGTAGTCGTCGAGGACCTTCAGGATCTCCTGCGGGGTCGGCACGCCGTCGCGCGCCACCTTCATGGACGTCTTGTTCTCCTCGCGGATGATGTCCATGCAAAGTTCGACGCACTCGTCGCAGATGAACACCGTCGGGCCGGCGATCAGCTTGCGCACCTCGTGCTGGCTCTTGCCGCAGAAGGAGCAATAGAGCGTGTTCTTGGAGTCGCCGCCGCCGCTGGTGTTGCCGACCTTGCTCATGTTGACCTGATCCTTTCCGTAGCGCAGCCCCGATCGGAGCCGGCGCCTCTCATGCACTGTAGAGCAGTTGTCCGCTCGCAGCGAAACATGTGCTCAGCACGCATCCCCACGAAACACGCATTCGACAAGCGCGGCAATGACCCGCTTTCAGCCCCGCACGAAGCTAAGCCGCCGAAAATCAACATAGGCTTAACGTAGGCGGTCGGTCCAACGGAGGAAACAGTTAATTGTGACCGAAATGCCGCAGGACCGTTCAAAAATATGTCACGCCGGCGGCAGGTCAAACTGCCGCAGCGTCAGCCTCAGGCCGACGCCGCGCCCTCCATGGCGTCGCGCGACGTGATCACCTTGTCGATCAGGCCGAAATCCAGCGCCTGGTCGACCGTCATGAAGCGATCGCGCTCCATCGCGTTGTGGATCGTGTCGTAGTCCTGGCCGGTGTGCTTGACGTAGATCTCGTTCAGCCGGCGCTTCAGCGCCTCGGTCCACTGGGCATGGATCATGATGTCGGTCGCCTGGCCCTGATAGCCGCCGGACGGCTGGTGCACCATAATCGAGGCGTTGGGGGTGCAGAAGCGCATGCCCTTCTCGCCGGCCGTCAGCAGCAGCGATCCCGCCGACATGGCCTGGCCGACGCACAGCGTCGCAACCGGCGGCTTGATGAACTGCATGGTGTCGTACATCGCGAGACCGCTGGTGACCACGCCACCCGGCGAGTTGATGTACATGTTGATTTCCTTCTTCGGGTTTTCCGCCTCGAGGAAGAGCAGCTGAGCGCAGACCAGCGACGCCATGCCGTCCTCGATCGGCCCGGTGATGAAGATGATGCGTTCCTTGAGCAGGCGCGAGAAGATGTCGTAGGCGCGCTCGCCGCGGTTCGTCTGCTCGACCACCATCGGGACGAGGTTCATGTAGTGTTCGACGGGGTCTCTCATCATGGTCCCTTTGGAATTGGCCCTTGAGGCTGGGGATTCCGGCGCCCGGCGATGCGGTGGGCAGAATCGGTTCTCTGGCTTTGTTACCGTAGATAGGATGCGCCATCGACCTTGCGCAAGGCCGACCGCCCGCTAACCTTACCGCGAGCGCTGCCGCCCGCGGACCTGCCTTAGCGTAACCCTCAGGCCTCCGCCCTCAGCCACCGCTTCAGCCCCGCGATGTCGCCGTCGCCGACCGCGCCGGCGACCCGCCGCCCGACCGCCGCGCCAAACTTGTAGCCGTGGCCCGAACAGGCGGAGACGACCAGCACCTTGCCCTTCTCATGGGCGAGGAAGCGTTCGTCGTCGGTGAAGGTGTAGGCGCAGGTGACAACCTCGGTGACCCGGTACTCCCCGATGCGGGCGATCGGCGGCGAGAAGAGGTCGCGGATGGCCTCGCCCTCGCCTTCGACCGGCACGCGGTTCCAGTCCGCGTCGCTCGTGGCCACCTTGTGCAGGCCCGAGCCGAACTTCATGCCTGCGCCGCCCGAAAACGGGATCATGTAGCCATCGGTCTTGCCGCCGACGTCGAGGATGACCGGCGCCGCCTCCCAGGCCGCCCTGAGGTCGGCCGGCGGCTCCACGTAGGCCAGCGCCGTGCGGTAGGTCTTGAGTTCGCCGGACAGCTCGGGGAAAAGCTTCAGGACCCAGGCTCCGGCGGCGACGACCACGCGGTCGCCCTGCAGCGTCTCGCCGGTCTCCAGTTCGACGCGGCCCTCGTCGGCATCGATCGCAACCACCCTGCTCCCGGCATAGACGTTCGCCCCATTCGAGCGCAGCCAATCGGCCACGCCGCCTGCGATCTTGCGGCAGTGAAGCGCGCCTCCGTCGGGCGAAAAGTAGGCGTAGCGGAAGGTGCCGGGCTCGAGGAAGGACCAACGCTTGACCGCGGCGTCGGGATCGAGCAGTTCGATCGGCCAGCCGCCCGCCTCCATGCCCTCGCGGTACTCTTCCGCCTCGTCGCCCGGTTCGCGCGAGACGCAGAGGAAGCCCCTGGGATCGAGATGGCTGCGACCGAGGTCGCCCCACATTTCCGACCAGGCCTCGTAGGCCTCGGTGATCAGCGCGCCGTAACCTGTCGACGCCCGGTAGGCGCGGCGGATGATGCGGTGGTGATCGCCCGACGCGGCAAGCGGGTTCGGGATGCTCGCGCCCTGTTCCAGGAGGGTCACGGCGTGGCCGGCCCTGGTAAGCGACCAGGCGGTCGAAAGGCCTGCGATGCCCGCGCCGACGACGACGATTTTCATGGGAAACCATTCCGGAAATGCTGCGATCCGCGGACGAAAGACGGAGCCGCGAAGCAAGTCAATCCGCGCCGGGTGAATTTTTGCCCGAGCTGTTGCGGCAGGGCTACAGCACCCCGCTCCCTAATGGCGCAGGGTAGCAGGCTGGGATCCGACGTAGGGGAGTACGCGTCATGCAACAGTATCCGCTTTACCGGCTGGATGGAGGGCAGGTCGTGGTTCAGGAGACGCAGGGCGGACGCTGGGCCTCGCTCGACGGCGCGACGGCCAATGCGCTGCTCGCGGTCTTCGACGGAATGACCCTCGACGCGCTGCGCAATACGGTGCTGCGCGAAACCGCCGGCGCGGAACCGATGCGCCGCGTGGCCTGATCCCGCGGACGATTTCGCAGACGACAGATCCTCTGCCTGGTTGCACCACGACCTGCGCCCTCCCCTTCCGCAGCGGGAGCGGCAACATCGCTGGTGACAGCAGCGCGCTCCGGCGGTAAGCGGCCCCATGCAGCCGCTTCAGCCGCCCCCCTATCTCTCCTTCGACGCCACGACGCGGCGCCTGCGGCTCGATCCGCGCGAGCCTCGGTTCTACCAAAACCCCTATGAAGCCTACGCCTGGCTGCACGAACAGGGCTCGACCTTCTTCTGGGAGCAGTTCGGCCACTGGTGCTTCGGCGGCCACGACGACGTCAACCGGCTGCTGCGCGACCGCCGGCTGGGCCGACAGAACCCCGCCGGCATCCCTGACAGCCGCGGCGCCGGGCAGGACCGATCGCACCTCAAGAGCTTCGACGCGATCGAGGCGCATTCGATGCTGGAACTCGAGCCGCCGGTCCACACGCGGCTGCGCACGCTCGTCAACCGGGCCTTCGTGTCGCGGCAGGTGGAAAGGCTGAGGCCGCGCGTCGAGGCGCTGGCGCACGAACTGATCGACGGCTTTCCCGCCGGCGAGGCGTTCGACCTGCTGCCGGCCTTCGCCACGCCGCTGCCGATCACCATCATCGCCGAGATGCTGGGCGTCCCTGTCGCGATGGGGCCACAGCTGCTCGACTGGTCTCACGACATGGTCGCCATGTACACGCATGGCCGCACCCGCGAGACGGAACTGGCCGCGGATCGCGCCGCGCGCGAATTCTCCGACTTCCTGCGCGGTTACGTGGCCGAGCGAAAGAAGGCGCCCGGGGACGACCTGCTGTCGCTGCTGATTTCGGCCCAGGAGAACGGCCAGAAGCTGACCGAGGACGAACTGGTTTCCTCCGCGATCCTGCTGCTCAACGCCGGCCACGAAGCGACCGTCCACCAGGCCGGCAACGCGGTTCGCGCGATCCTGCAGCAGGGCGGTGACCCCAGGCGCTTCTTCGCCTCCGCCGATGCGACGGCGGCAACGGTCGAGGAATGCCTGCGCTTCGACGCGCCGCTGCACTATTTTGCGCGCTACACCTACGAGGACCTGGAAATCGCGCCCGGCGTCACGGTGAAATCGGGCGACCAGCTCGGCCTGCTACTCGGCATGGCCAACCGCGACCCCGCCGCCTTCAGCGATCCCGGCACGTTCAGTCCGGGTCGCGCGGACCAGAAGAACGTCTCCTTCGGCGCCGGCATCCATTTCTGCATCGGCGCGCCGCTGGCGAGGCTCGAACTGCAGGCGGCGCTCGGCGTGCTGTTCGACCGGCTGCCGAACCTGGCCCTCGCCGGAGAGCCGCGCTTCCGCGACAGCTGGCATTTCCACGGGCTGGAACGCCTGATGGTGACGACAGGCGTCTAGAGCCGGATCACATATTCCTTGCGGGTCGTCTCCAGCACCTCCCAGGTGCCCTTGAAGCCGGGCTTGATGACAAAACTGTCGCCGGCGCTCACCGTGCGCGCCTCGCCGCCGTCCTCGGCGACCACCGAGACGCCCGCGAGGATGTGGCAGAACTCCCACTCGTCATATTCGATGCGCCACTTGCCGGGCGTCGCCTCCCAAACCCCGGCGTAGATGCCGCCGGGCGCCTCGTCGAGATTCCAGGTCCGGAATTTCGGGTCGCCGGAAACGAGACGATCCTCGGCCGGCGCGCCGTGCTCGGGATCGACAAGCTCGGCGTCGATCTCCAGAAAATTCGCCATCCGCTTCCTCCAAAGAAAAACCCCGGCAGGTCGCCCTGCCGGGGTTCATTCTGCATTGCCGGTCAGGCCTTGGCCAGCGCCTGTTCGAGATCGGCGATGATGTCCCTGGCGTCCTCGATGCCGACCGACAGGCGCACCGTGTCGGGACCCGCGCCGGCCAGCGTCTTCTGCTCGTCGGACAGCTGGCGGTGCGTGGTCGACGCCGGATGGATGACCAGCGACTTGGTATCGCCGACATTGGCGAGGTGGGAGAACAGCTCCAGCGCCTCGACGAACTTGACGCCCGAGTCGTAGCCGCCCTTCAGCCCGAAGGTGAAGACGGCGCCGGCGCCGGAAGGCGAGTATTTCTTCTGCAGCCCGTTGTTGGCGTCGGCAGGCAGCCCCGGATAGGAAACCCAGGAGACCTTGGGATGCCTGGACAGCCATTCGGCGACGGCCTGTGCGTTGTCGCAGTGGCGCTGCATGCGCAGCGGCAAGGTCTCAAGCCCGGTCAGGATCAGGAAGGCGTTGAACGGCGAGATGGCCGGGCCGAAGTCGCGCAGGCCGAGCACGCGGGTGGCAATTGCGAAGGCGAAGTTGCCAAACGTCTCGTGCAGCACGACGCCGCCATATTCGGGGCGCGGCTCCGACAGCATCGGGTACTTGCCGGACTTCGACCAGTCGAACGTGCCGCCATCGACGATGATGCCGCCGATCGAGTTGCCGTGGCCGCCGATGAACTTGGTCAGCGAGTGGACGACGATGTCGGCGCCGTGCTCGATCGGCCGCACTAGGTAGGGCGTCGCCAGCGTGTTGTCGACGACCAGCGGAATGCCGTGCCGGTGGGCGACGTCAGCCAGTTTCTGGAGGTCGACGAACTCGCCGTTCGGATTGGCGAGGCTTTCGACGAAGATGAACTTCGTCTTGTCGTCGATCTGCTTCTCGAAGGTGGAGATGTCCTTGGTGTCGCCCCAGCGCACTTCCCAGTCGAAGCTCTTGAAGGCGTGGCCGAACTGGTTGATCGACCCGCCGTAGAGGCGGCGCGCGGCGATGAAGTTTTCGCCTGCTTTCATCAGCGTGTGGGCGACCAGCAACTGCGCCGCGTGGCCCGACGCCACGGCGAGCGCCGCCGTGCCGCCCTCGAGCGCGGCGACGCGCTCCTCAAGCACCGCCTGGGTCGGGTTCATGATGCGGGTGTAGATGTTGCCGAACGCCTTCAGGCCGAACAGCGAGGCGGCATGATCGGCGTCGTCGAACACGTAGGACGTCGTCTGGTAGATCGGCGTGGCGCGCGCGCCGGTCGCCGGGTCAGGCTTGGCGCCGGCGTGGACGGCAAGCGTGTTGAACCCCGGAATGTGCTGGGACATGTTTCCTCTCCAATGCTGCTTTTTCAAATCGGTGGCTATCTTTGGGTGACCCTACGGCACAATGCAAAGCAGAAAATGTCGCGTGGCGCCCGAATATGAAACTGGCCGGATACAGGACGCGCGTTTGCCGGAATCCTATTCCAGGGCGGCTGCAGGCTATTTCTGGCGGATGCCGAAGCTCTGGAAACCGCCGCGCATGACCGGCCGCTTCGACGACAGCACGCCCGAATTGATACCGTTCCAGGCGATCTCGCCGGACAGGCGTCCGTACTCGATCTTCGGGCAGCGGTTCATGACGACGTGGATGCCGGCCGCCTCGGCCTTCGCCGCGGCTTCGTCGTGGCGAACGGTCAGTTGCATCCAGATCGCCTTGGGCTGGGGGTCGAGAGCCAGGGCTTCGTCGACGATCGCCGGAACCGCGTCGGACGCGCGGAAGATGTCGACCATGTCGATCGCCGCGGGGATGTCGGCGAGGCGCGCATAGGCCCTGCGTCCGAGAATCTCCCTGCCGGCCTGCCCCGGGTTGACGGGATAGACGTCGAACCCCTTGTTCAGCAGGTATTTGAGCACGAAGAAGCTCGGCCTGACGTCGTTGGCCGACGCGCCGACGATGGCGATGGTCTTTACCGAATTGAGGATGCCGGAGATGTAGGCGTCGTCGTAGTGATCGTGATTCATGCGAGGCGTGTTAGCGGTTGCGCGGGACGGCAGCAAGCAGCGGCGGCTATTCGCTTTTCCATTCCGGCTTGCGCTTCTCGATGAAGGCCGAAATCCCCTCCCTCGCGTCGCCACCGAGAAGGTTCTCCACCATCACGCGCGACGCATAGTCATAGGCGTCAGCCAGCCCCATTTCCGCCTGCCGGTAGAAGGCTTCCTTGCCGAGCGCCAGCGTCGACGGCGATTTCGAAGCGATGGTGCGGGCGTATTTCGCCACGACCTGACCGAGATACTCCCGCGGCACCACGCGGTTCACCAGCCCGAACTCCTTGGCGGCGGCCGCGTCGACCATCTCGCCGGTCAACAGCATCTCCATCGCGTGCTTGGGCTTCAGGCCGCGCACCAGCGCGACGCCGGGCGTCGTGCAGAACAGCCCGACATTGATGCCGTTGACGCCGAACGTCGCATGGTCGGAGGCGACCGCGAGGTCGCACGACGCGACAAGCTGGCAGCCGGCTGCCGTCGCGATGCCGTCGACTTCGGCGATCACCGGCTTGGGGTGCCTGACGATCGACTGCATCAGCCGCGAGCAGGTGGCGAAGGTTTCCTCGAAGTAGGCGCGGCCACCATCGGCGTCGGCCCGGCGGGCGGTCATCTGCTTCAGGTCGTGGCCGGCGCAGAACATCTTTCCGGCAGCGGCGATCACGACCACGCGCACGGCGCTGTCGTCGCGCGCCCTGTCGAGCCCGGCCTGCATGTCGCGCATGACCTCGAGGGACAGCAGGTTGGCCGGCGGATTGTCGAGCGTGATCCTGAGGATGCCGCCGCCGTCATGGGAAGCGGCGTCAGCGTCGGCCTCATGCCTCAGCGAAACGATGTCGGCCATTCCTGAATCTCCATCCGTGCAGTCGGCTGCCTTATCCCATAGGGGCAGGCTACCATGGAACCCCGCCGCGTGCGATTGTCCGGGCGTGCGCCTTCGCCACAATTCGCCGGCCGAAGCGCCGTTGCAGTTCAGGAAGGAAGAATGCCCGGACAGGCCGATATCGAACCCCTGCTCGACGCCGAACAGATCAATGCGCTGCTGGCGGAGGCCTACCCCGAGTTGAATTCCGGTACGCGCACCTACGAGGTGACCGACGTGTTCGCGGGCGGCTGCACGGTCAGGCTGAACGCCGATGCACGGCACCTGCGACCGGGCGGCACGGTATCGGGCCCCACCCTGTTCACGCTTGCCGATATCGGCGGATATGCCTGCGTGCTCTCGCATGGCGGGCCGGACGCGATGTCCGTCACCACCAACCTCAACATCAACTTCGTCCGAAAGGCCGGGCCAGGACCGCTCGACGGCCATTGCCGCATCCTCAAGCTCGGCAGGAACCTGATGGTCTTCGATATCGACATCGTGGCCGGACCGGACGGTCGGACCGTCGCGCACGCGACCGGCACCTATTCTATCCCGCCGAAGCAGGGCTGAATTCCGGCACACTCCGCGCTCTGCTTGAAGTCTCCATACCAGTCATACTTTTCGCCCGGCTCTATGACGACATGGCTGTTTGCGTCAAAAGTGTTGCAGACAAGTAACTGCGCACCTTTTGCTTACATGCTATGTATGTCGTTGATATTTCAGGCAGGGCTAAAAGATGAAATCGACGAAATTACTCGCAGCAGCAATTCTTCTTGCCGCCAGCAGCAGCGCATTTGGCGCCGACGCCGTGGTCGACGAGGTCGTCGTCGTCGACACCTCCTACAACTGGTCCGGCATCTATGTCGGCGCCCAGATCGGCTACGCCTGGGGCGACAGCGACGTGGATTTCTCGACCATTCCGGTCACCTCCAATCCGGAACCGGACGGCGTGCTCGGCGGCGTCTATCTCGGCTACAACGCCCAGCTTGCCAACGGCGTCGTCCTCGGCGTCGAGGGCGACTTCGCCTTCGCCGACCTGCATGACGGCGATGGCCTGGCCTCGCCGGTCCCGCTCCCGGGCCAAAGCATCGAGGTCGACGTCAACTGGACCGCGGCCCTGCGCGCGCGGCTCGGCTACGCCGCCGGCCGCTTCCTGCCCTACGTTGCGGGCGGCGTCGCCTTCGCCGACGTCGACCACGAAGGCTTCTCCTCTCCCAATGCCAGCGCCGGCACCGGCAGCGACACCTTTGTCGGCTGGACGATCGGCGTCGGCGCGGAGTATGCGTTTACGGACCGGCTTATCGGGCGTGCGGAATACCGCTACTCGGACTATGGCAGCGAGGACTACGCGGGAACCGTCAACTTTCCGACCCATAGCGTCGACCTGAAGACCAACGACATCCGGCTCGGCATTTCCTACAAATTCTGACCCGATTGCCTGCAGAGACATTGATTCCTGCACGCATCGGACGGGCGCAGGCCAGTCACCGGTTGTGGTAAAATATTACCACAACCGCAACTTATTGTTTTACATGGGTTTTTCAGAAACACGCCAGCTTGACGCTGCCACACGCGCTCGCCTATAAGCGCGTCTGGAAAAGCGGCCTTTCGGGGCCGCCGTTTCATTTGGCGGATCCGCCGCCAAGCCAAGCAACAAGAAACGCCTTTCCGCCTCGTGCGGCAAGGTCCGAACAGAGAGTAGAACCATGACAACCTTTTCGCAGAAGCCTGCGGATGTGGTGAAGAAGTGGGTGCTGATCGACGCCGAGGGTCTCGTCGTCGGCCGTCTCGCCTCCATCGTCGCCAACCGCCTGCGCGGCAAGCACAAGCCGACCTTCACCCCGCATGTCGACGACGGCGACAACGTCATCGTCATCAATGCCGACAAGGTCGCGTTCACCGGCAAGAAGTACACCGACAAGGTCTACTACTGGCACACCGGCCACCCCGGCGGCATCAAGGAGCGCACCGCGCGCCAGCTGCTCGAGGGCCGTTTCCCCGAGCGCGTCGTCGAGAAGGCGGTTGAGCGCATGATCCCGCGCGGTCCGCTCGGCCGTCGCCAGATGAAGAACCTGCGCGTCTATGCCGGCGCCGAACATCCGCACATCGCCCAGCAGCCCGAGACGCTCGACGTTGCGGCGATGAACTCCAAGAACAAGAGGGCCAAGTAATCATGGCTGACCTGACCTCCCTCGCCGACCTCGGCACGGTTGCGGCCGAACAGCCCGCCGCTCCGGTCCACGTCCAGAAGCTGGACAAGCAGGGCCGCGCCTACGCCACCGGCAAGCGCAAGAACGCGATCGCCCGTGTCTGGGTGAAGCCGGGCTCCGGTAAGATCACCGTCAACGACAAGGAATTCGCGGCCTACTTCGCGCGTCCGGTCCTGCAGATGATCCTGCAGCAGCCGATCGTCGCAACCAACCGCAACGGCCAGTTCGACATCGTCGCCACCGTCATCGGCGGCGGTCTGTCGGGCCAGGCGGGCGCCGTGCGCCACGGCATCTCCAAGGCGCTGACCTACTACGAGCCGGGCCTGCGCGCCGTGCTCAAGAAGGGCGGCTTCCTGACCCGCGACAGCCGCGTGGTCGAGCGCAAGAAGTACGGCAAGGCGAAGGCCCGCCGCAGCTTCCAGTTCTCGAAGCGCTAATCGCATCGGGCGTTTCACGCGCCGAGGAAAAGGGGCTGCCGTTCGGCGGCCCCTTTTTCGTTCACGGCTCCGGGCAGGCAGACGCAGCCAGCTCCTTGCAGCCTGCAGGTCGAAAAAGGCCCGATCGCCGGCCCGCCACGTCCGCGCCTCGATCGAGGCGATTAGCCGGCGGCGTTCATCAAGCGGTCGCGAATTCGTCAACAACGCCTTTTGCGTCTTGCTCTTACTTACTGATATCAAACAGTTTTTCTAAGTTTAAAGGTATGCGCAAAAAAGTGCGCGGCGCCACGGAATAGAGCACGATCTGGCCCGTTCTTCTCTCTGCAATCGCTCCACGAGAGCAGCAGGAGAGCACACGATGAGACCACCCAGATCGATAGCCCGGGAACCGGCGTTCGCCGGATCGCGTCCCGCCTTCCTCGGTTCTGACCGCAGTTTCTTCCAGCCGCGCGGGAGGTCGATATGATCGCCGCGCTCAACTACCCGTTCGTGCCGGAACTGCTTCGCTTCGGCATGGATATCGCCGGAATGTCGATCCTGATGTTCGGCATGTACTACCGGCGCTATCGCGACAAGGAACTGGTGACCGCCGCCGCGCTGTTCAACATCTCGGTGTTCGGCGTGCTGACCGTGCTGTCGGCCGTCGACTTCGGTGTCGCAGCCGGCTTCGGCCTGTTCGCCATCCTGGCGCTGTTCACGCTGCGCTCGGAGCCGCTGACCAAGACCGAGATGACCTATTTCTTCGGCAGCGTCGCCATTGCGGTCATCTGCTCGGTGCAGGGCACCACCCTGCCCTTCGCGGCTATGGTGGTCGGGCTCGTGCTGACCGGCGCCTACATCGTCGACCACCCCAGGATGCTGCAGTCCGTCAGCGGCGCGAAGGTGTCGCTCGACAAGATCCAGCTCACGCTGCTGTCGGACCCGGTGGCGATGCGCGCCGACCTGTCCGAGCGTCTCGGCGTCGACGTCCTGTCCTACCAGGTCCTGCAACTCGACTACATCACGGAAATGGCCAAGCTCAATGTCTACTATCGCAAGCACTGACCAGACCTTCGAACACCTGTTCGATCCGATCAGCCTCGGCGGCCTCAACGCCAAGGCAGCGATGCTCGAGCGCCTGGACAACAAATATGTCGTCGAGATCGCGACGCTCCGGCATGCCGCCGAATCCCTGGCGACGCAGTTCGACGTGCTGGAGATCGATGGCCGGCGGGCCTTCACCTACGAGACCTGCTATTTCGACGACGATGGCTGGCAGAGCTACTTCGACCATCACCAGGGCCGCCGGCGGCGCGCCAAGGTGAGGATCCGGCGCTATGTCGAGGCCGGCCTCTGCTTCCTCGAGGTGAAGCTGAAAGACAAGCGCGGGGTCACCGTCAAGAAGCGCTTCGCCCACGACCTCGCGATGTTCGGCCATCTCGACGCGACCGCGCTCGGCCACATCGAGGATGCGTATCGTGACCTCTACGGCCTTACGTTTCCCTACGCGTTGTCGCGGGTCATCGACATGCGCTACCGGCGCATGACGCTGGTGGCCAAGGAAGGCGGCGAGCGCATGACGATCGACAGCGGGCTGCGCTTCTTCACGCCCGAAGCGGCGCACGCGGTCGACAGCCACCTGTTCATCGTCGAGACGAAGTCGGCCAACGGCAACGGCATGGCCGACCGGGTCCTGCGCGCGCTGCACCAGCACCCGACGAAGCACTGCTCGAAATACTGCATGGGGGTCGCCCTGCTCAACGAGGGCACCAAGCACAACCGCTTCCTGCCGGCCCTTCGAAAGCTCGGCGGCATGCGCCCCGGCCCGGCTATGGCCGTCGCGTGACAAAAGGAGAAACAGCAATGAACTACACGCACACCGCCGCCGGGCTCCTGCTCACCGTGGCGTCGGCGCTGGCCGCCGCCGTCCCCGCCGCCTCGGAGACGCTGAGCGTGCTCGGCAGCATCGAGGCCCCGAAGCGCGGCCATGACGGCGTGACCGTCAGCGAGTTGTCCGGGCTTGCCTGGGACGAAGACGAAAAGCTTCTCTATGCCGTCTCCGACGACGGCATCCTGCATCATTTCCGCCTGACCTACGACGCCAGCGGCATCCAGGCAGTCGAGGCCGTCTTCGCGACGCGGCTTTCCGGCGCGGCGGCAGGGCTCGTCAACGCGGAGGGCCTGGCGGTCTCGGGCGGAGACAACGGCAAGGCCGGCGACAGCGAACTGCTGATCGCCTTCGAGGACGGTCCTTCGCTGCAACGATTCGGGCCGGACGGCACGCCAGGGGAGACGCTGACCCTTCCCGAGGCGCTTGCCGACCCCGGCCGATACAATGCGGACAACAGCCGGCTGGAAGCGGTCGCCTACGACCCCGAACGCGGGATCGTCACGGCGCCGGAGGAACCGATGGCCGACCAGCCCGGCGACACGCATTCGATCTATTCCCTCGACGGGAAAAGCTGGACCTTCCAGGCGTTCCAGCCGAAACGCAGCAATCTCAAGGCGATCGAGCCGATCGGCGGCGGCCGGATGCTGGTGCTTGAACGCACGCGCGACCAGAAGGGCGGGCCGGACACGGCGCGGCTGCGCATCGTCGACCTGTCGGGTTGCGGCGGCGCCGTGGCTTGCCAGGCAGTCGATCTCGCCACCGACAGTCCCGCCTTCGACGACAATTTCGAGGGAATGACCAGGCTGTCCGGCGACCTCTATGTCGCCGCCACCGACAAGAAGAAGCGCGACACCCCGCCGACGACGTTCGTGCTGTTCACGATCACCCCCTGAACCCGGTGCGCGGCGGGGCGGCTGCGACCGCTCCCCGCCGCGCGAGCGTTCCCCCGCGATAGGGGGTCGCATTTATGAGAAGAATGTCGAATAACGTTGCCCTTGCTGTCAGACAGAGGGGTGGCGCATGCCCGCACGCACGATTGACCACGCCTTCACGGCGACCAGGACCACCGGCCGCGCCGACGACCCGACCTATGCCGGCGCGCTGTCCTTCATGCGTCGCCGCTACACCAAGAACGTCAAAGGCGCGGACGCGATCGTCTGGGGCATCCCCTTCGACGCCGCGGTGACCAACCGGCCCGGGGCCCGCTTCGGGCCTCAGGCCATCCGGCGCGCCGCGGCCATCTTCGACAACGATCCGCAGTATCCGTTCGACCGCCAGTTGTTCGAGACGATGGCCGTGGTCGACTACGGCGACTGCCTGCTCGACACCGGCAACCACCAGAAGACGCCGGCGACCATCGAGCGCGAGGCGGCGAAACTCCTCAGGTCAGGCGGCTTCCTGCTGTCGCTCGGCGGCGACCACTTCGTCACCTGGCCCCTCCTGAAGGCGCATGCCGCGATCCACGGCCCGCTGGCGCTCGTGCAGTTCGACGCGCACCAGGACACCTGGCCCGACGACGGCAAGCGCATCGACCACGGCTCCTTCGTGGCGCGGGCTGTGAAAGACGGGGTCATCGATCCCGACCGTTCGATCCAGGTCGGCATCCGCACCCATGCGCCAGAGGATTGCGGCATCAAGATCATCTACGGCCACGAGGTCGAGGAGATGCGCGCGGCCGACATCGCCTATGCGATCGTCGAGCGCACCGGCGGGAAGAAGGCCTATGTCACCTTCGACATCGACTGCCTCGACCCTGCCTTCGCGCCGGGCACCGGCACGCCGGTCGCCGGCGGCCCGTCCACAGCCAAGATGCTCTCGGTGCTGCGCCAGATCGGCCAGGTGGATATCGTCGGCGCCGACATCGTCGAGGTTGCGCCGGCCTACGATCACGCCGATATAACCGCGATCGCCGGCGCCACCGTCGCGATGCACTATCTCGGCCTGCTCGCCGAGCGGCTTGCGCGCCAGGAGGCGTTGGGCCAAAACGGCGCGGAAGCGAACCACGCGGCCGGCATATAGCCTTGATTTCGATGGATTGTTGCGACTGAAATGAAACCGAAGATCTTCATTGACGGCGAACACGGGACGACCGGCCTGCAGATACGCGCCAGGCTCGCCGACCGAAACGACATCGACGTGCTGTCGATCCCGGTCGAGCGCCGCAAGGACCCCGAGGCACGCGCCGACTTCCTGCGCACCGCCGACATCGCGATCCTCTGCCTGCCCGACGACGCCGCGCGCGAAAGCGTCGCGCTGATCGGCGACGCCGACACCCGCGTGATCGATGCCTCGACGGCGCACCGCGTCGCAGCCGGCTGGGCCTACGGCTTTCCGGAGATGGACCGCGAGCAGGCAAAGACGATCGCCGCCGCCAAGCTGGTCGCCAATCCCGGCTGCTGGCCGCAGGGGCCGATCGCGACGCTGCGCCCGCTCGTCAAGGCAGGCCTCGTCCCCGCCGGCTTTCCGATCACCATGAACGGCATATCCGGCTATTCCGGCGGCGGCCGCCAGATGGTCGAGGACTACGAGGCGAAGGGCGACGGCGCCCCGGACTACCTGCCCTACGGCCTGACCTTCCAGCACAAGCACGTGCCGGAGTTCAGGCTCTATGCCGGGCTGTCGCGCGACCCGATGATGCAGCCGGTGGTCGGGAACTTCGCCCAGGGCATGGTCACCGCGGTACCGCTGCAACTCGCCGCGCTGAACCATGTGCCGACCGGCGCGGAACTGCACGCAGCGATCGCCGATCACTATGCCGGCCTGGAGCACTCCGTCGTCGAGGTCGCGCCCTACGAGGCGATCGAGCGGACGCCTGAGCTGAACCCGGAAACATACAACAACACCAACCGCATGCGGCTTCACGTCTTCGCCAACGACAAGAAGGCCCAGGCCCTTCTGGTCGCCGTCTACGACAATCTCGGCAAGGGCGCTTCCGGCGCCGCGGTCCAGAACATGGACATCATGCTGGGGACGTAGAGAAACAGCAGCGACAAGGGGGGACCGATGCAGTGCTGCTCGACGGCGGTGGTCGCCGCTCGCGGCCAGCCGGGGCCGATTGACGTATGACACAGGGCGGAGGCTTTCGCGAAACGCTGCGGCGCGGCGAACGGGCGCTGCGCGATATCAGGGACAACCTCATTGTAAAACCCCTGATGAACTCGCGCCCATTCCGCAGGCATCTCCAGGCGGAAGCCTATGCGATCGTCGTCGATTGCGCCGACCACCGCCTCGCATTCGACCCGAGCGACCTCGTCATCGGCGCAACGATCCGCAACTCGGGCGGATGGTTTCGGGAAAGCACGCAGCGGGTCTTCGACGCCCTGCCGACGAGGGGGAAGACCTTCATCGACGTCGGCGCCAATATCGGCACCCAGACGGTCTATGCGCTGATGTTCGGCGGCTTCGAACGAGCCGTCTGCTTCGAGCCGCACCCGAAGAATGCCGCGCTGCTGCGCGCGAATCTCGCGTTGAACAACCTCACCGACCGCGCCACCGTCGTCGAGGCGGCCGCCGGCGCGGCCCAAGGCCGCGCCACATTGTCCGTGTCGGGGCACAACGGCGGCGGCCACAGCCTTGCCTATGAACGGGGACTGCAAACGATCGAGGTGGACGTCGTTACCGTGGAGTCCGTGCTGGCAGGGATGGGCCTGGACAGGAGCGCGCTCGGCCTCGCATGGATCGATGTCGAGGGATTCGAGGCCGAGGTTTTGGCCGGCTGGCCATCGCTCCCGGACCTGCCCCTGATGGTCGAACGCAGGCCGCTTCTCGCCAATTTCCCGATAGATATGTTGTCGGGCTACCGGCGCTGGGCGCGCATCGGTGACGGCGAGCCGGAATGGCGGACGATCCCGACGCTCAACCCGGCCGACTACCGCGACGAAGTCGACCTGCTGTTCGCGTAGGCAGGCCGCATCGGTTGCGGCTCGCGACGGCGTCAGCGCGCGACCCTGATCTCCGTCGGCAGCGGATAGGCGCCCTTCGTGCCGCGCCAGTGCGCCGTCGCAAAACCGAGCACGACCAGGGCGAAACCCTGATGCAGCAGCGCCCAGTGCAGCGGCATGTGCAGCAGCAGGGTGGCGATCCCGATAGCCGCCTGGATCAGCATGAGGTGGAAGAGCACGAGGGCGCGGCGCGCATGCGTGGTGCCGGGCAACCGGCGACGGACCGCAATCATGTGCCAGAGGGCGAGCAGGAGCAGCGCATAGGCCCCTGCCCTGTGCACGAACTGCACCGTCTTCACGTTCTCGAAGAAATTGCGCCAAACAGGCTCGAGCAGCAGCAGGTCGCCGGGGATCACCGCGCCGTCCATCAGCGGCCAGGTGTTGAAGCTCAGCCCGGCGTCGGTTCCGGCGACCAGCCCCCCCAGGAAAATCTGGACGAGCACCGCGACGACGAGGAATCCGGCAAAGCGCTGCGTGCCGCTATCGGCGGCAGGCTCTGAATGCGGCGCAAGCCCCCGCGCGACGATCATGATCGCCGCGAAGATCGCGCATGCCAGCGTCAAGTGGATAGCCAGCCGGTACTGGCTGACGTCGGTGCGCTCGACGAGGCCCGATGCAACCATCCACCAGCCGACGGCTCCCTGCAGGCCGCCGAGCGCCAGCAGGCCGACCAGCTTGGGCGCCAGCCCGCGTTCGACGCGGCCCGTCGCCCAGAAGAAGATCAGCGGAAGCGCGAAGACGAAACCGACGCCCCGCGCCAGGATGCGATGCGCCCACTCCCACCAGAAGATGTACTGGAATTCCGCCAGGCTCATGCCCTTGTTGATCTGCTGGTATTGCGGGATCTGCCGGTAGAGGTCGAACTCCTCCTGCCACTCGGCATGGCTGAGCGGCGGGATCACGCCATGGATCGGCTTCCACTGCGTGATCGACAGGCCGGAATCGGTGAGCCGGGTCGCGCCGCCGACCAGCACCAGGGCAAACAGCATGAGCAGGACCAGATACAGCCAGCCGCGCACCAGGGCACGGTTCGCGTTGAGGCGTACGCTTTCGCCGCGCACGGCGCCGGCGTCGTCGGCTGCAAGGGTCTGGTTCATGGCCGGATTGGTGGACCATCGCAGGCGTTCGTGCAAGGCTGCGACCCTCGCGACATGCCGTCGCGCCGCCGCGCGCGCGGCGCATCGGGCGTTGCGCGGTCGGCCGCGAGGCAATATGCCCATGGCGAAGGAGCGACCATGTCCATTCGCGTGAAGAAGCTGATCGGCACCATCCTGCTCGTCGCCCTCGTCGTGGTCTACGCGCTGGTGGCGATGACGGTGGCCGTGGCTCGGCTGTCGGAGTCGGGGCCGCTCGCACACCTCGCCTTCTTCGTGATCTCGGGGGTTCTCTGGATCCTGCCTGCGATGGGCGTCATCAAATGGCTGATGCTGCCGCCGCGACCCGGCAACTGACCGGCCGGCGCCATCCGGCCGGATTGCCCGTCGATCATTCGTTCACCTTTTGCGCCTAGCCTAGCCCGTCTTGGCAACGCGAACGCGACATCGCGCCACTGTGTATCCACGCTTCTTCACATGAAGGATGATTGACGCGGCTATGTCCCCTGGCGGCCAATCGGCGAACTCCGATAGACCAGCCGGCAGGCCGCAAAGCGGACGGCCGCGGCCAACCGTGTCCGTCCTGTCGCGCGACAGCCTTTCGGCCTACGCCGAACTGGCGCGCCGGGGCGTATGCGCCCCTCCCCAAAGCGCCCTCTGGATCGAGGAATGGGTGGCCACCACGGGCCCCGATGGCTTCCTGGCGGTTCTCGAGGCCGAGGGAGGACCGGCCTGTGCGCTGGCGCTCGAGGTCATCCGCTCCGGTCCGTTCCGGATCGCCCGCTTCATGGGCGGGCGCCATGCCAACGGCAATTTTCCGCTTCTCGTTCCGGATGCGACCGCGAGTATCGAGATCGAGGCCATGCTGCCGGCGATCCGGGCCGCGCGACCCGACATCGACGCGCTCGTGCTTGAGCGGCTGCTGCCGGACCTCGACGGCTTGCCGAACCCGCTTCTCCGGTTCCCGCACTTTCCGAGCCCGAACCTGGCGCTCGCCGCCAACCTCGAAGGCGGGTTCGACGCCCTGCTCTCGCGCGTCAGCGGCAAACGAAAGAGGAAGAAGCACCGCTCGCAGATGCGCAAGTTCGAGGCGGCCGGCGGCTTCCGCCTGATCGAGGCGTCGACGCCCGAGGAAGTCTCGCGCCTGCTCGACGCGTTCTTCGCGATGAAGGAATTCCGCTTCCGGAACATGGGCATCGCCAACGTGTTCGGTGACGTCGAAGTGCAGAACTTCTTCCGCTCGCTGTTTCTCGACGCACTGCGCGAAAATCCGCCGCCATTCGTCCTGCATGCGCTGGAGGTCGGCGGTACGTTGCGCGCCGTCACCGGCTCGGCGCGCGCCGGCAAACGCATCGTCTGCGAGTTCGGCGCGATCGCCAAGGACGAACTCGCGCATGCAAGCCCCGGCGACTTCCTCTTCTTCGAGAACATCGGCAAAGCGGGTCGCCAAGGGTTTGAAATCTTCGACTTCAGCGTCGGCGACGAGCCCTACAAGCGGTTGTGGTGCGAGATCGAGACGCGGCATTTCGACGTCGCCGTGCCACTGACCCCGAAGGGCCGCATCCTGGCTGGCGCCCTGCAGATGAAGGCGGCGGCGAAATCCTACGTCAAGAACAGCCCGGCGATGTGGCGGCTGGCCAAGATGCTCCGCCGCAGCGCCGCCGGAAACCAGACGGCGCAGGACTGAGCCTCGTCAGGCTACGGAGCGCCCGGGCACCGGTCCGTCCGGAGAGCCGTAGTCCTGCGGCGAGACCAGCATCACCCGTCCGTAGCCGCGCGCCCGAAGTTCCTCCGCGGTCGCCATCGTCTCGTCGTCGAGCTCGATCGCGCTGACCATGATCTCGGTTCCGTCGGAGATCAGCCGGCGGATGCCGTCCGCATCCGCGGCCCCGCACTCGACGACCACCACGTCGTAGGCGCCGGTCAGCGACTGCATGATCGCGGGCAGCCGGTCGGCGGCCTTCATCGCGCGCAAGGGGTCGGCGGTGCCGACGGGCATGACGTGGCACTCCGAGTAGTGGTCGAGCTGGATCGCGTCGGTGAACTGCGCTTCGGAGACCAGCAGGTTGGTGATCCCCGCATAGCCGACGCTGCCGAGCATGGGGCGCGACGCGGCGCCGGACGCCGTCAGGTCGAGCAGCAGCACCCGCAAGCCGGCGTCGGAAACTTCGCGCGCAACCATCACCGCCGCCGCCGCGCCGTCATCGCCCTCCGGCGAGACGAAGATCGCCCGGGTGGCGCCGCCGGCGATGAGCAGTTCCGCCGCGCTTTCGATGCCGACCTCCCCGACATGCTGCCCGGCGGCTTCGGCCGATCCAGGCGCAGCCGACTCGGGATTGTCGTTGGATATCCAGCGGGCAAAGGGATTGCGCATGCTACGTCCTTCTTCGATTTCCTCTTCATCGGCCGCCAGCCGCCCGGCCCCAGTCGCGTCGTCGGCCGGTTCAACGCCGGTTTCGCCTTGCCCCGCGTCCATCATCCTGCGGTGCCTGGCCCAGGCCTCGCTGAAGGACTCGCGCCGCACCCGCATCTCGGGCAGCGGCTCGAGCCGGATCGGCTCGGCCTTGGCGGCTGCCTCGTCGATCCCGGTATCGGTTTCGGCGGCCGGCGGAACCGGGTCGGCAACGGCCGCGTCGTCCGGAGCGACGGCGTCGGCATCCGCAGCCACGACAACGACGGCGGGCAGTTCCGGCTCCGCAGGCGCGCGGGCGGGTTCGCCGGTCGCCGGCATGGCGTCGTCCGCGGCAGGGACAAACGGCCGCTCCACGACCGGTTCGACGTCGTGCGCCACCGCTTCCGGCTGCGCGTCCTCAAGGTCGAGCCGGGACCCCGGCGCGGGCCGCATCGCGCGTCCCGAGAACAGTTCCTGCAGCAACGTGACGATGGCCATCATCAGCAGCGAGCCGATAAACGCGGCCAGCGCGACCGTCAGGGGCTTCGGGTAGTACGGCTCGGCCGGAACAATGGCGCGCGAGAAGATGCGTGCGTCCGCAGGCAGGTAGTTGCCGTCGCGCCGGGACGAAGCCTCGCGGTAGCGGGCCAGATAGGATTCGAGCAGCTCGCGCTGCGCGTTCGCCTCGCGCTCGAGCGCGCGCAGTTCGACCTCCTCCTCGCCGGCGCGCGCCGATTCCGCCTTCAGCGTGTTGAGGTCGGCGACCAGTTGCTGCTCGCGCAACCTGGCGGCATCGGCCTCTGCGCTCAGCGCGCTCAACACATTGCGGGCCTCGGCGCGGATCTGGCGATCGAGATCCGAAAGCTGCGAGCGCAGCGCCCGGATGCGGGGGTGATTGTCGAGCAGCGTGGTCGAGAGGTCGGCGATGTCCGCCCTCAACTGGACCTCGCGTTCGCGCAGGCGCTGGATAAGCTGCGACGACAGCACATCCGGCAGCGCGTCGAGCGACGCCCCGGAGTCGAGCACGGCGCGGACGTTCGACGCGTTCGCCTCCGCCGCCGCGCGGGCGGCCCTGACCCGCGACAGCTCGCTGGACAGTTCCGACAACTGCTGCGTGGCCAGCACCGAGTTGTTCTGGCCGACAAGCAGGTCCGATTGCGCACGGAAGCTCGCCACCCGCGCCTCGGCCTCCTTGACCCGCCTCGACAGGCTCGCGATCTCGGGCTCCAGCCAGTCGGTCGCCTCGGCGTTCGACTGCAGTTTCGCCGCGCCCTGCGTCGCGATGTATTCGTCGGCCAGCGTGTTCGGGATTTCGGCGGCGAGCCTGGGGTCCGACGAGGACATCACGATGACGATGACGCGCGACTTCTCGACCCTGTAAACCTCAAGGCTCTCGCGGAATTTCCTGAGCACCCGCTCTTCCGGCGGCACCTCGTTCGGATCGCCCTTCAGCCCGGCGACGACCATCAGCCGCTTGAGGAACGACATGTTGGCGGCTTCGTCGAACTCGGGCAGGCGCGCGAGGTCCAGCTTCTGCGCCACCGCCTTCAGGAGATCGGTCGAGGTGACGACCTCGACCTGGCTGGTGATCCCCTCCTCGTCGAGGAGCGGAGCGTCGTCCGCAGCGCCCGTCTGCGGCCGCGTGAACACCGATTCCCGGGGCTCGATGAGGATGCGGGTCTCGCCGCGGTAGAGCGGCGTTGCGGTCAATGAAAAGGCCAGCGCAAGGCCGGTGACGGCGAGCGCGACAAACAGGATGCGCTTCCAATACGAAAGCAGGCTGCCGAACAGCCTTCCGAGGTCGACGTCGATATCGTTGGCCGACGGGTATGCGCCTGACATGCGTCCATGCTCCGAACTAACGGAAACGCACGGTAAACATCTATGGTAACCCAGCCGTTAAGACGCATCCGCCAGTTGTGTCGGCACAACCGCCGCTCCCAAGGCGAAACGCGGAGGGACTTTACCGCCCATTAACCCTAACAGGTCGATAACGGAGCCACGTCCGAAAGGCCGCCGGAAACATGTCCGGCATGCATACCCAAGGTTCGCGCATTTCATGACACGGCTTTCGCTCATCTCCAACGTGCTGCTGGCCGGCCTGATCCTATCCGGCTGCTCCGGCTATCGCCCTGCCCCCGCTGCATTCCATGAAATGCTTGACCAGCCCTACCGGCTGGGCGCCGGCGACCGCATCCGCGTGACCGTGTTCGAGCAGGACGCGCTGACCAACACCTACAGCGTCGACCAGTCCGGCTACTTCGCCTTCCCGCTTGTCGGCGCGGTGCCGGCGCGCGGCCACACGGTCCAGCAGATCGAAGCCACGCTCGCCACCAAGCTGCGCCAGGGCTACCTGCGCGATCCCGACGTCTCGGTCGAGGTCGATCGCTACCGTCCGGTCTTCGTGATGGGCGAAGTCGGCTCGGCCGGCCAGTACTCCTACGTGCCCGGCCTGACAGTGCAGAAGGCGGTGGCGATGGCGGGCGGCTACTCGGCGCGCGCCAACCAGGACAGCGTCGACATCACGCGCGACATCAACGGCAAGGTCATCACCGGTCGCGTTCGCACCACCGACCCGCTGCTGCCGGGCGACACGGTCTACGTGCGCGAGCGCCTGTTCTGAGCGATGAGTGCCGACCGTCCGTGACCCAGCCTCTCAGGATCGTCCACTGCTTCAGGTCGCCCGTCGGCGGGATCTTCCGCCATGTGAGAGACCTAGCCGAAGCACAGGCGGCGGCAGGGCATCTGGTCGGCGTGGTCTGCGATTCGACGACCGGCGGCGCGTTCGAGGAGAAGCTGTTCGAGCAGATGAAGCCCAGCCTCGCGCTCGGCGTCTCCAGAACGCCCATGCAGCGCCACATCGGACCGGGCGACCTCGCCGCCGCGTGGCGGGCATACGGATTGATCAAGGAATTGAAGCCGGACGTCCTGCACGGACATGGCGCCAAGGGCGGCGTCTATTCGCGCGTGTTCGGCTCACTGTTGCGGGTTTTCAGGTTTCGCGTAGCCCGCCTCTACACAGCGCATGGCGGCAGCCTGCACTACGACGAGAAGACGGCGACCGGCAGGCTGTTCTTCACGATCGAGCGGCTGATGGCGCGCTTCACCGACTACACTCTGTTCGTGTCGGACTTCGAACGCAATGCCTATCACCGCAAGGTCGGCAAGCCTGACCGGCCGAGCGGTCTCGTCTACAACGGCCTGCGGGCGGGCGAGTTCGAATCGGTTGCGGCGGCGGCGGATGCCGCCGATTTTCTTTATATCGGCATGATGCGGGACCTGAAGGGGCCCGACCTCTTCATCGACGCGCTGGCGCAGGCGGAGGCGCTGCTCGGCCGCCACTTAGGCGCGGTGATGGTGGGCGACGGCGAGAGCCTGCCCCTCTACAAGGCGCAGGCCGCCCGACTCGGCCTGGCGGAGCGCATCCGCTTCCTTCCGCCGATGCCGGCGCGACAGGCCTTCGCACTCGCCCGAACGGTCGTCGTCCCGTCACGCGCCGAGGCAATGCCCTACATCGTTTTGGAGGCGCTCGCCGCGGGCAAACCCGTCATCGCCACCGCGGTCGGCGGCATCCCCGAAATATTCGGCGCCGGCTCGCCTGCCGTCGTTCGGCCGGACGCCGCCGATCTTGCCGGCCGGATGGCCGAAGCGCTCGCGGACTTGCCCGCATTCGCCGCTCAGATGCCAGAGGCGGCCGTCCTCAAGCGCCGTTTCGGCGCCGACGCCATGGCCGCCGAGATCGAACGCGCCTATTTCGGGGCGCTTGCGCGCTGAAGCGCCCCGGTTGAAGGGTTTCTTAGGCCTCTTCTGCTAGCCGGACTGCTGTAAGTGCATAGCGGCGGTAGCAATGACCAGCATGGAGCCTGAAAACCGTTTCTCGCCGGAAGCGGTTCGCAATCACCAAGGCGGCGGGAAAAAAGGGCAAGCCTGCACCGCTGAACGAGACGGCCCGGCAGGTCGCCGCGCAGTACCGGCGCGACACCATGTCCCCGATCATGGTCAGCGGCGTGCTGCGGCTCGTCGAGTTTGCCCTCCTGGTTCTCTCCGGAGCCGCGCTGTACGTGGAGCATGTCGGTTTGGGCACCGAGCTCGACTGGCACTACCCGATCGTCATTGCCGTTGCATCGGTCCTCGCGGTCATCCTGCTCGACATCAACGACTGCTACCAGTTGCCCGCGTTGATGCGGCCGCTGTCCACCGTCGCCCGCATCGCAATCACCTGGGCCGGCATCTTCGCGCTGCTGGCCGTGGTCGGCTTCTTCCTGAAGGTGGCGGACGACTTTTCGAGGTTCTGGTTCGGCGGCTGGTTCCTGGCCGGGCTCGCGGTGCTGTTGCTGCCGCGCTTCGCATTCGGCTACCTGATCAGGCGGTGGGCGCGCAACGGTC
The DNA here is from genome assembly GCF_040813675.1 of Mesorhizobium marinum. Taxonomy (NCBI): domain Bacteria; kingdom Pseudomonadati; phylum Pseudomonadota; class Alphaproteobacteria; order Hyphomicrobiales; family Phyllobacteriaceae; genus Mesorhizobium; species Mesorhizobium marinum. The sequence goes on along the minus strand of NZ_JBFOCI010000001.1, from coordinate 1,075,139 downwards.
GCATCGAGCGCCGCGCGGTCATCGTCGGCGGCGGCAAATCCGCCGAAACGCTGATCCGCTCGATCGAGAAGCAGCCCTACAACGACATCCGCATCTGCGGCATCTTCGATGACCGCGACGACAGCCGCTCCCCGCCGCTCGTCGCCGGCTATCCCAAGCTCGGCACCATCTCCGAACTGATCGAGTTCGCCCGCATCGCGCGCATCGACATGCTGATCGTCTCGTTGCCGATGACAGCGGAATCGCGCGTGCTGTCGCTGTTGAAGAAGCTCTGGGTGCTGCCGGTCGACATTCGCCTTTCCGCACACTCGAACCAACTGCAATTCCGGCCGCGTTCCTACTCCTATGTCGGCTCGGTGCCGATGCTCGACATCTTCGACAAGCCGATCAACAACTGGGACTCGGTCGCGAAACGCGCCTTCGACATCGTGTTCAGCCTGCTCGGCATCGTGTTCCTGTCGCCGGTGATGATCGCCACCGCCATCGCCATCAAGCTCGACAGCAAGGGACCCGTGCTCTTCAAGCAGAAGCGCCACGGCTTCAACAACGAGGTGATCGAGGTCTACAAATTCCGCTCGATGTACACCGACCAGGCCGATCCCACCGCCATACGCCCGGTGACCAAGGGCGATCCGCGCGTCACCCGCGTCGGCCGCTTCATCCGCAAGACGTCGATCGACGAACTGCCGCAGTTCTTCAACGCCCTGTTCGGCTCGCTGTCGCTTGTCGGGCCGCGCCCGCACGCGGTGGCGGCGCAGTCGCACAACCTTCTCTACGCCGAGGTCGTCGACGGCTATTTCGCGCGCCACCGCGTAAAGCCCGGCGTCACCGGCTGGGCCCAGATCAACGGCTGGCGCGGCGAGATGGACACCGACGAGAAGATCAGGATGCGCACCGAACTCGATCTCCACTACATCGAGAACTGGTCGCTGTGGTTCGACCTGCAGATCCTGTTCCTGACGCCGATCCGGCTGCTCAACACGGAAAACGCCTATTGAGCGTGATCGCGCATGAGCTCCCGCGCGACGCGATCAACGCCAAGCTGATCGCCCTGGTCTCCGCGTCGGCCGTCGTGGCCGGCGTCTTCCTGTCCGGCTTCGTCCTGCGCGAACCGGCGCCCTACGAGATCTACATGGCCGGGCTGATCGCGGTCTGGGCGCTGTTCGGCCTGCGCATCTCCAGGCCGATCGCGCCCCTGCTGGCGCTGCTGGTCCTCTTCAACGTCGGCGGCATGATCTCGATGACGCAGATGTCCGACCTGATGGACACGCCGCTCTACATCGCCGTCTCGCTCTTCCTCGCCTTCACCGCCGTCTTCTTCGCCGCCGTGACCGAGGCGCAGCCGGCGCTCTACCGGCTGATCTTCCGGGCGTGGATCGCAGCCGCCCTCGCAACCTCCACGCTCGGCGTCATCGGCTATTTCGGGCTGCTGCCGGGATCGGAGATGTTCACCAAATACGGGCGCGCCACCGGCGCCTTCGAAGACCCCAACGTCTTCGGGCCGTTCCTCGCGCTGCCGGCCATCTACCTTCTCTACCTCGTGCTCACCGGAAGCCCGGCGAAGATGCTGCTCTGCGCCGTGCCCCTGCTGATCGTGACGGCCGGCATCTTCCTGTCGTTTTCGCGCGGCGCATGGGGCCTGTTCTGCGTAGCCGCCGTGATGCTTGCTGCGGTCCTCTTCCTGCAGGGGAGCGGCCGGCAACGCCTGCGCATCCTGGTGATGTCGCTTGCCGCGCTTGCGCTGGCCGTGGTCGCCGTCCTCGTGCTGCTGCAGATACCCGGCGTCGCCGACATGTTCACCGAACGCGCCCAACTCGCCCAGGACTATGACAGCGCGCGGCTCGGGCGCTTCGCCCGCCACTTCATCGGGCTGCGGGTTGCGATGGAGCATCCGCTGGGGATCGGCCCGCTCGAGTTCGGCCAGATCTACGGCGTGGACACCCACAACATCTGGCTGAAGGCGCTGCTCGACTATGGCTGGCTCGGCTTTGCCTGCTGGACCGTGATGATCGGCTGGACAATTGCCGCGGGCTTCCGGATCCTCTTCCGCGACCGTCCGTGGCAGCCCTTCCTGCTCTGCGCCTACGTCGTCTTCCTCGGCCATGTGGCGCTGGGCACGGTCATCGATACCGACCACTGGCGGCACTTCTACCTGCTTGTCGGACTGATCTGGGGCGCGATCGCGCTCGAATACCGCCGGCAGCGGCGCGTGCGCGCGTAAACGCGGATTTCCTGGCGGCAAAAGAAAGCCCGCCGGGGGAGGAGGTCCGGCGGGCCACTGTCTGCAGACGCTCAGGGAGGAGGAAGAGCGTCAACAACACTGACATAATGCCTGGTCGATTCTTTTGCAAGATCGCCATCTGCACATTGTTTAGGCGAACTGCACGGTGAGCCGACGCATGCCCGATGACGTCAGCCGTCGCGCCGAGCTTGCCAGCATGCGCTTTCAGCCACCCCATACCAACCAACTCGGTGGAGTCCGCTGACGCTCAAGCCGCCGACTTCTTGACCCGTTCAACCACTTCGCCCAGGGCTGCCGAAAGGTGGTCGACGGTGAACCGCTCCCGCACCAAGGCTCGCCCGCAGTTGCGGAGCGTGGCGAGTCGCGGAGAGTTCCAGTTTGCATGGGCGTCTCGCATCGCAGCGGCCGCGGCCGTGATGTCCGGCGCCGCCCAGACCTGGCCATCGCCGAAAGGATAGTCGTCTGGCGCGAGTTCGACGAGGGTGAACGGCACCAGCAACGCCGTTTCGGCCGAACACACCTCCCGAGATCCCGAATAGTCGGTGGCTATGACGAGTGTGTCGAGGAGCATGCTCTCGGCAAGAACGCGCCCAAACCCTTCGCTGGCGTGAAGCGAAACGTATACATGCGCCTCCGCGAGCCAGTTGCGAACCGCTTCAGCATCCCACTTCGCATCGATCAACCTGATACGGTCGTCGCTTGCGGCCAGGTCCTGCAGGTGCTGCCATTCCCCGGGCTTCAGATCCGCATGCGTGCTTTTGACAACGAGGCGAACGTCTACATCGCGCGGGAATGCCGTCTTGAACGCTGCTATGGCCCGGTGGGGTCCCTTGCGCCGCACCGTCGAGCCGAAATCGAACATGACCGCGAATGTGAACACAGGAGCCTTCGCGGTGTTCGAGGCGGTAGCCTCGAGTTCAGAAATATTGAAAGCCATCGGCAGCAACGTCGCGCGAGGCCGAAGGGCGGCAGGCAAGGACTGCTGGACGAATGAGGAGTAGACGCAGATTTCATCCACGCCACGGTAGACCCATTCCAGCGCTGCCGGCGTTGTCGGGAACTCCCATGGGGCAGCAAGGATGATGCGTTGCTGAAAATGTGCGTTCGCAAAGCCAAGCTCTCGGATCGCAAGATTTGGCGCCGGCACCGCCCATAAGCCGATCGGTGACCGCGGTGGCGGGAGCGTGTTGATATCGTCGAGCACGATTCGATTGACGCGGTAGCCGGCATGCTCCAGCGCCTGGGCCGCGAAGCGCGCGTCCTCGCCGATGCCGATGGGATGCGACAGGTAGCCGTAGACGTCGATGTCGGCGCTTCTGACACTTGGCTCGTTCGACCTGCGCGCCGCCACCGGCGCATCCGGCAGATCGCGAAGCAATCGACTGGCCGCCGAGACCCCGTGGGCACCTATCCGCCCGGCACTGCTTTCGAGCCAGGCGAGATACGACGTCTCCACCGTCGCGACATCAACGCCGGCTGGGCGACGCCGGATCAGTTCGGCGACATAGCGGGCCAGCAGTTCGACCAGCGCCGGCTTCGTCTCCTGCGTACCGAGCCATTCGATAAAGCCATCGAAGTCAAGGATCACTTCGGCGACGAATTCCGAATCCGTGAAGCAGATCGAGAAAAGACCGAGTTCGGGCACCGAATACATGATCGCATGTGCCGCCCTGGTGACCGGACTGGCCTCCGGAAGCGGATTGATAAGAGAAAGACCCGCCGGCAACGAAAGAACCTTGCCACTCGGCAGAGGCACATGCAGCCGGTCGAACGCGAACTTCTCGGCCGACAACGCATCCAGGAATGGCGCGGTGGAAGCGCCGAACTGCGCGGCGCCGAACTTAATCCACCAGGTCGCGACGGCCCAGTAGTATTCGGGGCTGTGGGACGGCGTCCCGGCGACGCGCGAAACTTGCGCGATGGTAGAGATCGCGTTCGGCAACCCATCGCGCTCCGAAGGCGCATACGCCGTGGCGAGAGCGCTAGGCCAGCGCGCGCTCATCCCGAATCCTTCGAACGAATGCCGTCAGATTCACAACCGTCGGCTGCGCTTCGGGAGGGCAAAGAAGCAGGTTTCGCAGCGCAAGGAAATCGATCTCGACCGTCAGTTCCGGCAGCACCGTGGACCATAACCTCTTCCGTTCAGACTCCCAATTTCGCTCCTCGCGCCTCTGCAACTCCTCATCGAGGCAGAGTTGAAGAGTTGTCCCGCCAGCATCGACGTTGAAGTTGTACTGGGCCGTGATCACACCCTCGGCGAGCGGACGGAGTGTTACCTTTCCCCGTCCGAGCGCCTTGAGGATCAGCTCGTAGTCCTCGAGCCGTGTTGCATCAGGCGACGTATTGATTTCCTCCTCCACGAGAAGGCTGCGTGAAACGACGCATGAGCAGATCGGGGCGAAGTTCAGAGCCAGAAGTTGGAGGGGGTTAGCCGGAACGTTGGTGACGAAGCGTTCCTTGGTGACTACGTAATCGGCGGGAAAGATGCCTTCGACGTAGGCGACATAGCATTGAGCAATGGCGAGATCGGCCTCTTCGCTCTGGCAGATCTCGATAGTGCGCGCCACACCGCCCAAGAAGAGCATGTCGTCATAGTCAAGGAAAGCAATGTAGTCGCCACGGGCGAGCAGTATGCCGTCGGCGAGCAGCTGGCCGCGGCGGTCGCTGCCTGGCTCGACCTGCACACCCTGTACACGGCAGGGAATGCTCGAAAAGAGCGAACCGCATAGCTCTCGGACCGCGTCGAGCACCTCGCCGCTACTGTATTGGACCATCACCACGACTTCGTGTGTCAGTTCGGTCTCGTCCATCAGGCAGTACAGGGCCCGCCTAAGGAGATTGATGTTGGCGCCTTCGTGGAAACGAACCAGAATGCTCAGTCGCATCAGCTCCACCTGGCCGAGGCAAAGGTCAATCGGTCGGCGGCGTTCCACCTGACAGTGGCGTCAAGCGGGACTTGAGCTCCGTCTGGAAGGACCGGCAGCTCATTGGCGGAGGCGAAGAACCCCTCCTCCAGCAGCAATTCTTCCGTCATTTTCAGGCTCTCGGGGTTGCGCCATTTTGTTGCTATGTAGCGCGCGCTCAACAACATGTTCTTTCGGCGTAGATGGCCAAAGGGAAAGGCGCTGCCACGATGGAAGAAGAACGCCTTCTGGCTGACGAGGCAGGGAACTCCGGCGGCACGGGCTCGGAAGGAGTAATCGATGTCTTCGCAGTACAGGAACATTGCCTCATCTAAGGGGCCAAGGCGTTCGTACGTGGATCGGGTAATCAGGAGGCAACAACCGGAGACCCAGTCGGTCGCGCCAGTTACAGGATCGTAGTATCGCGGATGCTCGTTGGGAAACTGCCTCGCCTCGACCAGTGCATCGCCACCGCTGCTCTTCTGAGTTGCGATCAAGTTCGAAACGCATCCAGGCAGCGGGAACCCGTCGACATTCATGGTCACGACCGCGTCGCACCCTCTGGAAAAGGCTTGTTCCATCAGCATGTTGCAGCCGCGCGTGTACCCCTCATTGCGGCCTGTGCGTGAATAGGTTGCCGTACGAGGAACTGCATGGCGCAGTTCATGCTCGGAGTTGTCGAGGATGAAGCTCGCGAGCTCGAGCGACGTCTCGGCGCGTGTACGATCAAGCGCGCGGTAGAACTGAGCCAGTTCGGCTTCGCTATTGTCGAAGAGGACGTTGAGTATTCCCAACCGCATTGTATTCCGTCCTACGCTACCCGCCCGCGCAAGGTGAAATTTGACCCGTCTTCAATACCCGTCGAGCGGGTATCGGACCATCGCGCGCAACTCAACAGTCCACAGCTCTTTCGCCAGCAACCTTGCACAAAAATCGCTGGTTATCGATCGTGAGCTTCGCGCAAAGCCCTGCCCCGACGGCAAAAGTCCGTCCGTGCCCCGCTTTCCTGACGGACCGCAGCAGGGCGACACAGGAGATCACGCTCGCTTGAACCGCGAACAGTGATTCCACACACGGAGCGCTGAGGGTAGCCATGCCGCCCAAATCGCCATCCCGAAGCCGAGATCGACGCACTCCAAGACACCTGATTCATAAGGTGTTGTTTTCATTTATTTTAAAATGGTCGGAGTGGCGGGATTCGAACCCACGACCCCTTGACCCCCAGTCAAGTGCGCTACCGGGCTGCGCTACACTCCGGACCGCGGAGAGCCTTAGAAGAGCGGGCGTTTGAGCGCAAGTGCGAATTGTCGGGACGGCCAGGAAAATTGGCGCCGCCGGGCGCGGCGCCCGCCCAGCGTTCCCTCCCCTCCGCGATCCGCCCACGGCGAATGGCGGGGCGGCCGAACCGCCGGGCATGTCGCGATCGCGTCAAAGCCGGTAGGATGGGCGCAGCAGCACCGTCCTGTTGGTGAGGACATCGCCGTGTCGCCCCTGGATGCCAGGACCCTTGTCTTGCCGGAACAGCCGTCGCCCGCGGAAGGCGCGCGCGAAACGATCGCGCGCATCAGGCCGCATTGGCAGCGCATGGGCATCACGCGGGTCGCCAACGTCACCGGGCTCGACCGCATCGGCATCCCGGTGGTGATGGTGTGCCGGCCGAACGCGCGCTCGCTCGCAGTGTCGCAGGGCAAGGGCCTTGACCTCGACAGCGCCACCGTCTCGGGACTGATGGAAAGCGTCGAACTCTTCCATGCCGAGCATATCGACAAGCCGCTGCGGCTCGGCAGCATGGCCGAACTTTCGCCTTCGCACGCCTTCGCCAGGATCGACCGGCTTGCGCGCGTCGCCGGCGAACGCCACACGGCCGACCGCGTGACCCTGTGGATCGAAGGCCAGGACCTGGTCTCGGGCGGCGCGCGCTGGCTGCCGTACGAATCGGTGCGCGCTAACTTCACCGTCCCCGCCCCCACCGGCAGCGGCTGTTTCGACTGCAGCAGCAACGGGCTCGCCTCGGGCAGCACCTACGGACAGGCCGTGCAGCACGGGATCTGCGAGATCGTCGAACGCGACGCGACGGCGCTGTGGAACAGGATGCGCGCAGCAGAGCGCAGGGCCACCGGGCTCGACCTCGACAGCGTGGCCGACGGCCGCTGCCGGGACGTGCTCGACAGGCTGAGCCTGGGCGGGTTCGACACCACGGCCTGGGAAACGACCTCCGACACCGGCGTGCCGGCCTTCTTCTGCCTGATCGCCGACAGCCGCGACCGGAGCGGCCACCACGGCATCGGCGCGGCCGCGCATCCGGCGGCCGAAGTCGCGCTCCTGAAGGCGCTGGTGGAGGCGGCGCAGGTTCGCACCACCTATGTCTCCGGCGCGCGCGACGACCTGCACCCCGACGAATATTCCGAAAGCCACCGCGAGAACCGCCGCAGGATCGCCGAGCGGCTGCGGACCGAGCATGCGCCGCTGAGGCCACTGGTGGTCGTGCCGGAGAGGACGCAAGCCGGAACGGGCGGGAACATAAGGTGGCTCCTGGATCGGCTGGCCGTCGCCGGCCTCGACGAGGTGATCGCGGTCGACCTCTCGAAGGAGGAGATCGGCCTACCGGTCGTGCGCATCGTGATCCCCGGCCTGGAGGGGCCAGACGACCACGACGGCTACATGCCCGGGGAACGCGCACGCCGCGTGATGGAGGCCCGCGGGTGAAGGCGATCATCTTTTGCGGGCCGAGCCTCGTGCGCGTCGACACGGCCCGCTTCGCGGCGATGGAATTCAGGCCGCCGGTGCGCCAGGGCGACCTTCATGCCGCCGCGCGGGAAGGCCCTGGCGCGATCGGCGTCGTCGACGGCTATTTCGACGGCCAGCCGGCCGTCCTGCACAAGGAGATTCTCTGGGCGATGACGCGCGGCGTCGCCGTCTTCGGTGCGTCGAGCATGGGCGCGCTGCGCGCCGCCGAGCTGCACAGTTTCGGAATGCGCGGCGTCGGCCGGATCTTCGAGGCGTACCGCGACGGAGCGCTGACCGACGACGACGAGGTGGCGCTGCTGCACGGGCCGCCGGAGACCGGCTACATTCCACTCAGCGTGCCCATGGTGAACATCCGCGCGACGCTGGAGAAGGCGGTCGCCGAAGGGATAATCGATCCTGATACGGGAGCCCGCCTGACGGCCGAGGCCAAGGCCCTGTTCTACCAGCTGAGGACATGGCCCGACATCCTGGGGACGCTCGCCGACGGCGCGCAGGTGCGGCGTCTGTCCGACTGGCTCAGGACCGGCAAGGTCGACCGGAAGCGCGAAGACGCGCTCGACCTGCTGGGCGAGGTCGATGCGTTCATCCGAAGCGGGACGCGCCCCGATCCGCCGACCTTCCATTTCGAGTGGACGGAAAACTGGCATCACGCCCCATGGCGCAACGACGCGCCGACCGGCACCGACGCCGCTACAGACGAGGACGACGCGATCCTCGACGAGCTTCGGCTGAGCGGAGACTATGTTCGGCTGCGCGACGAAGCCCTGCTCAGGCTGCTGGCGCGCAGCGATGAACGCGCCGCACCGGAGCGCCAGGCGATCCGGCAGGCGACGGACGCCTTTCGCCTGCAGAGGGGGCTGGTGCGGCAGGCCGACGTCGCGCGCTGGGCGCAGGAAAACGGGACCGACCCGGCCGGACTGGAGCGCATGCTGGCGGACAATGCGCGGGTGGCGACGCTGGCGCGCGCAAGCGAGGCCGACCTGCGCCGGGGCATCCTCGATCGCTTGAGGGAGCGCGACCTCTACGCCATCTGCCGGGACCGCGCGCAGGCGCGGCAAAGGCACGCGCGGTCGCCGCCGCCAGCCCGCCCGCCGGACGCGCTCCTGGCTGCCTGGCACTTCGAAAATCGGCTTGGCCGCCCGGTACCGGAAGACCTTGCCGAGCACGCCGCTTCGCTCGGGCTCGCAAGCGTCGGCAAGTTCTTCGAGCTTGTCGCACTAGACTATACTTTCCAGGCGGCGGGCGCACAGGAGAATGACACTGGCGCGGCGGATAAAACTTCGATAGCATGACTTCGCCTGCAGCAGTCGATGCTGCTGCCGACAAGACGTGCATGCTTCAGTCCAATGGCGGGGACGAGCGTGGCATCTGGAGGACAAGGCCCATATTGCGGGAGCGGAACGCGCTTCAGGCTGTTTGCCCAGGCGCCGTTTCTGACGCCGTTCCGAAAGCCCGAGATCATCGTCGTGTCTTCGCCCGCCGGGACGGTCGGTCCCGGCCCCGGCGACGAGCGCATGTATGTCGTCGACCCCATCGGCAAGGGGTTCGCCTACGGCCTTGCGGAAAACCTGCGGGGCGATCCGCTCTACCTGATGCCGCCCTGGCCCGGCGATGTCTACCCGCCTGCCCTGCCCGACCGCGACGGGCACTTCGACTACCTTGCGCCGGAAGACCCTGAGTTCGAATCGGCCCATCTCTACGGCTCGGTCCGCTTCACGCTCGACGTCTGGGAAAAGTATTTCGGCCACCCGATCGACTGGCATTTCAGGCGCGACCTCGACCGGCTGGAACTGGTGATCCAGCGCAACCTCCGCGAAAACGCCTTCATGGGCTACGGCTTCCTCGAGGTCGGCATCCACGAGACCGCCGACGGCGGCGTGGAGCCCTTCAGCCTGAATTTCGACGTCATCGCGCACGAGGTGGGCCACTGCATCGTCTATTCGGTGATCGGCGTGCCGGACCCCGGCACGGCGGGCTCGGAATATTACGGCTTCCACGAATCCGCCGCCGACCTGACGGCGCTGATCGCCGCGCTGCACTTCGATTCCGTCGTCGACGAACTGCTGGAGACCAGCCACGGCAACCTCTACACGCGCAATCTCGCCAACCGGATCGCCGAGCTCTCCGGCAACAGCCAGATCAGGCTCGCCGCCAACCCGCTGTCGATGCTCGACTTCGCCGGCGGCTGGCGCGACGAGCACGCGCTGGCGCAGCCGCTGACCGGCGCCATGTTCGACATCTTCGTCGACCTCTTCCACGAGGAACTGGTGGCGCGCGGGCTGATCACACACAGCCAGGAGGACCTGTCCGACCGGCTGGAGGACAGCCTCGACTACTTCCTGGTGATCCAGCCGATCTTCGACGAGGCCTATGAAGCGGCGCCGGAGGAGTTTCGCGACGCGCTGGTCGCCTCGCGCGACGAACTCGGCATGCTGCTCGCCGAAACCTGGCGCAGGCTGCAACCCGACGACCTGAGCTACGCGGCAGTCGGCGCGACGCTGCGGATGGTCGACCAGATGATGACCGGCGGGCGCTGGCGCACGATCATCGACGTGAACCTGAGGCGGCGCTCGATCGGCTTTGTCGATGCGGGGCCGAGGTTAAGGCCACCGGGGCCGGGTGACCATTTCAACTTACCTCGAGTGTTTGTTCCGGCAAAGCGGGGCAGCTGTTGTAAAGGGCGGCATCCGCATCGCGCGGCGTATAGGCACTCAACTGCCTCATCAGATACGCTACCGTACGTTTTTCATTTTCGGTAGATCTACTATTTCGGCTTCGGCAATTCTCACAGGAGAAGCATAATATGAACACCGTGAAATACACCGTGAAAGACATATCAAATGATGTTGGTCTTCTAGAAGCGTACCTTGACAAACTCGGTATCGACAATTCTATTACAGTATTAAGCATAATATTCAATAGTAGCGATGAGAAATATATTGTTATCAGCTCTAGGCAAATTGTCACGCCTAAATAGGGCAAATGCAACCATTCGGAGGAGATGAAAATGGTAGAAAGCTTGTTAAGTATTTCTAACATCAATCTTTTCGGACACCCCGTAATCGATATTATGTTAACGAACTTTTCGGGTGCCACTTCAATAACAGTGGCCTCACGTCGAAAAATAAAAACTTTAGCCAAGCATATTACCGTAAATGGGGTGCCTGTTACGGCGGGCGATAAAGTTTTAGTTTGGAAGCAAAACGACCCCGAAGCCAATGAGATCTACTTGGTAAAAGGTGACACCGATGCCTGGGACAAACAAGATACAAATACAGATGATATATTTGACGTAGAGAAAGGGAGTAAATATAAAGGATATTTCAAAAAACGAGAAGATGGATTTGAATATATCGGCGATAAAAATCGTAGGCCTGGCGCTGGTAGAAGGATGGGAGCTAACAAATTACTTGAAGATCAATTTGAAAAAGGCAGGTTCGCAAGGATATATGGATTTAGTTTTGAAGGAACGTATTACGATCTTCCGAGGCCAATTGTATTTCTGGTTCACGGCGATGGAGATCTTGTCTCTGAGGATCTGGGATCGTTCGGCCCTGCCCGATCGCCTAGTCCGACGTCACTTACTGGCCTCGCGGCAGCCGACTTCGACTTTGCGGACGGTTTGCGGGTCTGGTCGTACGACAAGGCCGACTACACGATCCGCATGGACGTCGAGACTGGCATGTTCGAGGACGTGCTGCTGGCGGCCATGTTCGGCGGCGGGCCAGGTGGCATGGATTCCGCAGGCATGAACGCCCGAGGCATGAATGCCCGCGGCATGAACGCACGCGGCATGAACGCACGTGGCATGAACGCACGCGGCATGAATGCGCGTGGCGGCGGCAACAGCGACTGACGGGAGGCGCGTCCGATCCGGCGGGGACTACCCCTCGCCCCACACCATGTCGAGGATCGGCGTCGCGCCCGGATCGACGATGCGGAAGCCCAGCCGTTCGTAGAGCGCGATCGCGCGGTTGTTGCGCACGACCGACAGAGAGACTGTCTTCTCTTCACGCGACGCCTTGTCGAGCAGCGCGCCGATCAGGCGCGTGCCGATGCCGAGCCCGCAATAGTCGTCCAGCAGCTGCAGTTGCGCCAGGTTGTAGTCGGTGTCGCGCTCCGTGACCTGGATCCAGCCGATGTCACGCCCGTCGAGGATGATGACGCTGGTGTCCGCGGCCCTGAAGGAGCGGCGCAGCGCCGCGCGGCGTTCCTCCTCGTTCCAGCGCGCCAGCCTTTGCATCAGCGGGCGCATCGAGTCGATGTAGATCGCGGCGGCGAAAGCGAAGTCTTCGCGCCTGGCGGGTCTCAGGACATAGTCCGGACACTGCTTCATGCGCGGACTATACTTCAAATTTTCCTGAGAAAAATCCCTAATCCACTTCTTTAATCTACATCCCCTTCTTTTGCTGCGGACGGCCGCCGACCCATGCTATGTTGCATCGCCCATCCTTTCCTTTGCGGCTGCGAACAGGGCGAACGAGGAGAACAGCCATCGCACGGACCGAGGCACTCAATCGCAAGCTGTCGGCCATTCTTTTCGCCGACGTGCACGGCTACAGCCGCCTGATGGATCGCGACGAGGCGGGCACTGTCGTTCGTCTCACGCGCTCGCTCAGCCTCATCCGCAACCTCGTGGTCGACTACGGCGGATCGGTCGTCAACACGGCGGGCGACGGGCTTGTCGCGCTGTTCCCGAGCGCCGCGCTGGCGCTCGACTTCGCCGTCGAGATGCAGCGGGAAATGGCGCAGGAAGCCGTCTGGGCCGGCGGCCAGGAGCCGATCACCTACCGCATCGGCATCACCATCGGCGACACGATTTCCGGCGAAAGCGGCGTCTACGGCCACAGCATCAACATGGCGGCCCGCATCCAGAGCCTCGCGCCGCCCGGCGGCATCTGCATCGCCCACTCGGTCCACCAGTTCGTCCGCAACCAGCCGGAGTCGTCGTTCCGTTCGCTCGGCAAGCAGAAGCTGAAGAACATCGACGAGGAAACCGAAGTTTTTGTCGTCGACTTCAACCAGACCCAGCCGGAGCCGAGGCCACCGTCCCTGCCGGTGCCGGCGCCCCCGGCCCCGATCGAGGAAACGCCCGACTGTTCGCTGGCGGTGCTGCCGCTCGAGAACGTGTCGGGCGACCCGGCCGACCTTCACCTCTGCCACGGCGTCGTGGCGGACCTGATCTCGAATCTGTGCCGCTTCCGCAACCTGATGGTCATCGCCAGGCATTCGAGCATGGCGGTGACGGCGCATGCGAAATCGCTGCGGGAGATCGGCCACCAGCTCGGCGTGCGCTACCTGCTGTCGGGCAGCCTGCGTCGCGCCGGCGACCGGCTGAGGGTCGCGGTCGACCTCATCGAGGCGCAGACCGAAAACACCATCTGGTCGGAGCGCTACGACGGCGAGATGGGCGACATCTTCTCGTTCCTCGACGATGTGACCGCGACCACCGCGTCGCGGCTGGCGGTGCATATCGACATGGCCGAAAAGCGCCGGCTCACCGCGCAGAACCACCCCAACGTGCACGCCTACGGCCTGATCCTGCGCGGCCAGGAACTGAGCTTCCGCTTCCGCCCGGAAAGCAACTGGCACGCTCGGCGCCTGTACGAGCAGGCGCGCGACCTCGATCCCCACTATGCGCGCAGCTATGCCGCGATGTCGCGCACCTACAATGTGGAATGGCGCTACGCCTGGAGCAACAACCCGGAAGGCGCGCTGAACGAGGCGCTGAACCTCGCCAACATGGCCGTCGAGAACGACGACCTCGATGCGCGTGGCTATTCCGAGATGGGTCTGGCGCACCTCTACAAGAAGGAGCATGAGCCGGCCATCGCTGCCTATGAGCGCGCGCTGCAGCTCAATCCCAACGACGCCGACCTGCTGGCGGAGATGGGCGACTGCCTGGTCTATGTGCGCCAGGCGGACCGGTCCGTGAAGCTGCTCGAAAGGGCGATGCGGCTCAACCCCTACTTTCCCGACTCCTACCTCTGGTATCTCGGCGACGCCTATTTCCACCTGGGCGAATACACCAAGACCGTGGAGACGCTGCAGAAGATGCGCGACGGCTCCGAGGGCCATCGCCTGATGGCGGCCAGCTACGCCTTGCTCGGCAATACCGAGGAAGCCGGCCGGCATGCGCGGGCGCTGCTGGAGGTGCATCCGAACTTCACCATCGAAAAATGGCGCAAGGTGCCCCCGAACAAGTTTGCCGAGGACATGGAGGTGTTCGTCGAGGGGTTGCGGCTTGCCGGCCTGAGGTGACCGGCCGCCGCGGCATCCCCCTGCGGCAACGGCCGCAGCGGTTTGCCTCGCCGTCGATAGCCGCTAAGATCGCCGCATGACTTTTGCATTCTGCTGGTCACGAACTCAGAGAGGACTGAGGATGAAGTTTGGTAAACTCGCTAGGGCGGCCGCGGCCGCTGCCGCCGCACTAACGCTCGCCGCCGGCGTCTCGGCAGCGCAGGATATCCAGTTCTTCCGGATCGCCACGGGCGGCACGGCCGGCACCTATTTCCCGATCGGCGGGCTGATTGCCAACGCCATCTCCAACCCGCCGGGATCGCGCGCCTGCGAGGAAGGCGGAAGCTGCGGCGTGCCCGGCCTCGTCGCCACCGCGGTTGCGTCGAACGGCTCGGTCGCCAACGTCAACGGCATTGCCGGCGGCTCGATCGAATCCGGCTTCTCGCAGTCGGACGTGGCCTACTGGGCCCACACCGGCACCGGCATCTTCGCCGAGAAGGGCGCGGTCGAGAAGGTCCGCGCGATCGCCAACCTCTATCCCGAGAGCATCCATCTCGTCGCGCGCGCCGGTTCGGGCATCGCCTCCGTCGCCGACCTGAAGGGCAAGAAGGTCTCGCTCGACGAGCCCGGATCTGGCACGCTGGTGGACGCCCGCCTGATCCTCGAGGCATACGGGTTGAAGGAGGACGACGTCGAGGCCGAGTACCTGAAGCCGAACCAGGCCGCCGACCTCATGCGCGACGGCAACATGGACGCCTTCTTCTTCGTCGGCGGCTATCCCGCCGGCGCGATCACCGAGCTCGCCACCGGGCTGGACATCACGCTGGTGCCGATCGCCGGCGCCGAGGCCGACGGCCTGCTGGGCAAGTACCAGTTCTTCGCCAAGCACATCGTGCCGGCCGGCACCTACAAGGGCATCGACGCCGACACCCAGACAGTCAGCGTCGGCGCGCAGTGGATCACCAGCAGCGACCAGAAGGACGAGCTGATCTACGAGATCACCAAGGCGCTGTGGAACAAGAACACCCGCGCCCTGCTCGACAGCGGCCACGCCAAGGGCAAGTCGATCACGCTCGAGACGGCGCTCGACGGCGTCGGCATTCCGCTCCATCCGGGCGCCGAGCGCTTCTACAAGGAAGCGGGCGTCCTGAAATAGGCCGCGCAGCGGCGGCAGGGGACCGGGCGGCGCGCCGCCGTCCGGTCCTTTTTCTTTTCGGCGAGGTGGATCCATGAGCAGCGACGAAATCGAATTCGACGAAGCCGCGGCGCGCAGGCTCGAGGAAAAATTCGATCCCGAGGTCCGCTTCCGCCCGCTCGGGCCGGCCGCGACCTGGATCACCGCCGGCATGCTGTTCTCGCTGTCGATGTTCCACTACTACACGGCCGGCTTCGGCCTGCTGCGCGAGGTCACCCATCGCGGCGTGCACATGGCGTTCGTGCTGGCGCTGATCTTCCTGGTCTTCGCCGCGACGCCAAAGGGACAGAAGACGCTCTACGCGCCGTCGCTCCTGCGCCCGGCGGGCCTGCCCCTGATCGACTGGCTGCTGGCCGCGGCCGCGGTGGTCGCCACCCTCTACGTTCCCTACGTCTTCCAGGATCTCGCCTTCCGCGTCGGCAACCCGCTGCCGATCGACGTGATCATGGGTACGGTGATGATCGTCGTCCTGCTCGAGGCGACGCGCCGCTCGATGGGCTGGCCGCTGCCGGTCATCGCCATCCTGTTCATGCTCTACGCCGTCTACGGGCGCTCGGCGCCCGGCCTGCTCGTCCATCCCGGCGCCGACTGGCCGACCGTCGTGAACCATCTCTATCTTACCAGCCAGGGCATCTACGGCCTGCCGGTCGGGGTCGTCGCGACCTATGTCTTCCACTTCGTCCTGTTCGGCGTGCTCGCGACGCGCATGGGGCTCGGCAAGCTGTTCATCGACCTGGCCTCGGCGCTCGCCGGCCGCTATTCCGGCGGTCCGGCAAAGGTATCGGTGCTATCCTCCGCGCTGCTCGGCTCGATCTCCGGTTCGTCCATCGCAAACACAGTGACCACCGGCTCGCTGACCATCCCCGCCATGGTGCGCATCGGCTATCCCAGGCATTTCGCCGCCGCCGTCGAAGCGGCCGCCAGCACCGGCGGCCAGATCACCCCGCCGGTGATGGGCGCCGCCGCGTTCCTGATGGTCGAATTCCTCGGCATTCCCTACACCGACATCCTGCTTGCAGCCCTGGTGCCGGCCTGCATGCATTTCCTCGGTGTCCTGCTGCAGGTGCACTTCGAGGCCAAGCGACAGGGCCTGCGCGGCCTCAGCCCCGACGAACTGCCGAAAGTATGGCTGGTGCTCAGGCACGACTGGCCGACGCTCTTTCCGCTGTTCATCCTGGTCGGCGTGCTGCTGAACGGCAACACGCCCTACCTCGCCGCGTTCTGGGGCATCACCGCCTGCATCGTCATCGGCTTCCTCAATCCGCGCAACCGGCTGTCGCCGCGCGACATCTTCGACGCCTTCGTGATCGGCGCGAAGTATGCGCTGTCGGTCGGCGCCGCGGCGGCCACGGTCGGCATCGTCATCGGCGTTGTGACGCTGACCGGCGTCAGCTTCAAGGTGTCCTACATCGTCACCTCCAACGCCACGGCCTGGGCTGCAGCCATACAGCCGCTGATCCCGTTCGACCTGATGTCGCTGGCGACGCTCACCCTGCTGTTCACGCTGATCCTGACCGGCGTCGTCTGCATCCTGATGGGCTGCGGCATCCCGACGACGGCGAACTACCTGATCATGGTCACCGTGACCGCGCCGATCCTCGTCATGCTCGGCGTGGAGCCGCTGGTCGCGCATTTCTTCGTCTTCTACTACGGCGTACTCGCAGACATCACGCCACCGGTGGCGCTCGCCGCCTATGCGGCGTCCGGCATCGCCAACGCCAATCCGTTCAAGGCCGGAAACACCGCGTTCCGGCTCGGCGTCGGCAAGATTCTCGTGCCGTTCGTGTTCGTCTTCTCGCCGTCCATGCTGATCGTCGTGAAGGATTTCTCCTGGCAGAGCTTCTTCCTGGCAACCGGCGGCGCGGTGCTTGGCATCACCGCGCTGTCTGCGGCATTCTCGGCCTATTTCGTCGGACCGCTGAACGCGGCCATGCGCGTCGTCCTGGTGATTGCCGCGATGCTCCTGGTGGCGCCGGAACTCTACTCGACGCTGATCGGCGCGGCGCTGATCGCCGCGGTCCTGTTCTGGCAATGGACCGCATTGCGGACGGCGGAGGCGAGGACCTGACCCTCCTCGCGCGCAGGCCACGGTGCTCCAAACCTCCGCGATCACGGAATAGCGTGCAGACGCGGTGCATGCTGGATTGATCGGCAGCGGGACCACCCACCCGCCTTGGCCGGCGCCCTAACCCAGCCCCACGCCCCAGAGCGCCGGCCCACCCTTCCCCGGACACAGCGCTTGCCGGAGCATGTTATTCCGCGATAGCGGAATAGCGACTCGTCTCCCGGTCATGGTCATCTGTGCCGCGGCGGACCTCACGGACCGTCCGGCCGGCGTCCCTCAGGCAACTTACCCATTGGGCGCCGGCCTCCGTTCAGCCCTTAGCCACGCGATTGCTCCTGCTTGCGCAGGCGCTGACATGGATTTTCACATTCGTGGCTCCATGCAAAAATGAATGTCTCGCGCTAGGCTGCGCAGGATAGCAATCTAGGTCCTGCTATCCCGCCTCGCCTTCAGCCCCCGACTTCACGGAGCCGACCATGTCCAGACCGACCTCCCGCCTGTCCCTGACCCGCCGCGCGCTGCTGCAGAGCAGCGCCGTGATCGCGGCCACATCCGTGCTGCCTTCCGTCGGCTTCGCGCAATCGGGGGGACGGCTGGTGGTCGCCGCCGATTCCGAACCGAAGAGCCTCAACCCGGCGATCGTCGCCTCGAACGGCGTCTTCTTCATCTCCAGCAAGGTGGTCGAGCCGCTGGCGGAAGCTTCCTTCGACGGAAAGGACGGCCTTGCGCCGCGCCTGGCGACGAGCTGGGAGGGATCGGGGGACGGACTTTCCGTGACGTTCAAGCTGCGCGAGGGCGTGACCTGGCACGACGGCAAGCCGTTCACCTCGGCCGATGTCGCGTTCTCCGCGCTCAACGTCTGGAAGCCGCTGCAAAACCTCGGACGCCTCGTCTTCGCCAACCTCGAAGCCGTCGACACGCCGGACGACGCGACCGCGATCTTCCGGTTCAGCAAGCCGACGCCGTTCCAGCTTATCCGCAACGCGCTGCCGGCGGTGACCGCCGTGGTGGCCAAGCACGTCTACGAGAACAGCCCTGACATCGCAGCCGATCCCGCGAACACGGCGCTGACCGGCACCGGCCCCTTCAAGTTCGCCGAGCACAAGCCAGGCGAGTACTACAGACTGACGAAGAACGAAGCCTATTGGGGTGAAGGCCAGCCGGTGCTCGACGAGATCATCTATCGCGTGCTGCCGGACCGGGCCGCGGCGGCCGGCGCGCTGGAAGCCGACGAAATCCAGCTGGCCGCGTTCAGCCAGGTGCCGCTCGCCGACCTCGACCGCATCTCCAAGGTGGATGGCATCAAGGTCTATTCGACCGGCTACGAGGGGCTGACCTACCAGCTCACCGTCGAGATCAACCATCGCCGCAAGGAACTCGCCGACCTCAAGGTGCGCCAGGCGATCGCCCACGCCATCGACAAGGACTTCGTGGTCAAGACGATCTTCCTCGGCTACGCCAGGCCATCGACCGGCATCGTTCCGCACAACGCGCCCGAGTTCTACAATGCGGACGTGCCCACCTACGCGTTCGACGTCGCCAAGGCCAACGCGCTGCTCGACGAGGCGGGATATCCGCGGGGAGCCGACGGCAACCGCTTCGTGCTCAAGCTTCTTCCGGCGCCCTATTTCTCCGAGACGAAGCAGTTCGGCGACTATCTGCGCCAGGCGCTTGCCGCAGTCGGCATCGACGCCCAGGTGGTCAACAACGACCCCGCCGCGCACATCAAGGCGGTCTATGCCGACCACGACTTCGACCTGGCGATCGCACCGACCGTCTTCCGCGGCGATCCAGCTATCTCCACCACCATTCTCGTCGCGAGCGGCACGCCGGCCGGGGTCCCCTTCTCCAACCAGGGCGGCTACGCGAACCCGACGCTCGACGCGCTGATCGCGAAGGCCAACGAGACGGTGGACGTCGCCGCGCGCACGGCGCTGTTCAACGAATTCCAGCAGCGCGTCGCCGAAGACCTGCCGCTCATCAACGTCGCGGAATGGGGTTTCATCACGGTCGCTCGCGACAGCGTGCTGAACGTCTCGAACAATCCGCGGTGGGCCGTCTCCAACTGGGCGGATACCGCGCTGGAATCATGATAGACAACCGGAGATTGCTCCAGGGTACCATCGGGTTTGAGACGCGCATTCCTTCTCGTCAGACGCAGGGCGATCAGCAGCATTCCCGTCCTGCTGATCGTCATCGTCGGCGCATTCCTGCTGCTTGAGGCGGCTCCGGGCGATGCCGTGGACGCCTACCTCCTTTCGATCGGCGGCGGCGACCCCGCGCTCGTCCAGTCGCTGCGCGAAAGCTACGGGCTCGACCAGTCGGTCGCAGCAAGGCTCTGGCTCTATGTCACGGCCCTCCTGCACCTGGATCTGGGCTGGTCGGTCATATTCGGCCGGCCGGTGCTCGACATCATCCTGGAACGGTTGCCCAACACGCTCTGGTTGATGGGCAGCGCCACCGCCCTCGCCTTCGGGCTTGGGTCCCTGCTCGGTATCGTCGCCGGCGCGCGGCCGGGAAGTAGCGCCGACCGCACGCTGTCCATCGGTTCGCTGGCGCTCTACGCGGTGCCTAACTTCTGGCTCGGCCTGGTGCTGAGCGTCGTCTTCGCGGTGCAGCTGCGCTGGTTTCCGACCTCCGGCATCGAGACGATCGCCTCGGGCAAGCAGGGACTTGCCCGGGCCTTCGACATCGCCTGGCATCTCGTGCTGCCGGTCGCCTCCCTGGCCTTCGTCTATCTTGCGCTCTTCCTGCGCATGATGCGCGCCGGCATGGCCGAGGCGTGGCGGCAGGACTATGTCCTTGCGGCCCGCGCCAAGGGGCTGGCGCGCCGCCGCATCGTCCTGCGCCATGTCGCGCGCAACGCGCTTCTGCCGCTCGTCACCATGCTCGGCCTGCAGGCGGCGACAATGCTCGGTGGCAGCGTGGTCATCGAGAACGTATTCGCCATACCGGGATTCGGACGCCTGGCGCAGGAAGCGGTCGCAGGCCGCGACGCGCCGCTGCTGACGGGCATCATCGTCGTCAGCGCGGTGCTCGTCGTCCTGGTCAACCTGCTCGTCGATATCGCCTATGCGCTGCTAGACCCACGCGTCGGCGCGTCGGATGCGGCGGCATGAGCGTCCTGCAACGCCTCCTGCGCTCTCCGGAAGGCGCGATCGGGCTGGCCATCCTCTGCCTGCTCGCGGCCACCGCGATGTCAGCGGGCGCCTTCTTCCCGCGCGACCCGCTGTCGATCGTGGGGCCGGCCCTGGTGCCGCCCTTTTCGGACATGGCGTTTCCACTCGGTACCGACCGGCTTGGCCGCGACGTGCTGGCGGAACTCGTGCATGGATCGCGCGCCTCGCTCATGGTCGGCATCGCGGCGGCGGCGGTCGCGCTGGTCGTCGGCGCTCTTGTCGGGACGCTCGCCGGTTTCGCCGGCGGACTGATCGACGAAGCGCTGATGCGCATCGTGGACGCCTTCCAGGTCGTTCCGGCCTTCCTGCTCGCGCTTGCCTTCGTCAGCGTCGCCGGCGCCTCACTGCCGGTCGTGGTGCTCGCCATCGCGCTCGGCGCGTGGACGGCGCCCGCACGTCTCGCCCGCGCAGAAGTGCTTTCCATTCGCGAACGCGACTATGTCGCCGCGGCGCGGGTCATCGGCATGCGGCCGCTGGAGATCGCGCTGCGCGAAGTCCTGCCCAACGCGCTCGCGCCGGTGCTGGCGCTGAGCTCCGTGATCGTCGCGAGCTCGGTGCTGATCGAGGCCGCGCTGTCCTTCCTGGGGCTCAGCGACCCCAACATCGTCACCTGGGGCTCGATGATCGCCGAAGGGCGCAACGTGCTGCGGTCCGCTCCCTTCCTGTCGATCGTCCCCGGCATCGCCCTGATGCTGACCGTGCTCGGTGTCTATCTGTTCTCCGAAGGTCTCGGACAGGCGCTTGCCGGGCGGAAGGCCAGGACATGACCCCGCTGCTTGCGCGCATATCCGGCTTGTCCGTCTCCTATCGGGCCGATCGGGACGCGGCTCCGGCGCTGGACGGCATCGACCTCGACATCGTCGCCGGCGAGCGGCTGGCGATCATCGGCGAGAGCGGATCGGGAAAGAGCACGCTGGCGTTGGCCGTCGCGGGCCTTCTGCCGCGCAGCGCCGTCGTCGACGGCCGCATCGACTGGCCGGCCTATGGCAAGGCACCGCTGCCCGGCCGCGACTACGGCTTCGTGTTCCAGGACGCCGGCGCAAGCCTCAACCCGGTCCTGACGGTCGGCGAGCAGATCGCCGAGGTCGCCGAGCGGCATCTGGGCGTCGGCTGGTTCGAGGCGTTCGGCCGCGCGCGAGAGCTTCTGGAGCGCGTGCGCATTCCCGACCCGGACGCCGCGCTCGGCGCCTATCCGCACCAGTTGTCGGGGGGCCAGCGCCAGCGCGTGTGCATCGCGGCGGCCATCTGCGCGCGGCCGAAGCTGCTGATCGCCGACGAGCCCACCAGCGCGCTCGACATGGTGGTGCAGGCCGAGATCGTTTCGCTGCTGGACGAACTGGTCCGTGAGGACGGCATGACGCTCTTGTTCATCACACACGACATTGCGCTGGCCTCCGGGTTCGCGGATCGCATTGCCGTCTTCCACAAGGCGCGGCTCGTCGAGGCGGGGAGCACGTTCGACACGCTCGCGCATCCGGCGCAGCCCTACACCGCGTCGCTGATCGCCAACCACATCGATCTCGACACGCCGCCCCTCGTCTCCGCGGGTCCGGCATGAACGCGCCGCTCCTCTCTGCCGCCGGCATCTCCAAGACCTATTCGGGCGCAAGCCGGCGCGTGGCCGCCCTCGACAACGCCTCGATCGCGGTGATGCGCGGCGAGACCCTCGGCCTCGTCGGCCCTTCCGGCAGCGGCAAGTCGACGCTGGCGCGCGTCTTGCTTCGCCTGATCGAGCCGGATGCCGGCACGATCGATTTCGACGGCGCCGACCTGCTGGCGCAGCGTGGCGAGAGGCTGCGCCGGACCCGGCGGCGCATCCAGATGGTCTTCCAGGACCCGCTTGCCGCCTTCAACCCGCGCGCGACGGTGGCCAGCGCGCTCGACGATCCGCTGCGCATCCACGGCATGGGCGGCCGCGAAGGCAGGCAGGCGATCGCCGCCGGCCTGCTCGAACGCGTCGGCCTCGACCCGGCCCTGGCCTCCAGGACGATCCACGAAATCTCGGGCGGGCAGCGGCAGCGGGTGGCGATCGCACGCGCCATCGCGACAGGCCCCGACCTGATCGTGCTGGACGAGGCCGTGTCGGCGCTCGACGTCTCGGTTCGCGCCAAGATCCTCGAACTGCTCGTCGACCTGCAGCGCGAGCGGGAAATCGCCTACGTCTTCGTGTCCCACGACCTCGCCGTCGTGCGCGCCATCGCGCATCGGGTCGCGGTGATGGACGCCGGGCGCGTCGTGGAACAGGGTTCGGCTAGCGACGTCGTCGCCAATCCGAGTTCGCCGACGGCGCGCGCCCTGGTCGACGCCGTCCCGCGCCTTGCAGCCCGGCCCGGCAATAGCTGAACGATGCGGCGCTGATGACGGTCAGCGCACCTGGTCGAGCAGGCGCTTGCATTCCAGGAGGTCGAACAGCGCCTCCTGCAGCAGCGCCCTGTTGTCGCGCGAGAGCTTGCCGTCGCCGGGCTGGACGGGACCGTCGTCGTCCGGCTTGCCGAGGCCGAAGAAGCGGCGCGGCTTTGCCTTGGCCTCGCCGACCAGCATCTCGTCGTCGCGCGGCTGCGCGGCCGATGTCAGCGGCGCCTCCGCCTCGGCCTGCTTGCGCTGCGCGATCGCCTCGACGGCGGCACGGTCGCCGCTGCCGATCGCGATGAGGAACTGGTTGCCGTTCTCGCGCAGCAGCTTCTGCACGCCCTTGATCGTGTAGCCCTGGTCGTAGAGCATGTGGCGGATGCCCTTGATCAGGTCGACGTCCTGCGGCCGGTAGTAGCGGCGACCGCCGCCGCGCTTCATCGGCTTGATCTGGTTGAAGCGCGTTTCCCAGAAGCGCAGCACATGCTGCGGCAGGTCGAGGTCTTCGGCTACCTCGCTGATCGTGCGGAAGGCGTCTGGGCTCTTGTCCATGGCGCGGCCCTTTCGTGAAAGTCCGAATCGCTACGTATTCCAGCGATTTGCGCGCCAATATTCAAGCCGCGGCCTATGTGGCGCCGAGGCTTATGCACCAGATCGCGTCACGCGACGCGGTTCCGGGCTCACTTTTCGGATTTCGACTTGCTGTTCTGGTGGGTGCGCAGGATGCGGCTTTTCAGGACGTTCGACGCCTTGAAGGTCATCACCCGCCGCGGCAGGATCGGCACTTCTTCGCCGGTCTTGGGATTGCGGCCGATGCGCTCGTTCTTGGAGCGCACATGGAACGTGGCGAAGGAGGAGAGCTTCACCGTCTCGCCGCGCACGATCGCCTCACAGATCTCATCGAGAACGGACTCGACGAGCGCTGCGGATTCGGTGCGAGACAGGCCCACCTTACGATAGACAGCTTCGGCTAGGTCGGCGCGAGTAAGTGTCTTTCCTCCCATGCGACCCTACAACCATCCCCTCAGACAACAAAAATAACGATACAAACGCCGGAACGTTATGGAATTGGGCACACTAGGTCAAGGACTGAACCCAGCGCTTCAAGCTACGCGCGCAAAGTGTTGCCGTTCGGCCCGCTCTGCCCGGAATGCGCCTGGCAACTCGCTACCAGCGCAGGATCACCGCGCCCCAGGTGAAGCCGCCGCCCATGGCCTCGAGCAGGACCAGGTCGCCCTTCTTGATGCGGCCGTCGGCGACGGCCACGGACAAGGCGAGCGGCACCGAGGCAGCCGAGGTGTTGCCGTGCAGATGCACCGTGGTGACGACCTTCTCCTCGGCGATGCCGAGCTTCTTCGCCGACGCGTCGATGATGCGCTTGTTGGCCTGGTGCGGCACGAACCAGTCGATGTCGTCCGACGTGACGCCGGCGCCGGCATAGGCCGCTTCGATGACGTCGGTGATCATGCCGACGGCATGCTTGAACACCTCGCGCCCTTCCATCCTGAGATGGCCGACCTTCCCGCTCGTACCGGGTCCGCCGTCGACATACAGCTTGTCCTTGTGCGCGCCGTCGGAGCGCAGGCTGGACGCAAGGATGCCGCGGTCGGCGATCGTCCCCTCGCCTTCCGACGCCTCGAGCACGAGCGCGCCGGCGCCGTCACCGAAGAGCACGCAGGTGCTGCGGTCCGTCCAGTCGAGGATGCGCGAGAACGTCTCGGCGCCGATCACCAGGACACGCTTCGCCAGTCCGCCGCGGATGTAGAGGTCGGCCGTCGTGATCGCATAGACGAAGCCGGAACACACCGCCTGCATGTCGAAGGCGAAGCCGTGCCGCATGCCGAGCCGGTTCTGGATGTCGACCGCGGTCGCCGGAAAGGTGTTGTTCGGCGTCGAGGTCGCGACCAGGATGAGGTCGATGTCGTCGACGGTCAGTCCGGCATTGCCGAGCGCCGCCCGCGCAGCCGCCTCGCCGAGCGACGCCGTGGTCTCGTCATCGCCGGCGATGTGGCGTTGGCGGATGCCCGTGCGCTGGACGATCCATTCGTCGGAGGTATCGACGATGCCCTCGAAGTCGGCATTCGTCATGATGCGGCGGGGCAAGGCGGAACCGATCCCGCGCACGACTGATCTTATCATGAAAGCAACTATTCCTTGTCGTCTTCCGCTGCGGCGCGCGCCGCCATCGTCTTCGGGTGCCGGGCGTGGAACAGATCGAGGTCGGCCTCGATCCTGTCGAGCAGTCCGTTTCTGACCATGTCGTAGCCCAGCTCGACGGCGGCGGCAAAGCCCTCGTCGTCGGTCCCCCCGTGGCTCTTCACCACGATGCCGTTGAGGCCGAGGAACACGCCGCCGTTCGACTTGCGCACGTCCATCTTCTCGCGCAGCCGATCGAAGGCGCGCTTGGCGAACATGTAGCCGATCTTCGCCATGGTCGTGCGGCCCATGGCTTCCCTCAGAAGCGAGCCGATGAAGCGCGCGGTGCCTTCCGCCGTCTTGAGCGCGATATTGCCGGCAAAGCCCTCGGTCACGAACACGTCGACCGTGCCCTTGCCGAAATCGTCGCCCTCGACGAAGCCGTGGTAGCTCATCGACATGAGCTCGGCCTCGCGAAGCAACTGACCCGCCTCCTTGACCTCTTCCTGGCCCTTGATCTCCTCGACGCCGACGTTGAGCAGGCCGACCGTCGGGCGGTTTATCCCGAACAGCGCGCGCGACATCGCCGCGCCCAGGATTGCAAAGTCGATGAGCTGGTGCGCGTCCGCGCCGATCGTGGCGCCGACGTCGAGCACGATGCTCTCGCCCCGCATCGTCGGCCAGATCGACGCGATCGCCGGGCGGTCGATCGTCACCATGGTGCGCAGGCAGAACTTGGACATCGCCATCAGCGCGCCGGTGTTGCCGGCGGAGATGCAGCAGTCGGCCTGGCCGGCCTTGACGGCCTCGACGGCCTTCCACATGGACGACTTCCAGCGACCGTGCCGCAGCGCCTGGCTCGGCTTGTCGTCCATCCGGACGGCGATGTCGCAATGAACGAACTCGCTGATCGCGGCGAGCTTCGGGTGCTTCTCCAGGATCGGACGGACTTCCTCCGACTTTCCGTAGAGGAGGAAACGCACGTCGGTCCGACGCTCGGCGACCTTCGCCAGTCCCGGGATCACAACGGAAGGACCGTGGTCGCCCCCCATCACGTCGATTGAGATTCTGATCAAGAAGTCACGATCCGTTCGAGTTTCGGCCAGGAATGGCGTCAGTCCGGGGCGCTTGTCGCCCCATTCAGGCGGGTAGCGAAAGCAGGCGCAAAATAGCGGTTTTGGCCCGCCGCACAACCGGCATTTCGTCGGCGAAGCCTGCCCTTCACGTTTTCCGCGTCAACTGCCGCAGCTTCTCCTGCAGCGGCCCGTCGGGTTCAGGCGGGGCATCGTCGGCGTCCGTCGACGTCAGCTGCACGCCGGTTTTCCTCGGATAAGGATCGATCCCGAGCGCGAAGAACTCCTCGGCCAGGGCACCGACGTCGATCGTGTCCCCGGTGAAGGTTTCGGGGCTGTCCGGGCCTTCCGCATCGACATGGATTTCGCCGCCGCCTTCAAACCCAAGTCGGCCGAGCTTCGAATCGGCCGGCAGGAACAGGCCTTCGACGTCCTCGTCGATCGTCGCCTTCAGCGGCTCGAGCGTCACGACGCAGGATTGCGTGATGTCGGCGACGATGCGGCCCGAAACCCTGACGCCGTTGCGCTTCCATGGCGCGACCAGCAGTTCGGCGCGGAACCGCTCGACCGAAACCAGATCGTGCGCGGCCGCAAGCGCGATGCGCTGGCCTTCATTCGCATCGATGACGACCGGCATGCCCTTCTGCGGCAGGCGCGTGACGAAAGCCTTGAAGGAGACGGGGCTGACCTCTTCGTCTTCGAGCATCGTCGTGCCTCACGCTGCCTGCGGCGCGGGGAAGCTGATCGACCCGCCGCTGATCGTTTCCGCGCTTTGCGCAGCCAGCGCCGCATTGGCGCCAGCCACGTAATCGGCCAGTTGGGCGGCTTGCGGCCAGGCGCCGGAATCAGGCCGGATGTTGCGCGCCAGCGCCGCGCCCAGCGCCTGCCGGTCGTCGCGCTCGAGCGCGTCCGAATAGGCGGCAGTACGCCCGTAGTACATTCGTGCCAGCTTCTTCATGCGCTTCGGCACGCCCATGTCGCCTACCCCCAGTTCGCGCAGCGAATGGTCGACGTCCTTGAAGAACTCGTCGATCAGGATCTGCGCGATGTCGCGCGGAGCCCCCTGCTCCAGCCGCATGCGGTGCTGGAACAGGAACATGTGAAGCGAAACCATCTCGAAGCGGCCAAGCGGAGTGTCCGGCACCTGCCAGTCGGCATAGAAGACTTCCTGCCGCGCGGCTGCCACGATTGACGCGTAAAGCGCCTCTGTGATGGCAACGTCCGCGTTGCGGTCGCGACGGAACAGGCGTTGGAACATGAAACTGGTCTCCTGGCGGGTCTGCCCGGTATGTTGCATCGCCGCCGAAGCTGGTTTACCGGTTTCGCCGCGCCGCGCAAGTTCGGGGCAAGGGGCGCCGGACGCACAGGTTCGAGCGTGAATTCGAGGGAGTTGTTGTTGCAGGCGCCTAAATTCAAGTCCAGTTCGCTCTCCATGAGCGCCGGCCTTTCGCTGATCGCCGTGGCGACGGTGATTTCCGGCTGCAACACCTCCAAGACCTTCGCCGGCCTCAAGCCCGGCGAGACGCTGACGCAGGGATATGTGATCGACCAGCAGTCGATCGACCTGGTCCCGGTCGGATCCAGCCGCGAGCAGGTGCTGCTCACGCTCGGCAGTCCGTCGACGACCGCCACCTTCGACAACGAGGTGTTCTACTACATCTCGCAGACGCGCAGGCGCCCGGTCGCGTTCATGAACCCCAAGATCGTCGACCAGCGCATCCTCGCGGTCTATTTCAACGACGAGGGCCGCGTCGACAACATCGCCAACTACGGGCTGAAGGACGGCAGGATTTTCGACTTCATCTCGCGCACCACGCCGACCGGCGGCAAGGACCTCAACTTCCTCGGCCAGATGATGTCGGGCATCGGCAACGTCGGCGCCAATACAGCGAAGAACATTCTCGGCGGCGGCCAGCAGTAGCAGCCCCGCCGGAAGGCAACAAAAAAGCCCGCGGGATCGCTCCCGCGGGCTTTTTGTTGCGTTGGCCGCTGTCAGCCGTGCGCGAGCACGGCCAGCAGCAGAAGCGCCACGATGTTGGTGATCTTGATCGCCGGATTGACGGCCGGGCCGGCGGTGTCCTTGTAGGGATCGCCGACGGTGTCGCCGGTCACCGACGCCTTGTGGGCCTCGGACCCCTTCAGGTGCTTGACGCCGTCCTTGTCGACAAAGCCGTCCTCGAAGGACTTCTTGGCGTTGTCCCATGCGCCGCCGCCCGAGGTCATCGAGATCGCCACGAACAGGCCGTTGACGATCACGCCGAGGAGCGACGCGCCGAGCGCGGCGAAGGCCGAGGCCTTGGAACCGGAGATCAGCAGCACGCCGAAATAGACGACGAGCGGCGCCAGCACCGGCAGCAGCGACGGGATGATCATCTCCTTGATCGCGGCCTTGGTCAGCAGGTCGACGGCGCGCGCATAGTTCGGCTTGGACGTCCCGGCCATGATGCCGGGATCCTCGCGGAACTGCCTGCGCACCTCCTCGACGATCGATCCGGCAGCGCGGCCGACCGCGGTCATGGCGATGCCGCCGAAGAGATACGGGATCAGGCCGCCGAAGATCAGGCCCGCAACGACATAAGGGTTCGACAGCGAGAACGACACGTCGCCAAGGTCGGCGAAGTACGGATACTGCGTCGCATTGGCCCGGAAGTACTCGAGGTCGTAGCTGTAGGCCGCAAACAGCACCAGCGCGCCGAGACCGGCCGAGCCGATCGCATAGCCCTTGGTGACGGCCTTTGTGGTGTTGCCGACCGCGTCGAGCGCGTCGGTGGAGTGACGTACTTCCGGCGGCAGTCCCGACATCTCGGCGATGCCGCCGGCGTTGTCGGTGACCGGCCCGAAGGCGTCGAGCGCCACGATCATGCCGGCAAGGCCGAGCATCGTCGTGACGGCGATCGCCGTGCCGAACAGGCCGGCCAGCTGGAACGTCGCGATGATGCCGCCGACGATGACGATGGCGGGCAGCGCGGTCGATTCGAGCGAGACGGCGAGGCCCTGGATCACGTTGGTGCCGTGACCGGTGACCGACGCCTGCGCGATCGAGTTGACCGGGCGCTTGTTGGTGCCCGTGTAGTACTCGGTGATGACGACGATCAGCGCGGTCACGACGAGGCCGATCAGGCCGCAGGTGAACAGGTTGGTGCCGTTGATGACGGTGTTGTTCGCCAGCGTCAGGTCGCCCCAGCCGATCGTCAGCTGGTTGGCGATGGCGAGGCCGCCGATCGTCAGGACGCCGGTGACGATGAGGCCCTTGTAGAGGGCGCCCATGATCGAGCCGTTGGAGCCGAGCTTGACGAAGAAAGTGCCGATGATCGAGGTGATGATGCACGCGCCGCAGATCGCCAGCGGGTAGAGCATGACGGAGCCGAGCACCGCGGTGCCGCCGAAGAAGATCGCCGCGAGCACCATGGTGGCGACGACGGTCACCGCGTAGGTCTCGAACAGGTCGGCGGCCATGCCGGCGCAGTCGCCGACATTGTCGCCCACGTTGTCGGCGATGGTCGCCGGGTTGCGCGGATCGTCCTCGGGAATGCCGGCTTCGACCTTGCCGACGAGATCGCCGCCGACGTCGGCGCCCTTGGTGAAGATGCCGCCGCCGAGACGCGCGAAGATCGAGATCAGCGATGCGCCGAAGCCGAGCGCCACCAGGGCGTCGATGACGGCGCGGTCAGCGGGCGCGTAGCCCATAGGTCCGATCAGGACCCAGTAGTAGACGGCGACGCCGAGCAGCGCCAGGCCGGCCACCAGCATGCCGGTGATCGCGCCCGACTTGAAGGCGATGTCGAGCCCGGCCGCGAGGCTGTTCGAAGCGGCCTGCGCGGTGCGCACATTGGCGCGGACCGACACGTGCATGCCAATGAAGCCCGCCACGCCCGACAGCACCGCGCCGATCAGGAAGCCGAGGGCGGCGGTGAAGGAGAGAAGCCACCAGGCAAGCAGCAGCACGACGATGCCGACGATGGCGATCGTGGTGTACTGGCGGGCGAGATAGGCCTGGGCCCCCTCGCGGATGGCGGCTGAGATTTCCTGCATGCGCTGATTGCCCTGGTCGGCCGCAAGGACCGACTGCGTCGCCCAGATGGCGTACAGGACTGAAAGCAGGCCGCAGGCGATGACGACGTAAAGCATGGTCATGCCAAATTCCCCGATTGATGGTCCGATGTGTTCCCCTCCCGGACCGATGGAAGGAGACCGGCACCGCTGGACGGATTCCGGCCTCTCGGATGCGGCTTATGCGAAAGACCCCGGCGAACGTCAAGATAATGTTCGGTTTTTGCCCGGTTTTCCGCGGATCGGCCGGCCTTTCCACCGGCCCTGCAAAGCCGCGGCGGAATAAGATCGATTGAAAAGTTCACCCGGCCGATCGCGTTGTGGTTGCAGCGCGGCGGTGGCTTGCGGTCGGCCGATTCTTGTGGCCATCATCGCGACTCCACCGACTGGCCAGGCCGCGCGTCGGCGCGCATTTTCCGGCCGGCCACAACACCACTACCCCCCTTTCCGGCCACGACAGGCCGGGCGATTCGGCAACCGTCGACGCGCGGCAATGAAGGAATTCGAACATGGGCACGCTCACACGCTTCTCGGTAAAGCCGCTTTCGACAATGACGCAGCGCCTGGCCGGCGTCGCCTCGGGGCGCGCCGAACCCGACCTGGTCATTCGCGACGCCCGCGTCCTGTCCACCTATTCGGAGCGTGTCCTGCCCGGCCGCGAGGTCTGGGTGTCCGGCGGCCGCATCGCGGCGGTGAAGCCGGCCGGCAGCTATCGCGGCAGCTCGGCAAAGACCTATGACGCCAAAGGCGGCATCATCGCGCCGGGCCTCGTCGATCCGCACATCCACATCGAATCCAGCATGGTCACTGCCTGCGCCTATGCCGAGGCGGCCCTCCTCAACGGCACGACCACGATCTTCTGCGACAGTCACGAGATCGGCAACGTCATGGATGTCGCCGGCATCGAGGCGATGCTGGAGGATGCGCGGCGCGCGCCGCTGTCGATCTTCCTGACGGTGCCGAGCACCGTGCCCGCGACGTCGCCGCAACTGGAAACGGCCGGCGGCGACTTGACCGCCGAGAAGATCGGCGCGCTTTTCGACAAATGGCCGGAAGCCCTGGCGCTCGGCGAGAAGATGGACTTCGTGCAGGTGGCGATGGGCGACGAGCGCAGCCACGCGATCCTCGCCGCGGCGCTGCAGCGGGGACGGCCCGTATCCGGCCACGTCTACGGACGCGAGTTCGTCTCCGCCTACGCGGCGTCCGGCGTCACCGACACGCATGAGGCGATCGACCGCGACATCGCCGACGACCTGCTCGAGGCCGGCATCTGGCTGTTCCTGCGCGGCGGCCCCCCGACGACCCCCTGGCACAGCCTGCCGCAGGCAATCAGGACAGTCACCGAACTCGGCGCCTCGCACAAGCGCATCGCCGTCTGCACCGACGACCGCGACGCGGACGATCTCCTCACCTTCGGGCTCGACTGGGTCGTTCGCGAAGCGGTCGCGGCGGGCATGAGCCCGCAAGAGGCATGGGCGATGGGCTCACTGCACGGGGCGACGCGCTTCGGCGTCGAGGGCGAGATCGGCGGCATGGGCGGCGGCCGCCGCGCCGACCTCGTGCTGCTCGACGATAGCCTGAAGCCCTTGAGCACATGGTATGGCGGCGAGCTTGTCGTGGACGACAGGAAGATCACGCCCCAGCTCGACGCCGCGCTGTCCGACCGGTACCGGTACCCGGACGCCGCCTACCGCACGGTCAAGCTGCCAAGGCAAGTCAAGCTCACACCCGACCTGCCGACCGAAAAGGTGGTCGCGAACACGATCCGCACCGAACTGCCCGGCATCACGCTCGGCCACGAGAAGATCACGCTCGAGCCCGCCAACGACTGGCAGACCCATTTCGACCGCCACGGGCTCTGCTTCGTCACCGTCGTCGAGCGGCACGGCAAGTCGGCGGGCAACGTCGCACACGGCCTGCTCAGCAACTTCACACTGAAGCGCGGCGCGGTGGCCTCGTCCGTCGGGCACGACAGCCACAACATCATCATCGCCGGCGTCAACGAGGCCGACATGCAGGTGGCGCTGGAGGCCATCGAGAAGACGCAGGGCGGCGTCTGCGTGGTGGTCGACGGCGCCGTCACGGCGATGGTCGAACTGCCGATCGCCGGCCTGCTCTCGGACAAGCGCGTGACGGCAGTGGCAGACGAGGTCAAGGCGCTGAAGAAGGAGTGGGAGGCGGCGGGCTGCTCCATCCCATACATGGGCTTCAACCTCATCCCGCTCTCCGTCATCCCGGAGATCCGCATCACCGACAAGGGGTTGGTGCTGGTGCCGCAGATGGAGATCGTCGCTCCATTCGAACCGGCCTGAGCGCCGGTCGGCGAACCCTTGCGGCCGCGCGCCATCGGGCGCATGCTCCCGTCGGAGGCAGTGCCCTGCTCCGCGGTCGCGAAGGACCGCGCTGCGGGCGATCGGCCTCGGGAACAACGCACGCCCTTGCGTCGTTCTATTGCAGGGCGCGGGACCGGAAAGGATTTCGCCATGCACAGGGTTCGGATTGCTCTTGCCGCCACCCTCGCCGTTGCGGCACTCGCATCGACGGGCATAGCGCCGGCCGACGCCGCGCCGCCCATGGTTCCGCAGGCGGCGGCCGTGGCCGGCCAGAGCGGCGTCGTGCAGGTTCGCGACGGCGTGCGCTGGCGCCGCGGCTGGTACAACGGGTACCGGGGCTACCCCCGCTATCGGCCGGGCTACAGCTACTATGACGGCTGGTGGTACCCGGGCGGCGCCTTCGTCGCCGGCGCCCTGATCGGCGGCGCGATCGCCTACAGCGGCGCCTACTACGGCCCCGGCTACTACCCGCGCTACGATGAGCCGCGCTACTACGAGCCTCGATATTATGAGCCGGAACGGATCTACTATCCGCCGGGCTCAAACTACCGGGCGGGATATCGTGACGGCTATCGCGACGGCTACTATGCGCGCCGCTACGGCAACCCGATCAGCTGCACGGCAAGGCTGCAGGACGCCGGCAAGTGCTGAGCTGGGCGAGGCGCGGCCCGACGGCCGATCGGGCACCTCTTGGGTTTTGACCCGAGGCGCATTACCTGAGCGACATGACCGGATACACGCAACAGGTTCGACGCCGTTTGCCTACAGCAGCCGCGCTGACGCTCGCGCTGCTTGCGGCAGGATCCGCTTTGGCAAACGACACCAAGCTGATCGTGCCACAGCTCCGTCCCGGCGACTACCAGACGCTGCAAAGCCAGAGGCAGCGGGAGAACTTCCAGCAGCGCCAGCAGCTCAATCGCGAGCTCGACAGCCTGGCGATCCAGCGCCAGCCCCGCATCGAGGTGCCGGTGTTGAAGCCCAGGTGCCGCCCGCAGCAGTACGGCACAGGCTGCTGACGCCTGCGCCGTGGGTGGAACGCGCCCTGGCGCGTTCCGTCAATTGCCGGCGCGGTTTCGCCTGACGTCGGGCGGCGTGGCCTCGTCGACAAGCGCTGCGATCGCCGCGTCCAACGTCATCGACTGCTGGTCGCGCGAACCCAGGCGGCGCAGGTTGACGGTTCCCTCCTCCGCCTCGCGCTTGCCGCAGACGAGGATCACGGGCACCTTGGCAAGGCTGTGCTCGCGAACCTTGTAGTTGATCTTCTCGTTGCGCAGGTCCGTCTCGACGCCCAGCCCGGCAGCCTTCAGCTTCGAGGCGACCTCGCGCGCGTAGTCGTCGGCATCCGAGGTGATCGTCGTCACCACGGCCTGCACCGGCGCGAACCATAGCGGCATCTGGCCGGCATGGCTCTCGATCAGGATGCCGAGGAAGCGCTCGAGCGAGCCGGCGATCGCGCGATGCACCATGACCGGCTGCTTCTTCTCAGAATCCGAGCCGATGTAGAAGGCGCCGAACCGCTCGGGCAGGTTGAAGTCGACCTGCGTCGTGCCGCACTGCCATTCGCGGCCGATGGCGTCCTTCAGAGTGTACTCGAACTTCGGGCCGTAGAAGGTGCCCTCGCCCTCGTTGATCCCGGTCTTGATGCGGCTGTCCTCGCGCGCCATGCGGTCGAGCGCGCGCCGCAGGATGTCCTCGGCGTGATCCCAGGCAGCATCGGTGCCGACGCGCTTCTCGGGGCGGGTGGCCAGCTTGACCACGACCTCGTCGAAGCCGAAATCGGCATAGACCGACATCATCAGGTCGTTGATCTTGAGGATCTCCGCCTCGAGCTGGTCCTCGGTGCAGAACACGTGCGCGTCGTCCTGCGTGAAGCCGCGCACGCGCATCAGTCCGTGCAGCGCGCCCGACGCCTCGTAGCGGTGCACGTTGCCGAACTCGGCGAGCCGGATCGGCAGGTCGCGGTAGGACTTCAGCCCGTGCTTGAAGATCTGCACGTGCCCCGGACAGTTCATCGGCTTCAGCGCGAAGATGCGCTGGTCGGCCTCGGGATCGTCGGGATGCGTGAAGGCATGCGCGGACTTAACCGCGAACATGTTCTCCTGATACCAGCCCCAGTGGCCCGACGTCTCCCACAGCGACTTGTCCAGGATCTGCGGCGCGTTGACCTCCTGGTAGTCGTCGCCGAGGCGGCGGCGCATGTAGGAGATCAGGTTCTGGAACATCTTCCAGCCCTTGGCGTGCCAGAACACGACGCCCGGCCCCTCTTCCTGGAAATGGAACAGGTCCATCTCGCGGCCGAGCCTGCGGTGGTCGCGCTTCTCGGCCTCCTCGAGCATGTGCAGGTAGTTGTCGAGCTGTTCCTGAGTGGCCCAGGCGGTGCCGTAGATGCGCGTCAGCATCGCGTTGTTGCTATCGCCGCGCCAGTAGGCGCCGGCCACCTTCATCAGCTTGAACGCCGAACCGATCTGGCCCGTCGAAGCCATGTGCGGCCCCCGGCAGAGGTCGAACCAGTCGCCCTGGAAATAGATCTTGAGGTCCTGGTCCTCGGGGATCGCGTCGATCAGCTCGACCTTGTAGGCCTCGCCCTTCTCGCGGAACACCTTCCTGGCGCGGTCGCGATCCCACACTTCCCTGGTAAACGGCCTGCTGCGCCCGATGATCTCCCGCATCTTCTTCTCGATGACGGGAAAGTCGTCGGGCGTGAACGGCTCGTTGCGGGCGAAGTCGTAGTAGAAACCGTTCTCGATCACGGGGCCGATCGTCACCTGCGTGCCCGGCCAGAGTTCCTGCACCGCTTCGGCCAGCACATGGGCCGTGTCGTGGCGGATGAGTTCCAGCGCGCGCGGGTCGTCGCGGGTCACGATCTCGATGCTGCCGGACCGCCCGAGTTCGTCGGACAGGTCGCGCAGGACGCCGTCCATCGTGTAGGCAACGGCCTTCTTCGCCAGCGATCTGGAGATCGATTCCGCCAGCGCGGCGCCAGTCAAGGCGGCGTCGTAGTCGCGCGCGGAACCATCGGGGAATTTCAGGGATACCTGTGCCAAGCGTCTGCTCCTATCCAGTCCCGCAAACGAGCGCGGGTGGTGATTTGGATCTGGCCGCCGGGCAATCTGTCGCCAACGCAACGGCCGGCCGCTTCATAAGCTCCGGGCCGCTGCGGGTAAAGTCCGTTCTGCCAGCCGGCCAGGCGCCGGCCGCAGGCGTCAGCTGTTGTCTTCGACCTCGGCCTTGGGGCCGTTCTTCTTGATCGAGTCGATGGCGTTCTGCGCGCTCGCCTTGGAGGTGTATCCTTCCGTCGAGAACATGACCTCTTCGTTGTACTTGAAGCGGACGCGAAACTCGCCTTTCTTGTCCTTCCAGATCTCGAACTTGTGAGCCATGTCCGGGCCTCCCTCTCCTGTGCGCGTCAATAGAGTCGCGAACCTGCCAGCCCGAGCCTCCCCCGACAAGCAAAAGTTCAATGACAGCATGAACGGACCGAGCCCTGCTGTAGTCTCGCCTCGTCCGCCTGAATTTTGGCCACATCGCAGGTGGACTGTGTTAGCGAGATGGCTAATATAGGGGAATTGGAATCTCGCGGCGCGCGCTTTCGGAATCCAAATCAAAGCATGCTCCCGACCTGATGGCGCTCCACCCGTCAACCACAAAAAATTTTTGGGTTCGGTCCCTTTGTCGTTGAAAGCCTATTTTGTACGAAAGTCAGCCGACCATGAAGTCGTGGGGCTCTTCGTGTCACTGTCCGTCATTGCGTTGGTTGCGTTGGTCGACGAACACTGTGATCCGAACTCGTGCGAATACGCCATAGCTGTTGCAGGCGGGCTGGTCGTACCCTCCGAAACCAAGTCGAAGTGGCCGATGAAAGCAGGAAAGTCGAGCCTTTCGACCGGGCTCGAACGCGCGGTGCTGACTCAGGCCTGGGCGGACGATCTCGACGTCGAGACGACCTATCTCCAATGGAAGTCATTGAAGCCCGCTTCGGAACGGGCTCTTCGCATGATGGCGCGAAGCCACTAGGTCGAGGCGGCTGCAAGACGGGAGTAGCGCCGGCCTAGCTTTGCCGCCCGACCAACCACAACCGCCACGGCATGAACCAGCGGTACCGGCCATCAAAAGCCTCCGGGACCCGGTCGATCCCGTGCGTTCCCCAGGGGCCGCAACGCATCACCCTGAACAGACCGAGCCAGCCGCCGGCCCACAGGCCGTGCCTTGCGATGGCTTCATGCGTATATTCCGAACAGGTCGGCAGGTGCCGGCAGGTGTTACCGACGAAGCCCGACAGCGTCAGCTGGTAGACGCGGACGAGCGACGTGCCGAGCACGCGCCCGGGCGTCTTGCGCCATGGACCCGGCCAGTTGCGGCCGGCGCTTCGAATCTGTTTCCTGGGTGCAGGCTCGGTCACTTGGTTACTTCGCGGTGCCTTCTTGAACTTCGCCGACAGACTGTTCACTTCATGGCCGATTGATCGACCACCGCGCCTTACCTAAGTGTCGCGCCTCATCTTCCCAAGCCCCGATCTCGAATTCGAGCCGAAGCGAGCCCATGCCAGACAAGCACATAGAACTCGGACTAGACACTTTCGGCGACGTGACCGTCGACAAGGACGGCAAGCTCCTGTCGCAGTCCGAGGTGCTGCGCAACGTCGTGGCGGAGGGCATCCTGGCCGACGAGGTCGGAATCGACTTCATCGGCGTCGGCGAGCATCATCGCGACGATTTTGCGGTTTCCGCGCCCGACGTGGTGCTCGCCGCCATCGCCTCGCGCACCAAGCGCATTCATCTGGGTTCTGCGGTGACTGTGCTGAGTTCGGACGACCCGATCCGCGTGTTCCAGCGCTTTTCGACGCTCGACGCGCTCTCCAGCGGTCGCGCCGAGGTTATCCTCGGGCGCGGCTCGTTCACTGAATCCTTCCCGCTCTTCGGCTATTCGCTTGGCGACTACGAGCGGCTGTTCTCCGAGAAGCTCGACCTGTTCTCGACCCTCCTCAAGCAGGGACCGGTGACCTGGAAGGGTTCGATCCATCCGGGCCTCAAGGATCAGATGGTCTACCCCCAGGTCGAAGGCGGCCTCCTGAAAACCTGGATCGGCGTCGGCGGCAGCCCGGAATCGGTGGTGCGCGCTGTGCAGTACGAACTGCCGATGATGCTTGCCATCATCGGTGGCGACCCCGCGCGCTTCCGCCAGTTCGTCGATCTCTATCACCGCGCCGCCGACCAGTTGCAGAAGCCGGTCCTGCCGATGGGCGTCCATTCGCCTGGGCACGTGGCGGAGACCGACGAAGAAGCCCGCGCACAGCTTTGGCCGGGCTACAAGGCGATCCACGACCGCATCGGCGGCGAGCGCGGCTGGGGGCCGACCAGCATCGCCCGCTTCAACGCCGAGGCCGACATGGGTTCGCTTTACGTCGGCTCGCCGGAGACGGTTGCGAAGAAGATTGCGAAGACCGTCAAGGCGCTCGGCGTCAGCCGCTTCGACATGAAGTACTCGTCGGGCACGCTGCCGCACGATCACATGATGAAGAGCATCGAACTCTACGGAACCCGCGTCATGCCGCTGGTGCGCGACCTCCTGGCGTGACGCACCGCCCGCAGATGCCCTTCATGCGCCCATGCGACCCCGGAAGCGCCTGTCCGCGGCAGTGACCGTCCGCTGCCGGTCGCGCGCGCTGCCGTCGATAGCCGGAGGCGAAGGATGCCGTTCGCGATGCCTCGGCTGGAAGGTGGCGAGCAGGACGACGTCGCTGAAGATTTCGAGGTAGTTGTTCATGGCCGTATCTCCTTGTTGGCAGGAGTAGACCGCGGCTGGCGCCTCGCTTCAAACGAGTATAATTTCGACGTCGAATGACTTGAGGTTATGCGAAAAATGAAGCGCGGCCGGTTGCCCCTGACCGCATTGCGCAGCTTCGAGGCTGCCGGCAGGCACTTGAGCTTCAGCCGGGCCGCCCAAGAACTTTATGTGTCGCAAGCCGCGATCAGCCGGCAGATCAGGGAACTGGAGACACTGGTCGGCCGGACGCTCTTCACGCGCCTGCATCGCAATGTCGAACTGACCGGCGCCGGGCAGGCGCTGCTGTCGCAACTCACGCAGAGCTTTGACGAAATTGACCGGCGCATCACGGAGATCATCGCCGGGCCGCCGTCCGACATGGTCGTGGTCAGCACGGAACCGTTTCTAGCCAATTCCTGGCTGTTGCCGCGCCTCAACCGTTTTCATGCGATCAGGCCGGATGTCGATGTTTCGGTCGACGTCGGCACCAATGTCGCCGATCTCCGTCGAGCCGGCAACGAACTCGCGATTCGACACAGCTTCACGCGGTCGTCCTGGCCGGGCACGCAGTCGCGATACCTGTTCGACAGTCGCGCCTCGCCGCTGATTGCGCCGTCCCTGATGGCCTCCGGCCCGCCCTTGCAGGATCCAGCCGACCTCGGGCACTACACGCTGCTACACCTGGAGAACCGCGACTACTGGCCCCAATGGTTCCAGGCGGCGGGCGTCGTCGGCGTCGCGGCTCAGCGCGGGCCGCTGTTCCCGGACGGAGCGATGGCTACGCGTGCGGCGGTGCTCGGACAAGGCGTTACGCTGGGCGACCCGCTTCTCGACTCGCTCGAACTGGAAGCAGGACGGCTGCTCCGCCCGTTCGAGCTTGCCATCCCCCTGGGAACGTACTGGCTCGTTGCCCCCGATTTCGAACGCATGGGCGAGCCAGCGCAGGCATTCATCGACTGGTTGCTTTCGGAGGCGGGGACTGGGACCGGGAAACCTACGCCGCCTGCCCTGCCCGATTCTTCTCGATCTGGCCGATAGCGTCGACGACAGCGTCGAAGGTCAGCATCGTCGAGGCGTGGCGCGCCTTGTAGTCGCGCACCGGCTCCAGGTATTTCAGGTCAGCGAAACGACCTTCCGGC
Organism: Mesorhizobium marinum; assembly: GCF_040813675.1. NCBI lineage: Bacteria > Pseudomonadati > Pseudomonadota > Alphaproteobacteria > Hyphomicrobiales > Phyllobacteriaceae > Mesorhizobium > Mesorhizobium marinum. The sequence goes on along the minus strand of NZ_JBFOCI010000001.1, from coordinate 1,035,724 downwards.
GGCGCGCCGCTCTCCTTCAGCATCCTGCGCATGGTCTCGCGCACGGCCCGGAGTTCCTCGGCGGACGCGCCGACCACGTGCTGCGCCATGATGGAGGACGAGGCCTGGCCGAGCGCGCAGGCCTTCACCTCATGGGCGAAGTCCGTGACGACGCCTCCGTCCATCTTTAGGTCGATCGTGACCGTGGAGCCGCAGAGCTTGGAGTGCGCCGTGGCGGTCGCGTCCGGGCGGTCCAGCCGGCCGATCCGCGCGATGTTGCCGGCAAAGCCAAGAATTTTCGCGTTGTAGACGTCGTCGATCATTCTTTTTCGTCCCGTCGCCGCTCGTCAGGAACTGGATGCCGCAGACGCACCTTCCTTTCGCACTAGCCGAGCATATATAATGCTCCGGTTCCGCTCTCGACAAGGCAACGCCTTCAGGGGCGGCAGCGATTCGCAGCTGTTGGCGTATCCCAGGCAAGGCTGTGATCCGTTCAACTCGTTCCTCCTCCGCGGGGAACTACGGGAGACACCTTATGGACGCCGTCATCAAGAAAATCATGCCGCCCGCGGCCTACATGGAGAAGCCGGTGACCGACCGGCCGACCCAGGCCGAGGTAGAGGCGGCGGTGAGCGTCCTGCTGCGCTGGACCGGCGACGATCCGACCCGCGAGGGACTTGTCGACACGCCGCAGCGCGTGGCCAAGGCCTATCGCGAGATGTTCAACGGCTACGACATGTGCCCGGCCGAAGAACTCGGGCGCACCTTCGAAGAGGTCGCCGGCTATGACGACCTCGTCATCGTGCGCGACATCAAGTTCCACTCGCACTGCGAGCACCACATGGTGCCGATCATCGGCAGGGCGCATGTCGGCTACCTGCCGGACGGCAAGGTGGTCGGGCTGTCGAAGATCGCGCGCGTGGTCGACATCTTCGCCCACCGCCTGCAGACCCAGGAGGCGATGACCGCCCAGGTCGCCGGCGTCATCCAGGACGTGCTCAACCCGCGCGGCGTGGCCGTCATGATCGAGGCCGAGCACATGTGCATGGCCATGCGGGGTATCCGCAAGCAGGGCTCGACCACCCTCACCTCGACCTTCACCGGCAGCTTCAAGGACAATCCCGAGGAGCAGGTGCGGTTCGTCACCATGGTTCGGGCCGGTGGCGGAAGCTGACACGCGTGTCCGGCCGTCCACCGGCCGGGCCTGCCCCACGCGCTAGGAAGCAACGATGACGCCAATCGAGTTCGTAACCCCTTCGCCGGACAAGAAGGTGCTGGAGGAAGGTCGCGCCTTTTCGCCCCGCTTCGACGCCGCCGGCCTGCTGACCGCGGTGGTGACCGACGCCGGCGACGGCACGGTCCTGATGGTCGCGCACATGAACTCCGAGGCTCTTGCCCTGACGCTTGAGACCGGCATCGCGCACTACTGGTCGCGCTCGCGCCGGACGCTCTGGAAGAAGGGCGAGACATCCGGCAATTTCCAGTACGTTGTCGAGATGCGCACCGACTGCGACCAGGATGCGGTGTGGCTGCGTGTAAATGTCGCCGGCGACGATGCAACCTGTCACACCGGGCGGCGTTCCTGTTTCTATCGGACGGTGGAGTTCAGCGACGGCAACGCTTATCTTGCCATCGACGGCAGCGCGCCGCCGTCCGCCGCATGACATTCACCCAAACCGCGACGTGAACCTAATTTGACCCTGCCCGCACAAAGATTCATCATTTCGATACGGGCGCCCGGATAAGCTGGGCGCGGGACCACGGAGATCGTGATGCTCGACTGGGCGTCATTTCGCAGCAGGCCCGACGTGCGCGAAGCCAACGGCCCGTCGTCTTCGGGCGGCGTCGGCGATCCTGCAGCCCCCAAGCGGACCGCCATCTCGCTTGCGCTCGGCGGTGGCTGCGCGCGCGGATGGGCCCATATCGGGGTTCTCCGGGCGCTTGACGAGGCCGGCATCGAGGTCTCGATGATCGCCGGCACCTCGATCGGCGCGCTGGTCGGCGGCTGCTACCTGGCCGGCAAGCTCGATGAACTCGAGGAGTTCGCGCGCAGCCTGACCAAGCGCCGCATCTTCGGACTTCTCGACATCAATTTCGGCGGCAACGGCCTGTTTGGCGGCCTGAAGCTCGACGCCAAGCTGCGCCAGCACCTCAACGGTACGCGGTTCGAAGACCTGCCGAAGCCCTTCGTCTGCGTCGCCTCGGAGTTGCGCACCGGTCATGAGATATGGCTGTCGAGCGGCCTCCTGATCACCGCCATGCGGGCGTCGTATGCCCTGCCCGGCGTCTTCGAGCCGATCTCGGCCAATGGGCGGGCGCTGGTTGACGGGGCGCTGGTCAACCCGGTGCCGGTATCGGTCTGCCGAGCCCACGAACAACCGCTCGTCGTCGCCGTCAACCTGCACTACGACCTGTTCGGGCGGGCCGCCGTCATCAAGCACAGCGCAGGCGAACTGATGATCGAGCAGGATGCCACGCCGGCCTCGCGCTTCAACGCCGACTCGCGGTCGAAGGAAGCACGCATCGGCCTGACCGGCGTCATGGTCGAGGCGTTCAACATCATCCAGGACCGCATATCGCGCGCGCGCCTTGCCGGCGACCCGCCGGACCTGTCGCTGCAGCCCCGGCTCGGCCACATCGGCCTGACCGAGTTCCACCGCGCCGACGAGGCGATCCGGGTGGGCTACGAGACGACGATGGCGCAACTTTCCGACCTGCAGCGCCTGCAGACCGTGCTCGCCTAGACGGCCAGCGCCGCGTCGACGATGCGGAAATCCACCTTGCGGTTGCCGTTCCAGTAGCTTCCCGACAGCGATCCGGCCACGTGCACCGTCTGGCCGCGGTTGGCGAAAAGAAAATCGCCGAGCGCCGTATCCACCGCGCGGAAGGCGATGGCCTGGATGCGCCCGCCGCCGTCCGACCGCAGGTCCGCCCGCACATGGTTGGCGCCGACCTGCCTGGCATCCTCGAGGCGGTGGCGCGGCAGGACGAAGACCGGCGCAACATGGCCTGCCCCGAACGGACCGGCCTTTTCCAGCGTTTCGAGCAGCGAAAGCGTGGCGCCGTCGGCAGACAGCGCGGCGTCGATGTCGAGGACCTCCTCGTCCTGCAGGCGGAAGACGTCGGAGGCGGCGCGTTCCTCGAAGAAGGCGCGCAACGCTCCAAGCTTGGCCCGCTCGACCGTGATGCCGGCGGCCATCGCGTGCCCGCCGCCCTTGACGATCAGGCCCTCGCTCGCGGCCTCCCGAACAAGCCGCCCGAGATTGAAGCCGGCGATCGACCGACCCGATCCCGTACCGACGTCGTTGGCGTTGAAGGCGATTGCGAAGGCAGGACGACGCGCATGCTCCTTCAGTCGCGACGCGAGCAGGCCGACAATGCCCGGGTGCCAGTCCCTGCTGGCCGTTACGACGATCGCGGGCCCTGCCCCGCCGGCAAGCTCCGCGTCCGCTTCGGCGCGCGCTTCGGCCAGCATCTGCTGTTCCATCGCCTGCCGCTCCTGGTTCAGGCGATCCAGCGTGTCGGCGATCTGTCCGGCTTCCATGGGATCGTCGGTGGCAAGCAGCCGGCTCCCCAGGGCCGCATCGCCGATGCGGCCGCCGGCATTGATCCGGGGGCCGATCAGGAAGGACAGGAGGAAGGTGTTGATGGGCTCGCCGATGCGCGCCACCCGCGCCAGCGCGGCCAGTCCGACGTTCTTCTGCTGGCGCGCCACGACCAGCCCCTTCACCACGAAGGCGCGGTTGACGCCGGTAAGCGGCACCACGTCGCAGACGGTCGCCAGGGCCACAAGATCGAGCAGGTCGAGCAGGTCGGGCTGCGCCGCCTCCTGCCGCTCGATCCTCAGCACGCGCGCCGTCTGGACCAGGGTCAGGAATACAACTCCGGCGGCGCACAGATGCCCCTGTCCGGAAAGGTCGTCCTCGCGATTGGGATTGACCACCGCCACGGCGTCCGGCAGCGGCCCCCCGACCTGGTGATGGTCGAGCACGACCACGTCCGCCCCGGCGAGCCTGGCGGCGTCGATCGACGGGCCGCTGTTGGTGCCGCAATCGACGGTGACGATGAGCGACGCGCCCCTGCCGGCAAGTTCGCGCATGGCTTCAGGGTTCGGGCCGTAGCCCTCGAAGATGCGGTCGGGAATGTAGATCTCGGCATCGACGCCGTAGAAGGCCAGGAAACGCTTGAGCAATGCCGAAGACGCTGCCCCGTCGACATCGTAGTCGCCGAAGATGGCGACCTTCTCGCGGTTGCCGATCGCCGCGGCGATGCGCTGGGCGGCGCGCTCCATGTCCGTCAGCGAAGCCGGGTCCGGCAGCAGGTTGCGGATCGTCGGGTCGAGGAAGCGTTCGGTTTCCTCGGGCGTCACCCCACGCCCGGCCAGCACGCGGGCGACGATGTCGGGCACGCCATACGTCTGCGCAATGGTCAGCGCCGCCATTTCCTGGCGCTCGGTCAGCCGGTGTTCCCAGGTGAGACCGGTCGCCGATTTCCTGACGCCGAGAAAGGTCCGCTTGTCCGTCACGTCGATGTTCGCCCGTCAGCCACCCGGCGACGATAGGCGACCGCCGGAAAGGCTGAAACCGGGAAAACGACCTCTGCAGCCATTACTGACAACAAGCTGGGCAGTCCTGGCTCACCCGGCCCGTTCGATGCGGATGACCTGCGGCTTGTCGGTCAGGTGCCCATCCTTGGTGATGCCGTCGGTCGCCTTGCGGACCGCCGCCTCCGTGGTCTCGTGCGTCACGAGAATCACGGTCTTCTGGCCGTCCGCCCCGGCGGAATGCTGGACGATCGACTCCAGGGAAATGTCGTTGTCGGCCATGCGCTTGGCGATCGCGGCGAAGACGCCGGTGCGATCGAGAACGGTCAGGCGGATGAAATAGCCGCCGGCATGGCTGCGCATCAGCGCGCGCTTGTAGGGCTTCAGCTGCTTCGCCGGCCAGCCGAAGACCGGGCCATGCTGGAAGCCGGGCCGGCTCTTGGCGATGTCGGCGATGTCGCCGACCACCGCCGATGCGGTGGCGTTGCCGCCGGCGCCGGGGCCGGAGAGCAGCAGTTCGCCGAGGATGTCGGTCTCGATCGCCACGGCGTTCGTGACACCGTGCACCTGCGCGATCACCGACGCGGTCGGCACCATGGTCGGATGCACGCGCTGCTCGATGCCGCTTTCGGTGCGCTGGGCGACGCCGAGCAGCTTGATGCGGTAGCCGAGCTCCGCCGCCGCGCGGATATCGGCCTGGCTGATGTTGGAGATGCCCTCCATGTAGATGTCGCCGGCGGAAATCCTGGTGCCGAAGGCCAGCGCAGTCAGGATGGACAGCTTGTGCGCGGTGTCGTGTCCCTCGATGTCGAAGGTCGGATCCGCCTCGGCATAGCCGAGCCGCTGCGCGTCCTTCAGGCAATCATCGAACGAAATGCCTTCGGCTTCCATCCGGGTCAGGATGTAGTTGCAGGTGCCGTTCAGGATGCCGAAGACGCGGGTCACCGAGTTGCCGGCCAAGGCCTCGCGCATCGTCTTGATCACGGGGATGCCGCCGGCGACGGCGGCCTCGTAATTGAGCAGCACACCCTTCTGCTCGGCCATCTCGGCCAGCGCGACTCCGTGCCGCGACAGCAGCGCCTTGTTCGCGGTCACGACATGCCGGCCACGCGCGAGCGCAGCCTTCACCGACGCCAGCGCCGGCCCCTCGTCGCCGCCGATCAGCTCGACGAAGACGTCGATTTCAGCCTGTTCGGCAAGCGCCACCGGATCGTCGAACCACGCGGCGGCGGAAAGGTCGACCTGCCGGTCCTTGCCGCGGCTGCGTGCGGAAACCGCCGCGACCTCGATCGGCCGGCCGCACTGGCGGGTCAGTTCGGCGGTCTTGTGCGCGAGCACGCGCGCCACCGACGCGCCAACCGTTCCGAGCCCAGCAATCCCCACACGCAATGCCTCAGCCATATGCCGAAAAGTCCTTTATGTCAGATAGTTGCGGCGCGACGTTGAATCACCGCCTGGTGGCGAGCGACACAACGTTGTTCGGCTGTTTCGCCGAACTGGCAAGGAACCGCTTGATGTTGCGCGCTGCCTGCCGGATGCGGTGCTCGTTCTCCACGAAGGCCAGGCGCACGAAATCGTCGCCATGCTCGCCAAAGCCGATGCCCGGCGCCACCGCCACATCGGCGTGCTCGATCAGCAGCTTGGAGAATTCCAGCGAGCCGAGATGGCGGAACGGTTCGGGAATCGGAGCCCAGGCGAACATCGAGGCGGCAGGTGGCGGGATATCCCAGCCGGCGCGGCCGAAGGAATCCACCATCACGTCGCGGCGCCTGTGATAGACCTCGCGGACTTCCGCGATGTCGGAACCGTCGCCGTTGAGGGCGGCCGATGCCGCCACCTGGATAGGCGTGAACGCGCCGTAGTCCAGATAGGATTTCACGCGCGTCAGCGCGGAGATCAGCCGCTCGTTGCCGACGGCGAAGCCCATGCGCCATCCCGGCATCGAGAAGGTCTTGGACATCGAGGTGAATTCGACCGTCACGTCCATCGCGCCCGGCACCTGCAGCACCGAGGGCGGCGGGTTCCCGTCGAAATAGATCTCCGAATAGGCGAGGTCGGACAGGATGATGAGGTCGTTCTTCTTCGCGAAGGCGACGACGTCCTTGTAGAAGTCGAGGCTGGCCACCAGCGCCGTCGGGTTGGACGGATAGTTCAGGATCAGCGCCAGCGGCTTCGGGATGGAATGACGGATGCCGCGCTCCAGCGCCGGGATGAAGCCGTCGTCCGGCTCGGCCTGCAGCGAACGGATCACGCCGCCGGACATGATGAAGCCGAAGGCGTGGATCGGATAGGTCGGGTTAGGGCACAGGATGACGTCGCCGGGCGCGGTAATCGCCTGCGCCATGTTGGCGAAGCCCTCCTTCGAGCCCAGGGTCGCAACGACCTGCGTGTCCGGGTTGAGCTTCACGCCGAAGCGGCGCGCGTAATAGCTGGCCTGGGCGCGGCGCAGGCCGGGAATGCCGCGCGACGAGGAATAGCGGTGGGTGCGCGGGTCGCGGACCACTTCGCAGAGCTTGTCGACGATGGACTTCGGCGTCGGTAGGTCGGGATTGCCCATGCCCAGATCGATGATGTCGGCGCCGGCCGAGCGGGCGCTGGCCTTCAGCCGGTTGACCTGCTCGAAGACATAGGGCGGAAGGCGGCGGACCTTGTGAAACTCTTCCATCTCGAAATCCAGGCGCTGGAGGATGTTGGCGGCGCGCCATATATACCGGTTTGGCGGCCGGACCAATCGAAATTCAGGAGAGCTGAGCCGCCGGGGGCTACTGCCCTTCGATGATCTTCAGTGTCTCTTCCTGCTCGTCGGCCGCGAGCTTCAGACGCTTGCGCGCCGCTTCCGCCGACGCTGCCGAGCCGGGGTCCTGGCGGTGCTGCAGCGCCGTCAGGTGCGCGAGCTTCGCCTGCGTCTCTTCCTGCGTCAGTTGCGACGTCGCGGCCTTCGGCGGAATGTTCAGGTTGGGATAGGAGTCGGTGCTGACGGGCTGGCCGGACCGCCCGGGCGCTTCCGCGACATCCTCGGTCGTGGAGCAGGCGGCGACGATCAGGGTGCCGGCCAGGGCAGCGGCGACCCTGCCCGGAAAAAGCCGTCTGCGTTTACCACTTGTCATATCTTCGTCCACCGCTGAGACATGGAACGCATTGGACGTCCCATGTTAATATGTCAAGAAAACGCCTGTAAGCATATCGCATAAAGGGAGGAGTGCTTCGATCATGGCCAAGGCAACCGGGCCAGGCAAGGACGAGACCGGCGACGCGCCCGATGTCGCCCAGTACCTCGTCAAGGACCCGGAGCGGTTTGCGCTGAACCTCGCCCGCATGGTCGAGCAGGCCGGAAAGGCCGCCTCGGCCTGGGTCGAGCCGCGCGAGAAGGGCGAGCGCCGCGACGCCGTCGCCGAGCCGATGGCGGACATGGTGAAGACCTTCTCGAAAGTCACCGAATACTGGCTGTCGGACCCATCTCGCGCGCTCGAGGCGCAGACCCGCCTTTTCGCCGGCTATCTGACCGTGTGGGGCAACGCGATCAGCCATGCCCGCACCGGCGAGCCGCCGCCCGACGCGATCGTGCCCGACCAGGGCGACAGGCGTTTCCAGGATCCGGACTGGGGCCGGAACGCGTTCTTCGACTTCCTGAAGCAGGCCTATCTCGTCACATCGCGCTGGGCCAACGACCTCGTCGAGCGCGCCGACGGACTGGACGACCACACGCGACACAAGGCGAGTTTCTACGTCAAGCAGATCTCCAACGCGATCTCGCCGTCGAACTTCATCCTGACCAATCCGGAACTGTTCCGCGAGACGGTCGCCTCGAACGGCGAGAACCTCGTGCGCGGCATGAAGATGCTGGCCGAGGACATCGCCGCCGGGCACGGCGACCTGAAGCTGCGCCAGGCGGACAACACGAGCTTCGAGGTCGGCAGGAACATCGCCACGACGCCGGGCAAGGTCGTCGGCAGGAGCGACGTCGCCGAGATCATCCAGTACGAACCCGCCACCGACAAGGTGCTGAAGCGACCGCTGCTGATCTGCCCGCCCTGGATCAACAAGTTCTACATCCTCGACCTCAACCCGGAAAAATCGTTCATCCGCTGGGCCGTCGAGCAAGGCCATACTGTGTTCGTCGTCTCCTGGGTCAATCCCGACGAGCGCCACGGCGCCAAGAACTGGGAGGCCTATATCCGCGAGGGGCTGCAGTACGGCCTCGACACGATCGAGAGGACGACCGGCGAGCACGAGGTGAACGCGGTGGGCTACTGTGTCGGCGGAACGCTTCTGGCCGCCGCGCTCGCCCTGATGGCGCAGGAACGCGACGACCGCATCCGCTCCGCCACCTTCTTCGCGACCCAGGTCGACTTCACCTATGCCGGCGACCTCAAGGTCTTCGTCGACGAGGACCAGGTGGCAGCCGTCGAGCGCTCGATGAACGAGCGGGGCTATCTCGAAGGAACGCGCATGGCGACGGCGTTCAACATGCTGCGCTCGGGCGACCTGATCTGGCCCTACGTCGTCAACAACTACATGCGCGGCAAGGACCCCCTGCCCTTCGACCTGCTCTACTGGAACGCCGATTCGACCCGCATGGCGGCGGCCAACCATTCCTACTACCTGCGCAACTGCTACCTGCAGAACACGCTTTCCCAGGGCAGGATGGAACTGGCCGGAAGGACGCTTTCGCTGGCCGACGTCACCATCCCCGTCTACAACCTCGCCACCAAGGACGACCACATCGCGCCGGCGCGTTCGGTGTTCGTCGGTTCCGGCTATTTCGGCGGCAAGGTCGAGTATGTGCTGACCGGCTCCGGGCACATCGCCGGCGTGGTCAATCCGCCGAAGTCGAAAAAGTACCAGTACTGGACCGGCGGGCCGCCGACCGGGACGCTCGAGGACTGGCTCGCGTCGGCGACGGAAACCCCCGGTTCCTGGTGGCCGCACTGGCAGACATGGCTCCTGGCGCAGGACGCCCGGCGCGTGAAGGCGAGGAAGCCGGGCAAGGGCGTCAAGGTTCTGGGCGATGCGCCCGGCACCTATGTGAAGGTGCGCGTGTAACATTGTTTGATGCCCGGAGGATTGACCTACCCGGGCGAAGCGGGCGAAAAGGTCTCGACTGGGCAGACCACGGCCCGATTTGGCGCAAGCGCGGCGAACCGCCGCCGGCCATTCGAAAGCCACCCCGCCACGGGGCACAACGCAGCCGGGACGGGGCGCGGCGCGGGCAAGCAGGGGACAGCGTTTTGAAGGCACGGGCACGCCTCACCGGCGGAAGACGCAGCACAGCCGCACTGGCTGCGCTGCTTGCCGTGCTCGTTGCCTCCTGCTCGTCGACGACCGAACCCTCGATGGAATTCGCCCAGACGGATGCCGGTGCGCCGGCGGTGGATCTGGAAGCAGTTGCAGCGTCGGAGACAGGCGCCGCCAAGACGGGCGCAAGCGCCGCTGCGACGGTCCCGGAGACCAAGCCCGACGCAAAGCCGGCCGCTTCGGCGCAACCGCCGAAAGAGGAGGCTAAGCCGGTCGAGGCCACGCTTGCCGCCGCCAAGGCAAAGCCGGAGCCGACTGCAACGGCAGCCGCCGCGCTGGCGCCCTCGCCGACCGGCCAGGTGCTGGAGAACGGCGGCCCAATCCTGACCGCGGGCACCATGCCGTCGCAGCCCATCGCCCCCAAGAAGAAGAGTTTCCTGTCCTCCTTCTTCGGGTCGACGCCGGCGGACGCCAAGCCGGTCGTGGCCGCCGCCCCGCGCCAGGCCAAGCCGGTCATCGCGCTGCCGGACCCGAACGAGGAAAAACGCAAGAAGGATGCGGCCGTCCGCTTCGCCTCGCTCGGCGCAGCCGACGACGGAGTCGATAGCGGCGACGGCGACTTTGCCCTGCCCGGCGTGCGCAAGACCAATCTTTTCGAGATCAAGCGCAAGTCGGGCATCGACGATGACAGCGACATCGACGTCTACGAGGATGTCGGCACCTACGACGTCGCCTCGGCGGCAGGGCTCGCCCGTCTCGCGCCGAACGGCCTGCTCAAGCAGCGCGAAAGCGTCGACACCGCCTGCCTGAAGCCAAAACTGGTGCGCATGCTGAAGCAGGTGGAACGCCATTTCGGCAAGCGGCTGGTGGTGACGTCCGGCTATCGCAGCCCCGCCTACAACAAGCGCGTCAGAGGCGCCGAAAAGTCGCAGCACATGTATTGCGCCGCCGTCGACGTGCAGATGCCCGGCGTCAACAAGTGGGAACTGGCGCGCTACGTTCGCGCGATGCCCGGTCGCGGCGGCGTCGGAACCTATTGCCACCAGTCGATCCACATCGACATCGGCCCCGAGCGCGACTGGAACTGGAAGTGCGGCGGCCGCAAGACCTGACGCCGGCCCCGCAACCATCGGCGCGAAGCTGACTTCGGACCCCAGCCGCAAAAAGTTGGTGAGGCGTGCGTTTGACGGGTTGCCGCCCGGAGGCAACCCAACTATAAGGCGCTTCGTCCAAGGCGCGCCCATCGTCTAGCGGTTAGGACACCGCCCTTTCACGGCGGTAACAGGGGTTCGATTCCCCTTGGGCGTACCACTCTTTTCAAACACTTAGCGGACTTGGCGGGAAACCCGTCAAATAACAGTCAAATATGCGCTCCGAGCGACCGCGTTTTGGGCATTGCAAGAGGCCTTTTTGGGCTGCCAATTTTCGGGGACAACAAACAGTCCGACCAGTTTCCCAGCCGGACCGCCGATCGCGACAATTCCGATGAATGGCTTTTTGCTGGCGAACTGGTTATTCAGCCAGCAGCAGCCGTCGCATGGCATCAGCAAGCAGCGCCTCAGACTCCCGATGATTGCCAGCCTCGTGCTGCGCCATCCCCTCGTTCTTCAATCTCTCGACCTCGGCCTTGTCTGCCGCGCTGAGGCTGGTTTTTGTCAAAGCATGGTCAATGGCCGCGGCATCCTTCGGGCAGTGAGCCGCGAGAGCAGGAGTGCCCATCAGGGCAACCGCTGCGACAGCGGCAAGGGTCTTGCTGATCATCGTGGAAACCTCCCATCAATGTCCCTGATTGGGACCAACAAGAACAACGCCGAGAAGTCCTCAATTATTCCCAGAAAGCCGCCAAAGACCGAAGCCCGACCGACCGCGTTTCCGCTACCGGGCCATCAAACCCTCACGTTGAGAAACCTCACCGCAGCGGCAACATTTTTGCAACTGCGCCGAAAGAAAGCCCGCCAGGGCGGACCTGACGGGCTTCTGTAGGTGGCCGCCTAATCGGGCGGGATCGGCGGCATTGCACCTGCGATTCTGAATCTTAGAACATCTGGGCGGCACGCATTGCTTCAACAAGCCTGTCGCGGCAAACTTCAGAAGATCAATTTCCAGGAGGACCGCCTTGGTAGACCAGAGCAAGGGGAAGGCGTTGCTGGAAAACGCCTACCGCATATCAACTCCTGAGGACAATGTTCGTTACTACGCTGCGGTTGCTGACCGATACGATACGGATTTCGCCGAAGGCCTTGGCTGGACCTATCCACGCTCGATAGCAGAAGTATTTCGAGAGGCAGCCGAACCCGGCGACGTGCCGATCGCGGACATTGGTTGCGGTACGGGGGCCGTAGCGGCCGAACTGGGATTGCCGCCGAACCAAATCGACGGAATGGACATATCTGCTGAGATGCTCGACCTTGCCCGCACGAAGCGGCTCTATGGTTCCCTCTACGAAATTGATCTCACAGGTGACTTGTCAACGATTGCCAAAGGCTACGGCGCATTGTTGTCAGCCGGGACATTTACTCATGGGCACCTGGGACCCGAGATATTATCAAGGCTGCCGAGCATCTGCCGACCCGGTGCCCTATTTGTGATCGGTGTCAACAAGGTTCACTATGAAGCGCTGAATTTTGCGGCCGTGCTTGCAGCCATGGTTCGCGACGGACGCATCGGCGAGGCTAGGTCAAGCGAAATCAAGATGTATGACAAGGAGGGTCACGCGCATTCGGACGACTTGGCCCTGATCCTTCGGTATCGGTCCCGATAAGGCCCGCGCCTCATGGGACGAGGCTGCGTGACTGTCCGTCATCACGAATCAACGCTTCGGCTACCGATCGGATCAGCGCGTAGGTATCGACAAGCGTTCGGCGCGTTGCTGTGGCGAAGAGAACAGGCTTCCTGAGCCTAGGGGCTCGCATTTTCTATGCGTTCGGCAACCATGTGCTGCAACTGCCAAAGCGAACTGTCGTGCAGGCCAAGAGCCTCAAGCTGCTCCACAGTGCTGTAAAGATATTCAGCCATTGACCCCAGTCGCCCAACGGCACATGCCAGCACGTCTGCCACTTCATCGCGCGACAAGCCTTTGACATAGGCGCTGGACGTCCGATCGATGACAAATGTCACCGCTCGGACCGGGCCTGTTTCGCTTCGGATATTGACCCATCGGGCAGGAAACGCATGCGGGATGATTTGAATCTCCCGACGAACCAGTGTCGCGAGATTGGCCTCCACGTCCGAGGGCGGCAGCTTGAAGGCGACTCCCTTGCATCGTCCGCCGCGATCCAGCGCCAACATCAAACCCGGCTTTTGCGCTGACCCCCGAAACCACCGGTCCCAGCCGAGGCAGAAAGAGCGATGCCAGCCGTTTAGAAGCGCCATTTGCCGCTCCGCGAAATCGAATGCTGGATTCCAGATCAGTGAGCCATAAGCAAAGACCCACACCTCGTTAACCGACGGCGCTCCGGCCATGATCTGGCGAACGGCGGCGTCATAGTCCGCATCGGTTGCCGGTCTTCGACCTGCGGGGAACGGAGCGGGTGAAATATCACCGGCTGCCTGAACCACGCGCTCGACCAACTCACGCGTTAGGCGCAATGGTTGCATTGTTCCCCCTTTTCCTTCTTCCGCTCGAGGTTCTGCGGCGATCTAGCGAAGCTACTTGGCATTCGTGTGCTTCAACAGCAACGTACGGGGCGTTTCGGCGACATGCTCCTGAAATAGTGGCAGCTCTTGATCGTGCCTGTCACCACATTGTGTGTCGAAGCATCGATGTCGTCTCTTCGGCCGCAACGGGAAATGGGAGAACATCGACATGGCATCCACCACGTTGAAAGATCGCGCGGGAAAAAGCATTCCTCACGACAAGATCGAGACTCTGGGCAAGAACCTTCGCGGCGAGATGATTCAACCATCGGGCGCCGCCTATGAAGACGCCCGACATATCTGGAATGCCCTCATCGACAAGAAGCCTGGTCTCATCGTCAAGTGCAGTGGGGCGGCGGATGTGGTCGAAGCGGTGAATTTTGCGCGGGAGAACGATCTGATCCTTGCTGTACGCGGTGGCGGGCACAACGTTGGGGGCCGCGCAATTTGCGACGATGGTCTCGTCGTCGATCTTTCCGAAATGCGCGGAGTTCACGTTGATCCCAACACACGCACTGTCCGGGTACAGGGAGGCGCCACCTTGGGAGACGTCGACCGCGAAACGCATTTGTTCGGGCTCGCGGTTCCGTTGGGCGTTATTTCGAAGACTGGTGTTGGAGGGCTGACCTTGGGAGGCGGCGTCGGCTGGTTGGTGCGAAAGTACGGTCCCACCTGCGACAACGTTCTCGAAATGGAGGTGATTCAAGCTGACGGCACGGTAAAAACGGCAAACAGTGAAGAGAATCCAGACCTTTATTGGGCCCTGTGCGGTGGTGGCGGCAACTTCGGAATTGTTACGTCGTTCTTATACCAAGCCTATCCGATTTCGCAGGTCCTGGGGGGCCTGATCGTATATCCCCGTTCTGCGGCCGGGAAGGTCCTCAGAGGCTACAGGGAATTCATGGCCTCGGCGCCGGAAGACCTCACGGTCTATGCCGGACTGATCTGCACCCCTGATGGGACGCCAGCAACCGCTATTATCCCATGTTGGAGCGGAGCCGATCTGAAAAAAGGTGAAATGCTCATCGAGCCACTGATGAGCCTTGACGTGCCGATGATGGTAGCGGTGCAACCGATGCCATTTCCCGCTATGCAATCGATCCTCGACGACGCGTTTCCTTCTGGAACGCGCAACTACTGGAAATCGGCATTTGTCAAAGGACTGCCGGACAAAGCCATCGACGTAATCGAAGAGCAGGCCAAGGGAATGACATCGCCGCTGTCGGGGCTTCTGGTCGAATACTACGGCGGTGCCGGCGGCCGAAAGGATGCGCACCAGAACGCCTTTGCACAGCGGCAGTCCGATTTCTGCATTGGCTTCATGCCGCAATGGAAAGACCCGGCAGAAGACCAGGCACAGATTGCCTGGGCCCAGTCGGCGTGGCAAGCGATCCAACCATTTGCGTCTGACGGATATCTGCTGAATTACCTATCTGCAGGGGAGGAGGAGGCAATCCAGGCGGCTTTCGGTCCCAATTTGCAGCGACTAAGAGAACTCAAGGCGCGCTATGATCCAAAGAACTTCTTTAGTCTGAACCAGAACATCCGGCCGGCTGCCTAAGGTCGTCTAGCTGTCCAAACCGGGTCTCGTGCCCCACTGGCGCCGCGCGGCAGAGGTTTTGGCACGGCCTTTTGATCCACCTCGTGGAGAACGCCCGGTACTGGAGGCCGGGCTCGCCCTAGCGCTTGACTTCGAGACGTGGCACTTGCTGGTTCATCGTCGGGGTCTCTCTGAGAATGCGGCAATCAAACTTGTCAGCAAGCTGGCAGGGTGATCAGCACTCAATCTTCCCCGAAGTATCGGGCGCGCGCGCGGTCGTCCGAGGGCGCCTCGGGTCCCAACCCCGTTGCGTCGGGAATTCGGGTCGGATCGGTGGCGAAAAGTGCGAAAGCATGGTCACGCCGCCGGTCAGCCGCTTCACCTCGTTCGAACAGAAGTGCGGTTTCCATGGCTTCCAAGCGACGCATTCGGTGGTAGAACTCGTCGTGGTCAGCGGCGTAGGCGTCCGCCGCCGATCTCCAATCGGTATTCGTAAGCAGACGGTCCCGCAGCAGCCGGACATCACGAAGCGTGCGCGACAGCCCTCTGCCCCACGCTGGATCGGTTGCAGCGGCGGCGTCACCGACCAGTACGATGCCGTCGCGATACGGTCTTTCAACCCACCGGTGTGATCCGTCGAAACTGGCAAATGGACCCGCCTGTGTCGCCTGATCGAACCAATGGCCCGGTGCGCCCGTCGCCTGAAGCTGTCTGATCATTTCGTCGACCTGATGGCGACCAGACAAACGCTTCTGCAGCACGTCCCTGTGATAGATCAGGTAGATCCGGTTCCTGCCTGGCGCAATGCGCATCGCGATTGCCATCCGACCGGCTCTGGGATCGTAGAAAAGATTGACCGTCCCCGCAGGTGACGGCGCGCCGTCGGCCAGAAACTGGGAGCAATCGACGTCCCCCTCCAAGACCATGCCGGCTGTGATGAGTTGCTCGGGGTCATGCCTGACTTCAAAGCCAACTAGTGAGCGGAGCCGCGAATCCCGGCCGTCGGCAAGAACGACAAGGCGCGCAGAAACGCCCTTGCTGTCGCCGCCGATGTAGACCTGCGGCACGTCTCCTGGGATCGCCGCGGAGACGATATCGCCTCGCCGGATCGTGGCACCCAGACGTTCTGCATGGAGCAGCAATACCGTTTGCATCTGAGGATGCGGAAATGTCATGCAGCAGGTCTGGCAGGGCGTCGTCGCATGCAGGTCCCGGACTGCGGGTGGTGCGCCGCTCCTGAACCTCGAATAGTATGGCAATTCGATAGCGCAACTGCTGAGAAGCACGTCGTAGATACCCAGGCGTTGGGCTTCTAGACTGCCCCACGGCATGAGAACCTCGCCGCGAATGCGGTCTCTGAATTCTCCTTGGCGTTCGACTATAAGTATTCTTGCGCCGCAACCAGCCAGCGAGATGGCGAGCGAAGCGCCACCAAGTCCGCCGCCAACGATGATCAGGTCGTAGTCGGGAGTGCTTGCCGAAAGGGTCTCGCCTGCTTTTCGAACTGGCATGGCTGACACCGCAGGAAATATTCCGCTCAGCTAATATTGAGGCTGCGACCGCCGGGGAGTCAACGAGTTCGCATTTATCGGGCACAACAGCATCGTCGCCGAAAGTCTGCAACGGAGCATTTTGGAGGTAGCCATGAAAGAAGCGCGATTGCCCAAAGAGCCTGATGCAAGATCCCCTGCTGGTGCGGATATCCGATACCTCGTGGATGGTGAAGCGGGGAACATGATCCACAGCACGGTTCCACCGATGCAAATAAACAGGGCAACGATTCATTCCACAGTTAGTGAATTCTGGTACGTGCTTGAGGGCGAAGGGGAAATCTGGAGAAAGGACCAAGCAGAAGAACGCGTCACGCGCCTTGTTTCGGGGGTTTCTATCGACATACCAGTCGGAACGGCCTTTCAGTATCGAAATATCGGCGACCATCCACTCACGTTCATATGTATCGCAATGCCGCCTTGGCCTGGTGACCACGAGGCGTCCCAGTTGAATGGCATATGGGAGCCGTCAGTTTAGGTCTCGAACCCATTGGTCCGCCGAGCTGACGACTTGCCGGCGTTCGCTATACACCGAAAGCGAACAACGCTTGCAGTGAGGGTAAGCGAAACAATGGGCCACCAGCGGAAGTTCACTCAACTTGCCAGTAAGGGCGTAGATATTGCTACGGCAGACCAGCCTTCCGGAGGGCGTCGATCAAGTGTTGCTGCGCTTCAGGGCGCGAGTAGTGCAGTACCTTGATAACATTCCGAAGCGAGAAATCAGGCTTCAGCAGCTTCACCTTCGCGATCACCTCACTGGCTCCAGTTAAGTCGCCTAACTGCGCGCGCGCAGCCGCTAAGTACAAGTAACCACTAGAGCGCTCTACTGGTACACTCTCAAGCGCTTCGACTGCCTCAGCATATCGAGCGAGGTCAAAGAGCGTCAGGCCGCGAACCGATGCAAACCACTCGGGCACGAACGGGCCCAAGCCTAGCGCAGCATCGATGGTGGCTAACGCATCGACCGGCTTGCCACTGGCGCGCTGCCAGTTCGCGTAGTCGCCCTTTATCTGAATATCGGCCGGATTGAGTGTTAGAGCCCTTTCAAAATGGAATCGTGCGCGATCATGGTTGCCCGTCCAAAGGTAGTATAACGCTCTTGCCCAATGACAGGTGGCATCGTTGGCATCTAGTTCCAGAGCTTGTTTAGAAGCGTTCTCAGCCTTGGCCATCTGATCGTCATCGCGGAGAATGACATTGCTCATGGTAAGAGCTATCGCCAGCCAGGCATGGGCAACCGCAAAATGCGGATCGATGGCAACAGCGCGCCCAAGTAGCGGTACGGCTTCGGCATCACGCTGATGGTCACATAGATCGCGACCCTGTAGCAGACAGTCATAAGCCGACCAGCTGGTAGTGGGTTTTGCACGCGCTATTGCCGCTTCCGCAGCGTGCATGCGACCCTCGAGCATCGTTACGATAGCGGCCACGACGAGGTCTTGGATGGCGAAGATATCCTGAACATCGCGATCGTAGCGGTCGGCCCAGACGTGATTGCCGGTTCTGGCATCGATCAATTGAACTGTTATGCGAATACGTTCGCCCAGTTTACGCAGACTGCCTTCGACTACATAGGGAACCCCCAGTTCCCGTGCTACTTCGATGTGACTCTTTCCCGTATTGGCAAAATGGAACGACGCGTGGCGAGCGATGACGGAAAGGCCGCGAAAGCGGGCAAGTTCTGTAATGATATCCTCGGTGATACCGTCAGATAAGTACTGCTGCCCTGGATCACCACTCATGTTGGTAAATGGCAGTACCGCTATGGACGGCTTGATTTGTGCTACCGCTTTTGGTCGCAACGATATTCCTAAGGGCGCTCCGATACGATAGACTCGGACCGGCAGGGCGATATTCTTCAGGTACTTATCACCTAGGTCTTCAAACGAGAGATCGAGGCGACTTCCCACGTTGTCATGAACCATGCCAGTGACCGTAATGCCGCCCGCCGGGGCAAGCCCCTCGATCCGCGCAGCGACGTTCACGCCTTCACCGAAAACATCGCCATCCTCAGCAATCACATCCCCCAGGTTGACACCAATGCGTAGTTGGATGGCTCGGTCCTCTGGCAGCTCTGCGTTTCGTGCTGCCATATCCCTCTGCAATGCAACTGCGCAGGCAACGGCCATCACGACGCTGGCGAATTCGGCGAGAAAGCCGTCCCCCATCGATTTAAACAGCCGACCTTGGTGCTCGGCGATCCTGGTTTCGATCACTTCGGCGCGGAGGTTCCGCATGCGGGTCAGAGTGCCGTCCTCGTCGACGCCCATCAGGCGACTGTAGCCGACTACGTCGGCTGCAAGTATGGCAGCCAGACGGCGCTGAACGGAGTTCTCCACCACTCGAAAGTACCCCATTTCGTCACCTGGACCCCTTTGCAGTGCCAGGTTGATGACACGATAGCACTGCCCCGCCTGGCCGCAACCAGCGGCCCTAGAGCGAAGCCCCCGAAGAACCAAAGCCAATGGCGCATATGACCGAGATACACCCGGCCTAGCTGCCGTCCGGTGTCGTCGCAGTAGACGAAGTCGTCCTCAACATCTTCCCACGCCCGACGCCAGCCCAATTCCATTCGATTGCTCCTCGGCCGCGAGGTTGGACGCAGTTACTCCTCACACCGACGAAACTGGCAAGTCCCGATCGTTTGCATTCATCGCAAATATGAAGATGCTAATACTTGGCCGGGGGACGAGGAACCGGCTAGGCCCGGTTGTGGACCCAGCATCTGCCCGCCGCAACCGGGCCACAAGCAATGGGGGGCGGTATCATGACGTTGTGCCTGGCCCGTCTGATGGCCACTTGCGCGGTCTGCGTCGGGACCGTTGTACCGGCTTCGGCCACCCATGTTGATGTAGACCTTGCGCTCGTGTTCGCGGTGGACATCTCGTCATCAGTCGACCTCGACACGGCAAAGCTGCAACGGGAGAGCCATGCCTGGGCGCTGCAATCCGATGACGTTGTTCGTGCGATCGTCGCCAACCATGCAGGCTGCATCGGCATTCTCTATTTCGAGTGGTCGAGCAACGGTCGGGGGCGAACCATCCTTCCGTGGACAAAGGTTTGTGGAATGAGTGACGCAGCCGGTGCGTCTGCGATCATCGCGGGAAACGGCAGGGTTGAAGGCCATGGAGGCGACACCTCGATTTCCTTTGCCATCGAGCAATCGCTCCGGTTGCTTGCCGCGTTCAACGGAACAGCCAGCAGAAAGGTCATCGACGTCGCCGGCAACGGTACGAACAACGATGGGCCGCCCCTCGCGACAAGTCGAGAAAGGGCGATCGTGAGGGGAATCACGATAAACGCCATTGCCCTCCCGGCATACACGCGGGGTCTGCCTTACGATCTTACCGACTACTTTGCAGACCGCGTGATCGGCGGGCCCAATGCGTTCACGATTGCACCCAAATCACAGCAACACTACGCAGGCGCACTTCGGCGAAAGCTGGTTCAGGAAATCAGCGAAATGAGGCGAATGGGGCCATATGGCAACGGGATCGAGTTTTCAGTCGAACCCGTGAAGACAATCGCATGTGCTCTCGACGGGCGCATTAGCCAACGACGACACGACATCGCTGTTCGCTTTATACGTCCTTGCTAATTAAGCAATGGGCGGCTGGTGCGGCTGCGATAGCCGAGGTCATAAATACGCCCGAAACTGGACTATTTCGTCGAAGTGCCGGGGCTTGGGAACTTTTCCCGGCAGGGCCCGGCTGGCGACTCTCCCCGCCCGGAGAACCGGCAGTCGGGCCTCTCGGCTAGGCGAACTGTGTGCTGGTCCGCCTGCGTAGAGGCCAATAGCATTGCGATAGGATTACACCGAAATAGCGGGGTAATCTCGACAAACGCAGTTGTCTGAACCCGAGCGCATGATACGACGCTACGGCATAATATTGTCACTTGGGCGGAAGGACAAACAAATGCGTGCCTGGATTTTCCGATTTTTTGTTGCCGGCTCGGTTTTTTTAGGGGCTGGCTTTCAGGTTGCTTTCGCTCAGGAGGTGGGCAAAGCGGTGCTGATCAATACCTCCGTGACCGGCAACGGCCGCACGCTGGCGACGAGTTCGCCTGTTCACCGCAATGAACGAATCCGAACGTCCAGCACCGGGTTGGGCGAATTCGTTTTCCGAGACGGCACCAAGTTCGCCGTCGGATGGAATTCCTCCGTCGTGATCGACAAGTTCGTCTTTGATGACGACCGATCCGCAAAAGACCTCAGCGTGCAGGCCGCAAAGGGGAGCTTTCGCTGGATCAGTGGTAGATCGAAGTCGCCAGCCTACAAGATCGCCACGCCTGCTGGCACCATCGGTGTCCGCGGCACCGCGTTCGACGTCTACGTTGGTCCCGGCGGGGTTACGGCGGTCGTGCTTCTGAAAGGAAGAGTTCAATTCTGCGGGGCAAATGGCTGCCGCGACCTTCGTCGCCGGTGCGATTTCATCGTGGCCACGCCCAAAGGCGGGGTGAGCGACCCGGCACGAATTGGCCAGGACGCAATTCGCAAGCTGCGGAACGCCAGGGCATTGCCTTTCGTCACTGGTGGACAAAGGCTCTCGCAGCGCTTTCGCGTTGGGAACGATTGCCTGACGGCTGCTTCGCTTGTCGATCCTAAAACAGGCCAACCCGGGTCGAACACGCCCGGTTCCTCAAACTCCCAAACGGGGTCGCCCTCGTCTGGTCCCTCGTCTGGCCCCTCGTCCTCGTCGCCAGGCAGGGGAGACACAGGCGGGAGGGGCCGGAGAGGCGACAACGGCATAGGCAATGGAGGCGGAGATGGGTCGCCAAACGGTCGTTTTAGCGACATCTTTCGCTGATGCGTCTGCCTAAGGTCCTCAACGCCAGCTAGCTGTTGCGTCCGACACTGGAGGAACCAAGATGGCCGAAACATCGAATAGCGACGGGCTGCTCGCCGAACTCACGGCAGAGATCGTATCTGCCTATGTCGCGAACAACTCCGTTCCCTCGTCCAATTTGGCTGAGTTGATCGCGACCGTGCATTCCGCAGTCTCGGGGTTGTCCACGCCAGTGGCCGAGGAGATTGAACCGCCAAAGCCGGCTGTCAACCCGAAGCGGTCGGTTCACGACGATTACATTATCTGCCTCGAGGACGGAAAGCGGTTCAAGTCGCTCAGGCGTCACCTCTCGAGCCACTACGGGCTATCGCCAGAAGAATACCGTGCGAAGTGGAACCTGCCGCACGACTATCCGATGGTGGCGCCCAACTACGCCGCGGCGCGGTCTGCGTTGGCAAAGAAGATTGGACTGGGAAGGAAGCCTGCTGCGAAGGCCAAACCGGCACACCGACGGGGCAAG
Source organism: Mesorhizobium marinum (assembly GCF_040813675.1). NCBI lineage: Bacteria > Pseudomonadati > Pseudomonadota > Alphaproteobacteria > Hyphomicrobiales > Phyllobacteriaceae > Mesorhizobium > Mesorhizobium marinum. Next base: position 1,013,934 of record NZ_JBFOCI010000001.1, on the reverse strand, counting down.
TAGCCTACACCGCCCCAGGCCGGGTCACACCGGAAAAGCTTAGGAACCGGTGCTCGACGCGCCCGCTCTGGAACGGGCGCGCCGGTCGGTTCAACGCCTGAAGCGCCGCCTTCGCGCGGCGTTTTCATTTCCGGTATTCTAAATTCACATTGGCAAGCCCAGGGAAGCACGGCTCCGCCAGAGTCTGCGCTGCCCCAAAATCTGCCTGACACGGCAAGTGGCAGTGCAGCCAAAGCCTACCGGTCCGCGTCGCCACGGCCGTTCGGCGAACCGTCGCCTCCGCCATTGCCCTTGCCGTTGTTTCCCCTGCCGGGGGACGGGGATGGGGATGGCGACGGAGATGGTGAAGGCCCAGGACCCGAGTCCGGCGTGCCCATCGAGCGTGAAGGCGCCGAAGTGCGGTTGGGGTTTAGTGTCGCCGTAGACATACAGTCGACGCCGACCTGGAACCTGCGTGAAAGCCGCTGCCTACCGGTCATGAAGGGGAGAGCCCGGCTATCCCTCATCTCCCGCAAAGCGTTTCGGCTGACCCGCTTGGGATTGCTGACGCCGCCTCGCGGCGTCGCTGCGATGTAATCGCATCTGCGGCGCAGGTCGCGGCATCCGTTGGAGCCGCAGAACCGGACCGACCCCTTCAGCAGAACCACCGCCGTCTGGCCGCCGGATCCGATGAAGATGTCGAACGCGGTGCCGCGAATGCCGATCGTCCCGGCTGGCGTCGCGATCTTGTAGGCCGAGGAGTTCGCGCCGCCGCTAATCCAGCGGAAGCTGCCCTTCGCCGCCTTGACGCTGATGCTCTTGGCCGAGTTGCTACTGTCGTACACAAACTTGTCGATGACCACCGAGGAGTTGCCGCCTACAGCGAACCTTGTCCCGTCCCGAAATACGAACTCGCCGAGACCGCCAGCGGATGTCCGAATCCGCTCATCGCGATGCACAGGCGACCGGATCGCGAGGGTACGGCCATTGCCCGTGACCGACGTCTTGATGAATACAGCTTCGCCAACCTGCTGAGCAGCAGCGCCGACGGTAGCTAATAGAAGTATTTGGCCGGCGCCCACGAGCCGGCAAAGCCCACCACGCATTGTTCGCCTCCTATGAAGACCAGAGTTGGCGTGTCCCAATGCTGCTCGGAGCAGTGTTTACCTCACACTACCTGGTGTCAACCTAGCTCACGGTCACGTGATACTTCGCCCGAATGCCCTGACCGTTTCCATTGGCCAACGGCAAATGGGTAGCTGGAAAACACCAACGCGCCCGCACGGGCGGGTCGGACTCGCCTGAACATGTTTACCGCCACCCGGCATTCGGAGTGCCTCAGCTCCTGATCGAAACCATGATGACGGGGTCGATCTGCTCGCCCGACAAGCATTCGAACTGTGACCATCGGCCTCGACAGTTGACGCCGTGCTTTCCCTTCACTATTCGAACGTCAAGGTTCCAGACACCTGCCGCTCGCAGACTTCTCGTCTCGGTCAAGTTCTGGCTTTGATGACCACCCAACACCCTCCACGCATTTGCGCGGATGGCAATGCGAGCCCCCATCATCAGCCGCGAGTGCCTGAGACGGGAGACTGGGATGTCGTCTGAAGCCGCCGCCCCCAACGCGTTCACCAATGGCCCTCTTGGCGCCATCTTTGCGAAAACTGCACTGCCCATCATCTTCGTGATGAGCATGAACGGGCTGCTCGCGGTTGTCGACGCGGTGTACCTAGGCATATTCGTCGGGCCCGATGCGCTCGGCGCAGTTACACTGATGTTTCCGCTCTACATGCTGATCGTGGCGCTTGCCACGCTGGTAGCCAGCGGCATGTCCAGCCTGCTCGCCAGGCATCTGGGCGGCGGCCGTCACGATGAAGCGCGTGCCGTGTTTGCAGGCGCACACGGCTTGGCGCTCAGCCTCAGCTTGTGTCTCGTCCTTCTTTTCCTGATTTTTGGCCGTCAGGTGACGCTGCTTGCCGCCGGAGGCTCGGCGCCAATGGCCGAGATGGGGCACGTCTATCTGGGTATCACCGTATTGTTCTCGCCGGTACTTTTTGTTCTCGCAGTGAACTCGGACGCCCTTCGCAATGAAGGTCGCGTCGGCTTCATGGCCGCGATGAGCCTGCTCGTCTCGCTGGCCAATATCTGCTTCAACTTTGTGCTGATCGCGCTACTGGGTCTCGGCGTCGCCGGCTCGGCCTATGGAACCGTGCTGGCGCAGGCCCTCGCCTTCGCGATCATTCTGACTTTCCGCTTGCACGGGCGAACAGAACTTAGACCGGGCGCTCTGCTGCAACACGGCTACCTGTCCGCGTGGAAGCGCATTCTGGCGCTAGGGGCACCACAAAGCCTTAATTTCATCGGCCTCGCGCTAGGCTCGGCGGCAATCATCGCCGCCTTACAACTCGTGGACACGGGCACCTACGCGACCACGGTCTCGGCCTATGGCATCATTACCCGAGTCATGACCTTCACGTTCCTTCCGTTGCTCGGGCTCTCACACGCCCTGCAATCAATCACGGGCAACAACTACGGGGCAAACCTGTGGCACCGTTCCGACGGCAGCCTGCGGTTGGGCGTGACGATCGCTCTTGTTTATTGCCTCGCTGCCGAGATCGCGCTGATTTGCCTTGCTCGTCCGATCGGCTTTCTCTTCGTTGAAGACGCAGAAGTTGTAGCGGAGGTTGCCCGGATCATGCCTTTCATGGTGGCGCTGTTCTTTGTCGCTGGCCCGCTGATCATGATCGCCACCTATTTCCAGGCGATCGGCGATGCGGGTCGAGCGGCGATCCTCGGCTTGTCGAAGCCCTACCTGTTCGCCATTCCGCTGACGTTCCTGCTTCCATTGGCCCTCGGTGAAACGGGCATATGGATGGCCGGTCCGATCGCCGAGATCCTGCTCGCCACCCTGACCATTGTTGTGCTCCGTCAGACGGCGAAGAGCGAAGAACTCAGATGGGGACTGTTCAAGGCAGGCGGGCGCCTGGAAGTGCCGAACACGCTTTCGACCTGACAACACCGCTCATCACGTCGAGGCATGCCTGTCGCGCTGTACGGTGCCGTCTGCCCCGCTTGTCGAGCCATTCGTAGAGCAGTGCCTTGGCTGCCTGGCTGGTCCACGTCACAGCGCGGATCTTGCCGGGTTTCAACTGGACGTGCACCGGTTCGTCGAACTGCATGTCTTCCACGCTGATTTGCCCCGCACTCTGCTATGAGAGGCCCGAGCCAGCATGACTGGAGAAGTCACCGCTTTTCAGGGGGGGGCGGTTTGGTAGCTCGGGCCTCGCCGGGTTCCGCCCGCCCCAGCACTGTTACCATCCTCTCATTGCTTGAAACGCAAGTATTCGATCGCCGACTGGTTGGGGAAAACCGTTCCTGAATGCCTCGCTATCTTCATCATTGATGCGCATGCTGTCCTTGTCGCCCGACGATCAATCGGCACACGGGCGCTTGGAAGAGTCGATCACGCTTTCGGCCCGCCACAGGAGTAAGCGTTATGGCTTTCACGGCTACCCCACATCAGTTGGCCGTCCTCAGGCAGGTAGTCAACCGATACTGCCTAGACTCCGGGATCAGACAAAGCGACGAGCGGCTTCGCATTGCTGAACTCGTTTGTTCGCTGTTCGATCTGGCGCGATCAGTTGCGACGCTCTGCGTCAGGGGATAGAGACCGCTTTGGCATCGCATATAAGGCCAACGCTTCACTGCCATAGCCGGCACCGTCTATGACGACGCAACCCTCGATGGTATGGTTTTGGCAGCCGCGATGAGTTGCCCAAATTCGCTCGTGGTCAGGGTCGCCAGAGTATGACAGCTCCTCGGCGGCCCGATCCCAACAAGCCTAGACGAGGGGTAGCATGAAACAGTCATACGAAAAGCCTGTTCTCGAGCGCCGGGAATTGCTGAGTAAAGTCGTCGCCACCAATGGGTTGGCTCTGGTTTCAGGGCCGCTCAAGCCGGCATAGGCAGCGACTGCCATGCCCATGGCGCCGCCTTCGGGCGGCGTTTTCATTTGGTGGCCGACCGCCACCAGAATATCCTCTGCCTGTTATGAGATTCCGACTGCAATTGCCCGCCACATGAGAGCCGCGGGCATCGCGATCATGGCGACGTTGTTGTCCGGCCAGGCCATAGCGCAGCAATGCGATCCCAACTATGACCCGTGTGTGCCAGTTGCCAGTGACGTCGACTGCGAGGGCGGCAAAGGCGATGGCCCTGAATATGTGACCGGCCCAATCCGCGTCATCGGAACTGACATCTACGGCCTGGACAGGGATGGCGACGGCATTGCCTGTGAGCCAAAGAAAAAGAAGAAGCGCGGATAGACTGCGATCGTGAGCTTGCGGTGATGCGCAGCCCCCCTGTGGGCTCTGTCGTTTCGAGCCCTCCATGGTTCTGATCGGCGCCAGCGTGGCAGCCCGCAGCATCGTTCCCCCCGCGCGCAGCAATGACGTCGATCGCGCGAAGCGTTGCTTCGTCGAACATTAGCTTCTCCTGTTTGCGGGGAGGAATGGGAGCAGTTAGGTTCGCGGGACCACGGGGATATAAGATGATCAGACTGCCGGGCTTGCGCGCACCGTTGAACAAGGGGCACTTGAAGGCCGCCGTCGACTTTGCCCAAGGCAAGAGGCCGTTCCGCGTCGTTCAGCCATCAAATCGGATTGTCCGCGCTCCCGAATCCCCGATGCCGGAAGAATCGAAAGCCTACTGGGAGCAGCGCAAGAACTCGGTCTATCTCCAGCACGTCAAAGCTCTGGTCAGCTTCATTGGCCGCGACCAGAAAACGATCATCGACGTCGGCTCCAACGCCTGCCCTTGTCTCGATTGGTTCCCATGGTTCGACCGTCGCGTTTCGATTGATCTGAACCGCCCCTATGCCGGCCCAGGCATCGAAGGGCTGCAAGGCGACTTCTTCGACTTCGACCCGAATGAGCGGTTCGATGTTGCGATTTGCCTACAGGTCTTGGAGCACATCCCCGATGCCAAGGCCTTCGCACAAAGGTTGCTTCGACTATCCCCTCGCGTTCTTGTGTCTGTGCCCTACAAGTGGAAGCCGGACGTTCGCACGGGGCACGTTCATGATCCCGTGGATGAGGCGAAGGTCGAAGCATGGTTCGGGCGCAAGCCGGACTTCATGCTGGTGTCTACCGAGATTCAGCACCCGATCAGCCGATTGATCGCCTACTACCAACGCTAGCCTGTTGCCTGGACTGCGGGGCGCGCGCCGACTTCGCCGGATGGCAATTACGTCCTAACGTAATTCAACTTCACTTGAGCTCAGGCTAGGGCAACCGCGAAATGCCGCAACTGATGGACCATCCAATTTCGAGAACGAGCGCGGCAAGGCGGCTGCCGTCATCCCTTACCTGGGTCTATAGGCGCGACAATCTTAGAAGCGGCACGCTGATGCGCGGTGTCCAGCTCTCCGAGATGGCTCGGGTTCGGTTCTCCGGCACGATCGACGTCAACTTCGTCGAGCTTTCCGAAGCGGCCTCTCTATCGAATGCCGTACTGATTTTGACGACGAGCATCATCAATTCGATCACACCCGAGGAAGTCGCTACGCTTCGGCGCAACGCCAGCGTCGTCTGCGCGGATTTCCTGGACTATCCCCCGCGCGATGACATTCATGAGTTCGTCGACGTCTACATCGCCTCGTCGATACGCCAGGAGCGCCATCTACTCGATCGCTACCCGGGCAAGATGGTTCACCGCGTAACCCACCACGTGGACCCCGAAATTGGCGTCATACGACCGCCATCCGATGCTTGCCGGATCGGCTACTTCGGTGAATATCGAAACGCGCTGCACAGGGAAAACCTTGGCGCAGCTATCGATTTCGTCCAGACCAACAATTCGGAAGTCACCGACAGGTCGTGGCTCAGGAAGCTCAACAGATACAATTGTCACTATGCTGTCAGGGAACATTCTCTTCCCCGGAGAAACCCTCCCCCCGATTCTTTTAAGCCCTTTACAAAAGGGTTCACCGCTGCTCATTGCTTGAGCAACATAATTGTCCCGGCAGACGAGTCAGATGCCTTGTTCTATCTCGGCTCCGATTATCCGTATTTGCTTAAGGACAACGCCTTGCATTCGGTCAATTCGATCATTTCCAAGGCTGTGGAGACCTTTGGAGGAACAGAGTGGAATCGCGGGTTGGAAATGATGGAGGAAGTGCGCCAACGGAGCAGCACTTCCCACATCATGGTAGAACTAACGCGGCTGATCGATCGGATTGCTCGTCTGTAGGGCCGACCCTAAAGACCGTGGTCCTGACCATGGTCCGCGACGAAATCGGGATAGTCGACGCTTGGATCGACCACGCCCAGGCGATCTTTGATTTTGCCTATTTCGTTGATCACGGCTCGACCGACGGCACCTACGAACGCTTGGTCAAGCGCGCGCGCGACTGGCCTGGAATGGTAGTGCTCCGGTACCTCGACGCCGCCTTCGCAAAAAGGGATGTCCTGCGTCTGGCCTGCGACGAAGCTCTCGTCAACACCGACGCCGACTGGTTCTTCTACTTGGACCCCGACGAGTTCTTCCCCTATGCGTCGCGCGACGAACTCGCCGCAAGACTGCAGCGGGCCGAAGAGACAGGCATTGCGCTGTTCAACTGGCGCAACTGCTACCTCTCGACGCCCACATCGACTTTCGGCAACAGCGCCGGTTTCCGGCAGGTTCGTACTTCCGCCATCGGCAAGGTCGCGATTATTCGCAGAATTGCGGCGGATCCCAGCTACGAGGTCACGCTCGGCGCCCATAGCGTGTGGAACAGCATACATGGCGCCGTTCCTCCCGATGTCGTCGGCGAACTCTACCACTTCCCGATAAGGTCTCCTGAACAGTTGTGGCGAAAGGTGCTGGGCGGAACCCGCAACTTTTTACGAGCAAGGATGGCGAACCCGGGAAGCGGGGTCCACGGGCACTATCCGGCGCTGTTGGGAACACTCGCCACCTCACCCGATTGGCAGAATGTCCCTGCCCTGGTGTGGGACTACGGCGAACGTGTCCTCAATCGGCCGGCCCGTGTCGACAGCAGCGAGTTCGAACCGTTCACGGCAACATTTGTCGGAGTGAAGGCCGAAGCCCGCGCGCAAGAGACCGAGCCAGCAGATCTGCACGACATTCTGACGTGCCCGAAAACCCTCCCCTTACTGAAGCAGGTGATTGAATTGAGCGCACCATCACTCATCAAACTGCCCGACAGCCTGTACAGGATCGCGGGCGGTGTCATCGTTCCCAAGTTGAACCTTGCCGACCGGACGTTCAGCAAACTCGAGCATCTCGAAGATGACAGCATCACTCTGCCCGATCTGGTTACGGCACTTCAATCCGCCTTCTGGAAGATAGGCGATCCGGCGGCCAGCACCTGGGGAGAGCATATTCCCTTCTTGTTCAGCCTAATGACGCTGTTCCGGCCCAGGCGCTACGTCGAACTCGGCGTTTTTGGTGGCGCGAGCTTCCTGGCGGCATGCCAGGCGGTGCGGGCGACCGGGACACAGGCATCCTGCGTGGGGATCGACACTTGGGCCGGCGACCCACACACCGGCTCCTATGCGTCGGACGTCTTCGACTCCTTTGTCTCCAAGCTGCGCAAGTACGATGATTATGCCGGGTACATTCGCGGTGATTTCAACGAGGCGCTTCCCCGTTTCGAGGACGGCTCCATCGACCTCCTTCACATTGACGGGTTTCACACCATTGAAGCAGTCCAGAACGACTTCGATTCCTGGCTGCCGAAAATGTCTGACCGCGGCATAATCATTTTCCACGACATCAACGAATTTCACGCAGACTTCGGCGTGTGGCGCTTTTGGAGATCGGTGCGTACCCGCTACCCTCATTTCGAGTTCGGCCATGGGCACGGGCTCGGCGTGCTCTTGGTCGGCGAGGCTTGCCCGCTCCGAAAACCTATCGACGGGTCACAAGTACCGTTCCCCGACGGACTGGCGAACGATTTTCTGCAGGTGATCTTTGGAGGCATCGGAAAGCTGGCCTGGGAACAGGCCCGCCCGCCGAAGGCCGCCGCGCTTCAGGGGGTCGGGTCCGGCGATATGGCAGGTCTCAGAGCGAGACTTGTCCAGGTCGAAATGGAGCGCGACGCGCTGCTGAACTCGACATCCTGGAAGCTGACCGCCCCCCTTCGAGCGGTTGTTTCCAAACTGCGGCGGTAGCTCGGTTACGCATACTGGCCTCCGGTACACAAGCGGCAGGTGTCGAAGTCCTAGCCTGGAAACCGGTCGAGAAGGTACGGCTCCCGTCTGTTAGGTAAACGGCCCGCAGGCGTTACGATTGAGCGCGTGATCAACAAATGGCCGTCGTCGTCAGGATCATAGCCGTGCGCTTGCGCCAGAACACCGGCGGCGGCCTCATCGCCTTCATTGCAGACGACAGTCCAGCAGCGCAAAGCAGCTTCAGGTGGGGCCAATTTCGCTTCCAGCTTCTCCAACCTCGCGGCGAGCGTACTTGCCATTCGTCAGGCTCCCACGTGTGGAGAGTGGACGAAGCCACACTCGTCGTCATCCGTGATGGTGACAGAAACGGGGCTCCGAGCGTCAGGGTGAAGCGCCTTAAATTCCTCTTCGCTCATAAACGAAACAATGATTTTAAGATCAGATGGCGGCGACATCTCCGCCTCAAGCCTGTCGAGTTTCAAGGAGAGAGAACTAGACAAGGCTTCCTCCCTTGATGCGCGCCGCGAGTGCGCGAAGCTGTTCGTCGGACAGGTCGCAAGGGACATCAACGAAAGCGGCTGCCACGTCTGCCGAAGTTGAGCCGAGAGCATCGGCCATACGCTGGTTCAGCGCTTCAATGGCTTCTTCCAATTCCTCGTCGGTCAGGTCGTCGAGCGGGTTGCCGCCGCCGTGCCGTTGCTCCAGTCGAGAGACGCGCGCAGAGAGGTTCAATCCAGCAGCTCCAGATAATCTTCGTGGCTCAGCAGCTCGTGCATCTCGTCGAATGGTTCTCCTGCAACAGAGCCTGTTACGCGAACGGTGACAGGTCCGGATGCTGAGAAGAAAAGCTTTTCGGCAAGGTCGTCGAGGTCGGCAGCGGCGACTTCCAGCACGCGGACTGGACCGGATGCGGATTCGATCCTGGAAATACGGGAGCGCAGGCTCATCGACGTTTCCCCGCCGCCATCTTTTCTTCAATCGCCGCGATCCGCTCCGCGAGGTCGTTTGTCTCGATGGCTCTTCGCTGCGCATCGAGCAGGCCGACAATCACTGCGCCCTCCTCGGGAGAAAGGTCACCCTCGGCAACCTGCCTGTTGACGTCGGCAATTGCGCCAGGAAGCTCTGCGGCCTTCGACACCTCGGGAAGCCTGAATGCGATGCGAGCGCCCTTCCTTGCCGGCCAGATGCGTTCGAGAAGGGTACGGCCTGCCTGGCTGTCGCCCTGCTTCGCCTTCTCGATCATCGAAAGAACGATTTCCTCCGCCTCGCCTTCGGCCAGAGCATCGAGGGCAACACAGACCTTGGAACGTGAGCCGGCCGGTCGACCATTTGGATTGCCGGACTGACCGGGCTTCCACCTGGTGTCCTTTGGCGGTTCGTTCAGTTGCGTCATTCGCGTGTTTGTTCCCTTGCTTTGGCAGGCTCAATGAAACCGCACGCATATCAAAATGATGCCGCCGATTGACCGGCGGTCGTGCTTGTGGCGGCTCCACAATCCCGTCGGCGTCAAGTCGGGTTCGGCCGGCCGGATCACGCTGCAACCATCTCCAGACGAACAATCCCGCCGTCGCGGATCAACTGGCCCTGGGCCACGCTCCGCGCACGAGCCAGCGCATGCAGGGCGGCCTTTTCCTCGCGTGAAACGGGGACAAGTATGTGACCATTCATCGGCTTTGAAAATTGCATGGCCTGGCTCCTGCAAATCGCCAGCCGAGTGTATCAATTTCTGTTGTTGCGCGAAAGGCAAATTGACGTTAAATCAATGGCTTACAGGGAAACGACCGGATACGGAGGGGGACACTTGGGGACGGTGTGACACACTTCCAGCATTTGCCATCTAAGAAATTAATTCGACCGGTTCGTGCTTTGGAAAGCGATGTTTTCGCTTTTGCCTGCTCTTCCGGTCGTGACGGGCCAGCCATCGGCCCTGGCTCTGGTTATTGACGGCTCGCCGATTGCGGGAGCAACCTTTATTTCAGCCACCTTCCCGACAAGCATGAGGGCAAACGCCTACAAAGTGACGATTGGAGTACGGGAGATGAAAGCATGGATGTAGCAAGCGTGTGGCGCACCCTGCGCACCAATCCAGCCGAAGTTCCTCAGCCCGGCGTCCTCGTTCAATCTGCTGGATTTGAAATCACGATCAACGCGGTGCAGGAGTGCGTTGTTGCGCTACCTCCCCGCGCTACCATGACTCCGGTTGTAGATGTGATCGTCATATCCCAGCATCCGGGTATCGCCGGGACAGTAAGTATCGGTGCCAACTTCAATAGCCCAGACGGCAGCTATCAAGGTCCCACGACGATCGTCGGCCAAGGCCAATTTACGGAGACAATTTCAGAAGTCCGCGCCCGCTTCGTTTTGCTGCCGTCCGGCTTTCCCGTCGTCGGAATCGGTGCCGTAGTCGATTATGCCGACGGCGTGCACAGCGTTACGCTGAGCTATCAACAGATTGCCTGCAACCCGTGGGTATGGTGGCGTTGGCTATCGCCGGTTGCCGGGACCTTAAGCCGGTTCCTTTAACTCAGGCGACCGGCGGCGGCTGTCTCTCGAAACTGGGCAACGATGCATCTATGCAGGCCCAAGCCGGCGCTTTCGCTGTCCAGATCGTAGCCGCCGGCCGGACTATTCCTGGGTCGACGAGAGTACCTGCTCTGACGAAGATCAAGTGCCGGCGTGATTCGGCCTCGCTGAACAAATGCACCCCGCAGTTCGGGCAGAAGCGCCGGTGCATCCTGTGGCCGCTTTCGGCGACGCTCTCGTAATCGCGCATATCACCGGTGATCGTCATGCTGTAGGCCGGGAAGCAGACGCTCACTGCTGCGTTCCCGGCAGCAATATACTGGCAGAAACGACACCAGCAGAGCCGCGCGGTGATCGGCTCCGCGTCACTTTGGTATCGAACCTTGCCGCATAGGCATCCACCAGAGATCATCACAACCTCCAACCTCACGCAAATCGCCTCTACGCCTTCCAGCATACCAGATGCAGCATGGTCTGACGAAATGGCCTCCGTCGCGTCCAACGTTCTCCAGTTGGAGCTGAGGCCGATGCCTTGCGCCCTTTCCTCCGAAGCCCAGGGATGTTTCCGCCAACACGACGTTTCGAGGCTGAGAGCCCAAAAAAGAAAACCAGCGCGAAGCGCAAAGTCTCTGTTTTGTCTCTTTTTCTGTCTGGTGTCTGTTCCTGTTCGGTCTCTGTATCTGTCTCGGTCTCTGTCTCTGTGTGTCGGGACCCTGGCAACAGGCTGCCGAGAGGCTGTCATATCCGACACCCTCCAGACACCAATTTTGACCTGACAAGGGCGTCTGAAACACCAGAGTTCGGTGACGGAGCAAATGGATGCTCCCCGTCATTTGCCGGCGTGACCGGGAACGTTCGGGCGCCCCATTCCGTCTGCATGAAGTCCTGCTCCACGACCTCACGAATGTCATCACTGGCGATGCTGGAAATCAGCTTCATGGTGCCCTTGGCGTGATCCTTGTTCGTCGGGATGTTGCCCCGATGCTTGAACCACTTTTTGACGTAGGTTTCGTGGGTGGCCGGGTCGTGCATCACCAGGTCGGCGGCGATCACGTTGGCGAGCGCCGTTCGATATTGCTTGGACTGCCAGCCGAGGTCGGCCAGCACATAGCCTTCCCTCAACCGGCAGCACCCAGCGCTGTTCTGGTGCGGCCCTGTGATGAGATATAGGTGGAGCTGCCTACCGTCCCCGTCCAGCCTCAGAAATGCGGGGCTGGACCAGATCGACGGCGACACCGGAGTGAAGTCGCGGCTCATCGCGCCACCGCCTTTCTGGGAGCGAACTCGCCAAAGTGCTCTTGCTCGGCGGCTTCGCGCGCTGCGATGGCGTCCCCCTTCTCAACGTAACCGCCAAGGTGGATCGTTCGGCCACCGATGGAAGAGGTTCTTACAACGTTCTTCACTACGCCGCCGTCCACGATGCCAGTCGTGGCGGCGGTTTTGTTATGTGGGATCATCTCGCACCGCCTTACGCCGCTTCCGGCAGCGACTTGACGACGCGCTCAAGGTCTTCAACGAGGATGAGGCTGCGCTTCCCGTTTTTCTTGCGGGGAAGCTTGCCTTCGGCGAACAGCTTGTAGAGGGAGGTCCGCGAGATGCCAGTCATTGCGACCGCCTCGGGGATGGTGACTGAAAGTCGGGTCATTGATTTTCTCCTGTGAACACACCCGAACGCAACCCGGTGTGCTTGGAGAAGGAAGTAGGTGGTTGAGCCGATCATTAATAATGGGGGTGACAAGTCCCCAAGTGCATGTGTGGAAACTGCCCCCCTAAGCACGCGATTTGAGTGCAACCTTCAATCTATCAGCCATAGCCATTGGCGAGGAGACGGCTTCCCGATAGCCCTCTGGGAAAAGCTCGTTCAAGTCGTAAAGCATCATCGCGAAAGAAGTGGGGCCGCGTTTGCGCGTGTAGGCATTGTTGACGTACGGGCCAGCGGTAAACCCATTCTCCTTCGCCCAGAAATGCATAGTTCGTAGCCAGCCGCCAAACGCTTCGCCCGGAGTAAAGCCAGGATTGGACCTATCGGCCTTCAGTTCTGCTATCTCGCTGGCGATTCCTCGAATTGCCGTATTCAACCCATAGGCGACGTGCTCCAAGGCGCTCGCAGTTAGTAGCAGGCGCAGGGGCGGCCCTTCGATTTCCACGTCAATAAATTCTAAAGCGTTTTCATCATATATCTTCAGGCAGTTGCGTGGAGCGGGAATTGATTGCCGCTCCAAGTGCGTATCCAGCAGTCCAGACAACTCGGCTCCGGCGTCGGACATCGGAATCAGTGGCCCCCAGGCCAGCCGGTTAAAATGATCTACGACGTCCTCCAACTTCGAGAACAGGCGTTCCAAGTCTGCATACGTTTCTGCGGTGTCTTCCACCCTCTTCAAGTGAATGTATTGGGTACACAGCCAGTGAAGACGCTCGCGTTGGGCGACGGTCAACGTACGGCGATATGCCGTTTCGAGATCGCGAAAATTTTCATCCGAGATAACAAAATCGATGTCAGGACCGACAAACGACGAGAGGTTGAGGCGCTTGGCTGTGACCATCAGTGGTAAAGTCCGAGTCTATGCGGAACATCCCGACACGTCCTGTAGATCTGCCCTAGCGCGTCATGCGCCCGTTGAGTCTGTCGACGCCAAAGCCTATGGTCTGCCATTTGTCCGCGCGCCATCCGCGTCCGCTTGTAGGGCCGCAGGGAAACCGGCAGGCGTTTCGCCGGCTTGTCGGGTGGCCGTGACTATCCGACTCTGAGCGGCACCGCCTTTGCCAGAGGTCGGGACAAGAGGAATCACTGCACCGGCTGACAGTTCGTCCAGAGCGTCAACTATGGCGGCGGAGTAGTGAAGCTCGATCATACGCGCGGACGTGTCGTGCAGAGCCGCGACAAGGCGCACGGGAAGCCCGGCGCGAAGCTGGCGGACGATCGACGAGTGCCTGAGCGCATACGGAACGGTATCGGCCGGCAGGCCCGCTTCTTTCACGATGCGCTGCCACGGACGCTGCAATTCCGACGCCGAACGCCATGGGCTCCGCCCTTTGCGTTCCCAACGAGCCGGACAATCGTCACCCGCCTTTTGCTGTTTGTGGCGCCAGCGTTCCAGGAGTGGCTCTTTCGCTCGGCGTCCTGCGATGGCGGGGCGCAGCGATTCGATGACATCGGAACCGATCCGGACGCCGATGTGAGATGCCTTTTTCTTGCCCCTGCCCTTCCGGCTCGTCGGAACCATAAGACGTCCCTGGGCGATTTGGACGTCGCCAACAGCGTTGCGCTTGACTTGCGAAAAGCGTGCACCCGTTGCCGACAGCACGAGCACCAAGCGCAGCAGGTCGCCTTCCCATCTATCCTCAGCATCGACGGTCGCTGCCGCCTCTACAATCCGGCGGATATCGGCGTCAGGTAGAGCCTGCTTGTCGCGGGCTTGGGCTGTCTCGGCATCAACGGTTGCCAGCCCCGCCTTGATAATCATCGAGATTTCGGCCGGCAGGCGAGCGCGGTGTTTCATCGCTGCCGCGTTGAGAGCAGCCCGCAGATCGTTGACGATCCGTCGGACCGTCGCCGGAGCGAGTTCCTTGGACAACCCCGAGCGCCATCTACCTAGGTCTGTTTCAGTCAGCGAATGCAGCGCAACATTAGGCAGCTTGGTGGACAGCACGTGCTTCGTGAGCCGCAGGCGAGCATCGCCCCTACCCTCCCCAGCAGCCCGTTCCTTCGCCTCCTGGGCCTCGCAGTAAGCTTCGACGGCCATTGCCACAGTCGGTGTCGGCCCATCCGCGGCAGCAATTTCCTCAGCGCGCGCCTGGCTGGCTACCTTCGCTGCTTTTGTCCTGGCCTGCTCGAAGCTCAGACAGTCAACACCGTTGGCCTCCATCTTGCCGTCGTCGGCCGAACCAATCGTGGCTTGCTTGTACTTCTGGTCGCCGCGATACCAGCGGACCATCCAGCGCCCGCCCCGCTTCTGCTTCCGGTACCCAAGGTGAACGTCGGCGTTGATGCCGCGCCAGTGGTTGCCTTCAGGCAGTCCCTTTCGGGCATTCGGCGTAGATAGAGCGGCTTCATGGAGGGTCTTCGACATAGATGCGGCCACCAACTCGTCAAATATCCGTCAAATATACAGTCCTGCACGCCCTACGACAATGAGGGACGCCAGCTCTCCCCATCAGGAACAGGCATGGAACAATCACGAAACAGTGAGGAACATCGAGGGGCGAAGTGGGAAACAGGGCCTGCTTACCCAACGCCCTTTCACGGCGGTAACAGGGGTTCGATTCCCCTTGGGCGTACCACTTTTCTCCCCTGATGATTACCCAGACGGAAATCGCGGTCGAAAGACTCGAGGCCTAGTTTCCTCGATTCGCGCCCGGGCACTAGAACAGAGTCATTTCAGCACCAGCCTGCTCGTCGAAGACCACCGCACACCCCAGCTTGACGGCGACCGTCGATAGTTCGTCGGCCATATCCCGGTCGGGTGTCACGAAGTCGCCGGTGAGTATCCGGAGTTCCTCGACGGCTTTCGACGTCGGCAGGAGCAACCCCGGGCCGCTCCCCAGCACGCTGCACCTGACGGCCTCGACCAGGTCGTCCCGGTGATGATGATGGCATCCCATGGCGGCACTCACCTTCCGATGGCTAGGCCTTCATGAAACGCCGCACCTGGCTGCGAGTTCCATCCGCGGCGCAAGGCGCTCCGTGCGAGCGGCGAAGCGGGCCGCATGACCGGCGGGCAAGCCCGCCGGGACAACCCAGTAGCCCCAATCCCGGCGAGCGACGCCCATCACGCGGACGATTACCGGCGAACGGCCGGCAAAGATGGCGCAGCAACTTCCATGCCGCATCAACCGTGCCGTTTCGGGAAAACCAAGCCAGAAACAGGAGAAAAGTGGTGCGGATGAAGGGACTCGAACCCCCACGCCTTTCGGCACTGGAACCTAAATCCAGGGCGTCTACCAATTCCGCCACATCCGCAACGGGCCGCCAATCCCATGTCAGCCATCATTCTGTCAATCTCGCGGCGGACAGCTAGGCGGCCGCAGTGCGAAGAAGTGTTGAAAATCGGCGTCGCGTATGACAAAAGGCGTGGCAATTGTGACGGGAGAACAAGATCCGCCGCTGGCGGGCGTGGTAAGGCACTTCAAATTCAAGGACTTACTCGCCGCCGCGCGTGTCGAGCGCAAGGAATCCGAGCCGGCAACGGCCGGCATGACGGTCGCCCAACCCGCACACCCACTAGCCATCCCGGCAAGAATACACCGGCAGGCTGAACGGCAAGGCCGTACAGGATGCCTGGATTATAGAAAACGAAGGTTTTGACGATGCAGGTAACCGAGACGCTGAATTCCGGCCTCAAGCGTGAGATCAAGGTCACGGTTCCGGCCGGGGACATGGAAGCCAAGCTGATTGCGCGGCTGAACGACATCAAGGACAAGGCGCGCATCAACGGATTCCGTCCGGGCAAGGTGCCTCTGCAGCACCTGCGCAAGCTGTACGGCAAGTCCTTCATGGCCGAGGTGGTCAACGACATCCTGTCGAACCAGACCCGCCACATCATCGCCGACCGCGGCGAGAAGGCCGCGATGCAGCCCGAAGTCACGATGACCGAGGACGAGAAGGAAGCCGAGAAGATCCTGGCCGGCGACGCCGACCTCGAGTTCCAGCTCGCCTACGAGGTGATCCCGACGATCGAACTGAAGGCGTTCTCCGACATCGCGGTCACCCGCCAGGTCTTCGACGTGCCGGACAGCGAGATCGACGAGCAGGTCAAGCGCGTCGCCGAATCCGCGCGCACCTACGAGGCCAAGGACGGCAAGGCCGCCGAAGGCGACCGCGTCACCATCGACTATGTCGGCAAGATCGGCGGCGAAGCCTTCGCGGGCGGTGCGGGCGAAGGCCAGCCGCTGGTGCTCGGCTCCAAGGAGTTCATCCCCGGCTTCGAAGACCAGCTCATCGGCGTGAAGGCCGGCGAGGAGAAGCAGGTCACGGTCACCTTCCCCGAGAACTACGGCGCGCCCAACCTGGCCGGCAAGGAAGCCACCTTCGACGTCACCGTCAAGGAGGTCGAGAAGCCCGGCCCGCTGGAGATCAACGACGATACGGCCAAGGCGCTTGGCCTGGAATCGCTCGAGCGCCTGCGCGAGATCGTGCGCGGCCAGATCGAGAGCCAGTTCGGCCAGATGACCCGCCAGAAGGTGAAGCGCCAGCTGCTCGACCAGCTCGACGCCGCCTATCGCTTCGAGGCGCCCTCCAAGCTGGTGGAAGCCGAGTTCACCAACATCTGGAACCAGGTCAACCGCGACCTCCAGGCCGCCGGCCGCACCTTCGCGGACGAGGACACGACCGAGGACGAGGCGCGCGAGGAATACACCAAGCTCGCCGAGCGCCGCGTGCGCCTCGGGCTGGTGCTGGCCGAGATCGGTGAGAAGGCTGCCGTCACGGTCGCCGACGACGAGGTCCAGCGCGCCCTGTTCGACACCGTCCGCCGCTTCCCGGCCGACCAGCAGCAGCAGGCGTTCGAGTTCTACCGCAGCAATCCGGACGCCATCACGTCGATCCGCGCGCCGCTCTTCGAGGAGAAGGTGATCGACCACCTGCTCGGCCAGATCTCCGTCACCGACACCAAGGTGAGCAAGGAAGAACTGATGGCCGACGACGAAGAGGCGGAGGCCAAGCCGGCCAAGAAGGCTGCGCCGAAGAAGGCCAAGAAGGCCGACGACGCGGCTGGCGACGAGGCCAAGGCGGAAGCGCCGAAGAAGAAGGCCGCTCCGAAGAAGAAGGCCGCCGACAGCGAATAGTCGCTGCCAGGAACAGACTTCAAATAAAGGCCGCCCGGCGCAATCCGGGCGGCCTTTTTCATTCATGGCGGCGTTGATGCACCTGGCCCGGTTGGAGCCGGTCCGAGCCTGCTAGATCAGCCGCAGCCCCTTCATGCTGGCGAAGCCCTTCTTGCCGATGACGATATGGTCGTGCACGGCGATGCCCAGCTGCTTCCCGGTCTCGACGATGGTCCTGGTCATCTCGATGTCGGCGCGCGACGGCGTCGGATCGCCCGACGGATGGTTGTGGACCAGGATGATCGCGGTCGAGGAGAGTTCGAGCGCGCGCCGGATGACCTCGCGCGGATAGACCGGCGTGTGGTCGACGGTGCCGGTCTGTTGCACCTCGTCGGCGATCAGCGCGTTCTTCTTGTCGAGGAAGAGGATGCGGAACTGCGGCCTTATGTAGCAAAGGCACCAAGCCTTTCGCTCTGCCGCATAGGGCCATCTCATTGGAGATGGACAAATGAATGAGAAAAGCTACTCTCAAGTAATGGGGGAGCAGTCAGGCATTTTGACTTTGAAGCTAGACACCGCCGAGCCGATAGAGCTTGGCGATTTTGTCGGCGCGTTCACGTCGATTGCGAATGAGTTTGAGCGCTATGTCGCGGATACCTATCCGGGCGCTAAAGCCGATCCGCGCATCTACCTCCGAGAAGTCCGAAGCGGATGCGTCGAGGCCGACATGATAACCGGGCTTACGATAGCTGCCGGAGTCGTCATCAACAACATGGATCAAATCTTGATCCTGGAGGAATTCGTTAGGCGTTGGGGCCGGCGAATGACGGCCCTAATCACGAACAAGGTCCCGGACGGTGAACTTGATACTACCGCGCAATTGAATGACTACTACCGCGCGACGGAATCCATAGCAGCCGACCCTCTGGCTAGCCATCGTTTGACTGCAACTGCCTTCGAAAAGGATGGCCCGCAAATCCGCGTTGCCTTCCAATTTTCGGCTGTAGAGGCCAGAACGGCGCAGCAGAACATCGATGACCGGAAAAAGCTTCTCACCAAGCCGGACTCTGTCCCGCATAGGCGTGTTCTCATGCGCTACACCCGGACGGACGTGCATGATGCCACGGTCAACAAGCGATCTGGCGAGCGCGTGTTGATCGCGGAGATATCAGAGAAAGAAATGCCGGTGATGTATGCGTCCGAACTCGCGGAACAGGAAATCCGCGAGATCATCCGCGAGGCTGACGAGAACGCCTACAAGCGCGGCTTCGTTGTAGATGTCATGGTCCAAGCATCCGGCGAGAAAATGACGCACTACGCCGTGACTGCCTTCCATAGCGTGATCGATCTGGACTAGTCCAATCGTAGCGTTTCAGCGCCAATTGCTCGCAGACATTGTAGGAGAAAGGCAGCCGTGAATTTGCCCCTAGAGAGCTTATTCCGCACGTTCACTTCCTTCTCGAAAACGCCGATTTCAGCCAGCTTGTCCACGAGTTGCGCATAGGTGACGCCCCTTCGCTTCAACTCGGCCTTTAGGAGGTTGGCCGCGAAGGCTTCATAGTCCGTCCGATCTGGCATGTATCGTCTCCGATGTAAAAAGTATCGTAAACGATGACATATGCCATTGACTGCCGTACGTCAACGCACTATATCCGATACACATGTATCGGAAACGATGACAAATGGCACAGCACTTCCTTCTCTCCGCCGAAAGCCGCACCCTCTCCCTCAAGGAGATTTACAAGGGCGGCGAGGAAAAGGCTTACGAGACGTTCAAGCGCCTTCGCTGGTCGCAGACGAATGGTGAGCCGGTTTGCCCGAAGTGCGGGTGCCTGGATCACTACAACATTCCGACGCGCCGCAAGTTCAAGTGCGCCGGTTGCCAGCATCAGTTTAGCGTTACGTCCGGCACGATCTTCGCTTCGCGCAAGATGGCGTTTGTCGATCTGCTCGCCGCGATCTGCCTCTTTGTGAACGGCTCCAAGGGCATGTCGGCGGTCCAGTTCTCCCGTGATCTGGATTGTCAGTATAAGACGGCTTTCGTGTTGGCGCACAAGCTGCGTGAGGCGCTGGCAGCCGAGACTGCCAACGAAGTTCTGGACGGCGAAGTAGAGATCGACGGTGCCTATTTCGGCGGCCATGTCCGCAAGGAAAACCGCGTCGAGGACCGTAAGGACCGCCGCCTTGCCGAGAACCGTTCCGACCGCCGCCGCGTTGTCATCGCCCTTCGCGAGCGCGCCGGTCGCACCCTGCCTTTCGTGCGCCGCGCTGAGGCAGAGGGCGTCGAGATCGCCCGCGCCCGCATGGTTGCCGACGCCAAGCTGTTCGCTGACGAAGCCTCGCATTGGGATGTGTTGGAAGCGCAGTTCGATACGGGCCGCATCAACCATTCGCAGTCCTACAGCGACGGCCACGGCAAGCACACCAACATGGTCGAAAGCTACTTCTCCCGGCTTCGCCGCATGGTCGCCGGCCAGCACCATTTCGTGTCGCACAAGTACCTGTACCAGTACGCCAATCACGCGGCATGGCTGGAGGATCACCGTCGCCGGTCAAACGGGGCGAACGCCTTCGCTATCCTCGGCGGCGCGCTCAATCATCCGGTGTCGCGGGTGTGGGCTGGCTATTGGCAGCGCGCGCAGTAACGGCGCAAGATCATTTGCATACAAATGATCTTTGAGTCGAATATTCTGATTAACGTCGGTTTTAAGGAAGAATATTGCGCCGAATGCTTGAATCGGCCTTTCGGGCGCTTATATTTCTCCATGTTTACCCTTCGTTAAGGGCAAACAACGAGCGGCCCGGCGGTGCGCAAACACCAACCGGGCCTTTTTGAAGCCACCTTGCGGTGGGGATGTGATCACGCGGCATAAGTGGGCACCATATGCCCGCATGTCAAGGGGTTTCTACATCTCCACCGTATAGGACATAAAGAAAGTCTTATACGATGAAGGCGAACGAACCACCCTACCAGCTTACCTACAATGACGCGGTCGATATCTGGCAGCGTCATTGGGCTGGCGAATACCAGCACAACATCGCGGCATCATACGGGGTCAACCCAGGCCGCGTGAACGACGTGCTGAAAGGCCGGAAACACCCCGGCAGCCAGGACGACGCCCGGAGGGCTGCGTGATGGCAAACTTCGTTATCACCTATGACCTGAATGGACCTCGCCCGTCTCACAAAGAGATGGACGATCATCTAAAGGCGCTGGTGGCAAACCGGGGCCGAATCCTCGAAACAGTATGGTGGGTCGAGTATTCGGGTACGGCTGCGCAGCTTCGTGATCAGGTGAAAACCATTCTCGGCAAAGAGGACCTTCTATTGGTGATCGAAGCCAAGAGTGCGGCATGGACCAAGCTCCTTGTCGATGGCGGCGCGCTTGTCGAAGCGTGGCGCAAGGCGGCCTAACAAGCCGATAATGGCGGCGGGTGACGTTTAGTTGCCCGCCGTTGCCGTTCTGGCTGACCGCCGCCGCCATCCCTTCGCCGTCTTGATGCAATCCATGATCGGCTTGATATGCGCGGCGTCCCAGCCCTTCGCCAGCACAATGCGCGTGGCCGTCTCGCGATTGGATTGGCTGCCTTCGGCTTCGTGCTTCAGGATAAGCCGATGAAGCTCACCCTTGCGGAAGCGGTTCGCCTTGCGTCGTCGCGGCACGATCTGCGACGGGTCGCCCTTGTAGCCGAGAATGACCAGCACCGCGTCAATGTGCTCTAGCTGGTCGGCCAGGTCCGCACCCTTGAACTGGACAAGGCCCGATATCTCGGCGCGCTTCGCTACCAGCGTGTTGATGGCGTGTTCGTATCGGACGGAACGAACGATTGGCGCTTTCCTCGGCATACCCCATATTCTAGGGGAATCGGGGCTTTAGATCGTGCGCGCGTTTGGTGCTCTTGATACATAAGGCCGCGGAACTGTTCCCTCTCCTCGAAGGCCATGGCGGCCCTGCAGTAGTCGAGCACCTGTTCCCAGGAGGACAGCAGCTCGCGTCCCTTGATCTCGCCGCGCGCCATGCGGCTGGCCGAAGCGGCGATCACCTTCAGGTCGAGCGCCACGGCGGCGCCCACGCCCTTCACTTCCCGCAGCCGCGCCGCCGGCGCGCCAAGCACCTCGGACAGGGAACCGAAGCGCGCAAGCAGCGCCTTGGCGATCGGTTTGGTGTCGCTGCGCGGAATCAGCCGGAACAGCAGCAGTTCGAGCAGTTCGTAGTCGGCCAGGCCCTCGCCCGCCTGCGATGCGGCAAAACGTTCGCGCAGCCGCTCGCGGTGGCCGAGATAGTGGGGTCTGTCGTCCGGCTGACCGCCCTTGTCGACGCGCGGCGACGGACGTTCGGCAAAGAAGCCCCGTTCGTCCTCGTCATGACCCGCCATCGCCGACCCGCCCGAAGCCCTGACGGCCGAGGGCCGTCGCCTTCGAAATACTACGAAGGCAGACCCGGCCGGCCGAGCCCATTCGGCGACAGCGTGAAGATTTCGCAGCCGGTGGCGGTGACGCCGACCGTATGCTCGTACTGGGCGGACAGCGAGCGGTCGCGGGTAACCGCCGTCCAGCCGTCGGCGAGCACCTTCACATGCGGCCTGCCGAGATTGATCATCGGCTCGATGGTGAAGATCATGCCTTCGCGCATCTCCACCCCCTCATTGGGGTTGCCGTAGTGCAGGATGTTGGGCGCATCGTGGAACAGCTGCCCGACGCCGTGGCCGCAAAAATCCCGAACGACCGAGCACCGCTCGGCTTCCGCATAAGACTGGATCGCCGCGCCGATTGCGCCGGTGCGCGCGCCGTGGCGGACGGCCGCCACGCCGCGCATCAGGCATTCATGCGTCACCTCGAGCAGGCGTTCGGCGGCGCGCTTGATCTGGCCGACGGGATACATCCGGCTCGAATCGCCATGCCAGCCATCGACGATGTAGGTCACGTCGATGTTGACGATGTCGCCTTCCCTCAGCGGCTTGCTGTCCGGGATGCCGTGGCACACCACGTGGTTGATCGAGGTGCACGAGGACTTGGTGTAGCCGCGATAGTTCAGCGTCGCCGGCATCGCGCCGTGGTCCATGCCGAACTCGAAGACGAAGCGGTCGATGGCTTCGGTCGTCAGGCCGGGCACCACCATGCCGGCGAGCTCGTCCAGGCACCGCGCGGTAACGGCGCAGGCCTTGCGCATGCCCTCGAAGGCCTCCGGCCCGTAGAGGCGGATCTGGCCGGTGTTGCGAAGCGGCGCCGTATCGGCGTCGAGATAGGTGACCATAGTGAACGCCCCGGGCGCTAAGACTTGAGAATTTCTTGGACCGCCCTGATTTGGCACCGGAACGCGCCGGGTTCAACCCCGGACTTCCTCCGCAGGCGAAGCGCGACGGCAACTCGGCGTCAATGACGCGTCCGTTGCGGCGCCAGCACGTCGGACTCCATCGCCGCTTCGATCAGCGCGCGGCGCGCGTCTTCGCTCGAGCGATGTCCGTCAAGCGCCTTCAGGCAGGTTTCGACGGCGTCGCGGTGGCGCGCGCCGCGGTTCAGCGGCCAGACCGTCACGAGGCACTCGACCGCCTCGCGCGTGCTGCCGATGCGCCTGAAATCGCCGATTCGGCCGAGTTCGAGCGTAACCGGCTTGTCGAAGGGCTTTTCATCCATCATCGGCGGCAAACGCGCGCATCGCGATTTGGTTGCGAACAGGGTCGAACGCGTCTACGTCGGCATGCCCCAAGGGACGGAGAAAGCCGGTGCAGGACAGGATTCGCGTGAAATCGGTGGAGCTCCTGTCGGACGACTGGGCGAGGCTGACGAAGACCACATTCGACTATCGGCGCAACGACGGCCGCTGGGAAACGCAGGTGCGGCAAACCTACGACCGCGGTGACGGCGCCGTCATCCTGCCGTTCGACAGCGGCCGAAGCACCGTGCTGCTGGTCCGGCAGTTCCGCTATCCGGCCTTCGTCTCCGGCCATGCCGAGCAGCTGATCGAGGCCTGCGCCGGCCTGCTCGACGAAAACGACCCGGAAACGGCGATCCGCAAGGAAGCCGAGGAGGAACTGGGCTACCGACTGCGCGGCCTGCGGCGCCTCTACGCGCCGTACATGAGCCCCGGCAGCGTCACCGAGCGCCTTACATTCTTCCTTGCGGACTACACGCCGGCGGACCGCATCTCCGAAGGCGGCGGCGCAGCCGAAGAAGGCGAAGACATCGAGGTGCTGGAAATGACGCTCGACGAGGCGCTGCGCCAGGTGCGCGACGGCGCGATCATCGACGCCAAGACGATCATGCTGCTGCAGCAACTCAAGCTCGAATTGCTGGAGTCGGGACGATGACGACCGAAGACCGGCTGTATTGCGACCCGGCGCTGGTCCAGTTCTACGACATCGAGAACGAGGGCGGCGCCGACTTCGACTACTGCGTGCGCTTTGCGGGAGACGCGCAAAGCGTCCTCGATCTCGGCTGCGGCACCGGCCAGCTTGCGGCGGCCCTTGCCAATGGGCGCGACGTCACGGGCGTCGATCCCGCCGGCGCCATGCTGGACATTGCGCGGATGCGGGCCGGCGGCGACCGCGTCACGTGGGTCGAGGCCGATGCGCGGACAGTCAGGCTCGACCGGACTTACGACCTCGTCCTGCTCACCGGCCATGCGTTCCAGGTGTTCCTGACGCCGGCAGACCAGATGGCGGTCATCGAGACGGTCGCCGCCCACCTTTCTCCAGGCGGGCGCTTCATCTTCGACAGCCGGGAACCAGCGGCTCGGGAATGGCAGGAGTGGACGCCCGAACTGTCCCGACGAACGATCGTGCATAGAGTGCTGGGAGAGGTTGCCGCCTGGAACGATGTCCGGCTGGACGAGGCGACAGGAGTGGTTGCCTACGACACCTTCTATGAAGGCGCCGGCGGACGCTTCCACGCCCGCTCCGAGATCGCCTTCCCTCCAAGGCAAGCGCTGGCCGCCATGATCGAGTCAGCCGGTCTCGTCGCGGATCGCTGGATGGGGGACTGGTCCGGCGCCGACTGGACGCCAGGAGCCCGCGAGATCATTCCTATCGGACGGCTAGCGTCCGGCCAACCGTGAGTGCTGTGCCGACGCTGCCGCTAGCGGACGCTGGCAAGTTCGGGGAACGAGTAGATTCCGGCGGTCCCGCACTGTCCTGCATCCTGTACGCGCGGCGGACACGGGGTACCTGCGGCGCGCGACGAACCGGTTTGCGGGGTGCTGCTCTGGCACGCTGCGAGCAGGATCAACGGCAGCAGCATCGTCCAACCAGGCACTCGTCGCATGTGGCGCACCTCCCTCCGGTATCCTTCCATGCAATAGCACAAGCTTTTCCGCCTATGGAGTCCCGGCTTCGGGATTTCGGTCTTCGATCCAGGCGCTCCGGCTTCAATAGAGCGGTTCCTCGTAGAGCCTCGTCTGCCCGTCCATCAGAGCCTTGATCTGCGGCTTTCCGTCCGCGGCGATCGCGGCGAGGATGCCGAAGGGCCTTTCGCGCATGTCCGTCTCGATGGCCACTCCGTCTCCTTCCGGCACGTAGTAGCGGTCGATGCCGAACTCGACGCTGAGCATCGCGTCTGGCCCCAGCGTCCATCCGCCGCGAATCGAGCCGCGGATATCGACTTCGCCCGCCGGCGGCGGACCGGATGGCGCGCCAAGCGTCGCCGAGCGCGCCCGCCAATAACCGTCGGCGTCCTTGCCCAGTCTCAGCAGTACCGGCCCCTCCTCCGTGACGAACTCGCCGGCCGGCGCGTTGGTCAGGATCTTCACGGGCACGTTCCTGATCTCGTAGTTCAGCCGGACGTAGTCGCCGCGCAGCAGGTCGCGGGGGTCGATCGGCTCGACCTTCAGGAGCACTTCGGCTCCATTGCGCAGCACCGCGGCGCGCCCGGCGATGATCCAGGACAGGATGCCGATCTGGGCGATCGCCAGCAGCGTGGCCGCGACGATGAGTTTCTTTCCACTCATGACGAAGCTCCCTGAAGGCCGTGCGGCGCAGCCATACGCTTCTCGATGCGGATGACCACCAGCGCAAACAGGCCGAGGATCAGTCCCGCGACGAGGAAGAAGCCCGCGGTGCCGAGCATGCCTTCGATCATCACCACATAGATCAGGCAGAGTTCGAAGGCGAAGCCGACATATGCGATCCACCGCAGCCCCCGGCTCTCGCGACCGGCAAGCACGACGGCCGCGACGATTCCGGCCAGCGTTGCCGCGGCAGCGATGGCAAAACCCGGACCTGCGGTGTCGCCGATCTCGAACTGTGTCAACGCCATGCCTGTCAGGAAGCCGAGGAGCGCATGCACCGGCAGCATGCCGTCAATGCGGGCGACCTTTTCGACATCACCGGGCAACGCGATCGCAACGCCGAAAACGGCGGCCGATATAGCCGCGAGAACCGGCGCCACGCTGAGGATGTCCGTCTCCGCCGCCAGCAGGACACCATAGAGGACGAGCGACAGGAGCAGCAGGTGCCGGGCCCGCGCGCTCCCGGTCCAGCGGGAGATCAGCCAGAGAACCGCGGCGATGGCGAGGAAGTGGTACGGAAAGGTGGTGTCGCGCCAGAAGTCCACTTCCCGCAGGAACATCCAGGCTGCCGCGAGCGTCACCGCCGCGATCGTCAGCGGCCCCGACCGCAGGGCCGCCGCGGCAACCGCCGTCCCGGCGCACCAGGTCAGTATGGCGTCGGTCTCGTCGCCCGACAGGTGGTACATCTGGCCGATCAGCGCGATCGACCCGCCGAAAGCCGCCGCCGCGACCAGCCACACGGCTTCCGCGATCGCCGCGTGGTCCCTGAGCTTCAGCACTGCCCCGCCGACATAGCCGAATGCGATGACGGCAAACAGCGCCCCGACCCGGGCGAGCCTGGGTATGGCCTCCCAGTTGGCCGCGACAAAGATCAGGATCGCCGCCCCGAAGAGCAGCGCAGCCATGACCGCCAGTATGGATCCGAAACTCAGCGATCTCCGGTCGTGAGCTTCGACGTCGGCAACGATCGCCGCAGCAGCCTTCGCATCGATGATGCCCTCGGCTGCCCATCTGGCCGCGTCCGTCCGCACCCGCGTCGCGTAACTCGCCATGCTATTCCCTCACGCCTGCGGCCACTTGGGGTATTTCAAGAACAGCTCATAAACCATTGAATCGGTGATTCTTTGGCAGATTACGCCCGAACTGTGACGCGCTCGGATATTGCATTGCACAATTTGCATTGCTGCCATGCAGCAAAAGCCATTTTCAAAAATGCCGACCGCGCCTATCTATGTTTCGTACCCAAGAGAACGAACGAACCGAAGACGAAACGAGACGACCATGAACCTGATCCGCAACTATCGCAACTGGCGCCGCTACCGGGAAACCGTGACCGAGCTGAGCCGCCTTTCGAACCGCGAACTGAACGACCTCGGCATTTCCCGCGGCAACATCCGCGAAGTCGCCCGCAAGGCGATCTGACGAATTTCGGCAGGGTCGACCTCCTCCCCGACCCTGACGGACGAGGCCAGCGTTCACCTCCTCCCGATCGCTGGCCGCCAAAACGGCGCCCGCCGGATCTCCTCCCCCGGCGGGCGTTGTTACCCCAGAAGGCTTCGCCCCTTTGAAAATCGGCGAAAGGAATTTCGTCAAAGCCGACCTCCTCCCCGGCGATGACGGATAGGCCGGTTCCTCACCTCCTCCCGGGGAACCGTCCACAAAAACGACACCCGCCGGATCTCCTCCCCCGGCGGGTGTTGTCTTTTCCGGAGGCGCCTTCTGCGTGCCGGAGCCCCGCGCAATCGCCTGCGCGCCGACGATCAGTCCAGCGCACCGCTCTGGAGGACCCCACGCACCTTCCATTCCTCGTAGGGAAAGATGTCCGGCGCCCCGCCTGTCGGCGCATACCAGGAATCGACCACCCAGCGCACGCCGCGAGGGTCGATGACGATCGCCGTCCAGTGCGGATAGCGGCCATCGAGGAAGAATCCCCTGCTCACCTTGCTCCCGACCTTGTGGAATTTGAGAAATCCGCGTCCGGCAAGGTAGTGGAGAAAGGCGGTCGTGTTGCTCGACTCGTCGATGCAATCCATCTGACCCTTGATCCGGGCCGCGCCGAATGCCGCCTTCGGGTTGTCGCGCACGCCGATGACCTGCGCCGAACGTTCCTCGAAATACTGCACGGCTCTCTTGAGCGCGGCGCGCTCCGCGGCGGGCGAACGCGCACCCGCGCGCATGATCGCCTGGATACGCGAATAATCGCCCGGCCCGAGCACAAGCTTCGAGCGGAAGCTGCATCCGTAGCCGTGGCAGACTGAAATCGCCTTCGACGCCGGCCCGGACGCGGCCTGCGCATCGGGCGACCACCCGCAGACGGCAAGGACGAGCGCCGCCGCGCACAAATCACCAAAGCCCTTCAAGCTGCGTCGCATCTGCGCCCTCCGGCATTGTCGGATCGAGCCCCTCGGCAAGGGTCCGCAATTGCATTGCCCCGGTCAAGGCATTATTGCGACGCGCATGACCATGAAACCCATCCATATCGTCGGCGGCGGCCTCGCCGGCTCGGAAGCCGCATGGCAGGCCGCAGAGGCCGGCGTGCCGGTCGTCCTGCATGAAATGCGGCCAGTGCGCGGCACCGAGGCCCACAAGACCGAGGGATTGGCCGAACTCGTCTGTTCCAACTCGTTCCGCTCCGACGACGCCGAGAACAATGCCGTCGGCCTACTGCATGCAGAGATGCGGCTCGCCAACTCGCTGATCATGGCGTCCGGCGACGCCAACCAGGTGCCGGCCGGCGGAGCGCTGGCCGTCGACCGCGACGGCTTTTCGGACGCCGTCACGGCCAGGATCGAGGCGCATCCGCTGATCGAGATCGTCCGCGAGGAAGTCTCCGGACTGCCACCGGCGGACTGGGATCTGGCGATCGTCGCAACCGGCCCGCTCACCGCGCCGTCGCTTGCCGGGGCGATCGCGAAGGAGACCGGCGCGGACGCGCTAGCCTTCTTCGACGCGATTGCGCCGATCGTCCATTTCGACACGATCGACATGAACGTCTGCTGGTTCCAGTCGCGCTACGACAAGGTCGGCCCGGGCGGCACAGGGAAGGACTACATCAACTGCCCGATGGACAAGGCGCAGTACGAGGCCTTCGTCCAGGCGCTGGTCGATGGCCAGAAGACCGAGTTCAAGGAATGGGAAGGAACGCCCTACTTCGACGGCTGCCTGCCGATCGAGGTCATGTCCGAACGCGGCCCCGAAACGCTGCGTCACGGCCCGATGAAGCCGATGGGCCTGACCAATGCGCACAATCCGTCGGTGAAGGCCTATGCCGTGGTGCAGCTGCGCCAGGACAACGCGCTTGGCACGCTCTACAACATGGTCGGCTTCCAGACCAAGCTGAAGCACGGCGAGCAGGTGCGCATCTTCCGCACCATCCCCGGCCTGGAGAATGCCGAATTTGCAAGGCTCGGCGGCCTGCACCGCAACACCTACATCAACTCGCCGACACTGCTCGACGGTTCGCTGCAGCTGAAGAGCCGTCCGGGCCTTCGCTTCGCCGGCCAGATCACCGGCTGCGAGGGCTATGTCGAAAGCGCCGCGATCGGACTGCTTGCAGGTCGTTTCGCCGCCGCCGAGAGGCTCGGCCGGCCGGTTCCGCTGCCGCCGGCGACCACCGCATTCGGCGCGCTGCTCAACCACATCACCGGCGGGCATATCGTCTCCGACGACGAGCCCGGGAAACGCTCGTTCCAGCCGATGAACGTCAATTTCGGCCTGTTCCCACCTCTGGAGCCTGGCGCGCCCCTGAAGCCGGACGGTTTCGAAGGGCGCTTCCGCGGCAAGGACAAGGCCGCAGCGAAACGCCGCGCCGTCACCGCGCGCGCGCTTGCCGACTGCCGCTCGTGGCTGGGTCTTCCAGCGCAGAAGTCGAAAGCGGCGGTGGCCGCGGAATAGCACAACGGTTCCAGCCGTCATCCGGCAGACCGTGCCCCGCCCACGTGGTGGTTCCTAACCCCAACCCCCCGTCGCCCGGCGAAAGAGCAGCCAGTGCTTTCGCCACGCCGACAGATCGACGGCGGCGTTCAGCATGTCCGCCTCCCTGCCCTGCATCTTCGCCAGTTGCGCACCCGCCGGCGCAAGCGGCAGGTAGGCCGGGCGCAGGCTCTCGGGCAGCGATCCGGCGGCGCGCTCGAAAGCTGAAAGATGCTCCCGCGCCAGGGCGATCATGGCGGCGATGGCGCGCGGACCGCCTGGTCCGCCGTCGCCGGCAAGAAACTCCTCAGGTGAAGTTCCGGCCGCGGAAAGGACATCCTTCGGCACGTAGCACTGCCCTCTCCGGCGGTGCAACGGCAGTTGGCGCAGCAAGCCGGCAATAGCCTGCGCGCAACCGGCGTGGCCCGCCAGTTCGGCGGCACCCGCCGCGGCGTCGGCGTCAAGCACAAGCGACGAAAGCTGGATGAGCGCGCTCGCCGTCTCGCCGCAATAGCCCTCAAGGTCGCCGCGTGTCGGCATCGGATCGTCGTAGAGGTCGAAGATGCGGGCATCCAGCAGGTTCTGGAAGGCCTGGCGCGGAAGGTTGTGGCGCTCGATCGCATGCAGCAGGGCCTCGGCGACGGGATGGCCCGCCGCATCCTGCTTCTCGATGACGTCGCGCCACCATTGCAGCCTGATCTCGCCGGGCAGCGCCTGGCTCACCCGGTCGCGTATCCCGGCGGTCTCGGCATTGAAGGCAAACAGCGCGAGCAGATCCGCGCGCCGGTCCTCAGGCGCATAGAGCGCCGCGACGTAGCGGTCGCGGTCGGACGCCCGCACGAGCTCCGACAACTGCCGCAGCCGGCTTTCACTCGACGGCGACAAGGGCGGCCGCGACGGCGCGGTCCTCTGCGAGCAGGACGTTGTAGGTGCGGACCGCCGCCCCTGTCGACATCGGATCCGCCGATATGCCGGCCGCGCGGCAGGCCTGCCCCAGGCCGGGCGGGAGCGGCTTCAGATCGCTTCCCGTGCCGACCAGCAGGATTTCGATATCGCCGGCCTGTTCGAGCACGCGCGCGAAATCCTCAAGCGTCAGTGCATCGGGATCGGCGGGTTCCCAGCCATGGATGCCGGAAGGCAGGCACAGGATCGAGCCGCGGTGCGACATGTCGGCAAAGCGAAAGCCACCGTTACCGTAGGCGTCCAGGGGGGCACGGCCGGGGAAATGCGCCTTGCGGATGACGATGCCCTCGGCCATGCGCGTCAGGTCGCTACCGCCTTCCCCTCGACCGGCGTGTCCTTGTCTTCCTTGTCGAGCGCATCAGGACGCAACTTGAACAGGATCAGCAGCGGCGCGGCGATGAAGATCGACGAGTAGGTGCCGAACACGATGCCGAACAGCATGGCCGCCGTGAACGAGCGGATGACCTCGCCGCCGAACAGGAACAGCGCCAGCAGGGCGAGAATCGTGGTCAGCGACGTCGTCGTGGTGCGCGCCAGCGTCTCGTTGATGGCCGCGTTGAGAAGCTGCGGCAGAGGCATCTTCTTGTATTTCCGCAACTCTTCCCGGATGCGGTCATACACGACCACCGTATCGTTCAGCGAATAGCCGACGATGGTGAGGATCGCGGCGATCGAGGACTGGTTGAACTCGATCCCGCTGATGACGAAGAAGCCGATGGTAATCACGATATCGTGGATCGTCGCCAGGATGGCGCCGACCGCGAACTGCCACTCGAAGCGGAACCAGACATAGATCAGCACCAGGCCGAGTGCGACGATGACGCCGATCGTGCCCTGCGTGGCAAGCTCGCTGGACACCGTCGGCCCGACGGTTTCAACGCGCCGGAAGTCATAGGCTTCCTGCAGTTCGTCGCGCACCTTGGTGACG
The DNA here is from genome assembly GCF_040813675.1 of Mesorhizobium marinum. Lineage (NCBI taxonomy): Bacteria > Pseudomonadati > Pseudomonadota > Alphaproteobacteria > Hyphomicrobiales > Phyllobacteriaceae > Mesorhizobium > Mesorhizobium marinum. Next base: position 982,685 of record NZ_JBFOCI010000001.1, on the reverse strand, counting down.
ACCGTCTGCTCGGCGTTGTCGCCGCCTTCCTGCGCGCCGACGCGGATCAGCACGTCGTTCGGCTCGCCGAACTGCTGGACCTGCACGTCGCCGATGTTGAGCTGCGACAGCCGCGCGCGGATATCCGCAAGGTCGGCGGCCCCGTCCCGCGACTGCACCTCGATCAGCGAGCCGCCCTTGAAATCGACGCCGTAGTTCATGCCGAAGCTCATGAACAGCACGATCGACACGACCGACAGCACCGACGACAGGAGGAACGTGTAGCGCCGCATTCCCATGAACGGAATCGTCGTGCCGGGCGGCACCAGCGTAATAAGTCCCTGAGGCAGCTCCTTCGGCTTGCGGCGCCGGACCCACTCGGCGACCAGCCACCTGGTGAAGGTGAAGGCGGTGAAGACCGTGGTCACGATGCCGATCGCCAGCGTGACGGCAAAGCCCTTGACTGGGCCGGTTCCCAGATAGAACAGCACCGCCGCCGCGATCAGCGTCGTCACGTTGGCGTCGACGATGGTCGCCAGCGCCTTGGAGAAACCGGTATCGATGGCCTGGATGATCGAACGGCCGTTCCGTCGCTCCTCGCGTATTCGCTCGTAGATCAGCACGTTGGAATCGACGGCCATGCCGATGGTGAGCACGATACCGGCGATGCCGGGCAGCGTGAGCGTGGCGCCGAGCACGGAGAGGATCGCGATGATCATCGCGATGTTGGCCACGAGCGCGATGTTGGCGATCACGCCGAGCAGCCCGTAGGCGGCCACCATGAACACGACCACGAGGATCGCGCCGATGATGCTGGCGACCTTGCCAGCGTCGATGGAGTCCTGGCCGAGGCCCGGCCCGACTGTGCGTTCCTCGACGATGGTCAGGTTCGCCGGCAGCGCGCCGGCCCTCAGCAGGACCGCGAGGTCGTTGGCGCCCTCGACGCTGAAGCTGCCCGAGATCTGGCCGGTGCCGCCGAGGATCGGCTCGCGGATCTGCGGGGCCGAGATGACCTGATTGTCGAGGATGATGGCGAACAGCTTGCCGACGTTCTGCTGCGTCGCCTGGCCGAAGCGCTGTGCGCCCTTGGTGTCGAAGCGGAACGAAACAACCGGCTCGCTGGTGCGCTGGTCGAACGACGCCTGCGCGTCGACGAGGTTTTCGCCCGACACGATGACACGGTTCTCGATGAGATAGGGAACCGGCGGGTCGTCGGTCGAATAGAGAACGGACGAACCGGCCGGAGGACGGCCCTCGATCGCCTCCTGCACCGGCATGGTCTGGTCGACCATCTGGAAGGTCAGCTTGGCGGTCTGGCCGAGAATGTCCTTGAGGCGCTGCGGATCCTGCAGGCCAGGCACCTGCACGAGGATGCGGTCATTGCCCTGACGCTGGATGATCGGCTCGGTGGTGCCCAGTTCGTTGACGCGGCGTCCGACGACCTCGATCGACTGCGTGAGCGCGGCGCCGAGCCGGTAGTTGATGCCCTCGTCGGTCAGCGTGTAGCGCAGGACGCCAGGCTCCGGCTCGTCGAGATCGAGTTCGGTGACCGAGCCGCCGCCGAACAGGCTGGATGCGATCGGCTGGAGCAGCGGCGCGAGCGCCGTCTTCGCGGCTTCAAGCTGGCCCGCGTCACGGATGCGCACCTGCACCGACGATCCCGCGCCGGTCAGGCCGGTATAGCCGATCCTCGCGTCGCGAAGCAGGCTGCGGATATCGTCGCGCGTCGCTTCAAGCCGTTCGTCGGCAAGGTCCTGCCGCTCGATCTGCAGCAGGATATGCGAGCCGCCCTGCAGGTCGAGACCGAGCGTCATCTGCCGCTTCGGCATCCAGTCCGGCATCGCCGACAGCCACGATTGCGGCAACGCGTTCGGCAGTGCGAACAACAAGCCGAGCGCGACGATCGCCCAGATCGAGATGGTCTTCCAGCGCGAGAAATAGAGCATCTTCGGTCTTCCGTGTCAGGCGAAGCAGGCGACCGGCAACTCCCGCATCGCCCTGTTTCTCTACGCCGTTTCCGCTGCGATCGCGGTTATTTCTGGGCGTTCTGGTTGGCGACAGGCTCGCCCTTGACCCGAACGTCCATGATCGTGGAGCGCAGCGCCGTCACCTTGGTGCCGCCACCGAGGTCGACTTCCAGCTCGTTGTCCGATGCCTTGGTGACCTTGCCGACCAGCCCGCCGCCGGTGACCACGGTATCGCCGCGCCGGATCGCCGCCAGCATCTCGCCGCGCTTCTTCACCTGCGCGCGCTGCGGCCGGATGATCAGAAAATACATGATCACGAAAATCAGGACAAACGGCAAAATGCTGATCAGCATGTCGGGACCGGCGGCCGTACCCTGCGCGTATGCGGGTGTCACAAACATAGAATGCTCCTGGTAAAAGGCCCAAGCCGGCCCGGAAAGTGGCCGGAATATAGAGCCTAAAGCTATGTTTGCAACCGCATATCGGGGCGCTCCCAGCGCTTTTCCGGCCGGTTGCCCTATGGTACAGCGCCCCCTGCCCGACCCCTATCCGCACCGCGACGAAAGACTGCCAAATGACCGACAAGACCCTGGAAATGCTGACGGAAAAGCTCGACCGGCTGATTGATGTCGTCAGCCGCCTCGCCCCGCCGCAGCCGAAGCCCGCCGACCTTGCCGCGGCGGACTGCTTCGTCTGGTCCGCGGAGCAGGCCGCGCTCGAGCCGGTCGAGCGGGTCAACCGGGTCGATATCGGGCTGATCCGCGGCGTCGAGCGCGTGCGCGACATCCTGATCGACAACACAGAACGGTTCGCGAAAGGCCTTCCGGCCAACAACGTGCTTCTCTGGGGCGCGCGCGGGATGGGCAAATCGTCGCTGGTCAAGGCCGTCCATGCCTCGATCAACGCCACGCGGCCAGACGACGCCGCGCCGCTCAAGCTCGTCGAGATCCATCGCGAGGACATCGACACGCTGCCCAGGCTGATGGCGCAGCTGAAATCCGCGCCCTATCGCTTCATCCTGTTCTGCGACGACCTTTCGTTCGACCACGACGACACCTCCTACAAGTCTCTGAAGGCGGCGCTGGAGGGCGGCGTCGAGGGTCGGCCGGCCAACGTCATCTTCTACGCGACGTCGAACCGCAGGCATCTGCTGCCGCGCGACATGATCGACAACGAACGCTCGACCGCCATCAATCCCGGCGAGGCCGTCGAGGAAAAGGTGTCGCTCTCAGACCGCTTCGGCCTGTGGCTCGGGTTCCACAAGTGCTCGCAGGACGACTACCTCGAGATGATCAACGCCTATGCAGGCTATCACGGCCTCGACGTCGATCCCGAACAGCTGCGTGCCGAGGCCCTGGAATGGGCGACCACGCGCGGTGGACGCTCGGGTCGCGTGGCGTGGCAGTTCACCCAGGATCTCGCCGGCCGGCTGGGCAGGCCGCTCAGGGACTGACGTCGCCCGCCGCATCGGCTACCAGGGCCGGCAGTTCGTCCGGGCTGCTCGCGATCCGCGCGGCACCTGCCTTCTCCAGTTCCTCGCGGTCGCCGAACCCCCAGAGGACGCCAACCGCCGGTACCTTGTTCCGAGCGGCCCCGCGAACGTCATGCAGGCGGTCGCCGATCATGACGGTGCGGCGGGGATCGAGATTCTCGGTGTCGAGGATATGCCGGATCAGGTCGCCCTTGTCGGCCCGCGTCCCGTCGAGCATCGAGCCGTTGACGCTCCGGAAGAAGCGGGCGAGCCCGAAATGGTCGATGATGTCGACCGAATAGGTCTCCAGCTTCGACGTCGCGACGAAGAGCCGGTGTCCGGCATCGGTCACCGCCTGCAGCATGTCGATGATGCCGGGAATAAGCTCGTTCTCGAACTTGCCTACCTCGCCATAGCGCTGGCGGTAGTGCCCGAGCGCCTGCGCGGCCAGATCGTCCTCGCCGAACAACTCCAGGAACGTAGACTGCAGCGGCGGTCCGATGAAGCGGCGCATTTCCTGGGGTGGCGGCGGTTTCCGCCCCATCGCGCTGAGCGCATGCCGCATCGAACCCGCGATCCCCGCGAAGGGGTCGGTCAGCGTGCCGTCGAGATCGAACAGCAGGGAGAGCGCCGGCATCATTCGAACTCCATGATGACGGCATCGACCGCCAGGCTGTCGCCGGGACTGGCGTTGATGCTGGCAACGGTGAGGTCGCGTTCCGCCCTCAGCACGTTCTCCATCTTCATCGCCTCGACCACGGCGAGCGTCTCGCCGGCCTTGACCTCCTGGCCGGCCGCGACGTCGATCGAGACCACCAGGCCGGGCATCGGACAGAGCAGAAGCTTCGACGTGTCCGCCGCCGCCTTCCTGGGCATCAGGCGCTCTAGGCGGGCGACGTGCGGCTCCATGACGAAGGCTTCGACCGACAGGCCGCGCCACGCCATCTGAACGCCATTGAGGCGTGGGCGGAGCTGGGCGGTAAGCGCGCGGTCGCCGATCGTTCCGCGCCACAGCGAATCTCCAGGCCTCCAGGCCGACGCAACCGCGACAGCCCTGCCCCCGTCGATCGAAACGCCCAGGGCCGTCGGCGGGGACTCGCTGGTGACCTGGGCTGTCAGGTAGTCGCCTCCTATTCGAACCACCCAGTCGTTTTGCTTCCGACCCGTACACGGCCTCAAGCGTCCAGAGAGCCCCTCCAGGCGCTCCTGGCGGACGAACTCGGTCGCCACGGCAATCGCCGCAAGCAGCGCCTGCTCCTCCTTGTCGGGCGCGATCGGGTGAAACCCGTCGGGGTATTCCTCGGCGATGAACCCGGTCGACAGCCGCGCCTCGCGCCAGCGCGGGTGGCGCATCAGCGCCGACAGGAACGGCACGTTGTGCTGGATGCCGTCGACCACGAATGCGTCGAGCGCGTCCGACATCGCATCGACCGCTTGCGCGCGGGTCGGCGCCCAGGTGCAAAGCTTGGCGATCATCGGATCGTAGAACATCGAGATTTCCGATCCTTCCGTCACGCCGGTGTCGTTGCGGACGATCGCGGCGCCGAACGATCCTTCCTGTGGCGGCCTGTAGCGCGTCAGGCGCCCGATCGACGGCAGAAAGTTGCGATAGGGGTCTTCCGCGTAAAGCCTGCTCTCGACCGCCCATCCGTTCAGCCTGACGTCTTCCTGGGCAATGGAGAGCTTCTCGCCGGCGGCTACCCGGATCATCTGCTCGACGAGGTCGATGCCGGTGACGAGTTCAGTCACCGGGTGCTCGACCTGCAGGCGCGTGTTCATCTCCAGGAAGTAGAAGTTGCGGTCCTTGTCGACGATGAACTCGACCGTGCCGGCGCTCTGGTAGTCGACCGCCCTGGCCAGCGCCACCGCCTGCTCGCCCATGGCGCGGCGGGACGCCTCGTCGAGGAACGGCGACGGCGCCTCCTCAACCACCTTCTGGTTGCGCCGCTGGATCGAACATTCGCGCTCGCCAAGGTGGATGACGTTGCCGAACGCGTCGCCCAGTACCTGGATCTCGATGTGGCGGGGATCGACGATGAACTTCTCGATGAACACACGGTCGTCGCCGAACGAGCTCTTCGCTTCCGAGCGCGCTCGCTCGAAACCGTCGCGGACCTCCGCAGCATCCCAGGCGATGCGCATGCCCTTGCCGCCGCCGCCGGCCGAGGCCTTGATCATCACCGGATAGCCGATATCGGCGGCGATCTTTTCCGCGTGCCCGGCGTCCTCGATGACGCCGAGAAAGCCGGGCACCGTCGATACGTTCGCCGCGCTGGCGAATTTTTTCGATTCGATCTTGTCGCCCATCGCCTCGATGGCCCTGGGCCTCGGACCGATGAAGACGATTCCCGCCTTGCCAAGCGCTTCGCAGAAGGAAGCCCGCTCCGACAGAAAGCCGTAGCCGGGATGCACCGCTTCCGCCCCGGTCTGCTTGCAGGCGGCGATGATCTTTTCTACCTGCAGGTAGCTCTGCGCCGCGGGCGCGGGGCCGATATGCACGGCCTCGTCGGCCATCTCGACATGCACCGCGTCGCGGTCAGCGTCCGAAAAGACCGCGACGGTGGCGATGCCCATCCGCCTTGCCGTCTTCATGACCCGGCAGGCAATCTCGCCCCTGTTTGCAACCAGTATCTTTGCGAACATGCGTCCCCTCGGTCTTCACAGCGCCCGCGGCGGCGCGCGCCCGTGTTTCATCGTCGCCGCCGGCGTGGCCGGCCTAAAAATGCTCGCCCGCGCGAAACGGCCCGATGCGGATACCGGCGGCGACCAGATAGGCGGTGGACCAGCCGATCAGCAGGAAGCCATTGACCCCTTCAAGAGCGGCGAAAAGCCGCCACTCCTCAGCCGGGATCACGTCGCCGTAGCCGACCGTCGCGAATGTCGTCGTCGAGAAATACAGGGCGGTCGCAAAATCGGGCACCACGCCAAAAAAGAAGTGGAAGACCGCCCACAGCCAGATCTCGACCGACATCACGAGGAAGATGCCGAGCACGCTCAGGATCATGCTTATCACGCCGATCCACCGCCTGTGGAGATTCAGCCGGCCCGTGACGCTCGCCGTGACGTCCGTCACGGCGATGAGGCCGATCAGGTGGATGATCACGGTCGCGGAGATCACCGCGGTTCCTGCCAGGAGATTTGCCAGCATGTCCTCGCCTCTCGACCCCATGCATCGCGCGGCGGTGCGCGAAGATCAAGCGGGCGACCGTGCGGCACTTGAACCTTCATCCGTTTCCTGAAACCCTTGGGCGGACATCGCATTGGAGAAGCACCGCCCTCCGAAGGACGACGCGGCTTCCGATCTGGACCGCTCGAATCCTTCCCGCGCCTCGGCCTCGTTCCAGGCGACGCGCATGCCCTCGCCGCCGCCGGCCGACGCCTTGATCATCACCGGATAACCGATCTCGCCCGCGATTTTCGCGGCATGCTCGGCATCCTCAATCAGGCCCATGAAGCCGGGCACCGTCGAAACCCCGGCTTCCGCCGCGATCTTCTCCGAGGTGATCTTGTCGCCCATCGCCTGGATGGCCTTCACCTTCGGTCCCATGAAGGTGATGCCCTCCGCCTCGAGCCGCGCGCATAAATCGGCGTTCTCGGACAGAAATCCGTAGCCGGGATACACCGCTTCGGCGCCCGTCTGCTTGCTAGCCGCGATGATCGCGTCTGCGATCAGGCGGCTCTGGCTGACCGGCGCCGGCCCGATCCGAACGGCCTCGCCGGCCATGTCCACATCCACGGCGTCGGCATCGGCGTCGGAATAGACGGCAACCGTCGCGATACCCATCTTCCGTGCCGTCTTCATCACGCGGCAGGCGATTTCACCGCGATTGGCCGTGAGGATCTTCTTGAAAATGAACGGCGTTTCCCCCGGGACGGTTTTTCCCTGCTGTATGGGTTTCTCGCCGCAGCTCAAGCACACCGCAGGCTGCATCGGCGCGAACCCGGTTTGTCCCCCAGGGGATCACCTTCGCCGCTGCGGCGCCTTCCGACGGCACGACCCGACGCCTATGCCGCGCCCGGCATTGCAAGATCGACCGGTTCGGCACCTTCCGACCAAGCCAGTAATTTAGGCAAACTAAAAATGGACGCAGGTTTTCTAAAAGGAATTATCATTGACGTTGAATGGGTTAGCTACTCTGATGACGGCATAGACAGAGGAGAAAATTCTATGCTTGATACGAAACAGGTCAGGGGCGGAAATGGTCTCGCAGCGATCGACGCCGAGGTCGACGAAATTCTAGAGAGCGTAGAAGAAATCACACGCGACGCCACCAAGTCGTTCTTCGACAAATACTCCGAGAATCCGAACAATGCGGTCCTGGCATCGTGGCTGGAAACGCGCTGCTGGCGCGAGATCGACTATGTGTTCCTGCTGAACGAGCAGATCCGGCGCTACGGGATGCGCTTCCAGCGCAACCACATCACGCTGCTCGCCAAGCAGTCTTTTCAGGAGGCAGAGCACTACGAGGCCCTCGGCAAGGCCGTGGAATCCCTAGGCGGTATCGTGCCTACTTCCGTTCCGGTCGCCGCTGTGCCGTGGAGCAATTTCCTCTGGGAGTGCATGGACCGTCATCATCTGGCCGCCATCGCCGCCTGGTACGTCTCGGAAACCTCCGCTTCGGGCAGTTTCGAGCCGACATTCGTCGGCGCCGAGCGCCACGGCCACACCGATGTGGTGAAGATCTACAAGCAGATCGAGATCGACGAAAAGTTCCACACCGGCCTCGGCCGCCAGGTGCTCTCGACCTATGCCGAGACCGACGAGGACCGCGAGGAAATCCTCCGCGCCATGCGCGGCATGCGTGACATCGCCTGGAAATCCTTCACGCCCGAGGTGGTCGCGGCGACGATGCGCGCGGCCTGAGACGGGAATTCCGGCCGCGACGCGCCCGAGCGTTTCGGCCGGAACGCAATGACAAGAAGACCCGTCATCGGTCCCGACGCCCCGCCTGTGGCGCGCGGGAAGCCGATGTGTGCTCGAACGAACCCGAAAGGCCGTCTGCCATGAACCAAGCAGCCATCATTCCCGCGCAGAATGCGGACGAACAGCTCTCGCTGCGGATCGAGAAGTGCGTCTCCGTGGCGGACGGCGTTGTGGCGCTCACGCTTGCGAAAGCCGATAGCGGCCCGCTGCCGGGCTGGTCTCCCGGAGCGCATATCGATCTCATCCTGCCCAACGGCGTGACGCGGCAATACTCGCTTTGCGGCAACCCCGCCGACAACAGCCGCTGGCGGATCGGCGTGCTGCTCGCGCCGGCAAGCCGCGGCGGCTCCAGCTATATCCATTCAGAACTGCGGGCCGGAAACCGGCTTGTGGCGAGCCATCCGCGCAACAATTTTCCGCTCGATACGGCAGAGCGCTATCTTTTCATCGCCGGGGGCATCGGCATCACGCCGATCCTGCCCATGCTCGCAGAACTGTCGGCGCGCGGCGCCGAATGGCACCTGCTATATGGCGGCCGCACCGCCCGTTCGATGGCTTTCAAGGAAGAGATCGCGGAACTCGCCGGAGGCACGCTGGAACTCCGCCCGGAGGACGAATGCGGGCTTCTCGATCTCGATGCCTGCCTGACCGCCCACGAGCCGGGACGCGTCGTCTATTGCTGCGGGCCGGAACCCCTGATCAAAGCGGTCGAGAACCGGTGCGCGTCATGGCCGTCGGGAGCCCTGCGCAAGGAGCGTTTCGCGCCGTCCGAGCGCCAGACGCCGCTCGATCCCGGCGCATTCGAGGTCGAGCTCGCCCGGTCCGGCCGGCGTGTCGTCGTGCCGGCAGACCGCTCCATGCTCAACGTCCTGGAGGATGCGGGCTGCGCCATCACCAATTCCTGCCGCGCCGGCATCTGCGGCACCTGCCTCGTGCGCGTGCTCGCCGGCATCCCCGAGCACAATGACGACATTCTCAACGATCAGCAGCGCGAAGCGGGCGACGTGGTCCTGCCCTGCGTATCGAGGTCCAGGACGGCAACGCTGGTGCTCGATCTTTGAGAGAGTAATACCCACGACGATAGCCCCTAAACAACAAGGAGGAGAACATCATGAAACGAAGAAACACCCTTTACCGCGCAGTGCTCGCGGCCTGCGGGCTGGTCGGCGCGGCTATGGCGCAGGCGCAAGCGGAGGACATCGCCATCGGCATGAACATGCCGCTGACCGGTGCCTTCGCAGCCTCCGGCACCTATGTCGCCGATGGCGCGCGGATCGCCATCGACGAGATCAACGCAAACGGCGGGGTTCTTGGCGGCAAGACCCTGAAGTTGATTCTCGAGGACAACAAGAGCAACCCGACGGAAGCAGCGACCGTCACGGAAAAGCTCATTGTCCGCGACAAGGTGCCGGTCATCCTTGGCGCATGGGGATCAAGCCTGACGCTGGCCGCGATGCCGAAGCTCATGCAGTACCAGGTGCCGATGGTGGTGGAGACGTCGGGCGCCAACAAGATCACCGAAAGCGGGAACCCGTTCATCTTCCGCATCGCCGCGACGCAGGTGATCGAGGCCGCCGGCTTCGAGGAGAAGCTCGACCAGTTCAACATCAGGAAGGTCGACTTCCTCGCCATCAACAATGACTGGGGGCTGAACACGGTCAACCAGTTTGGCAAGACGATGAAGGACCACGGCATTGAGGTCGGCCTCGTCGAACTGATGGACCAGGCGTCTCAGGATGTCAGCGCGCAGCTCTCCAGACTGAAATCGTCTGACGCCGACACGCTGATCGTCACCACCGCCGTAGAGCAACTCACCCTGGTGCTGAAACAGGCGGCGGCGCTGGGCATCGACAAGCAGATCATCACCACGGGCGGTTCGCAGAATCCCGACCAGCTCGTCGCCCAGGCAGGGAGCGCGGCGGAAAACACCGTGCATCTGGTGTTCTTCGCCCCGTGGGATCCCGACAGCACGGCCTTTCCAGAAAAGACGCGCGGCTTCATCGAGGCATGGAAGGCGAAAGGCTTCGACTTTGCAGGGCTGACCGAGAGCTTCCGCGGCTATGACGGCGTGCAGGTCATCGCCTCGGCCATCGAGAGGGCCAGTTCGACCGAGCCCGACGCGATCCGCGAGGCGCTCTGGAACACCAGGGTCGATGTCCTGAACGGCGCGGTCTCGTTCGACAAGTCCGGCCCAGAAGGCGCCGAAAGCGCGCAGAGCCGGCCGAACGTCTATTTCGCCAAGATATCGGGCGGAAAGATCGAAGTCCTCAAATAGCCGCGTTCGGCGCCGGTGCAGCGACATCCTCCTTGCGGGCGAGCCCGACGAGCCAACGATGAAACTCACCGGCGCCAGCCTTGCTGAAAACCGACTTCTTCCAGCCGAGAATATAGGGCGACGGCAGCTTCAGCACGTCGGGAAACGGCGCGACGAGGCGGCCGCTTTTCAGTTCGTCCTCGACCATGGCCCTTTGCGCCAGCACGATGCCGCGCCCCTCGATCGCCGCCTCGATCGCCAGGCTCGAGAGCGACATGACGAAGAAGTGAGGAATATGCGTGCCGTCCACCTTCACCAGATGGAACCAGTCCTCCCAGCTGGGCGGCGGCGACAGGAACGCACTCCAGTCAATGGTCAGGAGCCGGTACGACAACAGGTCCGCCGGCGTGTTCAGCGGCGGTCCGCTGGCGATCAGGGCGGGGCTGCACACCGGGCACAGGCCATCGGTGAACAGCGGGACGAAACTGTCGAACAGACGCGCCTTGTCGGCATAGGTGATGCGGAAGTCGAAGGGTCGCTCGGCCGCCGCCGGCTCGGTGACCGAACCTTCCAGATGGAGGTTGATATGCGGATGGGAGGTCTGCCAGGCAAACATCCTGGAAGACAGCCAGCGGCTGGCGAACAGCGGCAGCGCGCTGATGATGAGCGCGCCCGTCCTGTGCTTATCGATGAACTCGACCCGCGCCTTCACGAGATCGGCAAACGTCTTCTCGACGGCCTTGTGAAAGGCGGCCCCGACCTTCGTCAGGACGATGCCGCTTCCCTTTCGTTCGACGAGACGCGTTTCAAGTGTATTCTCAAGGCTCTTGATCTGCTGGCTGATCGCCCCCGGCGACACATGGAGCTCCCGTGCTGCCCTCGTCACGCTTCCCAAACGGCCGACTGCTTCGAACACCTGCAATGCTCTCAAGGGAGGGAGATCGGCCATGGATTCCTCAAAACGCGCACGAACGGGCAGCGTCCTATTGTTCGTCACATGTGACCAAATGTGAAGGCGCCGAGCCGGCATGGTTGCTGATATACAGCCGCCCTACAAGAAGCGCCCGGCTTGATGCTCCCGAATTCCGGGGCAAGCGTGCTTGCCCAAATCCCCATTAACACGCAAATCGCAAGAAGCAGGAGAATCGCGATCATGAAGACCCGCGCCGCAGTCGCCGTCGCCGCCGGAAAGCCCCTGGAAATCATGGAGGTCGACCTCGAGGGACCGAAGGCAGGCGAGGTGCTCGTCGAGATCAAGGCGACCGGCATCTGCCACACCGACGAGTTCACGCTGTCGGGCGCCGATCCGGAAGGCATCTTCCCTGCCATCCTCGGCCATGAGGGCGCAGGCATCGTCGTCGATGTCGGTCCCGGCGTCACGTCAGTGAAGAAGGGCGACCACGTCATCCCGCTCTACACTCCGGAATGCCGGTCCTGCCCGTCCTGCCTGTCGCGCAAGACCAATCTGTGCACCGCAATCCGCGCCACCCAGGGCCAGGGCCTGATGCCGGACGGCACCAGCCGCTTCTCGATCGGCAAGGACAAGATCTTCCACTACATGGGCTGCTCGACCTTCTCCAACTTCACCGTGCTGCCCGAGATCGCGGTGGCCAAGGTCAACCCCGACGCGCCCTTCGACACGATCTGCTACATCGGCTGCGGCGTCACCACGGGCGTCGGCGCGGTGTTCAACACGGCCAAGGTCGAGCAGGGCGCGACGGCGATTGTCTTCGGGCTCGGCGGCATCGGCCTCAACGTCATCCAGGGCCTAAAACTCGCCGGCGCCGACATGATCATCGGCGTCGACCTGAACAACGACAAGAAGGAATGGGGCGAACGCTTTGGAATGACTCACTTCGTCAATCCGAAGGAAGTCGACGGCGACATCGTCGCCCACCTCGTCAACATGACCAAGCGCGGCGCCGACCAGATCGGCGGCGCCGACTACACATTCGACTGCACCGGCAACACGAAAGTCATGCGCCAGGCGCTCGAGGCCTCGCACCGCGGCTGGGGCCAGTCGATCATCATCGGCGTCGCCGGCGCCGGCCAGGAAATCTCGACGCGGCCGTTCCAGCTGGTGACCGGGCGCACCTGGAAGGGCACTGCCTTCGGCGGCGCGCGCGGACGCACGGACGTGCCGAGGATCGTCGACTGGTACATGGACGGGAAGATTCAGATCGACCCGATGATCACCCACAGGCTGACGCTCGACGAGATCAACAAGGGCTTCGACCTGATGCATGCGGGCGAGAGCATCCGCAGCGTGGTTGTTTTCTGAGGCCGAAAAGCGGACGCGCCGCGGAAAAGTCCGATTGCTGGCGCGTTGGGTGCGGACCGACGCGTCACATCAGCGGGATACACCATGCTTCGACCATATCTGACCACCTCCGTCGCTCTCCTGGCGCTTGCGCTGGCCGGCTGTAGCGACGAGGAAAAATCGGCCGCAAACGAGCCCCCGGCGCAAGAGGCTCCCGCCGAACCGGCGCCGCAGCCGGCCGAGCCGTCGCCTCAGGAGCGGATGGACGAAGCCGCCAAGCAGCTGCGCGACGCCGCCCGGCAGGCTGGCGAAGCCGCGCGCGAAGGTGCGGACGCGCTTCTGCAGCAAGGTCGAGAGGCCCTGAAGGATGCCGGACCGGCGCTCGACCGGGCGAACGAAATCGCCAGCCAGATCGGACAGTCCATGCAGGAGATTGCCGAGCGCGCCGGACGCGATTTCGACACGGCGATCGCCGACCTCGAGAAGCGGTTGAACGAAGCCGGCGTCGTGACCCGTCCTGACCAGGGCGATCCCGCCGCGCGGCTGTCGCCGCCCGACCAGCTCAGGGCCGACACCCGCGCCGCCGCCCAGGCCCACTCCGCCGGCATCGGACCGGCCTATGTCGGGGTCTGGGCGCTCAATCCTGGAGAATGCGGCCGCATCGACCGTGACGCGGTCGAGAACTTCGCCGTCATCACCCCGACGACGATCCGCAGGGCCGAGGCGGCCTGCAACTTCGCCGCGACCGAGATGACGGAAGGCAGCGCGACCGTCACGGCCAACTGCATTGCCGAGGGCGAGCAGGAGGAACGGCAGATCACGTTCTCGATGCCGTCCGAGGACAGCCTGTCGATCCAGACCGCACCGGTGTCGATCACGGTCCAGTTCGTCCGCTGCCACCTGCCGTGACCGAAGGTTCGGCTCCACTGATCTACGTCGACGCCGACGCCTGCCCGGTCAAGGACGAGGTGGTCAGGGTGGCCGAACGACATGGCCTGGTCGTCACCTTCGTGTCGAACGGCGGCCTGCGCCCTTCCCGCGATCCGATGATCCGCAATATCGTGGTGTCGAAGGGCGCCGACGCCGCCGACGACTGGATCGTCGAGAATGCCAGGGCCAACGACATCGTCGTCACCGGCGACATCCCGCTCGCCGCGCGTGCGGTCGCGCTCGGCGCGCACGTGCTCGGCATGAGCGGCAAGCCGTTCACGCCGGAGACCATCGGCATGGCGGTGGCGATGCGCGACCTGAAGCAGCACCTGCGCGAAACCGGCGAGAGCAAGGGCTACAATTCGAGCTTCACGCCGCGCGACCGCTCGGCTTTTCTCAGCGCGCTCGACCAGGCCGTGCGCCGCGCCGTGCGGAGTGCGGCAAGCTAGCCGCCGATTCCCCGTCTCTGCTGAAAATCTCCCTGTAAGGCACTGTTTGCAAGTGTCTTTTCGGCTTTCCTTGTGCCGAGGGTTTCAGGGGGTATGATGGGCGCGCCGGAGCGTTCCATGCCCGGCACATCACTCAACAAAAATCAGGAGGCATCGCTGGTGTCCGACACCACGAATATCTTTGAGGAAAGCCCCGACATGGATACCGTTGGAGGCCGAATTTCGCGCGCCCGCGAGGCGAGCAACCTTACCGTGAAGGAACTGGCCTGGCGGCTCGGCGTCAAGATGGCCACCGTCAACGCCTGGGAGAGCGACCGCTCCCATCCGAGCTCGCATCGCCTCGCCAACCTGGCGGGCCTCCTTCAGGTCAGCCTGTCCTGGATCGTGCACGGCGTCGGCATCGGGCCCTCCGACGATTTCGCCGACGAGACGAACCGGGAAATGACCGCGCAGCTCGCCCAGTTGCGGCTGCTGCATGTCGAGACTGGCCTGCTCATCGAAAAGCTTAAGGGCGAATTCGATCGCATAGCCTCGGCGCGCTAGGCTGCACGGCGGGATTGGGGCCACAGTCAGCCGCGTCTCCGCACAGGCGCCCCCCGATCGACCGGCGCTGGCCGGTTCAGGCAACCTTTTCAAGCAGCGGCTGCAGTTCGGGATGGATCGACGGCGAGGTTTCCTTGATGAACCTCACCAGCGCCAGTTCGTTCTCCTGCAGCCGGCCATCCTTGCCGATCCGTTCGGCGAGCCACCGCGCCTCGACATTGTCGCAACGCTCGGCGCGGCGCGCGCAGGCGTCGTGCCACTGGTTGCGGGCTTCCCAGTCTGCGTCGATGTCGACGGACTGCCGGTAGGCCGCCAGCAACTCGCGGCCGCCGGTCGATGCCATCCGCGCCAGGAACCCGCCGATATTGGCGTCCGCGCGATCGAGGAAGCTCTCCTGCCGCAGCGCCACCTCGCGGGTCGGCGCCTGATATCCGGAGGCGCACATCACGAAGTTCGCGATGGCCTTGACGAAAAGGTCGTTCCACGACGGATCGTTGCGGGCCGACGCGACCGCGTCGTTGATCTCGAACAGCACCTCGGCCTCGGCGCGCGTGATGGCGATGTTGCCGTCGCCGCCGAAGGCATAGAGGATGCGACGCAGGAGGTCGACCTCGGCTTTCTCGATGACGCCAGGGACGAGCTCGCCACCTTGCATCAGAGCGCCCTTCCCTTCGACGACCGCTTCCTTCACCTGCGCCAGGGCGAACGCTGCGAGCCGTTCGGTCGAGAACTTGGCAACCTCGAGGACCCGGACGAGAAGCTCGAGCTCGGTCCTGGTCTCGACGACGCCGCTGCGCGACACCGCGCCGATCAGCCAGTCGGCGTTCTGGGCCGAGATGTAGCCCGCCGGCCTGGCCTGGTGCACGATGTGGTCGGTGATCGCCTCGACGAAGAAGACCGGCCATTCCGCGCACTGGTCGGGACAGGCGTCGTTCAGACGAAACAGCGCCTGCGCTTCCGAGCCGGTCACCACGCCGTCGCGAAAGACCAGCCGTCGCAGTTCCAGGACGTCCAGCGGCGTGATGCGTTCGCTGGCTTCGATATCCGCGATCCGCGCGGCTGCGTTCTGTCCGTGCATTCCCAAAGCCCCCTTTGGTTTCGCCGGTTGGCCGGCGCTTGACGGGAACGCTAGCAGGACAGTTTTGACGAACCGCAAAGCGGCTTGGTTACCGAAGCCCTGCCTCTGCGTCGCGGGCAGGTGACAACAGGCAGCTTATGGGTTAGCGTCGATTCGTCCAGGGCCTCTTGTGGGGCTCTACCTGTTTGCGGGAGAGAGCAGCGCAAGCTGCCGCCGAAGGGGAAATCGCCCGAAATCTCTCAGGCAAAAGAACCGTAGACGGGAATGACACTCTGGAAAGTCGGGGGAAACCCCGCGCCGAAGGTGTAAGCGCAGCCGACAGAGTTCCGGCTGTGCGAGTCTCTCAGGCTTCAGACAGAGGGGCACGGAGCGGTCGCAGTCGCGGCCGGCGCGTGCGTTTCTGGAGAAGTCATGACGGGCGAAAACCTGAAGTCTCTGCCACTTGAAGATGTCCACAAGGCCGCCGGCGCGCGCTTTGGCGGATTTGCCGGCTGGTCCATGCCGCTCACCTATCCGCCGGGCGTGATGAAGGAGCACCTGCACACGCGCGACCATGTCGGCCTGTTCGACATTTCGCACATGAAGCTGTTCGAGGTATCCGGCCCGGGCGCAGCGGCGCTTCTCGACCGGGCATGCCCGCTGCGGGCTGGCGCGCTCGAGCTTTCACAGTCAAAGTACACGTTCCTGCTGACCGAACAGGCGGGCATCATCGACGACCTGATCGTCACGCGGCTCGAACCGCAGCGCTTCATGGTGGTCGCGAACGCCGGCAACGCGGAAGCCGACGAAAAGCACCTGAGGCGGCTGGCCGAAGGTTTCGACGTCACGATCACCCCGCTCGACCGCGTCTTCCTGGCCATCCAGGGGCCCGAAGCGGCCGACGCGCTTCTCAAGGTCGGCATCGAGACCGACGCGCTCACCTTCATGCACGGGCTAGACTTGCGGCGGGACTGGTTCCTCAGCCGCTCGGGCTACACCGGCGAGGACGGCTTCGAGATCGGCCTGCCGGAAGCCGACGCACGCACGCTGGTCGAGGAACTTACCGCCGATCCGCGCGTCATGTGGATCGGCCTTGCCGCGCGCGACAGCCTTCGCCTCGAAGCCGGGCTCTGCCTGCACGGCCAGGACATCACCCCCGACACCGACCCGGCCTCGGCCGGCCTGATGTGGGCGATCCCCAAGGAAATCCGAACGGGCGGCGGTTTCGTCGGCGCGGAAGCGCTGCGCGCCATCCTTGCCGACGGTCCCCGGCAAAAGCGCGTCGGCCTGAAGCCCGAGGGGCGCCAGCCGGTGCGCGCGGGAACCGAACTTTCCGACGCCGACGGCAACCCCGCCGGCCGCGTCACCTCGGGCGGCTTCGGCCCCTCGACCGGCTTCCCGGTCGCCATGGGCTACGTTCCCGCCGCCCTCGCCAAGCCCGGCTCACGCGTATTTGCCGATGTCCGCGGGACCAAGGTGCCCGTCGACATCCATCCCCTGCCCTTCACAGCGCATCGCTACCGCAAAGGATAATTTCTCATGGCAACGACCTATTTCACCGAAGACCACGAATGGATCCGCGTCGAGGGCGGCATCGCAACCGTCGGCATCACCGACTACGCGCAGGAGCAGCTCGGCGATCTCGTCTTCGTCGAACTGCCCGAAGCCGGCAAGGCGCTGAAGAAGGGTGACGTCGCCGTGGTCGTCGAATCGGTCAAGGCCGCGTCTGACGTCTACGCTCCGGCGGACGGCGAGATCGTCGAGTCCAACGCGGCGCTCTCCGGCGACCCCGCGCTGGTCAACACCGCCGCCACCGGCGACGGCTGGCTGTGGAAGATGAAGCTCGCCGACGAGAGCCAGCTTTCCGGCCTGCTCGACGAGGCCGGCTACAAGGCCCACATCGGCTGACGGACAACAAGATGACCAGTGCACCCTACGCTTTCACCGACCGCCACATCGGCCCCGGCGACGACGACGTCCGCGCCATGCTCGCCCGCATCGGCGTTCCGTCGGTCGAGACGCTGATCGACCAGGCGGTTCCGAAGTCGATCCGGCTCGCCCGCCCGCTCGACCTGCCGGCTCCGGCCAGCGAGGCCGAGGCGCTTGCCGAACTTTCGGCCACCATGTCGCGCAACATCGTCATGAAGAGCTTCATCGGCGCCGGCTATCACGGCGTGCAGGTGCCGCCGGTCATCCAGCGCAACCTGTTCGAGAATCCTGCCTGGTACACGGCCTACACGCCCTACCAGGCGGAGATCAGCCAGGGCCGCCTGGAAATGCTGTTCAACTTCCAGACGCTGGTGGCCGAACTGACCGGCCTGCCGGTCGCCTCGGCCTCGCTGCTCGACGAAGCGACCGCCGTCGCCGAAGCGGTCGGCATCGCCGTCCGACACCACCGCGACAAGCGCAACAAGATCGCGCTTGCCGGCGTGCCGCTGCCGCAGACGCTCGACGTGCTGCACACGCGCGCGGAGCCGCTCGGCATCGAGATCGACGGCGAAACGATCGACGAGAGCACGGCCGCGCTCATCGTCTCCTGGCCCGACGCCAACGGCGTCTACGGTGACCACAAGGCGGCGATCGAGAAAGCCAGGGCCGGCGGCGCGGTCGTCATCTTCGTTTCCGACCCGTTGTCGCTCACCGTCACCAGCGCGCCGGCCAGCCTCGGCGCCGACATCGCCGTCGGCTCCATGCAGCGCTTCGGCGTGCCGATGGGCTTCGGCGGCCCGCATGCCGCCTATTGCGCGGTCTCGGACAAGCTGACCCGCCTGATGCCCGGCCGCCTCGTCGGCCAGTCGGTCGACGCGCATGGCCGCCCCGGCTACCGCCTCGCGCTGCAGACGCGCGAGCAGCACATCCGGCGCGACAAGGCGACCTCCAACATCTGCACCGCGCAGGCGCTGCTCGCCAACATGGCGGCCGCCTACGCGATCTGGCACGGTCCGTCCGGCCTGCAGGGCATTGCCGGCCGCATCCATGCGCTGGCGAACGGGCTGGCCGAAGGCCTCGCCGCGGCAGGCGTGAAGGTGCTCGGCTCCAGCCGCTTCGACACAGTGACCGTCGAAGCGAAAGGCAGGGCACAGGCAATCGCCGCCGAGGCCGAAAAGGGCGGCCGCCTGCTGCGCGTCATCGACGCCGACCATGTCGGCGTCACCTTCGACGAGACCTCGACCGAGGCCGACCTGGAGGCGATCGCAGCCCTGTTCGGCGCCAAGGCCAAGGCATCCGCAGCGAGCACCCTGCCCGGCAAGCCGCGCGGGCATGAGTTCCTCACGCAGCCGGTGTTCCACGAAAACCGCTCGGAAACCGACATGATGCGCTTCCTGCGCAGGCTGGCCGACAAGGATCTGGCGCTCGACCGCGCGATGATCCCGCTCGGCTCCTGCACCATGAAGCTCAACGCGGCGGCCGAGATGATGCCGGTCAGTTGGCCGACCGTCGCCAACCTGCATCCGTTCGCGCCCAAGGCGCATTCGGTCGGCTTCCGCGCCATGATCGACGAACTCGAGGGATGGCTGGCCGAGATCACCGGCTTCGACGCCGTTACTTTGCAACCCAACGCAGGCAGCCAGGGCGAATATGCCGGACTGCTCGCCATCCGCGGCTACCACAAGTCGCGCGGCGAAGGACACCGCAACATCTGCCTCATCCCCTCCTCCGCGCATGGCACCAATCCGGCCAGCGCGGCGATGGCGGGCATGAGCGTGGTGGTGGTGCGCTGCACCGACGACGGCAACATCGACATCGAAGACCTCGAGGCCAAGGCGACCGAACACGGCGCCAACCTCGCCGCGCTGATGTTCACCTATCCGTCGACGCATGGCGTGTTCGAGGAAGGCGCGAAGGACATCTGCGACATCGTGCACAGGCACGGCGGCCAGGTCTATTTCGACGGCGCCAACCTCAATGCGCTGGTGGGCCTCGCCCGTCCAGGCGACATCGGCGCCGACGTCTGCCACATGAACCTGCACAAGACCTTCTGCATCCCGCACGGCGGCGGCGGCCCGGGCGTCGGCCCGATCGGCGTCAAGGCGCATCTGGCGCCGCACCTGCCGGGCCACGTCGCGGAAGGCTCGGAGCACGCCGTGTCGGCGGCGCCGTTCGGCAGCGCGTCGATCCTGCCCATCACCTGGATGTACATCCGCATGATGGGTCCGGCGGGCCTGAAGAAGGCGACCGAGATCGCCATCCTGTCGGCCAACTACCTGGTCGCGCGGCTGGGCAACCACTATTCGGTGCTCTACCGCGGCCGCGGCGGCCGCGTGGCGCATGAGTGCATCCTCGACACCCGCGTGCTCAAGGACCGCTCCGGCATCACGGTGGACGACATCGCCAAGCGGCTGATCGACTACGGTTTCCACGCGCCGACCATGTCGTTCCCGGTGGCCGGCACGCTGATGGTGGAGCCGACCGAATCCGAGCCGAAGGCCGAGGTGGACCGTCTCTGCGAGGCGCTGATTGCCATCGCCGACGAGGCGGGCAAGGTCGAAAAGGGCGAATGGCCGGCCGGCGACAACCCGCTGGTCAACGCCCCCCACACGGCAACGGAAACGCTGGCCGGCGACTGGAACCACCCCTACTCGCGCATGGAAGCAGCCTATCCGGCCGCCAATTCCGATACCATCGTGAAGTACTGGCCGCCGGTCTCGCGCATCGACAATGTGGCGGGCGACCGCAACCTCGTCTGCTCCTGCCCGCCGCTCAGCGACTACGTGAACGCCGCCGAGTGACAAAATGGGGGAGGCTCCTGCCTCCCCCAACTCTTCCGAAGGTTACCTTGCCCGGACAGCGAGTTTGCCGGTCAGCCGACGAGGCGCAGTTCGCCGCTCATCACGCGATTGCGGCCGGCGCGCTTGGCCGCATAGAGGGCGTTGTCGGCACGCGCCATAACGTGATCGATCGGCGCGCCCGTCGCCGCGCCAAACGCAATTCCCGCGCTGGCCGTGCAGCGGAAGCGTTCGCCGGTCGACGAGATCATCTCGCGGGCGGCGAAGGCCGACAAGACGCGTTCTGCGATACTTCTGGCTTCCTGAGGCGAGACATCGGTCATGACGATCGCAAACTCCTCGCCGCCAAGGCGCGCCTTGGGGTCCGTCAAGCGCCCGTGCCCGCGCATCGCATCGGCAAAGTCGCGAATGACCTGATCGCCGACGGCATGACCGAAGCGGTCGTTGACCTGCTTGAAATGGTCAAGGTCGAACAGAACCACCGCTTCGTTCTCGAACAATCTATCGGAGCGCGCCGAAGCGAGGCCCCGGCGGTTCAGGAGTCCGCTCAGCGGGTCGCTCATTGCGGAAAGCTGGCTGCGCTTGGCGAGCCTGGTCTGGTCGACGGAGAGCGTCATGGCGCCACCCCCGGCAAGCGACAGGATCGCGATGAAGACGTTCAGCTTCTCGGCCCAGTTCTGCGGGGGGTAGCCGATGCTCCACTGTCCGGCCGCCAGGATCACCAAACCGCACAGGGCGAAGCTTGCCCCTGACAACAGGTAGAGGCCGGTGAGACTGCCGAGCGCGAACGGAGAGTCCTTCCACCGCCGGAAGTAGCAGATCCCGCCGAGTACCAGCAGAGTGGCCGTCAGCGCGTTCTGCAGGACGAGCGCAACACCGTCATAGCCTGCCGCGAACAAGGGTGGCGCGATCAGCAGATACGGAACAGCGACGCTGAGGACCAGCTTTGTCACTTTGAAGCCGGCATCGAAGAACTTTCGCACCGAGGCGTAGATGTATGCCACGCCGATCGGCTGCAGCGCACAGGCCATCACTCCGGCAGCGAGGTAGCCTCCGCGCGCGTAGAACCAGTACGCAAAGACATGCAGGATGAGGAAGCCGACACCGACGGCCCAGCCAATCTTGTATGCACCGCGGTCGGTGGACCACATGGACAGCATGGTCAGGCAGAGGCCGATCCCCGCCACCGCCGCGCCCAGCAGCATTGAAGTCATGTCGAACATTGGGAAACTTGCTTTCGGCCCCCAGTGGCTGTCCGGGCTTTGGATGCGCCCTGCGCTCTCGGCTTGGAAGCCCTATGTGCGGTCTGCAGGCAGATACACCTCCTGCGTGCACCTATTAGTCTTTCCGCGATCTTTGTTTCGAAATCGTCAATTACGCGATAGCGGAACAACTGCTTGATCTCGCTGCGTCATTTTGGCCCAGGGGTCGGCGCGGATCCCGCACCGGATGCGCGGCAAGGATGTGAAGTTGCCGACCTGGAACGGCGGACAGCCTTGCCACTCCTGCCCTCGATAGGGCGGCAGAGCGGCCAATAGCCATGCTGCGCAGGCGGATACGCCCGGCAGCGCTGCCCGGAGAAGCGAGGCTTCGACTTCTTCAGATTCTGTTCAGCAGCGCGAGGTTGGCGTCGACCACCCGCGGATCAGCCATGGCGTTTCTTGCCTCGACCAGCAGCTTGCGCGCTTGCTTCTTGTTGCCGCGCAAAAGTTGCGAATAGCCCATGTTGTTGACGATCTCCGGACGGCGCCCGGCGACCTTCAGAAGCTGGTCGTAGGCGCGATCGGCGAAGTCGAACCGGCCGAGTTGGTCATAGGAGGCGGCAAGCCCCATCCAGGCTTCGGAATTGTCCGCGCGCAGCTCGACAGCCTTGCGGAAGTGCTTCTCCGCGAGCCCGTAGTTGGCCGCGCGGAACTGCGACTTGCCGGCCGTAAGATCGGCCTGGCTAATGTCCGTCGGCGCAGCCGCGATCGACGTCGTGGCTGTCTTGTCGACGCCACTGGTCGTGCATCCGCCAAGCATCAATGCCGCAACAATAGCGACCGTCGCCTTGCCGTAAAATCCGCTCATTGTCCCTGTCCCGCCCGCCCGGTTTTCCCGGGTCGTTGTCAGGACACTAGCGCGCAGGCATTTAAACTTCGGTGCCCAAGCGCGCTTAAGAATGGCTTACGGCATTACGCTTCGTTTACCGCGCATCGGCGCGGCAGCGTGGCCGGTCATTCGGCGGTCATCTTCACGATGACCGGGATGATCGCCACCATCAGCACCACCGGCAGGATGCAGACGGTGACCGGCACCGACATCTTCGCCGGCAGCGCGTGTGCCTTTTCCTCGGCGAGCGACATGCGCTTGTGCCTCATCTCGTCCGAGAAGACCCGCAGGGCTCCCGAAAGGCTCGTTCCGAGTTCCTTGGACTGCTGGAGCAGCGTCGCGAAGGATCGAACCTCGTCCAGGCTCAGGCGATCGGCGAGCGACTTCAGCGCGTCGTCGAGACTACGCCCTGCACGCAATTCCAGCGACACCAGCGTCAGGTTCTGGCTGAGCGCGGGATAGGTGGTGGCGAGTTCCTTCGACACTCGTTCGATGCCGGCTTCCATGGCCATGCCGGCGTCGGAGCAGACGATCATCAGGTCCATGAAATCGGGGAAGCCGTTGCGGTACTCGCGCATCTTCGTCGAGATCAGACGCCCGAGCACCATCCCGGGCAGGAAGTAGCCGAGCGCGCCGGCCATGATGACGAAGGACCACCGGCTGAAGGTCGTGGCTTCAGCGCTTGCCATCCAGTTGTTGATGAAGAAGGCTCCGACCGCGCCCGCAAAGAAGCACCCGAAGCGGATCAGGAAGAAGGTGCCGACTGCGCCGGGGTCCATGAAGCCGGCCTGGATCAGCTTGAGGCGCAGGCGCGCAACGTTTTCCGGGTCGCTCTTGGCATAGAATTCGTGCGCGGTCTTCGCCGCCTTCTCGCGCACGGCGTCGACGTTCTTCTTCTTTTCCGGTTCGGCCTGTGCCACCGGCGCATGCGTCTCGACCTTCAGGCGCCGCTTGACGTCGTTGATCTCGCCGCGGGCGGTCAGCGTGGACCAGGCGACCACCAGGCCGCCGCCGACGAGCAGAAGCAGGGCGACCGGCATCATCGAGGTCGGGCGCAGCGAGGCGAGGAAGACGATCAATTCTTCCATGTCAGAACTTGAAATTCGACATTTTGAACATCATCGCGTTGCCGAGCATCAGCCAGATGAAGGAGCCGCCGAGCATGTACCAGGTCATCGGCTCGTCGGCGACGCTGGTGTAGAAATGCGGCATCAGCACCATGATCGCGGCGCCGAGCAGGCACGGCACGGCGGTCAGGATATAGGCCGACATGCGCCCCTCGGTGGAGATCGCGCGTACCTTGCGCTTCAGCTTGCCGCGTTCGCGGATCGTCGCCGACAGCCCGTCCAGGATCTCGCGCAGGTTGCCGCCCGATGAGCTCTGGATCGACACCGCCGTCACGAACAGCGGCAGGTCTTCCTGGCCTACCCTCTCGTAGAGATTGTGCAGGGCGGACACGAGGTCGGAGCCGTAGGTCACCTCGTCGGCGACGACGCCGAATTCGGTGCCGATCGGGTCCGGCATCTCGCGCGCCACCATGCCGATCGCCACGGGCACGGGGTGCCCCGCCTTCAGGCTTCGCGTGATCAGTTCCAGCGCCTCCGGCAATTGCACGCCAAAAATCTTGTGCCGGCGGTTGCGGCGGAATTTCAGCACCTGCAGCGGCAGGATGATCGCGATGACCGGCCATAGTCCGAGCCCCAAGAGCAGCGGCAGGCCATAGACGATACCGGCGCCGACGATCGCCAGCGCCACGCCCGACGTGTAGGTAAGGAACGTCGTCATCGGCATGGTGACGCCAGACTGCACGCGGAGCTTCTTCAACGAGTCCATCGACAGGAAGCTGCGGCCGTCCAGTCCGCGCTCCTTGCGCAGCTGGATCAGCACCTGCTCCTGGCTGATCTTCTTTTCCTGCAGCTTCACGCGCCGGTTGATCGCCGCGCGGCGATCCTTCTTGCCGGCGTAGAGCATGTAGACCGCCTCGGCGATGATGATGCCGAACAGCGCCGCACCGGCATAGACGACGTAGAGCGCCCCGCTCATGGCTACTCCAGCGGCCGACCGGGCTCGAAATACTTGCCCGGGAACTCGATGCCCATTGCCCGCATGTCCTCGAGGAAGCGCGGGCGTATGCCGGTCGCCTCGAAATGACCCAGGATCTTGCCGTCGGCCTCCATGCCGGTGCGCACGAAGCGGAACACCTCCTGCATCTGGATGACGTCGCCTTCCATGCCGGTCACCTCGGCGACGCTCGTCACCTTGCGCCGCCCGTCCGAGAGGCGGGTGAGTTGCACGATGATGTCGATGGCGCTGGAGATCTGGCTGCGGATGGACTGCACCGTCATCGGCATGCCGGTCATGCCCAGCATCTGCTCCAGGCGGCTGATCGCGTCGCGCGGCGTGTTGGCGTGAATGGTCGCCATCGAACCCTCATGGCCGGTGTTCATCGCCTGCAGCATGTCGAACGCTTCTTCGCCGCGGCACTCGCCGAGGATGACGCGGTCGGGTCGCATGCGCAGCGCGTTCTTCACGAGGTCGCGCTGTTTCAGTTCGCCATGCCCCTCGATGTTGGCAGGCCGCGTCTCCATGCGCGCGACATGCGGCTGCTGCAGCTGAAGCTCGGCCGCGTCCTCGATGGTGATCAGGCGCTCATCTTCCGGAATGAAGGCCGACAGTGCGTTGAGCATCGTCGTCTTGCCGGTACCGGTGCCGCCCGAGATGATCGTCGTCTTCCTCGCATGCACCGCAGCCGCCAGCACCTCGGCCATGTTCTGCGTGATCGCGCCGAACTCGACCAGCTTGTGAAGGCCGAGCTTGTTCTTGGAGAACTTGCGGATCGAGACAAGCGGGCCATCGACGCCGACCGGCCGTATCGCCGCATTGAAGCGCGACCCGTCCAGCATGCGGGCATCGACCATCGGCTGGCTTTCGTCGACGCGCCGGCCGACGGCGGCGACGATCTTGTTGATGATGCGCAGCAGGTGCGCCTCGTCCTTGAAGGGGATGTGCACCTGCTGCAGCTTGCCCCTGCGCTCGACGAAGCAGTTCTGGTGCCCGTTGATCAGGATGTCGTTGATCTCGGGGTCCTTGAGCAGCGGTTCCAGCGGACCGAGGCCCACCATCTCGTCGACGATTTCGGCGACGAGCGCCTCCAGCTCGGCGACGTTGATCGCCATGCGCTCCTGACGCGTCTTCTCGGAGACGAAGTCGTGCACCTGGCGCCGCATCTCGTCGCGCGGCAGCCGTTCCAACGCGACCAGATTGATCTCCTCGATCAGCATGCGGTGCAGCCTGGCGCGCGCGTCGATGACCTTGTTGGTCGTCTTGGGCGCGACTTCGACCTTCGGCTGCGCCTTGCGGGTCGTCGGTATCACCACAGCACGATGCTGGGCGGGCGCCGGCTCGGCCGAGGGCGTCGGCCTGGCGTCGCGGTTCTGCAGGGTGGAGAAGCGGCTGGTCATGCCGACTTTCTCCAGAGGGTGCGGCCCATATCGAGGATCGACCGCTGCTTCTTCGGCGTCGCGACCGCTTCCTCGGGCAGGATGATGCGCTTCAGGTCGTTGATGACGTTGGCGTTGGCATCAACTTCCTGCAGCGGCACGCCGCGGTCGACCGCCTCGCGGACCAGCCGGTAATTGTTCGAGATGCCTCCGACGAAATGGTCGCCCAGAATCTCCTCGACATCGGCCTGCTTCACGCCGTTCTCGAACATCCGCTGCTCGAACCGGTTGACGATGACGTTCGGCTTCACTTCCCTGCCGACCGTCTCGTAGATCGCCTGGATCAGCCTTTGCGTGTGGCGCAGGCAGGGCACCGTCATTTCGGTGACCAGGTAGAGCTTGTTGGAACCGAGCAGAACCGTCTCGGTCCAGGGGAACCAGGTGCGCGGCATGTCGATGACGACGTTGTCGAAATAGGCCGATACGAGGTCGAGCATGCGCACCACGACATCGGCGTTGAACGAGCGCATTTCGGACGGCTTCGTCGGCGCGGCAAGGACGCACAGCCCGCTCGAATGCTTGGACAGCATCACATCGAGCAACTGGCGGTCGAGGCGCTCGGGCTGGTTTTCGATCTCGGTGATGTCGAAGCGCGGCTCGAGGTCGAGATATTCGGCGCAGCCGCCCTGCTGGAAGTTGAGATCGACCACGCAGGTCGACGCCCCGCGCGTCACCGAATGGTGCAGCTGGAACGCCGTCTGCAGCGTCAGCGTCGTACAGCCGACGCCGCCGGCCGCCGGCATGAAGGTGTAGATCTGCGATTCCGTGTTCTGCTCGCGGCCCGGGCCCTGGAGCACGCGAATGCAGGAGCGCACGAGGTCGGCGGTCGTCAGCGGCTTCACCAGGAAGTCGGCCACCTGCAACTGGACAAGGATGCGCACCGCGGCCGCATTGAACTCCTGCGTGACAACCAGGATCGGCGCCTTGCCCTCCAGCCGCCGGGTGATGCGCTGCAGCGCCTCGACGTCCTCGAGCTTCGCGGCATCCATGTCGATGATGATCGCGTCGCTATCGGCTTCCTGGATCTCTCCGCGCAGTTCGACCACGCTCTTTTCGACCGTCGAAAGCTGGATCAGGTCCGACGCCGCGAAGGCGGTCCTGCAGTCCTGCACGAAAGCCTTGTCGGTCGAGACCAGTACGATGCGCTTGGTTGCAGTGGCCATGTTGTCGCCTGCCTGTTCAGTTGCTGCCGGTCGTCGTCTGCGATTGCTTGGCGTCTGTCGACGCCTCGCCGCCGCCGGACGACGTGGCGCGAGCCGCCGGCACCAGGAGGCGCGTGTCCTGAACGCCGTTCGGCCATGGATCGACCATCTGCATGACGGTGTTGGCCGCAATGGACTCGCCTGCCCCGTCGGTCAGGCCGTCGGCGCGGCGGAGCTCGTCGCTCATGCAGCCGGAACCGGCCGCCGCAAGCCCCAGCACCATCGTCATTTTCAGCGTCGACCGCATCGCCCTACTCCGTCGGCAGGTCGAGGAAGTGACCTGCTCCCACCTGCGCCGCCACCGCGCCCGACCGCGCCAGGGGAGTGCCAGCATCCGAGACCTTCACCTCCTCGGTGTTGCCGAGGAAGTAGTCGACGTTGCTGCCCGGAAGCGTCCTGTCGGTCGGCACTTCGGGCTTCTTCGAGGGATCGATGGGCTTCACCAGATAGGGCGTGACGATGATCACAAGGTCCGTCTCGCGGCGCTGGTAGGCCTTCGACGAGAACAGCGGGCCGAGCACCGGCAGCTTGCCCAGACCGGGCACCCGCTGCTGGATCATGTCGTTCTCGGTCTGCAGCAGGCCGGCCATCATGAAGCTCTGGCCGCTCTTCAGGTCGACCGACGTCTGCGCGCGCCGGACCACGAAGCCAGGCAGCGAGATGTTGCCGACGCTGTAGGACTGCGACCGGTCGACGGAGGAGACCTCCGGCTGGATGTCGAGGCTGATGAGGCCGTCGGCCAGCACCGTCGGGGTGAATTCGAGCCCGACGCCGAACTTCTTGTAGTCGACGGTGATGACGCCGTCGTCCTCGGCGACCGGGATCGGCACCTCGCCGCCGGCGAGGAAGCTCGCCTTCTGGCCGGAACGCGCGATCAGGTTGGGTTCGGCCAGCCGCCGGGCCACGCCGCGATCCTCCAGCGCCTTGATGGCGACGTCGATCGTCCAGCCGTTGGTCAGGAGCGCGCCGATGATCTGGCCGGCGGGCACGTTGGAGGACGACGACGGGTTCGAATTGAACGAGATGCCGCCATCGTGGCCGAGGTAGCGCACGCCGATCTTGGTGCCGAGTTCCTGCCCGACCTCGCGGTTGATCTCGACGAAGCGCACGTTGAGCTGGACCTGCTGCGACGACGAGATGTTGACCGAGTTGATCACCTCCTCCTGGCCGGAGAAGTTGCTGGCGATCTTCGAGGCCTTGTCGGCGGCGACCTGGTCGTTGGCCGATCCAGACAGCACGACGCGCCCGTTGGCCGAGCTGACCTTGATGTCCTCGCCGCCGGGAACGCTGCTGCGGATCGTCGATGCCAGCCGGTCGGTGTCGAGCGTGACCTCGATGTCGACCGTGCCGACCAGTTGCTTGTTTTCGTCGAACAGCGCGATGCCGGTGGTGCCGAGATTGTTGCCGAGCACGTAGAAGGAGTCGTCGGTCAGCGGATTGACGTTGGCCACGTCAGGATCGCCGAGCACGATCTCGTAGAACGGCACGTTGGTCTTGATCGTCCGCGGCTTGCCCTTGGCGATCTTGATGACGGTCGTCTTGTTGGCCGAGATGCGGATCACGTCGCCCGCCGCAGCGCCCGAGGCGGCGCCGACAAGGCCGGCGACGCCCAGCATGGCGGCGATCAATGACGTTCCCAGCAGGCGTGCCGCCCGTTTGCGTATGCAGATGAGCATGTCCCCTCGCACCAATCCAGTCCTGGGCCGGTGTCCCCCCGGCGCCTGTTCAGTTCGTCGACGGTCTCGGCCCTTGAGGCTGCACCACCTGATAGGCCTGTGGCTGCATGCCGCGCGTGACGATCACCGTCTTGAATTTCGGTCCCTCCGGCTCCGCCGTCATCGACTCGATCAGCGCGCTGGCGCCTGCCGCCACCGAACCGCCGAAGGAAGAAATCGTCGTGATGCCGTCGCCAGCCGCGCTCGCGTCGTTGGAAGAGCGCAACGACAGCGAAAGCGAACCCACGTTGCGCGCCAGCGCGATCTTGTTGGCGCCGTCGACCGACACTTCGACGGTTACCGAGCCGACGACCTGCGGGCTGGTCTGGCGCTCGTCCGCGCCCTGCCCGACCGTCAGCACCTTGGCGTTTTCGACGACCACTTCCGTCGTGATCGTCGAACCCGACGCCCCCGAGGCGTTCTGCGAGACCTCCTGGATCGCGCCTGCGTCCCGGGTCAGCATGATATCGACGCGGTCGCCCGGCGTGATGAAGCCGCCGACGCCGGCGATCTCGTCGGTCTTGATGGTGACGGCCCGCATGCCCGGCGAAAGCAGGTTGGAAAGCGTCGCCCGGCCGTTGGCGCCCGACAGCTTGGCAAGCAGCACCGGCTCGCTCGTCTCGATCGGCGACAGCACCACGCGCGAGCCATCCGCCAGCACCTCGTCGATGGACCCGAACGCGCCTTCCGGCAGGTTGTCCTGCGGCCACGGGATCTCAGTCAGCTGCGCCCGGTCGAGTTCCATGCCGAAGCGCAGCGGCGCGGAGGCGATCACGATCGTGTTGAACTTCGGAACGTCCGGAACCGGCACGCTGACCTCGATAGGGTCAATGCGCTGGCTGGCCGCGCTCTTGACCCACAGGTCCGCGGCGAATATCGAGATCGCGCCGAAAACGGCGGCGATGCCGATCATCGTGACTGCCTTACCCCGCACCGCAAAACCCCTGTCCCTGCCGTTCTTCTTGTTGGGGTCAGGCTAGGGAGCATTCCTAAACAATCGGCAATGGTTGGGCCGATCCGGCGGGATCACTTGGGATGTTGGTTATCGAACGGTTTTCGGCCAACGAGCCTTTCGATCGAACGGAACGGGAACCCTGTTCGGATGCAGGCCCGCCGTGGCAGTATCTTTACTGATTCGCTGAGCTGAACTGGTGCCTATGGACGACCGAGACGACGACCTCTTCTCCCGCTCCGAGAAGCCCGCGCCGCGCGGCGGCTCGCGGCCGCTCGACCCGATCCTGCAGGCCGCAGCCAAGCGCAGCGCGCAGCAGAAGGACGGCAGCGAAGGCTATTCCGCGGCCGACATCGAGGTCCTCGAAGGCCTCGAGCCGGTGCGGCGGCGTCCCGGCATGTACATCGGCGGCACCGACGAGAAGGCGCTGCACCACCTGTTCGCCGAGGTGATCGACAACTCCATGGACGAGGCGGTGGCCGGCCACGCCACCTTCATCGATGTCGAACTGTCGGCGGACGGCGTGCTGACCGTGACCGACAACGGACGCGGCATACCGGTCGACCCGCATCCGAAGTTCCCGAAGAAGTCGGCGCTTGAAGTGATCATGTGCACGCTCCACGCGGGCGGCAAGTTCGATTCGAAGGTCTACGAGACCTCCGGCGGCCTGCACGGCGTCGGCGTCTCCGTCGTCAACGCGCTGTCCGACCACCTCGAGGTCGAAGTCGCGCGGGGGCGCCAGCTCTACCGCATGCGTTTTGCGCGCGGCATCCCGCAGGGCAAGCTCGAGGCGCTCGGCGAGGTGCACAACCGGCGCGGCACCCGGGTGCGGTTCCATCCCGATCCCGAAATCTTCGGCAAGGCCGCCCGTTTCGAACCGGCGCGCCTCTACCGGATGGCGCGCTCCAAGGCCTATCTCTTCGGCGGCGTCGAAATTCGCTGGAATTGCGCGCCCGAACTTTTGGGCGGCAAGGACGACACGCCGGAAAAGGCGGTGTTCCATTTCCCGGGCGGCCTCAAGGACTACCTGAAGGCCTCGCTCGGCAGCGAGTTCCAGGTCACGCGCGAGGTCTTCGCGGGGAAGAGCGACAAGCAGGGCGGCCACGGTTCGGTCGAATGGGCCGTCACCTGGTATGGCGGCGACGGCTTCCTCAACTCCTACTGCAACACCATCCCGACCCATGAAGGCGGCACCCACGAGGCCGGCCTGCGCAACGTGCTTCTGCGCGGCCTGCGCGCCTATGCCGACCTGATCGGCAACAAGCGCGCCTCGATCGTCACCGCCGACGACGTGATGATCTCTGCCGCCGGCATGCTGTCGGTGTTCATCCGCGAACCCGAATTCGTCGGCCAGACGAAGGACAGGCTGGCGACCATGGAGGCAATCCGCATCGTCGACGCCGCGGTGCGCGATCCGTTCGACCACTGGCTTGCCGACAATCCGCAGGAAGCCTCGAAGCTGCTCGACTGGGTGATCCAGCGCGCCGACGAGCGCGTTCGCCGGCGCCAGGAAAAGGAAATCAGCCGCAAGTCGGCCGTGCGCAAGCTGCGCCTGCCCGGAAAGCTTGCCGACTGCACCCAGAACGCCGCCGCAGGCGCCGAGATATTCATCGTCGAGGGCGATTCCGCCGGCGGCTCGGCCAAGCAGGCGCGCGACCGCGCGAGCCAGGCCGTGCTGCCACTGCGCGGCAAAATCCTGAACGTCGCCAGCGCAGGGTCCGACAAGCTCGCATCCAACCAGCAGATTTCCGATCTGGTCCAGGCGCTGGGCTGCGGCACGCAAGGCAAGTACCGCGACGAGGATCTGCGCTACGACCGCGTGATCATCATGACCGACGCCGACGTCGACGGCGCCCACATCGCCTCGCTGCTCATCACCTTCTTCTACCAGGAGATGCCGAACCTCATCCGCGGTGGCCACCTCTACATGGCCGTCCCCCCGCTCTACCGGATCAGCCAGGGCGGCAAGGTCCTCTATGCGCGCGACGACGCCCACAAGGACGAACTGCTGAAGTCCGAATTCACCGGACGCGGAAAGATCGAGATCGGGCGCTTCAAGGGCCTCGGCGAGATGATGGCCGCCCAGCTCAAGGAAACCACCATGGACCCGGGCAAGCGCACCCTGCTTCGCGTCGAGGTGGACGAGACCGATCCGGAAGGCACCAAGGCCTCGGTCGACGCGCTGATGGGCACCAAGCCGGAACTGCGCTTCCGCTTCATCCAGGAACGCGCCGAGTTCGCCGAGGCGGAAACGCTGGATATCTGAAGCCGGCGCTGCCGTACCGAAGGGTACGAACCGGGTTCCGGCCTATGCCGCTGCGATCGCCAGCGCGTGTTCCCTGGCGTTTTCGCGCAAGGCATCGAGATGGATCGATTTGAGGAGCGCGGCGAGATCGCCGTCGGCGGTTTCGCCGCCGAGTTCCTCGAGCATCAGGCGGGATACTTCCTGGGCGCCGGCAACGCGCCGGCCGTTGGCGACCTCGCGCCAGACCTTCAGCGCGCGAACCAGGATGCCGTGAACGGCTTCGGAAAGGCCCGCCCGGCGGAACACCGCGGCCAGCGCCACGTCGCTGCCTGTCGCGAGCAGCGACCGCACGCGCCGTTCCGATTGGCCGGCCAAGGCAACGAGCATCGAACCGAAGAAGTCGACCTTGCCATGCGCGATCGCCCGCACGATGAAGCTCGCCGTGAGGTTCCCGGCGACCCTGAGATGCGCGATCAGCGCGGCATAGTCGTCGGGGTCGGTGGCGTCGATCAGCGTCAGCGACGCCTTCACGCAGGCGTCCTTCAGCAGGCGCTCGGCGCGCGGTGCACCCATCAGCGCAACGACAAGCGGCGAGCCCTTGAGCGCGTCCCCGAGCTTGACCAGCAGAATGTGCCGGCAGTCGGCGGGCAGCCGGTCATCGGCGATCAGCGCTTCGCGAAGGGAGGCGACATGGCCGTGACGCTCGGCCAGGCGTCGGAACGACAGCGGCGCGATGTCGGCACCTGCATTGGCGACCAGCATCCCGCAGACGTCGGCATCGCCGATTTCGGCGATGGCGGCCGCCAGTTCCTTCGACACCGAGGGACGGTCGGCGATGAGCAGTTGCGCAGCCTTCGACCCTTCGGTCACGCGATCGACCAGGTCGGCGTCGGACAGGAGCGGCGAGCGTGCCAGGACGACGGCGGCAACTTCCGGCTGGTCGGCGGCGAGCGCGGCGATCACCTGCCGCGGCGCGTGGCGTGACAGCGCCAGCGCCTCCGCCATCGCCTTGCGAACCCTGGCCGAGGGATCGTCGAGCAGAAGCGTCAGCGCCGCTTCCGCCGCACAACGATCCTCGAACGGAAGGTCGTGGTTCGCATAGGCCCGCGCCAGAGCACTGGCTGCCGCCGCGCGCTCATGCGCCTTTGCCGTGTTCACCCATTTCAGGAAATGCGAGACGACCATAAACCCTGCCTGCGCGCCCGACGTCGCCAACCCCAATTGGCGTAAGCCTGACCGTAGGCAGAAAAGGTTTACGTTTGGTTCACCATGTTCTTTAACCGGCTGCGGCATGCGGCGTCGTCAATCCGCTTGCCGGTCCCGGCAGCGCCGCCTATTCCATGCGGATCGAGGGAGGAACTGCGATGGCGGGTTTGTATCTTGAGGAATTCCAGGTCGGGCAGGTCTTTCGTCATGCCCTGACCCGGACCTTGACCGAGAGCGACAATGTTCTCTTCTCGACGATGACCATGAACCCCCAGCCGCTGCATATCGACTTCGACTTCGCCGCCAAGTCCGAATGGGGCCGCCCGCTGGTGAATTCGCTGCTCACCCTCGGCCTGATGATCGGCATTTCCGTGCACGACACGACGCTCGGCACCACGCTCGCCAATCTCGGCATGACGGAGACGGTCTTCCCCGCCCCGGTCTTCCACGGCGACACGATCCGCGTCGAGACGGAGGTGCTCGCCGTGCGCGAGTCGAAGTCGAAGCCCGACCGCGGGATCGTCGATTTCGAACACCGCGCCTACAACCAGGACGGCGTGCTCGTCGCCCGCTGCGCCCGCCAGGCCATGATCATGAAGAAGGCGGCCTGATGCGTTCCCTGCTGTTCGTCCCCGGCGATTCCGAAAGGAAGCTCGAAAAGGGTTTTGCGGCCGGCGCCGACGTCGTCATCGTCGACCTCGAGGACTCCGTCGCGCCCGCCAACAAGCCGCTTGCGCGACAACTTGCGCCGGACGCGATCCGCACGGCCGGCGGCAGCTGTCGCGTCTTCGTGCGCGTGAACGACCTCGGGACCGGCCATACGGACGAGGATCTGGCGGCGGTCGTTCCCGCCCGCCCGGACGGCATCATCCTGCCTAAGGCGCAGGGCGGCGCCGACGTCCAGCACCTCGCGAGCAAGCTGCGCGTCGCCGAGATCGAGGCCGGCCTGCCGGACGGCGGCATCGGCGTGATCCCGATCGTCACCGAAACGGGCCTGGCAACCCTTTCCACCGCGAGCTACGCGAACTCCAGCCCCCGGCTGAAGGGGCTGACCTGGGGCGCGGAGGATCTTTCCGCGGCGGTCGGCGCGCGATCGACGCGCGACGACCAAGGCCGCTACACCGACGTCTTCCGTTTCGCCCGCACGGTCACGCTGCTCGCCGCTTCGGCCTGCGACGTCGCGGCGATCGACACCGTCTATGTCGACTTCCGCGACCTTGACGGCCTGCGCGCGGAGTGCCTCGAAGCCGAGCGTGACGGCTTCACGGGCAAGCTCGCCATTCACCCGGCGCAAGTCGCTGTCATCAACGAGGTCTTCACGCCGTCGGCGGAAGCCGTCGGGCATGCCCGCGACGTCATCTCCGCCTTCGCGGCGGCCGGCAATCCCGGCGTCGTCGCGATCGACGGCAAGATGTATGACATCCCCCATCTGAAGCGCGCCGAGCGATTGCTGGCGCGCGCCAACGTGACGGCCTAGCTGCCGGTCGTCCAGGGTCCCGAATAGTCGGCGACGAGGGTCGCGGGGTCCGGCCGCGGGCGCTCGGGCACAGTGCCCTCATGGGTGCCGATATGCACGAAGCCCACCACCCGTTCGTGCGGCGCGAGGCCGAGCAGGGCCCGCCCCTCCTCGGTGTCCGAGTACCAGTTGGTGATCATGTTGGCGCCGTAGCCGAGCGCCGTCGCGGCGTGAATCAGGTTCATTGCCGCCATGCCGCCGGACAGGAACATCTCCCATTCCGGGATCTTCGGGTTCTCCTTCGGGCTGGAGATGACGCCGACCACCAGGGGCGCGCGTGAAAAACGCGCCAGTTCCTGGTTGCGTCGGCCTTCCGGCAGCGGCCCTTCCCGCTTCTCGGCGAGCGCGGCAAGCGCCTCGCCTATCCGAACGCGGGCATCGCC
Organism: Mesorhizobium marinum; assembly: GCF_040813675.1. Taxonomy (NCBI): domain Bacteria; kingdom Pseudomonadati; phylum Pseudomonadota; class Alphaproteobacteria; order Hyphomicrobiales; family Phyllobacteriaceae; genus Mesorhizobium; species Mesorhizobium marinum. Next base: position 947,314 of record NZ_JBFOCI010000001.1, on the reverse strand, counting down.
CCGGTAGAGCACGAAGCGCCACGGAGCGAGCCGGCCGTGGTCGGGCACGCGAACCGCCGCCGCCACCATCGTGGCGACCTCGGAATCGGACGGGCCGGGATCCTTCAGCTCGGCGATCGGCGCGGAACTGCGGGTCAAAAGATGGTCGATGATGGGCGACGCCATTCACATGTCTCCGGATTTGCTGGCTGAAGCGCGGCGGCATGCTCTGGGGCTTGCGGCGGCTTGTGGCGAATTGGCCTTGAAATTGCCATCCCGTTGGGGTCAAAAGCAAGCATGACCGGAGGGGTGATCCGTCTTTTTCTTGGCCTTGCCGCGACGGCTTTCCTCGCAGCCGCGCCGGTGCTCGCCATTGCACAGGAATTCGCGCCGTCCGGCGGCGCGCCCGCCGTCGGTCTCGACCTGCCCTCCTTCTCCAGCTTCGCGCCCGCAGTCGACCCCGGGGCGCCGCTCGCGCTGACCACCGGCGGCGAGATCACGCTGTCGGCCAAGCTGACCGAAGAGGGTGCCGATATCTCGCGCGGGCTGGTCTGGCGCGTCTTCGGCCAGGCCGCGGGCCCCGACGGCAAGCTGCCGCTGATCGCCTCGGCGCAGGGCGGCACCGCCGTCTTCAACCTCGCGCCCGGCGGCTACCTGGTGCACGCCTCCTATGGTCGCGCCGGAGCCACCAAGCGCATCTCCGTCGGCCGCGAGAACAAGAGCGAGAGCCTGGTTCTCGACGCTGGCGGCCTGAAGCTAGACGCCACCCTCGCCGGCGGCGTGCGCATCCCGCCCGCCAAGCTGAAGTTCTCCATCTACGAAGCCGAGCCGGATGCCGGCAGCGAGCGCGCGCTGATCATTCCCGACGTCAGCCCGAATTCCGTGGTGCGGCTGAATTCCGGCACCTACCACATCGTCTCGACCTACGGCTCCGTGAACGCCGTGATCCGATCCGACATCCGCATCGAGGCCGGAAAGCTGACGGAGGCGACCGTCGAGCATCATGCGGCCGAACTGACCCTCAAGCTGGTGCGTGAGGCCGGCGGCGAGGCGATCGCCGACACGTCATGGTCGGTCCTGTCGTCGTCCGGCGACCCGGTGCGCGAGGTCGTGGGCGCCTTCGCCTCCCTGGTTCTGGCCGAGGGCGACTACACCATCATCGCCAAGAACAAGGACCGCATCTACCAGCGCGATTTCACCGTGGTCGGCGGCCGCAACCAGGACGTCGAGGTCCTCGCGACCGAGGCCAACGCGGTGATCGACATGGAAGGCGCGGACTAGACTAGCGCACCGGTTCTCCGGCCGCGCAATCGCGCCGCTTGGCCAAAGGTTTCCGCTGACAATCGTCCTGCTTTGACCCGGATCAACGACAGTCGTGGGTTTCGCGGTCATGGTAGAATCATGCAGGTTGGGATAACCCTGTCACGCTGCGGCATCGAGGAGAGGACTTGAGATGAAAGCACGTGTCGGCCTGGCGCTTCTTGTTTCGGCGACGGCGCTCAATGCCGCGCATGCCCTCACCCCGTCCGAGCAACGTGGAATGGTATTCGCCAAGACCAATTGCTCGCAGTGCCATTCGATAGACCCTGTCGGTCCGAGCCCTCTGTCGGTCGCCCCGCCGTTTCGCGAGTTGCACGAGCGCTATCCCGTGGAGGACCTCCAGGAATCGCTCGCGGAGGGAATCCGCACGGGCCATCCCAGCATGCCCGAGTTCAAGCTCGACCCAGACCAGATCGGCGATCTGATAGCCTTCCTGAAGTCGCTTGAGTGACCGGTCGTCCAATCCAGCGGGACAGCAACAGTCGCCCTTTCTGCGCGTAAGCGCCGGCACAAATGAAAAAGGCTCCGGTCGAACCGGAGCCTTTTTGTTCAAGTAGCGGCAGGTCGCGCCTGCCGGATGCCGGTTCAGCCCGCCTTCGCGACCGCCCGCTTGGCCATCACCTTCACAAGGTTGGCCCGGTACTCGGCCGAAGCATGGATGTCGGTCATCAGCCCGTCAGGCGACACGGACACGCCGTCGAGCGCGGACGGTCCGAAGTTCTGCGCCAGCGCCTTCTCCATGTCTTCCTGGCGAAACACGCCGTTGTCGCCGGCACCGGTGACCGCGACCCTTACGCCGTCGCTACCCTTGGCCACGAAGACGCCTGTCATGGCGTAGCGAGAGGCCGGGTTGGGGAACTTCTGGTAAGCCGACTTCTCTGGCTTCTCGAAGCGGATCGCCGTGACGATCTCACCGTCGCGGAGCGCCGTCTCGAACAGCCCCGTGAAGAAGTCGCCCGCGGAAATTTCCCGGGAACTGGTGACGACCGTTGCGTTGAGGGCGAGCAACGCCGCCGGATAGTCGGCTGCCGGATCGTTGTTGGCGACCGAACCGCCGATCGTGCCGCGGTGGCGAACATGCGGGTCGCCGATATGCGCCGCAAGGTCGGCGACGGCAGGGGCCGCCTTCTTGAGATCTGCGCTGGTGGCCACCTCGGCATGGGTCGTCGCCGCGCCGATGGTGACGGTGTTGCCCGAAACGGTGATGCCCTTCAGTTCGCCGATACGCGAAATGTCGACCACGTCGGACGGCGCGGCGAGCCGCGTCTTCATCGCCGGAATAAGCGTCATGCCGCCGGACAGCAGCTTGGCCTCGCCCTTGCCGAGTAGGCTGGCTGCCTCGGCGACCGAGGATGCGCGGTGATAGTTGACTGCATACATCTTGTTCGTCTCCCTCCCGGTGAGGTTTGGCGGGGAGAAGGGTTTTTTGGAAACCTCAGGGCAACCTTGCGCCTGTCCTGGTTTCCTTGGTCCCTGCTCTCCCGCGACTGTTTCTCAGTTCGAATGCAACGCGTTCCACACGGTCTGCGGCGACGCCGGCATGGCGATGTCGCGTATGCCGAGCGCATCGGTGATCGCGTTGATGACGGCCGGCGGCGAGCCGATGGCGCCCGCTTCGCCACACCCTTTCATGCCGAGCGGATTGCCCGGGCAAGGCGTGTTGGAGGTCGACACCTTGAACGACGGCAGGTCGTCGGCGCGCGGCATGGTGTAGTCCATGTAGCTGGCGGTCAGCAGCTGGCCGCTGTCGTCGTAGACGGCTCCTTCCAGCAGCGCCTGGCCGACGCCCTGTGCGATGCCGCCATGCACCTGGCCCTCCACGATCATCGGATTGATGATGTTGCCGAAGTCGTCGGCGGCCACGAACTGCACGATCTCGGTCACGCCGGTGTCGGGATCGACCTCGACCTCGCAGATGTAGCAGCCCGCCGGGAAGGTGAAGTTGGAGGGATCGTAGAAAGACGTCTCCTTCAGGCCGGGCTCCATGCCGGCCGGCAGGTTGTGCGCCGTGTAGGCGGCCAGCGCCATCTGGAACCAGGGCACCGTCTTGTCGGTACCGGCCACCTTCAGTTCGCCGTTCTCGATGACGATGTCGCCCTCGTCGGCCTCCATCAGGTGGGCCGCGATCCGCTTGGCCTTGGCCTCGACCTTGTCGAGCGCCTTGGTGACGGCGCTCATGCCCACCGCGCCCGACCGCGAGCCGTAGGTGCCCATGCCCATCTGCACCTTGTCGGTGTCGCCGTGCACGATCGACACGCTGTCGATCGGCACCCCGAAGCGCTGGTTGACGAGCTGCGCGAAGGTGGTCTCGTGTCCCTGCCCGTGGCTGTGCGAGCCGGTCAGCACCTCGATGGTGCCGACCGCGTTGACGCGCACTTCGGCCGATTCCCAGAGACCTACGCCGGCGCCGAGCGAACCGACCGCGGCCGACGGAGCGATGCCGCAGGCCTCGATGTAGCAGCTCATGCCGATGCCGCGCAGCTTGCCTTTCGCCTTCGCCGCATCGCGACGCGCAGCAAATCCGGAATAGTCCGCCTCCTTCATCGCGGCGTCGAGCGACGTGGCGTAGTCGCCGGCGTCATAGTTCATGATGACCGGCGTCTGGTGCGGGAACTCAGTGATGAAGTTCTTGCGCCTGAGTTCTCCCGGCGAGACCCCGAGTTCGCGCGCCGCCACCTCGACCGTCCGCTCCAGCAGATAGGTCGCTTCCGGCCGCCCTGCCCCGCGATACGCGTCGACGGGCGCCGTGTTGGTGTAGACGGTGCGCACGTTCGCGTGGATCGCCGGGATGTTGTATTGGCCGGACAGCAGCGTGGCGTAGAGATAGGTCGGCACGCAGGACGAGAACAGCGACATGTAGGCGCCGAGATTGGCGATGGTGTCGACCTTCAGGCCGACAATCCGGTTGTCCTTGTCGAACGCCATCTCGACTTCCGAGACGTGGTCCCGGCCATGCGCGTCGGACAGGAAGCTCTCGGAACGGTCGGCGACCCACTTGACCGGAACGCCGGTCTTTTTCGACGCCCAGAGGCAGACGATTTCTTCCGGATAGATGTAGATCTTCGAGCCGAAACCGCCGCCGACATCGGGGGCGATCACCCTCAGCTTGTTCTCCGGCGCGATGTTGTAGAAGGCGCTCATCACCAGCCGCGCGACGTGCGGGTTCTGTGACGTCGTCCAGCAGGTGTAGTGGTCCTCGGCCCTGTCATAGTGGCCGAGCGCCGCGCGCGGTTCCATCGCGTTGGGCACCAGCCGGTTGTTGACGATCCTGATCTTGGTCACATGGGCGGCCGACTGGATTGCCGCGTCGGCCGCCTTCTGGTCGCCGATCTCCCAGTCGAAGATGAGGTTGTTGTCAGCCTCGGGGTGGAGCTGCGGCGCACCCGCCTTCAGCGCATCCACCGCGCTGATGACCGCCGGCAGTTCCTTGTAGGATATCTCGACGGCTTCAGCCGCGTCGCGCGCCTGCCCCTTGCTGTCGGCAACGACGATCACAACGGCGTCGCCGACATAGCGCACCCGGTCGACCGCCAGCGGCGACCATGCGCCCATCTTCATCGGCGAGCCGTCCTTGGAATGGATCATCCAGCCGCAGATGAGATTGCCGATGCCGTCGGCCTTGAGTTCCTTGCCGGTCAGCACCCCGATGACGCCGGGCATCGCCTGCGCCTTCGAGACGTCGATCGAAACGATCTCGGCATGCGCGTGCGGGCTTCTGACGAATGCCGCGTGCTTCATGCCGGGCACCACCATGTCGTCGACATAGCGCCCGGCGCCGGTGATGAACCGCTTGTCCTCTTTGCGCGCCACGCGCGCGCCGATGCCTTCCATACCCATCAGAATTCTCCTCCAGAACCTTGGCAGGAACAAACGCCCGGATGCCTTGAGCAGTGGAGCCGCGCAAATCGTTGCAATTGTTCGGCTTTATCGTGTCTCGCCACCGCCCCGGAGCGGACCTTGCCCACGCCGGGAAAGTCTCAGGCTGCCTTCACCGCGCCGCCCTTGGCCATCGCCTCGGAAGCCGCCAGGATCGCCTTGACGATGTTGTGATAGCCGGTGCAACGGCAGATGTTGCCTTCGAGTTCGGCGCGCACCGTCTTCTCGTCCAGCCCTTCGGGATGCCGCCGGATCATGTCGGTCGCCGCCATGATCATGCCGGGCGTGCAGAAGCCGCACTGGAGACCGTGGTGTTCCCGGAACGCCGCCTGCACGGGATGCAGTTCCGCGCCGGCGCCGAGCCCTTCGATGGTGACGATTTCGGAGCCCGAAGCCTGCGCCGCCAGCATCGAGCACGACTTCATGGCCTTGCCGTCCACATGCACCACACAGGCGCCGCACTGCGACGTGTCGCAGCCCACATGGGTTCCCGTCAGTCCAAGATGTTCTCTCAGGAAATGGACCAGAAGCGTCCGATCCTCCACCGTCGCGCTTACCTTGCGACCGTTCACCACCAACGACACTTCGGACATGCTTCCTCCCTTGGTCCTCAGCCTAGGTACCTCGCCCGAAGTCGTTCGGGCCTGGGATCAGCCTACATCCATAACCGACCGGACGGAAAGGGGTTTTCTAGCCGGGCTCGATGCCCGGCGCTGCGGTGCCTCACTCGGCCGCTTCGGTGTGCGGGCCGTCCTGCGCGTCCGGGTCGCCGGGCGCCGTCTCGCAGCCCAGGTCGGGAAGCGCGACGATACGCCGCCCCTGGAAATCGGACCGCACAACCGCCACGTCCTGCTCCTCGAAATAGGCGAGCAGCCGGCGGGCGCGTCGCGACGAGTGCGTGCCGTAGGCGCGTGCGAGCGCCATGTCCGACGGGCAGTTCTCGCCGGCTATCGCTGCCTTGGCGACGATCAGGAACACCGACTGGAGGTCATCCGGCAGGCTTGCCGAGAGGCCAAGCGCGCGCTGCCACGGCTCGCCGGCGGCAAGGTCGTCGTCGACGCGCGCCTTGGCGATCGCAAGCCTGCGCCGGAACTCCGGCAGTCCCACGGCGCCGCCCTGGAGGCGGCGAATGCGGCAACGCACGAGAAAATCCTGGAACAGCACGGAATCCGTCTGAAACGCGACGTCCCGTTCGTCGATCATCTCGCGCACGATCGACGTGATCGTCGCCTCGCGCTCGGCTTCGTCGACCTCCTGCAGCACGGTTTCGGGAGTTGGCTCCTGCTCTGGTGTCGAGCGTGCAAGTTGCGCCATGATGTCGGCCGTTGCCGCCGGCGCCGGCGGCCTGTGACGCCGCACCGGCTGGCGCATCTCCTCGGGCGAAGGCGTCAGGATCAGGTTCTCGACATCGTCCACCGTATCCGGCAGCGGCGTAAGCTTCGGGCTGACGGAGCGCGCCGACGTCTCCACCGCGCCGATGGCGATCGGCAGCGGACGCCGCGACAGCGCCGGTCCGAGCGCGACGAAGTTCCCGCGCGCCAGGTCCCGGAACATCTCCGCCTGCCGCCGGTCCATGCCGAGGAGATCGGCCGCGCGCGCCATGTCTATGTCGAGAAAAGTCCGCCCCATGAGGAAGTTCGAGGCTTCCGCGGCAACGTTCTTGGCCAGCTTGGCAAGGCGCTGGGTGGCAATGACCCCGGCCAGGCCGCGCTTGCGGCCACGGCACATCAGGTTGGTCATCGCGCCGAGCGACGCCTTGCGGGCATCGTCGGCCACTTCGCCGCCGACCGCCGGCGCAAACAGCTGCGCCTCGTCGACGACGACGAGAACGGGGTACCAGAACTCGCGATCGGCATCGAACAGGGCGTTCAGGAAGGTTGCGGCGCCGCGCATCTGCTGATCGACGTCGAGGCCCTCCAGGTTCAGAATTGCGGAGACGCGATGCTGGCGTATGCGCGCCGCGATGCCGGCGAGTTCCGCCTCCGTGCGTCGCGCATCGACGACCACGTGGCCGAACTTGTCGGCCAGCGTGACGAAATCGCCTTCCGGATCGATCACGATCTGCTGAACCCAGGGCGCGCTCTGTTCAAGAAGGCGGCGCAAGAGATGCGACTTGCCGGAGCCCGAATTGCCCTGCACGAGAAGACGCGTCGCCAGCAGTTCCTCAAGATCGAGCATGGCCGCCGCCCTGCCGGCGGTTCCCATCTCGATATCGACCTTCATTCAAGCCTCCGTTCCTGCAAGGCGGATGCAGCGCGACCGGCCATCTAGCATCTTGGCGGCGGAAATGCCCGCCGGATTCTGCGAAACCCACAGGTCCCGGCAGGGCCGTTGCAAATTCCGCCTCCCGCAATAGTCTCGCCACGGAACCTCGGGCCGCAGCAGCCGCCCGACCGATCAGAAAGCAGGCGACCATGAAGGCAGTGCTCTATGAGGCATTCGGCGAAGCGCCGAGCGTACGGACGGTGCCGGATCCAGCGCCCCCGCCGGAGGGGGTAGTCGTGAAGGTGGAGGCGACCGGCCTATGCCGAAGCGACTGGCACGGCTGGATGGGCCACGATCCCGACATCCGCCTGCCCCACGTTCCCGGGCATGAACTGGCCGGCACGGTGGCGGCGGTCGGCGCCGGTGTCACCCGCTGGAAGGAAGGCGACCGCGTTACCGTGCCGTTCGTTGCGGGATGCGGACGCTGTTTCGAATGCACTTCGGGCAACCACCAGGTCTGCGAGCACCAGTATCAGCCGGGCTTCACGGCATGGGGCTCCTATGCCGAATACGTCGCGCTCGACTTCGCCGACACCAACCTCGTCGCCCTGCCGGCTGACATGGAGTTCGCGACCGCCGCCAGCCTGGGCTGCCGATTCGTCACGTCCTTCCGCGCCGTGGTCGACCAGGCGCGGACGGGGCCTGGGGAATGGGTCGCCATTCATGGCTGCGGCGGCGTCGGACTTTCCGCCATCATGATCGCCAGCGCGATGGGCGCGAACGTGGTCGCTGTCGATCTCACGGACGACAAGCTCGACCTCGCGACGAAGCTCGGCGCGGTCGCGACGGTCAACGCAACCAGGACGCCCCGGGTCGTCGCGGCGGTCAAGGAGATCACCGATGGCGGCGCACATGTGTCGATCGACGCGCTCGGCCACCCGACCACCTGCTACAACTCGATCTCGAACCTTCGCCGTCGCGGTCGCCATGTCCAGGTCGGGCTGATGCTGGGCGAACATTCCAAGCCGCAGATTCCGATGGCCAAGGTGATCGCCCATGAACTGGAAATCCGCGGCAGCCACGGCATGCAGGCCTTCCGCTACCAGGCGATGATGGAGATGATCCGCGCCGGAAAGCTGAGGCCCGAGCGCCTCCTCGGCAGGCGCATTTCGCTCGACGAAGCGCCCGCCGCCCTGATGGCCATGGACGACTTCGAGGCCGTCGGCATCGGCGTGATCGACCGGTTCTAGGTGCGCTTTCGCCGCCGCTCGTAGAGCATCACGAGGACGTCCGCCGTCAGCGCCGGTCGGGAATCACCCTCGATCTCGACGACGTTGCCGGTCCTGAGCAGGTACTGGCCGGGTCCTGCATGCTCCATCGACACCAGAGTCGAGCGCAGACGCACCCTGGAGCCGACGATGACAGGGGCAACGAAGCGCACAGCATCGAGCCCGTGCATGAAGGCCGCCTGCGTATTCTCGGGAACGGCGTCGATCTCCAGCGCCATCGCCGAGACCAGCGAAAGCGTCAGGTAGCCGTGGGCGATCGGCTTGCGAAACGGGCTTTCCTTCCTCGTCCGCTCGGGATCGACGTGGATCCACTGCCGGTCACCGGTGCACTCGGCGAACCGGTCGATCATGTCCTGGTCGACCGTGACCCAGCCGGATACGCCAAGTTCCTTGCCGACAAGGTCGCCCAGTGTTTCGAAAGAGAGTCCGGCCCTGGCCACCTCACCTCGCCTTGCTGTCGTCGGTCATCCATCCGATCGGTGTCGAGACCACGAAGCCGAACCGCATGTCAACCTGCAGGCGTGCGCCGGGTTGGCGCAGCCGTTAAGTTGATGCAAAGCATCATCTTATTTTCTGGAATTGTTCTAAGGAATGGGCCATATTGGCCGAACCTCAAATCCTGCAGGGATTCTCGCAACATGCGGCTGACGCGACAGACCAACTACGCGATGCGCATCCTAATGTATTGCGCGGCCAACGACGGCCGCCTGAGCCGCATCCCCGAGATCGCGAGCGCCTACTCCGTGTCCGAGCTTTTCCTCTTCAAGATCCTGCAGCCGCTGGTGGAAGCCAAGCTGGTCGAGACGGTGCGCGGCCGCAACGGCGGCGTTCGGCTCGGTCGTCCGGCCGACCAGATCACCCTGTTCGACGTGGTGCGCGTAACCGAAGAGAACTTCGCCATGGCGGAATGCTTCGAGAACGACGCCGCAGAATGCCCGCTGGTCGATTCCTGCGCGCTGAACTCAGCGCTGCGCGAGGCGCTCAACGCGTTCTTCGAAGTGCTGATGCGCCATTCCATCGCCGACCTGGTCGCCAGGAAGGCCGACATGCGCGGCCTGCTCGGAATACCGATGCCGCTCGAGGCGCTACCGCAGGCCGGATAGCCGCCTCAGGGCAGGCCCTGTCAAGCTGCGGACTGCGGCAGCACGAAAGGCACGTCGCCCGCCGGCAGGACGCCGACCTTCAGCCTGCACTCGAAGACGCTTGAGATCAGGTCGTCGCGCAACACCTCCCGCGGCGCCCCCGCTGCCGCCAGGCGGCCACTGTGCATCATGACGATACGGTCGGCGAACATCGCCGTGAGGTTGAGGTCGTGCAGGATCGCGACCACCCCGCCCCCGCGTGCGACGAAGTCGCGCGCCAGGTTCATGATGATCAGCTGGTGCCTGATGTCGAGGCTGGAAATCGGCTCGTCGAGGAGAAGATAGCGCGCCGCGTCGCCGACCACCGGTGCCCAGACCTGGCAGAGCACCCGGGCGAGCTGGACGCGCTGCTGCTCGCCGCCTGAGAGTTCCTGGTAGAAACGTCCGGCGAAACCGCCGAGGTCGACCCGCTCCAGCGCGCGTTCGGGAAGCGTCTCCGACTCGCTGTCGGCCGCGCCCGAGCGGCCGCCCGCCAGGCCGAGCCTGACGATCTCGCGCACGGTGAAGGGGAACGACAGCGCCGTCGCCTGCGGAAGCACGGCCCGGACCGACGCCGCTTCCCAGGCCTTCATGGCAGCGAGGTCGCGGCCGTTGACCGTCACCCGGCCGGCATAGGCCAGTTCTCCCGAAAGCGCCTTCAGGAAGGTCGTCTTGCCTGAGCCGTTTGGTCCGACGATCGCCGTCAGTTCGCCGGCCTTCGCCTGGAAATCGATCGCCGAGACGATTTCGCGGCCGGCGATCGTAACGGACAGGTCTGTTGCCTCGATCATGGCGGCCTCAGAGGTCGAGAATGCCGCGGCGGCGCAGCAGTATCCAGAGGAAGAACGGCGCGCCGACGCTCGCCGTGACGATGCCGATCGGCAGTTCGGCCGGCGCGACGATGGTGCGGCTGATGGCGTCCGCGAGCAGGAGCATGCTGGCGCCCAGCAGCGCCGAAGCGGGCAGCAGGTAGCGATTGTCGGGGCCGATCAGGAGCCGCAGCAGATGCGGCACGACGATGCCGACGAAGCCGATGCCGCCGCTGACCGCAACTGCGGCGCCGACAGCGGCGGAAACCGACACGATAGCGGTGTATTTCAGCCGCTGGACCGGAATCCCGAGATGGCCGGCGGTCGGCTCGCCCAGGGCCAGCGCGTTGAGTCCCCTGGCCAGGAAGGGCGTTGCCGCCAGCGCCAGGACGATGATCGGCGCGACCGCACCGATCTTCTGCCAGGTCGCGCCGGCAAGGGAGCCGAGAGACCAGAAGGTCAGGTCGCGCAGCTGCCGGTCGTCGGCGACGAAGATCAGCACGCCGGTGAAGGCCATGGCCAGCGCGGCGAGCGCAATGCCGGCAAGCAGCATTGTGGCGACGGAGGTGCGTCCCTGACGCGTCGAGATGCCGTAGAGCACGAGCGTGGTGACCAGCCCGCCGATGAAGGCGGCAAGCGGCAAGGCATAGTCTCCCAGCAAGGCCGTGAGCGGGGCCAGAACCCCGGCGCCCAGAACGATGACCGCGACAGCGCCCAGGCTCGACCCGGCCGAGACCCCGACGAGACCGGGGTCGGCGAGCGGATTTCGAAACAGCCCCTGCATGACCGCCCCGGATACGGCGAGCGCCGCGCCGATCAGCATGCCCATCACGACCCGCGGCAGGCGGATGTCATAGACGATGACGCGATCCCGCGCCGACAGCGCATCGTCGGGCGAAAGCGACGGAACCAACCCGTCGCGGATCACCGCCAGGACCGACGCGTCGGACGCGCCGGAGACGAGGCTGAAAAGGACCGTCGCCGCCAGGAGCATCGCAAGCAGCAGGATCGCCAGCCTGGCGCGGACCGACCTGTCGCCGTCGGGCGCCTGCCGTCGTCTGGCGCCGACCGTGCCGGCTGCGGAAACCATAGCCACGGTTCAGCCCCTGACCTGGTCGCCGTAGAGGGCGGTCGCCAGGTCGCGGATGGCGGCGGCGGTGCGCGGGCCGAAGCCCAGCAGATAGCCGCCGTCCATGCGGATCAGCTTCCGGGCCTGGCCCGCAGGGGTCGGCGCGATGGCGGGATGCGCAAACACCTCCTCCTCCGAGACGCCCTCTCCGTCGCCGCGGTCCATCATCAGCACGATGTCCGGCCGGGCGAGGATCGCGGCCTCGTCAGACAGCTGTTTGTAGCCGGAATAGCCCTCGACCGCGTTCGCAGCGCCGGCGAGGTCGATGATGCCGCTCGCCGCCGTGTCCGATCCCGCCGCCAGGATCTTTCCGCCCTGGAGGGAAAGGATGAAGAGCACGCGCTTCTTCTCGAGAATCCCCTTTGTCAGCGCTTCGGCGGCAACAAGTTCGGCATCGACCGAGGCCGCAAGCCGGGTCGCCTCTTTTTCGACGCCAAGCGCCTTGCCCACGACGCGTATCTTTTCGAGGATGCCGGCATGATCGAAGCTGTCGGGCACCGTGATGAGCGGTATGCTTGCCTTCGCCAGGACGTCGATCGCTTCCCTGGGGCCGCTGCCTTCGGCCGCCAGAATGCCGGTCGGATTGACCGACAGCACGCCCTCCGGCGACAGCTGGCGCATGTAGCCGACATCGGGCAGGCTCAGCGCGGCGGCGGGATAGAGGCTGGTCGAATCGCGCGCGACAAGCTTGTCCTCCTGCCCGAGCGCGTAGACGATCTCGGTGACGGAACCACCCACCGCCGCGATCCGCGAGGGATCGGCGAAAACGCCGTCGTCCGCCGACGCGGCGACCGCACCGAGCGCGACGATGAACGCGCACGCCCAGGAGGCGCGCGAAACGGCATGGATGCGACCCATCTGATCTCTCCTCAGGCCGCCGTCTGCACCGGAACCCTGGGCAGGTTCTCCACGAGGAAACGCCAGTCGTCGCGTTCCGCTTCGCCCTCGTGGCGCTGGCCGAAGAACTGGATGACGAGTTCCTTGTTCGCGTCATAGGCCTCGATCGACGTGACGTGGCCGTCCTTGGTCGGCTTGCGCACGGCCCACAGGTCGCGCACATGGTCCGCGCGCAGGTGCAGGTGGAAGGTTTCGTCCATGACGTTGATCCAGGGACCCATCGTCTTGATGTTGGCGATCGGGCCGGAATGGATCTGCACGCATCCGCGATTGCCGACGAAGCACATGATCGGCAGCCCATCAGCCGAGGCAAGGTTGAACAGCGCAGCCAGGCTTTCATCGGCGAGTTTCCAGGCATAGTCGTCGCCGATCATGCGCACGGCCTGCAGGCGCGACAGCTTCAGCGCCTTCAGCATGCCGAAGAACTGATGGACGTCGGTCATGCGGGTCCAGCGGTCGCGCAGATCCTCGACGCTTCCGGCCTCGCCGTCACCGGCGGTTTTCAATGCGACGCCTTTCAGCGCGATAGACGGCGACTGGTCGCTCGCCAGAAGCCCCCGCACCAGCGCCTCGTAGGCGTCGAGGTTGGACGACGGGCGCAGATGTACCTTGTGCACAGCATCCCCGGCATCGTCGAAAAACTGCAGCGAACGGCGAATCTCCTCGCCGTCGCGCTTCTCGACCGCAAAGCCGTGCGTCCAGACCTTCGGGAAGATGCGCAGATCGATCTGCTCGCCCAGCGCCAGCGAGGCATGCTCGCCGAGTTCGATCTTGTCGTAGACGCCGATCTTCTCGTGGACCGCGCTGTCGTTGCGCGTCAGCGCCATCACCTCGCCGACCGCCTCGAGCCCCAGCAGCACGTCGTTCACGCGCGGCTCGAGACGCCGGACGCCTTCCCCGCAAAAGGCGGCCACGAGATCGGCCTCGGAAATGCCGAACTGCGCAGCAAGGTCGCGCTCTCGCACCCTCGGGTATTCGGCTCGCGCCGCCCTGATCTGGTGGGGCGCCGGCTTGACGTTCTGATCCATGTCGATTGCCTGTCTGCTTGCGGCTACTTGTTGAGGATGAGCTTGCCCTGACGGGTGATCTTGAGGCGGTAGAGCGAGCCTGCGTGATCGATGCCGATCTCGTAGAGGCCGTTGAAAAGCGCCTCGCTGGAGACGGTGCGCGGCGGCAGCGGAAGCGCGCTGTACTCGACCCGTTGGTCGTGGACCGGACGCCGCGACCGGAACCTGAATTCATGCGGGTTGTGGCTGTTCATCGTCCGCTCCTTTCCTCAATCCGCCGGCTCGGAAACTGACCGGGTTGCAAGGCGATTTGTTTTCTTGACTCGAATAATCATGTTTACTAGTCAGTGCAATACCGGACTAAATGAGTCAACATTTAAAGCGTTCCGGGGACTATGAAAATGCGAGCGAGCGCCGTGCCAGCCAGCATCGAGATCAGGCATTTGGAGTTGGGACATGGGGCTGGTTGGCCGGAATATGGCGATTCTGCTGGGCGGAGCCGCGATGACGTTGTTGGTCGCGCAGGCGGGCTGGGCGCAGGAAGCGGAAGAACCGATCGTCGTCGGCGGGGACGCGCCGCAGTCGGATGAACAGGCGGCGCCGGTTGCGGGCGGCGCGACCGCGCTCGACAAGATCACGATCGTCAGCCGCACCGGCGAAAGCGCGATCGAGCAGATGGCTTCGGTCAGCCAGGTCGATCAGGAGCAGCTGGAAAGGCGGATGGCGAGCACGCCGCAGGACATCTTCTTCGGCGTACCGGGAATCACGATGCAGACCGACGCCAACCGCACGGCGTCGAGCGTAAACATCCGCGGCCTCCAGGACTTCGGCCGCGTCGCCGTCATCGTCGACGGCGCCCGCCAGAATTTTCAGCGCTCGGGGCACGGCACCCAATCGATGTTCTGGCTCGACCCGGAACTGCTGAAGCAGGTCGACGTCGTCCGCGGGCCCGTCGCCAACACCTACGGATCAGGCGCGATCGGCGGCGTCGTGGTGATGGACACAAAGGATGCCGACGACTTCCTGCGCGACGGGGAAAACTGGGGCGGGTCGGTCACCGGCCGCTATGACACGAACGGCCAGGGCTGGACGACCAGCGCGACCGGCGCATACCGCTTCACCGACAATTTCGACGTGCTCGGCAACGTCGTCTGGCGCGACTACGGCGAATATACCGACGGCAACGGCGACGAGGTCCCGGGCAGCGCCTTCGACGTCCTGAGCGGCATGCTGAAGTCGACCATCCGGCCGACCGAGAACAGCGAACTCAAGCTTGGCTGGGTCGGCGCGGACGACAGCTGGACCGAAGGCGGCGACGCCTATGACATGGAAACCAGGCAGAACACCTTTACCGGCCGCTACAACATCAGGGACGAGAACGAGAGCTGGCTCGACCTGCACCTCAACGCCGCCTTCAACAGGACGGACATGACGCAGACCTATCTCACCGACGTGGCGCGCTACAGTTCGGTGACGGGGTTGCCGATCGTCATCCCCGCCGGATCGCTTACCACCTATGACGTGGAGACGCCGAGCGTCGACCTCTCGAACACCTCGCGTTTCGACACCGGCGCCATCAGCCACGAACTGACATACGGCGGCGACTGGGTACGGGACGATGTCGTCACGACCAGTCCGGAGGGCGGAAGCGACATCTACACGCCGTCGGGCACGCGGCGCGTTTCGGGAGCCTACATACAGGAGAAGTTCACCTGGGAGTGGCTCGAAGTCGTGGGCGCACTGCGCTACGACAGCTACGAACTGACCAGCGATGTCGGCGAAGCCAGCGGCGACCGGGTCTCTCCACGCATCACGGTCGGCGTCTCGCCATTCGAATCGATCGGATTGCCCGGGCTGCAGGTCTACGGCACCTACGCTGAGGGCTATCGTTCCCCCTCGCTGTCGGAAACGCTGATCAGCGGACTGCATCCAAACGGCGTCGTCTTCCCGTTCCTGCCGAACCCCGACCTTGTGCCGGAGACGGCGCATACGATCGAGTTCGGCGTCAACCACAGCCAGGACGGCATTTTCCAGGCAGACGACAGTCTGCGCCTCAAGGCCGCGTATTTCGCCAACGACATCGATGACTACATCGGCGGCGCCACCATCTCGGCATTCAGCGACCCGTTCGACAACTGCACCTTCACGCCCGGCCCCGGCGCGGCGCCCTTCTGCTACCAGTACCAGAACTTCGCGAACGCAAAGATCCGCGGCTTCGAACTTGAAAGCGTCTATGACGCGCATTGGGGCTTTGCCGGGCTCGCCGTGTCCATCATCGATGGCTACACGGTCAGCTACGACGGAGAGCACGAGGACCTCACGACCATTCCCTCGTCGCAGGTCACCGGGCAACTGGGCTTCCGGTTCCTCGAGGACCGGCTGGTCGTCGGCGGCGAGGTGCAGTTCAACGGCGCGCCGGCCGGCAACGCGATCGCCAGGGACTATACTCTGGTCAATCTGTTCGCCAGCTATCAGGCGACCGACGATCTCAAGTTCAACGCGCGCGTCGACAACCTGCTCGACCAGACCTACACGAACCCGCTCAATGCTTCGACCACAGACGTCGTCTACGAACCCGGCATCTCATTGAAGCTCGCGGCGACCATGCGGTTCGGTGGCTGACGATGAACCATGCCCGAACGTTTCACATCCTGGCCGCGGCGTTTTTCGCCGCGGCCTCCCCCGTTGCCGCGCAGGACGCCCCTGCGCCCGACCCAGGCCTCGTGCTCGAACTGAACGGCGTCCAGCCCTCGGACAAGGGCTGCCGCCTGACTTTCGTGGTCACCAACAATCTGGGCGGCGAACTCGGCAAGGCGGCCTTCGAGATCGCGCTCTTCAACGAGGCGGGCGTCGTCGACCGGATCACCGTGCTCGACTTCAACGAACTGCCGGCCGGCAAGACGAAGGTCACCCGGTTCGACCTTGCCGGCGCCGACTGCGCGCAGATCAGCCGCGTCCTCATCAATAGCGCCACCGATTGCGCCGGCGCAGGCATTGACCCGAAAGCCTGCCTCGCCCGGCTCAAGCCGCAGACCAGGTCGAACATCGCCTTCGGCCTGTAGGTGATGGCGCCCGCTCCCGAACCAGCCTTCACTCCCGGTCGGCCGGTCTGGCCGCTCGCCGGGATTGTCCTGGCTGGGCTCGAACGGGACGATCCCGATCTCGCCATCCCGCGCGGCGCGGTTCAGAGCGGAAGCCGCGACGCGCCCGAGCGGCACCTTCGACCCGACATCGATGGCCGATTCACCCACACGGCGACCGAGCCGCTCGGGCCGGCGCCGTGCCGGCGGGTCGGCGTTCGCCGCAAGTGGACCCTGGCGCTGGCCGCATCCTGCGTCCTTCACGTGGCAGTCGCGGCATTCTTCATCTTTGCGCCGGAGGAGCCGGTGCTGATGGAGGGCATGACGTCGTCTGGCGAAGCGTCGATGGGCAACGCCGCTTTCGACCAGGCGCAGGCCGGGGACTTCAATGCTGAAAACGCCGTCGACGTGACGATGATTACGGTCCTGGACGCCGTTCCGGTAAAGGTTGAAGCCGAGACGGTACCGACCGAGGAAGTCGTTGCTGACGTCGATGTCTCAGAAGCCATGCCTGTCGAGCGCGAAACGTTGCAGCCGGTCAGGGAGCGGCTGCCTGAAGCCATCGAGCCGACAAGTGCCGAGGCGGAGGAACCGGCGGAGCGGATCGAGGAGCGGCCGGCTCCGCGCGCGACGCCTGTCGGCGCCGAGGTCGCCCCTGCTCCCGCCGCATCCGAAACCATTCCGGAAGTGCTGGCGACGGACAGGGCCAAGCCGGTGGGTGACGACACCTTCGTCCAGCAACCTGCCCCGGCACAGGCAGAGAAGGCCGTCGAGATCGCCGAAGCCGTCCACGCGGAGCGACCACCGCCGACCGAGGCTGCCACCTTGCCGGCGGAAACCGTGACGCCCGTCGTCGAACCGCCGCCGGACGCTGAGAAGAAGCCTCCCGCCCGGCCGAAGAAGGTCGAAGACAGCAAGAACGTTGCCGAAAAGCCGACCGCAAAGCCCAGGAGATCTGGCGATGGCGGCCGCAACCAGGCCAGCGCCAAGAGAGGCGCAGCGGACGGCCAGGCGCGCGGCGACAACCGCCAGGCGAGCCGCGGCGGCTCCAGGAACGGCGAGGCCGGCAACGCGGCCGTCTCCAACTATCCGGGCAAGGTCCGCTCCAAGTTGGCGCGGGTGGCGCGTGCGGTCCGTGCCAAGGGTCGGGGCGAGGTCGTCGTCACTTTCGCCGTCAGTTCGAACGGCAGCGTGCACGCGGCCAGGATCGCGCGCAGCTCGGGGGTAGGCAGCGTCGATCAGGCGGCGCTCCAGGCTGTCCGCAAGGCGGCGCCATTCCCGCCGATACCGGCCACGGCCGGGCGTTCGACCTGGGAATTCTCGATTCCCCTGGCGTTCATCCGTTGAGCAAGCCCGATCCGTAGACCAGAATGGCGGTCAAAGTGACGGCCCAGAGAGCAAGGACAAGCGAACTGATGTTTATTGCAATGAACCGCTTCAAGGTGAAGAAGGGCTCGGAGGAGGCCTTCGAAAACATCTGGAAGAGCCGTGACTCGAAGCTCCACGAGATGGCCGGCTTCAAGCAGTTCCACCTGCTGCGCGGCCCGGAAAACCAGGCCGAAGGCTATACGCTGTTCGCCTCGCATACCGTCTGGGCCAGCAAGGACGACTTCACGGCCTGGACGAAGTCCGAGAACTTCCGCGCTGCGCACCGCAACGCCGGCGCCAACGACGTCCACTATCTCGGCCACCCCCAGTTCGAGGGGTTCTCGGTCGTCGAAGGGGCCTGACCCTCAGCCGGCGCCGGCGAGCAGGCTCGCATTGCCGCCCGCGGCCGTCGTGTCGACGCACACCGAGCGTTCGTGTGCGTAGATCGCCGGATAAAGCACCTCGGTGACAAGCGGCACGATCGGTCCGGATTTCTGCGCCAGCGCCGCGCGGATGGCGCGCGCGGCGTCTGCGGAACCTGAAAAGGCGACGACATCGATGGGGAGCGCGCCGAGGTCGGCGGTATCGACGACACCGTTGATTGCCGCGAGCGGAAGTCCCTTGCCGGTCAGCGCCTGGAGCGACGCCGGCGCGCCCGGCGCGACGGCAAGCACCGCGTTGCCAGCCGCCAGCGCCTGGATCGCCTGGGTCAGGAGAGTGTCCGCGTCCGGGCCGAGGCACAGCACGCGCCCGCGCGGAGCCAGCGTCAGTGAATTGGCCTCGCCGGTCGGTCCCGGCAGGTCGACCGGCCCAAAATCGACGCTCGCCGCGGCGGCAATCGCGGCCGCGCCCTTGCCGCGCAGATGCTTGCGCAGGACGGCCACGCGGTCCGCGCGCGTCGACCATCCCTTGAGCGAGGGGTCGGGCAGGTTGTCTTGAAGCTCTGCCAGGCTCGTTGTTGCGCCGGGCGCCGGCTCAATCTGGTTGCCCGATACCGCCTTCCTGAAACGCCTGAGATAGTGCGGGCCGCCCGCTTTTGGTCCGGTTCCGGAAAGCCCCTCCCCGCCGAACGGCTGCGAGCCGACGGCAGCGCCGATCTGGTTGCGGTTGACGTAGATATTGCCGGCATGGATGCCGTCGACGATGTGCTGGACCCGCGCCTCGATGCGCGTGTGCAGACCGAAGGTAAGGCCGAAGCCCTTGCGATTGATCGACATGACCACGTCGTCGATCTCGTCGGCGTCGAACGTCGCGACATGCAGTACCGGTCCGAAGATCTCCCGGTCCATCTCCTCGATGCCCGAAACGCGGAAGATATGGGGCGGCACGAAACGGCCTCCGGACGGCGCGTCGAGCCTGGCGATCAGCCGACCCTGCTTTTCCATCTCGGCGCAATAGCCGCCGATTGTCTTCATTGCATCGTCATCGATCAGCGGCCCGACATCGCTCGATATCTGCCAGGGATCGCCGACGACGAGGGCCTCGAGCGCGCCCTTCAGCATTTCCACCACCTTCTTCTCGACGTCTTTCTGGACGTAGAGGATGCGCAATGCGGAGCAGCGCTGGCCGGCGCTCTGGAATGCCGAGGCGAGAATGTCGCGCACCGCCTGTTCCGGCAGCGCGGTTGAATCCACGATCATGGCGTTCAAGCCGCCGGTCTCCGCAATCAGCATCGCGTCCGGCTCGGCGGTCCTGGCGAGCTGGCGCTCGATCGCCTTGGCGACCTCTGTCGAGCCCGTGAAGCAGACGCCGGCAATCCGGGGGTCGGCGGTCAGCGGCGCGCCGACAGACGGGCCATCGCCCGGGAGCAACTGGATCACATCCTCCGGCACGCCGGCCTCGTGCAGCAGCGAAACGGCGCGCGCGGCGATCAGGGGCGTCTGCTCTGCCGGCTTGGCGATCACCGAGTTGCCGGTGACCAGCGCTGCGGCGATCTGACCGGTGAAGATGGCCAGCGGAAAGTTCCAGGGCGAGATGCAGGCAATGGCGCCGCGCGCCGCGGTGCCCGCCTCGACGGTCGGCGCCTCCGCCGCGTAGTAGCGCAGGAAATCGACGGCCTCGCGCACCTCGGCGATGGCGTCCGCCAGCGTCTTGCCGGCCTCGCGCGTGGCGAGCGCGAAGAACTCAACGGCATTGCTCTCATAGAGATCGGCCGCGCGGCGCAGGATTGTCGCACGCTGGGCGACCGGAAGCGCCGCCCAGGCGGGCTGGGCCGCGACGGCAAGGCGTACGGCGGACGACACCTGCTTCGACGACGCTTCGGTCACCTCGCCTACTACGTCCTTGACCCGGGCAGGATTTAGGATGGCCCGCTTGGAACCGGATCCAGCCGCGCGCGTGACCGTGCCGGCGGACCAGCGCCCCATATCCAGGAAATCGGACTTTTCCTTCTCGATGCGGGAAAGCATGGTCGGGTCGGTGATGTCGAAACCGGTCGAGTTTCGCCGCTGCGGGAAGATGTCGGCGGGCGCAGGGATGAAGGGATTGGTGGCCGGCCCCTGCTCGGCCACCACGTCGAACGGATCGCGTGCGATCGTTTCCGGCGCCACGTCCGTGTCGGTCAGTTGATGCACGAAGGACGAGTTCGCGCCGTTCTCCAGCAGCCGGCGCACCAGATAGGCGAGCAGGTCGGAATGGGCGCCGACCGGCGCGTAGATGCGGCATCGGGTGCCCTCGGACTTGCGGACGGCCTCGTGCAGCTCTTCGCCCATGCCGTGCAGCCGCTGGAACTCGAAACAGTCGGTGTCAGGCGCCATCGCCAGGATGGCCGCGACGCTGTGCGCGTTATGGGTGGCGAACTGCGGGTAGATGCGATCGGTCATCGACAGCAGGCGGCGCGCGCAGGCGATGTAGGAGACGTCGGTGTTCGCCTTGCGGGTGAACACAGGAAAGCCGCTCAGCCCCAGCACCTGGGCGCGCTTGATCTCGGTGTCCCAATAGGCGCCCTTGACCAGCCGGACCATGATCTTGCGTTCGTGTTTTTCGGCGAGCGCATGGAGCCAGTCGATGACGAAGGCGCAGCGCGGCCCGTAGGCCTGCACCACGACGCCGAAACCGTTCCACCCGGCAAGCTGCGGATCCGCCAGCACGCGCTCGATGACATCGAGGGAAAGGTCAAGGCGGTCGGCCTCCTCCGCGTCGATGTTGAGGCCCATGCGGGCGTCACGCGCCGCCACCGCCAGGGCCAGAAGCCGCTCCGCCATGACCGGCAGCATGGCCTCCCTCTGCGCCTGCTCATAGCGGGGATGAAGCGCCGAGAGCTTCACCGAGATGCCCGGGTTGAAGCGGATGTCATCGCCTCGCGCGTGTCTTGCGAGCGCCCCGATCGCATTGCGGTAGGCCTCGAAATAGCGCAGCGCGTCGGCTTCGGTTCGCGCGGCTTCGCCCAGCATGTCGTAGGAGTAGAGATAGCCTTTCGCGGTCAGCGGGCGGCCGCGCTTGACGGCTTCCGCGATGGTGCGGCCCAGCACGAACTGCTCGCCCATCTCCCGCATCGCCGCGGCGACGGCCGTCCGGATGACCGGCTCACCGAGCCGCCGCACCATCGAGCGCAGCGTCCGCTCGATCGTGCCCTCGCCCTCCTCCAGCACGCGCCCCGTCAGCATTAGCGCCCAGGTCGAGGCGTTGACGAACATGGATGCGGAACTCCCGGACTGCGCGGACCAGTCCTGCGGGGCGATCTTGTCGCGGATCAGTTCGTCCATCGTTTCGGTGTCCGGGACCCGCAGCAGCGCCTCGGCAAGGCACATCAGCGCCACGCCCTCCTTGGTCGACAGGCCATAGGCGGACAGGAAAACCTCCATCAGCCGCGGGTCCGACGAACTGCGCACCGACCGCACCAGGTCGGCGGCGCGCCCGGAGATCGCGGCCCGCTCGGCCTCGCCAAGTCCGGCCTCGCCGACCAGGCGCTTCAGCGCAGCCGCTTCGTCGGGCAGGTAGTTGTCTCTGATCTTGCGGCGCAGGGCAGCGAGGGTCGTCATGGCCTATCCCGGAGGTGATGGGTTCCTGACGCCATATCTAGCACGATCCGCATTCCCGCGCGATCTGAACAACTCGACATTGCGCGTACATCGGCCTATTTCAGGGCCACGCATTTCAACAATTTGCCCACGATCTGGAAAATGACAGACCGATTGGACCGCATAGACCGGAACATCCTCGCCGCGCTTTCGCGCGAAGGACGGATGTCGATGCCGGAACTCGCGACGCGGGTCGGCCTCTCCAAGACCCCCGTGCAGGCGCGCGTCAAACGGCTGGAGAAGGACGGCTACATCCGCGGCTACGCAGCCGTCATCGACCGCGAACGCATGGGCGAAGGCCACGTCGCCTTTGTCCAGGTAAAGCTCTCGGACACGCGTTCCATCGCACTCGATGCCTTCAACCGCGCCGTCGCCGAGGTCGCCGAGATCGAGCAGTGCCACATGATCGCGGCCAGTTTCGACTATCTGCTCAAGGTGCGCACCAAGGACATTGCGGCGTACCGGCGGGTACTCGGCGAGCGCATCTCCGCCCTGCCCCATGTGGCGCAGACCTCGACCTTCGTCGCGATGGAAACCGTCAAGGACCGCTGAGGCGGCGGCCCGACTAGTTGGCCAGCGTTTCGAGGAACGCGATCAACTGCTGGCGCTCCCGCTCAGAAAGCTCGATGGGATGGAGTTCCGACAGGCCGGAGGGCGCTGCAGGGGCGGCCGCATAGTGGTCGACGACCTCCCTCAGCGTCGCGAACTGACCGGCGTGCATGTAGGGCGGGCGCGTCGCCGCGCCGCGCAATGATGGCGGCTTGTAGGCCCTTTCGAGTTGCGACGCGTCCCTCACCGTGAAGCGCAACTCGCCGCAGGCGTCCGGTCCGGCGTCGCTGAACCTGCCGAGGCAATTGAACGGATCAGCTGCGACATCCATGGCCCCCTTCGCGCGCCCGATATCCTCCGGAAGCCCTGTCACCGCCGGAACGCCGGTGTTGTGAAAGGAATCGTCGGTCAGGCGCGGACCGGTATGGCAGGTCGAGCAAGCGGCCTTGCCTATGAAAAGCCTGAGCCCCGCTATCTCCTCGGCTGAGAGGGTCTCACCGGCCCCGGGTACCTTGCCGGTTGCCAACGCCCTGGCAAACCGGTCGAAGCGTGTTTCCTCCGGCGCGAGCGAGCGTTCGAATGCCGCGATCGCCTTGCCGATATTGGAGAAGACGCGGTCCACCGCCTCCTGCTGCATAGGCGTCATCGCCGCCCAGGCGGACCGCTGCGCTTCAGTGCCAAGCGGACCGGCGTCGGCCGGCACGGCGGAAAGATCCGGCAGCGGGCCGAAGATCCGCTCATAGCGCTCGCCGAACGCCTCCTTCATGAAATGCGCATAGAAGGTGCGCGTGCCGGCGTGTTCGCGCGGATCCTCCAGCGGCGCCAGCGCCTGCGCCCAGAGACTGTCGCGGCGTCCGTCCCAGAAGAACCATGGACCCCAGGCGACACCTGCAAGCGGCATCGTGCGCCGGTTGGTCGTGCCTGCCCCCTTGCCGAGCGGCAGGTCGTCCTGGAACTGGCGGTCGATCTTGTGGCAGGTCGCGCAGGAAACGGCGCCGTCGCGGCTCATGCGCTGGTCGAAGAAGAGCGTCGCGCCAAGAGCCGCGGCCGCCGGATCGTCTGCGTACCTGTTGGTGGGGTCGGCAGGCAGCGCCGGCAGCGAAGACAGGGAAAGGGAGACGACGATGGCCTTTTCGGCGTCGGTGAGGTCGTCGGCTCCGCATCCGCCCAGAATCCCGGCCGATGCCAGCAAGGCCGCGCAGATCGATCCTCGCCAGCGCCGGGTCATCGCTCAAAGCACAAGGTTGAAGGTAACCGTGTCTGTTCCGGCCGGCGCGGAAATCCCGAACTTCAACTCCCACCACCCGGTCATCGAGAATTTGATTCCCTCGACGAGATAGCGTCCCCCGCCCAGGGATTGCGTCATCTCGGGCGCAGTCGGCAGACCGTGATTGTGGTCGGGCATGCCCCCTTCTACCGTGATCACCGCGTCGTCGAGCGGACTGCCACCGGCGGTTTTCACGGTCAGGATCCAGGCGTGCAATTCACCCTGCCGTATCTCCGCAACCTGCGGCTCGACGGAAGCGACATAGAGGCCTGCGGCGGAAGTTCGGGTCCGCGACTGATCGAGCGCGGCTTGCGGCGGACTGGCGCCCGGCGACGCCACGAACGCACCGAACGCCGCAAGCATGAGCCCGACGACCGCCAGCGCGTAAAGCCAGACTGATTTCAATGCCATCTCCATGAGTTTGGATAACGACCGCCGGTGCGCCCGTCATCCCGTCCTTGACGCGGCCGAAGCATGGCTTCGCGCCCTCCGAAAAGCTATAGCGTCTGCGAATCCGGAGGGAACAGATGGCAAGGGACGGAATCGCGTCGATCGGCGAATGCATGCTGGAACTGTCCGGCAGGACTGGCGCAGACTGGCGAATGGGGTTTGCGGGAGACACGCTGAACACGCTCTGGGCGCTGCGCGCCCTGAGCGGGCCGGAACGCGAGGCCAGCTACGTCTCCGCTTTCGGCGACGATCCTTTCTCGAAGGAGCAGATCGCCTTCTTCCAAGCCAACGGAATCGGGATCGGCGAAAGCCCGATCATCGCGGGCGCCCGACCCGGCCTCTATGCCATCACGCTGACCGGCGCCGAACGCTCCTTCACCTATTGGCGCGGAGATTCCGCAGCGCGCCAGCTCGCCTCCGATCCCGGTCGACTGTCAAAAAGCCTCGAAAATCAGTCGCTTGTCTACTTTTCCGGAATCACATTGGCAATCCTGGAGCCCGCCGCGCGCAAAACCCTGATCGACGCCGTCGATCGCGCCCGCAAGGCCGGCAGCCTCGTCGCCTTCGACCCCAACTATAGGCCACGCCTGTGGGCATCGACGGATGCCGCCCGCGCAGCGATCGACGAAGCCGCGTCGATCGTCGACATCGCATTGCCGACTTTCCCCGACGAACAAAGCCTCTACGGCGACGCTACCCCCGAGGATACGGCAAGCCGCCTTGCCGCGGTGGGGGTGAAGGAAATCGTCGTCAAGAACGGCGAACTGCCGGCCTTGGTCTGCAACGATGGCGCAGTCGAGAGCGTGCCCGCCGTCCATGTGGCGGAGCCGGTGGACACGACCGGCGCGGGCGATTCCTTCAACGGCAGCTATCTGGCGGCGCGGCTGGCGGGTTCGCCGCCGGTCGAGGCCGCTCGCACGGCGCACGCCGTAGCCGCCGCCGTCGTACAGGTACGCGGCGCACTCGCACCGTTCGAAACCCTGCGCGCCGCCTTTCGACCTAGCTGACGCCGAAGCGGTACTCGGTGACCTGCCGGTAGATTTCGTTCGGCCACAGGACCGCCTGCGGGAAGTAGGGACGGTTCGGGCCGTCCGGCCATGTCTGCGGCTCGAGGCAGAACCCTGCATAGTCCCTGTATATCCGGCCGCCGTGGCCGGGCACCGTCCGGCCGACATGCGCACCGGCATAGAACTGCACGCCTGGTTCGGTCGACCAGACCTCCATCCCGACGCAGGACGACGCGCCCCGCACGGAGGCGATCCGTCTCAACGGCCCGCGCGCCGCGGCGAGGCAGAAATTATGGTCGTAGGGGACCTGTTCGCCTTCCTGTTCCAGGCGGATCGGGCGCGACCGGCGGAAGTCGAAAACCGTTCCGTCGACCGGTTCGACAACGCCGGTCGGGATCAGTTCCGCGTCGACCGGCAGGTAAGCGTCGGCCGCCAGCATCATTTGATGATCGAGAATGTCGCCGCTGCCGCCGTCGTCCAGGTTGAAATAGGAATGATGCGCAAGGTTGCAGAGCGTCGGCTGATCGCATGTCGCCGACAGTTCGACCGAAAGCGTGCCGGGAATCTTCATACGGTAGGTGCAGGTGACGTCGAGAGCGCCCGGGAAACCCATGCTTCCCGCGGGATCGTGCAGGGCCAGGGTGACAAAATCCTGGCCGCGCAGCAGCACCTCCCACATCCGGTTGCCGAAGCTCTGGCTGCCGCCATGCAGCGTATGCTTGCCCAGGAAGTTCCGGTCAGCCTGGTACTGGGTGCCGCCGATGGAAAAGCGCCCGTTGGCGATGCGATTTGCGAAACGGCCCGCTATCGCGCCCATGTAGGGCGAATGCGCGGGGTAGTCGTCGAAGCGGTCGAAGCCCAGGACCAGCGGCGGCTCATGGCCATCGAGACGTAGATCCTGGACGACCGCGCCCCAATCGAGGACATGCGCGGTCAGCCCTCCTCCGGCAATGCGGAAGCGATGAACGGGGTCGCCGGCCTCGGTCCGCCCGAATATCCCGCCCTCTGCCATATCAGTCTCCGCTCAGGACCTGCATGCCAAGGAGACGCCGGGTTGCCCCGGATCGCAAGAGGAATCAGAGGCCCAGGCCGCCCAGGCAGACATATTTGGTGTCGAGATAGTCCTCGATGCCCTGATGTCCGCCTTCGCGGCCGAGCCCGGATTCCTTCACGCCGCCGAAAGGCGCCTCGACCGTAGTGATCAGCCCCTCGTTGACGCCGACCATGCCGTACTTCAGGCCTTCCATGACGCGGAACGCGCGCCCGAGGTCGCCGGTGTAGAAATATGCGGCGAGACCGAACTCGGTGTCGTTGGCGAGCCGAACCGCCTCTTCCTCGGTCTCGAACTTGAAGACCGGCGCCACCGGCCCGAAGATTTCTTCCTTCATGAACTTCATCGACGGCGTGGCGTCGGCGATCACTGTCGGCTCGAAGAACGAGCCGCCGAGTGCATGGCGCTTGCCGCCGGCCACGACGCGCGCGCCCTTCGCCTTGGCGTCGTCGACGAACTCTTCGACCTTCTCGACCGCTTTTTCGTCGATCAGCGGACCCTGCTGCGTGCCCTCCTCGAAACCCGAGCCGACCTTGAGCCCGGCAGTCGCCGCCGCCAGCTTTTCCACGAACGCGTCGTAGACGCCGGCCTGGACGAGGAAGCGGTTGGTGCAGACGCAGGTCTGGCCCGAATTGCGGTACTTGGCGACGATGGCGCCTTCAACGGCGCGGTCGATGTCGGCGTCGTCGAAGACCAGGAACGGCGCGTTGCCGCCGAGCTCCATCGACACCTTCTTGACGGTCGACGCGCATTTCTGGATCAGCAGCTTGCCGACGTCCGTCGAGCCGGTGAAGGTCAGCTTCTTGACGAGCGGGTTGGTGCAGATCTCGTCGCCGATCTCGCTGGCCGATCCGGTCACGATGTTGATCACGCCCTTCGGAAAGCCGACTTCCTCGGCAAGCACACCCCAGGCGAGCGCCGAATAAGGCGTCTGCGATGCCGGTTTTACCACCGTGGTGCAGCCGGCCGCGAACGCCGGCCCCAGCTTGCGCGCTAGCATCGACGAGGGGAAATTCCACGGCGTGATGGCCGCGATCACGCCCACGGGCTGCTTGGTGGTGATGATGCGGCGATCGGCCCACGGAGACGGGACGACGTCGCCATAGGTGCGCCGGCCCTCTTCGGCAAACCACAGGATGTAGGCAGCCGAGATCGCAATCTCGCCCCTGGCCTCGGCAAGCGACTTGCCCTGCTCCGTCGTCAGCAGTTCGGCGAGCGGCTGCTGGTTGTCCATGATCGCGTCATGCAGCTTGCGCAAAAGCTTGTGGCGCTCGAGCACGGAGGTCTTCCTCCACGAGTTGAACGCTTCCTCGGCCGCCTCGATGGCGCGTCGCGTCTCCGCCTTGCCGGACTTCGGAACCGTGCCGATCTTGAGGCCGGTCGCCGGGTTCGTCACGTCGAGCGTGGCGCCGCTGTCGGCCTGTACCCATTCGCCCCCGACGAGGTTGGCCTGGCGCATGAAATGGCTGGTTTTCTGGAGCATCTGGGCCTCCCTTTCGGCGACGCTGCGCCTGTTTGCGAGTGGTTCACGCCTGGAGCGTAGGCGGCATTCGTCCGCGCCATGCTCTACAGCAGCCGGCATTGGACCAGCAATCTCTAGTGGCCGAAAGGTCGTGGTCCAAGGCCGAGCCTCAGCCGAGGACCGCCTGGGCGGCAGTCAGCCAGAAGGCCGTGGTCGCCACGGCGCAGGCGGTGCTGATCGTCATCTGGTTGGAAGCCAGCGCCTGGCCGGTGCCGAATTGCGTCGCGATCAGGTAGGAATTGACGCCGGAGGGAAGCGACGCGGCCGCGACGACGACCTTCGCCGCAAGCGGCGGCAGCCCGAGCAGAAGCACGGCCGCCAGCGCGACCGCAGGCATCAGGAACAGCTTCAGCGCCGACAGCGCCAGCGCGGGCGCGACGTTCGCCGAGATGCCGAACTTCCTGAGGCCGAGCCCCATGGCGAACAGGGCGAGCGGCCCCGCGATGCCGGCGAGCGCGTCGACGAGCCGCGCCGCGAGCGACGGCAGCGGCAGGCCGGTCATGCGCCAGGCCAGCCCGATCAGAATGCCGATCACCAGCGGGTTCCTGGCGATGCCGCTGGCGAAGCGGCGGACGACCTCGAGCGGGTCCTTCGCGCCGCCGGCTGGCCCGAAGATGCTGAACAGGATGATCGAAGCCATCATCATGACCGGCAGGTGCACGGCGATGATGAGCGACAGTATCTCGAAGCCTTCGCGGCCGAAGACGCCCTGCATGAAGGGAACGCCGAGGAGCAACAGGTTGGAAAACGCGGTGGCGACCCCGCCGACGACCCCTGCCCGCGAATCCCGGCCGAAAATGCGCGTCGTGGTCAGGTGCCCCGCCGTCCATGCCACGACGACGGCGGAAAAGTAGGCCGCCCACAGCGACCAGGGGGCGGAACCGTGGAAATCCGCGCCGACCATGGTCCTGAACAGGAGCAGCGGCAGCGCCACTCCGACCGCAAACTGGGACAGCGCGTCGCCGACCTCGGCCTTCAGGAAGCCGGTGGCGCCGGCGAGATAGCCGAGCGCGACAAGCCCGAAGACGAAGAGGACGGTTTCGATGACCGGTGACACGACATGCCGATTAGGCCAGCCGGGGGCGGCGCGCAACAGCGACGGCGCATGTCCGGAACTGCGCTCCCTCGCCACGCCGGCCCGGCGCTTGCCTTTCTTTTCTGTTTCCGATCCCTATGTCCTGACGTGTTTCGCGAGAAAGGCGCATCATGCTTCGCATCGTCACCACAGCAATCCTCATCGCCCTGACGGCAAGCGCCGGCGCGACCGAGGCCGGCTGGGCGCTGCTGCGCGAGGGCGAGCATGTGGTCCTGTTGCGCAATGCAATGGCACCCGGGGCGAGCGAACCCGCGAACTTCGACATCGAGAAATGCTCCACGCAGCGCAGGCTTTCCGAGCGCGGCAAGCTGCAGGCCCGCAAGATGGGCGCGCTTTTCGCGGCGCGCGCGGCGCCGACCGAGCGCGTCCTGAGCAGTCGCTACTGCCGTACGCTCGAAACCGCCCGGCTGGCCTTCGGCGGCGCCGAGGAGTTTGCGGCTCTCGACCCGCCGGCCGCGGACGAAACGGCCAGGAAGCAGCAGATCGAAGCGGTCATGCAGGAGATTCGCGGCTATTCGGGATCGGGCAATTTCATCCTGGTAACGCACCTGGAGACGATCCAGGCCCTGACCGGCCAGACGGCGCGGGAGGGCGAAGCCGTTATTGTCGCGCCGGAAGGCGACGGGCTGAAGGTTCTGGGCCGGATTATTTTCAATTGAACGGCCGCGCCCTTTCGTAGTACGCCGTGCAGAAAGGCCCGCAGCCCTTTTCATGGCAGGAAAAAGCGAATAGACAGCCGGTCGACAAACCGCGCCGGAGCTTCGTTCCGCAGGGATTTGAAGGAAGAACTGTGACGACCACTTTCGACAAAGTCGCCAAGATCATCGCGGATACCAGCGAGATCGACATCGCAACGATCACTCCGGAAAGCCACACGATCGACGATCTCGGCATCGACAGCCTGGATTTCCTCGACATCGTGTTCGCGATCGACAAGGAGTTCGGCATCAAGGTGCCGCTGGAGAAGTGGACGCAGGAAGTCAACGACGGCAAGGTCTCGACCGACGAGTATTTCCTGATGAAGAACCTGTGCGCCAAGATCGACGGGCTGGTTGCCGCCAAGGCGGCATGATGCCGTCTGGCCGTTTGGCCGGAAACGGCGCGCCATGAACCCCAACGACGTCCTCATCACCGGCATCGGGCTGGTTTCCTCGCTCGGCGAAGGCGTCGATGCGCATTGGCGCGCGCTGACGGCCGACCGGCCCGAGGCGGTGACCGACGATCAGCGTTTCGCCCCCTACGTCATCCACCCGCTGCCCACCATCGACTGGGGGCTTCAGATCCCCAAGCGCGGCGACCAGCGGCAGATGGAAACCTGGCAGCGTCTCGGCACCTATGCGGCCGGGCTCGCCCTGGACGACGCGGCGATCAAGTCCGACGAGACGCTCTGCGCGACGATGGACATGGTGGTGGCCGCCGGCGGCGGCGAACGCGACGAGGCGGTGGACTCGCTGATCCTCGAGGCGTCGACGGCCCGCAATGACCGCGACGTCCTGCTCAACGAGAAGCTGACCACCGACCTGCGCCCGACCCTGTTCCTGGCCCAGCTTTCCAACCTGCTCGCCGGCAACATCTCGATCGTCCACAAGGTCACCGGCTCTTCGCGCACCTTCATGGGCGAGGAAGGCGCAGGCGTCTCGGCGGTCGAAACCGCGGCCGCGAGGGTCCGTTCCGGCCAGTCGTCGCACATGCTGGTCGGCGCCGCCTTCCAGACCGAGCATCACGACATGCTGCTCGGCTACGAACTGGCCGGCTACCTTCACCGCGGACCCTGGAAGCCGGTCTGGCAGCGACAGGGCAGCGAGGGCGGCGGGGTGATCACCGGCTCCGGCGCCGCCTTCCTCGTCCTCGAATCGCGCGCGCATGCCGAGAAGCGTGGCCGAAAGCCCTATGCGCAGCTTGGCCCGGTGTTCTCGGAGCGGGCGCGGCGGCGCAAGGAAAGCCTGGTCGACGTGATCGCCGGGCTCGTCGCACGGTCGGGACTGCCGCAAGACAGGCAGGAACTGGCGATATCCGGCGCCTCCGGCGCGCACGCCGCCACCGCCGCCGAGAAATCGGCCTTCGACGCCGCTCCGAATGTCGCCCTGCGCGGGCTCTCGGGCGTCGTCGGCCACCTGAAGGAAGCGCAGTTTCCCTTCGCGGTCGCGCTCGCGGCGCTGGCGGTGCACAATCGCGCCGGCTACCCGCCGTTCGACGCCGACGTCGAGAAGGGGTTCGCCGGCGACTTGGATTCTGTCCTTGCAACGTCGGTTGGCTATCACCAGTTTGAGGGTGTCGTGCGCGTTCTGGCGGCCGACTGACCATCGAGGAACCAGGCATGGCTAAGCTGACGGATCACCTTGGAAGGCCGGTCGTCGCCGTAACCGGCGTCGGCATCGTCACCTCGCTCGGCGTCGGCAAGGAGGACAACTGGTCCGCCCTCACCTCGGGCCGGTCGGGCATCCACCCCATCACGCGGTTTCCGACAGACCACCTCAACACGCGGATCTGCGGCACCGTGGACTTCCTCGAATCGAGCTCGAAGGGGGCAAGCCCGCTGACCTACGAACTCGCCGAGACCGCGGCGCGCGAGGCGATCGGTGAATCCGGCCTGTCGACCAACGATTTCGGAGGCCAGCTTTTCCTGGCGTCGCCCCCGGTCGAGCTCGACTGGAAGGACCGCTTCGACCTCTACGCCGCCGGCCATGAAGGCCCCGCGCCGGACCGGGTCCTCGAGATCGCCCGCGGGCTGAATTCGCTTGATATCTTCGAGACTTCGCAGTTCGGATCGATCGCCGATCGCCTGGCCGACACCTTTGGCACGCGCGGCCTGCCCATCACGCTGTCGACCGCCTGCGCGTCGGGCGCCACGGCCATCCAGCTCGGCGTCGAGGCAATCCGCAGGGGCGAATGCGACCGGGCGCTGTCGATCGGCGCCGACGGTTCGGTGACCGCCGAGGCGCTGATCCGCTTCTCGCTGCTCTCGGCCCTGTCGACCCAGAACGACGTCCCGGAAAAGGCATCGAAGCCGTTTTCCCGCGACCGCGACGGGTTCGTGATCGCGGAAGGCGCCGCGGCACTCGTCCTGGAGTCGCTCGACAGCGCGCTTGCGCGCGGCGCAACCGTGTTGGGCATCCTGCGCGGATGCGGCGAACGGGCCGACGATTTCCATCGCACCCGCTCCAAGCCCGACGGCTCGCCCGCCATCGCAGCGGTGCGCGCGGCACTTTCCGACGCGGGCCTCTCCGAAGACGAGATCGGCTATGTCAACGCCCACGGAACCTCGACGCCCGAAAACGACAAGATGGAGCACCTGTCGCTCTCCACGGTCTTCGGCGAGCGTATCCGCAGCCTTCCCATCTCCTCCAACAAGTCGATGATCGGCCATACCCTGTCGGCGGCAGGCGCGGTCGAGGCGGCGTTTTCGCTGATGACGATGCGCGAAGGCGTCATCCCCCCGACCATCAACTACGACAATCCGGACCCTGCGATCGACCTCGACGTGGTGCCGAACGTGAAGCGTTCGGCCGACGTGAAGACCGTGCTTTCCAATTCCTTCGGCTTCGGTGGCCAGAACACCTGCCTTGTGTTGGCGCGGGAACCCGTCTAAGCGGACGCCCTGACCTCCGAGACACAGGGAAGTTTGACCGGCCAAATGCGCGCATTGCAGCTGATCGAGGACCGCAGGCTCGAAACGGTCGACGTCGCCCCCCCGCCCCCGCCCGGGCTTGGCGAGGTGACGCTGTCCGTGAAGGCTGTCGCGCTGAACCATATCGACGTCTGGGGATGGCGCGGCATGGCCTTCGCCAAGCGCAAGCTGCCGCTGACGATCGGCGCCGAGGCTTCCGGCGAAGTGGAGGCGGTCGGCCCCGGCGTTTCGGGGCTGGCGCCCGGCCAGCTGGTCTCGATATACGGCGCGCGGACATGCGGGCTCTGCCGTCCGTGCAGCGAAGGCCGCGACAATCTCTGCGAGCACGTGTCTGGCGTGCACGGTTTCCATCTTGACGGCTTCGCGCAGGAGAAGATCAACCTGCCTGCGCGCCTGCTGGTGCCCGCACCGCCCGGCGTAGACGCGGTCGGCGCGGCCGTTGCTCCTGTCACCTTCGGCACGGTCGAGCACATGCTGTTCGACAACGCCAGGCTCCAGCCGGGCGAAACCATCCTCGTCCATGCCGGCGGCTCCGGCATCGGTACGGCGGCTATCCAACTCGCCCGCAAGATGGGCTGCACCGTCATCACCACGGTCGGCTCGGCCGACAAGATGGCCAAGGCGGCGGCGCTCGGCGCCGACCACGTGATCAACTATCGCGAGGATCGCTTCGAGGGCGTCGTGCGCAAGCTGACCCGCAAGAAGGGCGTCGATGTGGTGTTCGAACATGTCGGCGCGGACACCTGGGCCGGCTCGATGCTGTCGCTGAAGCGCGGCGGCAGGCTGGTGATCTGCGGTTCCACCTCGGGCGTATCGACGAGCATGAACCTGATGCAGCTGTTCCAGCAGCAGCTCAAGATCTTAGGGTCATTCGGCTGCCGCATGGAGAACATGGCGAACGCCATGCAGAAGATGGCGGCCGGGCTCGTGACGCCCGTGATCGACACCGAAGTGGATTTCACCAGCATCGGCGATGCGCTGAAGCGGATGGAAAGCCGGGACGTCTTCGGCAAGATCATCCTGCGCGTCGGCTGAGGGGCGACGCTTGGCGCGCAGCACGATCGCAAG
The DNA here is from genome assembly GCF_040813675.1 of Mesorhizobium marinum. Classification (NCBI taxonomy): domain Bacteria; kingdom Pseudomonadati; phylum Pseudomonadota; class Alphaproteobacteria; order Hyphomicrobiales; family Phyllobacteriaceae; genus Mesorhizobium; species Mesorhizobium marinum. The sequence goes on along the minus strand of NZ_JBFOCI010000001.1, from coordinate 913,577 downwards.
CCTGCGCTATGGCTTCCTGCGCCGCGCCACGCTTTTCGCGCGCCGTGCCAACCACTGGCTGATCGCGCGCGTCGCGATGGGGGCGCTCTGGTCGCTGCGCAAGCTGCCGCCGGACAGGGCTCTCGATTTCGCCGCTGCGGCGGCACGCCGGATCGGCCCCTGGTTCGGCCGCCATCGCACCGCCGTCGACAACCTGCGCAACGCCTACCCCGAAAAGTCCGCCGAGGAGATCGAGGCGATCGCACTGGACATGTGGGACAACATGGCCCGTCTGGCGGCGGAATACATCTTCCTCGACCAGTTGTTCGACTTCGACCCCGCCAACCGGCAGTCAGGCCGCATCGAGATCGTAGGCGAGGATCTCTTCGTGCGGCTGGCGGCGGAAAACAAGCCGCACATCCTTGTCACGGGTCATCTCGGAAACTTCGAACTGCTGCCGATCGCCGCCGCGGTGCATGGCCTCAAGGTGACGGCGCTGTTTCGGCCACCGAACAACCCCTACATCGCCGACTACGTCCTCTCCACGCGACGCTCGACCATGGGCGAACTTCTCGAGACGCGCGCAGGCGCCGCGTTCGCGCTCGCCTCCATCCTGGAAAGGGGCGGCAACGTCGGCGCACTGGTCGACCAGAAGTTCATCGACGGCGTCCCCGGACAGTTCTTCGGTCGCGAGTGCCAGACAAATCCGGTCGTGCCGATGCTCGCACGCCGTTTCGAGTGCCCCGTGCATCCGGCCCGGTGCATTCGGCTGCCCGGCAACCGGTATCGGCTGGAGATCCACGAGGCGCTGGAACTGCCGCGCAACGCCGACGGCGTCATCGACATCGAAGCAGCGACGCAGCGCCTCAACGACCTCGTCGAGGGCTGGGTGCGCGAGCACCCGGGCCAGTGGATGTGGTTCCACAAGCGATGGGCCATCAGCCGGCGGCAGAAGCGAAGCCGGAAGAACGGCCGGGGCACGCAGAGCGCCCGGAGCTAGGCTCGTGCCGGGCGGACTTCAGTTGACGACGGTGATCCGCGTATTCGAGCGGCCGACCTGCTGGACGAGCGAATAGAAAGTCGCCGCATTCCCCGTCTGCAGCCGGATGCAGCCATGCGATGCCGGCCGTCCGAGGCTCTTCACGTAGTTCGTACCGTGAATGGCGTAGCCGCCGTTGTAGAACACCGAATACGGCATCGGCGACATGTCGTATTTGCGCGAGTACCACATCCGGTGCAGGCGCTTCGGGCTCCAGGTTCCGCGTGGCGTCCAGTAACCGGGACGCGCGGTCGAGACCTTCCAGCGATGAATGACGCGGCCGTTCTTGCTGACCGTCATCGTCTGGCTGGAAACATCGATGCGGGCGACGAGGCTGGCGCTCCAGCCCTGCAGGGTCGTGGCAGCCAGCGTTGCTGCCACCGCCATAGCCATCAGGATGGATTTTTTCATATGACAGTCCCCCTGCCCGGTTTTGACGGAATTCGACCGCTGCCCCCATTAAACTACGATCGCGGCCGATGCTCCAAGCAAATCTCCAACCGGATCGGGCAAACGCGGCACAAATTCGCGTGACAGTTGCAATGCCGCAACGTCAGCCTTGCCAACAGGCCGGCGAGCCTGCTCAATTCGCGCCATGGATGAGCGGCTTTCCAAGACCATCGAAGACAGAACCGAAGAACTGGCGGCGCTTGCCGCCGACCTGATCCGTTTTCCGACCGTCAACCCGCCCGGAGACGCCTACCGCCCCTGCGCGGAATTCATCGGCGAACGCCTGCGCAAGCGGGGCTTCGGGGTCGAGTACATCCGGGCAGAAGGGGCGCCCGGCGACAGCGACCGCTATCCGCGGGTGAACGTCGTGGCCCGCTTCGACGGACGCTCGCGCGGGTCGGCCGTGCATTTCAACTCGCACATCGACGTGGTCGAGGCCGGAGAAGGCTGGACTATGGACCCCTTCGCGGGTCTGATCAGGGATGGGCGCGTCTATGGTCGCGGCGCCTGCGACATGAAGGGAGGGCTGGCGGCGTCCATCATCGCGGTCGAATCCTTCATGGACGTCTATCCGGATTTCCCGGGCGCCATCGAGATCTCGGGGACGGTCGACGAGGAATCGGGCGGGTTCGGCGGCGTCGCCCATCTCGCCAAGCAGGGTTATTTCTCCAGGCCGAAAGTCGACCACGTCATCATCCCCGAACCGCTCAACAAGGATCGGATCTGCCTGGGCCACCGCGGAGTCTGGTGGGCCGAGATCGAGACGCGGGGCGAGATGGCGCATGGATCGATGCCGTTCCTGGGCGACTGCGCGGTCCGCCACATGGGCGCGGTCATCCGGGCTTTCGAGGACGAACTCTATCCGGCGCTCGACCAGAAGCGGACCCGGATGCCGGTGGTGCCGGAAGGCGCGCGGCGCTCGACAATGAACATCAACGCGATCCATGGCGGCCAGACCGACGACTACAGCGGCCTGCCCTCGCCCAATGTGCCGGACTCCTGCAGAATGGTGATCGATCGGCGCTTCCTGCTCGAGGAGACCCTGGCCGAGGTCAAGGACGAGATCGTCACGCTCCTCGACCGCCTGAAAGGCAGCCGCAGCAAGTTCGACTACTCCATCCGCGACATCATGGAGGTCCTTCCCCTGATGACCGAACGCGATGCGCCGGTCGCCGAGGCGGTCGCCCAGGGCATTCGTGAAGTCTTTGGCCGCGAGCCCGAATATGTCATCTCGCCGGGAACCTATGACCAGAAGCATGTGACGCGAATCGGCCATCTCCACGACTGCATCGCCTACGGGCCCGGCATTCTCGACCTGGCGCACCGGCCGGACGAGTGGGTCGGCGTCGCCGACATGGTGGAATCCGCCAAGGTGATGGCCGTCGGCCTGGGCCGGTTGCTCGGCGCAAGCGGCCGTTGAAGGCCTCTGATATTCGAACCGCACCGGGTCTCTGCGACGGCTTTGGCAGAAACCCGATTTACTGATCTTCGAAATCGCGCTTCTATCCGCGCGGCCAAAGCAACGGGAGAGCCGCCATGAACATCTGGAAGTCAGTTGCCGCAGCAGCCGTCGTGGCGCTTGCCTCTGGACCGGCCTTGGCCGCGCGTGCCGACCTCGTGCTCGGCATGCCGCTGGAGCCGCCGCATCTCGACCCGACGGCAGGCGCCGCCGCCGCCATCGACGAAGTGCTCTACGCCAACGTGTTCGAAGGCCTGACCCGCATCGGCTCGCGCGGCGAGGTACTGCCGGCGCTCGCCGAAAGCTGGACGGTGTCCGACGACGGCAAGCTCTATACCTTCAAGCTGAGGACCGGCGTGAAATTCCACGACGGCACGGACTTCGACGCCGCCGACGTGAAGTTTACGCTCGACCGCGCGCGCGCCGACGATTCGACCAATGCGCAAAAGGCGCTGTTCGCGGCGATCGAATCGGTCGACGTCGTCGACCCGGCCACGGTCACGGTGACGCTCGGCACCCCTCAGGGCTCGTTCCCGTACAACATGGGATGGGGCGATGCGGTGATCGTTGCCCCCGAGTCTGCCGACACGAACAAGGAGAAGCCGGTCGGCACCGGCCCGTTCAAGTTCGACAACTGGGCCAAAGGCTCGTCGATCACGCTCGTCCGGGCCGATGGGTACTGGGGCGAGCCGGCGGCGCTGGAAAAGGCCGAATTCCGCATCATTCCCGACGCGGCCGCAGCCGTTCCGGCGCTGCTTTCGGGCGACGTGCAGGCGCTGCCCAACTTCCAGCTGGGCGACGCGCTGCCCCAGGTCCAGTCCGACCCGCGCTTCAAGGTCGTGATCGGCTCGACCGAAGGCGAAACCATCCTCGCCACCAACAACAAGAAGCCGCCGTTCGACAATCTGAAGGTTCGCCAGGCAATCGCTCACGCCATCGACCGCAAGGCCATCATCGACGGTGCCTCGGGCGGGTTCGGCGTTCCCATCGGCTCGCACTTTTCGCCCGCCAACGAGGCCTATGTCGACCTCACCGGCACCTATCCCTACGATCCCGCGAAGGCGAAGGAATTGCTCAAGGAGGCCGGACTCGAGAGCGGCTTCAAGACGACCCTGAAACTCCCGCCGGTCGGCTATGCCCGCGACGGCGGCCAGATCATCGCCTCGCAACTGCGCGAGATCGGCATCGAGGCCGAGATCATTCCGGTGGAATGGGCGGACTGGCTGAAGCAGGTCTTCACCGAGAAGGACTACGACCTTTCGATCGTGTCGCACACCGAGCCCAACGACATCGGCATCTATGCGCGCAAGGAGTACTACTTCAACTACGACAACCCCGCCTTCGACAAGGTGATCGAGGAACTCAACCTCACCTCGGACGTGGCCAAGCGCAACGCGCTCTACGGCCAGGCACAGAAGATCCTCGCCGACGACGCCGTCAACGGGTTCCTGTTCGAACTGCCGAAGATCGGCATCTGGGATGCCAAGGTCGAAGGGCTCTGGGAGAATTCGCCGATCCAGGCGAACGACCTGACGAAGGTGAAGTGGATGGAATAGCCGCACCGGCCTCCCCGTCGTTGCGGGACGCTGGAAACCGTGTGGCGACATGACCGGGTACCTCCTTAAGCGCGTCTTGTCCGGCCTGCTGACGCTGGTCGTGGCGTCGGTCGTGGTCTTTTCCGTCCTCGAAGTCCTGCCGGGCGATGCCGCCCGGCTGATGCTCGGGATGAACGCCACCGACGACGCCGTGCAGGCCCTGCGGACGCAGATGGGCCTCGATCAGGGTTTTGTCGTGCGCTACCTCCAGTGGGCGGGCGGTCTCCTCAGCCTCGATTTCGGCCGCTCCTATACCTATTCGGTCCCGGTGATCGACCTGGTCGCCGAACGCGCGGCCGTTTCCCTTCCGCTGGCCCTGATCTCGCTCGGCCTGTCGGCGGCGATCGCAATCCCGGTCGGCCTGTTCGCCGCCGCGCGTCGCGGCCGCGTCGGCGACACCGTCGCCATGACCCTCTCGCAACTAGGTGTGGCCGTCCCCAACTTCTGGTTCGCGCTTCTCCTGGTCTATGTCTTCGCGGTGTGGTTGCGGCTTGTGCCGGCAGGCGGCTTCCCGGGCTGGGGCGCCGGCATCTGGCCCGCCTTGAAGGCGCTCGTCCTGCCTGCCCTTGCCCTCGCCCTGCCCCAGGCCGCGATCCTCGCGCGTGTCACCCGCTCGGCGCTCGTCGAGGTGCTCGGCGAGGACTTCATACGCACGGCACGCGCCAAGGGCCTGCCGAGGGCGACTGTGCTGCGTCGCCATGCCCTGCGCAACGCCATGCTGCCCGTCCTTACCATCCTCGGGCTGCAGTTCGCCTTCCTGCTGGCCGGCACGATCATCATCGAGAACGTGTTCTACCTGCCCGGCCTCGGCCGCCTCGTCCTGCAGGCCATCAACCAGCGTGACCTGATCGTCGTCGAGAGCGTCGTCATGCTGCTGGTCGCGACCATCATCGTGATCAACCTGGTGGTCGACCTCTCCTACGCCATCGTCGACCCCAGGCTCCGGGTGCGGTCATGAGCGACGGAATAGCCGCCGATCGGCACTTCCTGGCACGGGCCTTCTCGAACCGGTCGTTCCTCGCCGGCTTCGCCATCACGGCGCTGGTCGCCGCCATGGCGCTTCTGTCCTTCGCCTGGACGCCCTACGACGTGACGCGGCTGGTGGTGGCCGACCGCATGTTGCCGCCATCGGCCGCCCATCTTTTCGGCACCGACCAGTTCGGCCGCGACGTGCTCTCGATGATCATGGTCGGCGCGCGCAATTCGATTGCCGTGGCGCTCGTCGCGGTCGGCATCGGCATGGGCATCGGCGTGCCGCTCGGCTGCTGGGCTGCGGCGCGGGGCGGCTATGTGGACGATGCGCTGATGCGCCTCAACGACGTCGTTTTCGCCTTTCCGGCGCTCCTGTCGGCAATCATGATCACCGCCGTCTTCGGCCCCGGCGCGGTCAACGCCATCATCGCCATCGGCATCTTCAACATCCCGGTGTTTGCGCGCGTCGCGCGCGCCGGGGCCCTCTCGCTCTGGCCGCGCGAGTTCGTCCTCGCCGCCCGCGCCGCCGGCAAGGGCAAGGCCCAGATTACCGTCGAGCACATCCTGCCCAACATCGCGAGCCTGCTCCTGGTTCAAGGAACCATACAGTTCGCGCTCGGCATCCTCGCCGAAGCCGGGCTCTCCTACATCGGGCTCGGCGCGCAGCCGCCAATGCCGAGTTGGGGCCGCATGCTGTTCGACGCCCAGACCCGGATGATCGTCGCGCCCTATCTCGCCATCGTCCCCGGAATGGCGATCGCCGTCACGGTGCTCGGCCTCAACCTGATCGGCGACGGCATCGCCGACACGCTCGACCCGAAGCTCAGGCGCAGGCGATGAACGTTCTCGAAATCGAGGATCTCTCGCTCGATATCGGCGGCACGCCGATCCTGAAGGGCGTAGACCTCTCGGTCGCGGCAGGCGAGGTGCTGGGGCTGGTTGGCGAGTCCGGTTCGGGCAAATCGATCACGGCTCTTTCGGTGATGAAGCTGCTTCCCGACGACGCCAGCGTTTCCGGGCGCATCTCCTTCGGCGGCATCGACATCCTGGGGGCCACCGAAGAGCGCATGTGCGCACTGCGCGGCGACGACATCGGCATGGTGTTCCAGGAACCGATGACCGCCCTCAATCCCCTGAAGACGATCGGCGAGCAGGTCGCGGAGGGCATTCGCTGGCACACCGGCGCGAACCGGGCCGACGCAGGGGCGGCGGCACGCCGGATGCTCGACCGCGTCGGCCTGCCGGCGACGAAATTCCCACCCGAGCGCTATCCGCACGAGCTGTCGGGCGGGCAACGCCAGCGCGTCGTGATCGCCATCGCCTGCGCGCTCAAACCGAAGCTCCTGATCGCCGACGAACCGACGACGGCGCTCGACGTGGTCCTGCAGGCGCAGATCCTGCAACTGCTTCGCGACCTCGTGGACGAAAACCGCATGGGTCTTATGCTTATCTCGCACGATCTGGCTGTCGTCACGGAGATGGCGGACCGGATCACCATCCTGCGCGGCGGCGAGGTGGTTGATGCAGGCGAAACGGCCGAAACCCTGTCGGCGCAGAGGCATCCCTATACGCGGCAGCTGGCGCTTGCGTCGATGCATGTCCCGGCACGGCAGCCGGCGCTCGCCAGGCAGGCCGCGGACGCCGATGGTCGCGCAGGCGCCCTGCTCGCGGTCGAAAATGTCAGCCGAGACTATCCGGGCCGCCGCAGCGGCCTGTTCCGCAAGCCGGCGCCGGTCCGCGCGGTCGACGACGTCAGCTTCACGCTGGACGCGGGGCGCTCCATTGCCCTGGTGGGACGTTCGGGCTGCGGAAAGTCGACGCTTGCAAGGATCATCCTGGCGCTCGACGAACCGACATCGGGAACGATCGCCTTTCGCGGCGAGACGATCACCGGACGCGACCAGGCGGCGTTGCGGACGGCGCGCCGCGACCTGCAGGTCGTGTTCCAGGACCCCTACGGTTCCTTCAACCCCCGCCGCACGGTCGAATGGCTGGTTGGCGAGCCGCTGCACCTGCTCGAGAAAAGGCCGGCCAGCGCGGAGCGCCGGGAACTGGTGGCGCAGGCGCTACACGAAGTGGGCCTGAAGCCCGCCGACATGCAGCGATATCCGCACGAATTTTCCGGCGGACAGCGCCAGCGCCTGTCGATCGCCCGGGCGATCATCACGCGGCCGAAACTCGTCGTGGCGGACGAACCGGTTTCGGCTCTCGACGTCTCGATCCGCGCACAGATCCTCGACCTGTTCGCCGATCTGAACCAGCGGCTCGGCGTCGCCTACCTGTTCATCACGCATGATTTGACCGTGGCGCGGGCCATCACCGACGAGGTCATGGTGATGGACGAGGGCCGCATCGTCGAGACCGGCAGCACGGCGGACGTCCTGTCGGATCCGCAGACTGCGGCCGCGCGGGCGCTTGTCGAGGCCGCACCCGACCTCCACCGCGCAATCGCGCATCGGATGCGGGAACAGGGCTAGGCGAAATCGCCGGCACGGCGCGCCTGGGAAAGGGATGCGGCGCCTCAAAACGAAAGTGCCCGCCCTTGCGGGCGGGCAAAGCGGGCGAACCAGACTGGAGGTCAGGCGGTTCGCGGGCTTTTTTGGTTTATTCCAGATAGCTGGACGGATCGACCGGCGTCGAGTTCTTGCGCACCTCGAAGTGCAGCTTCGGCGCATCGGTCTGGCCGCTCATGCCCGACACGGCGATCTCCTGGCCGCGCTTGACCTTGTCGCCACGGTTGACCTTGAGCGCGCTGGCGTGGCCGTAGACGGTGACCAGACCGTCTTCGTGGCGCACCAGGACCGTGTTGCCGAATTCCTTGAGGCCGTCGCCGGCATAGATGACGACGCCGTTTTCCGCGGCCTTGACCGAGGTGCCTTCCGGCACCGAGATGTCGATGCCGTCGTTCGACTTGCCGCCGCCCTTGCCGTACTGCGAGATGACCCGGCCGCGCACCGGCCAGCGCATGCGGCCGATGCCGGTGGCGTCCGGCGCGGTCTCGTCGGCCTGCTCGATGACCTTCTCGGTCTTCCTCGGCGGCGTATAGGCGGCGACCTGCTCGGTCTTCGTCTGCTTGGGCGCCGCCGCGGTTTCAACCGGCTTGGTGGCGTTCGTCACCACCTTGTCGGTAGCCGCCGGGGCGGCGGAAGCCACCTTCGCGCCGCCGGAGGCGCCGGGAATCTTCAGCGTCTGGCCGACGCGGATCAGGCCGTCGGAAAGGCCGTTCGCCTCCTTGATCGCCGTCACGCTGGCGCCGGTGTTGCGGGCGATGCGCGACAGCGTGTCGCCCTGCTGGACCTTGTAGGTGCCAGGCGCACTGGACGGCTTGGCGTCGCTGTTGCTGGCCGACGTGGTCGATGCCGTGGAAGCGCCGTCCTTGGCCTTTGGCGTCTGCGGCAGCACCGCGAGGTTCTGCTGCGACTGCTTGGGATCGGACGGCTGCTGATCGCCGCGCGAAGACTTGGCCTTGGCGGTCTTCGGGTTGTTGTCGGGAGCGGAGACACCGGCGCGGTCGGAATAGACGTAGGTGGGGATGACGATCTTTGCGCCCGCCTTCAACCCGTCCGACTCCGTCAGCCCGTTCGACTTCATGATGACGTCGGCGGGCACCCCGAAGCGGCGCGACAGGTTGTAGACCGTCTCCCCTTCCTTGACGGTGACACGGGTGCCGCCGGCGCGCGACCAGCCCTTGATGTCGGTTTCCTCGGCGATGACCGGCTGCGGCCGCGTGGTGCCGGTCGCGAAGTCGTCGACCGGCTGCGCGGCCGGGGCGGAAGCCATCCTGACCGGCTCTTGCAGGGGAGCCGGCTGGCCCGCCGCGGTCGAGACCGGCGCAAGCGCGCCGCGGCTCACCGAACCCGAATAGGCGCCATCGACGGGCGCCGCAGCAACCTGCCCGCTTCCGGGATAGGGCTGAGCGCCAGAGGTCTGGGCGCTCGGCCGGATGATATCGCGCTGATTTGGGGTCGATGCGGTCATGAAGTCATCGACGCTGCCGAAGCGCGCGACCTGTGAACTGCATCCCGCGGCCATTCCCGCCAGGAGGAGGACTGCCGCGCCCTGTGAGAGCTTCAGTCCGCTGCGCCTCAAAATACTGACCTGCATGACACCGACCCGCACGTACTCGAAAACAACTGTCTCGATTAAAGCGCGTTAATGTTACCGGTCAGTTAAGCCCCTCCAGTTTGAAACGGATTTTCGTCAATCTTTTGGTTCAGATGGCGGCGGCGACGCTGCGCACGATCGGCTGGAAGCGTACCGATCCGACATCCTCGCGCTCGAAACGGCTGCCGATCTTGGTGAGCTTCGCCAGCGTCTGGACGTCCTCGTCCGGACCGATCGGCGCAATCATGACGCCGCCGGATGCGAGCTGGTCGGTAAAGTTGCGCGGCAGGCTGTCGAACGACGCCCACACCACGATGCGGTCGAACGGCCCTTCCGCGGCGAGCCCCTGCGAGCCGTCGGCCTGGCGTACGAACGCATTGACGATCCCCAGCGCCTCGAAGCGCTGGCGGGCAAGTTCCGTCAGCGTCTTGTAGCGCTCGACGGTGACGACGCGGGCCGCAAGCCGGGACATGACCGCCGCCGTGAAGCCCGAACCGGAGCCGACCTCGAGAACCCTGTGACCCGGCTCGATGGCGAGCGCGCCGATGATCTCGGCCTGCAGGTCGGGCCCCTCGAGCGCCTCGCCGCACTCGATAGGGATCATGCCTTCGCTCCATGCGGCGCTGCGCCAGCGGTCCGGCACGAATGCATGGCGCGGCGTCGCCTCGAAGGCCCCGATCAGTTCCCTGGCGACGATGCCCTTGCCGCGAAGCCGCAGCAGGAAGGAGGCAAAAGCCTCGCGCTCGTCGAGGGTATCGTTCATCCAAGCGTCCTTGCCAGCTGTTCACGCAGTTCATGCGCGGTCAGGTCGAACTTGAGCGGCGTCACAGAGACGAAATTGTTCTTCACCGCATGGATGTCGGTGCCGTCGCGCAGTTCCGTCATATCGCGACCGAAACGCAGCCAGTAGTACGGGAAGCCGCGCCCGTCCGCCCGCTCCTCGATGTCGATGTTGTAGGAGACCTTGCCCTGGTTGGTGACGCGCACGCCCTCGACTTCGGCGGGCTTGCAGCTCGGGAAGTTGAGGTTGAGGAAGGCGCCGGCCGGCAGGTCGACGGCGAGCAGCTTCTTCAGCAGGTCCGGCGCCAGCGCTTCGGTGGTTTCGTATGGGACGAAGCGCTCGCCGTTGTCCACGCTGTAGGCCTGGCTCAGCGCCACCGACGGAATGCCAAGAAGCGCGCCCTCCATCGCCCCGGCCACGGTGCCCGAATAGGTGATGTCGTCGGCGATGTTGGACCCCGAATTGATGCCCGAGAGCACAAGGTCGGGCATGCCGGGCAGCAGGCGGCGCACGCCCATGATCACGCAGTCGGTCGGCGTGCCGCGCACCGCGAAATGCTGTTCGCCGAGCTTGCGCAGGCGCAGCGGCTCGGAGAGCGACAGCGAATGCGCGTAGCCGGACTGGTCCGTCTCGGGCGCGACGACCCAGACGTCGTCGGACATGGTGCGAGCGATGCGCTCCAGGGCCGCCAGCCCTTCCGCATTGATGCCGTCGTCGTTGGTGAGCAGAATGCGCATGCTCAGGTCCTTGCCTCGATCTTCGTCTGTCCGCCCATGTAGGGCCGCAGCACTTCAGGAATGGTTACGCTGCCGTCCGGCTCCTGGTAGTTCTCCATGACGGCGATCAGCGCACGGCCGATGGCGACGCCCGAACCGTTGAGCGTGTGGACGAAGGCGGTTCCCTTGCCTTCCTGCGGACGGTAGCGGGCGTTCATGCGTCGCGCCTGGAAGTCGCCGCAGACCGAACAGGAGGAGATCTCGCGATAGGCGTCCTGGCCGGGCAGCCAGACCTCGATGTCGTAGGTCTTCTGCGCGCCGAAACCCATGTCGCCGGTGCAAAGCGTCACCGTGCGGAACGGCAGTTCGAGCTTCTTCAGCACCGTCTCGGCGCACTGGGTCATGCGCTCGTGCTCGTCGCGCGAGCTCTCCTGGTCGGTGATCGAGACGAGTTCGACCTTGTAGAACTGGTGCTGGCGCAGCATGCCGCGCGTATCGCGCCCGGCCGAGCCCGCTTCGGAGCGGAAGCAGGGCGTGAGCGCCGTGAAGCGCAGCGGCAGCCTGTCGTGCGCCATGATCTCCTCGCGCACCAAATTGGTCAGCGGAACCTCGGCCGTCGGCACGAGACCGAGCCGGGCCTCGCCATGCGGCGTGAAGAACAGATCTTCCTCGAACTTCGGCAGATTGCCCGTACCGAACAGGGCTTCGTCCCGCACCAGAAGTGGCGGCTGCACTTCGGTATAGCCATGCTCGGTCGTGTGCAGGTCGAGCATGAACTGGCCAAGCGCCCGTTCCAGCCTGGCGAGTTGCCCCTTCAGAACGGTGAACCGGCTGCCCGACAGCTTCGCGGCGCCTTCGAAATCCATCATGCCGAGGGTTTCGCCGATCTCGTAGTGCTCGCGTGTCCAGATGGACCGCGGCTTGACCTCGCCGACCTTGCGAACCTCGACATTGTCGTGCTCGTCCGCACCGACTGGCACCTCGTCGAGCGGCACGTTCGGAAGTACGGCCAGGGCGTCCTCGAGCGCGCGGTCGAGTTCCCGCTCCTTTGCTTCTGCGGTCGACAGCCATTCCTTGATCGCGGTGACCTCGCCCTTCAGTTCCTCGGCCTTGGCGGCGTCGCCGGAGCGCATGGCATTGCCGATCTCCTTCGAGGCGGCGTTGCGGCGCTCCTGGCGCTCCTGCAACTGGCCGAGATGGGCGCGACGCGCCTCGTCCCTGGCGACGAGGTCGGCCACCGCCGCCTGCGCCTTCTCGGACGACCACTGGCGCCTCTTCAGCGCTTCGACAAGCGCCTCGGGGTTTTCGCGAATCGATTTGATGTCGTGCATGGCTGGAACCGTTCCTGAACAGGCGGGATTGGGCCTAAACCGAGTGGGGTCCGGATGCAAGCTGGACCAACGTTCCCGCCTTGCCTTTGCAGGAGCGGCGGACCGGACCTGCGCGAGGCGGGCGGGACTTCTGTCAGCATGCGTCGCACGTCGGAGCTTTTCGGATGATACGGTCAGGCCACCATGCTAACCATCGCCCCATGAAAATCGTGACATGGAACATAAACGGCGTTCGCGCCCGCATCGGCAACCTGCTGCACTGGCTGCAGGAGGCAAACCCGGACATCGTCTGCCTGCAAGAAATCAAGACGCAGGACGAGGGTTTTCCGCGCCTGGAAGTCGAGGCGCTCGGCTATCACGTCGAGACGCACGGCCAGAAGGGCTTCAACGGCGTCGCCATCCTCTCGAAACTGCGCTTCGACGAGGTGAACCGCGGCCTGCCGGGCGACGACTCCGACGACCACGCGCGCTTCATCGAGGGCGTGTTCTCGACCAGGCAGGGTGCGCTCAGGGTGGTGTCGCTCTACCTGCCCAACGGCAATCCGGCCGATGATCCCGTGAAGTTTCCGTACAAGCTGGCCTGGATGGAGCGGCTCGAGCGCTGGGCGCGCGGGCGGCTGGACCTTGAGGAACCGCTGGTGCTTGCCGGCGACTACAATGTGATCCCGGAGCCCATCGACGCGCGCTTCCCGGAAAACTGGGTGAACGACGCGCTGTTCCAACCAGCCACGCGCCAGGCTTTTCGGCGCCTCGAGAACATCGGCTTCACGGAAGCGGTGCGCGCGACCACCGAAGCCGCCGGCGTCTACACTTTCTGGGACTACCAGGCCGGCGCCTGGCAGAAGGACAATGGCATCCGCATCGACCACCTGCTGCTGTCGCCTGAGGCGGCCGACCGGCTGGCCGCCACCTCAATCGACAAGCATGTCAGGGCCTGGGAAAAGCCGTCCGACCACGTGCCGGTGGCCGTGGAACTGGCGCTCGACGCGGCGTAAGGCCGATCGCTTCTCCGACCGGGCAGGCCCGGCCTCGCGCCAACCCTATTCGCGCGTCGGCTTGACCAGATCGACCGGGCTGATGCCGAGCACGTCGAGCGTGCGGCGAAGCAGCCTGACCTCGTTCTCGGCGAGTTCCCTGTCGGCCTTGGCGATCTCGGCCATGTGGCTGGCCAGTTGCCGGCGGCGATCCTCGTCGAGATCGCGGAACATCGCCAGCGCCTGCGCGCCGTTGGTCTCGTAGCCGAAGTCGTTGAGGTAGTCGACGACCCCCTGGATGCTCCCCTCGCCGATGCCGAACGAGTCGCGGCAGATGCGCCGGAACACCGCCATCTCGCTGTCCGACACCTGGCCATCGGCAAGGATCATGCGGAACAGCAGCAGGAGTTCGGCTGACAGAACCGGATCGTCGGCGACCTTGCGGACCCCCGGATCGCCTTCGAAGAGATCCCTGATCTGGGCGAGCAGACCCCTTGCCATCGACACCCCCGTATCCGGCCCGTCGTTCGACATAGACCCGTGCCAGTCATGCTTGTGTTCCGATCGACCCTAGCGTGAATTGCGGCTTGCGCAAGTGGCCTGCCTGTGGTCGAAGCCGCTGATCCCTCACGGGCGCCCTGCCCCACTCGCCATGTCCGACATCGCCCTGCACCTCGTCCTGCTGCTCGTCCTCGCCGCCTTCGTGGCGGGCTTCATCGATTCGATCGCAGGCGGTGGCGGACTGATCGCCATCCCGGCGCTGCTGCTCGCCGGCTTCCCGCCGGTCGACGCGCTGGGCACCAACAAGTTGCAGGGCCTGTTCGGCTCGGGCTCGGCCGCGCTCCACTATGCCCGCAACGGCCAGGTCGACGTGACAAGGCAGTTGCCCTGGGCGGCGCTGGCCCTGCTGATGTCGGCCGGCGGGGCTCTGGTTGCGACCCGGATCCCCGGCGACGCGCTTCGGCTCGCGCTTCCCTTCGTGCTGATCGCCATCGCGGCCTACTTTGCGCTGAAGCCCAACATGAACGATGTTGACCGCGCGCAACGGATCGGTCCGGCTGCGTTCGGCATCTCGGTCGTGCCGCTGGTCGGGTTCTATGACGGGGCGTTCGGCCCCGGCACGGGCTCGTTCCTGATGCTCGCCTTCGTCTCGCTCGCCGGATACGGCGTGCTGAAGGCGACCGCGCACACCAAATTCCTCAACTTCGCCACAAACATAGGTGGATTTGCCGTCTTCGCGGCGGTCGGCGCGGTGTCCTGGAAGGTCGGGCTGGCGATGGGCGCGGCGCAGTTCCTCGGGGCGCGCATCGGTTCGGGCCTCGCGATGAAGAACGGCGCCAGGCTGATCAAGCCGCTTCTGGTGCTGACCTGCGTGGCTCTGGCCGCGCGGTTGCTGGTCGATCCCGCCAATCCGCTTCGCATCATGCTTGGCGTTTGAGCTCGGGCTTAATAAGATCGACCTAACGAATCATGAGCTGAGCCCCCTGTGGTTCAGGGTAGCTCAGGCAACGGAAGCGCCCGGTCCCTCGGCCGGGCGCTTCTCTTTTTGCGGCCGCTGTCCGTGCCTGATATCCTCGCGTAGGGAGCGAACAGGCATGGCAGAGCGGAATCAAGGCGACAAGGAAGCGCACGGCGAAGGCGACTCGCAGCGGCAACCTGTCGTCAGGCTGCCGGGCGAAGGCCGCGCCTACCGGATGCCGGCCATGCACGCCGTCTTCCACGCCGACGGAGCCGAGACTGGCGATGCCTACAGCGTGTCCGAATGGCGGCTGGAGCCGCGCAGCGAAGGCCCCGGCGCGCATGCGCACGAGGACAATGACGAAATCTTCCGCATCGTCGAAGGCACCATGTCGGTGCTGGTCGGCGACAGCTGGACCGACGCGCCGGCCGGCAGCGTCATCATCGTCCCGGCGGGCACCACGCACGACTTCGCCAACCGCACGGACGCGCCGGCGGCGCTGTTCAACGTCTTCTTGCCCGGCGGATTCGAGCGGAACATGCCCGCGATCGTGAAGTGGTACGAGGAGAACGCCTAGCCCGGCGAAGCACTGTCCTGCGGCCAGCGCAGCAGCGCCGCGCGGCCGGCGTCGGTCAGCACATACACACCGCGTTCGGCGCGGTCGAACCAGCCATAGACATTGTCGAGCAGGATCTTGCCGGCGCGCGGCGTGCAGTCCTTGAGGTCGCGCGGCCGCATGGGCCCGCCGGCGAGGGCCGCGGCGCAGGCCAGCGCATCCTGGCGATAGGCCGTCATGACCGGCGAACGCGTGCTCCCTCCGACGGCCGGATCGCCGCGCCGGCGGCGGTGCTCGTCGACCAGCCTGGACCGCGTCCCGGGGTCGCGGCGCGGCGCCGGCGCGACCGGGCTGAGCAGGAGTTCCACGCTGCCGCGCGACGTCACGCCAAGCAGCCCGAAGCCAAGACGCCGGCAGAGCGCACGGAACCGGCTGTCGCGCTCGCGGCCCCGGCCGCTGGACGACAGCGCGGCGGCCAGCCAAACCTCGTCGCAGGCCCCGGCCCGGTCGACCGCCTGAAGCACGAGCTCCAGGTTGAACTGCATCTTCAGTTCGCAGATCACCAGCACCGGAGGCTCGCCCTCGCGCAGGCCAACCACATCGCAGTTGCCGATCTCGCCCTTGACGACGAAATCCAGGCTCTCGAGGAACTGCTTTACGGGCGCATAGAGGGACGCTTCGGCCATGCACACGGCATAGCCGATTCGGCGCCGGCAAGCTTCAGCGCGTCGGCTCCGGGAATCCCGTGGCTATGGCGTCGCCGCCGCGGCCGCCTTGGCGGAGTCGAAGACGTCGACCATCGAGACCAGCTTGCCGTTCCTGAACTCCCACAGGTTGGCGATCCAGCATTCGACGGTTTTGCGGGTCTTCTTGTTCTTGTAAGCGCACTTGCCGAACATGGCGATCTTGTTGCCTTGCTCAACGAAGGTCTGAGGCGTGTAGTGAACCATCTCCCAATCATCGAAGATGCCGGTGAGATAGGCGATCGACTGGGGTTTTGACGGCCGGTCGGCGGCGAAGGCCAGCCCCGGCGACGTCTCGTCCATGCTGGCGATCCGGAAGCTGTCAGCCATCAGCTTCTGGAGCGGCTCGATGTTGGCCTTGTCCCTGCTCTTGCCCCAGGCGCGGTAGGCAGCTTTCAGATTTCTAAGATTGGCAGGCTTCTTGCTGGCACTTGCGGCGACCGGCATCTTCGCCCTCGATCTTGTTGCCGTGGCAGGCATCGGAATCCCTCCCATTCGCGGTTTACGCTACGTCATCCTGCGTCCGATTCGATCGCCGGGCAAGCAGGCCGAGGGAATGTGCCGCCGCGAGCCGCCTATCGCGCCGCGGCGAAGATGGCGTCGCAATCCAGATGCGTCTCGAGATGGGCTGCGATTTCGTCGAGGGCGCGTTCGACCTCGGCACGGTAGTCGATGCCGCTGCTCCTGACACCCAGGCTTTCGAGGAATTTCCGGCGGAACGCGTCGGCGCCGAAAAGGCCGTGCATATAGGTGCCGAACACCTTGCCGTCGGCCGATGTGGCGCCGTCCTCGACGCCGTCGATGACAGCCACCGGACGCAGGCAATCGGGTCCGGTCGTGCGGCCGAGATGTATCTCGTAGCCCTCGAGCGGAACATCGAAGGCGACGGAACGCGCGGCGACGTTGCGCACCGTCTTCTCCGGCTCCATCTCTGTTTCCACGTCGAGCAGGCCAAGCCCCTGCACTTCAGTCACCCTGCCCTCGATGCCAAGGGGATCGCGCACCACGCGGCCGAGCATCTGGTAGCCGCCGCAGATCCCGAGCACGCGGCCGCCGCGCCGGCGATGCGCGGCAAGATCGCGGTCCCAGCCATTCGCGCGGACGTCGATCAGGTCGGCAACGGTGGACTTCGAGCCGGGAATGACGACGAGGCCGGCGTCCTCCGGCAGCGGCCGCCCGGGCGGCACGAAGACGACCTCGACCTCCGGCTCGACCTTCAGCGGGTCGAGATCATCGAAGTTTGCGATGCGCGACAGCATCGGCACCGCCACCTTCAAGGCGCGCGCCCGGCCCGAGGCCATGCGCTCGAGCACGACGGAATCCTCCGACGGCAGCAGCACGGCGGCCTGCAGCCACGGCACGACGCCGAACGAGCGCCAGCCGGTGAAGCGTTCGATCGCGAGAAGGCCGTCGTCGAACAGCGAGACATCGCCGCGGAACTTGTTGATGAGGTATCCGACGATCATCTTCCGGTCCTCGTCCGGCAAGATGAGATGCGTGCCGGCAATGGAGGCGATGACGCCGCCGCGGTCGATGTCGCCGACGAGGATGACCGGCACGCCGGCACGGGTGGCAAAGCCCATATTGGCGATGTCGCGCGGCCTGAGGTTGATCTCGGCCGGCGAGCCCGCGCCTTCGACGATGACGAGGTCGGCCTCCTCGCCCACGCGGGTCCAGGAATCGAGCACGGCCTCCATCAGTCGCGGCTTCAGCTGCTGGTAGTCGCGCGCCTTCGCCTGTCCGAACACCTTGCCCTGCACGACGACCTGGCTGCCGACGTCGCTCTGCGGCTTGAGCAGAACCGGGTTCATGTGGATCGAGGGGGGCACGCCGCAGGCCATCGCCTGCAGCCACTGCGCCCGACCGATCTCGCCGCCGCCGGGCCGGTCGGGCAGGTCGGCGACGGCAGCGTTGTTCGACATGTTCTGCGGCTTGAACGGACGCACGCTCAAGCCGCGGTTGCGCGCGGCGCGACAGAGGCCCGCCACCAGCACGGTCTTGCCGACGTCCGAGCCCGTGCCCTGCAGCATGATCGCGCGTGCCATCGTCAGCCCCTGGCCTCGCCGGCGACGCCGGTCACGGTCGAGCGGGCGGCAAGCGGTCCGCCGCGCCAGAGATAGAAGGCGAGCAGCGGCTCCGGTCCGGTGCGCATGGCATGGCTGATATCGGAGGCGTGGTGAATGACTTCGCCGGCCGCTCGGACGCGCCATGCGCCACCGCCCATGCGCCATTCCGTGCCCGGTGTCAGGGGGATATAGAGTTCTTCGGCTTCATGGTGATGGTCCGGATATTCGAGATCGGGGCCGAGCAGCAGAAAGCCGCCGGCGACGTCGGCATTCACGAAATGCCCCCGTGTCCCGAAAACCTCGAGCCAGCCGTAGTTGTCGATGAAATGCTGGCCGAAATCGGCGGCAACATAGGTCTGGCCCCAGCGAAAGCTCGACACGTGGTCGCGCAGCAGCGTTGCCAGCGGCCGCGCGGCTTCCCCTGCGATCA
The DNA here is from genome assembly GCF_040813675.1 of Mesorhizobium marinum. Taxonomy (NCBI): domain Bacteria; kingdom Pseudomonadati; phylum Pseudomonadota; class Alphaproteobacteria; order Hyphomicrobiales; family Phyllobacteriaceae; genus Mesorhizobium; species Mesorhizobium marinum. Next base: position 894,923 of record NZ_JBFOCI010000001.1, on the reverse strand, counting down.
TCTGGGCGCGTGCGAGGTGTACGAGGCAGGCAAGCCCGCGCGGCGCAAGGCTTCGCGGCGGCATCGACCAATCAATGTCGCCTGCGAAGCTCCTTGCCGCCTTCTCGCGAAACCGGCCAAGGAAGCCCCTGACCTCCGAAAGAAGATGCTCGCAAACCGTGCTCACTCGTCCTCACGCGATGCTGTCCGGCGCCGCCGGAGCCGGCTCCGATTGCGCGGGGGCATCATTGGTCTAGATTGTCTTCGACGCATAGCCAAAAACGTCACGGGAGGACGTGATGGACGCCAAGGCAGCAGAAGCGGCCCCGGCGCAGTTCGGGCTCAACGAGGACCAGCGCGCGATCCAGGCGATGGCGGACGCCTTTGCTGCGGAGCGGATCGCGCCCATGGCGCTTGCCTGGGATCGGGACCGGCATTTCCCGGGCGCGACGATCCGCGAGACGGGCCCGCTCGGCTTCGGCGGCATCTATGTACGCGATGATGTCGGCGGCTCGGGCCTCGGCCGCCTCGATGCGGTCCTGATCTTCGAGGCGCTGGCCCGCGCCTGCCCCGCCTTCTCGGCCTTCATCTCGATCCACAACATGACGGCGTGGATGATCGACCGCTTCGGCAGCGAGGACCAACGCGCCCGCTTCGCGACGAAGCTGACGGCGATGGAGTGGCTGGGGTCCTACTGCCTGACCGAACCGGGGTCGGGCTCGGACGCGGCCGGCCTGAAGACAAGGGCCTTGCGGGACGGCGACACCTACGTGCTGAACGGCGCCAAGCAGTTCATTTCCGGCGCCGGCGACAACGATCTCTACATCGTCATGGCGCGCACCGGCGGCGAGGGGCCGAAGGGAATTTCGGCCTTCATCGTTCCCAGGGACGCGCCCGGCCTCTCCTTCGGCGCCCTCGAGCACAAGATGGGCTGGCACATGCAATCGACGCGGCAGGTGCTGCTCACCGACTGCCGCGTGCCGGCTGAAAACCTGCTGGCGGCGGAAGGCGAAGGGTTCCGCATCGCGATGGCCGGGCTCGACGGCGGAAGGCTGAACATCGCGGCATGCTCGCTCGGCGGCGCCCAGGCCGCACTCGACAAGGCGCTGGCCTACACCGCGGAACGCAAGGCGTTCGGGCAGAAGGTCAACGCGTTCCAGGCGACGCAGTTCAAACTGGCCGACATGGAGACCGAACTCCAGGCCGCCCGCACCTTCCTCTACGCCGCGGCGGCGAAACTCGACGGCGCGGCCGCCGACGCCGGCAAGTGGTCGGCGATGGCCAAGCGGTTCGTCACCGACACGGGCTTCAAGGTCGCCAACGACGCGCTTCAGCTGTTCGGCGGCTACGGCTACCTGCACGACTACGGAATTGAAAAGCTTGTGCGCGACCTGCGCGTCCACCAGATTCTGGAGGGCACCAACGAGATCATGCGGGTGATCGTGGCAAGGCATCTATTAGGGGAGTAAGGGACTAGGAGAGTGGTGACTCGTCCTCGACGCGCCGAGTCCTGGCTAGATCACCAGATCTCCAAACATTCACTCCCGTACTTCCCTACTCCCCTGTTCACTTACTCCCCTAGTCTCTTCTTCCGGAGGAACACATGACCAAAATCGCTTTCATCGGCCTCGGCAACATGGGCAACCCGATGGCCGCGAACCTGGTCAAGGCCGGACACACCGTACGCGGCTTCGACCTGATGCCCGAAACCCTGTCGATCGCGCGCGACCATGGGGTCGAGCCGGCGGCCGACGCGGCAAGCGCCGCCGAAGGCGCCGAAGCCGTGATCACCATGCTGCCGGCCGGCCGGCACGTGCTGGACGTCTACCGAGAGATCGCCCCGCTCGCGGCTGCGGGCACACTGTTCATCGACTGCTCGACCATCGACGTTGAATCGGCAAGGCGGGCACACGCGATCGCCGCGGACAACGGCCTGCTGTCCGTGGATGCGCCCGTTTCGGGCGGCACGGCGGGCGCTGCGGCGGGAACGCTGACCTTCATGGCCGGTGGTTCGCCGGATGCCTTCGCGCTGGCCGAACCGTTGCTGCGACCGATGGCCGGCAAGGTCGTCCATTGCGGCGACGCCGGCGCCGGCCAGGCGGCGAAGATCTGCAACAACATGATCCTCGGCGTGTCGATGATCGCGGTCGGAGAAGCGTTCGTGCTGGCCGAAAAGCTCGGACTTTCGCACCAGGCGCTGTTCGACGTGGCGTCGATCTCTTCCGGCCAGTGCTGGTCCCTGACCAGCTATTGCCCGGTGCCGGGGCCGGTGCCGACCTCACCCGCCAACAACGACTACCGACCGGGCTTCGCCGCGGCGCTGATGCTCAAGGACCTGATGCTGGCGCGCGAGGCGACGGCGACATCCGGCGGCTTTGCGCCGCTCGGCAGCGCCGCCGCGGACCTGTACGAACGCTTCAACGACGCCGGTCATGGCGCCGAGGATTTTTCGGCGATCGTGCGCTATCTGCGGGATCACGCTACGTAAACCTGAGCCGCGAGATTTTTCGTCAAATTAATCGAGAAAAGTCGCAAATTTAGGTTTGATTAAGCTCTCGATAACCACGCGGTAACATTGTCCCGATAGAACGGATGACAAGGCGGACATCGCAGCCGCCCGACGCTCCGGATCAGGTCTCGCGTACCGGAGCCGTTACCTTCGCAGCGTAACGTAGGCGAAGGGCCATGCGTTGGAATGGCAAAACCGCGCCCGTCAGGCGCGGTTTTTGCCATTTGATCCCCGGCCGTATCCTCAGCGCACGCGTGTAGCTCGACAAGGCAACTGATCTCGCCCTCGCCGTCTGCCGATCTGCCGGCCTGCCTTCTCGACGTGTTCAACAGCACCCGCTAAAGTTCGCGCGGTCTCTTCGGGAGATGGCGACATGACCAGGATCGGGTTGCACGGCGCCGCCGGACAGATGGGCGTCATGCTTGTTCGCGTGATAGCCAGCAGCAGCGCCTTTTCGATTGCTGCCGGATGCGACAGGTCCGGCTCTCCGAAGATCGGCCAGGACCTGGGTTCGCTGGCCGGTTTGGCACCGCTCGGAATCCGACTCACCGACGATCCCAAAACGCTCTGCCGCGCAGCCGACGTCATTGTGGACTACAGCGCGGCATCCGCCACCATGGGCTTGTTGCCGGTCGCAGTTGCAAACGGAACCCCGATCCTGGTTGGCACGACGGGCTTCGACGAAGCGCAGCGAGCCGAACTGGCCGAAGCCGGTAAGTCCATTCCGGTCATGCTGGCGGCGAACATGAGCATATCGGTCATCGCAATGTACGAACTGGTCCGTACCGCCGCCCGCCTGCTGGGCGACGAGTTCGACATCGAAATCTTCGACTTTCATCCCCGCAACAAAATCGACGCGCCATCCGGGACCGCACTGGAACTCGGCGAGTACGCGGCGGAGGCGCGCGGCTCTTCCCTTTCCGACTTGATGGTCACCGCCCGACATGGCGAAGCGCCGCCAGCCAACCGCGGCAGCATCGGCTTCTCCTCGGCGCGCGGCGGCGACGTGGTCTGCGAAAACACAGTCTTCTTTGCCGGTTCCGGCCAGCGCCTCGAGATCACAAGCCGTGTGACCGACTACACGGCTTTTGCAGCAACCACCCTCGACGCAGCCGCCTGGATTGCACGCCAGGCGCCGGGCTTCTACACGATGGCGGACCTGCTTCGTTCGAAGGCCTGATTCCCGGCCGGAGCGAAACGGATGAGGCCGCCGCCGGCGGCTTCCTTGCTAGCCAAATCTTAACCCTCGCACCGCTACGGCGGGCGCGTAAGTTCGCATGCGCATTGAAGTTTCATGACCTGGAAATACCGAGGCGCCGTCAATCAGGACGGCGTCAATTTTCATATCTGGACCACCGAAGACGAGAAGGGTTTGGCTTTCGCCGTAACGCGTACCGCCGCGATCGAGCCGCAGCGGCCTGTCGTCTTCCGTTCGATCGAAGAGATCGCCGCGCGCACCGGGCTGAGGCTCGCCGACCCGCCCGAGACGGCGCCCTTCATAGAACTGCCGCCGCCGCCAAGGCCCGATCGTCCGTTCGGCGTCTTTCGCCGCCCGGGAGGCTGGGTCGAAGTCAGCCATGAGGGCGCCACCGCGCCCATGCCGGCCGACATCTATGTGCGCGACGGCATCTGGCCCGAATATGCGCGACTTCCGACGCAGTCGCAGTACCTGACCAGCAAGGGCCGCCCGGCGACGCCGTCCGAGACTGACGGCGGTTGAAAATTCCGCCTGTGTTGCCCCAGCGCAACAGCAGTCCGAAACACTTTCTGTTACTCCCTGAACTACTCATTGAAGGGGATTTATTCTATGAAATTGAAGGTTTTTGCTGTCGCGATGCTAATCGGCTCGTCCAGCCATGTCCTGGCAGCCGACGCGGTGCTCGGCGATGTCGTGGTGGTTGAGAACGCCCATGACTGGTCGGGGCTCTATGCGGGCGTGCTTTTGGGATATGGCGCTGGCGACACTACCGCCAGGGGCAATCCCGGCTTTGACGGTTCCGCTCCCAACGATACGGCCAATCTCGATCCTGACGGCTTCGTCGGCGGTGCTGTTGCTGGCTACAACTGGCAGCGGAACCAGTGGGTGTTCGGCATCGAAGGCGAGATCGGCTATCTCGGCGCCGAGGACGATGTCTTCGAGCCGGATGGCGACGACTTCTTCGCAAATACCGACTACGGGCTCTACGGCAGCCTGACGGGCCGGGTCGGCATCGCATTCGACCGCACGCTGTTCGCGCTGCGCGGCGGCGTCATCGTCAGCGAAATCGACTACGGCTACGGGGATACCGACGGCGACTTGCCCGACCCAAGCGCCTCCATCTTCGGCAGCGACACCCGCGCCGGCTATACCCTGGGTGCAAGCATAGAACACGCTTTCGCCGGGGATTGGATCGGGCGCCTCGATTATTCCTACTCAGATTTCGGATCGCACACGGAAACCGATCTCGACGGCGACGACTACGATATCTCCGACAACCTGCACATGATCCGCATCGGGATCAGCCGCAAGTTCTGAGCACGGCCACTGGCCTCTTACGGCGTAAGAATGGAAAGGCCCGGCAATTGCGCCGGGCCTTTTTTGTCTGAGGCCGATCACCTGCCCTGGAGATCGACCAGCGCCAGGTCGAGCGCCTTGAGAATCCGGTCGCAGGCCAAATCGATCGTCTCGCGCGTCCAGATCAGCGGCGGCGACAGGATCATGGTGTCGCCGGTGGCCCGCAGCATCAGGCCGTTGGCGATGGCATGGTCGCGGATCACGACGGCGGCGCTGCCGGCCGGCTTGAACCGCTCGCGGGTCGCCTTGTCCCTGACGATCTCGATGGCGCCCATCAGTCCGATCGCGCGCGTCTCGCCGACCAGCGGATGGCCGGAGATGCGCTCTTTCAGCTGCTGCTCGAAATACGGGCCGGTGTCGTCGCGCACCCGACCGACGAGGCCCTCGCGCTCGATGATCTCGAGGTTCTTCAGGCCGACCGCGCAGGCCACCGGATGCCCCGAATAGGTGTAGCCGTGGTAGAACTCGCCGCCCTTGTCGACCAGCGTCGCCGCGATCCGGTCGCCGACCAGCAGGGCCGACAATGGCAGGTAGCCCGACGTCAGCGCCTTGGCGGTGGTGATCGTGTCGGGCTCGATGCCGTAGGTCTGGGCGGCGAACCATTCGCCGGTGCGGCCGTAGCCCGTGATGACCTCGTCGAGCATCAGCAGCACATCGTGCTTGCGGCAGATGCGCTGGATCTCCGTCCAGTAGATTTTTGGAGGGATCTTCACGCCCCCCGCCCCCATCACCGGCTCGCCGATGAAGGCCGCGACATTTTCGGGACCGGCCTCGATGATGGCGTCCTCGACGGCCTTCGCCGCGCGCAGGCCGAACGCCTCGTCGCTCTCGCCCGGCTCGGCCAGTTCGAACGCGTAGGGCGGCATGACATGGACGATGTTGGGGATCGCTCCCCCGAGTTGCCCGTGCATGTGCTTCATGCCGCCGAGCGAGACGCCGGCCACAGTCGAGCCGTGATAGGCGTCGCGGCGGGAGATGACGATGTTCTTCTCGGGCTTGCCCTCGAGCGCCCAAAAGTGGCGAACCAGGCGTAGCGCCGTATCGTTCGATTCCGAGCCGGACGACCCGAAGAAGACCTGGTTGACCGATTTCGGCGCCAGCTCCGCGAGTTTCTGCGCGAGCAGCACGGGCGTCGGCGTCGAGCACTTGAAGAAGGAGTTGTAGTAGGGCAGCTCCAGCATCTGGTCGTAGGCGACCTCAGCCAGCTCCTTGCGGCCGTAGCCGACGGCGACGCACCAAAGGCCGGCCATGCCGTCGAGCAACTGGTTGCCCTCGCTGTCGTAGACATAGGGGCCATCGGCGCGCACGATCATGCGCGATCCGGCGTCGCGCAGCTCCTTGTGGTCGGTGAAGGGATGCAGATGGTGACGAGCGTCGATCGCCTGCAGCTGCTTCAGGGAATAGTTCTGGTAGGTCATGGATTGATGCCTCTCGCGTGAATCAAGCCGGCAAGCCGGCGGCGGATTCAGAGGCAGCCGTGGGGCGAATAGCCGATGCGCGCGCAGAGCCGCAGAAGCTCCGCGTGCAGCGTCCGCCGCGAAGGGCTGACGGCGGGAAAGCGAAGGCTGTCATGACTAGCCATGCCTCAGTCATAGTCGAGATCGTCGCGCGGCTTCAAGCTCCGCTGCGTTTGACCGCGCGGACAGGCCTGGCGGCCGCCTGCGGTCCGGACGCCGGTATGGCAGCGTCGGACGCGGGGCATATCCCCAAGAACGGTCGCCATTGACCGTTTTTGCCCGAATTGACATTACAATTCGGTAACAAGCGAACAAATAAGGCAGCATCGGTCAGTTACAAACAGGCTTTAGTTCACCAGCCCTCGGCGACGGGTTCGCCATGGGGATTGAAATGGAACAGCGTTGGACGGTTGATAGATACGACGTGCCGTCGGGCGACCTCGAGTTCTGGGCGTTGCGCCTCGGCAAAATTCCGGCAGCGGCAAATCAGAACGATTGCCGCTACGTACCGGGCTGCCGGCGCAGGCAGATCATGATGCGCGTAAGCCTTGCCGTGGCCGTTGCGGCGGCCGTGGTGTTCGCGCTCACCTGAGCATCGACGGGCGCGCCTCCGGTGTGCCCGTCGGGCATGTCGCTTCCCTGGCGTTGCTGGTCGCAGCCTCCGCAACAGGGCGCAGAGGCGCAGTCCATCATGCGTGGCGAAATAGCACCACCATGAGGATTGCCATGACCGCCGCGCTACACCCGGCAGAACCGACGCTTGCCGCCGACAGGGGCCGCCGTGGCGGCCGCGCCGGCAAGCGCGCGGGCGGCGCGGCCGCTTTCGAGCAGCCGCCGTTCCGGCAGTTGAAAAACCCCTTCGCGCCGACCCGGCTGGTTTCCGACGACGAGTTGGAATCGATCCACCTGGCATCGCTGCGCGTGCTGAAGGAGATCGGCGTCGACGTGCTGCACGACGACGCGCGCCGCATCATGAAGGAGCACGGCGCCGACGTGCGCGAGGGTTCCGAGCGGGTGCGCTTCGATGGCGACATGATCCTCGACATGGTCGCGCACGCACCGTCGAGCTTCACCATTCACGCCCGCAACCCCGCGCACGACGTCCATTTCGGTGGCGATACCGTCGTGATCGCCTCCGTGGCGTCGGCGCCGAACTGCTCGGATCTCGATCAGGGGCGGCGGCCCGGCAACCAGGTCGACTATCGCAACTTCCTCAAGCTGGCGCAGATGCACAACGTCATCCACTGCACCGGCGGCTATCCGGTCGAGCCGATCGACATCCATCCCTCGATCCGGCACCTGGAGTGTATTCGCGACCTGGCATCGCTGACCGACAAGGTGTTCCACATCTATTCGCTCGGCCGCGAGCGCAACGTCGACGGCATCGAGATCGCGCGCATCGCGCGCGGTGTCAGCCGCGAGCAGCTCGAACGGGAGCCCTCGGTCTTCACGATCATCAACACCAATTCGCCGCTGAAGCTCGACGTCCCGATGATGGAAGGCATCATCCAGATGGCCTCGGCCGGCCAGGTGGTGGTGGTGACGCCGTTCACGCTGGCGGGCGCGATGGCCCCGGTGACGGTCGGGGGCGCTTTGGTTCAGCAGAACGCCGAGGCGCTGGCCGGGCTCGCATTCGCACAAATGGTCAGGAAGGGCGCGCCCGTCGCCTATGGCGGGTTCACCTCCAATGTCGACATGAAGTCGGGTGCGCCGGCCTTCGGGACGCCTGAGTACATGAAGGCGCAGATCGTCGGCGGGCAGCTTGCGCGCCGCTACGCCATTCCCTACCGCACCTCCAACACCTGCGCGGCCAACACGGTCGACGCGCAGGCTGCCTACGAAAGCGTGTTCTCGCTGTGGGGCGCCATCCAGGGCGGCGGCAATCTGCTGATGCATGCGGCTGGCTGGCTGGAAGGCGGTCTGCGCGCCTCCTACGAGAAGATGATCGTCGACATCGACATGCTGCAGATGGTCGCGGAATTCCTAGCCCCTCTCGACCTGAGCGAGGACGCGCTGGCCGTCGACGCCATCCGAGACGTCGGCCCCGGCGGGCACTTTTTCGGCACGCCGCACACGCAGTCGCGCTACAAGACCGCGTTCTATGCCCCGATCATTTCCGACTGGCGAAACTTCGAGACCTGGGCGGAGGCCGGCAAGCCGACGGCGCTCGAGCGCGCCAACCGGGTGTGGAAGGAACGGCTGGCCAGCTACGAGCAGCCAGCCATGGACCCAGCGATCCGCGAGGAGCTGAACGCCTTCGTCGAAAAGCGCAAGGCCGAGGGCGGCGCGCCGACCGATTTTTGAGCGATTCCGTCGGTGATGCGCATCGTTTCCCCATGACACAAGGTCGCCCCCCGCTCGCTCGCGCGTCGCGTGACACCCCTCCTCCAAGGTGCTGGAGAGAGGAAATCAAAGCCGATTCATTTTCCTTACGGACGGACCCAACTCCATGAAATCCCACGTCAAAGCGGTTGTCATCGGCGGCGGCGTCGTCGGCTGTTCCGTCCTCTACCACCTGGCCCGTGCCGGCTGGACGGACGTCATGCTGATCGAGCGCTCGGAACTGACGTCCGGCTCCTCCTGGCATGCTGCGGGCGGCTTCCACACGCTGAACGGCGACCCCAACGTCGCCAAGCTGCAGGCCTACACGGTGCAGCTCTACAAGGAACTTGAGGAGCTTTCGGGCCAGTCCTGTTCGCTGCACCTGACCGGCGGCGTGATGATGGCCGACACGCCCGAGCGCATGGACTTCCTGCGGCTGGCGCACGCCAAGGGTCGCTATCTTGGCATGGACACCGAACTGATCACGCCGTCCGAGGCAAAGGCGATGTTCCCGCTGATGGACGAGACGAATTTCGTCGGCGCCATGTGGGACCCGGTCGAAGGCCATCTCGATCCATCGGGCACCACCCATGCCTACGCGAAGGCGGCGCGAAAACTGGGCGCGGAGATCGTGCTGAGGAACCGCGTGGTGGAACTGACGCAGGAGGCCGACGGCACCTGGAACGTCGTCACCGAGCAGGGCACGGTGAAGGCCGAGCATGTCGTCAACTGTGGCGGCCTGTGGGCGCGCGAGGTCGGCCGCATGGTTGGCGTCGAGCTGCCGCTCCTCGCCATGGAGCACATGTACCTGCTGACCGAGCCGATGCCCGAGGTCGAAGCCTTCAACAAGGAGACCGGGCGCGAGATGGTCGGCGTGCTTGACTTCAAGGGCGAGATCTACACGCGCCAGGAGCGCAACGGCGTGCTCCTCGGCACCTATGAGAAGGCGTGCAAGCCGTGGTCGCCGGTCGATACGCCATGGGATTTCGGCCACGAACTGCTGGCGCCCGACATTGATCGAATCGCGCCGTCGCTGGAGATCGGCTTCAAGCATTTCCCCGGCATCGAAAAGGCCGGCATCAAGCAGATCATCAACGGGCCCTTCACCTTCGCGCCCGACGGCAACCCGCTGGTCGGCCCTGTGCAGGGCCTGACCAACTTCTGGTGCGCCTGCGCCGTGATGGCCGGTTTCAGCCAGGGCGGCGGCGTCGGGCTGGCGCTGTCGAACTGGATGGTCAACGGCGATCCCGGCTTCGACGTCTGGGGCATGGACGTGGCGCGCTTCGGCGAATGGGCGAGCCTGCGCTACACCAACGCAAAAGTGCGCGAAAACTACTCGCGGCGCTTTTCGATCCGCTTCCCGAACGAGGAACTGCCGGCGGCCCGCCCCGCCCAGACGACTCCGCTCTACGACACGATGGTGGCGCAGAATGCCGTCATGGGCGATTCATGGGGGCTGGAGACGCCGCTGTGGTTCGCGCCCAAGGGCACCGAACCGAAGGACAAGGTGTCGTTCCACCGCTCCAACGATTTCGAGCATGTCGGCAACGAAGTGCGCGCGACGCGCGAGCGGGTCGGCGTCACCGAAATCGCTAATTTCGCGAAATATGAAGTCAGCGGAGCAGGTTGCGAAGACTTCCTGAATCGACTGATGACCAACCGAATGCCGAAGACCGGCCGCATCGTGCTGACGCCGATGCTCAACGAATTCGGCAAGCTCATCGGCGACTTTACCATCGCCAAGACGGCCGAAGACCGTTTCATGATCTGGGGCTCGTCGGCGGCGCAGAAGTACCACATGCGCTGGTTCGAGAAGCACCTGCCCCGCGATGGCGGCGTGCGCATCCACCGCTTCGACCAGACGCTGGTCGGCCTCTCCATCGCCGGACCGAAAAGCCAGGCGCTGCTGCAGAAACTGGTTGACGAGGACGTCTCGTCCAAGGCGTTCCGCTTCATGGATTTCCGCGAGATGGCGGTCGGTGGCGCGCCCTGCATGGTGAACCGCATCACCTACACCGGAGACCTCGGCTACGAGATCTGGATGGCGCCGGCCTACCAACGGCTGGTCTATGCCGCGATCAAGGAGGCCGGCGAGGAATTCGGCATCGTGGATTTCGGCATGCGCGCCCTGCTCTCCATGCGCCTCGAGAAGAACTTCCCCACCTGGTTCCGCGAGTTGCGGCCGATCTACGGCCCATTCGAAGGCGCGATGGACCGCTTCATCAAGCTCGAGAAGAACGATTTTGTCGGTCGCGAAGCGGCGGCAAGAGAGATGGAACAGGGGCCGAAACTGCGCCGCGTCTCGCTGGTCGTCGACGCGCTCGACGCCGACGTCATGGGCGACGAGCCGATCTGGGCAAAGGTCGGCGACAAGGACTACGGCACTGTGGAGAAGCCGCATGGCTACGGCGCCCCGCGCTTCGACGCCAGCGGCAAGGAAGCACGCGGATCGACGGCGGCGAGCGGCGCATCGGCGGTACGCGGCATCGTCGACGGCGACTGGCGCGTCGTCGGCTGGGTGACGTCCGGCGGCTATGCGCACCATGTGGAGACGTCGATGGCGCAGGGCTACGTGCCGGCCGCACTCGCCGAGAACGAGAGCGAGGGCCTGTTCGAGATCGAAATCCTCGGTCACCGCCGCCCCGCCCGCATCAATGTCGAGCCGCCCTTCGATGCCAGCGGAGGCAAGATGCGCGCTTGACCCGGCCGGCGTTCGCACCGAGGCTGGCGGCCGAATTCAAGCGGAAGGAAGGCAGATGGCAGAGGCGACGTTGAATATCCCCGACCTGGCCGGCAAAGCGGTGTACATTACCGGAGCATCGACCGGTATCGGCGCAGCGCTTGCGCGCGCCTTCGCCGCCCAGGGCGCCAAGGTCGCCGCGCACTACAACGCCAGCAAGGCCGCAGCCGAGGCCCTGGCCGAGGAGATCAAGGGGGCCGGCGGCTCGGTGCATCTCGTGCAGGCCGATTTTTCAAGGTCGGATGACGTCCGGCGTGCGGTCGAGGACGCCGCAGCCGCGCTTGGCGGCCTCGACGGCCTGATCAACAACGCCGGCGGCATGGTGAAGCGGATCCCCTACTCCGAGGCCACCGACGACGACTATGACGCGGTGATGGACCTCAACGCGCGCTCGGTCGTGGTCGCCTCGAAGGCGGCGATCCCGCATCTGAAGAAGAAGGGCGGATTCATCGTCAACACCAGTTCGATCGCCGCCCGCAACGGCGCGGGCGGAGGAGCCGGCCTCTACGGGTCCTCCAAGGCGTTCGTCTCCAATGTCACGCGCGGCATGGCCAAGGAACTCATTCCTTTCGGCATCCGCGTAAATGCAGTGGCGCCCGGCGTCATCACCACGCCTTTCCACGAACGCTACTCGACGCCCGAACTGCTGGATGCGATGCTGAAGACGGTGCCGCAGGGGCGGCTCGGCGTCGCCGAGGATTGCGTGGGCGCGTATCTGTTCCTCGCCTCGGGCGCGCTGTCGGGATACGTGATCGGCCAGGTGATTGAGGTGAACGGCGGACAACTGATGCCCTGAGGGCGAAGCCCGAACGGAGGTACCATGCCAAACGAAGCGCGGCCGGACCGCCTCGCCGTCCTGATCGACGCCGACAATGTGCCGGCCGCAATCGTCGAGGGACTTTTCGAGGATATCGCCAAATACGGCACGGCCAGCGTGCGCCGGATCTATGGCGACTTCTCCACCACCCAGTTGAAGGCCTGGGAAAAGGTGCTGGCGAAACACGCCATCATTCCGCACCAGCAGTTCGCCTACACCAAGGGCAAGAACGCCTCCGACATCACCATGGTGATCGACGCGATGGACCTGCTGCACAGCGGCCGGTTCGACGGCTTCTGCCTGGTTTCGTCGGACAGCGACTTCACCCGGCTCGCCTCGCGCATCCGCGAGGAGGGAATGGACGTCTACGGGTTCGGCGCGCAGAAGACGCCGGAGAGCTTCCGCCAGGCCTGCAGCCGCTTCATCTATACCGAGAACCTTCGACCCGAAGAACCGCGAACGGCGCCGGGATCGCAGGCAACCGCCAGGTCGCTGCAGCCGCCCAGCGCGGCGGTGCCGATCATCAGCAAGGTGATCGACGAGATGGACAGCGAGGATGGCTGGGTCTCGCTCGGCGGCGTCGGCACCCGCCTGGCGAACCTGGTGTCGGACTTCGACCCCCGCACCTTCGGCTTCCGCAAGCTGAGCGACCTGGTGCGCAGGACGGAAGCCTTCGAGATCGATCATCCGAGCGGCGGCTCGCTGCGCGTGCGCCTGAAGCCGGCCGCGGCAAAGCCCGGACGGGCGCGGAAAAAGTCCTGACCCGGCACAGCAAGAGACCGACATGGAAAGCAGGGTTCCGGGCTCCTTCGGCCGCCACCGCAAGATCATGCCGTTCGAGCCGGGCCAGGCCATGGATGTCGAGGCGCTGAGGGCAGAGGCGCGCGCAAAGGCCGCCGCGCTCAACCAGCATGCGCTGGGCTATGGCGAGACGGCGGAGCGCGAATGGACGGCGGCCGGCATAGAAGCGCCCGACCTGCCGGCAATGCGAAAATACCGGCTGGAGCGCATCCGCGCCGAACTGAAGCGCCGCGACTATGCCGGCGCCCTGCTCTACGATCCGGTCAACATCCGCTACGCGACCGACTCGACCAACATGCAGCTCTGGGTCGCCCACAACCCGACGCGGCACTGCTTCGTGGCGACCGAGGGGCCGGTGGTGCTGTTCGACTATTTCTCCTGCGAACACCTGTCGGACCATTCCGGCGTGGTGGACGAGGTCAGGCCGGCGGTTTCCTTCATGTACATGTATGGCGGCGAGCTGACGGAGATGAAGGCGCGGCGCTGGGCGGCCGGCATCGCCGACCTGGTGCGCGAGCACGGCGGCGGCAACGGCCGCATCGCCGTCGACCACCTCGATCCGGAGGGCGTGGCCGCACTCGCGCGGCTGGGTATCTCCGTCGGCAATGGCGAGGCTGTGATGGAAAGCGCGCGGCTGATCAAGTCGCCCGACGAAATGCTGGCGATGCGCCGCGCCATCGTCGCCTGCGAGGCCGCCATGGGCGAGATGGAAGCGGCGCTGAGGCCGGGCATCAGCGAGAACGAGCTCTGGGCGGAACTGCACCGCGGCAACATCGCGCGCGGCGGCGAGTGGATCGAGACGCGGCTCTTGTCATCCGGGCCGCGCACCAATCCCTGGTTCCAGGAATGCTCGTCACGAAAAATCGAGGCGGGCGATCTCGTCGCCTTCGACACCGACCTGATCGGCCCCTATGGTTTTTGCGCCGACCTGTCGCGAACCTGGCTCTGCGGCGATGGCCAGGCGTCCAACGAACAGCGCGACCTCTTCCGCATCGCCGCGGACCAGATCGCCCGGAACACCGAACTGCTGCGGCCGGGAATCGGGTTTCGCGACCTGGTCGAACGTTCGGCCGTGCCGCCGCCGGACTGCTTCCCCGCCCGCTACGGCGTCCTCTATCATGGCGTTGGCCTCGCCGACGAATACCCGACCCTGCCGCACGCACATGACTGGACCGCCGACACGCCGGACGGCGTGCTGGAGCCCGGCATGGTGCTCTGCGTCGAAAGCTATATCGGCCGCCTCGGCGGCCGCGAGGGCGTCAAGATTGAGGAGCAGGTCCTGATCACCGAAGCCGGCAACGAACAGCTATCGCGCTATCCGCTCGATACGCGGCTGCTTTGAGGCTGAGGCGCCGGCTCGGAGCGATCCGCTCAGTGCCGGTTTCGCATGTGCAGGTTCTCGTTGTTGAGCAGCACATAGGCGACGATGGTGGCGACGGCCAGAGCACCAAAGACGCCAAGGATCGACAGCAAGATCTCTTCGGGCATGACAAACTCCATGCCCCTCTCCGCAACGAACAACGCGACGGCGCCGGCCCCGGTTGCATCGATCGCGACGACGTGATCGGCCGTGTTCAGGCGAGAGCGGCCCGCAGCCGGGCCACCAGGTCCTGTGGGGTGTGGCGCGATGTGATGTAGGGCAGCCCCCTGCGGCGCGCCGTCCAGCCCACCGGCTCGACATCGGCGGCACGCAGTTCGTAGCGCCTGGCGAGTTGCCAACTGCGACAGTCGACGGCGCAGACATCGGCCCTGTCTTCGGCAACCGCGGCGATCGAGGCCCGGTGCGCCGAAGTCTCGATGCGTTCGGAAAAGAGGGCGAGGCTTTCGCCGGCAGCCTCGAGGTCGCGGGCAAGCGCGATCATGCCCGACATGGAATCGCTGCTGTTATAAGCGAGGCGCTTTCCACGCAGCAGGTCGAGGGGCAGGAGCGCGCGGCCATCGGCAGGCGCAGGAGCCGCGAAGGCTGTGCCACGACGCATCAGGATGGCGCTGGAGTAGAGCGCGCCCTCGCCCCCTTCGATACCCTCGTAGCTCGGCTGGCCGACGACGACGACATCCCGTTCCAGTCCCTGCTCCATCGGTCCCCAGCAGGTTTGCGCCAGCAGGAGATCGGGATGCCGCCAGAGCACCGGGAAGTCGAGATCGTCGGGCGGGAGCGCGGCCGGATCGGGCGCGACCGTCCTGCCCTCGCCGTTCCGGATGCCGCCTGGAACGGCCGGCAAGTCGGCATTGCGGCGCACCAGGCGCTCAGGCGCGTCGATGCCGGCGTCGCGCAGGCGCGCATGCAGCGAAGCCCACTCCGCGTCGGTGGCGGCGCGGGCCTCGGGCCAATCATACATGGGAAGGGCGACTACAGGCATCGTCGCATCTGCGGGCAGGACACGAGAAATGGCAAGGCCGCAGCCGCGGCTATTCTTTCGGCGGCTCCGCGGGAACCGGCGCAGCACCGAGGCCGTTCACCGCGCGTGTCGCCCTCACCCGCGGCCGGAAGGCGCGGCCGGGTTCCGGCGCGCGGCGCAGCACAGGATGAACGACAGGCTCCTTGGCCTTGAAGGCGAACTCCCTGAACAGGGCGAGATATCCAGGGAACACGTAGCCGTTGTTCATCGCCACCCACTCGGCGCGGCGATCCCTGAACAGCTTCGGCAGCCTGTACCAGGCGACGTTCGGGCTCTTGTGGTGGACCAGGTGGAGATTGTTGTTGAGGAACAGGAAGGCGAGCGGCGAGCGCTCGATGATGATCGTGCGGCCGTCCGGTCGCTCGGACCACTGGTGCTCGGCGAAGGTCCGCACCGAAATGATCGACTGGCCGAGCCAGACGGGCACGAGAATGTAGAGCCAGAGCGGGATGCCGAAGCTGAACTGCACAACCGGCAGGACCACGGCAAGGCCTGCGGTATGCAGCACCCAGGCCCTGCGAACCGCCTGGTCGCCGTCGGCGACAAGCTTCGCCTCCGTCATCAGGAAGCCGGCAGTGGCGAGCGGCGGACCGATCAGGAAGCGCCCGACCATCGTGTTGTTGAAATTCAGGATCGCCTTCAGCGGCGCGGGGAGTTCCTCGTGATGCCAGAGCGCACGGTAGTAGCTCTCGGGGTCGTCGAACGGGTCCGTCAGACGCTCGTCTGCATGGTGGCGAAGATGCAGCGACTTGAAGCGGCGGTAGGGATAGACGAGGCCGATCGGAAGGCCGACCAGAAGTTCGTTCAGCCAGCCCCTGCGGGTGGGGTGGCCATGCGCGGCCTCATGCATCAGCGACGACTGCATGGCCAGCAGCACGCCTAACACGATCAGCGCAAGGAATGGATAGGAGGGCCAGAGAAAGGTCGCTGCCCCCACCCAGGCAGCGTAGCAAGCGAGTATCAGAATGACAGTCGGCCATTCGACCGAAAGATTTTTCATATTGCCCCAGTTTCTTGGCATGCCCTCGACTACTGCCCCCAGTCGCCGGAACCTCTCGATTCCTGACAGCATTGTGTCAGGAGTATTAAGCCGTCTCAACGAGACAACGCGCACAACCTGTAGATTTTGCGCACCATAATCCGCATGTGATATACATTGTGAACACGCGAGAGGATTCATGTTCCCCAATCCGTCGACTTGCGATGGCTGCAGGGAAATCGAATCCGGAGGGTTTCGATGGACAAGCGCCACCTTTCGGACGTGTTCCGCGAGCGCCTGAAGCTCTTGCTGCAGCGGTCCGACCGCAACCAGTCGGAGTTCGCCGCCGCCGTCGGCATCGACCGATCGGCGCTGTCGCAGCTCCTGTCCGGCGCATCGACGCGCCTGCCCCGCGCCGAGACGCTGCTCAGGATCGCCGCCGAGAACAAGGTCTCGCTCGACTGGCTGCTGGGCACCAGCCAGGACGAAGGCGTGACTGGGGAAATTCGCGAGAGCCTCGAAATCGAGGAGGCTTCCGGCGGCTTCGAGCGCACCCTGATCGCAAAGTGGCATGCCGAGGCGGTCGGGACGAAAATCCGCTACGTGCCGGCCGGCATCCCTGACCTGCTGCGCAGCCAGGCTCTGATCGACTACGAGTCCGACATCTCCAACCGCAGCCGCGAAACCCAGGCCGACGAGACGCAATACCGCATCGACTACAACCGCCGTCCCGAAACGGACATGGAAGTCTGCATGCCGCGCCACACGCTCGAGATTTTCGCGCGGGGCCTTGGGGTGTGGAGCGGTTTTCCGGTCGATCTGCGCCGCCACCAGCTGAACCACATGGCCGCCTTGCTGGACGACCTCTACCCGACCTTCCGCCTGTT
This sequence comes from Mesorhizobium marinum, assembly GCF_040813675.1. Taxonomy (NCBI): domain Bacteria; kingdom Pseudomonadati; phylum Pseudomonadota; class Alphaproteobacteria; order Hyphomicrobiales; family Phyllobacteriaceae; genus Mesorhizobium; species Mesorhizobium marinum. Next base: position 877,479 of record NZ_JBFOCI010000001.1, on the reverse strand, counting down.
CCTCTACGACGGCCGGCTGCGCTATTCCGTGCCCTACACGATCTTCGGCCCGTACCGTGCGGCGATCTATGTCGGCGACATGTATCTCGTGCTCTATGCGACCGAACCGATCCGCACCCTGACCCGGCATTTCGACAACCTGATCCGGGCCGCAGACGTCAACGCGCACGAGACGGCGGCCTTCGCGCGGCGGCTCGCGGCTGAGATGCCGCGGGACGGCTCGGATCACGATCCCGGCGATTGACGAGACATAAAGACTTCTTTATATCTTTATCCAATCTCAACAAGAAAGCCTTTCGATGACGGCCTCCAATCCGATCGACGCCCTGATTGCCGAAAAAGGCGTGCTGCTGGCTGACGGCGCCACCGGCACCAACCTGTTCAACATGGGCCTCGCGTCCGGCGAAGCGCCGGAGCTTTGGAACGAGAGCGCGCCCGACAAGATCGTCGCGCTGCACCAGAATTTCGTCGATGCGGGCGCCGACATCATCCTCACCAATTCCTTCGGCGGAACGCGCCACAGGCTGAAGCTGCACAATGCGCAGGACCGCGTTCACGAACTCAACAAGCGCGCCGCCGAGATCGCACGCGGGGTCGCCGACAAGGCAGGCCGCAAGGTGATCGTCGCCGGTTCGGTCGGCCCCACCGGCGAACTGCTGGTGCCGCTCGGCGCCATGACCTACGACGAGGCGGTGGACGCCTTCGCCGAACAGATCGAAGGCCTGAAGGCCGGCGGCGCGGAAGTCGCCTGGATCGAGACCATGTCGGCTCCCGACGAGGCGAAGGCCGCGGCGGAAGCGGCGATCCGGGTCGGCTTGCCCTACACCTACACCTTCTCCTTCGACACCGCCGGCCGCTCGATGATGGGCCTGGCGCCGAAGGACGTGCACAATGTCGTCGGCGGCCTCCCCGAAAGCGCGGTGGCGGTGGGTGCCAATTGCGGCGTCGGCGCGTCCGACATCCTGGCGTCGCTGCTCGACATGAGCGCCGCGAAACCCGAAGCCACGATCATCGTCAAGGGCAATTGCGGCATCCCCGAATTCCAGGGCACCGACATCGTCTACTCGGGCACGCCCGAACTGATGTCGGACTACGTGCGGCTGGCGGTCGACGGCGGCGCCACGATCGTCGGCGGCTGCTGCGGCACGTCGTTTGCGCACCTCGCGGCGATGCGCAAGGCGCTGGACGGCCATGTGAAGGCGCAGCGTCCGACCGTCGAGGCCATCGTCGAGCGTATCGGTCCGCTGCGCAACAAGACGGCCGACCAGAGCGGCGCGGGCGAAGGCGAAGGCCGCCGCGAACGGCGTCGCGCTCGCGCCTGAAACCTGGAACGCTGCTCTATCGCGCGTGCTGGACGACGATTTCGTCCAGCACGCGGCAATAGCGTTCTTCCTCGGCCTCCAGCCACACATAGGCGCGCTGCCAGCTTGACGGATCGCCGACCGGCAGAGGGACGTTGTTGAGGTAGCAGCAACCCACATAGCCGCGCAGGCTCGCACCGAGCGCGACGCCGAGTTCCGGTTCGTATGCCGACAGCCTTGCCAGCGTGGTCGGGTAGCGTTCCCCTCGCCCGCCCCTGACGAACATGCCGACGCTGCGGTTGGTCAGATAGAGCGACAGCACCAGATCGTCGGCGACGTGCCGCCAGCGCGACCACAGGCTGCCATGCACGATCGGGCTGTTCCGGCGGCGAGCGACGTACCCGTCCCAGAAACGCTTGATCTCGGGCGCCGAAAGCGAGCGCAGGCCCCTGTGCGAGATATCCCATTCGTCGAGGTCGCGGTCGGGCATGCGCGGGCCTTTTGTCCTCTAGGCGTTCGCAACCTAGATACAGAATTGCAGGCGCAAGCACACGCGATCGCGAGCCACCTCCTGACAGGTGACCGGCAGGCAGGGCCGCGAAAGAACCGGCGGCGATATCGTTTCCGCCGGCCTCGCCGACAGGCTTCAACCGGCCGCCGGCCGGCTTTCGCCTCAACGGTTGCCTGCGTCCAGCGCCGAGGCCAGGCGCACCAGCGACAGGAATTCCGCGCGGTAGCCGTAGGGATCTGCGCCGCGCGCCGCCGAGGCGATCCCGGCGATCCGGTCGTAGCCGAATGAGGCGGTCTGGTCCGCGCCGCGCAGTTTCTGCCCGAAGGCCGCAACCGCCACCGAAAAGCGCTGGTCGGCGCCCGCCGCGTCGAACGAGGCGACCTCGTTTGCTTTCGTCACCGGCGCCTCGATCAGCGTCGAGACGTCCTTGGCAGGCAACTTGTAGCGGATCTTCACGAAGGCGTATTCGTCGGCATTGGCGACGCCGCCGTTCTGCGTGGACGCCTCGCCGTAACGCAGCGGATCCATCGTCTCGGCGGGGCTGCCCTTCGGCGTGACCTCGTAGATTGCCGTCACGGAGTGGCCGGAGCCGATCTCGCCCGCATCGACACGGTCGTTGTTGAAATCCTCCCGTGCGAGCGCACGGGTCTCATAGCCGATCAGGCGATATTCCGAGACCGCCGCCGGGTTGAACTCGACCTGGATCTTCACGTCCTTGGCGATCGGGAAGAGCGTCGAGGACGCCTCCTGCACCAGCACCTTCTCCGCCTCCGCCAGCGTGTCGACATAGGCGGCCGCGCCGTTACCGTTCTGCGCGATGGCCTGCATCATGCGGTCGTTGAGGTTGCCGCGGCCAAAGCCGAGAACCGAGAGGAAGACGCCGGACCTGCGCTTCTCCTCGACGAGGCGCCGGAGATCGTCGTCGTCGGTCTGGCCGACGTTGAAGTCGCCGTCGGTGGCGAGCATCACGCGGTTGACGCCGCCCTTGACGAAGGAACCCTCCGCCAGCCGATAGGCCTCGCGGATGCCGGCCTCGCCCGCCGTCGAACCACCCGGCGCAAGCTGGTCGATCGCTGACAGGATCTTCGCGCGCTCGGACGCCCTGGTCGGCTCCAGCACCGTGCCGGCCTCGCCGGCATAGGTGACGATCGAAACCGTGTCGTCCGGGCCGAGCTTCGATACCAGCAGCCGGAACGCCGACTTGAGGAGCGGCAGCTTGTCCGGCTCGTTCATCGAGCCCGAAACGTCGATCAGGAAGACGAGGTTGGCCCTTGGCTGCTCCGACGGCTGCACGTCATAGCCCTTGATCGCGACATGCATGAGCTTGGTGTGTTCGTCCCATGGGGTCGGCATGACGGTCACGTCCGAATTGAACGGCGTCGCCGAAGTTGCCGGCCCTTCCCAGTCGTACGGGAAATAGTTGACCATCTCCTCGACCCGCACCGTGTCGGGCCGGGGCAGGATGCCCTCCTTCAGCGAGCGGCGCACGAAGGCATAGGACGCGGTATCGACGTCGATCGAGAAGGTCGAGACGGGATCGGTGGCAGCGGAGTGCACCGGATTCGTCCTGAATTCCTCGAGGCGGTCTCGCTCTTGCTCCGCCTGCGGCAGGACGTCGATGGGCGCGGGCACGCCTGCCGACCTGTCGGCCATCGCCGGCGCGGCAGCGCGATTGCCCCGATCGGACTTCAGCAGCATGCGCTGGCTGCCGGCAGACGGGGCCGGCGCGATGAGGCCGCTGGCGTCGAGCGAAGGAGCGAACTGAGGAGCGGCGGCCGGAGCTTCGGCCAGCGGCGCATAGGCAGGTTCGGGCGCCTGGATCAGCTGTTCGTCGTCGGCGCGCTCGGCCGCTTCCTTCTCCTTGGGAGAGGCAACCTGTTTGTCCAGGCGAACGACAGGCCCATCCGTCAAATCGCCGCCGAGCCGGATCGCGCCTTCCTGCATCAGATGGAAGGCGGTGTAGCCGGCAACCGGCAGGGCGATGAGCGCCGTCAACGCCGGCGCAGGGATCAGTCTTTTCTGCATCGTCTCTCTCCAGATCGTGTGGAAACGACCCATGAGACGCGGCCGGCGCTTCGATCCTTGGGCAGAGGCGAACGAATTTTCGGCGTCGAACGCCTGCCGGGCGGCGGCGAGCGCGCGGGCCTTCGCCGCGGCGCGAGGAGCCGGTGCGTTGAGATCGCGGAGCCTCTCGAGTTCTGTGTCGTCGACCATGGTCAATCTTCCCCGGCCGAAAGCATCAGCGCCTTCAGCCGCTTCTTCGCTTCATGGATGTGCCAGGAGACGGTCGCCTCGGCACAGGCCAGCGCGTCACCCGCTGCGGCATGCGAAAGCCCCTCGCCATAGACGAGCAGCACCGCGTCGCGCTGCTTGTCGGGCAACCGGCGCACGGCGGCCCACAGGCGCTCCGCGCGGTCGTCTTCGGACGACCCACCCTGCCCCTCGATCAGCGCATCGACGCCGAACGCCGCGGCCTTCGTCGCCTCGCGAGCATCCTTGCGCATCAGGTCGCGGGTGGCGTTGAGCGTCACGGCGTAGAGCCATGTCGTGAAGGCGCCGCCGCCGCGATAGGCACCGATCGAACGGCCGATGCGAACGCAGACCTCCTGGGCGATGTCCTCGGCATCCGCCCTGCGGCCAGTCCAGCGCCAGGCGACGCGATAAATGAAATCGTAATGCCTCTCGACAAGCATGCCGAAAGCCGCGCTGTCGCCCCCCTTGGCCCTGACGACCAGGTCGAGATCGGAGGGCTCTGTCTGATCCAGCATCATCGCCGCCATTTGCTTCTTGGACGACAGCTTTGGGGCATTCCTTGGGGCTGGCGGAGCATTTTTTCGATTGCCTGCACACAGCCGATTTTCAATCTTTGATTGTATTAATAGCATTTACAACTACAACTATACGGCACCGGCGATGCAATGGCTGGAGGCAGCATGGCGAAAAACATCGTGATCTTCTCGGACGGGACGGGACAGGCCGGCGGGCTGCGCCCCGACCAGCGGCTGAGCAACATCTACAAGCTCTATCGGGCGTCGCGATCGGGACCGGACAGCCCAATCGATCCGGCGAAGCAGATCGCGTTCTACGATCCCGGCCTCGGCTCCGGCGAGACGGACTCCTGGTGGCAATGGGCGCGAAAGACATGGAGTTCGGCGACCGGGACCGGCTTCACCCGCAACGTGGCGGATTGCTACGAGTTCATCCTGCGGCACTACCAGCCTGACGACCGGGTCTTCCTGTTCGGATTCAGCCGCGGCGCCTACACGGCGCGCAGCGTCGGCGGCGTCATGAACTTGTGCGGCGTACCGATCCAATTGCCGGACGGTTCGCCGGTGCCGCGCTTCGGCACCGCATGCCGGAAAATCGCGCAAGAGGCGGTGTACGACGTCTACGAGCACGGCGCCGGCAAGGCACGCAGCCAATATGAGGACGAGCGCGAGGAGAAGGCCAGGCGATTCCGCGAAAAATACGGAACGGCGAGCGATCATGCGAGGCGCGGCAACGTTGCGCCCTATTTCATCGGGGTCTTCGACACCGTGGCCGCGCTCGGACTGGCGGGCTTCAAGCGAAACGCCTACCTGACGCTGCTGCTTGGCGGATGCGCCGCAGCGCCGGTCATGCTGGCATGGGCCGCCCATTGGCTCGGGTTGAACTGGACCGCCGCCCTCGTCCTTGCCCTCGCCGCAACCGCCATCCCGCTCGCCATTCATTCCTACCGGCACAGGGTCAAGACTATCAGGGATTTTCCCAAATCCGGCGATCTCCGCTGGCACTGGAGCTCATGGAAATTCGCGCACTACGACAAGTTCCTAGACCCGCGCGTGCGGTATGCGCGCCATGCGCTCGCGATCGATGAGCATCGCGAGACGTTCGACAGGGTCGGCTGGGCGGGAGCGAAGGACGATCCGGGACGTCAGCTTTCGGAGCCGGAATGGCTGATCCAGATGTGGTTCGCGGGAAACCACTCCGACATCGGCGGGAGCTACCCAGAAGAAGAATCGCGGCTGTCCGACATCGCGCTGCAGTGGATGGTGAATGAGGCGACCGGTGCAGAACACCCACTGATTGTCGACCGCGAGAAGCTCAAGCTCTATCCCGATCCGCTCGGCATGCAGCACTGCGAGATCGAGGCCGTTCTGGACAGCTATCCCGGATGGTGGCCCGAGAAGCCGCGATGGACGTGGCGAAGGACGCTGCGGAGCTTCGACCGCGGCTATGCCCGCCATTCGTCGGTCGACGACCGCATGAAGGCGCAGACGATTCTGAAGATGGGAAAGGCGATCCGCTACGATCCGTTCGGCGAGCGTGACAAAAATGCCGGCGCGTCCAGCCGGCCCCGGCAGAGCGGGACCGGCTGACCGGCTGCGGATCAGTCGATCGCGGCGACGACGATGACTTCGACGTTGTACTTCGGCGCGGCGAGCTTCGCCTCGCCCGTCGCGCGGGCCGGCGGGTTTGCCGGATCGATCCAGGCGTCCCACACCGCGTTCATCTCGGCGAAGTTGGCCATGTCGTCGAGCCAGATGATGGTCTGCAGCAGCTTCGACTTGCTGGTTCCCGCCTTGGCGAGCAGGGCATCGACGCTGGCAAGCGCGTCCCTGGTCTGGTCGGCCACGGTGGCGCCCTCGCCGACCTGGCCAGCGAGATAGACGGTGTTGTTGTGGATGACGATGTCGCTCATGCGCGGTCCGACATCGATGCGGCGAATGGTCATGGGCATTTCCTTCCTGTTGGCCGGCCCTCCATAGTGTCCGCGAGAGGCAGAAGGCAAGTCCGCTCGATATCGCCTTGGTGTAGCGCTCGAAACGGATGCACTAAGCGCAAGAACGGACGGCACCCAATTTTGACCCGTTAAGATGCTATTCAAGGTTCGTATTCGGAGGCCTCCGCCCCACCCTCAGGCGTAGCCGGCTTGCACGTGAACTGTCTATGCCACTTCTCGCGCGCATGCGTCTCGATCGGGCGAAGCGTTGCTTCGTCGAACATTTAGACTCCCTGTTTGTCAGAAGGGTGGGAGGCGGCTATACGACGGCAATGAAAGAAAAAATTCGTGAGCTGCTCTACCCGACCGCCGGCGACCCCATCCCGCTATTCTGTCCAGAAAAGAACTTCGTCGCTATCTGGTCGGCGAAATCTGGCTGCACGCAAACGCTGCTATGGTACTTCGGGCACCGGGACTTTCTGAAAGAACAGAAGGCTTTCGATCCTTGGCCGCATCTCTACAGGACAGATGTCATTTGCGCTTCGCCCGAATACTACCAGTCGATACGCTCAGCCGACCTGTCCAGAACGAAATGGCTGCGCGTCATTCGCGATCCGTTCAAGCGTGCTGTGTCGAGCTACCAGCAGGCGTTGTTGAATGGCTACCACGATGCCAGCATGTCTGCGTTTCTCGGGCGGCCGGTCGATGCGGCTTCCGGGTACAGTTTCCGCGAATACGTCTCCTGGCTCGAACAGGCCAACCCGGCGATCCTGAACCCGCACGAGCGTCCGCAACGTCATGCGCTGGAGGATTGGGTGCAGCCGCACGTTGTTGTCCTCGAAAAGGGCGATCTCTGGCAGGCCTTGAGGGAGTTCGAAGAAATCAACGACATCGAACCCATGTCGACGGCAAACGCGGCCATGTTGCAGGCAGAGGCCCAGCGGATTTCCGACATCCACCATTCGACCCGAGGGCCAGTCGCCAACGGGGATGAAATCAGGTTCAGTCGGGGAGCCAAGCCGGCCATTTGGCCCAGCTATTCCGACATGCTGGCGACATCTGGCAGAAAGGCATTGGAAAAGGTGTATGCGGTCGACTTTGCCGCCTACGCTCAATTGCTATGACAAAGGTATGGTTCCGGTGCCGACCGTCCCGCCCGAACCTTTCGCCTTGAACGCGAGCTGGGTGTTGCTCGTAAGCTGATCAACCACATCCTCGTTGATGGCAAGCAATTCTCCAACACTCGCCTGCTTGAGAAACTTGGCTGGCAAGGCATTCTTGCAGAACCCAACCCCGCAGCGAGCGATCGCATCATCCGGACCAGATCCGCGCCGCTCTGCACGCAGCCTGTCGCCGGCAGATCGGGCGAGGAGGTCACCATGGTGATCGCCGTAGATGCTATGCTTTCTGGAATGGAGAGGCATGCCTTTCGCGAGATGCACGGCGAAAGGAGAAAGGACAGCGTCCGGCTGCGCCTGACCACCATCTCGCTGGACGACACCGATGCCGAGGGCGCGATCGAGCATTGATGTTCAATCAGGGCTAAGAACGCGAGCACAAACGCTGGTCGCGTCAGGATGCGTGGTATCGCCTTCGCCGACCCCGGTTTGCCAGGTTTCGGCGTGCCTGAAATTGGTATCCGGGTGCTCGGCGCGTCTTTGTCGGCAAGGTTGAGCAAGCGATATAGAACCACTCCCCGCGTCGCGCGGGCGCGCCGCCGATGCCGGCGGATCGGCGCTTCATGCCCACTGCTCCGAGCGGGCCGACGGTTTCCTCGGTTGAGTTGAGTACAAGCCTCGACACGCAGTTTGCCGTCGCATGTGGGTCAATCGGCATCGTTCGATCGTTCGAACTGTGCGACGCGACATTGACTAATGTTATAATATCACATAGCGAGGAGCCACCAACGGATTTGCCTGCCGCCATGGCCGAAGCTTGCCTGACCTTTCGCGACCTGACGCTCGGATACAGCGACCATCCTGCCGTGCATCACCTGACGGGCACGGTGAAGCGCGGCTCGCTGACCGCGGTGGTCGGCGCCAACGGCTCGGGCAAGTCGACGCTCATGAAGGGCATCGTCGGCGTGCTGAAGCCGATGGACGGAGAGAGCGTGGCCGCGCCGGGCGCGCGCATCGCCTACCTGCCGCAGCAGTCAGAACTCGACCGCAGCTTCCCGGCGCGGGTCGTCGACCTCGTCTCGATGGGGCTCTGGCCAAGACGCGGCCTTCTGGGCCGCCATACGGCGGATGACAAGGCATCCGTCGGGCGTGCGCTGGCAGCGGTCGGCCTGGAAGGCTTCGAGGCGCGACCGATCGACACGCTGTCGGGCGGCCAGTTGCAGCGCGCGCTGTTCGCACGCGTTCTGGTGCAGGACGCCGACATCATCCTGCTCGACGAACCGTTCAACGCCATCGACGCGCGCACCGTCGCCGACCTCGTTGCGCTGATCAAGCGCTGGCGCGGCGAGAAGCGGACGGTGCTGGTCGTGGTCCACGACCTCGACCTCGTGCGCGAGCATTTTCCCGAAACGCTGCTGCTGGCGCGCCGGCCGGTGGCCTGGGGACCGACCCAAGACGTGCTGAAGCCCGAAAACCTGCTCAGGGCGCGCCGCTTCGACGAAGCCTGGCACGACGACGCGCCCTGGTGCGAGACGGAACCGCACGGGCACGCCGGCCACGGCCACGAACACGAACACGCTCACGCACATGACGATCATCGTCATCATGACCATGGCGAGATCCATGCCGGTCCCGACCACGAAACGGGGCCGCGGGCGGCATGATCATCTACGACTATCTGATCGCCCCCTTCGTCGAGTTCGGTTTCATGCAAAGGGCCCTCGCCGGCTCGCTGCTGCTCTCGCTGTCCTCCTGCCCGGTCGGCGTATTCCTGATGCTCAGGCGCATGAGCCTGACCGGCGACGCCATGGCGCACGCCATCCTGCCGGGCGCCGCAGTCGGATTCCTGCTCTACGGGCTGGAGATCGTGCCGATGACCGTCGGCGGCCTCGTCGCCGGCGTTGTCGTGGCGATGGGCGCCGGCGCGGTGTCGCGCTTCACGGTGCAGAAGGAGGATGCGTCGATGGCGGCCTTCTACCTGATCTCGCTGGCGCTCGGCGTTCTGATCGTCTCGTTGCGAGGATCGAGCGTCGATCTCATGCATGTGCTGTTCGGCACGGTGCTGGCGCTCAACGACGAGGCGCTTCGCCTGATCGCATCGATCGCCGGGATCACGCTGCTCACGCTGGCGGTGTTCTGGCGCGCGCTGATCGCCGAGTGCCTCGACCCGCTGTTCCTGCGTTCGGTCAGCCGGCTCGGCACGCCGGTGCATTTCGTGTTCCTCGGCCTTGTCGTGCTCAACCTGGTCGGCGGGTTCCAGGCGCTTGGCACGCTGCTTTCGGTCGGCCTGATGATGCTGCCGGCCGCGGCGGCGCGCTTCTGGGCGAGCCGCGTCGGACCGATGTGCGTTCTGGCGCTTGCCATCGGCGCGGCCTCCTGCGTCGCCGGACTGCTCCTGTCCTATCACGCCTCGCTGCCGTCTGGCCCGGCCATCATCCTGTCGGCCGGCGTCGTCTACCTGTTTTCCATCCTGTCCGGCCCACGCGGCGCGCTGCGCGCCCGGGTGCGCCACCACCGCCACCGAACCGCCTGATCCCCAGAAGAACGGAGACCAAGATGACCGTATTGCCCCGCCTCGCCCTGGCGATGAGCGTTATAACATTAAGCGCGTTGCCCGCCGCAGCCGAACCGCTGAAGGTCGTGGCAAGCTTCTCGATCATCGGCGACCTCGCGCGAAACGTCGGCGGCGACCGCATCGCCCTCACTACGCTCGTCGGGCCGGACGGCGACGCCCATGTCTACGAGCCGAGGCCGGCGGACGCCGTCGCCATGGGCAAGGCCGACGTCGTGCTGGTGAACGGCCTGCATTTCGAGGGGTTTCTCAAGCGGCTGGTGGAAGCCAGCGGGACAACGGCCCCGGTCGTCGAACTGACCAAGGGGGGCGAAATGCTGAAGAATGCCGAGGAAGGCCACGAAGGCGACAATCACGCCCATGAGGGGCACCATCACCACGGCGAATTCGATCCGCACGCCTGGCAGTCGGTCCACAACGCCGAGGTCTACGTGAAGAACATCGCCGACGCATTCTGCGCTGCGGATACGGCCGGATGCGCTTCCTACAGGGCAAACGCCGAAGCCTATGGCGCGAAGCTCAAGGCGCTGGATGCCGAGATCAAGGCGGCCATCGCCGGTATCCCGGAGGAAAAGCGCACCATCATCACCTCGCACGACGCCTTCGGCTACTTCCAGCACGAATACGGGCTGACGTTCCTGGCGCCGGAGGGCGTTTCCACGGAGGCCGAGGCATCGGCGGCGGATGTCGCCGCCCTCATCAAGCAGATCAAGGGCGACAGGGCATCGGCGATTTTCGTCGAGAACATCACCAACCAGCGGCTGATCGAGCAGATTTCCAGCGAGACCGGGCTGAAGATCGGCGGCACCCTCTATTCCGACGCGCTGTCAGGCGCCGACGGTCCCGCGCCGACCTACATCGACATGATGAAGTTCAACACCAAGACGATCAGCGGCGCCATCCTCGGCAGCTGACCCCCTGGAACTTGGGCAACTGATGTCGCCGCGCCCCAGCGCGGCGCCTCGGGAGTCTTTGCCAGTCGTTCGATTGTTACGTAATAACATTAAGGACCACACCATGAAGCACCTGACCGCCGCCGCGTCCGCGCTTGCCCTGCTGTCCGCCACGCCGGCGCTTTCCGAAGAAGTGACCGCCTGGCGCCTGTTCGTCTCGGATCACGAGAAGCCCGTCGTCCATGCGATCGACGCCGTGGTCGGCACGCGGATCGCCACCTTCGACGTGACGGCTCCGGCCAGGCTCTACCGCAGCGAAGCCGGGCGCACCGTCTTTGCGGTGCAGGGCAAGGGCGACACAGTCGCGGCAATCTCCTCGGGCATCTCCTTCGGCGACCACGGCGATCACGGCGACATCGACGTCGAGGCTCCGCGGCTGCTCGACATCCGCTTCGACGGCAAGAAGCCGTCGCACTTTGTCGACCATGGCGGCGACATCGCCCTGTTCTTCGACGGCGAGGGCAAGACGCGCATCTTCAATGAGACGGATGTCCTTTCGGGCAAGCCCGACGTGCGCGAGGTGGCGACCGCCGCACCCCACCACGGCCTGGCCGTCGCATTCGGCGATCACGTCCTCGTTACGGAGCCCAACAGGGAAGCGCCCGACGAACTGCCGGTCGGCATCCGGGTGGTCGGCCGCGACGGCGCCATGGTCGGCGACGTCCACGCCTGCCCCGACCTCCACGGCGAAGCCACGTCCGGCAATCTCCTGGCGATCGCCTGCGCCGACCGCCTGCTCATCGTAACCGACAAAGGCGACGCACCCGACGTCGCGACGCTGCGCTATGACGCGGACCTGCCTAGGGGCAAGTCGACCACCCTCATCGGCGGTCGCGGGCTGCAATACTTCCTCGGCAATTACGGGCCGAGTGCGGTTGTCCTGATCGATCCCGCCGCCGAAGACGCATTTCGCCTGGTCGAACTGCCGACGCGGCGCGTTCACTTCGCGGTCGATCCCATCCGGGCGAAGTTCGCCTATGTCTTCACCGAGGACGGCCTGCTTCGCCGGATCGACGTGCTTGCAGGAAGGCTCGACGCGGAGCTTCGGCTGACGGATCCCTACAGCATGGACGGACACTGGAGCGACCCGCGCCCGCGCATCGCGGTCGCCGGTGACCGCATCTTCGTCTCCGACCCGCTGAAGGGTGTGCTGCACGCTGTCGACGCCGCGAGCTTCGAAACCGTCGAGGCGATGGCGATCGAAGGCAGGCCGTTCAACCTCGTGGCCGTTGGCGGTACTGGCGAGCGGCACTGACGCCGCCGGGTTCATGTCCGCAGGCGGCGGCCGCGAACGCTTGAAGCAGGGGCGTCCCAAGGCTTATGTATGGCGATGAAGACGGGGCGGGCCGCCCCGTCGAATCCTAGTGGTCGCCGAGCCTTCGCCGGGTGGCAAGTGTGCGCTCGACCGGCGACGGCAGAACATAGAGGTGCGTCATGGAATATCGCGAGATCAGCGACAACTACGCCGTCAGCGGACAGATCCTGCCGGAAGACATCGCGGCGGTGAAGGCCGCCGGTTTCAAGAGCGTCATCTGCAACCGACCGGACGACGAGCAGCCTGGACAGCCCTCGGCCGCCACCCTGAAGCAGGCCGCCGAAGCGGCCGGCCTGGCGTTCCGCCACATCCCGGTGATCAGCGGCCAGGTGACGGAACAGAATGTCGCCGACCAGGCGGCCGCACTCCAGCAGTTACAGGGCCCGGTCTTCGCCTACTGCCGTTCCGGCGCTCGCAGCACCAACCTTTATGGGCTGATCCAGGAAATGGGCGAATAGGCTCGCCGCTCACCGCATGAACGCCGCCATGTGAAAGGCCTGTTCGTCGGCGGGGTAACGATACGCCGCGCCATGGGGGCAGGCGTTGCGGTCGAGGCAGCCGGTCGTTCGGCAGGCCTCGCCCGCGGTCCCTCGGACATGGTCGAGGCAGGCCTGGTAGGCGAAGCCGCCTCCCGAATGGGCATCCGCCGGGCAGGATTTCAGGCAAGGTTTTCCGACACATAGGTCGCAGAGGTGAATCACCTCGCGAGGCGCCTGAACCGGAATCTCAACATCGAACAGCAGGGCGCCGCGATAGGCGTGCCAGAGCCCGTAGCGTGGATGCATCAGGATGCCGAGCGGCGACGGCCTCAGCCCCTCGGCGCGCATCGCCCATTGCTGGAACGGCAGATAGGGCCTGTCGGACGGAGAGACGGAGCGCGCTCCGAATTCGGCGGCAACCGCGCCAATCACCTGCCTGGCCCAGTCGTCGAGCGGATCGGCGAGATCAGGCGGCTGCTCCCGCCGCCAGCGCAGGAAATGCGGCCACGGTGCGCCGCCCGCCTGCCCGACCAGCAGGATCGATCGCGCCGGCAAGCCGGCCGGACCCGGCGGCGCGGCTTCGTCCGGCCCGAAGCGAAAGCCGCCGCGCAGGACCAGGCCATTTCGGCCAAGCATGTTGTCGATGGCTTCGATCAGGCTCACGACGATCGTCAGTTCCCAAGCGTCTCGGCGAACAGCGTCTTGAGGCGCGCATAGTGGCGCTCGGCACCCTCCCGGTCGTAGACGCTGTGATCGGGCACGCACCAGCCATGCGCCATGCCGACATAGTTTTCGATGGCATGATCGACCTCGGCCACGCGAAGGGCTTCTGCAAGCTTGGCCGACTGCTCGGGCGGGAAGCTACCATCGATACCAGCCGAGCCGACATACACCCGCGCCTTGATCCTGGCCGCGTTCCTCTGCGGGCTGTCAGGCGCATCGTTGGCCAGATTGCCGCCGTGGAAGCTGGCGGCCGCGACGATCCGGCCGGAGTGTGCCGCCGCCGCATTGAGGGCCCGGGCGCCGCCCATGCAATAGCCGGTCGTTGCGATCGGCCCGGTCACGCCATGGGCGGTGAGCGCCTCGATAAAGCTGGCCGTATCGGCCTGCGTCATCGCCTGCGTGGTGGCGGCCATCGCGGCACGGATGATTTTGGCGGTCGCCTCTTCCTTGAGGCCCGTTCTGGCGTCGAATGGGCCGAAGCGCCCTCCCCGATACAGCGTGTCGGGCACGAGTACCGCAACGCCCTCGGCTGCGATGCGCTCGGCAATCGCCTCCATCGCCGGCCTCAGCCCGTAGGCGTCCATGTACAGGATGACGCCGGCCTTCGGCATGGCGCCCGCCGGCGCTGCCAAGACGGCCTCGGCGACGCCCTCCTGCATCGTGATCCTGATCTGCTGCGTCGGCATCGCGCACCCACCGGTTGAACGGCGCGCATGGTAGGACAAGATCCGCTTGGTTTGAACCGCGCCGGTCGACGCGTCGCTCTATGCCGCTGGCTTCAGCATCCGTCGAAGCACGTCGGTTCGGGCCACAAAATGCTGCCAGAGCGCCCCGGCGGCGTGAACGGCCACCACGACGATGATGATCGGCTTGCCGATCTCGTGGATTTCGCCGATCTCGCCCATGCCGAGATACCAGGCGAGCGCACCGGTCAGGGGCATCAGGAAAATCGCCGCGTAGAGGACCAGGTGCGCGAGCCCTGCGACATAGCGCATCACCATCTTCTCGTCCGGCGGCAGGTCAGGCGCACCGTAGCGGAGGCGCAAGGCCATGCGCAGCACCGCCAGCACCAGAACCGTCAGGCCGACATAGACGTGGATATTGGCCGACAACAGTGCATCGGCCGCCGGCTCCGTCCCCTTTCGGAATGCCCTGAAGGCCGGTCCGATGTCCTCGCCGAAGATGATCTGGAATATGACGAGCGCGGCGATGACCCAGTGCAGCACGATCTGGGCGCGGGTATAGCCGGCGGGGCGGGAGTGCATCGGCCAATGTCTCCGTGGCTGGATCGATCGCAAGCTTCGACCAAACCGCGGCCGGCCGCTTTGATCCAGCGCAAGTTCCTCCAGCATTGGCGGACAATCTCCTGTCCGGAACCGGGGCCTGTCGTGGCTTTTGCCTTGCCAGGCAATCATAATTCTGGAACATCGCGGCGCAACGCGAGACTGAGAATGCCCCTTCGCCCATTGTCGGCCCTGTGCGTCCTGCTTCTGGCCGGCTGCGCGTCCTCCGAACCCGAGAGCGCCTCCTTTCCTCCCATTCCCGAGGGAGCGGCTGCCTTGCACAGCGCACCGACGCCCGCGACATCTCAGGTCGATACCTTGCCGGCGCCGGCGTCCTACGAACAGGCGACCCAGGCGCCAGTCGGCCTCATGCCGCCTGCCCTGCAGCCGGGTTGCCACACCGTCGACAATGTCACCTTGTGCGACGCGCCCGTCGACCCGACCGCCGACGAGACGCTACACACGAACTGAGAGCGCTGCGCCCGGCTCAGCCCTTGAACGCGCTGCGCCAGACTTCCTTGTGGATGATTTCGGCCACTTTAGCCCGGCCTGAATCGGGCTCCCTTCACGTGAACGCGTCGGGCATCGATTCCTTCTTCTGGCGGATGAACGCCAGCAGGGCCTCGTCTACGCCGGGATCGATGGCCGGCGCCTCGTAGCTCTCCAGCCAGCGGCGGGCGAGTTCGTTGGCGCGCTGCGGCGCGGTCTTCTCGCCTTCCGCCTGCCACTGCTCGAAGGAATTGTTGTCGGCGATGCTCGAGCGATAGAACGCAGTCTGGAAGTTCGCCTGCGTGTGGTCGCAGCCGAGGAAGTGGCTGCCGGGACCGACCTGGCGGATGGCGTCCATGGCCTGGCCGTTCTCCGAGAGATCGACGCCCTGCGCGAACTTCTGCTGCATGCCGAGCTGGTCGATGTCCATCATGAATTTTTCGTAGCAGGAGGCGAGACCGCCTTCGAGCCAGCCCGCCGAATGCAGCACGAAGTTGGTGCCAGCCAGAATGGTCGAGTTCAGCGTGTTGGCGCTTTCGTAGGCTGCCTGCGCGTCAGGTATCTTGGACGCGCAGAGCGAGCCGCCGGTACGGAACGGCAGGTTCAGACGGCGGGCGAGCTGCGCGGCGCCGTAGGAAACCAGCGACGGCTCCGGCGTACCGAAGGTCGGCGCGCCCGACTGCATCGAGATCGAGGAGGCGAAGGTGCCGAACAGCACCGGTGCGCCCGGGCGCACGAGCTGCGTCAGCGATGCGCCGGCGAGCACCTCGGCCAGCACCTGCGTCAGCGTGCCGGCGACCGTGACCGGGCTCATCGCGCCGGCCAGGATGAACGGCGTGACGATGCAGGCCTGGTTGTGGCGCGCATAGACCTTCAGCGCGCCGAGCATGGTGTCGTCGAACACCATCGGCGAGTTGGCGTTGATGAGCGAGGTCGTGACAGTGTTGTTCTCGACGAAGTCGTCGCCGAACACGATCTTGGCCATCGCCACCGTGTCCTCCGCGCGCTCGGGCGCCGTGACCGAACCCATGAAGGGTTTGTCTGAGTACCGGATGTGGCTGTAGATCATGTCGAGGTGGCGCTTGTTGACCGGCACGTCGACCGGCTCGCACACGGTTCCGCCGGAATGATGGATCGACGGCGCCATGTAGGCGAGCTTCACGAAATTGCGGAAGTCCTCGATCGTGGCGTAGCGGCGCTTGCCATCGAGGTCTCGCACGAAAGGCGGGCCGTAGACGGGCGCGAAGACGGTGGCGTTGCCGCCGATCTGCACGGATCGCTCCGGGTTGCGCGCATGCTGGATGTACTGCGAGGGCGCGGTCTTGAGTAGCGAGCGCGGCAGGCCCTTCGGGAAATGCACGCGGTCGCCCTTCACGTCGGCGCCGGCATTCTTCCAGATTTCGAGCGCCTCGGGGTCGTCGCGGAAGATGATGCCGACTTCCTCGAGCACGGTGTCGGCATTCTTCTCGATGAGGGCCAGTCCCTCCTCGCTCAACACCTCGTAGAGCGGGATTTCGCGCTTGATGTAGGTGAGCTGCGCGCCCGGGCCGCCGCCGGTGCGCGCAGCGCGGCGGGCGGCGGCGCCGCTTCCGGATCCACGGCCGCGCCGTCCCGTCGGTGCATCCTGTTCGGTTGCCAGGTTCTCGTTCATCATCGTGTCCTGAGCTTCGCGTCGCCGCGGATTTCCTAGTTGGCAGGATCGTAGTCCCGCGCACCTTCCGAGACGGCCAGCCAACGCCAAGCGCTGTTCAGAAATCGACAGGCGGAACGGAGTTTTTCCAACCGCCTCCGCCGCGTTCCGTCAAGGCGCTTCGCCGAGGAAAGCGCCAGGCAGCTGCGCTGTCAAACGCTGGGGAACCGTCGCCTTGGGCGAACCCGGCCTCGGGATACGGCTCAGCGACGGTCCTGCGGGCATTGAAAGCCGCGCCAGACGGCCTTGTTCGAACGAATCGGCACGGTCGCTTTCGTTTTGCAGCGCGTCGCAAATCAGCTATGGCTGCGAAAGCCTTGCAAGCTACGATTTGCCGCTACGTCCCGGATCGCGCAAAATGCCGGGTGCGGCCATCAGGAGCCCATTATGTCCGACGACGAAATCATCCTTTCCGAGCTTTCCGACGAAGAGCTCGTGCAGCAGATGCATGACGACCTCTATGACGGATTGAAGGAAGAGATCGAGGAAGGCACCAACATCCTGCTCGAGCGCGGCTGGCAGCCCTATGCGGTGCTGACCGAGGCGCTCGTCGAGGGCATGCGCATCGTCGGCGAGGATTTTCGCGACGGCATCCTGTTCGTGCCCGAGGTGCTGCTCTCGGCCAACGCGATGAAGGCCGGCATGGCCATCCTGCGCCCGCTGCTCGCCGCCACCGGCGCGCCCAAGCAGGGCAAGCTGGTTATCGGCACAGTGAAGGGCGACATCCACGACATCGGCAAAAACCTCGTCGGCATGATGATGGAGGGCGCCGGCTTCGACGTCATCGACCTCGGCATCAACAATCCGGTCGAAAAGTACCTGGCGGCGATCGAGGAGCACCAGCCCGACATCATCGGCATGTCGGCGCTGCTCACCACCACCATGCCCTACATGAAGGTCGTCATCGACACGATGAAGGAAAAGGGCATCCGCGACGACTATGTCGTGCTGGTCGGCGGCGCGCCGCTCAACGAGGAGTTCGGCAAGGCGGTCGGCGCCGACGCCTACTGCCGTGACGCCGCTGTGGCCGTCGAGACCGCCAAGGACTTCATGAAGCGCAAGCACAATCTGCGCGCTTCGGCCTGATGCTCCGCGTCCAACGGGTCACCTTAACGCAAAGCGGGCCGCGACTTCGCGGCCCGATGCACTCGACGACAGACTCGAGCGGCGCGTCAGTTCTCGATGGCGTTGGCCGTGGACTGAACGTCGCGCTTCACGCCGCGGACGGTGTTCGCGCAGGATGCAACGGCAAGCGCGCAGACGAGAATCGTGGCGATCGAAGCCAGACGCGACAGTTTCATGGACGATGTCTCCCTCAATGACTAGATATCGCAAGAATACGTAAAGGAACGAGAACAGGCAGATTTTGTTCCATGACCGCCGCAGACACAATCGGACAGGTTTCCGCAGACAAGGTTCTGGTCATCGCCTGCGGCATGATTGCCCGCGAGGTGCTGGCGGTCAAGGAGCGCTTGGACCTCGCCCACATCGACCTGACATGCCTGCCGGCCGAGTTTCATTATTACCCCGAAAGGATTCCGCCGGCGATGGACAGGGCGATCGCCGAGGCCAAGGCGGACGGCTACCGTCACATTTTCGCCGGCTACGCCGACTGCGGAACGGGCGGGATGTTGGACGTGGTGCTCGAGCGGCACGGCGTCGAACGGATCGCCGGCCCCCACTGCTTTGCGTTCTACCAGGGCGGTGCCGCCTTCGAAGCCGTCGCCGACGCAGACATGACGGCCTTCTACATGACCGACTTCCTGTGCCGGCAGTTCGAGGCCTTCTTCATCAAACCGCTCGGGCTGGACCGGCATCCGGAACTGGCGGCGGACTATTTCGGCAACTACGAGAAGGTCGTCTACCTCGCACAGACGGACGATCCCGACCTGGACCGTGTCGCCGAGGGCGCTGCCGAGCGCCTGGGGCTTGCCTACGAGCGCCGCTTCACCGGCTATGGCGACCTGCCCGCCGCGCTTGGCGAAGCGGCGAAACGCCCGGCATGACAGTGTCGCCGGCCCGTGGGGGCCACAGATCAGCCTGTGCGCATGCGTCACCTTGAGTTAACAATGCAAAGGCAGAATGAAGCCACGCGCCGCGATGCTGCGCGACCGAGTTCTTGCAGGTGGGCATGACGGCGCAAACGGCCGGTTTTCAGGATGGTGCGTCCAGCGACCGGCCACTTCGCCGGCGGCCCCGCCGGCTGTCCGAGTTGTTCGCCCAACTGGCGCGCGAAGCCGAAGGACCGGTTTCCATCGGCCACATCCGCGATGCTCTTGGCAACCGGAGCTTCGCACCGCTGCTGGTTCTGTTCGCCGCCTTCAACCTGCTGCCTCTGCCTCCGGGCGCTTCCGTCATCCTCGGCCTGCCGCTTGTCATCGTGGCGGCGCAGATGGTCTACGGGACCAAGCAGGCCTGGCTGCCCAGCGCGTTGTCCAGCCGCTCGCTCAGCGCCGAGACGTTTCGCTCGGCGATGGAATGGATCGTCCCCCGGTTGGTGCGCCTCGAAAAGGTGATCCGGCCCCGCTACTGGCCGTTCTGGCGCCGCCGCGGCGAGCGCATCATCGGCATCGCGGCGCTGGTCCTGGCGATCGTGGTGACCCTGCCGATCCCGCTTGGAAACTGGCTGCCCGCCTTCGCGACCGCGCTGCTCGGACTGGCCCTCTCGGAACGCGACGGCATCCTGCTCGCCATCGGCGGCGCGGTCGGCGTCGCCTCGATGGTGATCATCGCCGCCGTCATCGGCGCGGCCGGCCTTGCGACCAACGCCGTGCTCGGCTGGCTGATGTAGCATGTCCGCGAAGCAGTCGCGCATTGCCGTCGTCACCGCGGGCGGCCCGCATGTCTGGGTCATCGTCAACGCCCTGCGCGACCGACTGGGCGACGTGACCGTCATCCTCGAAGAGCCGGAATCGAAGAAGCGGCTGCTGCTGCGCCGCGCCCGCAAGCTGGGCTGGATCGAGGTTGCCGGCCAGTTGGGCACGATGGTCTTCACCCGGCTTCGCAAGCTCGTGCTGTCCGGTCGCGACCGGGCCGCCCTGACCAGCCGCGGCATGAACACCGAACCGCGCGACGACCAGCCTATCGTCAACATCGCCTCCGCCGATTCGCCTGATCTCGCCGATGCGGTGAAGAAATTGGGCGCCGAGGTTGTACTGCTGGCCGGCTGCCGCATGCTGTCGCAGCGCACCCTCGACCAGATGCCCTGCCCAGTCCTCAACTATCATGCCGGCATCAACCCGGCATACCGAGGCATGAACGGAGCCTACTGGGCGCTCGCCACCGGCGACGCCGGAAACTTCGGCGCGACGGTGCATCTCGTCGATGCGGGCGTGGACACCGGCGACATCCTGCACCAGGTACGCGGCGCCCCGGAGCCGGGCGACAACCTCACCAACTACGCGATGCGGCTCGCCGCGATGTCGCGCGACATCTGCACCCAGGCGGTCGAGGACGTTCTCGAAGGGCGCGCCAAGCCGACTATGTCGAACCTGCCATCGAAGCAATGGTACCATCCGACGGTCTGGTTCTACGTCTGGACCGGCCTGACCAGGGGCGTCTGGTAGGGCGAAGCCCGCCCGGGATGACCGCCGTTGCCGCGACTGCGCCCCCGCCGGGCCGAAGGCTTCTATCGCGACACCGGACGCACTAGGTTGCCGGTCGCCGAGCCGGCGATCCGATCGCCGATTTGCGGCACGATTCCGCGTCGCTTTTGAATGGCTGCGCGTCGTCGGATGAGAAGCGGGGCATTTTTGCTTCCTGCAATGCTGAAACCCACGGAATAGCGAGAATAGAATGGCCGACCTGATCATCGTCTACTGGCGCGACATCCCAGCGCAGGTCATCGTCAAGAAGGGACGGCAGAACGCCAAGCGCGAACTGCCGGTTCGCTTCGCCGAGGCGATCGACATGGCGGCGATGCGCTCGGGCGCCGCCGAGACCGACGCCTATCTCGCCGAGTGGCGCAAGTCGGATCCGGTCGGCGTCGGCGACGACCTCGAGGCCGAGGCGGCTAAGGCGGCCGACGAGTTCGACAGGCTGTACAACCGGGAACGGCTGGTTGCACTGGCCAAGGCTGGCGGAAGGGAAAATGGATAACAACCGGCCGGTCTCGACGACTGCCAAGGGCCCGGCGAGCGCCGCGCCCGAAATGATCCCGCCGGATGCAGCCGGCGGGGTCACCCAGGCGACCGTCGTGAAAAAGACGGCGCCGAAGACCGACTACAAGCCGGCCGACGTGTCGCCGCAGCGGCGCGTGCAGCGCTCCTATTCCGTGCGGCTCTGGTCGATCCGCCACAGCCGTGGCCTCGAATGGTTCTATGCCCGGTTCGCCGACATGTTCCTGATGCTGCATCCGCTTTGGAAGCTCGTCGGCTACGGCCGGGTCGAGGCGCCGGTGAAGTTCGTCGAACGGCACGTGAAGGGCTTCATGTTCGATTGCCGCATGTGCGGCCAGTGCGTCCTGTCGTCGACCGGCATGTCCTGCCCGATGAACTGCCCAAAGCAGTTGCGCAACGGCCCGTGCGGCGGCGTGCGCGCCAACGGCAACTGCGAGGTCGAGCCCGACATGCCCTGCGTCTGGGTCAAGGCGTGGGAGGGCTCGCGCAACATGGAAAAGGGCGACGCCATCCTTTCCCTGCAGAAGCCGGTCGACCAGTCGCTGCGCGAAACTTCGGCCTGGCTGCGCGTCACCGCACAGGCCGCAGCGAACCGCGAAACCGAAAAGGCGGGAGCCTCCGCATGAGACACCCGCGCCCGCCCCAGACCGACGAGAACCCGGCCGGCATCGACCTGCCGCTGGAGCCGCTGCCCGGTCATACCTCGCGTGGGCGCCTGGAGCGGGTGCTGAGACGCGGCGAGTTCGCGGTCACGACCGAACTCAATCCGCCTGACAGCGCCGACCCTGAAGACGTCTACGACCGCGCCAAGGTGTTCGACGGCTGGGTCGACGCCATCAACGCCGTCGATGCCTCGGGCGCCAACTGCCACATGTCATCGGTCGGCATCTGTGCGCTCCTGACCCGCATGGGCTATGCGCCGATCATGCAGATTGCCTGCCGCGACAAGAACCGCATCGCCATCCAGGGCGACGTGCTCGGCGGCGCGGCGATGGGCGTCGCCAACATGCTTTGCCTCACCGGCGACGGTGTGCAGGCGGGCGACCAGCCCGGTGCCAAGCCGGTGTTCGACCTTGATTCAATCTCTCTGCTCGAAACCGTCCGCATCATGCGCGACAACGGGAAGTTCCTGTCGGGCCGCAAGCTGACGACGCCGCCGCAGCTTTTCCTGGGCGCAGCGGTCAACCCGTTTGCCCCGCCCTACGACTTCCGCCCGGTCCACCTCGGCAAGAAGATCGCCGCGGGCGCGCAGTTCGTGCAGACCCAGTACTGCTTCGACGTGCCGATGTTCAGAACTTTCATGCAGCGCGCGCGCGACCTCGGCCACGCCGAGAAGGTCTTCCTGCTCTGCGGCGTCGGCCCGCTTGCCTCGGCGAAGACGGCGAAATGGATCCGCTCGAACGTGCCCGGCATCCACATTCCCGACGCCGTCATCAAGCGGCTCGAGGGGGCGGCGGACCAGAAGAAGGAAGGCAAGAAGCTCTGCATCGACATCATCAACGAGGTGAAGGAGATCCCCGGCGTCTCGGGCATCCATGTGATGGCCTACCGCCAGGAGGAAT
The DNA here is from genome assembly GCF_040813675.1 of Mesorhizobium marinum. Classification (NCBI taxonomy): domain Bacteria; kingdom Pseudomonadati; phylum Pseudomonadota; class Alphaproteobacteria; order Hyphomicrobiales; family Phyllobacteriaceae; genus Mesorhizobium; species Mesorhizobium marinum. The sequence continues at coordinate 854,663 of NZ_JBFOCI010000001.1, read as the reverse complement.
ATGTCGCCGAGATCGTCGATGAATCGGGCGTGCTGAAAGGCCGGCGGCCATGGAAACGCGAGGTTCGCCCCGACGACGCGATGGTCGCGGCGCGCCTCGACCATCTGCTGCACAATGAAGTGACCGAAACCCAGGTCGATATGGTGAAGTCCGCGCACTGAAGGCAGCCGGAAGCGCCCCGTCGCTTGATCGAATTCAGATAACGATATAAAGAAGTCTTTATATCATACGGAGTGATTCATGACCCGCACGATCGTCGCCTCGGCGACCCGCGAAATCATCATCGGTTTCGACCAGCCGTTCTGCGTGATCGGCGAGCGCATCAACCCGACCGGCCGGAAAAAGCTGGCGGCGGAGATGGTTGCCGGCAACTTCGAGACGGTCATCAAGGACGCGCTCGAACAGGCGGCCTGCGGCGCGACCATGCTTGACGTCAACGCCGGCGTGACCGCCGTCGATCCCAACGCGACGGAGCCGGCGCTGTTGGTGCAGACGATGGAGATCGTCCAGAACCTCGTCGACCTGCCGCTGTCGATCGACAGTTCGGTGACGGCCGCGATCGAGGCCGCCCTGAAGGTCGCCAAGGGCCGCCCGCTGGTCAACTCGGTGACCGGCGAGGAGGAGAAGCTGGAAGCCATCCTGCCGCTGGTCAAGAAATACGACGTGCCGGTGGTGGCGATCTCCAACGACGAGACCGGCATCTCGATGGACCCCGACGTGCGCTTCGCCGTGGCGAAGAAGATCGTCGAGCGCGCCATGGATCACGGCATCAAGGCCGAGGACGTGGTGGTCGACCCGCTGGTCATGCCCATCGGCGCGCTGGGCGACGCCGGCCGGCAGGTGTTCGCGTTGCTGCGCCGCCTGCGCGAGGAACTCAAGGTCAACACCACCTGCGGCCTCTCCAACATCTCCTTCGGCCTGCCGCACCGCCACGGCATCAACGCCGGCTTCATCCCGATGGTCATCGGGGCCGGCATGACCTCGGCCATCATGAACCCGGTCCGGCCGCAGGAAATGGAGGCGGTGCGCGCGGCCAATGTGCTCGCCGGCACCGACCGCGACTGCATGACCTGGATCAAGACCTACAAGGACTACAAGCCGGGCGAGCACGCCACCCCTGCCCCGGTGCCGGTAGTGTCGCCCAACGCGGAAGGCGCGGCGACCGGCGGCCGGCGCCGCGGCGGCCGCGAGGCGCGCCGCGCGCAAGGCTGAGCCCAGGCCCGTGAACTCGCCCGCCAACATCACCGACCCGCTCGTGCTTTTCATGCCGTCCGGCAAGCGCGGGCGGTTTCCCGTGGGAACGCCGGTGCTCGATGCCGCGCGGTCGCTCGGCGTCTATGTCGAGAGCGTCTGCGGCGGGCGGGCGACCTGCGGTCGCTGCCAGATCGAGGTGCAGGAAGGCAATTTCGCCAAGCACAAGATCGTCTCCTCCAACGACCACATCTCGCCCAAGGGCGCCAAGGAGGAGCGCTACGAGCGGGTGCGCGGACTGCCCGAGCATCGCCGACTGTCCTGCTCGGCGATGATCCTCGGCGATCTCGTCATCGACGTGCCGCAGGACACCGTCATCAACGCGCAGACCATTCGCAAGGCCGCCAGCGACCGCGTCATCGAGCGCAACGCCGCGGTGCAGATGTGCTATGTCGAGGTGGACGAGCCCGACATGCACAAGCCGCTCGGCGACCTCGACCGCCTCAAGGCGATGCTCGAGAAGGACTGGGGCTGGAAGGACCTTCTGGTCGCGCCGCACTTCATCCCCGAGGTCCAGTCCATTCTGCGCAAGGGCAACTGGGGCGTCACCGCGGCGATCCACCGCGACATGGACTCCTCGCGGCCGTTCATCATCGGCCTCTATCCCGGCCTGAAGAACGAAGCCTACGGCATCGCCTGCGACATCGGCTCGACGACGATCGCCATGCATCTCGTTTCGCTGCTGTCGGGGCGCGTCGTTGCATCGTCGGGCACGTCGAACCCGCAGATCCGCTTCGGCGAGGATCTGATGAGCCGCGTCTCCTATGTGATGATGAATCCGGATGGGCGCGAGGCGATGACCAAGGCCGTCCGCCAGGCGGTCAACGACCTGATCGGCAAGGTATGCGCGGAAGGCGGCGTCGACCGCCACGACATCTTCGACTGCGTGTTCGTCGCCAATCCGATCATGCACCACCTGTTCCTAGGGATCGATCCGACCGAACTCGGCCAGGCGCCCTTCGCGCTTGCGGTGTCGGGCGCGTTGCAGTTCTGGGCGAGCGACATCGAGATCGAGGTCAGCCGCGGCGCCAGGCTCTACACCCTGCCCTGCATCGCCGGCCATGTCGGCGCGGACGCCGCCGGCGCCACCCTCTCGGAAGGCCCCTACCGGCAGGACCGGATGATGCTGCTGGTCGACGTCGGCACCAATGCCGAAATCGTCCTCGGCAACCGCAGCCGCGTCGTCGCGGCCTCCTCGCCCACCGGCCCGGCCTTCGAGGGCGCGGAAATCTCGTCTGGCCAGCGCGCCGCTCCCGGCGCGATCGAACGCGTGCGCATCGATCCTCAGACGCTCGAGCCGAAGTACCGCATCATCGGCGTCGACAAATGGTCGGACGAAGACGGCTTCGAGGAGGCATCGAGGACGACCGGCGTCACCGGCATCTGCGGTTCGGCGATCATCGAGGTTGTCGCCGAAATGTACCTGTCGGGGATCATCTCCGAAGACGGCGTCATCGACGGCGCGCTTGCGGCCACAAGCCCGCGCATTGTGGAGAATGGCCGCACCTTCTCCTACCTGCTGCGCGAGGGCCAGGCGGGAGAGCCGCGCATCACCGTGACGCAAAACGACATCCGCGCGATCCAGCTCGCCAAGGCGGCGCTCTACGCGGGCGTGAAGCTGCTGATGGAAAAGCAGGGCGTCGAGGCCGTCGACACGATCCGTTTCGCGGGCGCCTTCGGTTCGTTCATCGATCCGAAATACGCGATGGTGCTGGGCCTCATTCCCGATTGCGACCTCGCCGAGGTGAAGGCAGTCGGCAACGCTGCGGGAACCGGCGCGCTGATGGCGCTCTTGAACCGCGACCATCGCCGCGAGATCGAGAAGGAAGTCGGCCGCATCGAGAAGATCGAGACGGCGCTTGAGCCGAACTTCCAGCAGTTGTTCATCGACGCGATGGCGCTGCCCAACAAGGTCGATCCCTTCCCCAAGCTCGCCGAGCAGGTCAAGCTGCCGGCGCGCAAGGCCGTGACCGATACCGGCGGAGACGCGGTGCCGCGCCGCCGCTCCCGAGACGAACGCGCCGCGCGGCGCGCTCGTAGCTGATCCTCACCAGCGGCCGGTTTCGGCGTAGACCTCGAAGGTCGCGCGGATGTGGTCGGCGGCCGCCTTGACCGGCGCGCTGGCGTCCTGCGTGACGAACATGGCGAGGCTGTACGTGCCCATGTCCGGCAGTCCGTCCTTCGCCGTCAGTTCGACCATCTCGCTGTTGAGGAAGGACTTGGGCAGCGGCGCGACCGCGAGATCGGCCATGATCGCCGCGCGCTGGCCGGCGGTGTGCGCGCTCATGTAGGCGACGCGGTAGTTGCGGCCTTCGCGGCCGAGCGCTTCGAGCGCGCCAGCCCGCCATGCGCACCCTTCCTCCCAGATCGACACCGGAAGCGGCTCCTTCATGTAGGCGCAGCCGCCCCTCGCGCCGGCCCAGACGATCGGCTCGGTCAGCAGCACCTCAGCCCCGATCATCGGGTTCTTGGGCGACTTGGTGACGAGGGTGAGATCGAGTTCCCGGTCGTCCATTCGCCGGCGCAGATTGCCGCTCTGGTCGATGATGACGTCAACCGCGATCGAGGGGTGCGACTGAGCGAAACGCTTGAGCACATGCGGCAGCACGCGCTCGCCGTAGTCGTCCGGCGAACCGATGCGCACGACACCCGAAATGTCGGGTACGATGAACTTGGACACCGCCTCGCGGTTGATGGCGAGCATGCGCCTGGCATAGCCGAGCAGCATTTCGCCGTCCGCCGTCAGCGTCACCGAGCGCGCGTCGCGCGAAAAGACCGAGCGCCCCAGGATGTCCTCCAGCTTCTTGATCTGCATGGAGACCGCCGAAGGCGTGCGGAACACGGCCGTCGCCGCCGTGGTGAAGCTGCCGGTTTCGGCGATGGCCACGAAGGTCCGCATGACGTCGAGGTCGAGCAGCGGAAGGGGATGGTTGAGCGGGGCGTTCATGAAGCCAGTCCTTCAAAATATCTGATCGAAGTCATCAGTTCATTTCGTTTGATTGAACATCAGATCGAACCCATAGTCAATCTCGTAGAAGGCCTCCGCGACGACAGCCCCAAGCAACAGCACGGTAACAGGACCCTGGCGTCGCGGAGTGAAGTGGAAACCAGCGGTCCTTAGTGAAGACCGCCCGGATCGGGGAAGGTCCGGCCAACAAGAGAGGAAGTGTCATGTCCATCATCTCATCCATCGGACGCATCGCGGCCGAGTTCAGCGCGGCGCGTGCCCGCCACCAGACCGAGCGGACCATCCGCTCCCTGCCGATCGAACTGCAGAAGGACATCGGCTGGCCCGATGCCTACGAGACCGGCACCGCCCACCACAGCGGCGTCGGCTCCTGGTCGGGCTCGAAGTAGCCATGGTGCGCAAAGCAAAGGACCTGCCGGAATTCCGCCCGGCATCCGGCAGGTCCCCCGCGCGCAACCGCGCCCGGACAAGCCATGCGCGGGCAGCATGACGCATGCGAACAAATCGCATGACTCGGACCGGGACAGCCTAAGTCTCTGGGAATATTCGCAGAGTTGAACCGTCTGCGAAACGGCCGTCAGAGGCCATGTCGTTTTTGCGTCGTACTGCTTCGTTTTTGCCACTTACAACGCCGCTGGGCGCGCCTATATCCGCGCCACCAACGAGATGCCCCACTCCTTAGAAGATCAAGCGAAGGCACCCGTGTAACCTCGATGCATGGAGACGTGTCATGAAGCTTCTGTCCCGCCTGTTCGGTCGCAACCGTCAGATGAACCTCACCACCGCCCTGGAGCGGCAGCGGCTCGGCCGCACCATGCCCGGCCAGACCGGTGCGATGGCTGGCGCCCGTCTCGGCGCGCTGGTCTGATCCCATTCGCTAGCGCGGGCTTGAGCGCCACCTCCAGGACGTTCGCCCGCACCTGAACCGCCGTTGGCTCCTTCCCGGAGCAAGCGGCGGTTTTTCTTTGCCGGGATACCGGAGCGACGGCATGTCGATTTGCGACCATGTCGCAAATTTAGTCGTCGGCCCCGCGCCAGAGCCCTTGACAAACAAGGGGTTTTGACGGCGCTTTGCTGATCGCGACATTCTGTTCGCGTCATTTGCCAGCAAAGGGTGGCCCACGTGAGCGCCGCGAAGCTTCCGACCAAGAGGTCGTTCGTCTTCTTCCTTGTTCCCGACTTCACGATGATTGCCTTTGCGACGGCGCTGGACCCGCTGCGCTCGGCAAACCGCATGCTCGGCTACGACGCCTACCAGTGGCGGCTCGCAAGCATGGACGGCCGTCCGGTGAAGGCGTCGAACGGCGTCGAATGCGCCGTCAACACCTCGCTCGAAGACGAGCGGCGCAAGATGACAGGCCATGACCGGCCCGACATGGTGATCGTCTGCAGCGGCCTCAACGTCGAGCGCTACAGCAACAAGACCGCTTTCGCCTGGCTGCGGGAGGAGTACAACCGCGGCGTGGCCGTCGGCGGGCTTTGCACCGGCGCGCATGTGCTGGCGGCGGCCGGCCTCCTGTCCAACAAGCGCTGCGCGATCCATTGGGAAAACCTGCCGGGGTTCGCCGAGGCCTTCCCCAAGGCCAACGTGTTCGCCGACCTCTTCGAGGTCGACCAGAACGTCTATACCTGCGCCGGCGGCACGGCGGCACTCGACATGATGCTCAAGCTGATCGGCGAGGATTTTGACGAGAACCTCGTCAACCGGGTCTGCGAACAGGTCCTGACTGACCGCGTCAGGAGCCCGACCGACCGCCAGCGCCTGCCGCTGCGGGCCCGCCTCGGCGTCCAGAACGCCAAGGTCCTCTCGATCATCGAACTGATGGAAGGCAACCTTTCGGAGCCCCTGTCCCTTGTCGAGGTCGCCGATCATGTCGGCCTTTCGCGCCGCCAGATCGAGCGCCTGTTCAGGACCGAAATGGGCCGCTCGCCGGCGCGCTACTATCTTGAGATCCGGCTCGACCGCGCGCGCCACCTGCTGATCCAGTCGTCAATGCCAGTGGTCGACGTTGCAGTCGCCTGCGGTTTCGTCTCGGCCTCGCATTTTTCGAAATGCTACCGCGAGCTCTATTCGCGCTCGCCTCAGCAGGAGCGCCTGGACCGGAAGCAGTTGCTGGCGGCCTGATAGCCGCCCGCTATCGCTGATCCCACATCCAGCTGCGATCGCGCCACATCTTCTCGCCGACCAGGCAGTCGGCCGACGGCGCGGCCTGCACCTTGACCACCGGCAGCCTGTCATTGGCCAGCTCTGCCCGGAACGCCGGCGACCGCTCGTCCGCCAGTTCGAGAACGAGCTTCCGGCGCACCGCCTCGGGAAACAGCGACCAGTCGTTGACCGGGATCATGAAGGCGCCGGGACCGCCGATGACGCAATCGGTATAGTAGCGGTCGAGATTGCTGACGTCGTAGACGCTGGAGAAGCCGGCCCTTGTCATCAACGGCAGGCCGTTGACCGTGATCCCCTGCCCGACGACGGCGTCGCGTGCGTCTTCCACCGGCTCGCCCTGGTTGTTGGGGCCATCGCCGGAAATGTCGATCACCCGCTTGAGGCCCTGGTACTGGCTTTCGGCGAAGAGATCCGCGCCGAAGCCGAGCGCGGCTGCGATCGAGGTGCGGCGCGCGCTGTTGGCGGGCTGCGCTGACAGCATGGCCGCCACCCGCTCGGCGTCGGCGCGGTTGGCAATGATCGTCCACGGCACGACGATTCGGTGCGAGGTGACGCCCGCCCATTCGAAATATGTGATCGCGATCCTGCCGTAGGCGCCGTCGGCGATGGCCTGCAGCACGCGATCGTGCGTAAGCGCCGCCGCGTAGCCATGACGCTGGATATCCAGTTCCATCGGCGACATCGAAAGGGACACGTCGACCGCCAGCACAAGCTCGACATCGACCGGTTCAACGGCCGAGGCGGGCGCGGAGAGCGTTGCAGCGGCTGCCGCAATCAGAGCGCGGGCAAGGCGTAGCATCGTCCGATAGTGCGCCCGCGGCGCGCGCCGCGCCGCTCACAATTGCGTGAATCCCCAGGCGCTTCGGTCGAGGCCGGCCGGGGCTCAACTCCTCGGCTTCAGGTTCTCGGGATCGTAGAGCGGCTTGTAGCCGACACTCGCGACCTCGACGGGATAGGTCTCGCCGAAATACTCCACGGAGAGTTTGCGCCCTTCCTGGCAATAGTCCCACGGCAGGTAGGCCAGCGCGATGTTCTTGCCCAGCGTTGGACCGAAGGCCACCGAGGTGGTGAAGGAACGGCGTCCGAGTTCATCGACAAGCGTGTCGCCGGTCGACGGGTCAATCACGGGCATGGCGCCGACCGGATAGCGCGCGACGCCGGCGTAATCGACATTGTCCGTCATCACCAGCGTGCACAGCATCGCAGGCTGGTGCTCGCGCGCGCGGTGCTCGAGGTGTTTCGCCTTGCCGCGGAAGTCGACGTCCTTGACCTTAGGACGCTGGAGATCGGATTCCAGCAGGTTGTATTCGGTCAGCAGGTCGGCGTTCTGCAGGCGCAGGCTCTTCTCCATGCGCCTGGAGTTGGCGTAGGTCTCGACGCCGAAGGCCATCACCCCGGTCGAGCGTAGCGCGTCCCAGACGGCGAGCCCGTCCTCGTAGCGCATGTGCAGTTCCCAGCCCTGCTCGCCGACATAGGATATGCGGAACGCGGTGACCGGCTTGCCGGCGATCTCGATCTGCCGGATGGCGGCAAAGGGGAAGTTTTCCGGCGACAGCGCCTCTGGATCGGCGACCACCTTGCGCAGGGTGTCGCGCGCATTCGGCCCCCAGATGCCGATGGTGACGAATTTCTCGGTGACGTCGGTCACGGTGACGTCCAGCCCCCGGTCCTCGGCCACGCGCCTGACATAGTGGAAATCGCGGGGACCCGCGTCGGCGCCATCGATGACGCGGCAGCGGTCGGCCATGCGGATGACCGTCAGGTCGGCGCGCACCATGCCCTCGTCGTCGAGGAAATGGGTGTAGATGCCCTTGCCGATGTTGGCGTCGCCGCCGATCCTGGCCGCGCAAAGCCATTCCATCAGCGCGACATGGTCCGGCCCCTCGACATCGAACATGTAGAAGTGGCTGAGATTGACGATGCCGCAATCCTCGCTCATGGCCAGGTGCTCGGCGTTTGAAACGCGCCAGAAGTGGCGGTTGTCCCATTCGTTCTCGCGAACCGGCACGCGGTTGCCGTACTTCTCCAACAGGTGCTCGTTGGCAGCGTAGCCGTGCGCGCGTTCCCAGCCGCCAAGTTCCATGAAATGGCCGCCAAGCTCCCTCTCGCGCTCGTAGAAGGGCGAACGCTTCACATTGCGGCCGGTCGCGTAGGGCTCGCGCGGATGGACGGCAGGCGTATAGACCTTCTGCGCGGCCTCGCCGCAGCGCCCCTCGATGAAGGCTTCCTGAAGCTGGTGCGGATAGAAGCGCGCGAAGTCGATCGAAGCGTGGTCGATCTCGGTGCGTCCGTCCGTCATCCAGTCGGCGACCAGCTTGCCGTAGCCCGGGCCGTCCTTGACCCAGATGCCGACCGCGTACCACAGGCCGCGCACCTTCTGGCTCTCGCCGACCGATGCCCCGCCGGCGGCCGAAACCTGTAGCAGGCCGTTGAAGGAACGGCGCTCGTCATAGCCGAGCTCGGCGAGGATCGGCGTCAGTTCGATGGCGCGCTCCAGCGGCTCGATGATCTGTTCCATCTCGAGGTCGCGCTGCGACGGCGAAAGCCTGGCCTGCTGCTTCTCGAGCAGATCGCGCGGGTGGCAGAGCCGCGGATTGGTTTCCTCGTAATAGCCCCACTCGATCATGCCGCCTTCCGACGTGGTCGGGTCGCCGGTGTCGCGCATGTAGGCGGAATTGCCCTGGTCGCGCAGCAGCGGCCAGCCGATCTCCTTGCCGGTTCCGGCAAACTCCGTGTAGGGCCCGAAGAAGGTGAGCGGATGGTCTACCGGCATGACCGGCAGGTCTTCGCCCGCCATCTCGGCGATCAGCCGTCCCCACAGTCCAGCGCAAACGACGACGTGGTCGGCGAGGATCGTGCCGCGATCGGTGACGACGCCCTTGATGCGCCCGTTTTCGATGACCAGCGACCTGGCCGGGGTATTGGCGAACGCCTTCAGCTTTCCGGACTTCTCCGCCATGTCGACGAGCTTGCCGGCGACCGTCTGCGAGCGCGGGATGACGAGACCCGCATCCGGGTCCCAAAGGCCGCCCTGCACCTGGTCTTCCTCGATCAGCGGGAACTTCTGCTTGATGCCGGCGGGATCGATCAGGCGCGCCGGCGTGCCGAAGGCCTTGGCGGAAGCCACCTTGCGGCGGATCTCGTCCATGCGCGCATCGTCGCCGGTGCGCGCGACCTCAAGGCCGCCGATGCGCTCGTAGTGGCCGAGCTTCTCGTAGAAGTCGATCGAATAGAGCGTCGTCCAGCACGACAGGAAATCGTGGCTGGTCGTGTAGCAGAAGTCGGAGGCGTGCGCCGTCGAGCCGATGTCGGTGGGGATGCCGGACTTGTCGATGCCGACGATGTCGTCCCATCCGCGCTCGACGAGGTGATGCGCGACGGACGCGCCCACGATGCCGCCCAGCCCGATGATGACGACTTTCGCCCGTGACGGAAATTCAGCCATTGCCCACGACTCCGACGCGATGTTGCGGGCAGACTATAGGGCGGCGCGGCGGCAAGGTTGAATCCTGTTTGCGACATCGCCGGAGAGGCGCGCGACCACGGCGCGCCAAACATGCGCGCAGCGGCGGCGGCAGTCGGCCGACGGGGCTGCGCGAGGACTACTTGATACGGGCTACGCCGCCCGAAATCTCGATCGTTTCGCTGCCGGTCAGCGCTTCGATGTCGCCGTTGGGCATGGTGACGAAGCAGCCGTTCTGGCAGAAGTCCACCGACTCGTTGCCGCCGAGCGCCAGTTCGGTCTTGCTGCCGCCTTCGGTGACGACCAGCGTGCGCGGCTCGCTGTCCAGGTTTACGGCGCTGGCGGCATGGGCCGACGCGCCGGCTGCAAGCAGCACGAATGCAGCTACTAGGGTCTTCGTCATGGCGATCCCGGTGGTTCCCACCGCCTCTGTTTGCAAGGGCTCCAACCCTTTTCGGCGAGCTTATAGGAGATGGTGCCTGAACAGCAACTGAACGGGCCGTTCAGGCCCGCCCGCCCCGGCTCAGCCAGGCGCCGGCTTCCTCGGCCTGCGTCTGGCCTTTCCTGCCGGCTTGGCTTCGGCGGAAGGCCGCTCCATCAGTTCGGCCTCGGCGGCGTCGTCGTCCAGCGGCCATGGCGGCAACGGCTTGTCCGACTTCACGCTTATGACGCTCTGCGGGAACGGAATCTCGATCCCCTCGGCCTCGAACTTCTCGATGATGGCAAAACGCAGGTCGTTCTGCACGATGACGCTGTTGGTGACGTCGCCGAGGAACACCCTGACTTCGAAGTCGAGCGACGAGGCGCCGAACGCCGCGAAGAGCACGAAGGGTTCGGGGTTCTTGAGTACGAGCGGATGGCTGCGCGCGAGTTCCAGCAGCATTGCATGGACCTTCTTGACGTCGCTTCCATAGGCGACGCCGACGGGGATCTCGATGCGGCCGAGCTTGTTGCGGTGGGTCCAGTTGCCGACCGCCGAGTTGATCAGCTCGGAATTGGGCAGGATGACGCTCTGCCGCTGGAACGTCTCGATCTCGGTGGCGCGCACGCTGATCTTCTTCACCGTGCCCGAAACGTTGCCGGCAACGATCCAGTCACCCGCCTTGAATGGCCGTTCGGCCAGCAGGATGAGCCCGGACACGAAGTTCGACACGACGTTCTGCAGGCCGAAGCCGATGCCGAGCGAGAGACCGCCGGCCACCAGCGCAAAACTCGACAGGTCGATGCCCGCCGAGGAGATGGCGATGAGCGTCGCCAGCGCGAGGCCGGCATAACCGACGACGGTGCGGATCGAGTTGCGCACGCCCATGTCGAGCCGGCCGCGCGCCATCACCACGCCGTCGAGCCAGCCCTGGAACCAGCGCGTGACGAAATAGCCGATCGTGAAGACGACGACGCCGGTCAGGATTCCGCCCGGAGAGAATCGGAACGCGCCGATGCTGAAGCCGGCGCTCAGGCTGTAGGCCCAGGCCTCGATGTCGCCGAGCTGAAACCCCCACATCAGCAGCAGCAGCGGCAGGAAGATCAGCAGGATCATCAGGTTGATCGCCAAACTGACGGCCAGGCCCATCTGGTCGAGCGTCGTCGCTTCCGTGCCGGACTTCCTGGCAAGCCACCGGCCGACCGAGGTCTCCGCGAAGCCGCCTTCCGCGCCGATGGCGCGCGAAGTCAGGAAGCCGATATAGGCGGTGATCAGGATGGTTCCGGTGACGACCACCTGGGTCGAGGTGAAGGTGGCGAGGCCGATATAGCCGAACAAGGCCGCGGCGATGATGAACCCGCCAAGACCGACGGCCGTATAGCGCAGCCAGGCGCGCCACGCGCCGCCGCCGTCGCGCAGCAGGCCGATCAGGATCAACAGCGCGCCGACGACCGTGGACGCTGCGAAACTCCTGGCGATCGTCAGCGAAAGCGGCGAGCCCATCGTGTCGGTGACGACCGCGAGGAAATAGTTGAAGCCGATGACGACCGCCATCGCCGTGAAGACACCGACCAGCACAAGGGCGGTCCGGGATTCGATCGACACCAGCCGCCAGTTCGGCAATCGTGGCGTCAGCGCCGCGTTGGCCAGCCTGTTGACGCCGAAGACGATGCCAACGACCATGAACAGCGAACTCAGATAAACCCCGATGTCGCCGCGCAGGACGTTGAAATAGTTGAGGAAGAACAGCGTCGACAGCAGGAACACCCCAAGCGCCATCGTCGGCAGGAGCGTCGACCAGAAGGCGACCGAGAACCGTTCAAGGTAGGAGGGGGCCTCCTCGGCGGGATCGGGCTCGAAGATCCTCCCGAAAATGCGCCGGCCGCCCACGACGAGGACGGCAGCCGCGCCAAGCGCGAACAGCGCGGCGGCCAACACCGACTCGAACTTGTACTGGAAGACGAACTTCAGCCAGGACGATACCGACCGGTAGAAGTTGGAGTACTCCTTGTAGACGTCATCGAGGAGTTCGCCGGCAAAGGCCTCGGACAGCGAATAGCGCTTGGTCAGCACGTTGCGGAAGAGCGCGCTGCGCATGTCGCCGATCTTCTCGATCAGTCCGTTGACCCGGATGGAAAGCGATTCTGCGAGCCCCAGGACGGCATTGATCTCGGCCTTGGCGGCGGTCATGTCCTGGCGTTCGGCGGTGACGATGTCCGGCTCGGACTGGCCGTCCGGCGGCGCGGGCCCGAGTTGCTCCAGCCTCGCATTGATCTCCGCCAGACGCGGCCTGAAGGCGACCGAACTGGCGATGAGCTGGCGCGCGACTTCCGACAGCTCGAGCCTGATCTCGACCAGCTTGCCGTCATTCGAATCATTGACGGAAATCTGCCTCTCGAGATCGTCCGTCCGGGTCGAATATTTCTGGATGGCGCTGCGCTGTTCTTCGATCAGCGCGCCGCCGCCCTGCTGTGCAAGGGCAGCGGCCGCCGCGATCACAACGGCGACGACCGACAAGAACAGTGTGCGCCAAGGGCTGGCCAACGACATTGCCTTCCTGAATCTCGCGCGAACCCAGACGGGCTCGTTTCCCGCGCGGCCCTTGATAAGGTCCCCTCCCCGCCGGAGCAAGCCGCCTCGTCCCGAGGGTCGGCCTGGCGATTGGGGGTGGCGTAATTCTCGCCTTGACGCGCGCTGCCGCTTTATAGTCTGCCTTTCTGCGAAATTTGCGGAAGCGGCATCCATGCGTGAATATTCGGCCTATACCTTGCTCCGGAATGCACTGACCGGGAACCGGGACTGGAAGCCGGCCTGGCGCAAGCCGGATCCGAAGCCGGGCTACGACGTCATCATCGTGGGCGGCGGCGGTCACGGGCTTTCCACCGCGTACTACCTTGCCAAGGAGCACGGCATCACCAACGTCGCGGTGCTGGAAAAGGGCTATCTCGGCTCCGGCAATGTCGGCCGCAATACCACGGCGGTGCGCTCGAACTACCTGCTGCCTGAGAACCATCGCTTCTACGAGCATTCGATGGACCTCTGGGAAAATCTCTCACACGACCTGAACTACAACGTCATGTTTTCGCAGCGCGGCTGCCTTAACCTCGCCCACACGCCCGGCCAGCTCGACGAATATGTGCGCCGCGGCAATGCGCTGCGCCATTCGGGTATCGATTCCGAACTGATGACCGTCCGGCAGATCAAGCGCCTCGTGCCCGTGCTCGACGTCTCGGGATCGGCGCGGTTTCCCGTCATCGGCGGCGTCATGCAGTGGAGCGCCGGAACCGCCCGCCACGACGCGGTCGCCTGGGGCTACGCGCGCGGCGCCGACCGGCGCGGAGTCGACGTCATCGAGAACTGCGAGGTGACCGGTTTCCTGCGCGACGGCGACCGCGTGACCGGGGTGATGACCACGCGCGGCGAGATCAGGGCCAGGAAGGTTGCTGTCGCCGCCGCCGGCAGCACGGGGCGGGTCATGAAACTTGCGGGCATAGAGCAACTGCCGATCGAGAGCCAGGTGCTGCAGGCATTCGTGTCGGAATCGCTGAAACCGGTTCTCGACACCGTCCTGACCTTCGGCATGGGACATTTCTACGCCGCGCAGTCCGACAAGGGCGGCCTGATCTACGGCGGGGCGCTCGACGGCTACAACAGCTACGCACAGCGCGGCAGCCTGCCGTTGGTCGAGGAAGTGCATTCGGAGATGCTGGCGCTTTTCCCGGGGCTGGCCAGCGTGCGCATGCTGCGTTCGTGGGGCGGCCTTTGCGACATGTCGATGGACGGTTCGCCGATCATCACCACGGGCCCCCTGCCCGGCATGTACCTGAACTGCGGCTGGTGCTACGGCGGCTTCAAGGCGACGCCGGCTTCCGGCTGGTGCTTCGCCTGGACGATCGCCAGGGACGAGCCGCATCCCCTCAACGCGGCCTTCACGCTCGACCGCTTCCAGCGCGGCCTCATCATCGACGACAAGGGCCAGGGCGCGACGCCCAACCTGCACTAGGGACGACGAAGATGATCATCACCTGCCCCTATTGCGGCCCGCGCGATTCCTCCGAGTTCGTCTATCGCGAGGAAGGCGGCCGCACGCGTCCCGATCCCGCCTCCACCGACCAGGCCGAGTGGAACGCCTATGTCTACGACCGCCTCAATCCGGCCGGCGACCACGACGAGATCTGGCAGCATGCCGGTGGCTGCAGGTCGCATCTCAGGATCATGCGCAACACGCTGACGCACGGCATTTCGAGCGTCGCCCTCGCGCGCGACCACGGCAGGCCGCATGAGCGACGCAGCCGGGAGACGCAGGCATGAGCCCGCGGCGCGCCACCAGCGGCGGCCTGATCGACCGCTCGCGCTCGGTCCGCTTCAGCTTCGACGGCCAGGACTTCGCCGGACACCCCGGCGACACGCTCGCTTCGGCCCTGCTCGCCAACGGCGTCTCGCTGTTCGGACGCTCGTTCAAGTATCACCGCCCGCGCGGCGTGCTCGGGGCCGGCGTCGACGAGCCGAACGCGCTGGTGACCGTCCTGCGCGGCGAGGCGCGCGAGCCGAATGTCCAGGCGACGATGCTGGAGATTCACGACGGACTCAAAGTCGTCAGCCAGAACCGCTTCCCCTCGCTCGGCTTCGACGTCGGCGCCCTGAACCAGCTCGGCGGAAAGCTGCTCGGCGCCGGCTTCTACTACAAGACCTTCATGGGTCCGGTTTTCGGGCCTTTGAAAGGCACCCGCTTCTGGATGTTCTGCGAACACTTCATCCGCCGCGCCGCAGGCCTGGGCAAGGCCGGCGTCGCGCCGGACCCTTCGCGATACGAGCGCATGAACGCCTTCTGCGACGTGCTGGTGGTCGGCTCCGGGCCGGCCGGCCTGATCGCTGCCAGGGCCGCGTCGCAGAATGGTGCGCGCGTCATCCTCGCCGAGCAGGATGCGCGTCTCGGCGGTTCCGCCAACTGGTCCGGAGCCTCCATCGACGCCCAGCCGTCAACAGAGTGGGCGGCGGGCATGGTGCGCGAGCTTTCCGCGATGCCGAACGTCACGCTGCTTCCACGCACGACCGTCTGGGGCTACTACGACGGCAACACGATGGCCGCGCTCGAACGCGTCGCCGACCACAAGGCAAAGGCCCGCCCGGGCGAACCGCGCCAGCGCCACTGGACGATCCGTGCCGGCCGGGTCGTGTTGGCGACCGGCGCGCTCGAGCGTCCGCTGGTCTTCCCCGGCAACGACCGTCCGGGCGTGATGCTGGCCAGCGCCGCCGAACGCTACGCCGGTGAATATGGCGTGTTGCCCGGCGACAAGGTCGCCGTCTTCACCAACAACGACGCCGCCTATCGGTCGGCGCTGGCGCTTCGCGAGGCCGGATGTCGGGTGGTGGCGATCATTGACCCGCGCGAGACGATCTCGGAGCAGGCGCGCGCCCTTGCGGTCCGCACCGGGGCGGAAATCCTGACGGGTCGCGCCGTCACCGGCACCGAGGGCGGCAAGACGATCTCCGGTGTCAGGATGCAGGTCTTCGACGCGGCATCAGGCGCGGTCAGCGGCGACCCCCGCACCATCGAGGCCGACTGCCTGCTGATGTCCGGTGGCTGGTCGCCGGTGATCAACCTGGCCAGCCAGGCCGGCGCCAAGGCCGAGTGGAGCGAGCGCCTGCAGGCCTTCCTGCCGCCGAAGGACGCCAGCGGCTGGGTCGGCGCGGGCGCCTTCAATGGCGCCTTCACCCTTGCGGAGGCCCTCGCCGAGGGCCTTGCGGCCGGTGGCAAGTCCGGCAGCGAAACGCCCGACGTGGCTGGCGACGAACTCGAGGTCGCGCCGGCGCATGTCCTCGAAATCGAGGCGGCTGGAAAAGCCTTCGTCGACTTCCAGCACGACGTGACCGCCGACGATGTCAGGCTCGCGCACCGCGAGGGATTTCAGTCGGTCGAGCACCTCAAGCGCTACACCACGCTCGGCATGGCGACCGACCAGGGCAAGACGTCGAACGTGTCGGGCCTCGCCATCATGGCCAATGCGCTGGGCAGGCAGATTCCGGAGGTTGGGACGACGCGGTTCCGGCCGCCTTTCGCGCCGGTGACGATCGGGGCTCTGGCCGCGGAACGGTACGGCGAGATCAGGCCGGAACGGGTGACGCCGATGCACGACTGGCATCTCGCCCGCGGCGCGACGATGTATTCGGCGGGGCTCTGGCACCGTACGATGATCTACGGCCTGCCGGGCGAGACCGTCGAGCAGGCGTATGTACGCGAGGCGAAGACGACCCGCGAGACCGCCGGCATCGCCGATGTCTCGACACTCGGCAAGATCATGGTCCAAGGGTCCGACGCCGCAAATTTCCTCGACCGCGTCTATACCAACATGTTTTCGACGCTGCCGGTGGGCAAGGCCCGCTACGGGCTGATGCTGCGCGAGGACGGGCTGGTGCTCGACGACGGCACGACCTGGCGGCTCGGCGAACAGGATTTCCTGATGACCACGACGACGGCCAACGCCGGCAAGGTCATGCAGCACCTGGAATACATGCTCGACGTGGTCTGGCCGGACCTGAAGGTGCAACTCACCTCCGTCACCGACCAGTGGGCAGGCGCTTCCATAGCCGGGCCGCGCGCGCGCGACATCCTGGCCGCCTGCGTGACCGGTACGGAGGTCGACAACGAGACTCTGCCCTTCATGGGCATCGTTTATGGCGACATCGCCGGGGCGCCGGTGATGATCTGCCGCCTCTCCTTCTCCGGCGAACTGGCATACGAGGTCTATTCCGGCGCCGGGCACGGCACACATGTCTGGGAGGCCTTGATTGCCGGCGGCAAACCTTACGGGCTCGTCCCCTATGGTCTCGAGGCGCTCGGAACGATGCGCATCGAGAAAGGCCATGTGACCGGCGCGGAGATCGACGGCCGCGTCACCGCGCGTGACCTGCATCTCGACTGGATGCTGTCGAAGAAGAAGCCGTTCGTCGGTTCGATGATGATGGACCGCGAGGGGCTCGTCGCACCCGACCGGCTGCAACTCGTCGGCATCGTCTCGCTCGACAACCGGCCGCTCAACGGCGGCGCACATATCGTGGAAGAACTCGATCGCGACAACCCGCACGGTTCGATCGGCCACATGACCGCAGCCTGCTATTCGCCGGTATTCGGACGCCATATCGGTCTGGCGCTGGTCAAGGGCGGCAAGGACCGGCGCGGGACGCGCGCCTTCATCTCCGACCCGCTGCGCAAGCGTTTCGGTCCGGTCGAGATCGTCAGTCACCATTTCTACGACCCCGAAGGGAAGCGCATGCATGGTTGACCAGCTTTCCCCACTCGCGCCGGTGCTGCGCCCGGGCAGGCATCCTCAGTCCGACCGCATCGGCGTCACCCTGGCGGAGGTCCAGCCGGGCTCCATCGTGCAGGTGGCCGCCTGGCGCGGCCAGGAGGGCAGCCTCATTTCATCGATCAGGGAGGTGACCGGCCTGGTGTTGCCCGACGGCGCCGGCGGCGGCATCGCGACCGAGGCGAAGGCAGCCTTCGGTTTCGCGCCAGGCAAGTTCCTCGTCGTCGATCAGGACGAAGGCCTTGCGGCGGCCTTTGCAGGTTCGGTGACGGCCGAGACCGGAACCGTGACCGACCTCTCGCATGGCCGCACGGCGATCAGGGTCGCCGGACCGAAAGCGGAATGGGTGCTCTCGCAGTTCTTCGCGGTCGACTTTTCGCTGCTGGCCTTCCCGGAGGGGTCGGGCCTGTCGACCGTTCACCACGACGTCTTCGCGCAGATCCAGCGCACTGGCGCGGAGCAGTTTGACCTCTACGTCTTCCGGTCATTCGCCCGGTCGTTCTGGAAATCGCTCTGCCACGCCTCGGAAGAGGTCGGATACGAGGTCCTGTAGGCCGCTACCCACCGCTGATCGCGGTGATGATGAAGACTTCCGCGCCCTTAGGCAGCGCCGTCTCCAGCGTCGCCCGCTCGCCGTCGAGAAAGACGTTCATGTGCTTGCGTATGGCCGGGCGCGTGTCGCGGATGCGGTCGCCCATGCCAGGCCAGCGGCGGTCAAGTTCGTCGATCGCCTCGCCGACTGTGCCGGCCGACATCTCGACGCGTCGCAGGGCGCCAGGGAAAAGGTCGATGAGGATACCCGGCAGCCGCACGACCACCGGGTTGCCTGCGCCGGGTGGGCTTTGCGCCGGCATCAATCGACCGCGAGCGTCTCGACGGAGGAAATGGTCGGCAGGTGTTCGGCCACCGCCGTCCAGCTCTCGCCTTCGTCGGCGCTTACGAAAAGCGTTCCCGAACCGGTGCCGAAATAGACGCCCGCCGGTTCCAGCCGGTCGGTCGCCATCGCCTGCCGCAGCACGCCGAAATAGGCGTTCTCCTGGGGCAGCCCGTCGCGCAGGTCCTGCCAGGTGGCCCCGGCGTCGCGCGTGCGCCACACGGCCGCCCTGGCGTCCGGAACGTAGCGCCCCTGCTCCGCGCCATTGAGCGGGATCATCCAGGCGGTGTCCGCGTCGCGCGGATGCGACGCGACGGGAAAGCCGAAGCTCGACGGCAGTCCCTTTTCGACGCTCTGCCAGTTGGCTCCGCCATCGTCCGAGCGATACATCCCGCAATGGTTCTGCTGGTAGAGACGGTCGCCCGCGCCCGCAGCCTTGACTATGTTGTGAACGCACTGGCCGAACTCGGGGTAGTTCTGCCCTTCGGGGAAAAAGTCCGCGCGGGTGCCGCGGTTGCGCGGCTCCCAGGTCTTGCCCCCGTCCCCCGTATAGAAGACGCCGGCCGACGAAATGCCGACCCAGATGCGATCCGGCGCAGCCGGATCGCGCACGATCGAGTGCAGGATCAATCCGGCGCCGCCGGCATTCCAGTGCGGACGGCTGGGATGGTCGCGCAGGCCAGACAGATGTTCGAATGTCTCGCCGCCGTCACCGCTGCGGAACAGGCCGGCGGGCTGCACGCCGACCAGCAGTTCGCCGTCCCGCGCCTCGACGCTCCAGGCTGCCGCCACCGGCTCCTGCCCCTCGGGATAGGCGAGGCCCTGGCTGGAATGGCTCCACGTCTCGCCAAGATCATGCGAGGTCCATATCGCAGGACCGAACCAGGCATTGCCGCCTGCGCCGTGGATCGCCCCGGTCGTCGAATCGGCAACAAGATGATGGATCGGCCAATGATTGCAGAACGGGCCGCGCAGCGACCACGTTTGCCGGCGCTCGTCGCTTTCGGCGATGAACGCGCCCTTCTTGGTTCCGATGAGAACGAGCACCCTGGCCATCATCCCTCCTCCCGGATCGGGGCGACCGGCGCCCGGCCGCACCATTCTATGGACATGCGCGTTGATATCAACGTAATTGAGGCTATGCCGGAAGAACCGCCCACGCCTCCTGACAGGCTCATGACACTGCATGTGCGCGACACCTGCCTGTGCCTGCATGCGCAGCGTGCTGCGCGTGTCCTCGCCCGCCGGTTCGACCGGGCGCTGCGCCCGGTCGGCCTTACTAACGGGCAGTTTTCGCTGCTGATGTCGCTCAACCGGCCCGGCCGGGTGCGCATGCGCGACGTGGCCGACCTGCTCGGCATGGACCGCACAACGCTCACGGCGGCGCTGAAGCCGCTCAACGTCGGCGGCCTCGTCGCCACGTCCTCCGATCCGGATGATCGACGCGGCCGCCTGCTCGCCCTGACCGACAGCGGGCGCCGGCGCCTTGCCGAGGCGATGCCCGCATGGACCATGACGCAGCGCGCCGTGGAAGCGGAACTCGAGGACGCCGATCGCATTCGCCGCGACCTGACCCGACTGGCCGGCGTGAAATAGGAACAGCCCGCCTGCCCCGGCGGTCTCAGCGAACGAAAGTGGCGAACTCGTCCGGCGACGCCCGCTCGGTGCGCAGGCTGTTTTCCGGCTTTGACGCGTCCTCGTAGCCAAGCGCCATGCCGCAGACGACGATCTCTTCGTCGGGAATGCCGAGAACCGGCCGAATCTGCCGGTGGTAGGGCGCAAACGCTGCCTGCGGGCACGTATGCAACCCTCGCGCGCGGGCCGCCACCATGATGTTCTGCAAGAACATGCCGTAATCGACCCAGGACCCCTGGTTGAGCCGCCGGTCGATGGTGAAGATCATGCCGACCGGTGCGTCGAAGAAGACGAAGTTGCGGTCGTGCTGCACCCGCATCTGGTGAACGTCGCGCTTGCCGATGCCGAGGTGTCCATAGAGTGCATAGCCGACGGCCCGGCGGCGGCCGTGGTACGGCTCGAAGAACTTGTCGGGATAATATTTGTATTCGCCGCGCGCCTTCTCGGCGCGAAGACCGGATTCGAGAATCGCCCGGGAGATGCGCTCCTTGGCGGCGCCCAGCACGACGTAGACGCGCCAGGGCTGCATGTTCGTTCCCGATGGCGCCCGGGATGCCACCTCGAGAATGTCGCGGATCATCCCCTCGTCGACCGGATCGGGCAGGAACGCGCGAACCGATCGCCTCGAGACGATCGCCTCATCGACGGTCGCAACCTCGTCATGCCGCGGCGTATGTCCGTCCCTTGCCAGCATGTCGTCCCGCCCGGTGTCGCGCCAAATCGCCCCTGGTCCGGCTGTCGTCAGGGATGGCACCGCCATCCGCCGGCCGGCAAGTAAATTTCGCCTTCGCCGTGAAAGGAGACTTGATTTTTTCATCGCGCTGGAATTTCGTGAAATTCCGCGATGAATTTTCACAACGGACCGCCGCCGTCGTCATGTCGTCTGAAAATGCCGTGCTTTCCCAGGAACCGATGCCAGCCGCGCAACTGCTGGCTCGGGATATCCGGGCGCTGAGAAAGGCGCGCGGAATGACGCTGGCCGAGATCGGCGCGCGCCTGAAGCGCTCGATTGGCTGGCTGAGCCAGGTGGAGCGTGGCCTTTCCGTGCCATCGCTGGCGGACCTGAGAGCCTTCGCCGACCTGTTCGGTGTTCCGCTTGGCCTGTTCTTCGGCCACGAAGCCGAAAGCGACAGCGAACGCGGCGTGGTAGTCCGCTCCGGCCGCCGCCGGTCGCTTGGCACAAGCGAATCCGGCCTGGTGGAGGAGCTTCTGTCGCCGGATCTTGGCGGTAGCTTCGAAATGCTGCGTTCGGTCTTCGCGCCGGGCGCGGAACTCGCCGCGATCGCGCTGCGCAAGACCGAGGAAGCCGGCTACGTGGTCTCGGGACGCTTTGACATCGAGATCGACGGCGTCTGGCACGAACTCGGCAAGGGCGACAGCTTTCGGTTCGCGGCAAAGCCTTTTCGCTGGAAGAACCCAGGCGACGAACCCGCGGTGGTGATCTGGGTCGTCTCGCCGCCGGTCTACTGACGGCTGCGGCAAAACGGAAAACGATCAGGGAGGATGGAAGTGTCGGACATACCCTCGACCGCGCGTGTCGTGATCATCGGTGGCGGTGCGGTCGGCGTCTCCGCGCTCTATCATCTGGCCAGGGCGGGCTGGACCGACTGCGTGCTGCTGGAAAAGAACGAGCTGACATCCGGCTCGACCTGGCACGCGGCGGGCAACGTGCCGACCTTCTCGTCGTCCTGGTCGCTGATGAACATGCAGCGCTATTCGACCGAGCTATACCGAGGGCTGGCGAAGGCCGTCGACTACCCGATGAACTATCATGTCACCGGCTCGCTGCGGCTTGCCCATACCGACGAGCGGATGCGCGAATTCGAGCGCGCCAAGGGCATGGGCCGCTACCAGGGCATGGACATCGACGTCGTCGGACTGGACGAGATCCGGAAGCGCTATCCGTTCCTGGAGACGCATGAGCTCAAGGGGGCGCTGCACGATCCCAACGACGGTGACATCGACCCCGCGCAGCTGACGCAGGCGCTCGCCAAGGGCGCGCGCGACATGGGCGCGAGGATCGTCCGGTTCTGCCCGGTCTCGGGCGCCCGGCGCGAGAACGGCGAATGGGTGCTGTCGACGCCGAAGGGCGAGATCCGGTGCGAGTATGTCGTCAACGCCGGCGGCTACCGGGCCCAGGAGGTCGGGGCGCTGTTCGGCCGCAAGGTTCCGATGATGGTGATGAGCCATCAGTACATCCTGTTCGAGGAAATCCCCGAACTTGCTGCCTGGAGCAAGGAAGTCGGCCACAAGCTGCCGCTGCTGCGCGACGTCGATACCTCCTACTATCTTAGGCAGGAAAAGGCCGGCATGAACCTCGGCCCGTACGAGCGAAACTGCCGGGCGCACTGGGCGACCCACAACGACCCCATGCCGGAGGACTTTTCGTTCCAGCTCTTCCCGGACGATCTCGAGCGGCTGGAATGGTACCTCAACGACGCCATCGCGCGCGTTCCGATCCTCGGCACCGCCGGCTTGTCAAAGGTCATCAATGGGCCGATCCCCTATGCGCCGGACGGCAACCCGCTGATCGGGCCGATGCCCGGCGTTCCCAACGCCTTCGAGGCCTGCGTCTTCACCTTCGGCATCGCCCAGGCCGGCGGCGCAGGCAAGGTGCTCGCCGAATGGGTGACCGAGGGCAGCACCGAATGGGACATGTGGTCCTGCGACCCGCGCCGCTTCACCGGCTTCGCGGCCGAGCCGGACTACGCGGTTGCCAAGGGCATGGAGGTCTACGGCCACGAATACGCCATCCACTTCCCGCGCCATGCATGGCCGGCGGCGCGCAACCGCAAGCTCTCGCCGATCCACGACCGTATCGCCGAGCTCGGTGCGCGGTTCAACGCATACAACGGCTGGGAGCGCGCGACCTGGTACGCGCAGCCCGGCGACGATACCTCCGAGCAATCCACGCAGACCTTCCGCCGCGAGGGTCCGTGGCTGCAGCGTATCCGCGAGGAGTGCCTTGCCGTGCGCGACGCAGCCGGCATCCTCGACCTGCCCGGCTTCTCGCGCTTCCGCCTCGAGGGCGAAGGCGCCCGCGAATGGCTCTCCACGATGATTACCGGCATCGTGCCTAAACCCGGCAGGATCGGCCTCGGCTATTTCGCCGACGACAAGGGCCGCATCGTCACCGAGATGTCGATCATGGCGCTCGGCGAGAACTTCTTCTTCCTGATCACGGCGTCGGTCGCGGAGCTGCACGACTTTGAGTGGCTGCAGAAGCACCTGCCCCAACCGACTCAAATGACTCTGGAAAACGCGACCGACGCCTTCGCCTGCCAGATCCTGACGGGACCAAAGGCGAGGCAGATTCTTGCCGACGCAACCGACGCCGACCTTTCGCTGCCGTGGCTGTCGCACCAGTCCGTGCAGATCGCCGACCGATGGTGCCAGCTTGTGCGCGTGTCCTTCGCGGGCGAACTCGGCTGGGAGATCCACACCAAGGTCGAGGACACGGCGGCGATCTTCGACGCGGTGTGGGAAGCCGGCCAGAAGCACGGGCTAAGACCGTTCGGCATGTTCGCGCTGGATTCGCTCAGGCTCGAAAAGGGCTATCGTGCCTGGAAGCAGGACCTGTCGACCGACTACACCGTGCTGCAGGGCGGGCTCGAGCGGTTCGTCAAATGGGACAAGCCCGACTTCCGGGGCAAGGCGGCGTTGCAGGGCGAGAAGCAGCAGGGCGTGAAGAAGAGCTTCGTGACGCTCGTCGTGGACAGCCCCGACTACGACGCGCCGTACATGTCCACGCTCTGGCACGACGGCAAGATCGTCGGGGAGACGACGTCAGGAGGCTTTGGCCACAGGGTGGACAAGTCGATCGCGCTCGGCATGCTGCGCTCCGACCTCGCCGAGCCCGGCACGGAGATCGAAGTCGAGATCTTCGGCGAGCGCTTCCCGGCGGCTGTCCAGAAGGACGAGCCGCTTTGGGATCCCAGGAACGAAAGACTGAGGGCGTAGAATGCCAAAACCTTCATCTCGCATGTCCGGCATCCTGCCCTCCGGCAAGGACGGCTGGGAGGTGCATTTCGCCGCCATGACCCGCAAGCAGGCGGGCGAGCCGATCATCATGCTGTCGGTCGGCGATCACGATTTCGACACGCCCACGGAAACCATCGAGGCGTGCGTCAAGGCCGTCCGCTCGGGCTACCATCACTACACCCAACTGCCCGGCATTCCGCGCCTGCGCGCGGCCATGGCCGCCATCTCCACGCGCTGCACCGGCGTCGAGACGAATGCGGACCAGGTCATCGCCACGCCGGGCGGGCAGCTCGCTCTCTATGCCGCCGTGCAGGGCACGCTCGACAAGGGCGACCACGCCATCGTCGTGGCGCCCTACTACGCGACCTATCCCGGCACCTTCCGCGCGGCCGAAGCGGATTTCACGGTGGTCGAAGCCAGCGCCGACGACGGCTTCCAACCGCGCGCCGAAGCCATCGCGGCTGCGTTGAAGCCGAACACCAAGGCGGTCCTGATCAACACCCCCAACAACCCGACCGGCGCCGTCTATTCGCGGCAAAGCCTGGAAGGCATCGCCGACCTCTGCATCCGACACGACCTCTGGCTCCTCTCGGACGAGGTGTACTGGACACTGGCCGGCGAACACCACGTCTCGCCGCGGGCACTGCCGGGCATGGCCGAGCGGACGCTGGTGATCAACTCGATGTCGAAGAGCCACGGCATGACCGGGTGGCGCATCGGCTGGCTGACTGGCCCCGAAGCCATGATCGGCCTGCTGGTAAGCCTCAACCTCGTCACCACCTACGGCCTGACCGACTTCGTGTCGCGCGCCGCCGTCGAGGCGCTCGAGAACGACTATGGCGTCAGCGAGATCGCCGACACCTACAACGGCCGGCGCAAGGTGTTCCTTGATGCGATCCACGGCCTGAACGACATCACCGTGCGCGGCTCGGAAGGCGGCATGTACGTCATGCTCGACGTTCGTGCCATCGAGCCGGACGACGAGAAGTTCGCCTGGGCGCTGCTTGATGCCGAGAAGATCGGCGCCATGCCGGGATCGAGCTTCGGCGACGCAGCGGCCGGACACATCCGCATCAGCCTCTGCCAGCCTGACGACGTGCTGCTGGACGCGGCGAACCGCCTGCGCCGCTTCGCATCCTCCTATCGCAGCAAGGCTGCCTGAACCGGCACCGCACGCCGCCCTCTCCCGGAGCATCGCCCCATGGCTGAACTTCCCGCAAAGGCCCGCGCCGTCATCATCGGCGGCGGCGTGTCCGGCTGCTCGGTCGCCTACCACCTGACCAAGCTCGGCTGGACCGATGTCGTGCTGCTGGAGCGTAAGCAGCTCACCTCAGGCACCACCTGGCATGCGGCTGGCCTGATCGGCCAGTTGCGCGGCTCGCAGAACATGACCCGGCTCGCGAAATATTCGGCAGACCTCTACGTCAAGCTGGAGGCCGAAACGGGCGTCGCAACCGGCATGCGGCAGGTCGGCTCGATCACTGTGGCGCTGACCGAGGAGCGAAAGCACGAGATTTACCGACAGGCGACGGTGGCGCGCGCCTTCGATGTCGACGTCAGGGAAATATCGCCGACGGAAGTGAAGGAGATGTATCCGCATCTCAACACCGACGGCGTGGTGGGCGCGGTGCACCTGCCGCTCGACGGCCAGTGCGATCCCGCCAACATCGCGATGGCGCTGGCCAAGGGCGCCCGCCAGCGCGGCGCAAAAATCGTAGAGGGGGTGAAGGTTACCGCCGTTCACCAGAAGGACGGCCGCGTCACCGGCGTGTCCTGGGCGCAGGGCGAGGAGCAAGGAACGATCGAGGCCGACATCGTCATCAACTGTGCTGGCATGTGGGCGCGCGAACTCGGCGCGATGTCTGGCGTCAACGTGCCGCTGCACGCCTGCGAGCACTTTTACCTGATCACCGAGCCGATTCCCGGCCTGACGCGGCTGCCGGTGCTGCGCGTTCCCGACGAATGCGCCTACTACAAGGAAGACGCCGGCAAGATGATGCTTGGCGCCTTCGAACCGGTCGCGAAGCCATGGGGCATGGATGGCATCCGCGAGGATTTCTGCTTCGACCAGTTGCCCGAGGACATGGACCATTTCGCGCCGATCCTGGAGATGGGCGTCAACCGGATACCGATGCTGGAGACGGCCGGCATCCACACCTTCTTCAATGGTCCCGAGAGTTTCACCCCTGATGACCGCTACTATCTCGGCGAAGCGCCGGAACTCTCAGGCTACTGGATGGCGACCGGCTACAACTCGATCGGCATCGTCTCGTCGGGCGGCGCCGGCATGGCGCTGGCGCAGTGGATCAACGACGGCGAGGCCCCGTTCGACCTCTGGGAAGTCGATATCCGCCGCACGCAGCCGTTCCAGAAGAACCGCAGCTACCTCAAGGCGCGCGTCACCGAGACGCTCGGCCTGCTCTACGCCGACCACTTTCCCTACCGCCAGATGGCGTCGGCCCGCGGCATCCGCCGCTCCCCTCTCCACGAGCACCTGAAGGCGCGCGGCGCGGTGTTCGGCGAAGTCGCCGGTTGGGAGCGCGCGAACTGGTTCGCAAAACCCGGCCAGGAGCCTGAATACGACTATTCCTGGTGGCGGCAGAACTGGTTCGAGAACCAGCGCGAGGAGCACCTGGCGGTGCGCGGCAATGTCGGCCTGTTCGACATGACCTCCTTCGGCAAGATCAGGGTCGAAGGCCGCGACGCACTGGCCTTCCTGCAGCGGCTCTGCGCCAACGACCTGGACGTGCCGGCCGGCCGCATCGTCTACACGCAGATGCTGAACGCGAAGGGCGGCATCGAAAGCGACCTGACCGTGACCCGCCTTTCGGAAACGGCCTTCTTCCTTGTCGTGCCCGGCGCGACGTTGCAGCGCGACCTCGCCTGGCTGCGCAAGCACCTGGGCGAGGCTTTCGTCGTGATAACCGATGTCACGTCCGCCGAAAGCGTGCTCTGCCTTATGGGACCGAAATCACGGGACTTGATTCAAAAGGTGAGCCCGAACGATTTTTCCAACGAAAACAATCCGTTCGGGACATATCAGGAGATCGAAATCGGGATGGGGCTGGCCCGCGCCCACCGCGTCACCTATGTCGGCGAACTCGGCTGGGAGCTCTATGTCTCGACGGAACAGGCGGCGCACGTCTTCGAGGCGATCGAGGCTGCCGGCTCGGAGTTCGGCCTGAAACTCTGTGGGTTGCACACGCTGGACTCGTGCCGCATCGAGAAGGCATTCCGCCATTTCGGCCACGACATCACCGACGAGGACCATGTGCTGGAAGCAGGCCTCGGCTTCGCGGTAAAGACGGTCAAGGGCGACTTCCTCGGCCGCGACGCGGTGCTGAGGAAGCGGGATGCCGGCCTGTCGCGCCGCATGCTGCAGTTCCGGCTGAAGGACGCCGAGCCGCTGCTCTTCCACAACGAGGCGCTGGTGCGTGACGGCAAGATCGTGGGCACGGTGACATCGGGCAACTACGGCCATGCGCTTGGCGGCGCGATCGGCATGGGATACGCGCCCTGCGCCGGCGAAAGCGAGGCTGACGTGCTGGCCTCGTCATACGAGATCGAGATCGCCGGCCGGCGTTTCGCCGCGGAGGCGAGCCTGAGGCCGATGTACGATCCGAAGGCCGAGCGGGTGCGGATGTAGCGATCTAGAACGCCGTTACCTTCCGCCTGACCTTCGCCAGGAACGCAGCTCGGCTCTGCGACGTCGAGCGGTCCATATCGTAGTGCGCGAGATAGAGCGTGCGGGCCGTCGGCGCGCAGAGCGCCCGCATGCCGCGCAGGATTGTCTTGCGGCCGGGCTGGCCCATCAGGAGCGAAATCCACCACGTCGCGCCGCAGGTTGTGACGACGCCGATCTTCCTGATGTGCGGGACGAGCGACAGAATGCGCCCGCCATCCGTGGGGAGCTTGAAGGCGACGTCGGTCGCCCAGACGCGATCGAACCAGCCCTTCAGCATGGCCGGCAGGCCGTACCACCAAGTGGGGTAGACGAACAGGACGCCCTCGGCCCATCCGAGATGTTCGATATGCGTCGCGAGTTTCGGGTCGCTCGGAGCCCGGTCGTTGTAGCTGCGGCGCTCCTCGGCGCCCAGAACCGGATCGAAACCCTCGGCGTAGAGGTCGAGCAGCCTGACGTCATCGCCCCGGCCCGAAAGCGCCTCGACTGCCGCATCGCGCACCGCCGCCCCGAAACTTTCCGGGACGGGATGGCAGTAGACGACCAGCCACTTCATCAGAATGCGTCCATCTTCCCGGCGACCTTCGCCATGAAATCATCGCGCGAGCGGGGCGTCGAAAGGTTCATCGAATAGTGCGCGAGGTAGGAGACCGGCGCGCCCGGCTTCACCGTCAGGCGCAGGACGCGGTTGACGATGCGCTTCGGCGGATTGCCCATGAGCGCGGCGCGGAACCAGCTGCCGCCATAGGTGGTGACGGCCGCCACCTTGCGGATGCTGTGAAGGTTCGGCGTCGCCTTGCCGTTGACCATCGTGAACGACACGCCGGGCAGGAAGACGCGGTCGAAGAACCCCTTCAGGATGGCCGGAAACCCGTAGTTCCAGACCGGAAAGGAAAGGACCAGACCCTCCGCCGCCAGAAGACGCGTGACATAGGGGTCGACCGGGTCGTTCGCGCAGCGGTCATCGTGATACGCGAGCCGTTCGGTCCGGCTGAGGCGCGGGTCGAAGTCCTCGGCGTAGAGGTCGCAGTCGTCGACTTCGTGCCCGGCAGCGGTCAAGCGTTCCACGATAAGCCGGTGGAGCGCGGCGTTGAAACTGGTCTCGACAGGATGGGCGTAGAGGACGAGGATTTTCATGAAGTGGCCCGGCGCACTGCATCAGGCACACCCCTCTGGCCTGCCGGCCCCCTCAAGGGGGGCAATTGGCATTCACACGCGCCTTCACCAACCGGCAAGGTGGCAGTTTGAGTGCAAAAGCCGGAGCTGCTGATCTCCCACCTTGAGGATGAGATTGCCGGCAGGCCAGAGGGGGGTGTTGGGGCGACCATCGTTATCAGGAAGCCCTTTCCAGCCCCTTGAACAGGAACGTCTTGCCGGAGCGGTAGTCGTAGTCGGGGTTCTCCCAGGCGATCATCTTGCCGGGATTGAGCAGCCCTTGCGGATCGGCCTCGCGCTTGAAGGCGAGTTGGACCTCGTCGGTCTGCTTCATGCCGCCCTCCTCCAGCGTGTAGCGGTGGGGATTGAAGATCGGGCAGCCGTTCGCCTCGAAGGTGCGGATGATCTCGTCGAGCCGCTCCTCCGTCGTGAAGCGCACGAGGTTGAGGCCGAAGCAGGTGATATTCCCGTCGAAACGCACGAATTCGAGATGCGAAAAAACCTCGCCCGGGAAAAGCCCGTCGATCTTCTCGATCAGCGCCAGATGGTCGGGGAACGGGTAGAGCGACTGCAGATAGGTGATTGAGGGATCGACGCGCAGCGCGCGCAGCGTCGTATGGTTCCAGGCAAGCTCGTAGTTCGGCGGCAGGCCCTTCTTCTCTTCCTCCGAGGCACTGGCGGCATTGTAGACCACCTCGCCGCCGGCCCGGCGCGTGAAGGCAAGGAAGGCATCGAGCGAGTGCGGCGCGACCATGACGAGGCAGACGCTCTGTCCCTCGCGGAAGAACTTCTGGTGGCGCTTGAAGTAGAGCTGCGGCACCGGTGCGGCGATCGGCGTGATGAGCTTCGTCAGCAGCCCGTCCTGGCAGCCGAGCGCGTTGCCGAAGCGCGCCGCGCCCATGAAGCTGTCGAAGCCGACGATGACGTCGACCCAGTCGTAGGCCGCGGTCAGCGGCATTTCCACCTCGGTGATGATGCCGTTGGTGCCGTAGGCGTGGGTGACCTTGTGCAGGTCCTCGCCTGTGAGTTCCAGCGCACGCGGCTCGGCCTCCATCGTCACGACGCGAAGCCGCAGCACATTGCCGAAATCGCGCAAGCCCCCGAAATTGATCGAACCGACCCCGCCGGAGCCACCGGCGATGAAGCCGCCGATCGACGCGGTTGCGTAGGTGGACGGGTGGAGGCGCAGCTCCTGTCCGGAATGGGCGCGCGTGGCGCGGTCGATGTCGGCAATGATGGCGCCGGGACCGACGACGACACGGCCCGGCGAGATCGCGCTTACCGTGTTCATCTCGGCGAGGCTGAGGATGACGCCGCCGGAGAGCGGCATGGCCTGGCCGTAGTTGCCGGTGCCAGTGCCGCGAGGCGTCACCGGAATACCGCGGCGGTGGCAGGCGGCCAGCACGCGGATCACCTCCGCCTCGTCCCTGGGCGAAACGACGATGTCCGCCGTAACCTGCTCGA
This sequence comes from Mesorhizobium marinum, assembly GCF_040813675.1. Lineage (NCBI taxonomy): Bacteria > Pseudomonadati > Pseudomonadota > Alphaproteobacteria > Hyphomicrobiales > Phyllobacteriaceae > Mesorhizobium > Mesorhizobium marinum. Next base: position 824,295 of record NZ_JBFOCI010000001.1, on the reverse strand, counting down.
GCTGACGCTTCAGCACCGGGCTGTACCAGTAGAAGTCGCGGCTCTTCTGCTGAACGATCTTCGGGTTGTCCTCGATTTTCAGGCCTTCGAGGTCGGTTCTCAGCCCGGCAATGTCCATCACGCACCCATCAGATCGTCTAGTTCGGAATAGTCTGGAATCTCGCGCCTGATCGCCGTGCCGTCGCGCACGACGACGCGATCCGATTCCGGGCGCGAGAGCAATTCGGTGAAGCTGCGCCCCCTGAACACCACGAAATCGGCGGGCTGGCCGACGGCAAGCGTTCCTGCGCCGTCGAGGCGCATGATTTCGGCAGGCGTCGCGGCGACCGCCCTAGGCCAGTCGGCCACGGGATGGTCGAGATGCAGGATACGGGTCGCCATGCGGTAGACCTCGAGCATGTCGAGGTCGCCGTAGGCGTAGAAGGGGTCGCGCGTGTTGTCGGAGGCCACGGCGACCGCGATCTCCCGCGCCTTCATCTCGTGCAGCAGCGTGACGCCGCGCCAGCGCGGCGTGGTGGCGTCCTGACGGCGGTCCTGGAGATAGAGATTGCACATCGGCAGCGAGACGACCGAGAGCCCGGCCTTGGCCACCTTGTCCAGGGTGTCGAGCACCTCGCGGTCAGGCTGGCGCGCCAGCGCACAGCAATGGCCGACCAGAATCTTGCCCTGGAAGTTGTTCCAGAGAGCAGCCTCGGCGATCTTTCTCAGCGATACGGCAGCGACGTCGTCGGTCTCGTCAGCGTGGAAGTCGAGGTCGAGACCATGCTCGATCGCCAGCGAGAAGACGAAATCGAGCAGTTCCTCTAGATCCGGCAGCATGTAGGTGACCGTGCCGAGCACGCCGCCGGCGGCGGCCACGCGTCTTGCAAGGGCCGCAAACCAGGCCTTGTCGCGCGCAGCCTCGATGCCGGTCAGGCACGACGCCTGGAGCGCAATGCGACCTGCCCAGCGTTCGCGCATCTCCTCGAACACGGGCCAGGAGATTTCCTCCTGCGGGGCCACGCTGTCGATATGGGTGCGGATTGCCTTGGTGCCGTGGGAGTAGGCCGAGCGCAGGGCGAAATCCATGCGGCGGGAAACGTCCTCGGCGCTCCACCGCGCCGCGCGGTCCTCCCCGGCGGAGACGAGCGCGCCCATGAACGTGCCGTCCGGATTTGGCGTGCGCGGCCAGATGTGCCCCTTGTCGAGGTGCGTGTGGCAGTCGACGAAGCACGGCAGGACGATCCGGCCGGCAAGGTCGAAGGCAACCGGCGCCGATGCGTCGTGAGGCGCGACCGACGCGATCTTGCCGTCGGCGACGCCGAGATCGGCCAGGATGAGCCCGTCGGCGTCGGCGGTCGCGGGAAGCCCAGACGTCAGCGAGCCGTGCAGGCGCACGCGCGACAGTGTGTAGGGGCCGGACGCGGGAAGTTGAACCACGGAAAGCTACCGTTCCTGCTTGAGCGCGCTTTCGTGCCAGCGGCGCAGAATCAGGTGCGAGACGAGCGACAGCACCAGGAAGATCACGATACCCGTGAACGATATCAGGATCAGCGCAGCAAACAGCCGCGGCGCGTTGAGACGGTAGCCGGCCTCGATGATGCGCGAGGCAAGGCCGGAAGACTGCCCGGCCGAGCCCGCGACGAACTCGGCGACCACCGCACCGATGAGAGACAGGCCGCCGGCGATCTTCAGGCCGCCCAGGAAATACGGCATCGCCGCCGGCAGCCGCAGATGCCAGAGTTGCTGCCATTTGGTTGCGCCGTTCAGCTTGAACAGGTCGAGCAGGTTGCGGTCTACCGAGTTGAGACCGAGCGTCGTGTTGGAGAGGATCGGAAAGAAGGCGACGATCCAGGCGCACAGCAAAAGTTTTGCGGTCTGGTTGTCGACATAGATGTTGATGAGCGGAAACACCGCCACGATCGGCGTGACCTGAAGGATGACGGCGAAGGGGAAGAGCGACATCTCCACCCATTTCGACTGGGCGAACAGGACTGCCAGCCCGACGCCCCCGGCCACCGCCAGTAGCAGGCTGAGGAATGTAATGCGCAGCGTCACCAGCAGCGAGCCGAACAGCAGCCCGGCATCCGTGTGAAGCGTGGCGAGCACTTCGCCCGGCCTCGGCAGGATGTAGCGCGGAATCTCGTTCCAGACGCAGATGCGGTCCCAAAGCCAGATGGCGAGCACCATGATGGCGAGCGGCAGCACCCATTTGCCGATGCGCTCCAGCCTTGCGGCGCGAACGCGCCTGGCCTCTTCGCTGTCCAGCGGCAGCGCCGCGGCGTCGCGCTCAATGGTCGTCATTGGAGCCTCCGCCGAGCGTGATTGCCTCGCCGAGCACGCCCGAAGCCTCGCGGCAGAGGGCGGCATAGTCCGGCGAGGTCCGGAAGGCCTCGTCGCGCGGGTAAGGCGCATCGACCGCGATCTCGCGGAACACGCGGCCCGGTCGCGCCGCCATGACGACGATGCGGTTGGACAGGAAAACGCTCTCGAACACGCTGTGGGTGACGAAAACGACAGTGAAGCGCTCGTCCTGCCAGAGTTCCAGCAGGTCGTTGTTGAGCCTGAAGCGCGTGATCTCGTCGAGCGCCGCGAAGGGCTCGTCCATCAGCAGCAGCCTCGGCTTCGTAACCAGCCCGCGGGCGATCGAGACGCGCATCTTCATGCCACCCGAGAGTTCGCGCGGCATGGCGTCCTCGAAGCCTGAAAGATGGACGCGCTCGACCATCTCGCGGATGGCCGGCGCCGCCTTTTCGCGGGACACGCCGCGCAGGCGCAGCGGCAGCCAGATGTTGTCGAAGACGCTGGCCCAGGGCAGCAGTGTCGGCTCCTGGAACACGAAACCGATGTCGGAGCGGCCTTCTCCACCGCCGCGCCAGTCGAGCACGCCGGTGGTGGGCGTGGAAAGGCCGGCGACGATGCGCAGCGCCGTCGACTTGCCGCAGCCGGATGGCCCGAGCAGGCTCAGGAAATCGCCCTCGCGGATCGTCAGGTCGACATTGCGCAGCGCCGTGACGCCGTTGGAGAAGATCTTGCCGACGTCGCGGAGCGCAAGCAGGGGCGCTTCGCCCCCGCCCGCCGAACCGCCAGACGACCGTTCCGAATGGTCGCGCATTTCCTGGAGCATGCGTCCTGCTACTTCTTGAGGTCGAGGCCGACGCCCTTGTTCACGAAGTCGAGCGTGTACGACTTCTTGATGTCGATGCCCGCGGGCATGACCTTGGCCTTCACCATCTTGTCGTAGAAGCTATGCATGCGCTCGTCGGTCATCGCCCCGATGCCAAGCGTTTCGGAGTCGCCGGAATCGACGATGCCGAACTTCTTCATCTGCGAGATCGAGAAGGCGATCTGCTCGTCGGTGATGTCGGGGTTGTCCTTCTTGATCGCCTCGTTGGCGGCCTTGTTGTCGCCGTAGAGGTAGTTGTACCAGCCCTTGGCCGAGCCATCGACGAAGCACTGGACGACCTGCGGCCGCTTGTCGATCGTATCCTGCATGGTCTCGATCGTGGTGGCGTAGGTGTCGTAGCCGTAGTCGGCGAGCAGGAACTGGTTCGGCACGAAGCCGCCTTCCTTCTCCACCGCATAGGGCTCGGACGTCACGTAGCCCTGCTGGATCGACTTCTTGTTGGCTATGAACGGCGCCGCGTTGAAGGTGTAGGGCACCCGCTTCGAGACGTCGAAGCCGTAGTCCGTCGCCATCCAGAGAAGGAAGCTCTGCGCGCCCTCGTCGCCGATGATGTACTGCTCGGCCTTGGGCAGGTCCTCCCATTTGTCGAGACCCTCGCCCGGGTGCGACATCACGACCTGCGGCTCCTTCTGGAAGGAGGCGGCGACCACGACGAGCGGGATGTTCTGGGCAACGGCGTCGAAGGCCTGCTGCATGTTGCCGCCCATGTAGAAGTCGAGCTTGCCGGCGAGCAGCAGCGGCCGGCCGGCGACCTGCGGGCCACCCGGCTGGATCGTGACTTCCAGCCCGCAGGCGGCATAGGTGCCATCGACCACGGCCTGGTAGTAGCCGCCATGTTCCGCCTGGGGCAGCCAGTTGGTGCCGAACGTCACCGGTTCGGCGAGCGCGCCGGTGGTGCTGATCGCCAGTACGGCGGTCGAAATCGCGAGAAACCTGTTCATGACGTCCCCTCTGTTTGCCCGCGCGCCGCGGCGCGCGGAATCTGCAAGCCCGGTTTGTGAAGCGAAAGGCGCGCCTTCGGCCACAGCCCGGCTGGGCTGCGGGAACTGGCCACGCCGTGCCGTCCACCGGATATCGTGCCCATTTTTTGGTCGCGAGTCCACGCTGCCCTACAACAAGTCACAGCCACTTGATGGCGACGACGCCGAAGCCGTACATACCGCCAGAGGAGATGCCAAGAGATGTTCAAGTTCCTGTCGCCGAAAACGATCCGGCTGCCCTTCGCCCGATACAGCCACGCCGTCGAGGTGCCGGCAGGCAGCCGGCTGATCGTGTGCTCCGGCCAGCTCGGCGTCGGGCCCGACGATTCGATTCCGGAGGACGCCGGCGCGCAGGCCGAACTCTGCTTCTCCAACATCGGGGCGGTGCTCGCCGAAGCAGGGCTCGGACTGGGCGATATCGTGCGCATCAACGCCTTCGTCACCGACCGCGCGCACATGAAGCCCTACATGGCCGTGCGCGACCGGCTGGTCGCCGACCCGCCGCCCGCCTCCACGCTGATGATCGTATCGGGCTTCTCGCGGCCCGAGTTCAAGGTCGAGATCGAGGTGATCGCGGCGGGGTGAGTTGCGGCTCCGGAAGCTGCGCTCTACAAGCCTGCTAGCGTATCAGGGAGAACAGCGTGGCGCCGAGAAAAGTCTGGTGGGGAGATTACCCGACAACCGCCTATGCGGCGATCGATCCGGAACAGACGATCGCCGTTCTGCCGGTCGCAGCAATCGAGCAGCACGGGCCTCATTTGCCCGTCTCCACCGACACGACGATCATGAACGGTATGCTGGAGACGGTCATCGCGCGGCTGCCCGACGACCTCGACATCCGCATCCTGCCGGTGCAGTCGGTCGGCAAGTCGAACGAGCATGTGCATGCGCCGGGCACGCTGACGCTGACGCCGCTCGCCGCCATCCAGTCCTGGACCGACCTCGGCGCATCGGTGGCCCGGGCAGGCGTCAGGAAGATCGTTTTCGTCAATTCGCACGGCGGCAACGAGGAGATCATGGGCATCGTCGCGCGCGAACTGCGCGTGGCGTTCAGGATGCTGGCGGTGAAGACGAGCTGGTCGCGATTCGGTCTGCCCACCGGCGTCTACAGCGACATCGAGGCCCGCTACGGCATCCATGGCGGCGACTTCGAGACGTCGGTCATGCTGCATTTCCGGCCGGACCTGGTCGACATGAGCAAGGCCGAGGATTTTCCGTCCAGCGTTCAGCGGGCCGAGCAGGAATTCGACCTCATGAAGCCGACGAGCCCGCATGCCTACGCCTGGATCGCCTCGGACCTCAACCCGAACGGCGTCGTCGGCGAGGCGTCGAAGGCGACCGCGGAAAAGGGCAGGATCACCGCCGACCACCAGGCGAACGGCTTCATCACGCTGCTGAAGGACGTCAGGAAGGCCAAGCTGGACGACTGGCTGAAGTAGCGCCTTCGCCGGCTGCCCCCGGTCAGCCGATTTCGAGCGAGAACGGGACGCCCTCGAAGGCGTCCGCCCCGCGCCCGATCGAGCGCACTGCCGCGACCATGCGTCCCTGCCGACCGAGCATCGCATCGGCAAGCGCGACGAGGCGCGGATTGGGCGTGGCGCTCGGCGACGCGAGCCGAAGCGTCTGCGCCAGTTCCCCCTCGTCGCGCGACGGCTGCAGCGCGGCGGCGATGATGTAGGCAGAGGCCGTCGATCGGCTGATTCCGGCATAGCAGTTGATCACCAGTGGCCTGGCTCGGTTCCAGCTATCGGCGAAGTCGAGGAGGGTGCGCATATGCGCTTCGCCGGGCAGCGTCATGCCCTCCTGCGGCTCGGCTATGTCGTGCAGAGACAGGAAGAGGTGGTTCGCTTCGGCGATCGCGGGCGGCCGCGTCATCGCCGTTCCCGGCGCGAGCAGCGACAGCAGCCGCTCGGCCCGCGTCGCGGACACTGTCTTCTCCACCTGAGAAAGCGGACAGACCCAGATCATCGCACGTCCTCCGTCTGCGGCGGCGCAGCGTGGCCCGCTCCACCAGCCTCCCGCCACGCACGTAGCGCCTCGCCGAGGCGCTGCCATTCGCTCTCGCCGCCTGGCAGGCCGAAGCGCAGCGCGCGCGGGCGGGCCGAAAAGTTGCGGATGAGGATACCACGTCCGCCGAGGCAATCGAAAAGGCGGGCGGCGTCCGCGTTCGTCACATGGCGAAACAGGCTGGTGCCGCCGTCGACCGCCACGCCGTGCGCCGCCAGCAGCGCGTCCAGCCGCGCGGCGTCGGCGGCGAGGCTCCGGCGCATCTGCTCTTGCCAGGCAAGGTCGGCGAGCGCGCGGATGCCGTATTCAAGCGCCGGACCCGAAACCGACCAGGGGCCGAACTCGGCGTCCAGGCGTCCAGCGATGTCCTCCGACGCAATGGCGAAGCCGAGGCGGACGCCCGCCAGGCCGTAGAACTTGCCCAGGGAGCGCAGCACGACGATGCCGCCCTGCCCGACGTCGTCGCACAGCGATTCGTCCTCAGGGCCGACATCCATGAAGGCCTCGTCCACGACCAGCAGCCCCCCGCGCCGGCGGAGCGCCACGGCGAGCCCGAGCAGGTCGGTACGGGAAACAATACGTCCGTCCGGATTGTTCGGGTTCACCACCACCGCGATGTCGGCCTGTGCGAGCGCTGAAAGATCGCGCGTCTCGATGGCCGAGTGGCCGGCGAGCGCGGCGGCGCGGGCATGTTCGGCATAGGTCGGGCCGAGCACAGCCGCCCGGCCCGGCTTCACCAGCGAGAAGACGCGCGGCAGCAGGATCTGCGTGCCCGGTCCGAGCGCAACATGCCGCGGCGAGCGCGCGCCATAGGCGTTCGCTGCGACTGCTGCGAGTTCGCGCGCGCGCTCAGGCTCCGGCAGGCGCGTCAGCGCGGTGGCGGGCAGGTCGAAAAGCGGATAGGAGTGCGGGTTGATCCCGGTGGAGAGATCGACCCAGGGCTCGGGCGCGTCAGGAAACAGAGCGCGCGCGCGGCCAAGGCTGCCGCCGTGATCGGCAACCGCCGCAATCGCATTCGCCGGAACGTCCATGTCCGCCCTGATCGCCTTCCTGTCGCTCGCCCTGGAGGCGAAGCTCGGTTATCCGGACCGCCTGTTCGCCTGGATCGGCCACCCGGTCACGTGGATCGGCCGCCTGATATCCTGTCTCGACACGGCGCTCAACCGCGCGACCGACAGCGACCGCACGCGTCGCCTTTGCGGAATTGTGGCGCTGACGGCCATCGTCGGGGTGCCGACGCTTGTCGCCTACGGCCTGGAACGGATGCTGCTCGCGCATGCGCTCGGCGTTGTCGCCGTGATTGCGCTTGCGACGACGCTGCTCGCGCAAAAAAGCCTGGCCGACCACGTCGAAGCGGTGGCAAGCGCTCTGGACAATGGAGGACTGGCGGCAGGACGAGAAGCGGTGTCGCGGATCGTCGGCCGCGACCCCGAAACGCTCGACGGCGCCGCGGTCTCGCGCGCGGCGATCGAGAGCCTTGCGGAGAATTTTTCCGACGGCGTGGTCGCACCGGCCTTCTGGATCGCCGTCGGGGGGCTGGCGGGCGGCGTCGCCTACAAGGCGTCCAACACAGCCGATTCCATGATCGGGCACCGGACACCGCAGCACGAGGCCTTCGGCTGGGCGGCGGCGCGCTTCGACGACCTGATCAACCTTCCGGCGTCGCGGCTGACGGCGGTTCTGATCGTGGTGGCGGCGGCGATCCTGCCCGGCATGGACGCCCGCGCCGCCTGGCGCTCCGTCTGGCGCGACGCCGGCAAGCACCGCTCGCCCAACGCAGGCTGGCCGGAGGCAGCGATGGCCGGCGCGCTCGGCATCGCGCTCGCCGGTCCCCGCAGCTATGGCGGTGTGATGGGCGACTACGCCTTCATGGGCGAAGGCGGGCGTCGCGACGTGACGGCGGCCGACATCCGGCGCGCGCTCCGGCTTTTCTGGACAGCGGACCTGCTGCTGATCGCCTTGCTGGCGGTGGCGGCGCTGGCGCTGCTGGCGTAGGCTCCAGCGCTAGAACTCGATACCCTTCTGCGCCTTCACGCCGGCCGCGAAATGGTGCTTCACCGCGCCCATTTCGGTGACGAGGTCTGCCGCTTCCAGCAACGCCGGCTTGGCGTTGCGGCCGGTGACGACGACGTGCAGGGCCGGGCGGCGGGCCGTGAGCGCCGCCACCACGGCATCGAGATCGAGATAGTCGTAGCGCAGCGCGATGTTGAGTTCGTCGAGCACGACGAGGCTGATGGTCGGATCGGCCATCAGTTCCAGCGCCTTCGCCCACGCCGCCTGCGCCGCCGCGATGTCGCGCTTGAGGTCCTGCGTCTCCCAGGTGAACCCCTCGCCCATCGTGTGCCAGACGACCCGGTCGCCGAAGGCTGCAAACGCATCCTTCTCGCCGCTGTGCCAGGCGCCCTTGATGAACTGCACGACGCCGACTCGCCGCCCGTAGCCGAGCATGCGCAGCGCCAGTCCGAAGGCGGCGGTCGTCTTGCCCTTGCCGGGTCCGGTGTTGACGATCAGGAGGCCCTTTTCCTCGATCGTCTTGCCGGCCACCTCGGCGTCCTGCACGGCCTTGCGCTTCGCCATCTTGGCGCGGTGGCGCTGTTCTTCGCTTTCGTCGATCTGCTTCATCATTTCACCTGCATGGGGAGACCGGCGACCATGAAAAGGACATGGTTCGCCGCGGCGGCCACCCGCTGGTTGAGCCGCCCCTGCGCATCGCGGAAGCGGCGGCCGAGCGCATTGTCCGGCACGATGCCGAGCCCGACCTCATTGGAGACGACGAACCACGGCCCACGCGGAGCCGACAGCACGGCTTCCAGTTCGGACGAATGCGCGTCGACGTCGTTGCCGGCCAGCATCTGGTTGGAGAGCCAGAGCGTCAGGCAATCGACCAGAACCGTCCCTCCCTCCGGCGCGGCGCGCAGCGCCCCCGCGAGCTCGAGCGGCGCTTCGACGGTCAACCAACCTTCGCCGCGCCTGGCGCGGTGGAGCGCGATGCGCTCCGCCATCTCGTCGTCGTGGACCTGGGCAGTGGCAATGTAGGTCCACGGCGCGGGAAACGCCGTGGCGAGCTTCTCGGCGTAGCTGCTCTTGCCGGAGCGCGCGCCGCCGAGAAGGAAGGTCAGGCTGCGCCCGGCAACGTCAGGCAAAGCTCTTGCCGAGATTGTCCGGCGGGCCGAGGAAGCGCTGCCGAACCAGGCCGACGATGCCGCCAAGCGCCACCCAGAAGATCAGGTTCGTCACCGTGGCGGCGACGATGAACTGGTGGTGCAGGCTGTCGGGCACCGGCGAATCGTGCGTCTCCGGCTGCGGCGCACCGATCACGTGCGGCAGCACGATCAGGGCGACGCCGAGGATGGCGAGCGGCGCGCGCCCGGAAAAGGCGATCAGCGCAAGACCCGCTGCGGTCGCCGCGACCGTTCCGATCCACCAGGCCTGGCGGGCGAACAGGTCCGCGGCGGGCATGGCCGGCAGTTCCGGAGGCAGGCCCAGCCCCGGCGCCAGCGTGAAGACGGCGAAGCCGGCAAAGCCCCAGATCATGCCCTGGCGCCAGTTGGCGATGCCGCCGGCGAACTCGGAGACGGCGACCAGCAGCAGGGCGAACCCGATGCCGCTGACGATGTTGATCCCGGCCGTATAGGCGAAACGCTCGAAGCCGTCCTCGGGCGCCCAGGCATCCCCGCCATGATGACCCGATTCGGCGAGCGCCGCCTCGGCAGCGCCGTGGTCGTGCGCCGGCGCGCCCGCGCTCTCGAAGGTCTCTGCCTGCAGGATCAGCGGAACGGTTGCGTAGGTCTGAAGCGCAGCGAGGATCAGGCCGGCCAACAGGCCGGCGGCCGCCGCGGCGAACACGGCGTTACGAAAAACGGTCATGATCTATCCCCTTAGTGGCAGGGAAACGCCATGGAATGCCGGTAGTCGTGTCCGGCATTGTGAACGACTTCCAGGTGCGAGAAGCCGAGGAAGCCGACGATGAACAGGCCGAGCAGGGCGACGAAGCCGAGCTGGGCGGCGCGCGAACCGGACGAGACGGCGGCGAGCGACGAGGTAGCAGTGTTCATTCTCAAATCCTTTCACCCTCCACCCGAGGGCATCGAGAAACAGCCTGTCGACGGCAGGTCTCCTGGCTCGCGGTTCTTGCGCCCCTTCCCGCCTTCCCGGGCCTTTCGCCCAGTGGCATTCAGGAAAGAGCTTCCGCCTACAGTTGCGGGGGCAGCCGCGGCTTCGGGCGAAAAGCCCTCACCGCATTCCCTCTCGGTCCTTTCGGAACCATCGACGTGAACGACTATAGATCAGAAGCCGAAGCCCGGCAAACCGTTTAACCGGCGGCAGCTGTCGCATCCACGTCATCGAGGCCCCTCCGCGGTCAAGGAATTGACAAACCGCGCCACGATGTGTCCGCTTGCCGAAAAGGGAGATCGGACCATGACGCCAGACGCCGCCGAGAACGACCTTTACCATGGCCTGCGCCACGCCGAGGCCACGCTTCCCAGCGCCGCCTATCTCGATCCCGCGGAATACCAGCGCGACCTCGACGCCATCTGGTATCGCCGCTGGGTCATGGTCTGCAGGGCGGCCGATGTCGCCGAGCCGCTGGCCTACCGCGTGTTCACCATCGGCACCCAGGAGGTGTTGGTGGTGCGTGACGAAACCGGCAGCCTGCGCGCCTTCCACAACACCTGCCGGCACCGCGGCTCGCAACTGTGCACTGCGGAAAGCGGACGGCTGAAGGCGCGGCTCCTCACCTGCCCGTACCACGCATGGTCGTACTCGCTGCGCGGCGACCTCGTGCGCGTGCCTTCCAAGACGCTTCCGGACGGCTTCCTGAAATCGGACTATCCGCTTTATTCGGTGAGGCTGTCCGAATGGCGCGGCTTTGTCTTCGTCAACCTCGACGAGAGCGGGACGGACACTGTCGAGCAGACATTCGACGAAGCGTCCGTCAGCCTCGCCAACTGGCCGCTGGAGGACCTGGTGAGCGGCCACGTCTTCACCAAGGTGATGAACTGCAACTGGAAGATTTTCTGGGAGAACTTCAACGAGTGCCTGCATTGCCCGGGCGTGCACAAGCACCTGTCGCAGTTGGTGCCGATCTACGGGCGCGGACTGATGGCGCGCCACGACGACCCCGATTGGGCAAGGCATGCCGACAACGACGCGCCGGAGTTTTCCGGCGGACTGCGCAAGGGGGCGGAGACGTGGTCGGAGGACGGACGCTCGCACGGGCCGCAGTTCCAGGGCCTGACCGACGCCGAGCGCGCGGCCGGCCAGACCTACGCCATGCATCTTCCGTCCATGTTCATCGTCGGCCATGTCGACTACGTCCGCACGGTCGCGCTGACGCCGCTCGGTCCGGACCGGACGAAGCTGACGGCCGAATGGCTGTTCCCGCCGCAGGAGATGCCGCCGAAGGGGCTCGACAACATCGTCGGCTTCGGGCGGCAGGTGCTGGAGGAGGACGCGGCGGTCTGCGAGCTCAACCAGCGCGGCTTGCATACGCGCCGCCACAAGGCCGGCGTGCTGATGCCCGAGGAATACGATCTCGCGCGCTTCCACCGCTGGGTTCGCGGGCAGCACGCGGCGCTGGCGCCTTCGGTCGAAGGAGCAGGCTGACCCGCCGGAACAGCCGATGCGGCCTGTTGGGCTTTGCCGCGGCTTGAGCCGTCGTGCTATTCAGGGCCGCAGCGAGCAGATGGACCAGCAGGCGTGACCAAGCAACCGCAACCGGCCGCCGAGCCGACGACACGCCGCATCGACGCCATCGACATCGCCCGCGGCGTCGCGCTGGTCGCGATGGCGGTCTATCATTTCGCCTGGGACCTCGAGTTCTTCGGCTACGCGCCGGCCGGGATGACCGCCGTCGGCGGCTGGAAGCTGTTCGCGCGCTCGATCGCCTCGAGCTTCCTGTTCCTTGTCGGCGTCAGCCTGTTCCTCGGCCACGCCCGGGGCATCCGCTGGGACGGTTTCTGGCGACGGATGGCGATGGTCGCCGGCGCCGCGCTGGCGATCAGCGCCGTCACCTATTTCGCGGTTCCCAGCGGCTTCATCTTCTTCGGCATCCTGCACCACATCGCGCTGGCCAGCCTGCTGGGCCTCGCCTTCCTGCGGCTGCCGGCGCTCGTCACGCTGCTTGTCGCCGCAGCCGTCCTGGTCGCTCCCCACTATCTGCGCTCGGCATCCTTCGATTCCCCATGGTGGTGGTGGACCGGTCTCTCCGAGACACGCCCCCGCTCGAACGACTACGTTCCGGTGTTCCCGTGGTTCGCCGCGGTGCTCGCCGGGATCGCCGTGACGAAGATCGCCACGCAGACCGGCACGCTCGCGAAACTCGCCGGCCTGGCCACGCCGTCATGGACCCGTCCCCTCGCCTTTGCCGGGCGACACAGCCTCGCCGTCTACCTGATCCACCAGCCGGTGCTGATCGCCTGCGTCTGGGCGTTCTCGCAGATTCATCCGGCCAGCCAGGAGAGCCGCGAGGTGTATTTCCTGCAGTCCTGCGAGGCGTCCTGCGGCGAGGTCCGCGACACAGAGTTCTGCACGCGCTATTGTGTGTGCATGCTCGACACGCTGGAGCGCGAAGGCGCGATAGAAGGCGTCTATGCGGGCGACCAGAGCGACATGCTGCGCGGCCGCGTCGAGGAGGTGGCAGGGCGCTGCACGATCGAGACCGACGCCTTGGTGCCGGAAGGGGGAGCCGATGAGTGACGCAAACAGGAAGCCGGCGAAATCCGCGCACGCCCACCCGGCCGCGACGGCGGGCGCTCCCGCCGCGGAAAAGGCGGGCGTGGTTCCCTGGCCGCCGCTCATCTACGTGATCGCCATCGCGGCAAGCGTCGTCCTGCACGGCCTCTACCCCCTGCCCTGGTTCGGCTCGCCGATGTCGGACATTCTCGTCGCCGTCGGCTGGCTGGCCCTGCTTGCGATGGTCGCCCTGTACTTCAGCGCCTTCCGGGCGCTGAAGCGCGCCGGCACGCCGATCAACCCCAACGCCCGACCCGAGCATCTGGTGACGGGCGGACCGTTCGGCGTCACGCGCAATCCGATCTATCTCGCCAACACGCTCCTTATGCTCGGCGTCGGCCTCGCCACCGGCATCGCGTGGTTCGTGCCCCTGGCGCTCGCCGCCGCTTTCGCAACGCAGAAGATGGCGATCGAACGCGAGGAGCACTGGCTGGCGGAAAAGTTCGGCAAGCGCTACCGCGACTACGCCAAGCGCGTCCGGCGCTGGATCTGAACGCGAAACGCTCCAGTTAGCCTTGGCCTGACCAGACGGCCCGCAAGGCTTCTTTCAATCAGATCAGGTGTTGACGCCGAGCTCGGCCAGCCGCTCGACGCAGGTTTCCTCGGCATGGTCGAGTTCGGTCAGCGTCTCCTCGAGGTCGCGCCGTTTCTGGCGCAGGTCCTCGCGCTTCTCCTCGATGCGCTTGATCATCAGCTTGAGCTGGCCGACCTCGCCGGGCGGCTCCCGGTACATCTGGATGATCTCCCGGATCTCGTTGATCGAGAAGCCGAGCCGTTTGCCGCGCAGGATCTGCCGGATCAGATGGCGGTCGGACGGCCGGAACAGCCGGGTGCGGCCGCGCCTGATCGGCTGGATCAGGCCCTCGTCCTCGTAGAAGCGCAGCGTGCGCGTCGAGACATCGAACTCACGGGTAAGCTCGGTGATCGTGTAATATTCGCGCATCTGCGCTCCGGGTTGCCAAGTCTGCCCGGGAACAGTCGCATGGCATTTACGTAAAAGTCAATTTTCGAGGATGGCCGCCCTCACCCCAGATGCAGCCACCAGCTTGCCAGGCTGAGGAAGGCCAGGAAGCCGATCACGTCGGTGATCATGGTGGTAAACACGGACGAGGCGATGGCCGGGTCGGCGCCGGCGCGGTCGAGCAGCAGCGGGATCAGGATGCCGGCCAGCGCCGCCGCCAGCATGTTGACGACCATGGCGGCGGCGATGACGTAGCCGAGGTCGACATTCTGGAACCAGGCGGCGGCGATCGCGCCGATGACAGCGGCGATCAGTATCCCGTTGAGAAACCCCACCATCACCTCGCGCCGGATGACACGGCCGGCGTTGTAGATGTCGAGGTCCTTGGTGGCGAGCGCGCGCACCGTCACCGTCATGGTCTGGGTGCCGGCATTGCCGCCGAGCGAGGCCACGATGGGCATCAGCGCGGCAAGCGCCACCATCTGCTCGATGGTCGCGCCGAACTGGCTGATGACGGTGGCCGAAACGAAGGCGGTGGCGAGATTGACGAGCAGCCAGGGCGCGCGCGAGCGCGAGGTGGCGAAAACGGTGTCGGACAATTCCTCGTCGCCGACGCCGCCCATGCGCAACAGGTCTTCCTCGGCCTCCTGCTGGATGACATCGACGACGTCGTCGATGGTGAGCACGCCGACGAGGCGCTCGTTCTCGTCGACGACGGCGGCCGACAGCAGGTCGTACTGCTCGAACTCGCGCGCGGCCTCTTCCTGGTCCATCGTCGCCGGGATCGCGTGGCGCGTCTCGTGCATGATGTCGCCGATCTTCACGGCGCGCTTGGTGCGCAGGATCTGGTCCAGGTCGACGGCGCCGAGCAGCTTGAAGGTCGGATCGATGACGAAGATCTGGGTGAAGCTATCGGGAAGATCCTGGTCCTCGCGCATGTAGTCGATCGTCTGGCCGACCGTCCAGAAAGGCGGGACGGCCACGAACTCGGTCTGCATGCGCCGGCCGGCGCTTTCCTCGGGATAGTCGAGCGAACGGCGCAGCCTGACACGCTCGGTGAACGGAAGCTTCGCCAGGATCTCGTCCTGGTCCTCCTGGTCGAGGTCTTCCAGGATGTAGACCGCGTCGTCCGAATCGAGTTCCTGCACCGCCTCGGCGATCTGGTCGTTGGGCAGGTTGTCGACGATGTCGAGGCGGATCGCCTCGTCGACCTCGGTCAGCGCCGAGAAGTCGAAGTCCTTGCCGAGCAGGCCGACAAGCGCGTGCCGCTGCTCGGGTATCAGCGCCTCGAGCAGGTCGCCGAGCTCGGACTGGTGCAGCCCGCCGACCTCGCGCTTCAGCGTTATCGTGTCGCGGTCGGCAATCGCCGCGCCGATATGGGCGAGGAATGACGCGCGGATGACGCCGTCATCGTCATAGATGTCCGCCTTGGCATCGGCCGAGCCGGCGCCCTGCGTCGTTTCGTGCTGATTCTCCAACGGCGCCTCCCGCTCAGATAGGCCCGGCGGCCGGGTGGACGATGCGGCTCAGGTCTAGACCGTAACGCGCGAAAACATCAAACGAAAAGCGGCGGCGGGCCGTCGCTTTCCCATTCACCTCACGGCAAGCAATAAAGCCGGCCTTTGCACTTGTTTCGCCGAAGGCGATTTGCTACAGGCCGCGAGCCGGTTCGATCCGGCTCCTACCACGTGCGGTCGTGGCGGAATTGGTAGACGCGCAGCGTTGAGGTCGCTGTGGGGCAACCCGTGGAAGTTCGAGTCTTCTCGACCGCACCAGATCGACCTAAAAATGGTATATTTTTCAAATACTTAGAAGGGGATATATTTTACCCTGGGACACATTCCGATTCAAACTTCGTTTGCAGAATGCTTTTGAGCTAGTCGTGCCAACGCAACTGGCTGGAGCTTCTCCAAGAAATACCAATCCACAAAAGCCTTGAGTATTGCCACATAATCTGCCTTGAGACGCGGCCCAGATCCTCGTCCGCCACGAGCCGATTCATCAAACGCCCTCACGATCGAAAGCATATCTGCGAGTTCGGGTAGATTCGTGGCGTTCCGTTCCTCCACGAAGGCCTTTAAAGCCGGCTCGATTGGCCCGCTCGGAGTTATCTCCCCGGTCTCGATCATCATAAGCTGGAGAGATCTGATAAAGTGCCCGAACGCCTCTCTTTCGAGCGGCAGGTGAATGTCCGCTGCACCGAGGTAGGTCAACGCAGCAATGTACGCATCAAAAGGACCGTAGGGTTGGTCTGGCGACCACAGAGTCAGCGCTGAAAAGGTCAGCTTGAGGCGGCTTATGTCGTCAGCGTTCAATGCTCGCCGTTCGCCCCAGTCAATTGTCCGCGCGGTATCATCGACCCGCAGGCGAAAGTCATGCTGCTCAACATCTTCGATGTGCTCAAACCAGTTCTGTTGTGATTTTGCTGAGCCCCACCACCAGAAGCCTAGCGTGGCGATATTGAGCGCAACAACGAAGTGTCTAGCTACACCCCAAGCATGGTAGTAAATGGCTTGGATAGGCACATTGTCACGAAGCTGCAGTTCAACGATTAGCTCTCGCTTCCTATCTTCGCCGCCACCAGAGACCGGCGACAGCTTGATGATGCCGACGCTTTGATTCCAATCTGTAAGCACATTCGGACGGACCGAGAGCGCGGCTGAGCTAACGCGAAACCTGACCTTCCACTTGAGCTTTGTCCCTATCGGTGGAGCGCTCTTCCCTCGCTCTAGCTCAGCGGCAATGGCAAGTTCGCCAGCGCGTTCCCGTTCACTAAATTGATCCTTGAGCCATCTTACCCAGGAGGGAGTGTCATCAAGGTCGACGAGCTTTTCCATTGATCGCTGCGAGAAGATCAGCTTTCGATTTTCTTGGTCTTCTGTGCTGCGCAGAAACCATCGCTGCAACTCCTCCTCGTCTTCAGGAATTTCGTCACGACGCTTTTCACTTTCGGCCATCGACACCCGAACATCGGCAAGGCGAAGGACCATTTCGGTTTCGTCACGAGTAACTGCCAGGCTTGGCATTGTCATGCTATCTGCGTTCACGTCGACATAGAGCGCGGACAAACGCTTCATGTGCATAGTACGCGAGAGATTGCGTGCTCCTTCAAACTCTTCTTTCGTTATGGAATGTCGAAACATCTGGCCGCCGAAGAAGCACCAGAATAGCTTCTGCTGATGGTCGAGCTGGTGTTTCGTCGGCCAAGCCGGAGCAGTGTCGGACTTGCTGGTGACGCTCTCAACTCCGATCAGTTCTCGCTTGCCGATTTCCTCCAGGGCGAGCACTGCTAAATGATAGGCGATGTTGTGCTGACCAGAATTGCTGACAACCTGCGCGGCCGTCACCAGCTCACGCGCATGCTGGGCACAGGCATTAAGTCTCTCAATGAGTGCTTCGTCAGGAATGGCCATCCAGATTCCTAGTCAGATCAGACGACGTACGATCCTGAGAGGCGACAGTGTAAGGATTTCTTCGCAGACGAACCCCGGCTTGTCTTTGAATGTATACCGAAACTTGCCCTCCCAGTATCTTACTGCATTCGCTTCGTGAGTTTGGCCCTCCTTCAGCGTGTCGATCAGATTGTAGTCGGTAAGGTGCTGGGACGCATTTGGGTCGACCAGTTCGACTTCGAAGAGCACGGCGGGGAATTTCGACTTCGACGCGTGCTCTAGGTAGAAGCGCAATCCCTCCTCGGTCGGAATGCAAAATGCGGACTCAAGGCGCGCTGGCTTGTCAGAGAACTTCTCTGCCCGCACCGCCTCGAAAACTTGTTCCATCTTCCATTTTGGGTGTTCCTCGCCGATCGCGCGAACAATCCTCCCCCAATTGCCGGGAAGAATGATGCTGCCGTTTTCAAGCGGAATTGGTGCAGCGTGGAACATCACCGCATCCCTTCAAACCGAGAGTGGGGCTATATTCTTGCACCACCGGCTACAGATTGCTCAAGGCTGTCTTCGTGATCTTCGCAACAATCTCAGCTCGCATTTCTCCACGGGAAGAGGTCCATGCAGAAATGCCTGCGGGAGTACCTCGTCGTCCACAGGAGCGATTTTCTGTGGATGAAGTCACGATAAATCCGTGGGACACCTTTAATGTAACCTATTGAACTTTAACGCCACATATTGCAGACGCGTGGGACACAACAGCCCCGGAATTCCGCCGTTTGAGGCGTTTCTTGGACCCTTCTCGACCGCACCAAAATCTTCAAATGCCAGCCGTTCTTGCAGGCGCCAAGTGAAGGATCCTTCGCCGCGGCTTTCGCGCTTGGGCAAAACCTGGACGGTATGGCTCTCCCGACAGAACTTCACTACGATCGACTTCAACGCCTGAACAACGTCGCGGATCACCGGCATGTCACTCGTCGCAGCCATCGCAGAGCGCAGCGTCGTGGCGTTCGGTCTTCTGCTGTTCCTGTTCCAGATGCTGGCGCACGAGGTCGGCTACCGGCTGGGCCGTCGCGACAACAAGCGCTCCGGCGGCAACCCCGAGACGGTTGGTGTCGTCGTCGGCGGCATGCTTGCGCTCTTGGCCTTCGTCCTGGCGCTGACGCTGTCGTTTTCCAATACGCGCTTCGGCGAGCTTCGGCGGGGCAGCCTCGCGGAGACCAACGCGATCAGCACCGCGTGGCTCCGCGCCAAGGCGATCGGCGATGAACGCGCCGAGACGATCGCCGACCTGCTTGTGGAGTACACGCAGGTTCGCGCCGACTTCACACATGCGGGCCGCGACAAGGCGGCCATCGATGCGCTGAACCTGCGCACCGCGGAACTCCAGTCGGAAATCTGGGGCAACCTGTCGGACATTGTCCGCGAACGGCCCGACCCTGTCTCGGCCTCGCTGATGGCCGCCCTCAATGAAACATTCGACATGAGTGCGGCCGAGCGCTTCGCCTTCGAACTTGCGCTCCCCACCCAGCTCTTCTGGCTGCTCATCGGCATGTCGCTGGTGGGCGTCGCATCGCTCGGCTATCAGTTCGGACTGAAGGACAAGACGCCCAAGCTCCTTGTCGCCCTTTTCGTGGTCATGCTGACCTCGGTTATCGTGGTCATCCTCGACCTTGCATCGGCGCGGCTCGGCAACTTCCGCGTGGCGGCGCCCGTCTACGAGCAGACGCTGGAAGGTTTCAGGAGCGGCGCGCCCCTTCCCTGACGCAGTTGGGGTCCGGACGAAGAAGGCCTGCCGCGGCGAGGCGGCAGGCCAGCCCGACGCAGCGCCAGGCGCTGCGAATCAAGGTACCGTCACAATGCCGCCGGACTGCGCGGTCGCGGTCACCTTGCTCAGCCTGTCGCGGGCGATCAGCGTCGGTTTCTCGTATGCCTTCTTCTCGCTGGTCTTGGTCAACTCATTCTCCTTCGGTTGCGAGCCGCACCCTAGCCGCTTTCACCGGGCGGTCTTGGCGCGGCGCGAACCAATGTGGCCCCAGGCGAACACCTTCGCCGCAGTGATCGCGGTCTGCTGGCGGAGCGGCGACGATCCGGCCCTGCGCCTGTTGAAGACGCCCATGGGTTCGTGCGGGGTTGGGCTTGCGGCATCGCGTCCGACGCCACGGCGATCGCAATGCGAAAAGGCCCGCCGCGCGGGGCGGCAGACCAGCCTGCGCCATGCGGCAGGTCAGCTTTCCACGACCGGTGCGGACTGCGCGGTCGCGGTCACCTTGCTCAGCCTGTCACGGGCGATCAGCGTCGGTTTCTTGTATGCCTTCTTCTCGGTGGTCTTGGTCAACTCATTCTCCTTCGGTTGCGAGCCGCACCCTAGCCGCTTTCATCGCCCGGTCTTGGCGCGGCGCGAACCAATGCGGCCCAGGGCGCACGCCCGGCCGTCTGGACCTCGGCACCGCTTGTCGCCATATGATGCGTCAGCAACGGAGGCCGCATGCCCGAACGCAGCCAGATTTCGGTATCCTTCAAGCCTGTGGCCGGCGCCGCCCCGGTTGAATGGCGCATCGAGCCCGGGCTGACGCCTTATGACGAGGCGCTGGCCTTCATGGACGCCCGGGCCGACGCGATCCGGACCGGCGGCGCGGCGGAGATGGTGTGGCTGGTCGAACACCCGCCCCTCTATACCGCCGGCACCAGCGCGCGGCCCGAGGACCTGGTCGAGCCCGACCGCTTCCCGGTGTTTGCGGCAGGACGCGGCGGCGAATACACCTATCATGGTCCCGGCCAGCGCGTCGCCTACGTGATGCTTGACCTCAAGCGCCGGCGCGAGGACGTGCGCGCCTTCGTGGCGGCCCTCGAGCAGTGGATCATCGGCACGCTCGACCGCTTCAACGTCAAGGGCGAGCGCCGCGAGGACCGCGTCGGCGTGTGGGTCGTCAGGCCCGATCGCCCCCCCGCGGCCGACGGCTCGCCGGCGGAGGACAAGATCGCCGCGATCGGCATACGGCTAAGGCGCTGGGTCAGCTTCCACGGCGTATCGATCAATGTCGAGCCGGACCTCCAGCATTTTTCGGGCATCGTCCCCTGCGGCGTCACCGACCATGGCGTGACGAGCCTTGTCGATCTCGGCCTGCCGGTTACGATGGCCGATCTCGACCTCGCGCTGAAAGGCGCATTTGTCGACGTGTTCGGCGACGCGGCCGAAACCGGTGGAGACGCAAGGAGGACAGGCTGATGAGCTATCGACGCGCATTCGGTTCTCTGCTTCTGGCAGCAACGCTCG
Organism: Mesorhizobium marinum; assembly: GCF_040813675.1. Classification (NCBI taxonomy): domain Bacteria; kingdom Pseudomonadati; phylum Pseudomonadota; class Alphaproteobacteria; order Hyphomicrobiales; family Phyllobacteriaceae; genus Mesorhizobium; species Mesorhizobium marinum. The sequence goes on along the minus strand of NZ_JBFOCI010000001.1, from coordinate 803,783 downwards.
CAACGCCGGCGCTCGCGCAGCAGGCGACGGACGCCGTTGCGCCCGAAGCGCCGTCGGCAATCGCCGAAAAGCCGGCGGTCCACGCCAGGACGCAGATGGTCGCCGCGGCCAACCCGCTCGCGGCCGAGGCCGGGCTCGACGTGCTGCGCGCCGGCGGCAGCGCAGCCGACGCCGTTGTCGCCGTGCAGGTCGTGCTCGGACTGGTGGAGCCGCAATCCTCCGGCCTGGGCGGCGGCGCGTTCCTGACATGGTATGACGCCCAGACCGGTCAGGTGACGACGTTCGACGGCAGGGAGACGGCGCCCGAAGCGGCGACGCCCGAGCTTTTCCTCGGCGCCGACGGCAAGCCTCTCGGCTTCTTCGAAGCGGTCGTCGGCGGTCGTTCTGTCGGCGTGCCCGGCGTGCCGCGCTTGCTCGAAACGGTCCATGCCCGATACGGCAAGCAGCCCTGGGCGTCGCTCCTGCAGCCGGCGATCGATCTCGCCGAAAAGGGCTTCGCAGTCTCGCCACGCCTGCATGCGATGATCGAGGACGATGCCGGCCGGCTCGACACGCAGCCTGCGACCAGAGCGTATTTTTATGACACGGCAGGGGCGCCACTGGCGGCCGGCACGGTTCTGCGCAACGCAGAATACGCAGAGAGCCTGCGCGCCATCGCAGCGGGCGGCGCAGACGCATTCTACAAGGGTGCGATCGCCGAGCAGATCGTCGCCGCCGTGAACAGCCACCCGACCAACCCCGGTCGGCTCAGCCTCGCCGACCTCGCCGACTACGACGTCAAGGAGAGGCCGGCGGTCTGCGCGCCCTATCGCGGTCTGTCGGTCTGCGGCATGGGACCGCCCTCCTCCGGCGCGCTGACGATCGGCCAGATCCTCGGCATGGTCGAGCCGTTCGACCTCGCAACGCTTGGTCCCGACGATCCCGAGAGCTGGCGCATCATCGGCGACGCCAGCCGGCTCGCCTTCGCCGACCGCGAACGCTACATCGCCGACAGCGATTTCGTGTCGATGCCCAAGGGCATGCTTGACCCGGACTACCTGGAGGCGCGCGCCGCCCTGATCCGCCGCCCGACGGCCATGCCGGACGATCTGGTGACGGCCGGTGAGCCGCCCTGGGACAAGGCGGAACTGCGGCTGGACGGCCTCGTCTTCGACATGCCGGCGACGACCCACTTCACGATCGTCGATGCGCAGGGCAACGTCGCCTCGATGACGAGTTCCGTCGAGAATGCGTTCGGCTCGCGGCAGATGGCGGGCGGCTTCATCCTCAACAACCAGCTCACCGATTTCTCGTTTGCGCCGGAAAAGGCCGGCATGGCGGTGGCCAACCGCGTCGAGCCGAAGAAGCGCCCGCGCTCGTCCATGGCGCCGACAATCGTGCTGGGCGGCGGCAAGCCGGTGTACGCGCTCGGCTCGCCCGGCGGCTCGAGCATCATCCCCTATGTCGCGACGACGCTGATAGGCCTCGTCGACTGGAAGCTCGACATGCAGGCGGCGGTCTCGATGCCGCACATGGTCAACCGCTTCGGCACCTACGAACTGGAAGCCGGGACGAAGGCCGAGCAGTTCGCCCCCGACCTCGAGGCGCTCGGCTACAAGACCAAGGTCGGCGACCTGAATTCGGGGCTGCACGGCATCGCGATTTCCGCGGGCGGATTGGTCGGCGGCGCCGACCCGCGCCGGGAGGGTGTCGCGATCGGCGACTGATCGCCTATTCGCTGTCCGTCATCCCGCGCTCGGGCAGCAACGACGCGCTGATCGTCGTTGCATGGCGCTGCCTTTCATAGCTTTGCCAGTCGTCGAGCCGGGCGGAGGCCCAGAGCATGCCGCCGGCATGCACGGTGATCACCGCGACGAGCGCGGCGGCAAGCGCGGCGCGCTCCGGAACGCTCATCGCCTTCAGTTCATGGCGCGGCCTGACGCCGCTGCCGGCCGTGATCAGGCTCAGCACGGCGAAGATCGCTCCGGCAACGACCAGCAGGTGCGCCGGGAAGCCGGCCATGTAGCCGAGTGCCAGCACCGCCGAGAGCAGCACAAACGACGCGACCGCCAGCGACACCGGTCCCGGACAGATCTGGCGCAGCACCTGGCCGCCGTCGAATTTCCAGACCGGCACGAGATTGGCCAGGTTGAACAGCGCGGCTATGCCGGCAAGCGTCGCGAAGACGCTGGCCGCGAAGCGCCAGCCCTCGGAGGCCGAAAAATCGCAAGCCGCAATCGCCAGCGGCACGATGAACGCGGAAAAGCCGGCGCCCATCAGCGCGACGAAGGCGACCTCAAAGCGGCTGTCGTAGGGCCGGCCGCCGATGGCGATGCCGCCGAGCAGCGGAACGAAGATCATCCGCGCCGTCCGGTGCCCGGCGACGCGAAATGCTGCCATGTGGCCGAGTTCGTGCAGCGCCACGACCAGTGTCAGCACGGCAGCCAGCACGAAGCCGCCTACGGTGAGACCGAAGATCGGCCACATGATGAGCACCGAGACGCAGGCAAGCCCGAACTGGCTGAGCGGATGCTCGAACAGGCCGCCGGCCCTGTAGCGGCCGGTCTGCGCCCAGACCTGGAGCTTGCCTAGTTCGCGGCGCAGCGCGAAGTAGCGGAAGATCAGGAATGCGGCGCCGCGATAGCGGTCGGTGCGCGACAGCGTCACCCGGACAGCGCCGTCCTCGCCGGCCAGTTCGACGTCGTCACGAAAATGCGACCAGAACGCCGTCTCCAGCGAACTGTCATCGACGACCCGCATCGAGAAGCGCTCGCCTTCGACGACGTTCTCCAGCCTGACGACATGCTCGATCGGCTTGCCGTCGCGACCTTCCCAGCCTAGGCGGATGCGGGTCAGCCCGTCATCGCCGAAGGGCTCGGCAGCGATGCGGGCACCCGACCAGTCCGCGTGCTTCCCGAAAGGCCACAGCGCCTCCCAAAGCCGGCGCCTGCCGGCCGCGATCACCCTGCTCTGCCTGACGGTGCGCGTCCCGAACGGCAGCGCCAGCAGCACGAAGACCAGGCCGAGATTGAGCACGACGAGAACGACCGCCAGCATCGGCGTCACGGGTTCACCTCCGCAGGAGCGCCTGGCCCGGGACGAGACGGGACAGGCGCTCACATTCGATTTCGGCCAGCCTAGCCCTGCGGCCGGAAGAAAGGCTTAACGGTCGGCCTTGCCGAAGATCGAATGACGGAAGCGGTAGACAGGCGGAAGCCGGCAGGGGCCGCACCCGCTCGCAGGCGCCTAGATTGCGCCGATCCACATTGCGGTCGCAACGAGGAACATGCTCATGCAGACCAGAGAAACGACGTCCTGGAACAGATCGGCCATGGCTCTCTCCTGTTTTTTATCTGTTTCCAGTTTGTTCCATTTTTGTTCGATATGTCAACGACCGGAGAAGACGCTCCTGACATCCCGGCCGTAAGGGTTAAGGGAGTGTTATCGAAGACCAGCCGGGCCGGTCGTCTCGCTTACAGCGAAACGACCTTGCCCTCGGAGAGCGTGACCCTGCGGTCCATGCGGCGGGCGAGCTCGTGATTGTGCGTGGCGATCAGGGCAGCGAGCCCGGACTGCTTCACCAGCGCCGCCAGGGCATCGAACACATAGGAGGCCGTGTGCGGGTCGAGATTGCCGGTAGGCTCGTCGGCCAGCAGCACCAGCGGTGCGTTGGCGACGGCGCGGGCGATGGCGACGCGCTGCTGCTCGCCGCCGGACAGCTCGGCCGGGCGATGATGCGCACGCTTGCCGATCTGCATGTAGTCGAGCAGCTGCTCGGCGCGCTTGGCGGCCTCGGCCTGGGGCAGTCCCTTGATGATCTGCGGCATCATGATGTTCTCCAGGGCGGAGAACTCGGGCAGCAGGTGATGGAACTGGTAGACAAAGCCGATGTCGTTGCGGCGGATGGCCGTACGCTCGTCGTCCGATAGCCGCCCGCAGGCGCGACCGCCGAGGATCACGTCGCCCCCGTCCGGTCGCTCGAGAAGGCCGGCCGTGTGCAGAAGCGTCGACTTGCCGGCGCCCGACGGGGCCACCAGCGCCACCATCTCGCCGGGCACGAGGGAAAAGTCCGCCCCACTCAGGATGGTCAGCTTGCGCTGCCCCTGCACGTAGTGGCGTTCGACGCTCTTCAGTTCGATGACGGCCGCTTTCACTCGTACCTCAGGGCCTCGACCGGGTCGAGCTTCGCCGCCCGCCATGCCGGGAAGAGCGTGGCGAGGAAAGACAGGATGAGCGCCATCAGGACGACGGAGATCGTTTCGCCGACATCCATCTTCGCTGGCAGCTGGCTCAGGAAATAGAGCTCGGGATTGAACAGGACGGTACCGGAAATCCACGAGAAGAACTGGCGGATGCGCTCGACGTTCAGGCAGAGCAGGACGCCGAGCACGACGCCCGCGACCGTGCCGGTGACGCCGATCGCCGCGCCGGTCATCAGGAAGATGCGCATCACCGCGCCGCGCGTGGCGCCCATTGTGCGCAGGATGGCGATGTCGCGACCCTTGTCCTTCACCAGCATGATGAGGCCCGAGATGATGTTCAGCGCGGCGACAAGCACGATCAGCGTCAGGATCATGAACATCACGTTGCGCTCGACCTGAAGCGCCGAGAAGAAGGTCTCGTTGCGCTCGCGCCAGTCGGAGATGAAGACCTGCCGGGCCGCGGCGATCTGCACCAGCTGGCGCAGCGAGTCGACATCGTCGGGATTCTCGACGAACACCTCGATCGTCTGCGCGCGTCCCTCGAGGTTGAAGTAGAGCTGCGCTTCCTCGAACGGCATGAAGATGACGGAAGAATCGAACTCCGACATGCCGACGTCGAAAATCGCGACGATCGGATAGGCCTTGACGCGCGGCGTCGTGCCCATCGGCGTGATGTCGCCGTCGGGCGAGACGAGCGTTATGGAATCGCCGAGAACGAGGCCGAGATTGTTGGCCATGCGCTGGCCGATCGCCACGCCTTCCGACTGATCGAAGCCGACAAGCGAGCCGTGCTTGATGTTGGTGGAGACGACCGTGAGCTTGCCGAGGTTCTCGCCGGTGACGCCGCGCACCAGCGCGCCCGTTCCGGCGCCCACATTGCCCGACGCGAGAACCTGCCCGTCGATCAGCGGGATCGCGAACTTCACGCCGGCCACGCCGTTGATGCGCTGCGCTACCGCGTCGTAGTCCTCCAGCGGCGTGTCGATCGGTTGCACGACGAGATGGCCGTTGATGCCGAGGATCCGGCTCAAAAGCTCGGCTCGGAAGCCGTTCATCACCGCCATGACGACGATGAGTGTCGCAACGCCCAGCATGATCCCGAGGAAGGAGATGGAGGCGATCACAGAGATCACCGTCTCCTTGCGCCGCGAGCGCAGGTAGCGCCAGGCGACCATGCGCTCGAAGACCGAGAACGGCCCGGCCCCGGCCGGCCTTGCTGCGGCCGTTTCGTTCATGGCGCGGCGAACCGCGAAAGCACGGCGCCGACCGGCAGCGTCTCGCGCTCGCCGGTCCTGCGATTCTTGACCTCGGCTTCGCCGGCGGCGGCGCCGCGCGGCCCGACGATCACCTGCCAGGGCAGTCCGATCAGGTCGGCGGTGGCGAACTTGCCGCCGGGACGCTGGTCCGTGTCGTCGTAAAGTACGTCCTTGCCCGCGGCCGAAAGCGTCGAATAGAGCTGGTCGCAGATGCGGTCGCACTCGGCGTCGCCCGGCTTCATGTTGATCAGCGCGACGTCGAAGGGCGCGACCGATTCCGGCCAGATGATGCCATTTTCGTCGTGGCTCGCCTCGATGATCGCGGCGATCAACCGGGTCGGGCCGATACCGTATGAGCCCATCGACACGAAGTGCTCCTTGCCGTCCGGCCCCTGCACCTTGGCGTTCATCGGCTTCGAGTACTTTTCGCCGAAGTGGAAGATGTGGCCGACCTCGATGCCGCGCGCCGACAGGCGGTCGGCGTCCGGGATGTTCGCCCAGGCGGCCTCGTCGTGCATCTCGTCGGTCGCCGCGTAGGGCGTGGTCCACTCCTGCACGATGTCGCCGATCTCTGCATCGTTGTCGAAGTCGGTGCTTTCGCCGGGCACCGGCAGGCCGAGAAAGTCCTTGTGGCAGAACACCTGGCTTTCACCGGTTTCGGCAAGGATGATGAATTCGTGGCTGAGATCGCCGCCGATCGGCCCGGTGTCGGCGCGCATCGGGATCGCCTGCAGGCCCATGCGCGCAAACGTGCGGAGATAGGACACGAACATGCGGTTGTAGGCCGCCTTTGCGCCCTCGTAGTCGAGGTCGAACGAATAGGCGTCCTTCATCAGGAACTCGCGGCCGCGCATGACGCCGAAGCGCGGGCGCACCTCGTCGCGGAACTTCCACTGGATGTGGTAGAGGTTGAGCGGCAGGTCCTTGTAGGACTTCACGTAGGTGCGGAAGACGTCCGTCACCATCTCCTCGTTGGTCGGGCCGTAGAGCATGTCGCGCTCCTGGCGGTCCTTGATGCGCAGCATCTCCTTGCCGTAGTCGTCGTAGCGGCCGCTCTCGCGCCAGAGCTCCGCCGACTGGATGGTCGGCATCAGGATCTCGAGCGCGCCGGCGCGGTTCTGCTCCTCGCGGATGATCTGGCAGACCTTGTCGAGCACGCGCTTGCCGAGGGGCAGCATCGTGAACGAGCCCTGCCCCTGCTGGCGGATCATGCCGGCTCTCAGCATCAGGCGGTGCGAGACGATTTCGGCTTCGCGCGGATTCTCTTTGAGGATGGGCAGGAAGTAGCGCGACAGCCGCATTGTGTGTCCGTGAAATGGGCGATGAAGACTGCGCCGGAATCGGCGGCCATGCGAGACGCATGCATGCGCTTCATAGCCATTTCATGGCGGAATGGAAACCCGAACGCGGGAGCGTCCCGAGGACCGCCGCGGGACCCCTGTCCGTTTGCGAGGCACGCCGTGCCTTGCGATTGTGCACTGCAGCACATCTGCAACGTTCCAGAGCCAAAATTCCGCGTGACAATTTGTCCGGGCTTGGTCTAGTGTGCCCCGCATAACCGAGAGGGCGGAGCAAAATCCGCCTTCCCTACGCGGTCAAAGTCTTGGGAGGATGCGATCTAGGCGCGGTAACTCGCTGCCGCCGGAAACCGGAAACAGATCGGACGCGTTTAATTGCAAGGCCTCGTGCCTTGCATTTTTTTTGTGCAATCAGAAACTTGGCATCACCTATTCAGAAGTGGACTGAGTGAGGTCACTTCTGAATTCGGGTACGATGCGCGGCAAGTCGTCGAAGCTCAGCCCAAGCCCTCTCGTGACGAGATAGAAGCCAGCCAGGAGCACCGCCGAGATCACGGTCGTGCGCAGGAAGGCGCGCACCATGTGTGGCCCCTTCGGCGCGCTGGAGACGGTTCCGAGCGTCACATGGTCGTCGTCGTCCTGTGTCTTCAGGCCGAACGGCAGCGTGACGAAGAGCACGACCCACCAGAGGATGAAATACAGCGCCGCGACGGATATCCAGGTCATGCCTGTTCGAGCTCCACGAGTGTGCCGGCGAAATCCTTGGGGTGCAGGAACAGCACCGGCTTGCCATGCGCGCCGATCCTGGGTTCGCCATCGCCGAGCACGCATGCGCCCGACGCCTTGAGCCGGTCTCGCGCGGCAAGGATGTCATCGACCTCGTAGCAGACATGGTGCATGCCGCCCGACGGGTTCTTCTCTAGGAAGGACGCGATCGGCGACCCCTGCCCCAAAGGTTCGAGCAGCTCGATCTTGCTGTTGCCGGTGTCGATGAAGACGACGGTCACGCCGTGTTCGGGCAACGCCTGCGGCGCACTCACCGTTGCGCCGAGCGTGTCGCGGTAGACCGCGCTCGCCGCCGCGAGATCCGGAACAGCGATGGCGACATGGTTCAGGCGTCCGAGCATCGGCACCACCTAGCGTGTAACGAACACCGTCACCAGCGGCTTCTTGCCCCAGACCTCATTTGCCGCACCGCGCACGGCGCGGCGCACCGCCTCCTGCACCAGGTCGAGATCCTTGCGGCGCTGGCGCGGGATGCTGTCGAACGCCCCGACCGCCGCCTGCAGCATCAGGCCTTCCATGTCCTCGCCCTGACCGTTCACCTTGGCGACGCCGATTGCGACTATGTCAGGATCGCCCGCCATCTCGTAGCGCTCGTCGAGCACGACGTTCACCGCGACGTGGCCGGCGAAGGAAAGCTTGCGACGCTCCCGGATGCCCATCGCTTCGTCGTCGCCGACGAGCCTGCCGTCCTTGTAGATGCGCCCGTACGGCACGTTGTCGACGATCTCCGCCGCCCCCGGGGCGAGCCGGATCATGTCGCCGTTGCGTACCTGCGCGACCTCGGAAATGCCCGACTGCGACATCAGGGCGCCCTGCGCGACCAGATGCGCGGCTTCGCCGTGGACCGGGATGCCGATCCGCGGGCGCGTCCACTCGTACATCTTGCGCAGTTCGCTGCGGCGCGGATGGCCGGAGACGTGCACCAGCGCGTCGCCGTCCTCGATGATCTTCACGCCCTGGTCGATGAGCTGGTTCTTGATCTCGAGGATGGCCTTCTCGTTACCGGGAATGGTGCGGGACGAAAACACCACGGTATCGCCCGGCGTCAGCGCCACGGTCTTCATCTCGTCGCGCGCAAGCTTGGCGAGCGCGGCCCGCGATTCGCCCTGGCTGCCCGTGCAGATGATGACCAGGTTGGCGCGCGGGATCGATTCGTAGTCCTCCTCGGCGATGAAGGGAGGAATGCCCTCCATGTAGCCGAGTTCGCCCGCGACGCTGATCATACGCTTCAGCGAGCGGCCCAGAACCAGCACCTCGCGGCCGGCGTCGCGCGCCGCCTCGGCGATCGAGCGGACGCGTCCGACATTGGACGAGAAGGTGGTGACGGCGACGCGGCCGGGCGCCTTTTCGATGACGCCGCGCAGTCCGACGCCGACCTCCTGCTCGGACGGGGATTCGCCCTCGCGCATGGCATTGGTGGAATCGCAGATCAGCGCCAGGACGCCGGCGTCCCCGAGTGCGCGGAAACGCGCCTCGTCGGTCAGCGGACCGATCTCCGGCGCCGGGTCGAGCTTCCAGTCGCCGGTATGGATCACGGTGCCGAGCGGCGTCGTGATCGCCAGCGACAGCGGCTCGGGGATGGAATGGGTGACGGCGATCGCCTCGATCTTGAACGGGCCGACCTCGAAAGTGTCGCCGGCTCGATAGACGGTAACCGGGATCTTTGGCGCATCGGCCTCGCCCTGCCGCTTTGCCTCGAGAAGGCCGGCCGCAAAGGGCGTCATCCAGACCGGCGCCTTGAGGCGCGGCCAAAGTTCGTGCAGGGCGCCGTAGTGGTCCTCGTGGGCATGGGTGATGACGATGCCGCGCAGGTTCTGCACATTCTCTTCGATGAAGCGGATGTCGGGCAGGACGAGGTCGACGCCCGGCAGCGTCGCATCGGGGAAAGTGACGCCGCAATCGACGACGATCCACTCCCGCTTGTTCGGCGGGCCGAACCCGTAGAGCGCGAAATTCATGCCGATTTCGCCGACGCCCCCCAGCGGCACGAAGACGAATTCAGGTCCGGAGTATTTCACCATGTCGCCTCTCCTGCCTGCCTACGCGGCGCCTGCGGACGCGACCGCTCCGAAATGCACATCGCCCGCGGCGATCTTGATGATGTCGCCGTTCGCCCGGATCACGAAACGGCAGTCCTCGTCGATGGTCTCGAAGACGCCGCGCACGACGTTGCCATCGACACGCACCGCCACTTCCGAGCCTAGCCCGGCGGCACGATCCAGCCAGCGTTGCCGGATGTCGGCCATGCCCGCGCCACCGTTCCAGATGCGGACGTTTTCCGCCCAGGCGTCGGAAAGGGCGAGAAACAACGTCTCGGCATCGCCGGGGAAGCCGAGCGCCCGCAGCGACGTCGCCGGGTACGGAACATCCTCGGGGTGAGCCACGACGTTGACGCCGATGCCGATCGCCAGAGCCACGCGGTTGCCTGGCCGCAGCGAGCTTTCGAGCAGGATGCCCGCGAGCTTAGCGCCATTGGCGAGCACGTCGTTCGGCCACTTCAGTTCGAACCGGTCGCCGCGACCGCCGCCGCCATCGACCGCAACCGCGATGCGGTTGGGGACGACTGCGGCGAGCGCATCCGCAAGGGCAAGACCGGCCACGAAGCCCAGCGTCGCCGCGAGCTTCAGGTTGTAGTCTTCGACCAGCAGCAGCGTCGCGGCGAGATTACCTTCGGGCGTCGCCCAGGCGCGTCCCCGCCTGCCGCGACCGCTTTCCTGGCGCTTCGAGACGACCCAGAGCCTGCCGCGATCCTCGTTGGCGGCCCGTTCCAGCGCGATCGCGTTGGTCGAGCCGACACTGTCATGCGCTTCGAGCCGGTAACCTGCCGCGATTGCCGTCGGAGCGAGTGAGAACGTCATCGATCAGAAGAAGCTCCGGGCAGCGGCTTCGGCATAGCCCTCGACCGGCGGCGCGACCAGCATGTAGAGCAGCACGAACGCGCCTGAGACACCGAGCACGACGCGCAGCGTCCCGGCCATCGGCAGGAAGCCGCCGACCGACTCGTCGAACCACATGATCTTGATGATGCGCAGATAGTAGTACGCGCCGATCACCGACGTCAGAACGCCGATCACCGCGAGCGGATAGAGCCCGGCATTGATGGCCGCCAGGAAGACGTACCACTTCGCCCAGAAACCGGCGAGCGGCGGAATGCCGGCGAGCGAGAACATCAGGATCGTCAGGATGGTCGCCATCACCGGATTGCTGCTGGCCAGGCCGGCCAGGTCGCCGATCTGCTCGACATTGCCTTCCTTGCGCCGCATGGCGAGGATGAATGCGAAGGTGCCGAGCGTCATCGCCAGGTAGATCAGCATGTAGATGGCGACGCCGCGCACGCCTTCCTGGCTGTTGGCGGCGAGCCCGACCAGCGCGAAGCCGACATGGCCGATCGAGGAATAGGCCATCAGGCGCTTGATGTTCTTCTGGCCGATCGCCGCGAACGAGCCGAGCGCCATTGACGCGATGGCGACGAACGTCACGATCTGCTGCCAGTCCGTCGCGAGAGGTTCGAAGGCACCCATCACGGCGCGCACGGTCAGCGCCATGGCCGCCATCTTCGGCGCCGCCGCGAAGAACGCGGTCACCGGCGTCGGCGCACCCTCGTAGACGTCGGGCGTCCACATATGGAACGGCACGGCGGAAATCTTGAAGGACAGGCCGGCAAGCACGAAGACCAGGCCGAAGACCAGGCCGAGCTGGCGCTCTCCCTCGCCCAAGGCTGCCGCGATCGCGTCGAAGCCGGTATTGCCGGTGTAGCCGTAGACGAGGCTGATGCCGTAGAGCAGCATGCCCGACGACAGCGCGCCCAGCACGAAGTACTTCAGCCCCGCCTCGGTGGAGCGGAGGTTGTCGCGATTGATCGCGGCGACGACGTAGAGCGACAGCGACTGCAGTTCTAGCCCGAGATAGAGGGCGATCATGTCGTTGGCCGAAACCATCAGCAGCATGCCGACGGTCGCGAGCACGATGAGCACCGGATACTCGAACTTGTCGAACTTCTGCTCGCGCGCGAAGCCGGCCGACATCACGAGCGTGACCGCGGCGCCGACCAGCGTCAGCATCTTCATGAAGCGCGCGAAGGGATCGACGATGAAAGCGCCGCCGAAGGCCTGGCCATCGACCGGCGCAAGCAGCATCCAGCCGCCCGCGGCCACCAGCAGAAGCACTGCCAGGCCGTTGACCACGCCGTAGGACCGCTCGCCGGCATAGACGCCGATCATGAGCAGCACCATCGCTCCGACCGCAAGGAGGAGTTCGGGCGCCAGCAGCGTCAGGCTAGTGATAAGTTCCGGCGTCATTGTCCCGCCCCTCAGTTCGCCACCGCGACATGCGCGGCGTCGAGCGAAATGGTGATTGTGTTGACGAGCGCCTCAACCGAGGCCGCGGTCGCGTCGAACACCGGCGCCGGGTAGACGCCGAAGAAGATGACGAGCACGATCAGCGGGTAGAGGGTGACCTTCTCGCGCGGCGACAGGTCGAGCAGCCCCTCCAGGCTTTCCTTGGTGAGCGCGCCGAAGATGACCTTGCGGTAGAGCCACAGCGCATAGGCGGCCGACAGGATCACGCCCGTCGCGGCGAACAGCGCCACCCAGGTGTTGACCTCGAAGACGCCGAGCAGCGTCAGGAACTCGCCGACGAAGCCGCTCGTTCCCGGCAGGCCGACATTGGCCATGGTGAAGATCAGGAACGCCACGGCGTATTTCGGCATGTTGTTGACGAGGCCGCCATAGGCGGCGATCTCGCGGGTGTGCATGCGGTCGTAGATGACGCCGACGCACAGGAACAGCGCGCCCGAAACCAGGCCGTGCGACAGCATCTGGAAGATGGCGCCTTGGATGCCCGTCTCGTTCATCGCGAAGATGCCCATCGTCACGTAGCCCATGTGGGCGACCGACGAGTAGGCGATCAGCTTCTTCATGTCCTCCTGCATCAGTGCGACCAGCGAGGTGTAGATGATCGCGATGACCGAAAGGGCGAAGACGAACGGCGCGAAATCGGCCGACGCCAGCGGGAACATCGGCAGGGAGAAGCGAAGGAAACCGTATCCGCCCATCTTCAACAGGATCGCGGCCAGGATCACCGAACCGGCCGTGGGCGCCTCGACGTGGGCGTCCGGCAGCCAGGTGTGCACCGGCCACATCGGCATCTTCACCGCGAAGGACGCGAAGAACGCCAGCCACAGCCAGGTCTGCATGTTTTCAGGGAAGTCGTAAGTCAGCAGCGTCGGGATGTCGCTCGTGCCGGCCTGGAAGATCATCGCCATGATGGCGAGCAGCATCAGCACGGAGCCTGCGAGCGTGTAGAGGAAGAACTTGAACGACGCGTAGACGCGCCGCTTGCCGCCCCACACGCCGATGATGATGAACATCGGGATCAGGCCGGCCTCGAAGAAGACGTAGAACATCACGATGTCGAGCGCGCAGAACACGCCGATCATCAGCGTCTCGAGGATCAGGAAGGCGATCATGTACGCCTTCACGCGCTTCTCGACCGACTCCCAGCTGGCCAGGATCGCCAACGGCATCAGGAACGTCGTCAGGATGACGAACAGCATGGAGATGCCGTCGACGCCCATGTGGTAGGAGATGCCGGAGCCCAGCCAGCCGACCTTCTCGACCATCTGGAAACCGGGGACGGCATTGTCGAAGCCGGTCCAGATGAACAGCGAGATGACGAAGGTGACGATCGTCGTCCACAGCGTGATCGCGCGGATGTTGCGGCGCGCGCTGGCGCTGTCATCCCGGATGAACAGGATGAGCAGGACGCCGACCAGCGGCAGGAAGGTGACCGTGGAGAGGATTGGCCAGTCGGTCATCAATGGCTCCCGAACATCATCCAGGTGACCAGGGCGGCGACGCCGATCAGCATGGCGAATGCGTAGTGATAGAGGTACCCGGTCTGCAGCTTCACGACCCGGTTGGTCACGTCGATGACGCGCGCCGAGATCCCGTCGGGACCCAACCCGTCGATGATGGCGCCGTCGCCGGTCTTCCAGAGGAAGGTGCCCAGCCGCTTGGCCGGCCTGACGAACAGGATGTCGTAGAGCTCGTCGAAGTACCACTTGTTGAGCAGGAACCGGTAGAGGAAGCGGTGCTGCGCAGCGAGGTACTTCGGCGTCTCCGGCGAGCGGATGTAGAACTGGTAGGCGACCAGGAAGCCGACGATCATGGCCACGAAGGGCGCGAGCTTCACCCACAGCGGCACGTCGTGGAACGCGTGCAGGATGTGGTTGTCGGGCAGCGTGAACAGCGATCCCTTCCAGAAGGCGTCATAGAGATCGCCGATGAAGAAGCCCTTGAACAGCAGGCCCGCGAACAGCGCGCCGACCGCCAGGATGAACAGCGGCACGAGCATCACCGGGGGCGATTCGTGGACGTGGTGCATGACCTCGTGGCTGGCCCGCGGCTCGCCGTGGAACGTCATGAAGATCAGCCGCCACGAATAGAAGCTGGTGAACACGGCGGCGACGACCAGCAGCCAGAACGCCCAGTAGGCGACGGGGCTGTGCGCGGCGAACGCGCCTTCGATGATGGCGTCCTTGGAGAAGAAGCCCGCCGTCCCGATGACGGTCAGCGGAATGCCGACGCCGGTCAGCGCGAGCGTGCCGATGATCATCATCCAGTAGGTCTTCGGGATCAGCCGGCGCAGGCCGCCCATGTTGCGCATGTCCTGCTCGTCCGAGACGGCGTGGATCACCGAGCCCGAGCCGAGGAACAGCAGCGCCTTGAAGAATGCGTGCGTGAACAGGTGGAAGATCGCAGCCGAATAGAAGCCGAGGCCGAGCGCGACGAACATGTAGCCGAGCTGCGAACAGGTCGAATAGGCAATGACGCGCTTGATGTCGTTCTGCACCAGGCCGACCGTCGCCGCGAAGAAGGCGGTGAACGCGCCGACGCAGGTGACGACGATGAGCGCGGTGTGGCTGAGCTCGAACAGCGGCGACAGGCGCGCCAGCATGAAGACGCCGGCCGTCACCATCGTCGCGGCGTGGATCAGGGCCGACACCGGCGTCGGGCCTTCCATGGCGTCCGGCAGCCAGGTGTGCAGCGGAACCTGCGCCGACTTGCCCATGGCGCCCATGAACAGGAGCAGGCAGACGACCGTCAGCGCGCCGGCCTTGTCGAGATGGTAGCCTAGGAAGGTGAACACGGCCTCGCCATGCGCGGCCGCCTCGCCGCCCGCGGCAGCCTCGCCGTGGCCGCCAGCCGGCAGATAGGTCGCGGCGTTGGCGAAGATGGTGCTGAAGTTCACCGAGCCGAACAGGACGAAGACGCCGAACAGGCCGAGCAGGAAGCCGAAGTCGCCGACCCGGTTGACGACGAAGGCCTTGATGGCGGCGGCGTTGGCCGACGGCTTCTTGTACCAGAACCCGATCAGCAGGTAGGAGGCCAGACCGACGCCCTCCCAGCCGAAGAACATCTGCACCAGGTTGTCCGACGTCACCAGCATCAGCATGGCGAATGTGAACAGGCTGAGATACGCGAAGAAGCGCGGCCGGTGCGGATCGTGGTGCATGTAGCCGATCGAGTAGATGTGCACCAGGCAAGACACGGTGTTCACGACGACCAGCATCACCGCCGTCAGCGTGTCGATCCTCAGCGCCCATGCGGCCTGCAGGCTGCCCGATTCGATAAACCGCAGCACCGGCACGGTAAACGCCTCGCCGTCGCCCATGCCGACGCTGACGAACGCCACCCACGACAATGCGGCGGCGACCACCATCAGGCCGGACGTGATGTATTCCGACGCCTTCGCGCCGAGCGACCCGCCGAGCAGGCCGACGATCAGGAAGCCGATGAGGGGTAGAAAGACGATGGCTTGATACATGGCTAGACCGTCAGCCCTTCATCATGTTCACGTCTTCGACCGCGATCGAGCCGCGGTTGCGGAAGAAGACGACGAGGATGGCGAGACCGATCGCGGCTTCGGCAGCCGCGACGGTCAGCACGAACAGGGCGAACACCTGGCCGACCAGGTCGCCGAGCGCCGCCGAAAAGGCGACGAAGTTGATGTTCACCGCCAGCAGGATCAGCTCGACCGACATCAGGATGACGATGACGTTCTTGCGGTTGAGGAA
The DNA here is from genome assembly GCF_040813675.1 of Mesorhizobium marinum. Classification (NCBI taxonomy): domain Bacteria; kingdom Pseudomonadati; phylum Pseudomonadota; class Alphaproteobacteria; order Hyphomicrobiales; family Phyllobacteriaceae; genus Mesorhizobium; species Mesorhizobium marinum. Next base: position 788,185 of record NZ_JBFOCI010000001.1, on the reverse strand, counting down.
GATGCCGAACACGCCGAGCGTGAACAGGATCGCCGAGACCGTGAGGAAATGTCCGATACCGACCGCCATCTCAGATGCCCTTGCCCGTCTCGACTTTCTTGATCTCGATTGCGGTCTCCGGCGTGCGGGCGACCTGCGCCGATATCGACTGGCGCTTCACGCCGGCCTTGTGGCGCAGCGTGAGCACGATCGCGCCGATCATGGCGACGAGCAGAACGAGACCGGCAATCTGGAAGAAGTGGACATAGTCCGTGTAGAGGATGTCGCCGAGCGCCGCCGTGTTGTGGCGCGTCGCGATGTCGGGCGTCGGCTTGGCGACCGTATCCGCGAGTTGCGGCGCGAACGCATAGCCGCCCAGCACGATGATCAGTTCGGCGGCCAGGATCAGCCCGACGATCGCCCCGATGGGCGCATAGCGCAGCGCTCCGCTCTTCAGCTCGGCGAAGTCCACGTCGAGCATCATCACGACGAACAGGAAGAGGACCGCCACGGCGCCGACATAGACGACGAGCAGGATCATCGCCAGGAACTCGGCGCCGGTCAGCAGGAACAGTCCCGCCGCGTTGACGAACGTCAGGATCAGGAACAGCACCGAATGCACGGGATTGCGCGCGGAAATGACCATGAAGGCCGATCCGACCGCGATGAAGGCGAAGAGGTAGAAGAATACCGCTTCAATTCCGTTGAGCATGGGTAGTCCCCGGTTAAGTCCCGGCTTCGCGTCCGCCTCCGGCGCGATGCCGCCTGTGCCTTAGACGAGCCTGACCGGCGCGTCCATCTCTGTCGTTTTTTCTCCTCCCTTCCTGGGGAGAAGCCGGTCAGCGACCGGGCGAGAAGCAGCGCTCCTCAATGCGCGTCGGCGGCCCGCATGTCAGCGGTACGGCGCGTCGAGCGCCAGGTTGCGGGCGATCTCCCGCTCCCAGCGATCGCCGTTGGCGAGCAGCTTTTCCTTGTCGTAGTAGAGTTCCTCGCGCGTTTCCGTCGCGAACTCGAAATTCGGTCCCTCGACGATTGCGTCGACCGGGCAGGCCTCCTGGCAGAAGCCGCAGTAGATGCACTTCACCATGTCGATGTCGTAGCGCACGGTGCGCCGCGTGCCGTCGTTGCGGCGCGGGCCGGCCTCGATGGTGATCGCCTGCGCCGGGCAGATCGCCTCGCACAGCTTGCAGGCGATGCAGCGCTCCTCGCCGTTGGGATAGCGCCTGAGCGCATGCTCGCCGCGGAAGCGCGGGCTGAGCGGGCCCTTCTCGTGCGGATAGTTCACCGTCTCCTTCGGCGCGAAGAACTGGCGCATCGACAGGAAGAAGGCGCTCACGAAATCCTTGAGCAGCAGCGACTTGGCGGCTTGGGCTAGCGCTGACATCGTCATTCTCCAGCAATGAGCGGGCCGGCGAACCAGCCCACGACCGGCAGCAGCGCGAACTGGCTGAGGCCGACTATGTTGAGCACCCGTTTGGTGTCGTCGAGTTCGACGCGCGACGCGAGCAGCCTGAGCAGCGCGAAGTCCACCGCCGCCAGTCCCACGCCCGCCAGTGCGCCGATCCCGCCCGCACCCATCACGCCGACCCGGTCAGCTTGAGGACGGCCGCGGTCGCGACGACCATGAACAGCGAAAGCGGCAGGAACACCTTCCAGCCGAGGCGCATGAGCTGGTCGTAGCGGTAGCGCGGCACGAACGCCTTCACCATGGCGAACATGAAGAAGACGAAGCAGAGCTTCAGCAGGAACCAGACGACGCCGGGCACCCAGGTGAAGGGCGCGAAGTCGAATGGCGGAAGCCAACCACCGAGGAACAGGATGGTGGTCAGCGCGCACATCAGCACGATCGCGACATATTCGCTGAGCATGAACAGCAGATAGGGCGTCGACGAATATTCGATCATGTGACCGGCGACCAGTTCGGACTCCGCCTCGACCAAGTCGAAGGGCGGGCGGTTCGTCTCGGCCAGGGCCGAGATGAAGAACACGACGAACATCGGGAACAGCGCCAGCCAGTTCCAGTCGAGCAGCGAGTTTGGCAGGCCGAGCCGGGTGCCGAGGCCGTCCTGCTGCGACAGTACGATCTCGGACAGGTTGAGCGAGCCGACCGTCAACAGCACGCACACGATGACGAAGCCGATGGAAACCTCGTAGGACACCATCTGGGCCGCCGAGCGCAGCGCGCCGAGGAAGGGATATTTCGAGTTCGACGCCCAGCCGGCCATGATGACGCCGTACACCTCGAGCGACGAAATCGCGAAGATGTAGAGGATGCCGACATTGATGTTGGCGATCACCCAGCCGTCGGCGAACGGCACCACGGCGTAGGTGGCCAGCGCTAGCACCGTCGTCACCAGCGGCGCGAGCAGGAAGATCACCTTGTTGGCGCCCGACGGAATGACCGGTTCCTTGAACACGAACTTGAACAGGTCCGCGAAGGATTGCAGCAGCCCCCAGGGTCCGACCACGTTCGGGCCGCGGCGCAACTGCACGGCCGCCCAAACCTTGCGGTCGGCGTAGAGCAGGAATGCGATCCCGACCAGCAGCACGACGATCAGCATGACCGACTGCAGCAGCATGATCAGCGTCGGCCAGACGTAAGTGAAGAAGAAGTCTCCCATCGTCTATTCCGCCGCCTGCTTGAAACCGTTCTTCGCCAGCGCCGAACATTCGGCCATGACGGCCGAGGCGCGCGCGATCGGGTTGGTTAGATAGAAGTCCTTCACCGGCGAGGTGAAGGCGCCCTTGTTGAGCCGTCCGCCAAGCCGGGCGACGCGGTCGATATCCGCCGTGCCGCCTGCCTCGATCTCGTCGATGCGCGAAAGATGGGGATGCTCGCCGTAAAGCGCGGCGCGCAGTTGGGCAAGCGAATCGAACGGCAGCTTGCGCCCGAGCACGTCCGACAGGGCGCGCAGGATGGCCCAGTCCTCCTTGGCTCCGCCCGGCGCGAAGCCCGCGCGGCTGGCCATCTGGACGCGCCCCTCGGTGTTGACATAGGTGCCCGACTTTTCGGTGTAGGTCGCGCCCGGCAGGATGACGTCGGCGCGGTGCGCGCCGGCATCGCCGTGCGTGCCGACATAGACCACGAACGCATCGCCGGTTGCCGCCATGTCGATTTCATCGGCGCCGAGCAGGAACAGCACGTCGGTCTGGCCGAGCATGCCGGCGACGTCCTTGCCGCCCTTGCCCGGCACGAAGCCGACATCGAGCCCGCCGACGCGCGCCGCCGCCGTGTGCAGCACCGAAAAGCCGTTCCAGTCGTCGCGCACGGCGTCGACCGCTAGGGCGAGCTTGGCGGCCTGACCGAGCACGGCCGCGCCGTCGGAGCGCGACAAGGCGCCCTGCCCGACGATGATCAGCGGATGCGTCGCCGCCTTAAGCGCCTCGAAGAACGAGCCCGAACCGTCAGCCAGCGCCTTCAGCGTGTCGGCGCCGGCTCCGAGCTGCTCGTAGTCGTAGCGGAGGTCGCCGATCTCGCCGATCACGCCGACCGGCAGCTTGCCCTGACGCCAGCGTTTGCGGATGCGGGCATTGAGCACCGAAGCCTCGAAACGGGGATTCGAACCGATGATGAGAACCGCATCGGCCTGCTCGATGCCTTCGATGGTGGCGTTGAACAGGTAGCTCGCGCGGCCGAGCGCCGGGTCGAGCGCGGCGCCGTCCTGCCGGCAGTCGATGTTTTCGGAACCGAGCGCCTGCGCCAGCTTCTTCAGCGCGTACATCTCCTCGACCGAGGCGACGTCGCCCGCGATCGCGCCGATGCGCTCGGGCGCCGCGGCGGCCACCGCTGCGCGGATGGCCTCGAAAGCCTCGGGCCAGGTCGCCTGCACTAGCTTTCCGCCCTTGCGGACATAGGGTCGGTCCAGCCGCTGCGAGCGCAGGCCGTCCCAGATGAAGCGGGTCTTGTCGGAAATCCACTCCTCGTTCACAGCCTCGTTGACGCGCGGCATGATGCGCATCACCTCGCGGCCGCGGCTGTCGACGCGGATCGCCGAGCCGACGGCATCCATGACGTCGATCGATTCGGTCTTGGTCAGCTCCCACGGGCGCGCGGTGAAGGCGAACGGCTTGGAAGTCAGAGCGCCGACCGGGCAGAGGTCGATGACGTTGCCCTGCAGTTCAGACGTCATCGCCTGTTCGAGGTAGGTCGTGATCTCGGCGTCCTCGCCGCGGCCGATCAGGCCGAGTTCGGAGATGCCGGCGACTTCGGTGGTGAAGCGGACGCACCGCGTGCAGTGGATGCAGCGGTTCATGATCGTCTTGACCAGCGGGCCGATGTACTTGTCCTCGACGGCGCGCTTGTTCTCCTTGTAGCGCGAAGAGTCGACGCCGAAGGCCATCGCCTGGTCCTGCAGGTCGCACTCGCCGCCCTGGTCGCAGATGGGGCAGTCGAGCGGATGGTTGATGAGCAGGAACTCCATCACGCCTTCGCGGGCCTTCTTGACCATCGGCGTGTTGGTGAAGATTTCCGGCGCTTCACCGTTCGGACCGGGACGCAGGTCGCGCACGCCCATGGCGCAGGAAGCCGCAGGCTTCGGCGGGCCGCCCTTCACCTCGACCAGGCACATGCGGCAGTTGCCGGCAATCGACAGCCGCTCGTGGAAGCAGAAGCGCGGAACCTCCGCGCCCGCCTCTTCCGCCGCCTGCAGCAGCGTGTAGTGGTCGGGTACCTCGATCTCTTTCCCGTCGACCTTGAGCTTAGCCATATTGCCTCAAACCCCAGCGGCGTCAGCCGCAATTCCAAACCGGGCGATGCCCGAAACCTAACGCTTCTTCCTGCCCGCCAGCTTTGCCGCCTGGCCGATCCAGTCGTCGCGGCCGATGCGCCCCTTGAACGACAGATAGTCGTCGACCCAGGCGATCTCTTCCGCCGACCAGGCGGCGATCTGCGCATAGGTCCAGACACCGAGGCCGTTCAGCACCTGCTCCAGCTTCGGGCCGATGCCGGAGATCGCCTTGAGGTCGTCGGCCTTCCTCGGCTTGGCGATCGCCTTGGGCTGGCGGAAATCCTCCGGCAGCAAATCGGCGGCGCTGCCCGGCGATGCTTCCGGTTCGGCCGCCGATGGCGCGACTGCATCGGCCGCTCCTGCGATCTCGAGCGCCGTCGAATGCGCTTCCTCGATCAGGGTCCTGGCGGTCGTCCTCGCCTTGGTGGCCGGCGAACGCGTGCGCGTCGCGGGGCGCTGCGCCTGTCCGGCCTCAGGCAGTCCGGTGGAGAAAGCGCGCTGCGAGGCCTCGGCGAACGCCGTCATGGCGCCCATCCAGGCGCCGAAGCCCTGGCTTGCGAGCCCAATCCCAACGGCCGAAGCCGCGGCTGCGCCGGCAAACGGATGCACGAAGAGATTGAAGGCGGCCGCCATCTCGCGCGGCAGCACGACCGTCATCTCATCCGTCATCGTCTCTAACTTCTTCACGTCTGGCATCAGTTCCTCAGGCAGGGAAAACATGGACATCATCTGTCTCCTTTGGTTTTCGTCTGCCCGCCTTCGCCGTTTCCTTTCGGGCCTTCGGCCCGCACTTTCGTTTCTGCTATGCCGTTATTCCGCGGCAACCAGCACCGGCTCGGCCCGGTGCGCGTTGCGCGAAAACTCGTCGATCCGGCGCTCAACCTCGCCGCGGAAGTGCCGCATCAGGCCCTGGATCGGCCACGCCGCAGCGTCGCCCAGCGCGCAGATCGTATGGCCTTCGACCTGCTTGGTCACGTCGAGCAGCATGTCGATCTCGCGCTTCTGCGCCTCGCCGCGCACCAGCCGCTCCATGACCCGCCACATCCAGCCGGTGCCCTCGCGGCACGGCGTGCACTGGCCACAACTCTCGTGCTTGTAGAAATAGGAGAGCCTGGCGATCGCCTTCACCACGTCGGTGGACTTGTCCATGACGATGACGGCCGCGGTGCCGAGACCCGACTTGAGGTCGCGCAACGCATCGAAATCCATCGGCGCGTCGATGATCTGCTCGGCCGGCACCAGCGGCACCGACGCCCCGCCGGGGATCACCGCGAGCAGGTTGTCCCAGCCGCCGCGGATGCCGCCGCAATGCGTGTCGATCAGTTCGCGGAACGGGATCGACATCGCCTCCTCGACGGTGCACGGGTTGTTCACGTGGCCGGAGATGCAGAACAGCTTGGTGCCGGCGTTGTTCTGCCGCCCGAAGGAGGAGAACCAGGCCGCGCCGCGCCGCAGGATCGTCGGCGCAACGGCGATCGACTCGACGTTGTTGACGGTGGTCGGGCAGCCGTAGAGGCCGACATTGGCCGGGAACGGCGGCTTCAGCCGCGGCTGGCCCTTCTTGCCCTCCAGGCTTTCCAGCAGCGCAGTTTCCTCGCCGCAGATATAGGCGCCGGCGCCGTGGTGGACGTAGACGTCGAAATCGTAGCCGTTCTTGTTGCCCTTGCCGATCAGCTTCGCCTCATAGGCCTCGTCGATCGCCCGCTGCAGCGCCTCGCGCTCGCGGATGAACTCGCCACGCACGTAGATGTAGGCGGCGACCGCCCCCATCGCGAAACCGGCGATCAGGCAACCCTCGACCAGCGTGTGCGGGTCGTGGCGCAGGATATCGCGGTCCTTGCAGGTGCCGGGCTCGGACTCGTCGGCGTTGACGACCAGATAGGACGGGCGTCCGTCACTCTGCTTGGGCATGAACGACCACTTCAGGCCGGTCGGGAAGCCGGCGCCGCCGCGGCCGCGCAGGCCCGACGCCTTCATCTCGTTGACGATCCAATCGCGGCCCTTGTCGATCAGGCCCTTGGTGCCGTCCCAGTGGCCGCGCGACATGGCGCCCCTGAGCGAGCGGTCGTACATCCCGTAGATGTTGTTGAAGATGCGGTCCTTGTCCTGAAGCATTCTTCTCGCCCTCAGACCGGCTTCTTGCCGAAAACGCGAACATATTCTTCGACGCCGCCCTTGTGCAGCGTCTCGGCCTGCTTCACCCACTCGTCGCGGTCGATGCGACCCTTGAAATTGAGGTAGCCGTCGACCCAGGCGCGGTGCTCGTCGTTCCACAATGCAATCTGCGCGAACGTGTAGATGCCGAGCGAGTGCAGCGTGCCTTCGATCTTCGGTCCGACGCCGGAGATCATCTTGAGATCGTCGACGGTCGCCGGCTTGTCGATCCCGGCCGGACGGGTCGGGTCGTCGAGCGAGGGCTTTTCGACCTTAGCGGTCTTCTTGGCTGCCGCTGCCTCCGCACCGGACGTCGCCTTCTGCGGCGACGGCGTTGCGAGCGCTGCGCTGGTTTCCGGCGCATCGGTCTTCGGCTTCGCCGCATTCGACGGCGGCACCTCGCCGCCGCCCGCCTTGCCGGCGTCCTGCGTGCCGGCAGCGTGCTTCGCCATCAGCACCGCATCCTCGGTCGCCAGCGAGGTCAGCCCCGCCTGCGGCGCCGAAACCGTGCGGCCGTTCTGTGGCCCGGCCGGCACCTCGGCGCCACGGCCGCTTTCGAACTGGTCGATGATCTCTTCCAGCCGCTCCGGCGTCAGATCCTCGTAGGTGTCCTTGAAGATCATCACCATCGGCGCGTTGACGCAGGCGCCGAGGCATTCGACCTCCTCCCACGACAGCGTGCCGGCCTCATTGGTGTGGAACTGGTCGTGATGGATCTTCGACCGGCACACGTCCATCAGCTTCTCCGAGCCGCGCAGCATGCAGGGCGTGGTGCCGCAGACTTGGACATGCGCCCGGGTGCCGACCGGCTTGAGCTGGAACTGGGTGTAGAAGGTGGCAACTTCGAGCCCGCGGATGCGCGGCATGTCCAGCATGTCGCAGATCGTTTCGATTGCGGCCTTGGTGACCCAGCCTTCCTGCTCCTGGGCGATCATCAGGAGCGGGATGATGGCCGACTGCTCGCGGCCCTTGGGATACTTCGCGATCCATGTCCGCGCCGCGGCGGCGTTGGCCTCGTTGAAGGCGAACGCGGCGGGCTGGACGCTGGCATCGGCTAAACGGCGAACACTCATCTTGCTTCCCCGATTCCCTCAGTGAACGGTCGATGCCGAGGCATCGAGCCTGTCCAGCCAAAACGGGCTGCTGCTCGCAACCATGTCGTAGCCGGCCCTGCGGGATTTCTTGATCCGGTCGAGTTCATCGGCCGTCGACAGTTCGCGGGCGCGTCCGTCTCCGAGCCAGAATACCCTGAGCTTCATGACGTCCATCACATGGCGCGTGGTTTCGTGCCGCGTGTCGGAGCCATGCTCCTCGTAGACGAACACCGTGTCGCCCGACAGCAGGCGCTGCGCGCCCGAAAAGGCAGCGATCTCGACGCCTTCGACGTCGAGCTTGACGACGAACTTGTCGAGGCCGGCGAACTCCGGCAGGTCGGCGAGATCGTCGACGGAGATCGTCTCGCAATCCAGGATCGGCACGGCGTCCACGGACGGTGCCACGGTGGAGCGGGCCTCGTGCTTCGCGCCGTAGACGCGCACGCGCTGGCCGCTGGTCGCGCCGATCGCGCGGTTCAGCACGGAAAAGCGCCCTTCGTTCAGGCTGCGGTTGTCGTCCAGCCTGCAGAACGTGTCCGACGCCGCCTCGATGGCGACCGCCTTCTTCGCACCGAACTCGCCGCCCGAAACCAGGATCGACCAGTAGCCGTGGTTGGCGCCGCCGTCGATGAAGCCGTAGTCGACGTCGCGCGACGCCTTCAGCAGCGCTTTGACCGAGCGCTCATAGGCGTAGTTCGGCGATACCAGCACGGACCAGTAGGTGTCGCAGTAGGCGACCCGCATGGAACTGTCCGGCGTCAGCACGAAAAGCATCGGCCTGTCGCTGGGCAGCAGTGCGCGCATGGCGCGCGCCACATAGGAAATGCCGACATTGGCGAACGGCTTCAGGAAGAACATGGCCGAGCGCAACACCGTGATGGCGACGCGTTCGCCAGCGGATGCGCCCTCGACGCGTCCGCTGCGAGCATCGATCACGATGTCGGCCGCCACGGCGATGGTCATCTGTCCACCTCGCCGAACACGATGTCGAGCGATCCCAGCACTGCGGCAACGTCGGCCAGCATGTGGCCGCGGCACAGGAAATCCATCGCCTGCAGATGCGCGAAGCCGGGCGCCCTGAGCTTGCAGCGGTACGGCTTGTTGGCGCCGTCCGACACGAGGTAGACGCCGAACTCGCCCTTCGGCGCCTCGACCGCCGCATACACCTCGCCCGCCGGCACGTGGTAGCCTTCGGTGTAGAGCTTGAAGTGATGGATGAGCGCTTCCATCGAACGCTTCATCTCGCCGCGCTTCGGCGGCACGACCTTGCCGTCGAGGTTCGAGACCGGGCCGCCGCGATCCTTGCCGAGCAGCCTGTCGAGGCACTGGCGCATGATCTTGGCCGACTGGCGCATCTCCTCCATGCGGATGAGGTAGCGGTCGAAGCAGTCGCCGTTCTTGCCTATCGGAATGTCGAATTCCATTTCCGGATAGCATTCGTAGGGCTGCGACTTCCTCAGGTCCCAGGCGGCGCCGGAGCCGCGCACCATGACGCCCGAGAAACCCCAGGCCCAGGCGTCGTCCAGGCTGACGACGCCGATGTCGACGTTGCGCTGCTTGAAGATGCGGTTGGGCGTGAGCAGGTTGTCCAGATCGTCCAGCGTCTTCAGGAACGGGTCGATCCAGCGGCCGATGTCCTCGAGCACCTGATCGGGGATGTCCTGGTGGACACCGCCCGGCCGGATATAGGCCGCGTGCATGCGCGAGCCGCTGATGCGCTCGTAGAACACCATCAGCTTCTCGCGGTCGACGAAGCCCCAGAGCGGCGGCGTAAGCGCGCCGACGTCCATGGCCTGGGTCGTCACGTTGAGGATGTGGCTCATGATGCGGCCGATTTCGCAGCAGAGCACGCGAATGAGCTGGCCACGCTTCGGGATTTCGATGCCGAGCAGCCGCTCGGTCGCCAGCGCGAAGGCGTGCTCCTGGTTCATCGGCGAGCAGTAGTCGAGCCGGTCCAGGTAGGGCAGCGCCTGCAGGTAGGTCTTGGCCTCGATCAGCTTCTCGGTGCCGCGATGCAGGAGACCGATATGCGGATCGACGCGGTCGACCACCTCGCCGTCGAGCTCCAGCACGAGGCGCAGCACGCCGTGCGCGGCCGGATGCTGCGGCCCGAAGTTGATGTTGAAGTTGCGGACGGCGGTCTCAGCCATTTACTGCTTCGCCTTTTCGTCGCCCGGCAGCACGTAGTCCGTGCCTTCCCAGGGCGAGAGGAAATCGAAATTGCGGAACTCCTGCTTGAGCTCGACCGGCTCGTAGACGACGCGCTTCACCTCGTCGTCGTAGCGCACCTCGACGAAACCGGTGAGCGGGAAGTCCTTGCGCAGCGGATGCCCGTCGAAGCCGTAGTCGGTGAGCAGGCGCCGCAGGTCCGGATGGCCGGAGAACAGGATGCCGTAGAGATCGTAGGTCTCGCGCTCGAACCAGTCCGCGCCCGGGAAAACGCCGGTGATCGAGGGGACCGGCGTGTCCTCGTCGGTCATCACCCTGACGCGGATGCGCAGGTTCTTCTTCGGCGAAAGCAGGTGATAGACCACGTCGAAACGCTTCGCCCGCGACGGATAGTCGGCCCCCGACGTGTCGATGAACGAAACGAACTGGCAGGCCGAATCGTCGCGCAGGAAAGTCATCACGGCGACGAGGTCGTCGCCGCCGACCGTGACGTTCAGTTCGCCATAGGCGATTTCGGAGGCGACGATCCTGTCGCCGAACGTGCCGGCGATGTGGTCGTAAAGCCGCTGAAGCGCATCACTCATGGATCACCGCTCGATCGTGCCGGTGCGGCGGATCTTCTTCTGCAGAAGAAGGATGCCGTAGAGCAACGCCTCGGCCGTCGGCGGGCAGCCGGGCACGTAGATGTCGACCGGCACGACGCGGTCGCAGCCGCGCACCACCGCATAGGAATAATGATAGTAGCCGCCGCCATTGGCGCACGAGCCCATCGAAATGACGTAGCGGGGCTCCGGCATCTGGTCGTAGACCTTGCGGAGCGCGGGCGCCATCTTGTTGGTCAGGGTGCCGGCGACGATCATCACGTCCGACTGGCGCGGCGATGCGCGAGGCGCGGCGCCGAACCTTTCGGCGTCGTAGCGCGGCATGGACGTGTGCATCATCTCCACGGCGCAGCAGGCGAGGCCGAAGGTCATCCACATCAGCGAACCCGAGCGCGCCCAGTTGACCAGCGCCTCCGAGGAGGTGACCAGGAAGCCCTTGTCGGACAGTTCCTCGTTGATCGAGCCGAAGTAGGGGTCGTCGTGGCCGACCGGCTTGCCGGTCGAAGGATCGATGATGCCTTTCGGCTTCGGGGCGACGAGCGTGCCGGCCGCCATGTCGGGGCTCAGTCCCATTCCAGCGCTCCCTTCTTCCATTCGTAGATGAAGCCGACGGTCAGCACGGCCAGGAAAACCATCATCGACCAGAAGCCGAACATGCCGATTTCGCCGAACGACACCGCCCACGGGAACAGGAACGCCACTTCCAGGTCGAAGATGATGAACAGGATCGACACCAGGTAGAACCGGACGTCGAACTTCATGCGGGCGTCGTCGAAGGAATTGAAGCCGCACTCGTAGGCCGACAGCTTTTCCGGATCGGGATTGCGATAGGCGACCAGGAAGGGGGCCACCACGAGCGCCACGCCGACCAGCATGGCGACGCCGATGAATATGACGACGGGCAGGTAGGAGCCCAGGAGTTCGCTCATTGCCTCAGGTCCGCGGATACGATCCAGTTTGGTTTACAGCACGGGACCCTCTTCAGGAAGCGCGACAGACAGTACGCTGAACCGTTTCGGGGTTCATGCTGCAACGCGGCGAGGGTTAGCGCAGCAGTTCCGGTGAAGCAAGTCCAACCTTGACCGATTCCGCGGGCTTTCACCCTTTGCAGGCCGGTGAAATCCTTACCGAATTACTCCACTTATTACTCCTGACAGCGTTTTGGCAGAAAGCCTGTTAGACTGTCCCCTCGCATGCGAAATCGATTGCCAAAGACCCCGCCCCTCCCCCTGCCGCCAGGACACCCCGCCCGATGAGGGAGAAGCTATCGAACGCCCAGGCCCGGCGGATCGCACTGGCGGCCCAGGGCTTTGCCGACCCGCGCCCGGCCGGTCCGATCGACCGGCGGCACCTCAACCGCCTGCTCGCCCGGCTCGGCCTGCTGCAGATCGATTCGGTCAGCGCCGTCGTCAGGGCGCACTACATGCCGCTCTTCTCGCGGCTCGGCCCCTACCCGATGGCGCTGCTCGACGGTGCGGCGGCGCCGGGCTCCAAGCGGCGGCTTTTCGAATACTGGGCGCACGAGGCGTCCTTCCTGCCGCTCGAGACCTGGCCGCTGATGCGATGGCGCATGGAGCGCGCCGCCGCCAACGACGAAAGCGAGATCTACAAGGGCCTCGCTCAGTGGGCACGGCGCAACGGCACACTGATCGAAGCGATCTATGCGGAGGTGGCGTCGCGCGGGCCGGTGGCAGCGTCCGACATAGACGGCGCCAAGGGCAAGGGCGGCTGGTGGGGCTGGTCGGACGAAAAGCACGCCTTCGAATGGCTGTTCTGGGCCGGCCGCATAACCACCCATTCGCGGCGCGGCTTCGAACGGCTCTACGACCTGCCCGAGCGGGTCATTCCGCCCGAGGTCTTCAACGCCCCTGCCCCGACCTGCGAGGACGCACACCGCGCGTTGCTTCGCCATTCGGCCCGCGCGCTCGGCGTCGCCACCTATGGCGATTTGCGCGACTATTTCCGCCTCAACCCCGGCGACGTGAAAGGCCGCCTGGAGGAACTCGTCGAGGAAGGCGAATTGCTGCCGGTGAAGGTCGAAGGATGGAAGCAGCCGGCCTATCTCCACAAGGACGCGCGCATGCCGCGCAAGGTGCAGGCCCGCGCGCTGCTGGCGCCTTTCGACCCTTTGGTCTTCGAGCGCTCGCGCGCCGAGCGGCTGTTCGACTTCTTCTACCGCATCGAGATCTACACGCCGGCTGAAAAACGCCAGTACGGCTACTACGTGCTGCCCTTCCTGCTCGGCGACACCATCGTGGCGCGCGCCGATGTGAAGGCCGACCGGCCCGCCGGCGTGCTCAGGGTGCTGGCGACCTACGCCCAAGCCGGCGCGCCGCCTGAAACCGCTGCGGAATTGCTTGAGGAATTCCGGCTGATGCAGGCCTGGCTCGGGCTGGAGCGCATGGAGGTGACGCCGAAAGGCGATCTCGGCCCCGAACTGGCGAGACTGGCGCAGGCGAAACCGTCGGCGTCGTAGCCGCACGTTGACTCGGGCACGCCGCCAAGCCTAAATCCAAGTAGACGGTCTCCCTCCCGCAACGGGGGGAGCTAAGAGGGAATGCGGTGCGGGCTTTTTTTCGCCCAACGCCGCGGCTGTCCCCGCAACTGTAAGCGACGAGCCCGCGCCGAAAGCCACTGGATATCCGGGAAGGCGGCAAGGGCGGCGACCCGCAAGCCAGGAGACCTGCCGTCGAAAGATTGATCCGACCGCCCGGCGGGTGTCCCGGGCAAGGAGCGCGTGTTGAAGGCCGACGACATCTCCCCTGAAGGGGCATCTGCCATTGCGCCCGCCGACCTTTCGGCGGTGACCGTCGTCGTCTGCGCGACCTGCCGCGACGCCTCAGGCTCCGACTCCCATCCCCGCGCCGGCGCTATCCTCGCCCGGAATGCAAAGCTGGCCGCGGACGGGGCGGTGCGAGTCCGCACCGTCGAATGCCTCGGCAACTGCAAGCGCCGCCTCTCCGCCGCGATCCTGCGCGACGGCTGCTGGAGCTACGTCTTCGGCGATCTCGACGCCGACAGCGGCCCGGACCTCGTCGCCGGGGCAAAACTCTTCGCCGGTTCCGCCGACGGCCTCATCCCCTGGCGGGGCCGCCCCGATTCGCTCAAGCGCGGCCTCGTCGCGCGCATCCCGCCCCTCTCGACCCTCAAGGACATCGCATGACCTCGCTTTCCCGCGTTCCCTGCACCGTCGTCACCGGCTTCCTCGGCGCCGGCAAGACGACGCTGATCCGCAACCTGCTCGAAAACGCCAGCGGCAAGCGGCTGGCGCTCATCGTCAACGAGTTCGGCGACGTCGGCGTCGATGGTGAGATCCTGCGCAGCTGCGGCATCGAGTCCTGCCCGGAGGAAAACATCGTTGAACTGGCCAACGGCTGCATCTGCTGCACGGTGGCCGACGATTTTGTCCCCGCGCTCGACCAGATCCTGTCGCGCACCCCGAAGGTCGATCACATCATCATCGAGACGTCGGGACTGGCGTTGCCAAAGCCGCTCGTGCAGGCCTTCCAGTGGCCGACGGTGAAGGGGCGCGTGACGGTGGACGGCGTGGTCGCCGTGGTCGATGGCGCGGCACTTGCCGACGGCAAGGTTGCCTCCGACATGGACGCCCTCGCCGAGCAGCGCGCCGCCGACGAAACGCTCGACCACGACGATCCGGTGGAAGAGGTGTTTGACGATCAGGTCGCCTGTGCCGACCTGATCATCCTGTCCAAGAGCGACCTGATCGACGCTGACGGCGCCGCCCGCGCCAACGCCGCGCTCGACCATGCAAGGGCGGGCGTCAGGGTGGTGCCGTCGGCGAACGGCAAGGTCGACCCCGCGCTGCTGCTCGGCCTCGGCCTCGCCGTCGAGGACGACATCGAGAACCGCAAGACGCATCACGACGACGAGCTCGACCACGAGCACGACGATTTCGACTCCTTTGTCGTCGAGATTCCGGCCGTCGCCAATCCCGACGACCTGGCCAAACGCGTCGCCGACGCCGCCGAAAAGGAACAGGTGTTGCGCGTGAAGGGTTTTGTCGAGGTGTCGGCCAAGCCGATGCGCCTGCTCGTCCAGGCGGTCGGCCCGCGCGTCAATCACTATTACGACCGCGCATGGACCGCCGGCGACGACCGCCGCTCGCGGCTGGTGGTGATCGGACTCAAGGGGTTGGACCAGCAGGCGATCGAGAAGATCCTGGTCGGCTAGGAGCAGAGCCGCCGTGCACATCCTGACCACCAGCTCCGCCTCGCTCGACGACCTCGTCGAGCCGGTCGACCTGCGTCAGGCGCCGGCGGACATCGTGGCGCTGTCGTTCACCGACAGCGACCTGGCGGGCATGGCGGCGGCGTGGAAGGCACACGCCGGCGCCCTGCCCTCGATGCGGCTCGCCGCGCTGCGCGACCTCAGGCATCCGATGTCGGTCGACCTCTGGGTCGACAGCGTCGCGACCAAGGCGAAGGTGATCCTCGTCCGCATCCTCGGCGGCTACGACTGGTGGCGCTATGGCTGCGACCAGCTTGCGGCCGCGGCGCGGACGAACGGCGTCAAGCTGGCGCTGCTGCCCGGCGAATGCCGCGAGCAGGACGAGCGGCTGGTCGAATGCTCGACGCTGCCGCGCGGCGAGCTGGATGCGCTGCTGTCCTATTTCCGCGAGGGCGGCCCTCAGAACATGGCGGCGCTGGTACGCCGGCTGGCAGGGCTCGCCGGACGCGCGGTGGAGGCGCCGGACGCGGTCGAGGTGCCGAAGGCCGGGTTCTACGATTATCTGACGAAGGGCATCGCCACTCGCCCCCCTCTGGCCTGCCGGGCATCTCCCCCTCAAGGGGGGAGATTCGCGGTTCCGGCGACATCACCAATTTTCGACTTTGCAGAAAATGGTGGGACGACAGAGCGAATAATCTCCCCCCTTGAGGGGGAGATGCCCGGCAGGGCAGAGGGGGGTATTCCACCCACCGCCATTACCGCCCCCACCGTCCCCATCCTCTTCTATCGCTCGATGCTGCTCGCCTCCGACGTCGCGCCGATCGACGCGCTCGCCGACGCCTTGCGGGCAAGGGGCTTGAACCCCGTCCCGATCTTCGTCGCCAGCCTGAAGGACGCCGCGTCCGCGGCCTTTGTCGAAACCGCGCTGCGTGACCTCAAGCCCGCCCTCATCGTCACCGCCACCGCCTTCGCGGCGGGCGCCGAGCCTGGCGCGGAGACGCTGTTCGACCGCGCCGGCGTGCCGGTGATGCAGGCGATCGTCGCCACCACGCGGCGGGAAGCGTGGGCAAAGAGCCCGCGCGGGCTGGCCCCGGCCGACCTTGCCATGCATGTCGTGATGCCCGAGCTCGACGGCCGCATCCTGGCCGGCGCGCTGTCCTTCAAGGGCGAGAGCGAGGTCGACGCCGAACTCGGCTTTCGCGCCTTCGCCAACCGCCCGGAGGCCGACCGCGTGGAGCAGGTCGCGGCGCGCATCGCGGCGATGGCCCGGTTGCAGGCGACGCCGCGCGAAAGCCGCTGCGTGGCGATCCTGATGCCCGACTATCCGGGCGCGGCCGGCCGCACCGGCTATGCCGTCGGGCTGGACGTGCCGACCTCCGTGCTCGCCATGCTGCACGACCTGAAGGACGCCGGCTATGCCATTGACGGGATTCCTGAAACGCCGCGCGAACTGCTCGACCTGGTGGAGCGCGAAGGCGCGGGGTTGAGCCTGGAGGACTATCTTGCGCTTGCTGTGGAATTGCCCGCTGAGGCTAGGCAAGTTGTCGAAGCGGCATGGGGAAGTCCGGGAAAGTCAAGTTCCTTCGCGCCCCCCTCTGGCCTGCCGGCCATCTCCCCCTCAAGGGGGGAGATCACGCCGTCATCTACGGCTTCTCCAATCTCGAACGTTGCAGAGGATGGCGAAACGGTGGAGAGACCAATCTCCCCCCTTGAGGGGGAGATGGCCGGCAGGCCAGAGGGGGGTGACATAGAGCGCCGCCGCTCCTCACCGCACGCCTTCCCCTTCCGCGCCGCCACCTTCGGCAACGTCACGGTGGCGCTGGCGCCCGAACGCGGGCGCTCGGAAGATCGCCGCGCCGACTACCACGATCCGACGCTGCCGCCGCGCCACGAACTCGTCGCCTTCGGGCTCTGGCTGCGCCACAAACTCGGCGTCGACGCCATCGTGCATGTCGGCGCGCACGGCACGCTGGAATGGCTGCCCGGCAAGGCGGTGGCGCTCGGCAAGGGCTGTTTTCCCGAAATCGTCGCCGGCCCGCTGCCCGTCGTCTATCCCTTCATCGTCTCCAATCCCGGTGAGGCGGCGCAGGCCAAGCGCCGCATCGCCGCCGTCACGCTCGGCCACCTGCCGCCGCCGCTGGTCGCCGCCGAACTGGACGACGACAAGCAGAAGCTCGAGCGGCTGGTCGACGAATATGCGCAGGCCGACGGGCTCGACCGCCGCCGCCGCGACCGGCTGGCGGAGCTTATCGTCGCGACCGCCGCGAAAACGGGGCTAGCCGCCGAGGCGGGCGTCGCCGACACCGACCAGCCCGACGAGGCGCTGCGCCGCATCGACGCCTGGCTCTGCGACCTCAAGGATTTTTCAATCAAGGACGGGCTGCATGTCTATGGCCGGGCGGAGCCGGACGACGACGAAGGCCGGCTGACAAGCGCCACGGCCGAACGCGCCGCGCTCATCGCCGCGCTCGACGGCCGCCACGTGCCGGCCGGGCCTTCCGGCGCGCCGGCGCGGGGGCGCATCGACGTCCTTCCGACCGGCCGCAACCTGTTCACCGCCGACCCGCGCACCATGCCGACGCCGACCGCGCAGGACATCGGCGAGGCGGCCGCGACCGAGGTGGTGCGCCGCTTCATGCAGGACCATGGCGACTGGCCGCGCTCGCTGGTCGTCGACCTCTGGGGGTCGGCTTCGCTGCGCACCGGC
Source organism: Mesorhizobium marinum (assembly GCF_040813675.1). Taxonomy (NCBI): domain Bacteria; kingdom Pseudomonadati; phylum Pseudomonadota; class Alphaproteobacteria; order Hyphomicrobiales; family Phyllobacteriaceae; genus Mesorhizobium; species Mesorhizobium marinum. Next base: position 770,565 of record NZ_JBFOCI010000001.1, on the reverse strand, counting down.
GGCGAGGAGATCGCGCAGGGGCTGGCGCTGATGGGCTGCCGGCCGCAATGGGATTCGGCGACCGGCCGCGTCACCGGCATCGAAGTACTGCCGCCAGCAGCGCTCGGGCGGCCGCGTGTCGACGTGACATGGCGCATTTCCGGCCTGTTCCGCGACATGTTCCCGACCCAGATCGCGCTGATCGACGCCGCCACCAGGGCGGTCGCCGCGCGCGACGAGGATTTTTCCGAAAACCCGCTTGCCGAGGCGGCACGACGCGACGGCGCAGCCCCGGCGCGCATCTTCGGCTCCTCCCCCGGCACCTATGGCGCGGGGCCGGAAGAGCTTTTGTCCGGCCAAAACTGGGAAGCGCGCGACGAACTCGGCCGCGCCTATCTCGACGCGGCATCGCATGCCTATGGCGGCGCGGAGGGCGATGGCGAGCACCTGCCCGACGCCTTCGCCAGGCGGGTCGCCGAAGCCGATCTCCTGGTGCATTCCGGCGACGACCCCGGCCGCGACATTCTCGAGGGTTCGGCGGACGTCGCCTTCGTCGGCGGTTTTTCGGCGGCGGTGGCGCTGCTCGGCGGCAAGGCCGACGTCATCGTGCTCGACACCACCGACCCGAAAAAGCCAAAGCCGCGCTCGGTGACCGAGGCGGTGACGCGCGTGGTGCGAGCGCGGGCGACCAATCCGCGCTTCATCGTGGGCCAGATGCGGCACGGGCCGCGCGGCGCATCGGAATTCGCCGAGACGGTGGACCGCCTGATCGGCTTCGCCGAGACCACCAACGCCATTCCGGGCGCGCTGATCGGGGCCGTGCACGACGCCTATCTCGGCGACGAGGCTGTGCGCGCCTTCATCCTGCGCGAAAACCCGAAGGCGGCAGCCTTCATTGCCGAACGTTTCGCCGCGGCCAGGCGGCGCGGCCTGTGGAACCCGCTGCGCAACTCGGTCGACAACGATCTCGCCGCGCTGGTCGCCGAGGCGCGCGGCCAGGGAGTCGCGGCGGCATGATCGCGCCCGCGACGGAAAATCTCCTGGCCGGCGGCTTCACGCGGCGCGGCGCCTGCCCTGCCCTGTCGGCGCCCATGAAGACCGGCGACGGGCTTTTGGCCCGGCTGAACCCGGTGGCCGGCGGCCTGTCGCCTGCCCAACTCGCCGGGCTTTGCGACGCCGCCGGGGCGCATGGCAACGGCGTGATCGAGGTGACCGCGCGCGGCAGCGTTCAGGTGCGCGGCCTGACGGAAAGCTCGGCCGGCCCCTTTGCCAAAACCGTCGATGCGCTTGGCATTGCGGTGCGCACCGGCGTGCCGGTGCAGACGAGCGTGCTGGCCGGGCTCGATCCCGGCGAGACCGCCGATCCGACCGGAGTGGCGCAAGCCATTCGCGCGGCAATCGCCGACGCGGGGCTGGAAAACCGGCTCGGACCGAAAGTGTCGGTGGTCGTCGACGGCGGCGGCCGGACCGCGCTGGACGAGGTTTCCGCGGATGTCAGGCTGACGGCCGTCGACGGCGGCGCCTGGCTGGTGGCGATCGCGGGGGATGCGACGACGGCAAGGCCTGTTGGTTTTGCGGAAAATGCACAGGCTGCTTGTGCTGCAACGCTCGCGCTTCTGTCCGAGGTTGCGGCCGTGGGCCGTGCTGCACGCGCCCGGGATGTGGACGGAACAATTTTATCGAGCTTAGCCAGTGGCTTGGAGGGTGGTCGTCCTACGTTGCCCCCCTCTGGCCTGCCGGCCATCTCCCCCACAAGGGGGGAGACTAGTCGCGGCGATGTCGCGCCCTCATCTGTAGCGCCTGAGATTTGCGGAGCCGCCGATGACGGCTTGATCTCCCCCCTTGTGGGGGAGATGTCCGGCAGGACAGAGGGGGGCGCGAAAGAACGCAACTTCGCAGGATCGTTGATCGGAAGCATTGAACTCCGCAACAAAAAATTCGCCCTTGGCGTCGCCCTGCCGTTCGGCCACACCAGCGCCGGGTTGCTGAAAACATTTGCGGAAATGGCGCAGGGGATCGGCGTCGAGGACATTCGCCCCGCGCCGAAACGCACGCTGGTGGCTGTTTGCGGGACGGTTGACCAGGCGGAAAGGCTGCGCGCGACCGCGCAAGCGCTGGGTTTCGCGACCGCGCCGGACGATCCCCGGCAGGCGATCTCGGCATGCCCGGGCTCCCCGGACTGCGCTTCGGGTCATATCCCGGCGCGTCGGATCGCAGCGGAAATCGTCGGCAAAAACAGCAACTTTCTGGACGGCTCTGTGCATCTGCACGTGTCGGGCTGCGCCAAGGGATGCGCACGTCCGGCAAGCTCGGACCTCACGATTGTCGGGCTGCCGGCCGGAACCGGGCTTGTCGTGGGCGGGACGGCGCGCGATGAAGCGGTCGCTTTTGCCGATAACGACGCCGCAGGGCGCGCATTCGCAACCGTCGCCGCGAGCGTCGCGGCACAAGGGCTGCCGGGCGAAACGACGGCGCAAGCCATTAAAAGACTTGGACTTTCCGCGCTGGCGGAAGCTTTCGGAAGACGCGCAACATGACGGCATACGACTACATCCACGACGGCAACGCGATCTACGAAAAGTCGTTCGCGATCATCCGCGCCGAGGCGGACCTGTCGCGATTCTCGGAAGAAGAAGCCGATGTCGCAGTGCGCATGATCCATGCCTGCGGTGTGGTCGAGGCGGCGCAACATTTTGTTTTCTCGAAAGATTTCGTTTCCGCCGCGCGCGGCGCGCTGCTCGCCGGCGCGCCGGTGCTGTGCGACGCGGAAATGGTCTCACGCGGTGTGACGGTGGCGCGGCTGCCGGCCAACAACGAGGTGGTGTGCACGCTGCGCGACCCGCAAACGGCCGAGATCGCGAAAAAGATCGGCAACACGCGCTCGGCCGCCGCGCTGGAACTCTGGCGCGAGCGCATGGGCGGAGCGCTGGTGGCGATCGGCAACGCCCCGACCGCTCTTTTCTATCTGCTTGAAATGATCGAGAAGGGCGCGCCGAAACCGGCGGCCATCATCGGCATGCCGGTGGGCTTCGTGGGCGCCGCCGAATCCAAGGACGCGCTGGCGGAAAGCCGGCTCGGCATCCCCTGGGCGATCGTGCGGGGACGCATGGGCGGCAGCGCCATGACCGCCGCCGCCGTCAACGCGCTCGCGAGGCCAGGCCTTTGAACATGCAAGCAAAAACCGGCAGGCTGATCGGCGTCGGCACGGGCCCCGGCGACCCGGAGCTGATGACGCTGAAGGCGGTGCGCGCGCTGGAAGAGGCCGATGTCGTGGCCTTCTTCGCCAAGCGCGGCAGCAACGGCAATGCGCGCGGCATCGTCGGGCCGCACGCGCGCGAAACGTGGACGGAATTGCCGCTGATCTATCCTGTCACGACGGAAATCCACAAGGATTCCAAGGACTACCGGGAGGTGATCCGCGAGTTTTACGAGGACTCCGTTCACAAGGTCGAAAAGCACCTCGAAAACGGCAAGACCGTCGCGATCCTGTCGGAAGGCGACCCGCTTTTCTACGGTTCCTACATGCACCTGCATGTGAGGCTCGCCGACCGCTGGCCGACCGAGGTCATTCCAGGCGTGACGGCGATGTCGGGATGCTGGTCGCAGACCGGCACCCCGATCGTGCAGGGCGACGACATCCTGACCGTTCTGCCGGGCACGCTGTCGGAATTCGAGCTGACGCGGCGGCTGGCCGACACCGACGCCGCGGTGATCATGAAGGTCGGGCGCAACCTGCCGAAAATCCGCAAGGCACTTCAGACGACCGGCATGCTCGACCGGGCGGTCTATGTCGAGCGCGGCACGATGGCGAACACGAGTTCGGTGCGGCTGGCCGAGAAGGCGGACGACGAGGCGCCCTATTTCTCGATCGTGCTGGTGCCGGGCTGGGCCGAAAAGCGATGAGCAGGACGGGACACATCGCGGTCATCGGCCTCGGGCCGGGCGGCGCGCACCAGGTGACGCCGGAGGCAAGCGCCGCAGTCGCCGCGGCAACTTGGTTTTATGGCTATGGACCCTATGTCGACCGGCTGGAGCTGAGGCCCGACCAGACCAAGGTCGCGTCGGACAACCGCGAGGAAATCTCGCGCGCGCAGGCGGCGCTCGAGAAGGCGGCCGAAGGCGAGCGCGTCGCGGTGGTGTCGGGCGGCGATCCCGGCGTGTTCGCCATGGCGGCGGCGGTGTGCGAGGCGATCGAGGCGGGCCCGGCGGAATGGCGCGACATCGAGGTGACGATCGTGCCCGGCGTGACGGCGATGCTGGCGGTGGCCGCACGGGCCGGCGCGCCGCTGGGGCACGACTTCTGCGCCATCTCCCTGTCGGACAATCTGAAGCCCTGGGAGACGATCGAGAAGCGGCTGAACGCCGCGGCGAGTGCCGGCTTCGTCATCGCGCTCTACAACCCGATCAGCAAGGCGCGGCCCTGGCAGCTCGGCAAGGCGTTCGAGCTTCTGGCGAAAATCCTGCCTGTGACGACGCCGGTTATCTTTGGACGCGCTGCCGGTCGCCCCGACGAGAAGATCGTGGCGACGCCGCTCGGCGAGGCCGACGCGAACCAGGCCGACATGGCGACCTGCGTGATCATCGGCTCGGCCGAGACGCGGGTCATCGAACGCGGCCAGCAGCCGGCGCTGGTCTATTCGCCGCGCTTCCTGAAGCCGGGCGCATGATCGGCGAGCGCCAGAACCTCGTCGACGCCGGCGCCGGACGGCATGTCGGGCAGATGCGGCCGGCCGATGAGAAACACCTCGATGCCGAGCGCCCGCGCGGCGGCGATCTTGCCGTAGGTCGCCTGCCCGCCGCTGTTCTTCGACACGATGGCGTCGATGCCCTGCGTTTCGAGCAGGGCGCGGTCGTCCGCCTCGGAAAACGGCCCCCGCGCCAGGACATAGACGGCATGCGGCACGGAAAGCGGCGGTTCGACCGGATCGACGCTGCGGATGAGATAGGAATGCTGCGGCGCGGCCTCGAAAGGCAGAAGTTCCTGCCGGCCGAGCGCGAGGAAGACTTTTCGCGCACGGGCTCCAAGCAGGCGGACAGCCTCGGCCGCGCTGTCGACCGGCGTCCAGCGGTCGCCGGGCTGGCGTTCCCAGGCGGGGCGGCGCAGCGCAATGGCCGGAACACCGGCCAGGCGGGCGGCGGCCGCCGCATTGGCGGAAATGCGGGCGGCATAGGGATGCGTGGCGTCGATCAGGAGATCGATGCGGTTTTCGGCGAGGTAGGTCGCGAGGCCCTGCGCGCCGCCGAAACCGCCGACGCGGACCGGCACGCCCTGCGCCACCGGATTTTCCGTGCGGCCGGCAAGCGACAGGGTGACGGCGTGGCGGGCCGCGAATTTCCCGGCGAGGTTTCTGGCGTCGGCGGTGCCGCCGAGGATCAGGATGTTTTTCATGGGGCGCGGCGTTTGAGCATTCCCCCTCACCCTTACCCTCTCCCCGTAAGAACAGGGAGAGGGGTTCGCCAAGGTTGTGGCGGGCTTTCCCCCCACCGTTCTGACGGGGAGAGAAGAGTCAGTCGAGGATCCAGCGCCGTCATCCTCGGGCTTGTCCCGAGGATCCGCCATAAGTTGGCGATTGGCGAATTCAGGAACACGCGGACGCGTGTAGATCGTCGGGACAAGCCCGAGGATGACGGCGCTGTGGCAGGGCTGTCCGCATGAGCGCCTCCTCAAAATGGCTCTCCGTCGTCGGCATCGGCGAGGATGGCGTTGGCGGGCTGGGCGACGCGGCGAAAAGGCTGATCGGCGAGGCCGAAATCGTGTTCGGCGGCAAGCGGCACCTGGCGCTGGCCAACGAACTGATCAAGGGTGAGTCGCGTGCCTGGCCGATCCCGTTCGACACCGCGATGCGCGAGGTCTTGGCGCTGCGCGGCCAGAAAGTCTGCGTGCTCGCCTCGGGCGACCCGTTCCTGCACGGCGTCGGCGTGACGTTGGCGCGGCACGTGCCATCAGGCGAGATGATCGCGATCCCTGCCCCGTCGGCGTTTTCGCTGGCGGCCTCGCGGCTCGGCTGGGCGCTGCAGGACGTCGAGACGGTTTCCCTGCACGGCCATTCGATCGACCTGATCCGCCCGCTGCTGCAGCCGAATCGGCGCGTGCTGGCGCTGACGTCGGATGGCGAGGGGCCGGCAGCGGTCGCGTCGCTGCTGGCCGGGCACGGTTTCGGCGCGTCGAAGCTGACGGTCCTCGAAGCGCTGGGCGGAGAGGACGAGCGGATAAGAACGACGACGGCGCGCGGCTTCGATCTCGAAAAGATCAATGCGCTGAACGTGCTGGCGCTGGAAATTGAAACAGGCCCTGAGGCGCGCGTGCTGCCGCTGACGGCGGGTCGCGCCGACGCGCTGTTCGAGCATGACGGACAGATCACCAAGCGCGCGGTGCGCGCGGTGACGCTGGCGGCGCTCGCGCCACGCCGCGGCGAACTCTTGTGGGACATCGGCGCGGGCTCGGGTTCGATCGCCATCGAATGGATGCTGGCCGATCCCGCGATGCGGGCAATCGCCATAGAGGGCGATGCCGAGCGCGCGGCGCGGATCGGGCGCAACGCGGCGGCGCTCGGCGTGCCGGGTCTCAAAGTGATCGAGGGGACCGCGCCAGCCGCGCTGGCCGGCCTGCCGACGCCGGACGCCATCTTCATCGGCGGCGGCGGCACGGACGCCGGCGTGATGGATGCCGCGGTCGCCGCTCTGCCCTCCGGCGGCAGGCTGGTGGCGAACGCCGTGACACTGGAAATGGAGGCGCTGCTGCTGGCCAGGCACGCCGCGCTGGGCGGCGAACTGACGCGCATAGCGATCGCCAGGGAAACGGCGATCGGCTCGATGCGCGGCTGGCGGCCGGCCATGCCGGTAACGCAATGGAGCTGGGTCAAAGCATGATCGTGGCGGGCATCGGCAGCCGCAAGGGCGTCAGCGCGACGGAAGTGGTCGCGGCGGTGGAGGCGGCGCTGAGGGAGCATGGGCTGGAGCGGGGCTCGCTGGCGCGGCTGGCGACTGTTGCGTTCAAGCGGGAGGAGCGCGGGATTTTCGAGGCTGGAGCGATGCTGGGGCTGGAGGTGGTGGTCGTGGTTGATCCGACGCCGTCTTCCTCGGGCTTGTCCCGAGGATCTGCGGTCCCAGGGCCAGCTATCAGCGGAGACTTAAAGCGCGCAAACTCGCCAAACTCGGCAGATCCTCGGGACAAGCCCGAGGATGACGACCCAGATAGCGGCGAGGAAAAGAGCCTGTCCTTCAAGCTCGCAGGCGTTGCTTCGGTCTCGGAGGCCGCGGCGCTGGCGGCGGCGGGCGAAGGCGCACGGCTGGCGGGGCCGCGTACCGCACTCGGCAACGTGACCTGCGCGATCGCTTTCGGAGCAGAAGCATGACGGTGCATTTCATCGGCGCCGGACCCGGCGCAGCGGACCTCATCACGGTGCGCGGACGCGACCTGATCGCGGCGTGCCCGGTCTGCCTCTATGCCGGCTCGATCATGTCTGCAGAGCTGCTGCAATATTGCCCGCCGGATGCGCGCATCGTCGACACCGCGCCGATGTCGCTGGACGAGATCGAGGCGGAATATGCGGCGGCGCACGCAGCCGGCAAGGACGTGGCGCGGCTGCATTCGGGCGACCTGTCGGTGTGGAGCGCGGTGGCCGAGCAGATAAGGCGGCTGGAAAAGCTCGGCATTCCCTACACGCTGACGCCGGGCGTGCCCTCCTTCGCGGCGGCGGCCGCGGCGCTCGGGCGCGAACTGACGATCCCCGAGGTGGCGCAGTCGCTGGTGCTGACGCGTGTTTCGGGACGGGCATCGAAGATGCCGCCGGGCGAAACGCTGGCCGGGTTCGGACGAACGGGCGCGACGCTGGCGATCCACCTGGCGATCCATGCGATCGACGAGATCGTGGCCGAGCTTTCGCCGCTCTACGGGGCGGACTGCCCGGTGGCGGTGGTGTTCCGCGCCTCCTGGCCGGAAGAGCGCGTGGTGCGCGGGACGCTGGCGGATATCGAAGGCAAGCTCCAGGAAAACCCGATCGAGCGCAGCGCGATCGTCTTCGTCGGGCGCGGACTGGCGGCGGAGGGTTTTCGCGAGAGCTCGCTCTACGACGCGTATTACCAGCGCCGGTTTCGCGGGCGGGAGGGGCTGTGATGCGATGCGTCCTTCGAGGCTCACTTTCGACAAGCTCGGGGTCGCACCTCAGGATGGGAGCCGGGTCGCCCTCCCCATCCGTCGTCCTCGGGCTTGTCCCGAGGATCCGCCTCGTTGGCAAGAATTTGGACCAAGCCAAACTTCGGAAGTGCGTAGATCCTCGGGACAAGCCCGAGGATGACGGTTCTGAAGCGTCGGCGCTGCCCCTCACCCGCCTGCCCGCATCCTCTCCCCGCAAGAGCGGCGAGAGGAGACAAGCGGCAACGTTGGCGTCCCCCTCTCCCCGTACCTACGGGGAGAGGATAAGGGTGATGGGCGGCGCTGACGCTGAAGGCCGGCCCTCAGGCGCGCAAAAAGTCCTTCTTGCCCATCAGATCGCCCTCGCGGTTGAAGACCAGCAGCTCGAGCTCGATGCCGGTGCCCTTGAGCACGGCGGCGGCGGTGGTCCAGGCAGCGGCGGCGATTGCGTCGCCCAGTGGAACGCCGTCCGCGGCGGCCAGCGAAAAGGCTTCGGCTACCGTGTTGGCGGCGCGGATGCGGTCGACGAGAACTGGCGAGGCCCCGGACTTTTCGGCAACCGCCGCAAGCGCCTCGAGGTCGGCCGCGCCGCGCGACGAATGCAGGTCGAGCATGCCTTGCGCGAGTTTTGTCATCTTGGCGACGCCCCCGGCGACGGTTACCCGCGCGACCGGGTGGTCGCGAAGATATTTGAGCATGCCGCCGGCGAAATCGCCCATGTCGATGAGCTGGACCTCGTGCAGGGAATGCAGTTTTTGCGCGGCGACCTCCGACGCGTTGCCGGTGGCGCCGGAGACATGCGCAAACCCCATGGCGCGGGCGACGTCGATGCCCCGATGGATGGAGTGGATCCAGGACGAGCAGGAATAGGGAATGACGATGCCCGTCGTGCCGAGGATGGAAATGCCGCCCAGGATGCCGAGGCGCGGGTTGAGCGTGCGCTCGGCGATCTTTTCGCCGCCCGGCACGGAGATCTCGACCTCGATGTCGGCAGCCTCGCCGGCAACCTCGCCCACCGACGCCGCGATCATCTTGCGCGGCACCGGGTTGATGGCGGGCTCGCCGGCCGGGATCGGCAGGCCGGGCCGGGTGACAAGGCCGACGCCCTCGCCGCGCCTGTAGGTGACGCCCGAGCCGGGCGGCCCGCGCCGCACGGTGGCGGTGACCAGCGCGCCGTGGGTCACGTCGGGGTCGTCGCCGGCGTCCTTGACGATCGCGGCCGTGGCATGATCGCCGGCAATGTCGTGGCGGGCGAGCGCGAAGGCCACGCGGCGCCCCGACGGCAGCGCGATCTCGACCGGATCGGGAAATTCGCCCGACAGCAACGCGGCGGTCGCGGCCTTGGCGGCAGCGGCGGCGCACGCGCCGGTAGTCCAGCCGCGCCTGAGCGGAGGACCTTTCGGAGGGTTCTCCACGGTCATGCCACGATCTATAGGGCCGGCGGGATTGCCCGTCATGAGGGAAACGCATGAGCGCGAAAGCTTTTCTCGAGATTGCGGCCGCGCGGCTTGCGCATGACGGTCCGGCGCTGCAGCCCGGAGAGGTGTGGCTGGTCGGCGCCGGACCCGGCGATCCCGGCCTGCTGACGCTCGACGCGCTCTCTGCGCTGGCGCAAGCCGACGCGCTGGTCCACGACGCGCTGGTGCCGGACAGGATCGTCGCGGTCGCCAGCCAGGCGGAAAAGTTCTTCGTCGGCAAGCGCGGCGGCCGGCTTTCGATCCCGCAGCATGAAATCAACGCACTGCTTGTGCGGCTGGCGAAGGATGGCCGCAAGGTGGTCAGGCTGAAGGGCGGCCACCCGCTGGTCTTTGCGCGCGGCGGCGAGGAAGCGCTGGCGCTGGCGGCGGAGAACATCCCGTTCCGCCTGCTGCCGGGCGTCACCTCGGCCTTCGGCGGGCTGGCCTCGGCGATGATCCCGGTGACGATGCGCGGCGTCAACGGCGCGGTGATCCTGGCGACAGGTTTTGCCGCGCAGAGCGACGACCGGCCGGACTGGGCCGCTCTCGCCCGTACCGGCCAGCCGATCATTATCTACATGGGCCTGACGCACATGGCCGATACCGTCGCCGCGCTGATGCAGGGCGGACTGGCTGAGGATACCCCGGCCGCCTTCGTGGAGAACGCGACGCTGCCCGAAGAGCGCGTGGTGGTCGCCACGCTCGGCACACTGGGTGAGACGGCGGCGCGCGAAAACGTGGTCTCCCCCGCCCTGATCGTGGTCGGCCACATCGTGCCGCTGCGTGACAGGATGAGGGGCGAAAGATGACGGCCAGGGCCGCACCAGCCAGGGCGATCATCGTCGGCGCCCCCCGCTCCGGTTCGGGCAAGACGTCCGTCACGATCGGGCTGCTGCGCGCGCTGGCCAGGCGCGGCGTCGCCGTGCGCGGGGCGAAATCCGGACCGGACTACATCGATCCGGGTTTTCACAAGGCGGCGACGGGCAAGGACGGCGTCAACCTCGACAGCTGGGCCATGGCGCCGGGCCTGCTCGCCGCGCTGGCGGCGGAAACCGCCGGCGATGCCGAGGCCGTGGTGATCGAAAGCGCAATGGGCCTGTTCGATGGCATCCCGGCCGAGCCGGGACGCTCCGGCGCGGCCGCCGACATGGCGCGGCTGTTCGGCGTACCGGTGCTGCTTGTGCTCGACGCGTCGGGACAGTCGCAGACGGCGGCGGCCATAGCCAAGGGATTCGCAACCTACGATCCCGGGGTGAAAATCGCCGGCGTCGTGCTCAACCGGCTTGGCAGCGAAAGGCACCGGACGCTCGCCGGCGACGCCATCGAGGCGCTCGGCATCCCGGTCGTGGGCGCGGTGATGCGCGATCCCGCGCTGACCCTGCCGGAGCGGCACCTGGGCCTCGTGCAGGCCGGCGAACACGCCGATATCGAGACCCACATCGAACGGCTGGCCGACGCCATGGAGCGCTCGATCGACATCGCCCGCGTGCTCGAGCTGATGACGCCGCTGGCGCCGTCCGGCGGCGACCTTTCGGCCGCGCTGCCGCCGCCCGGACAGCGCATCGCGCTGGCGCAGGATCAGGCCTTCAGCTTCCTTTATCCGCATGTCGCCAGCCATTGGCGCAAGGCCGGCGCGGAAATCGTGCCGTTCTCGCCGCTGGCCGACGAAACGCCCGGCGAAGACTGCGACGTCTGCTGGCTGCCGGGCGGCTACCCCGAACTGCATGCGGGACGCCTGAGCGCTGCCGCGAACTTCCGGGCCGGCATGGCGCGCTTCGCGGCAAAAAAGCCGGTGCATGGCGAGTGCGGGGGCTTCATGACGCTCGGCCAGGGGCTGGTGGATGCGGAAGGCACGCGACATGAAATGCTCGGGCTGCTGTCCCACTCCACCAGCTTTGCGAAGCGCAAGATGAATCTCGGTTACCGCCAGGCGACGCTCAGGGCCGGCTCGGCACTCGGGCCCGCCGGCGCGACGGTGCGCGGGCACGAGTTCCACTACGCGCAGGTGATCGAGCCAGGCACGGACGAGCCGCTGGCCGACATCGCCGACGGCCAGGGCAAGCCGCTCGGACCCTCGGGCGGCCGGCGCGGGCCGGTCAGCGGGACGTTCTTTCACGCCATTGCGAGGGCCGACGCATGACTCCGCGCCGCGCCGCCGAAGACGTCGTGTTCTGCGTCGTGTTCTTCACCCGGCTGCCGCTGCCCGCCTTCGACTTCGGCGGCCGCCCGCTGGCGCAGGCGATATGGGCAGCGCCCGTCGCCGGTGCCGTCGTCGGCATGGTCGGCTGTCTCGTCTACCTTGCCGCGCTGATGCTCGACGTGCCGGTGCCGGTGGCGGCCGCGCTGACGCTGGCCGCGGGCATGCTGGTCACCGGCTGCCTGCACGAGGACGGGCTTTCCGATGTGGCGGACGGCTTCGGCGGCGGCGCCACGCGCGAGCGCAAGCTCGAGATCATGCGCGACAGCCGCATCGGCGCCTATGGCGCGTCGGCGCTCCTGATGTCGGCGCTGATCCGCTGGAGCGCCATCGCTGCGCTCGCCAATCCGCTCTACGTCTGCTCGGCGCTCATTGCAGCCCACGCGGCCTCGCGCGCGCTTCTGGCCGCTTTCATGGTCCTGCTGCCTCCGGCGCGGACCGACGGGCTGGCCGCCTCGGCCGGCAGGGCTCAGGCCGACGGCGCCTATGTCTCCCTGGCGATCGGTGCGCTCGCCCTGCTGGCGATCGGTGCCTCCGGGCTGGCGGTCGCGGCGCTCTGCCTGGCGCTGGTCTTCTTCGGCCTCAGGGCGGCATGCCTGCGCCAGATCGGCGGCCACACCGGCGACACGCTGGGGGCGCTGCAGCAGGCCGGGGAAATCACAGTGCTGGTGGTCGCATCGGCGATGCTGACCTGAATCGAATTCTCAACGTATTGACTCGAACACGGAGCCGTCTCGCGCATGTCTTTCAAATCTCTCGATGAATTGCGTTCCGCCGGCAGCGGGCTCCAACCCGGGGACGACAGCGCCGCCGCCGCCGCGCTGGCCCGCCAGGACACGCTGACCAAGCCGGCGGGCAGCCTCGGCCGCCTGGAAGACATAGCGGCATGGCTGGCCCGCTGGCAGGGCCGCGCCATGCCCAGGCTGGACAAGGTGCAGGTCGTGGTCTTCGCCGGATCGCACGGCGTGACCGCGCAGGGCGTCTCGGCGTTCCCCGCCGAAGTGACTCACCAGATGGTGGCGAATTTTTCGGCGGGCGGCGCGGCGATCAATCAGCTCTCGCGCGCGGCCGGCGCCGAACTTTCCGTAGTGCCGCTGCAGGTCGAGCGGCCCACCGGCGACTTCACGCAGCAAGCCGCCATGGACGAGGCGGATTTCCTGGCAGCCGTCTCGGCAGGCTACGCCTCGGTCGACGAGGACGCCGACCTCGCATGCTTCGGCGAAATGGGCATCGGCAACACCACGACGGCCGCTGCGCTCGCCGCCGCCCTGTTCGGCGGCGAGGCGGCGCAATGGGTCGGCCGCGGCACCGGCGTCGACGACGCCGGCCTGAAGCGCAAGGCAGACGCAATCGCGCGCGGGCTTGCGCTGCATGCCGGCGCGCTTGACGACCCGCTGCGCGCAGCAGCAGCGCTGGGCGGCAGGGAACTCGCGGCCATCATGGGCGCCACCCTGGCCGCCCGCCACAAGAACATACCGGTCCTGCTCGACGGTTTCGTCTGCACGGCCGCCGCGGCCCCCCTGCAGAAGCTCGACCCGACGGGGTTGGCGCACGCGCTGGCCGGGCACGTCTCGGCCGAAGCCGGCCATCGCCGGCTGCTGGACGCAATGGGGCTGCCTCCCCTCCTCGATCTCGGCATGCGACTCGGCGAAGGGTCGGGCGCCGCAGTGGCAATCAGCATCGTGCGTGCGGCGCTGGCCTGCCATTCCGGCATGGCGAGCTTTGCCGAGGCCGGTGTCTCGGAGCGCTGAGGGTCAAGCAGAGGCGCCCGAAACCGGCGCCTCTGCGACGCTTTCTGGAAAACGATCGACGCGCCCGAGGGCGCGTCGAGACTTGTATCAAACGGCCGACTCTTAGTCGGGACCGCAGCCGCAACCGCCGTCGCATCCGCCACCACCGTCGTTGCCTCCATTCGACGGGAAGCCGCCTTTCGGCTCCGGCGTTCCACCGCCGCGCTCGCCGCGCAGGCCGGCCCTGGCCGACAGGCCGCAACTGGTGCTGCCGAAACCCTGGAAACCGCTGGAGAGACGCTGGCGCCCGGTCAGGAACGGAAACGCGGCATCGGTCCCCAGTTCCTGGAAGATGTCGCGGTTGACCCGGGCTGCCGGGCTGACGCCCGAGCCGGGGCGCGCCACCACGACATCGCAGCGTCGCCTCAGATCCTCGCAGCCATTGGCGCCGCAGAACCGCGCCGCGCCCGACAGCAGGACGACCGCCGTCTGGCCGCCCGTGCCAATGAAGATCTCAAGCCGGGTGCCCCGGATGCCGATCGTGCCGGCGGGCGTCCGGATCTCGTAGGCTTCCGACTTCGACTTTCCGCTGATCCAGCGGAACGAGCCGCGCGCCGCGTTGAGCGACAGTTTGTCGAAGGTCTTGGAGCTGTCGTAGACAAACCGGTCGATGACGACCGACGAGTTGCCGCCGACCGCGAACTTGGTGCCGTCGGCAAAGCGGAACTCGCCTAGCCCGCTCTGCGACGTGCGAATTCTTTCGTCGCGATAGACAGGCGACCGGACGGCGAGCGGCCCGCCATGGCCGGTCACCGAGGTGCGGATGAGCGTCGCCTGGCCGACTTGCCCCTGGGCGAGCGCCGGAAAAGCGGTTGTGGCGAAGATCGGTGTCGCTGCCGCCGCGATTTTGAGCAGTGACTTCATTGGGAGCCTCCTCTGGGCCTTTGGGAAGAGGCGCGGACACTAGTGACGGGGCTGTAACGCCTTTATGTCTAGGCGATGGAGCCGCGTTACGGAGCTGAAACCATGGACGGACATCGTCTTGCAGCCGGTCGCTCCCCGGCGCGCCATCGGCCGAATGACAGGGAGCGAAGCAATTGAAGAACACCATCAGCGAGGCCACGCGCGGCGTCTACATCATCTCGCCGACCCCCTTCACCGACACCGGCGCACTCGACCTCGAGGGAACCGACGCCCTTGTCGACTTCTTCCTCGACAAGGGTGTCGACGGCATCACCATCCTGGGCGTGCTCGGCGAGGCGTCGAAGCTCACGCCCGACGAATCGAATGCGTTCATGCTGAAGGTGCTGAAGCGGGTCGGTGGCCGCCGGTCGGTCGTGGTCGGCGCGAGCAACCCGGGCACCGACAACCTGACGCGTTTTGCGAAGGCGGCCATGGATGCCGGCGCCGCCGGACTGATGGTGGCGCCCATCCAGGGGCTGAAACATGACGACCAGGTCTACGGATACTGGGCCGAGGTCCTCGCCAGGCTCGGACCCGGCGTTCCGGTCTGCTACCAGGACTACCCGCAGACGACCGGCGTCCACACCTCCGTCGCCGTGCTCAACCGGCTGATCGACGACTTTCCCAACCTTGTCATGCTGAAGCACGAGGAATCGCCGGGCCTGTCGAAGATCACCGCGCTGCGCGCGGCTGCGGCGGATGGCAGCCGCCGGCGCGTCTCGATCCTGGTCGGGAATGGCGGCCTGCACCTGCCGCAGGAACTGCGGCGCGGCGCCGACGGCGCCATGACCGGCTTCGCCTATCCTGAGATGCTGGTCGAGGTCTGCCGGCTGTTCCATGCCGGCGAAGTGGAAGGCGCCGAAGATCTGTACGATGCCTACCTGCCGATCCTGCGGCACGAGCAGCAGATGGGTTTCGGTCTGGCCATCCGCAAGGAAGTGCTGCACCGTCGCGGCGCGCTTCGTTCGGCGGCGATGCGCCATCCCGCACCCAGGCTCGGCAAGGTCGACCATGTCGAACTCGATGGACTGATGGCGCGGCTGGAGCGGCGGCTGGCCGCGATGTCCTAGGCAAGCGGGCCGGAAGCACGTCCCGCCCGCCGGCCCCGGCGGACGGTTCGCAGCGCAGGCTCAGTTGGTTATGAAAGCAAGCAGGTCCGCGTTGATGACATCCGCATGGGTGGTCGGCATCCCGTGCGGAAAGCCGGCATATGTCTTCAGGATGCCGTTCCTGAGCAGCTTTGCCGACAGTGGCGCGGAATCCGCATAGGGCACGATCTGGTCGTCGTCTCCGTGCATGACAAGCGTCGGCACGCTGATCGCCTTCAGGTCTTCGGTCTGGTCGGTTTCCGAAAAGGCCTTGATGCCGTCGTAGTGCGCCTTGGCGCCGCCCATCATCCCCTGCCGCCACCAGTTGTAGATCACCCCCTGGTCGGCCTTGGCGCCGGGCCGGTTGTACCCGTAAAACGGCCCCGACGGCACATCCAGGTAGAACTGGGCACGGTTGGCGGCGAGCGCCGCGCGAAACCCGTCGAAAACCTCGATCGGCAGGCCGCCCGGATTGGCTTCGGTCTGCACCATGAGCGGCGGCACCGCGCTTACCAGGACCGCCTTGGCGACCCGACCCTGCGGCTCGCCGAATTTCGCGACATAGCGGGCCACCTGGCCGCCACCGGTCGAATGACCCACATGGACGGCGTTCCTGAGGTCGAGGTGCTCGGCGACCGCCGCCGCGTCCGCTGCATAATGATCCATGTCGTGGCCGGTATCGCCCTGCGAGGATCGACCGTGGCCGCGTCGGTCATGGGCGACGACGCGAAAGCCCTTGTGCAGGAAGAACAGCATCTGGGTGTCCCAGTCGTCGGCGCTGAGCGGCCAGCCGTGGTGGAAGACGATTGGCTGGGCATTCCTGTCACCCCAGTCCTTGTAGAAGATCTCGGTGCCGTCCCTTGTGGTCACGAAACCCATCGGTACATCCTCTCGATAGATGCAGGTGCAGGTTGAGATACGGAACATCGGTCTTGGAGCGCGGCGGTATGCTGCCTGCCGCGACGGGACTATGGGCAAAGCAGCTGTCGCCGACAACAGGTCTTTCGGATGACGGTTTGCGGGTTGCCCGGCGTCACTTCGGCCAGAGCAGCCAGGCGATGAAAAGCACCCCGGCGGCCCAGATGACGACGATGAACCCCAAGCCGGCGAGGCTGACCGGCTTGACGCGCCCGGCCGCTTCCTCGCGGAATTCCGCCATCAGGCCGGACGGGACGAGCCTGACCGCCAGCAGGATGCCGAGCGGAACAATGACCAGATCGTCCAGGTAGCCGAGGACAGGAATGAAGTCGGGTATAAGGTCGATGGGGCTGAGCGCGTACGCTGCAACGGCGCCGGCAACGGCTTTCGCATGCCAGGGAACGCGGGGATCGCGCGCCGCCAGCCACAAGGCGAGCACGTCGCGCTTGATCGTTCGCGCCCATTGTTTCGCTCTGTCGAACAGCCGGCTACTCGCTTCTTCCGAGGTCTGCGACCGTTGGCTTCTCGGCTCTTGGCCTCGATCGGCGCAACGCCCCCAATATGGCGGCTGCGTTGCGATGGTCCAAGTCCGCGCGCCCAACGCGCCCTCCGCCTGCCCCGTTTGACCCCGTTGCCAAGGTATGAGAGCCTTCAGCCTTCGAGGGAAAGGGGCAGTCATGAAGAAGACCTATGAAAAACCGACCCTGGTTCGCCGGGAGGTCATGAGCAAGGTCACCGCGGTCAACGGAAGCGGTTCGAGAAACATCGCCTGAACTGCGTCTGCCTGCAGCGGCGCGGATGCCGGCGGTCGCTGGCAGTGGACTTGTTTTCGGAGCGCTAACCGCTCAAGCTTGGCTCAGTATCCTCGCTGCGGCTCAGTCAGGTGCAGCGGCCCTTGTCCCGCGGCAACGCGGCGGATGCTCTCTGCCACGTCGCGCGCGGCGGCTTCCGGCACTGTAATGCTCGCCAGATGCGGCGTGATCAGTACGTTTTCCATTGCCCAGAACGGATGCTCCGCGGGCAGCGGCTCCGTCCAGAAGACATCGAGGGTAGCCGCGCCGATCTGACCGGTGCGCAGCGCCTCGACCAGCGCCGGTTCGTCGACGATCAGCCCGCGTGACGCATTGACGAACTTTGCGCCCCGCGGCACCGCCTCGAAGACCTCCCTGCCAATCATGCCGCGCGTCGAGGGCGTCAGGGGCAGCATGTTGACCAGGATTTCGACGTCGGACAGGAACGATGCGAGTTCTGCGCCCGAATGGCAGTTCACGCCGGGGATCGCCTTCTTCGCCTGGTCCCATCCACGCACGTCGAATCCGGCTTGCGCCAGGGATGAGGCGACCGCCGCGCCGAGATGACCGAGCCCCATTACCCCCACCTTGATGCGGTGCAGCGGCGTCGGATGGATGTAGCGCCATTCCTTCACGCGCATGGCGGCCTCGAAGTCCGGGATGTTGCGGGCATAGCGGATGACCGAAAACAGCACATAGCTGCGCATCAGGGCGATCATGCCGGAATCCGACAGCCGCGAGATCGGCACGTCCGGCAGGTCGGCGCGTCCGGCGAGCGAATCGATGCCGGCGCCCAGATTGACAACCAGCGTGAGGTTTCGGTACGGCTCGAAGAAGCCGGGCGGCGGTTGCCAGGCCAGAACGGTCCGGATTTCGTCGGCATCGCCGACGTCGGGATAGACCCTGAAGTCCAGGTCCGGCAGTTCCGACTTCAGCACCGCGCCCCATTCTACCGGATCGTCGAACTTGGAGTAAAACAGAACCGCTCCGGGTTTTCCGCTCCGACCGCCGGCAGGGCCGGTGCCGCCTTCGCACGGCGCAGTCGGTTCGACTGCGGTTTCGTCATGCATCGACATGTCCTCGATAGTCTCCATTCTAGGTGCAGTCCGCCCGCCGCCGGCCGTTCGGCCGTCGGTCACAGGCACGCCGTCGGCGCGATGCCGCTACTTCATCATCAGGTTCGGAAGCGCGGTTGAGAGCGCCGGGAAGAACACGAGCAGCAGCAGGAACGCCACCAGCGCCAGCAGGAACGGCGTGTTGGCCTTCACCACCTGCAGCACGTCTTCCTTGCCTATTCGCGCCGCCACCAGCAGCGCCAGCGCCACCGGAGGCGTCAACTGGCCGATGATGACGGTGACTACGATCAGGACGCCGAAGTGCAGCAGGTCGACATTGAGCGCCACCAGCGTCGGCAGCAGGATCGGCATGATCATCGGGATCAGCGGGTCGAGCACCATGCCGGCGATAAGGGCGAGGCAGAGCAACATCAGGATCTGCGGGATCGCGCTCTCGAACGGGAACAGGTATTGCAGCCCCTCCGCCAGCGCGATCGGCACGCGGGCCTGCGACAGCGCCCAGCCGAGCGCCGTTGAGAAGCCGACCACGATCAGCACTTCGCCCGTCAGGATGGCCGCGTCGACCATCACCTCCTTCAGTCTGGCGAGGCTCAGCGTGCGGTAGACGAGCATCGACAGCACCAGCGCGTAGGCCACGGCGAAGGCACCGGCCTCGGACGGCGTGAAGATGCCGAACACCAGCCCGCCGAACACCAGCGTGGGCATGCCGAGCGGCAGGATCGCCCCGCGAAAGGTCCGCACCAGTTCCTGCCATGCAAAACCTTGCATAGGCTTCCAGCCGTGGTAGCGCGCGAGGATGGCGATGGTCAGCATCAGCACCAGCGCAAACAGCAGGCCAGGCACGAAGCCGGCCAGGAAGAGCGCCCCGAGCGACGTCCCGGTGACCGCGGAATAGAGGATCATCGGGGAACTCGGCGGCACCAGGATGCCGATGCCGGACGCGGTCGCCGTGAGAGCTGCCGAGAACGGCCCGGGGTAGCCTTCCTTCTTCATCTTCGGAATGACGACCGAACCGACGCCCGCCAGATCCGCCACCGAGGTTCCGATCATGCCGCCGAACATGAGGCTGACGGCGACGTTGACGTGGGCAAGCCCGCCGCGCAGCCAGCCGAACATGGCTCCGGCGAAGGCGAACAGCCTGTCCGCGATGCCGCCGGCGTTCATCAGGCCGCCAGCCAGGATGAAGAGCGGCAGGGTTATCAGGATGTAGTCGCTGATGCCGGCGATGGTCTGCTGCGGGAAGGACAGCGGCCATCCGCCGCTGATGCCGAGAAAGACCAGCACCGACGCGGCGAGAGCGATGACGATCGGGACGCCGACAAGCGCCAGCGCACAGAGCGTCACGATGGTGGCGAGGGCGAGGACGAGCATGTCTTGTTCCCTATTTGCGGCGCAGTTGCGCCAACAGCGCCAGCGTGACGCCCGCCGTTGTGAAAAGCAGGCCGCAGATCACCCAGGCCTTGGGGATGCGCAGGACCGGCGTCAGGTCGCCGCCGAAGACCAACAGATACTGTACGGTCAACCAGGTGAAGATGCCCATGACGGCCGCGCTGAACAGTGTGCAGGCGATCGACAGCCGCCGCGCGATGGTCGGCCTCAGCCTCGCGGTGACGATGTCGCAGGTGATGAGCACGCCCCGCATCGTCGCGATGACCATGCCGGCCGCCCCCAGCCACACCATGATGTTGATCACCAGTTCCTCGGCCCAGGGCAGCGGCTTGTTCAGGATGTAGCGGCTGAGCGCGTTGCCGAGGACGAGCGCGGTCGTGACCCCGAGCAGCAGCACCGCCAGCCATTCGACCAGCCGCGTGACGATGCCGGGCCGTGGCGGCACACGTTCCTCGGTGAGCTCGGCGTCGAGCAACTCAGCGCCGATCATCGGTGCCCTCCCCGGATACCGCTTCTAGCCCCTTGAACAGGCGGCCGTATCCTGGCTTGGCGCCCTTGACGCCGGCGACCTTCAGGCAATGCCAGAACGACGCCTGCACCGCCGAAACCACCGGCTTGCCGATGGCGGTCTCGAGAGCCTCGATCGCGCCGACGGAGCGGAAATTGGTGCAGCTGATGAAGACGGCGGTGGCGTCGGGATGATCGATCTCGCGCACCATGTCGTAGATCTTCTCCAGCGGCACCTCGGCCAGGGCCTGGTCCTTGTCGATGCCCAGGTTGCGATGGCTGACCACCTTGTGCCCGTTCTCTTCCAGGAAGCGGATGGCGCGCTGGTGCACGCCATCGACATAGGGTGTGGCCAGCGCCACCGGACCCGCTTCGACCGCCGCCAGGGCAGCCAGAGTGGCCGTCGAGGCAGTGGTGATCTTCGGGCCCGCCGCCCAGCCTGTGAGCTTCTTCGTAAGCGCGACGTCGTAGGCGGTGCCGTGCAGAAAGGAGGCGCTCGTGCCGCCGAAGCACAGCACGTCGATGGGCGCGGAGCCGAGGAGGCGCGCGGCCTCCTCGAGCTGTGGCGCATTCATCATTTCCTCGATTCCCTCGACGGTCACCTTGGGCAGCTTGATGCGGGCGGTGTGAACCGATACGCCCTCTGCGGCCATCGCCCACATCTCGGATTCCATGACCACGCTCGAGGCCATGAAGATCAGGCCGATGCGCGCGCGGTAGCCGTCGCCATCGTATCGGAACACGGGCGCCGGCGCCTGTCGGGTTTCCCGCATCGTCGCTGAAATCACTTCACGTTCTCCATTACCTTGTTCATGAATTCCGGCGACACGACCGCGCTGAGCTTCTCGGCGACGGGAGCCGCCGCTTCGCGGAACGCGTCGGCGTCGATGGTGTTGACCTGGACGCCGGCGGCCTTGAACTCGTCGACCAGCTTGGCGTCGCTCTCGTCGGAGAGGACGCGGGTCGCCTCGCCGGCTTTTGCCGCCGCCTGCTTCAGCTTGTCCTGCATCTCCGGCGTCAGCGCATCCCAGGCCCTGCCGTTCATCGTCAGCGTGATCGGCGTGTAGACGTGGTTGGTGATGGAGATGTATTTCTGCACCTCGAACAGCGAAAACTCCTTGATGACCGACATCGGGTTCTCCTGTCCGTCCAGCGCGCCCTGCCTGAGGGCCACGTAGGCTTCGCCGAGCGGCATTGGCGTCGGCGCGGCGCCCAGCGTCTCGAAGGCGACGATGCGCCCCTGGTTGCTGGGCGTGCGCAGCTTCAGCCCCTTCAGGTCTTCCGGCTTGGTGATCGGGCGTACGTTGTTGCTGATCACGCGAAAGCCAAGTTCGCCGTATCCGACAACCTGCAGATCGACAGTCTCGCGCAGAGACTTCGCCAGCATCTCGCCGAGTTCGCCGTCCATCGCGGCGCGCGCCGATGCCTTGTCGCCGAACAGGAACGGCATGTCGAAGACCGCGAACCGGCTGTCGAGCGAGACGATGTCCGAGCCCATCGAGACGACCTCGACCTGTCCGGCCCTGATCAGCTCGGCAAGCGCGCCCTCGTCGCCCAGCGCGCCGCCTTCGAAATACTCGATCGCCACCTCGTCGCCCGCCAACGCCTTCAGTTCGTCGCGGAATGTCCCAAGCATGACGTTGGTCGGATCGCGACCGGTCGTCTCGACCGCGAGGCGCAGCTTGGTCTGCGCCATCGCATCGCCCGAACCGATGGCTACGGCGATTGCCGCGGCCGCAACAAGGCTGAATTTCCTGAACATGTGTGTCTTGCTCCCATTATGGATTGGGCAGCCGCGGCAGGCCCGCACGAATGCGAACCGGATCGCGACGATCCCGGCGAAAAACCTCGATGGACGTTCTGGCCTCCAATTCGCCGCCCCGTTCCCTTGGTGCGGTGCGAACTAAGCCGTCGCTCAGCCGTCTGTTGTGTCTGCCTCTGCGGGCAGTTGGGCTTGTCGCGACGTTTCGACGACGACTTGAACACGCATGAACGACCAAAGATAATACATTTAATAGGCCAACAAGATAGGTTTTCGCTATGCACCTGTCCCTGCGCAATCTCGGCTACATCGTGGCCACGGCGGAACTCGGCAGCGTCACCGACGCGGCCCGTACACTCAACGTGTCGCAGCCGACGATCTCCGCCGCGATCGCGCATGCCGAGGCCGACCTCGGCGCACAGATGTTTGTCCGGCATCATGCCCGCGGCATGACGCTGACCGTCGCCGGACGACGCGTCGTCAACGAGGCGCGGCTCTTGCTCAGCCACGCGCGCGACTTCCAGCGCTCGATGCAGTCGCTCGGCGAGGGCGCAACCGGTGAGATCGCCGTCGGCAGTTTCATGACCCTCGCGACCCGCTTCATGCCGGCCCTTCTCAGCGGCTTCTCGCAGAGCGTGCCGGGCATCACGGTAAATCTTGAGGAAGGCAATCAGCAGGACATCGTCGAAGGCCTGCTTTCGGGCCGGCTCGAACTGGCGCTGTCGTATGCCTACGCGCTCCCCGACGAGGTGATGGGAGAGCGCCTGACCGAACTGCCGCCCTATGTGCTGGTGGCGGGCGACCACCCGCTCGCTGGCCGCGACAGCGTCAGCCTGCGCGAGCTGGCGAACGAGCCGTTCATCCTGCTCGACCTGCCGCATTCGCGCGAATACTTCTTCAACCTTTTCCTGACCTGCAAGATCGAGCCGCGCGTCGTCTATCGCTCGCGCTCCTACGAACTGATCCGCGGGCTTGTTGGGCATGGCCACGGCTTCACGATCCACAACGCGGTGCCCGGCACCACGGTCGGCTACGACGGCTCCAAGATCGCCGTGCTGCCGATCCGAGAGGCGTTGCCGCCTGTCCATGTCATGAGTTTGCGGCTTCGGCGCCAGACCATGCGTCCGGCGGTGAAGACCTTCGCGGACTACATGCGGGAGGCATTCCTGCCCGGCGGCCTCCTGCATCAGCCGAGCACGGCCAGGAACAGCCCGGCAAAGGCGGGCCGCCCAGGACGCGCCCGTTAGTCGCGCACGGTGCGCCTGCGACGCTGCCGGGCCGCCCCGAAGCCCGACGCGGGGCCGTGCCGGCCCCGCGCTGCGCCCGAAACGAACCGGACTCAGTCGTCGGAGCCGCACCACTCCAGGATGCATAGCGCCATGACCTTGATCGCCGTCATGTAGTCGTCGATCGAGACATACTCGTCGTTGGCGTGCATGACCGCGGTCGAACCGGGCCCGAAGATCACGGTCGGCGTCTCGCCGTATTGGTTCAGGAAGCGCGTGTCGGCGGCGCCCTGGCGCCCGCTGATGACGGGCTCCTTGCCTGTCACCGAACGGTAGGTGTCGGCCAGCAGTTCGACGATCGCGTGGTCGCGCGGGATTTCCGACGCCTCGGCATCGTAGCCGACGAAGCGCACCACCGGCGGATGGTCTCGCATCCATTCGTCCTCGGCCGCCACCTCCGCGATCTTGTCGACCAGGCTCTGCTTGACGCCCTCGTGGTCCTCGCCCGGTACGGTTCCGATGCTGCCCTTGAGGACGGCGCTGGCCGGGAAGGCGCTCGGGTAGTTGCCGGCCTGGAAGCTGCCGATGATGCAGGGAAGCGAATCCAGCGCATTCGGGTAGAGCGGATGCCAGACAGTGGCGACGCGGTGGTCCTCCAGTTCCTGAACGGCCTGGACGATCTTGTTGCCAAGGTCGATGGCGCTGATGCCAAGATAGCGCTGCTGGATGCCTGCCGGCTTGCCCTGGACGTCGATCTGGAACCAGATCCGGCCGATGCAGGCGGGCTGCACCGCGAGGTCGCTGGTCTCGCCCGAAATGCCGGCGTCGGCCTTGTAGCCCCGGATGACCGTGTCCAGCGTGCCGTGCCCGCTGACCTCCTCGTCGATGACGACGTTGATGTAGACGTCGCCCTTGAGCTCGATGCCCGCCTCCTTCAGGAACTCGACCGCCAGGATATGGGCGGCCACGCCACTTTTCATGTCGCAGGAGCCTCGCCCGTAGATGCGGCCGTCCTTGATCGCCGCGGACCACGGGTTGTCGCTCCAGCCCTCGCAGTTGCCGACGGGGATCACGTCGGTATGGCCGTTGAGCAGCAGCGAACGGCCGCCGCCCGTTCCCTTGCGGGTGGCGACGATGTTCGGGCGGCCTTCATAGCCTCGGTCAACCGGCCGGTAGCCCGGATGCTTCTTCAGCTCCTCCCAATCCGTCTCCCACATATCGACGTCGAGGCCGATCGTCGCCATGTAGCCCGCAACAAAGGCCTGGATCGCGGCCTCGTCGCCGGTGACGCTCGGGATCGACACCATCTTCCGGAGAAACTCTACCGCCTTGTCCCGGTTGCGGTCGATCGTGTCGAGGACGGCCTGCCGTCTGTCAGTCATTGTTCGAACTCCTGTGGTTTCGCGAGGACGGCGCGCGGCGGCGGCGTCAGTTCATTTTGCTCGGCAGCCACAGCACCAGGTCTGGCACGGCGATCATGATTGCCATCAGCAGGATGTTGATGAGTATGAACGGAATGGCCGCCCGGTAGATGTCGATCATGGCCGTCCCGCGCGTCGCGATGCCCTTCATGACGAACAGCGAGAGACCGAACGGCGGGGTGATGGTCGCCATTTCCAGGTTCACCATCATGATGATGCCGAACCAGATCGGGTCCCAGCCCATCTGGTGAACGATCGGCAGGAAGATCGGGATCGTCACCAGCACGATGGAGGTCTGCTCGATGAACATGCCGAGAAAGACGATGATGACCTGCATCAGCACGAGCAACAGGAGAGGCGGCACCGGCAGTTCGCTGGCGAGGCCCGTGATCGCAGCGGTGGCGCCCGAGAAGGACAGCAGTTGGCTGAAGGCGGCCGACCCTGTGAGGATGATCAGGATCATGACCGACAGCTGGGTGGCTGAGCCGACACCTTTGACCAGCACCTGCCAGTTGAGCTTGCGGTAGAGGATCGCCAGCACGAACGTCAGGAACGTGCCGAGCGCGGCCGCCTCGGTCGGCGTCGCCGTCCCGAAGAAAATCAGGCCGATGATCATCACCACCACGCAGATCGGCGGAACGAGGTAGATCGCCGCGTCGCTCAGCCGCTGGGCCAGCGGAATGCGTGGCGCCTCGTAGGCCGGAGCCTCCTCGGGCCGCAGCATGGCGCGGACGACGATGTAGCCTATGCACATGATCGCCAGCAGGATGCCCGGCACGATGATGCCGATCAGGATCTTCGCGACCGAGAATCCCCCGAGGCTCGCCAGTATGATGGCAAGCGTGGAGGGCGGGATCAGGATGGCCAGGCCGCCGCTCGCGAGGATCGGTCCGATCGACATGGACTTGGCATAGCCGCGCCGCTCCATCTCGGGCGTCAGCGTCGACCCGAGCATCGCGACGGAGCCCATCGCCATGCCCGTCAGCGTGCCGAGCAGCGCACCGGCGCCGATCGCCAGCACTGCAAGGCGTCCGGCGACGAAGCCGAGCCACTGGTCGAGCACCTCGATCATCCGCTGCGCGATGCCCGAATGGAACATGATCGAGCCCATCAGGATGAACATAGGCACGGGCACCAGCACGAACGTCGAGATCGAGCTGTCGATGCTCAGGATCAGCTGGTTGAAGCCGGAGACGCCGCCCCAGAGATAGTAAACCCCCGCGAGGTTGACGAGCAGGAAGGCGATGGCGACCGGCACGCCGATCATCATCAGTACGCCCAGGCCGAGGAAGAAAAGAAGAAGGAAAAGCCACCAGTCCATGGGTCTCAGGCCTCCGAGCGGGGTGTTTCGGAAAGCGACATCTGGCCGCGATGGAAACGCACGGCCCGGCGCACGAACTCAATGCCCAGCAGCAGGCAGCCGAGCGGAATGACGGCGAGGTTGACGGCGCGGGGGATCTCGATCTCGGCGGCGACGACGATGCCGCGCTGCAAAGACAGCATGACCGCCTTGGTGCCGAACCAGGCGAGGGTCAGGCAGACGGCAGCCCCGACGAGTGAACTCAGGACCATGACGATCCGCTGCGCCTTCGGACGCAGGCTGGCGACCACGATGTCCACGGTGACGTGGCCATCGCGGCGAAGCACCCACGCCGCCCCGAGGAACGTGACGTAGACCATCATGGTGCCGCTGATTTGGTCGATGCCGAGTATGCCGTGATTGAACAGCGCCCGCATCGCGACCTTGATCACGGTCGCAAGCATCATGGCGACCAGCAGCGTGGCGGCGATCGCGGCGAAAAGGTTGAGTACGAAATCGAATGCGCGCTCGAGTCGGCCCATGAGGATGCCCCAGTTGTCTTGTTGCTGCGTCTGCCGAGGCCGCGGGTGGCGACGGTTGCGCCTTGCCCGGTTCTGGCGCGCCACCGGCGGATGGCTCTGGCGGCGGCGCGCGAGTATTAGGCAGCGCCGCCCCCCTTTCGCTTCGAAAGAGGCGCCAGCATGACGCACCAGGCCGCCAGCCTATTTGGCCGCGAACAGCGCCTTCACCTCGGCGACGCCCTCGGCTCCGAGAATTCCCTCGTAGTAGGCCCAAAGCGCGTCGTTCGCGACTTCGGTCCAGCGCTTCGATTCCTCGGGCGCGATCGGCAGGATTTCCATGCCGTCCTTGACCATGATGGCTTCCTGCTCCTTCTGGTTCTTATCGAACCATTCGAGCGCGAAGGTCTGCGTTTCGGCGATCGCCTTGAGCAGGATATCCTGTACCTCGGGCGACAGGCTGTCCCACTTGTCGAGGTTCATGGCGACGCTGCCGCCGCTGCGGTACATCGGCTGATTGACCATGTACTTGGTGACGGTCTGCCAGTTGTAGCGCGTGAAGGCGTCCGCCACGGGCCAGCTGAAACCCTCAACGGTGCCGCGGTCCATCGCCAGGAATATCTCGGACGGCGGAAGCGTGACCGACTCGGCGCCGACCGCCTGGACGAAGTGGCGGGTCAGCGGCGCGACGCGCAGCTTCTTGCCCTTCAGGTCGTCGATCGACTTGACCGGGAAGTTGGTCGAGATGTAGTGCGCGCCCTCGCCGGGGTCGCCGGCCGCGTGGCCGATATAGCGAACGCCCTTGGCCGCGTAGATCTTCGTCATGTAGTCATAGAGCGCGGTGCCGGGACCGCCGTCCGGGACGGTCAGCGGCGAAAGCTCGGTTATGTCGCCGCCGGGCACCACGCCCGCCCAGTAGTTGGGAGCGCCATACCAGACGTCGAACACGCCATTGACCAATGCCTCCGGCTGGTCGAAGGGCGGCAGCACGTCGTCCGCGCCGATGAAATTGATCGTGACCTTGCCCTCGCCTAGGCGGTTCACGTTCTCCATGAAGTTCTTGCCGACTTCAGCCGTTGGCGAAAAGCCGGGCGCCCATGCGCCGACCATCTTCAGGGTCACTGCATCCTGCGCCTGGGCGACACCGCCAGCCAGGACAATTCCAAGGGCCAGACCCCAGCTTCTTGCAAAAGCTCGCATTCAACCATCCTCCCATCACAGCCGCGTGGTGCGGCTGCGCTAACACTCCTCAATGCCAGCGGTCGTCCGCCGACATTTTGGAACTTAATGCGACACGTTCATCTTTGTCTACAATTTTTTTTCCATTGCATACAAAGCGTCGGTCTACTAGCTTGCTGTCGTGGCACGGCCCCCGTAGTGACGAGACCGACCCATACCGGTCAGGATTCTCGTTGGTTGTTAAGAGGAGACCATGAGGCCAGCATCTTTTGAGTATCATCGGGCCAGGTCGCTCGAGCATGCCCTGGAACTCCTCGCCGAGTTCGGCGATGACGGCAGGCCGATCGCCGGCGGACAGAGCCTGGTGCCGATGATGAATTTCCGGCTGGCGCGGCCGGCGCACCTCGTCGACATCGACAAGCTGCCGCTGGCGGGCATCGAGGCTGATGGTCCGACGCTGCGTATCGGCGCCCTGACGCGGCACGAGGACTATTTCGGCCATCCGCTGATCGCCGAGCACTTTCCCGCCATCCTCGACGCCGTGCACTACATCGGCCATCCCACGATCCGCCGCAACGGCTCGACCGGCGGTAGCATCTCGCATGCCGATCCGACTGCGGAGCTCCCGGCCGTCGCCGTTCTCTACGACGCCGAGATCGTCGCGCGCTCCGCCTCCGAAGAGCGCCGCATTCCGGCCGCGGAGTTCTTCCTCAGCGCCTATGTGACGGCGCTTGAACCCGGCGAAATGGTGGTCGCGCTCGAATTTCCCCTGCCCCCTCAGAACTCGGCCGGCAGCTTCATCGAGCTCGGCGAGCGCAGCGGCGACTTCGCCACCGCCTCCGTCGGCATTTCCATTGAGCATGACGGCGTATCCGTCGTGCGCGCAGCAATGGTGTGCAGCGGCGCCGATCTCGTGCCCATCCGCGCTCCGGAGGTCGAGGCCTTGCTGGCCGGTCAGCCGCTCGCCGCACCGCCGGCCGCCGAGGCAGGCAGCAGCTTCGCCGCCTCCATCGACCCCGCCAACGATCACATCGCATCGGCGGAATACCGCCGCGCCCTGATCGCGCAACTCACGCAGCGCGCCATCGTCGCCGCCTGTACCAGAGCGCTGGAGAAGTCATGACCGAAATCACCCTCACCGTGAACGGCATCGACAAGACCGTCGATGCCGAGCCGCGCCGCCTGTTGGCCGATATGCTCCGGCAGGAGTTCGGTCTTTCCGGCGTGCATATCGGCTGCGCCCACGGCGCGTGCGGCTGCTGCACGGTTCATCTGGACGGCACGCCGCGCCTCTCCTGCCTCACCTTCGCCGTGCAGTGCGACGGCGCCACGATCACGACTGTGGAGGCCATGGGTGGCGCCTTGGCGGAGCACCCGCTGCAACTGGCCTTCAGAAGCGAGCACGGCCTGCAATGCGGCTACTGCACGCCGGGCTTCATCATGACGCTGGCGCCGT
Source organism: Mesorhizobium marinum (assembly GCF_040813675.1). Classification (NCBI taxonomy): domain Bacteria; kingdom Pseudomonadati; phylum Pseudomonadota; class Alphaproteobacteria; order Hyphomicrobiales; family Phyllobacteriaceae; genus Mesorhizobium; species Mesorhizobium marinum. The sequence goes on along the minus strand of NZ_JBFOCI010000001.1, from coordinate 741,474 downwards.
TCGTCGACGATATGGTGGCGCAGCGGCGCATGCCCGACGACGGCGAGATCAGGGAAGCGATGAGCGGCAACATCTGCCGCTGCACCGGCTATCACGGCATCGTGGCCGCGGTGCGCAAGGCGATCGGCGCCGGACTTGGAAAGGACGCATGACATGAAAGCCGAACAGCCAAGGCACATCGGCGCGCGCATACAGCGGTTCGAGGACATCCGCCTGCTTTCGGGCCTGGCGCGCTACATCGACGACATCCGCCTGCCCGACATGCTGCACGCCACCTTCGTGCGCGCCGACATCGCGCATGCGCGCATCGTCGGCGTCGATTCGTCCGCGCTCGGCGACCTGGGCTACGCGACCTGGATGTTCACCGGCGAGGATACCGCCGGCCTCTCCATGAAGGCGCACCAGGACTACCCGGAGATGCAGTACTCCGAGCAGCCATTGCTGGCCGAGGGCCGGGTGCGCTTCGTCGGCGAACCGGTCGCCGTCGTGCTGGCCGAAGACGCCTACCGGGCGGAGGACGCGGCCGAGCACGTCCTTGTGGAATACGATCCGCTGCCGGTGGTCGGCACGATGCAGCAGGCACGCGATCCGGCGCTGCCTCCGCTGTTCGACGGGTGGACCGGCAACGTCATCGTGCAGCGCCAGATGAAGGGAGGCGACCTCGAGGCCGCAAGGGCGCAGGCCGCGCATGTCGTCAAACGTACCTATCGCACCCAGCGCCAGGCCGGCGTGCCCATGGAATGCCGCGGCGTCGTCGCGCACTACAATCCGGGCGACCGCGTGCTGACCGTGTGGTCGTCCACCCAGATGCCGCATCTCGTGCGCACCTACATCTCCGAGGAACTGAACCTCCCGGAATCGCGCATCAGGGTCGTGGCGCCCGATGTCGGTGGCGGCTTCGGCGTCAAGGGTCAGGTCTATGGCGACGAGGTCCTGGTCGCCTGGCTCGCCATGAAAACCGGACGGCCGGTCAAGTGGATCGAGGACCGGCGAGAGCATTTGATCGCCTCGATCCACGCCCGCGACCACGAGCACACGCTCGAAGCCTACGTCGCAGCCGACGGCCGGGTTCTCGGCCTGAAGGCGGACATCACGGTCGACAACGGCGCCTACTCGACCTATCCGTTCACTTCCGCCGGCGAACCCGGCATGGTCGGCAAGGTTCTGCCCGGGCCCTACGACCTCAAAGCCTACGAGGCGACTTTCAGGGCGGTTGCGACCAACAAGTGCCCGATCGGCACCTATCGCGGTGTCGCCCGGCCGTCCGCCGTGTTCTCGCAGGAGCGGCTGATGGACGACATCGCCGTCGAACTCGGCATGGACCCGATCGAACTGCGGCTGAAGAACGTCGTCCGGCAGTTCCCCTACAAGAACGTGCTCGGCTTCACCTACGACGAAGGCTCCTACGCGCAGTCGCTCGAGCAGATGCAGACGCTGTTGGCAAAGGATATCGCCGCGGCTGAGGCGTCGCGCGGATCGGACACGACGCGCATCGGCGTCGGCCTGGCCTGCTTCATCGAGCAGACTGCGCACGGAACGCCGGACTTCACCCGCCGCCGGGTGCCGATCGAGACCGGCTACATCGCCGCGAGGGTGGACATGTCGCCGGACGGCGAAGCCACAGTCGATCTCGGCCTGCAGAACCACGGCCAGGGGCTGGAAACGACGATGGCGCAAGTGGCCGCCGACGCGCTCGGCATCCGACCGGAGAACGTATACGTGCGCCACGGCGACACGCTGACAACCCCCTATTCGGTCGGCACCTGGGGCAGCCGCGGCGGTCCGCTGGGCGGCGGCGCGGTGCATGTCGCGGCGACAAGGCTGGCCGACAAGCTGCGCGCCATCGCCGCCCACCTGTTGCAGGCGAAGCCCGACCAGATCGAGCTCGCGGACGGCGTGGCCTCCGTGCGCGGCAACCCCGGCAACCGGATCGAGATCCGAAAGCTGGCGCGCGCCGCACTGCGCAACGTCGATAGGCTTCCGGACGGCATGACCCCCGGGCTGGAGGCGCATGCGAGCGTCGACGGGCCGCGCGACGGCACCTACTCCAACGCCGTGCATGCGGCCGTCGTCGAGATCGACGTCCAGACCGGCAAGATGAAGCTGCTGCGTTTCGTGGTGGTCGAGGACTGCGGCACCATCCTCAACCCGCTCGTCGTCGACGGGCAGGTGCGCGGCGGCGTCGTGCAGGGCATCGGCTCGGCGATGTTCGAGCACTTCATCTACGATGCGGAATGCCAGCCCCTCACGACCAACTTCGCCGACTATCTGATGCCGCTCGCGCCGGAGATACCGGACATCGAGGTGCACCACATCGAGACGCCTACCCCGCTGACGCCGCTCGGCGCAAAGGGACTGGGCGAAGGCGGGGCGATCGGCCCCGCAGCCGCGATCGCAAACGCAGTCGCCAGCGCCCTGCAGGTCGGCGTCGAAAGCACGCCGCTCAACGCCAATGCTCTATGGGCGCTGTCGCGCCACATTCGCGAGCGCGCCGAGGCCTGACCCCGACAAAAGAGCAGGCGGGAAACCGCCTGCCTTCACCAACGTCCGGACCATCCTGGAAGAACTGCGCACGTCCTGGCCAGCATGACGCACGCACGACACGGTGGCACGCCCGAAAGGTGCCGCTATTCGATGCCTTCGACTTCCAGCGCCAGCAGGACGTCGGCGGCGGCGCCGGCCAGCAGGTCGACATGCTCGCGCATGAGATCATGCGCCAGCACTGCATCGCCGCCCGCGATCGCCTCGACGATGCGGCCGTGCTCGTAGGTCGACTTCGCCATGCTGCGCGGCGTCGTTATGTGGCGTCGGTATACATTCAGCCGGTTGCGCAGCTTGCGGCTCTCCACCTGCAGATAGACGTTGCGCGAACCGCGGAAGATGGTGTCGTGGAAGACGTTGTTGGCCTGGTAGAAGCCGCCGTAGTCCTCGCCCTCGGCCATCAACGCGCACTCCTCGTGACGCTTGCGCATCTCGGCCACGTCGTCCTTGTTCATGCGGCGCGCCGAAAGCCTGGCCGACAGGCCTTCATACTCGGCCATCACCTGGAACATCTCGATCAGTTCGCCGGTGGTAAGCCGCCGGACCGTCGCGCCCTGGTTCTTCTTGATCTCGACGAGACCGCTCGAGGCGAGATGGCGCAGCGCCTCCCGGATCGGGGTGCGCGAGACCTCGAAGCGGCGCGCCAGCGACTGCTCGTCGAGGCGCTCGCCCGGGCGGAGGACGGCATTGAGGATGTCGTCCTCGAGAAGCTGGATAAGATTGTCGGCGGACGGCTTGGCTTCCTTGCCTTCTTCGATGACCTGGCTCACCGTCTTCTCCTGGATTCTCCTCATGCCGTTAGATGCATTCTCACCCTGCGTGATGCAAGCGCCTATGAGCGCCGGCGGACATTCCTAGTGCTGCACCGTGATCACTAGGTACTCGCTTTCCGCGTCGCCCTCGTTGATCGTGTAGTGGGGATCGCCCGGCTCGAACAGGACCGCCTCGCCGGCCTTCAGCGTGAAACGCTCCTTGCCCGTATCGAAGGTCAGTTCGCCGCGCACCAGATAGAAGGTTTGCGACCAGTCGTCGTGGTGGTGCAGTTCTCCACCGCCGCCCTTCGGCGCCTTGGAGACCTGGATTGCGAAGTTCCTGCCCTTGAAGGGCACTACGTCGAGGACGGTCAGGCCGCCGAAGTGGTTCGGAGGCGTCACGCCGGTCGCCGCCCCGTTCTTCCAGATATTCATGTCGCGGAGCCTCTGCTTCTTCAGGAAATGTAGGTCATGTAGGGGCTAATGACACTGCGCACCGGCACCTGGATGATGGCCGGCTTGCCGCTGGCGATGGCGTCGTCTACGGCCTCCTCCAGCGCCTGCGCGTCGCGCGCGAAGTAGCCGCGTCCGCCCAGCCCCTCGGCGACTTTGCCCCAGTCACGACGCGGCAGGCCCATCTCGTAGGTTTCGCCGAAGCTCATCTGCTGCGGCAGCGCGATCGCGCCCCAGCACTCGTCGTCCAGCACCACCACGATGAAGGCGCGGCCGTAGCGTTCCGCAGTATCCAGTTCGGACACGTGGAAGCCGATGCCGCCATCGCCGACGAACACGATCACAGGCGCCTCCGGATCCGCAAAACTGGCGCCGGCGCCATATGGGACCTCGGCTCCCAGCGCGCCCGACTGGCCGGCGCGCAGGTAGCGACCAGGCGCCGGAATGCGCAGCCTGGCGTCCGCCCAGAAATCGACATTGCCGTGCGAAGTCACGTAGATCGTATTCTCCGGCGCTGCCGCCGTGACCGCGTCGACCGCGGCAATCGGATGCATTCCGGCTGCGTCGCCGTCGCCAAGCTGGGCCGCGTGTTCGTTCCGCCACGCCTCGGCCAGGCCAGCGCTCCAACCCGCCGCGACGCCGAGCGCCGGCATGTCGGTCAGCAGGTCGATGAACGCGCAGGGCGACGCCGCGATGTCGATGTCGGCGCGCCTGTTGCGATGCAGCAGTTCCTGGTCGGAACACACCTGGATGATCCTGGCCTGCGGACCCACGCTATCGCCGAATTCGAGATCGAACTCGAAATGGTGGCCGAGCAGGACGATGCAGTCGGCGTCCTTGAGCGCGCCGCGCAGGGTCTCGTTGCAGGGCGCGTAGGCCGGCCCCGTCCACAGCGGGTGCCGCTCGTCGACGATGCCACGCGCAAGCCGCAGGGTGGAAAACGCCAGCCCGTGCTTCTCAACCGCCTCGAGGATGCGGGGGGAGCGATGCCAGAACAACTCGTCGCCGAGGATCAGCAACGGCTTCTTGGCGCCGGAGAGCAGCGTGCGCGCCGCCTCGGCGTCGGCCGCGAGGATGCCGGGCTGGCCCGGCATCGGCGGAGCCACACCTGCCGGCGCGGCGCGAAGCGGCGCCGACAGGATGTCGGTCGGCACCTCCAGGAACACCGGCCCTGGCCGTCCCGCCCACATTTTGCGCCAGGCCATGTCGAGATATTCCTGCAGCCGGTCTGGATCGGTGCAGCGCGCCGCCCATTTGGTGACGCCCTTCATGATCGGCAGCACGTCGTAGGCCATGCCGGCGCCGCGCTCGGCCGACTTCGTCGACGCCTGCGCGCCGACGATGATCATCGGCGTCCCGGCGAGCATGGCGACGAGGCCGGGGGTGACGGCGTTGGTGACGCCCGGCCCCAGCGTGACCACAGCCGCGCCCGCCCGGCCGGTGACGCGCGACTGCGCCTCGGCCATGAAGCAGGCCGCGGCCTCGTGGCGCGTGTGGATCAGCGGCAACCCCTGCCGGGTGCAGGCGCGGTAGATGGCGTTGATCGGACCGCCTGAGACGGAGAAGACGTTCGTTACGCCGACCGACTTCAGCCACGCGACGATAGCGGCGCCTCCATCCATGGTCTCGACGTCGCCGGACTGGGACTTAGTAAGCACGGGATTTTCCTCCATCATGCGCAATGGCAGCGCCGGTAATGAAGCCGGCGCGCTCCGACGCCAGCATGGCGACCATCGCGCCGAAATCTGCCGGATCGCCGAACTTGCCGACCGGCACCTCCTGAAGCCAGACCGACTCCGCCTCGGTCCGGCCGAGCCCGTCGCGCTCCATGCTCGACTGGACCAGGTACTCCATTCGGTCGGTGGCGAAAGGGCCGGGGCACAGGCAGTTGACCATGATGCCCTCCTGCGCGAACTCGATCGACAGCGACTTGGCGAGGCCTACGACAGCCAGCCGCAGTGAATCCGACAGCACCATGTTGGGCTGCACCATCTTCACGCCGACGGTGGTTACGAAGATGATGCGGCCCCACTTGTTGGCCTGCATGTGCGGCAGCACGGCGTGGGACAGGTCGACCAGCGGCAGCAGGCTCTCGTTCAGGGCCTGCTCCCAGCTTTCCCGCGGAACGCTGAGGAAAGGCCCCGCCTCCGGGCCGCCGGTGTTGCCGACGAAGATATCGAGCCCGCCGAGCGCCGCCACGGCTTCCTCCACGGCGGGGTTGAGCGTCGCGCGTTCGGTCAGATCCATGCGCACAGCGACCGCCGAGGCGGCACCGGCGTCCTGCAGTTCGCGCACCAGATCGGCCATCACGGCGGGATTGCGGCCACCAACGGCCACGGCCGCGCCCTCCGCGGCCAGAGCAAGCGCGGAGGCGCGCCCCAACCCGCGGGACGCTGCGGTCACAAGCGCCCGTTTCCGTTCCAAACCAAGCTGCATGTGCCTTCGCCTCGCGTTGCATTCACTGCGATCTGGCTACCAGCGTGTAAACATTCTGTCAATTCATGTAGACAATCTTTTTTGTTTTGCATACAACATCTGCATTATCGCTCAATCCTCTGGAGATGCAGATGACCACGCCCCACATTCCGATCGTCGCCGGCGACAAAATCCTGAACGAAGGCTCCGACGGCGTAGGGGAAACCCACGATCCGGCAACGGGCGCACTGGTCGCTACGTTCGCGCGCGCAGGCGCCGCCGAGGTGGATATGGCCGTGGCCGCAGCCCGCGACGCCTTCGACAACGGCCCCTGGCGACGCATGCGTCCTTTCGAGCGCGGTCGCGTCCTGCACCGCATCGGCGAACTGATGCTCGAGCGCCGCGAGGAAATCGCGGCCAAGGAGAGCCAGGACAGCGGCAAGCCCCTGCGCGATTCCTATTGGGAGGTGGACTGCTCTGCCCGCTTCTTCGAGTTCTACGGCGGTGCCGCCGACAAGTTGCACGGCGCCTCGATCCCGCTCGGCCCCGACTGGTCCGACTGGACCGTCAAGGAACCGATCGGCGTGAGCCTCCACATCATTCCGTGGAACTACCCCTTCCAGCTCATAGCGCGCGGCGTCGCGCCGGCGCTCGCCGCGGGCTGCGCGGTCATCATCAAGCCGGCGGCCGACACGCCGGTCACCGCCTACGAGTTCGTCAAGATCTGCCGCGAGGCCGGCCTGCCCGACGGGCTGGTCAACCTGGTCAACGGCCGCGGCTCGTTCGCCGGCGACCTGCTTGCCCGTCACCCCGGCGTCGACCAGATCACGTTCACCGGCTCGGTCCCGACCGGCGAGCGCGTGCTTGTGGCGGCGGCGTCGCATGCAGTGCCCTGCAACATGGAACTCGGTGGAAAGTCGCCGCAGATCCTGCTCGCCGACGCCGATCTCGACCGCGCTCTCCCGATCGTCGCGGGCGGCTTCCTGACCCATTGCGGCCAGGTCTGCAACGCTGGCACCCGCCTGTTCGTCGAGCGGTCCATCCACGACACCGTGGTCGAGCGGCTGCACGCGCGCATCAGCGCGATGAAGCTCGGCGCCGGCATCGACGACCCCGACATGGGTCCGCTCATCAGCGCCGCGCATAGGGGTGACGTCGAGCGCTACTACGAACTGGCCAAGTCCGAGGGCGAGTTGCTCCTCGGCGCCGACCTGCCGTCCGATCCCGGGCTCGCGAGGGGCGCCTTCGTGCGCCCCGGCCTTGTGGTCGGCGCCACCAACCAGGCGAGGATCGCCCGCGAGGAGATCTTCGGCCCGATCCTCACCGTGATCCCGTTCGACGACGTCCACGAGGCTGTCGACGGCGCCAACGACTCGCCGTTCGGCCTCGTAGCCGGCATCCACACCAGCAACATCGACAAGGCGCTGGGCATCGGTTCCAGGCTGCGCGTCGGCCAGGTGTGGATTAACGCCTTCGGCGTGGGCCTGGACGTCGAGTTCCCGTTCGGCGGCTACAAACTCTCGGGCTACGGCCGAGAGAAGGGCCTTGAGGCGCTGGCCGCCTACCAGCAGACGAAGAACATCTGCATCCACCACCCGCTGGCTTGACGTCGGTCGCCGCCGGCCGCCCGGCAGGCGGCACCGAACGTCCGATCCACCAATCCACTGAGAGGAGCTAGAATGTCCCTGGTCATCGAGGGCGAGGAGCGCATCGCGGCGCCCATCGCCGCCGTGTGGGCGAGCCTGAACGACCCCGAGATGCTGAAGGCGTCGATCCCGGGCTGCGAGATGCTCGAGAAGACAGCGGACGATCGCATGAAGGCGACCGTCGTGCTGAAGATCGGGCCGATCAAGGCGAGTTTCGCCGGCGAGGTCGCCCTGTCCAACATCAACCCGCCGACCTCCTACACGATCTCCGGCGAAGGCAAGGGCGGCATCGCCGGCTTTGCCAAGGGCGGGGCGGACGTCATGCTGGAAGAGGAAGGAGCGGACGCCACGATCCTGCGCTACAAGGCCAGCGCCGATGTCGGGGGCAAGATCGCGCAACTCGGCAGCCGGCTGATCGTGTCGACCTCCAAGAAGCTGGCAGGCCAGTTCTTCTCGACATTCAACGAACGCGTATCCGGCCTCTCGGCCGGCGACCGGTGAACGCAGCCTAAGGGTTGCGCGACGCGGGGCGATCCTCGACACGCCTCCAGCACGCCGCAAGCCTTCGGCCCCGCCCGCACGAGACGCCGGAGCAAGCTCGGCGGACGCTTCCGATCGCGTCCGCCTGAGCGTGCCCTGCGCGGCATCCCCTCATCGCCCGACGCCGGCGGCGGACACCGCCAAGGAGAAAAGCCGGGCCGCGCCGCCGTACCCAGTCGGCAAACCGCGTATCGACATGCTATGGTGGCTACACCCGCTACAGGCGCAACCAACCCTTCGCGAGGGAGGAGCAGGATGAAGTCCGTTCTGGCAAGGCTCGTTTCAGGTGCGGCTCTGGCAACCTCTGCCATCGGGCTCTCCGTCATGGCGTCCGCCCCCGCCATGGCTACGTCCGGCCCCGGCTGCCTCGTCGTCGTCAACGTCGCCTCCAACGACGCGCTCAACATGCGCAGGCACGCATCGGCCTCGTCGCGGATCGTCGACGTGCTCGTTCCCGGTCATCACGGCATCATCCACCTCGACGGCGTCTGCAAGCCGCTCTCCGTCGCGTGGGGCAGCCGATGGTGCCCCGTGACGCACTACAATGGCGACAGCGTCACCAGCGGCTGGGTCAAGGCGCGTTACGTTCGCGACAGCGATTGCCCGTAGTCGTTTCGGCACGATCCACGCCGCTGGCATGCGGCAGATTGGCCTGACCCGCCATCCGCGCCTACGCCGGATTGCATGGATGGTCCCTAGCGGCTAAGTACATGCAGTTGATCGCGCCAAACAGAAAGATGATTGATTTCAGACTTGAGAAGAAGGGCGACGCGATCAGCATCGTCGGCGGCGGGCACGAAATAGTCTTCGAGATGTCCGACGCGTGCTCGTCTATCGAGAACGACGCGATATTTGCCGCATGGGCCGTTCTTCCCATCGGAATGCGCCTGAACCGGCGACTGATCATCGACGGGTTCGGCGATGACGTGGCTGCCGCCAACGCCACAAGCCTCTCCCGAACCTGGTCGACCTGGCTGCCTGCCCGATTCTCGCCGGTCGACCTAGAATTCAAGCATCAGGCCGCGCCGCGCTCTACGAGCGACGTCGACTTGGTGCTTTACTCCGGAGGCGTCGACAGCTGCTACCACATCATGCGCAGGCACCGAGCCGGCAAACGCCAGGCGATTGTCACCATGCATGGATCCGGCTTCGAGGACGAGGCGTTCAAGACGCTGGTCGCCAAGACAGCCGGCTTCGCGGAAGCCTATGCAACCAAACGCATGACCGTACGAACCGACATTCGGCGAGTCTACAGGGACCTCGGAATGACGTCCGACGTAACGCATGGTTTCGCGCTCGCGGCCACGCTCTTCCTGATGCGTTCGAACTACTGCTCCGGTTCCATCTCGGCGGACTACAGCCGGACGCAGGAATTCCTGGTATTCCCCTGGGGGACGAACAGCGTCACCAACGCGTTCTTCGAGAGCACGGACTTCCGCATGGAGACCCGCGATCTCGATGTCACGAGGGCTGAAAAGCTGGAACTGATATCCGGGGACGAGATTGCCCTGCGGTCGCTTTCCTTCTGCACCGACCGCGCTGCCCGGCCCCACAATTGCGGACGCTGCACGAAATGCGTCCGCACCAAGGCCATGTTCCTGGCGGCGCTCGGAGACATACCGGACATCTTCATCGACCGGACGATGGGCTGCGGAATCTTCGACTCGATCAACCTTGCCAGGAGATCGGAGGTCGCGTTTGCCGTCGACCTGATCGCAATGGCCAGGCAGCGAGGAACCGCAAACCTGATCCCGGAACTCGACAACCTCGAGAGGCGAGTGCGCAACAGCGATCCGAGCCCGCCCGGCAAACGGGGCATTCTCAAGCGATCCGGCAAGTTCCTCGGTGCGCTGGTCGGCGCCATCGTTCACAAGCTGACCGGTTCGCCGGGCGTCGACGCCATCGCTCCGCTTCTGGCCTGACGTTCCAGCCCATATGCCGTCACTTGCCGCTGCAACGCGGCCTGTCTCAGCCCGTTCGTCCCCGCGTGGCTGGCGCTGTTGCGGCATGCGATGGAGATCATGGCGATCAGGCACGGCGCGGCAGCTGATCGCTGGGGGCTCGAGCCGCCGCTGAGCGGGTATTGTCCCCACGTCGGGCGGGATGTGGGGGGCAGCCCGAGCCACACCGGGAACGATCCAGCCCCGGCTAAACAAGCTTCATCTATTTTAGCAAAATTGCAAGAAACTTCGCGCCGATGCCGGGCCGATGGCCTGCTTTGGCCAGCCTAGTCGTTGACCACCGGACCGGAGACGTTTGCGCCGTTCTCCTGCGCGGTAATCCGGCGAATGTTGTCACGGCGCAGCAGCGTTGGCTTCTGATAGTCCTTCTTCATTGCCCGATCTCCTCGTTCTTCGGGTCATTGTTGCCCTTTCCGGCTGGATGGCAAGACCGGTCTCGCGCGGCTTTGCGTCCGGTCGGTAGCGACGAGGAAGCCGCCCTCCTCCGCGCTGCCGCACGCACCCGCCTTGCCTTCAGGCCGCGCACAAGCCGACGCGACCGCTCAGCGGCGCTGCGTGGTTCAAGCGCGGCACGCGACCGAATGTGTCGTTTTTCTTTGTTTCCTCGATGAAACAAACCACAAAAGCGGCGATATCGGTCAGAAACAAACGAAAACCAATATCGCCGCCATTGAGGAGACCAAGCGAGGAGGCGGTAGCGCCGCGGCTTGGCACGCACGCCGAAGATGCCTCATCGGCAATCGACCCAGCAGTCCATGCTCTCAACCGAACCAGAGGAGAAGACGATGAACATGCAGACCAAGATTCAGGCGGTCCAGAATGGCGTCAACACCGAAGCGTTGATGGGCGCGCGCGCCGCGCTGACGGAAACACCGGCAGCTGGTCAGTTCACCTGGCGCGCCGAATGCGACTGGATCAACGGCACCCATAGCCGCTCGACCGTCCAGGGCTTTTTCGGGCTCGGCGCCGAGCAGAGCCATACGAAGGCCTTCACGATGGAAGCCGACCATCCGCCGCAGTTCGCCGCTGCCGACAATGGCGCGACGCCGGTCGAGTTCGTGCTGTCGGCCCTGGCCAGTTGCCTCACTGCGGGCGTTGCGGCGGTTGCCCAGCATCGCGGCGTCCAGCTGCGCAGCGTCAAGGCAAAGGTCGAGGGCGACATGGATATCGCCGGCATACTCGGCATCGATGCTGATGTGCGCAACGGCTTCTCGGCGATCCGCGTCAGCTTCGACATCGACGCCGACGCCCCGAAGGAAGAAATCGCGGCAATTGTGGCCCAGTCGCAGAAGCGTTCCGCCGTTTTCGACATCATCACCAATCCCGGCAACGTGAAGGTCTCGGTCGCCTGAGGCGACCAGCAAACAAGGGAGGTACGATATGCCCAGGCTTGCAGCCGTCATCATCGGCGCCGGACATTCCGGGCTCGCGATGAGCCGCGCGCTCGCAGGCCGCGGCATCGACCACCTCGTGCTCGAGCGCGGGCAGGCCGGAAACAGTTGGAGGACAGAGCGCTGGGACAGCCTGCGGCTTCTCACTCCGAACTGGATGAACGGCCTGCCCGGGCTGCCCTACGCCGGAGGCGAGCGGGACGCTTACATGTCGGTCCCCGAACTCGTCGGCAATTTCGAAACCTGCGTCGCCGCCAACCGCACCCCGCTGCGAACCGAAACCCGGGTGCTTGCGGTCACCGCGGGCGCCGGATACAGGGTCCAGACCGACCAGGGACTTTTGACCTGCGACAGCCTTTTCGTCGCGACCGGGGCGTGTTCCCTGCCAAACGTTCCCGGTTTCGCCGACCAACTGCCCGCGCACATCGAGCAGGTCACGCCGATCAACTATCGCCGGCCCGCCGGCATTGGGCCGGGCGCTGTCCTCGTGGTCGGCGCCTCGGCTTCTGGCCTGCAGATTGCTCGGGAACTGGCGATGGCTGGCCGCAACGTGATTCTCGCGGTGAGCAATCACCTGCGGCTGCCGCGCGCCTACCGCGGCGCCGACATCCTGGCATGGATGTGCAACGCCGGGGTCTTCGACACGCCCTACGACGAGGTCGACGACATCGAGCGCGTCCGCCGGACGCCATCGCTGCCCCTGATGGGCTCGGAAAAGCGCGAGACGCTGGACCTGAATGTCCTGCAGGATCTTGGCGTCGAGATCGTCGGGCGGCTCGCCGCGGTGTCCGAGGGCAAGGCGCTGTTTTCGGGTTCGCTGTCCAATCTCTGCGCCCTGGCGGACCTCAAGATGAATCGCCTGCTCGATGCCATTGACCTCTGGATAGACCAGCGCGGTCTGCAGGTGCCGGATGCCGAAAGGCTTGGCCCGACCAGGCTCCCGGACGATCCCCGCCTGTCTCTGGATCTGAACGGCATCGGCACGGTCATATGGGCAACCGGCTACAGGCCCGACCATGGCTGGCTGCAGCTTCCGGTGTTCGACCGCAAGGGGCGCATCCGCCATGAAGGCGGAGTGGTCGGCGACGGCCTCTACGTCATGGGCCTGCCCTACCTGCGCAATCGCCATTCCACTCACATTGCCGGAGCGACGGCCGATGCCGAGGCGCTTTCCGGACACCTGGCCGAACGGCTCGCCAATCGGCACGCCGCCTGAGGAGAACCTGCCGTGCTTGAGATATCGGATTCCTGCGACGTCCTGATTGTCGGCGCCCGTTGTGCCGGCGCGGCAACCGCGATCCTCCTGGCTCGCGCAGGCTACGACGTGCGCCTCATCGATCACGCCCGCGAGATCGGCGACGCGCTGTCGACGCACGCGCTCATGCGTCCGGGCGTCGCGATGCTGGACCGGCTTGGCGTCCTGCCGCGCATCATCCAGGCCGACACGCCGGCCGTCACCCGGACACGGTTTGCCTATGGCCAGGTCGATCAGTTGGACATCGCGATCAGGCCGATGGGAGGCGCGGCCGGCCTCTACGCGCCGCGCCGCTATGTGCTTGACCGCATCCTTTGCGATGCGGCGGTTTCGGCCGGAGCGGTCTTGTCGCTTGGCACAAAGTTCGATGCGGTCGTTCGCGACGCCTCGGGCCGTGTCGTGGGGGCGGAATTGCGCCTGCGCGACGGCACTCGCAAGACGCTGAGGGCGAACCTCGTCGTCGGCGCGGACGGACGCAATTCCACCGTAGCCCAGGCCGTCGGCGCGCGCACGATCTGCCAGGATCCCCGCCACGCAAGCATCGCCTTCGGCTATTTCGACGGCATCCCCAACGAAGGGTACCGCTGGCACTTCGACGCGGGGCTTCAGGTCGGCCTGATACCGACGACCGACGGCAAGCATTGCGTGTTCGGGGCATGCCGGCCCTCGGAATTCGACGAACGCTTTGGCCATGCCCCGCTTTCGGGCATCGTCGGGTCGCTCTCGCAATGGGAACCGGGGATTTCGTCACATCTCGCGCAAGATGGGGGCGGCGAGCCTCTGCGCCGTTTCGCCGGCGCGCCGGGCCATATCCGCGAATGCGCCGGGCCGGGCTGGGCGCTCGTCGGCGACGCCGGTTGCTACATGGATCCAGCGACCGCGCACGGAATCACCGAGGCGCTGCTCGACGCCGGCCGCCTGGCGTCGAGCTGGATTGAAGATCAGGGATCGCTCGGCGCCTATCGCGACCGGCGCGACGCGCACACAATGGCCATGTTCGCTATCACGCAGCGCATCGCGTCCTTCGACTGGGATCTTGACGAACTGGTGTCGCTGCATGTCGATCTCAACAACGAGATGCGTTCGGAACTTGCCGGTGTCGACGGGATGCTGGTTTCGCGCGGCGCGCGCGATTGGCGGACCGAGCCTGGCGCGGCATTTCCGATCCGCCGCGAGGTCGGACATGGCGGAGCGACGTTCGCAAGGCAGCAGGGGAGCGACATCGGATGAGCAGGAGCGAGGACGGCTGGTTCGGAACGGTCAACGGACGTCCCGATGTCGGCTCAAGCGCCGAACGCAGCCGAACCACCGGGCATCAGGACATCGAGGCGTTCACCGCCATGACCGGAGACCGAAATCCGGTGCACTATGACGAAGCGCTGGCGAAGAAGACGCCGTTCGGCAAGGTCATCGTGCAGGGCGGCGTCACCACCGGCATACTCAACGCCTGCGTCGCCGAGGACCTACCCGGACCCGGAACGGTCTTCCTCAATCTCAACCTGAACTTCCGCAAGCCCGTCGGCGTGGGTGAAACAATCACCGGCCGGGTCGAGGTTGAAGACGTGCGGCAGGACAAGCCGATCTGTCGGCTGAATGTGTCGGTGAGGGACAGCGCGGGAGATGTGTGCGTCGACGGGACGGCCGTGACCTACACGATGCCCCTGATGCGGTAGTGCCCTAAGCAATTCCCCCATGTCGCCAAGTGCCGGACGAAGACCGCCAAGTCTGGCTGCCACACGGCGCCATTAAGGCGACAGGCCGGCAGTCACAGGTCCAGTTCGGTCAACATATTGAGATAATGGTGGGTGATGTAGGGATCGAACCTACGACCCGCTGATTAAGAGTCAGATTTTCACAGACTTTCCCTGATTGGCTGCAGGTGGTTTTGGTTTGGATTGTCCCTGTTATCGTTATATATTTTGATTTTTTGCCTAGCTCATGGCAATCTGTGAATTGACATCGGTTGGACGCCATGTGGACGCCAATGGCAAGGCGCGGACTCTGAGACCCCATGAAGCTATCGAAGAGATCTGTCGAACAGGCCGGAACGACGGGTTCCCGCTACTTTCTTTGGGATGAAGAGTTGATCGGCTTCGGCATGCGCGTCGAAGCCTCTGGTCGAAAGACGTTCGTCTGCCGCTATCGATCCGGAGGGATCCGCAGGCAATATACGGTGGGTCGCTTTGGAACCATCACCGTTGATCAGGCGCGAGGCGAGGCACGCCGTGTTCTTGGGTCAGTCTCCTTGGGGCAAGACCCGAGCGCTGCAAAGCAAGCTCAGCGTTCGGTTCTGCTGTTTCGCGATCTGGTCGCTGCTTTCCTCGAAGGGCACGGCCCCAAGCTGAAGCCCGGTAGCCGCAAAGATTATGAGAGCGCCCTTGTCGGCCACGCTGTTCCGGCTCTTGGCAACCTTGCCGTCAATGCGATTGCACTGGCAGACCTTAACCGGCTCCATCTGAAGCTCGCCGATCGACCGTATCGGGCCAATCGCGTTCTCTCCTACGTCGGAAGCGTCTTCTCGTGGGCGCAACGCAATGGTCTGGTCGACAAGGGCTTCAACCCTGCTGCTGACGTACAGCGGTTCAAGGAGCCAAGTCGCGAGCGCTACCTGACTTCAGAGGAAATCAAGCGGCTCGGTGAGATCTTGCGCCAGGCCGAGACAGCCGGCTTGCCGTGGGAGATCAAGGCCGTTGGATCGACAGCCAAACACGTTGCCAAATCCAACCGGGCGGAAATCTACCCACCGCATTTGACTGGCGCCGTGCGGCTCCTGTTGCTGACAGGGTGTCGGTTGCGCGAAATCCTGAATTTGCGCTGGCAGGACGTCGACCTCGATCGCGGCTTTCTGTGGCTGCCGGACTCCAAGACCGGCAAGCGACCTGTGCTGCTCAGTTCCCCTGCCGTCGAAGTGCTGAGGACGATTCCCCGCTCTGGGATCTACGTCATCCCGGGCGCCAACGCGGACACGCCGCGACACGACCTGAATAAGCCCTGGTCCCACATTCGTCGCCTTGCCAATCTGGAGGATGTTCGTCTCCATGATCTTCGCCATACACATGCAAGTATCGGCGCTGGCGCCGGGCTGGGCTTGCCTATCGTGGGCGGTCTGCTGGGCCATAAATCGACACAGACCACCCAGCGTTATGCTCACCTTGCCGATGATCCGCTTCGACGCGCCGCTGAACGCATCGGCGACGAACTCAACCGGACGCTCAAGCAGGACGCGTGAGCGACCAAGTGGGCTTTGTAGCCAACATCGGAAGGAGCGATACCCGTGATCGGCTCGCGAAAAACACCAGAATTTCCGGATCCGAAACCTACGGTGGACCTAGTAGCTGCCGAGCGGCAGCTTCTCGCCCATCTGGGCGAGGCTATGAAGTTGATCAGCCAAGGCGGTCTCAAGAGCCGAGAAGGGATAATGGAGGGCATCGAAGCAGTGATCTGCTTCTTGCAGGATCGCGGCGTTTCCGGCCAACAAATGTGGCCGTTTGGGCTGCTTCGCCGAGAACTCGACTCCATCTTCGAGGGTAAGCGTTCGCCCATTCTCCAGCCAGGCATCGAAACGAGGGCCGACATTTCCAGCAATCGCTACACTGGACCAGACAAGGAGGACATCAGAGTTTTCGCATCGGCCTGCTCAGAGGCAACATACCAGCTCGGGCGTCTAGACCCTCCTGACTTTCCAAAATGCAACAGGATCGAGGCCGACAAACTCGTAGCCAGGGCAATGACAAAATGGCGGACATTCGATCAAAAGCATGAAACTGCGAGAACGATAAAAGGGTGGCGTGACAAACTCGTCAAAGCGAAAGATCCTAAGTTCGTGCTACTCGTAGACCAGTTCACACGCGACAACGTTGGTCATCAGCACCTCAAGGAGGTCCTTAAGAAGGGGCCACCTCATACCGGGGGTTTCTGAAGCAGCATTTCGGCAGGTCGCGGCGTGCCGTCCTCCCAGGGGCAACAGTTGGTTACGTCTGCTTCGGACGCGATGACATAAAACCTGCGCCGAAGCAGATCTGATTCAGTCTGGAAGCTCCGCCTTTGCTAGCCCCTCTCTGATCTTCTCGAGGTCAGCCTGGTTCTGGAATGGCAACCTGCCGAGATGCCCGGCGAGGGTATATCTGGGATTTATCTCCATGAGTTCGCGCCAGACACGGCGCGCTTCATCTGTTTCGCCAAGATGGCCAAGCGCGCTGGCGAGCAGGGCGCGAGACAGATCGGTCCGTGGCACAAGACGGATCCGCTCGCGAAACGCTGCGGCTGCCGCATCGTACTGATCAGCCCCCAGATAGGCCGAGCCCAGGAAGTGCGTGTATTGCTGCGCAAAGACCGGATCGAGACGTATGGCTCGTTCGATGAACGGTATCGCCGCCAGCGGATGCCCAAGATAGACTTCGATGAGGCCGCGGGTACCATAAGCAAGAGCGTAGTTCGGGTTGAGCGCCAACGCTGTTTCTGCCTCGGATTTTGCCTTGACCAGGTTCCTTTTCCAAGTTTCGACGACCGCAGCCGCATAGTGCGCGTATGGCTCGGTGGGACCCTTGTCGACCGCCTGGTTCGCGAAGTGTCCCGCAAGATCGAGTGCATCAGAAGACTCAGTCCAATGGTTTTGGAAGTCGAGACAGTGGGCCATGGCAAGGCCGGCATAAGGCTGCGCGAAGTCTGGATCGAGCTCGATCGCGCGCCGGAGGATCGTGACGATCCGATCGAAAATCTCCCGATTCTTATTGACCCCCAGCAACAGTTCGCGCCCGCGTAGGAAACAGTCATGCGCTTCGATATTGCTTGTACGGCTACTCGCCAGAATCGCCTTTTCGGTGGGCCGGAGCTTGACCTTGAGTGCTTCGACGATCTGTAGGGTCACCTCGTCCTGAAACTCGAAAATGTCAGCGAGGTCGCGATCATAGCGTTCCGCCCACAGATGACCGCCGGTAGCTGCGTCGATGAGTTGGGCGGTTATGCGGACGCGGTTGCCAGCCCGTCGGATGGACCCTTCGAGCACTGATGCAACACCGAGTTCAAGCCCTACGACCCGGATGTCGGAACTCCTGTTCTTGTACGCAAAGCTTGAGTTGCGCGCGACCACCATAAGTCCCGCGATCTTGGATAGGTCGGTGATGATATCTTCGGTGATGCCGTCAGAGAAATACTCTTGCTCGGGATCGCAGCTGAGGTTGGTGAAGGGCAGGACTGCGATTGAAGGCGTGTCCGGAAGCTCTTTCGGAGCGATCGGGCCGTCGGCTGCAGATTGCGTGCGCGCAACCTGCGGCGCGACGATGCCCGACTTGGCTGGGACGCCGACCTCAACCGAATAGACCCGTATCGGTTCAGCGATGTTTTTGAGTTGGGTGTTGCCAAGGTCGCTGACCGACAGGTCGAGCCTCGCTCTCACCTGCCGGTAAGCATCCTCCGAAAGACAAATATTACCAGGGGCGGCAACGCCCTCGAGTCGCGCCGCGATGTTGACGCCGTCGCCCATGAGGTCGCCGTCGCTCTCTTCGACCACGTCGCCAATATGGATTCCGATGCGGAATTCGATGCGGCGGTCAGGCGGCACGCCGGCATTTCGTTCGAGCATGGCGTTCTGCACCTCGATGGCGCAGCGTACCGCATCGACCGCACTGCGGAACTCGACAAGGGCGCCGTCCCCGGTGCTCTTGACCACTCGACCATTATGCACGGCGATGGTGGGGTCGATCAGATCACTGCGCAGTGCCCTCAGCCGCGCCAAGGTGCGATCCTCATCGGCACCGGCGAGCCGGCTGTAGCCAACCACGTCGGCAACAAGGATCGCAGCAAGCTTTCGGTGCGCGCTCATGGCCTCTCTCCGATCCAACTACATTAGATCGACAAAATCCATTCTTCTCCACATCTGGTACACGCCAAACGAAATTGACCGGCATCGTTGGACGGGCGTTCAGGGCTAGTTAGAGACTAGGACATCCGCATCGACGCTGGCAAAGGTCCTGATTGGGAGCAAATGGGAGTTCCAGAATAGTCGCCTCTATTGCGTGCTTTCAGGCGGCAGCAACAGCCACGCCAATGATGACATCTAGAGTGCAATCGCCGACCAGCGGAAGCGTTGAACGAATGTCTAGCCAGGATACCAGATCTTGCGGGGATCGTCCGGACGTCGCTGATAGTCCCAGGCGTCGTCTATGAGTCGCGGCAGGTCGTAGCGGGGACGCCAGCCAAGTTCGAACTTCGCCTTGCTGTTGTCCATCCAGTTCGAGTGATAGCTGCTGGCGATGTCGATACTGTCGAGCTTGCGTGTTCGTGCCAAATAGGCAGCCACCTCGCCGTAGTCGATCGGTTCGTCCATGCACACATTGTAAAGTTGGGATCGTGTCGTCGGGTTGCCGAGGGCAGAAAGGATCGCCGACACCAGATCGTCCACATGAACGAAGTTGCGCTTCAGCGGCGCGCCTCCGGCTTCTCTCAGCAACGGGACGGTGCCGGCCGCACGGCACTTCGCCGCCACATCCGGAGCTACCATGGTTTTCCAGTCAGGTCCGCCGAATATGTCGTCACCGAAAGAAAGCGTGTAACGAAAATCATCCTTTTCCATGATCCAGGGCGCCCTGAGGCAGCAGGCATTTAGGCCGTACTGGATGCAGAACTGTTGCAGTGTCACCTCTTCCAGCACTTTCGAGAGGGCATAGCAGCCCTTGTAGGCCATGTGTGGCGTAGACTCAGTGACCGGTCCTGGGTGATCGTAGAAAAAATGCCCGACCGCGGCATCACCGCCGATCAAGATGAACTGTTGCGCGGTGGGGCTGCCCCGAAAGGTCTCAAGCAGCCAGAAAAGCCCTTTCACCGTGACGTCCATGACGTCTTCGGGAGTCTCCTTGCAGGTCGCCAAATGTACGACATGAGTGACTCCGTCCATCGACTTCTCGACGTCGGTTCGTTCGGAGATCGTTCCCCAAACCATTTCCAGACGATCGGTCTCGGTCAGCAGCCGATTGTGGCATAGCGCGCGAACGCGGGAGCCCGACCAACGACCATCGGCAAGGAAGGTGGCGATTAGATTAGAGCCAACTTTGCCGGTTGCGCCCGTTACAAGCACCAGCATGAGGGCATTCCTTTCACAGTGATCTTTTGCGCGCAGCGTCCAGAGTGTCTGGTTGCCTTACAGAGGCTCAAGAATCGACAACGGCGAAACGGATTCCCGTTCTATGATCGGACATTCCACCTTGACCTGGACCGGCCTACGATTGAGACCTCCGGCGCGGTCGATCAGATATTCCGCCGCCAGCGTGCCCATCTCAAAATGCGGAAGTAGCATAGTGGTTAGCGGTGGGCGTGCAAACCGAGCGATCTCGCGGTCATCGTAGCCGATGACTGAAACGTCATCTGGAATCCGTTTGCCGAGTTCCTTGAGCGCTTCGTAACAACCAGCGGCCATCATGTCGTTGGCGCAGAAGATTGCGGTTGGCGGGTTCTTCATCACCATCAGATCCATCGTCTGTTCGAAACCGGCGGAGGGCTCCCAGTTGCCGGGCCTGACGAGACCGGGGTCGAATGGAATTTCATGGTTGGACAAGGCCTGCCTGTACCCCTTCAAACGGTCCCGCGACGCCTCCATCCATACCTCGCCCTGTATCAGGGCGATGCGCCGGTGGCCTGCGGCGATGAGGCGTTCGGTGGCGGTCCTTCCGCCGAGCACCTCTCCCGGTACAATCGAGGTGATCGAGCGGCCCGGCGCATGGCAATTGAGGAGGACGGTCGGGATGCGCATGAGGGTGGGAGTGAGTTCGACCTGGCGTGTCTGGATCGTTCCGTAGATCATGCCGAGCAAGGGCTGACCGGCCATATGGGCGAAGACCGCATCCGCCATCTCGGGGTCGCTGCGCGTCGCCGCTAGAATGACCGTAAGGCCATGATCCCAGGCTTTTTCGCGAACACCGTCAAGCGCCTGTGCCATCCATGGGTCTGTCGCTATTTCGTCGACCACCATGCCGATGACGGTCTTGTCCGCAGAGGGACCGGTAGCGGATGCCCCGCGCTTGACCAGGCGATATCCAAGCGCCCGGGCCACGCTCGAGACCCGCTTTCGAGTCTGTTCCGAGATGCGCACATTGTGGGTGCCGTTCAGGACCAATGAAACGGTCGTCTGAGATACGCCCGCCTGTTCGGCAACGTCGACCATCGTCGGCTTGAGGCTTCTTGCTTTGCGTTCAGTCGCCATGAGTTGGTGCGTTCTGAGTTGCCTTTGTACGGGGCCGCTCGTGACAACGGCATGCTAATAATTACCTTATCTATCTACATGATATCAATAGCCTATTATTGAATTTTGGATTTCCGTTGACTAATATTATCAGCAGTGGAAGACTTTGAAAAAGCGGCGGTACGGCCGCGGTCCTCATAGTGGACAAAATCCATATCGACGGGAGGAACTCATGAAGAAATTGATCGGAGCAGCGCTGACCGCAGCGCTTGCCGTTACTGCATCCCAAGCGGTTGCACAGGAGAAGAAGCAGCTGGCTTTCATTGTTAACGCCGCATCGGATTTCTGGAAATTGGCCGAGGCGGGCGTTAAGAAAGCGCAGGCCGAGCTGCCGAACTACGACCTCCAGTTCAAGTATCCCGCACAGGGCACAGCCGCGCTTCAGAATGCCTTGATGGACGATCTGGTAGCCGCCGGCACTGACGCCATTATGATCTCGTCGGTCGATCCGAAAACCTCAATCGACGCTTTCAATCGAATTGCCGCGCAAGTGCCGCTGTTCACAACCGACAGTGACGCGCCCGCCAGCAACCGCATCGCCTATCTTGGCTCGTCGAACACGGACGCCGGCGTCCAGGCGGGAGAGATCGCGGTCAAAGCTCTACCCGATGGCGGCAAGTGCATGGGCTTCGTGGGCTTCCTGAATGCCGACAATGCCAGAGAGCGCATAGACGGTTTCAAGAAAGCGGTCGAAGGCAGCCGTATTGAACTGGTCGATACACGCGGTGATGACGTCGATTTCGCCCGCGCCCGCAGCAACGTCGATGACGTGCTTGCCGCAAACCCCGAGATTACCTGCATGGTAGGGTTCTATTCCTACAACCCGCCGAAGATCTACGAAGCTCTTCAGGCGGCCGGCAAGCTTGGCCAGATCACGGTCATCGCCTTCGACGAGGATCCGATCACGCTTGGCGCTGTCCGCGCCGGAGACTTTGCCGGCACTGTCGTACAGCAGCCATTCGAATGGGGCTACCAAGGCATGAAGCTGATGGCGGCCTACCTCGAAGGCGACAAGACGATGATTCCAGAAAACAAACTTATAATCGTGCCGACCAAGGTCATCGACAAGGGAAATGTCGACCAGTTCGAGGCGGATCTGAAAGCGGCGATAGGCAAGTAAGAGCAGGGCTATTGCCGGCACGGGAAACCGTGCCGGCTCTTTTGCCATCCCCATGATTCCCAGCGAAATCCAACGGTATACAAAGCGGGCAGCCAATGATGGCCGAACCTTTCCTGTCCCTAAACGGCATAGCCAAGTCCTACCCCGGCGTCGTGGCGCTTGACGGCATCTCGCTCGCCGTGTCGGGCGGCGAAGTCATCGGACTGGTCGGGGAGAACGGCGCCGGTAAGTCCACACTGATGAAGGTCCTGGGCGGAGTGATCCAACCCAGCGCTGGCACGATCATCCTCGACGGCCAAGAACTGCAACGGCTTGACGTCGCAAGCGCCATCGAGGCGGGCATCTCATTTGTCCATCAGGAACTCAATCTTTTCGAAAATCTCGATGTAACGGCCAACATTCTCATTGGGCGTGAGCCGCTGTGCGGCGGTCTGTTGCACCTCGTCGACAGGCGCAAGTCGCGAGCACTTGTCGAGCCATTGCTCAGTCTGATCGGAGCGGACTTCAAGCCGGAAACGCTGGTTTCGTCAATGTCGATCGCGCAGCGGCAAATGCTTGAGATAGCAAAGGCTCTGTCGCAGAGGGCGCGCCTGGTTATCATGGACGAGCCGACATCAAGCCTGACCCTCGCGGAGACGGACCGGCTCATGGAGGTGATCGCCGGTCTAAAACGGGATGGGGTCGCGGTAATCTTCATTTCCCATCGCCTCAGCGAACTCGCCCAATGCGCAGACCGCGTCGTCGTCTTGCGCGACGGCCGCATGGTGGGTGAACTGCAGAAGCAGGAGATCAGCCACGCCTCCATGATCAAGCTTATGATTGGACGCGAGCTCAAGTCGCTTTACACACCGCCGGCGCAGCCGTTCGGCGATATCGTCTTCGAGATCGACAAGGTCGAGACCACCGCCTACCCGGGGCGCCCCGTTTCGCTGTCGGTTCGGCGCGGCGAAATTCTTGGCCTGGCCGGTCTGATAGGTTCGGGGCGGACTGAAA
This sequence comes from Mesorhizobium marinum, assembly GCF_040813675.1. Classification (NCBI taxonomy): domain Bacteria; kingdom Pseudomonadati; phylum Pseudomonadota; class Alphaproteobacteria; order Hyphomicrobiales; family Phyllobacteriaceae; genus Mesorhizobium; species Mesorhizobium marinum. The sequence continues at coordinate 718,174 of NZ_JBFOCI010000001.1, read as the reverse complement.
TAGCCCGCACCGCATGTTGTATCGACCCGCTGATCGGCGGTTCCGTGCGCGTCAACGGACAGCCACTCAGGCTTGAGACACCGAGCGACGCCATCGACCAGGGGATTTTCCTCGTTCCTGAGGATCGCAAGAGATTCGGCCTCTTGCTCGATCTCTCAATAGCGGAAAACATCGCCCTGCCCAGCCTTGTAGACTACGCGGCATACGGGCTAGTCAAAGTCACCGAGATTTTCGCCTTGGCAGAGCGCCAAAGGGCAAGGCTGGATATCAAGGCCAGCAGCATTGCGACGGAGGTCGGGACCCTTTCGGGCGGGAACCAGCAGAAAGTCGTACTGGGAAAATGGCTTTCACGTGACCCGAGGGTGCTGATCTGCGACGAACCAACTCGTGGCATCGATGTCGGCGCCAAGCAGGAAATATACGCCATGCTACGCCGGCTTGCTGATTCCGGCGTGGCCATCATCATGATCTCCAGCGACATGGAAGAGGTCATTGGCATCAGCGACCGCATCGCTGTGATGCATGAGGGTCAGATCAGCGGGCTGCTTGATCGGGACGAATTTAGCGAGCACAACGTTCTTCTGCTTGCGGTAGGCGGAACCCTGCACTGAGATCGTTGCTGATGTCGAAGAAAGATATTGGACTCCTGATCCTGATCCTGGTCGTCGGAACAGTAGTGGCGATTATCAACCCGTTGTTCCTGTCACCCATCAACTTGGCAAATACTGCCAATCTAGTCGGCCTGTTCGGCATCTTCGCCATAGGTCAGGCCTTCGTGATCATCACCGGCGGCATCGAACTGTCGGTGGGCTCGGTGATTGCTCTTATCGGCGTGCTGTTCGTCGACCTTATGGTCAATTTCGAGATGGCGTGGCCATTGGCGCTCGTGCTGATGATCGTCCTCGGCGTCGTCATCGGCCTGGCGCATGGGCTCCTAATCACCAGGCTGCATCTGCAGCCATTCATCGTCACGCTGTGCGGCCTTCTGATCTACCGTGGCGCCGCCCGGTTCTATACGGAAGACGCCACAGCCGGCTTCGGTTTCGGCCTTAGCTTTCCGACACTGGAATGGTTGACCACGAACAGGTTCTTCGGTGTGCCGCACTCCTTCATCGCGATGACCGTTATCGCCGCTTGCATGTGGGTTGTGCTGCACCGGTCGGTGTTTGGGCGGCATCTGTTCGCGGTAGGCAAGAACGAGGAGGCTGCACGTTACTCCGGCATTGCGACGGGGAAGGTGATTGTCTCCGCGTATGTGATCTGCGGTGTGTTGACGGCGATCTCTGCCATCTTCTTCGCAATGTACACGCGATCGATTTCGCCCTCCTCGCATGGCAACTTCTACGAACTTTATGCGATTGCGGCTGCCGTTCTGGGAGGGTGCTCGCTGCGTGGCGGCGAAGGCTCGATCATCGGGGTCGTTCTGGGCGCCGTTCTGCTGCAGGTGCTGCAAAACCTCGTCAACCTGCTTGGTATTCCGAGTTCGCTGAACTTTGCAGTAACCGGGTCAGTCATTCTCATCGGCGTCCTCGCCGATACCCAGTTCTCGTCCTATCGCGAAAGGAAACTGGCTACGAAAGGGGCAACTCCCAGGCAGCCACAAGCCCCCTGAGGTTGTTGCACGTATTCGACCGCAGCCATTTCAGCATTCACAGGCTTCGTCAACTTCGCTTGGATCGGGTGATCCAAGATGTCTTTTCGAACGTAGTGCAGAGGACCGAGGACACCCCTACCGATGCACTACATCGTATCCTATCTCGCCGCGCTGTTCGTATTCGGTGTCCTCGACGCCATCTGGCTGACCACCATGGCGAGCAGGCTCTACCGGCCGGTTCTTGGCGAAATCCTGCTCGACAATCTCAGGTTCGCTCCGGCGCTCGCATTCTACTTCCTGTATCCGATCGGTCTTGTCGTTTTCGCTGCGATGCCCGGCCTGCGGAGCGGGTCGCCAGGCATAGCCCTTGGCTACGGAGCGCTGTTCGGTTTTCTTGCCTACGCAACCTACGATCTCACCAACTACGCTACGCTCCGCAGCTGGACCCTGCAGGTCACGCTCATCGATATCGCTTATGGTGCGATCGTCGCCGGGCTGACCTCCGTTGCCGCCTACTATGCGGTACGATGGTTCGCTGGCTGAGGGGTCTCGATCAACCGGGCCTCGGAGACGGTACGAGCCGGTAGTGGCTGACGCCCCAGGCCTCGCCGTCCGCATGGCCAAACAGGGCGGATGTCGCGAGGAAGAAGAGACGCCAGCGTCGTGCCCACAACGCGGCGTGCTTGCCATAGACATCGCGGAGGATTGCCGAGATCTCGTCTGCATTCCCGTCGTAATTCATCAGCCAGGCGTCCGCAGTGCGCCGGTAGTGGTTGCCGTTCCATCGCCAGTCATGCTCGACTATGAAACTGTCTGGAAATTCTCGCATGAGGCCATGGCTGGGCATCAGGCCGCCGGTGAAGAAGTGTTTAGCGATCCAGTCGGCCGGGTTGTTGTGGTCGAAGCGATACGGCGTTGATGTGTGGCTGAAGACGTGGATGAACGCGCGGCCATTCGCGGCAAGCCAGCTATTCATGCGCAACAGCAGAACCTGCCAATTCGCCATATGCTCGAACATCTCGACCGAGACGACACGGTCGAAAGTCTGATCGGTCGAAAAATGGTTCATGTCGGCCGTGACCACCGTTAGGTTGGACAGTCCACGTTTCGCTGCCTCGCCGACGATGTAGCTGCGTTGCGAATGCGAGTTGGACACCACCATGATGCTGGCGTTCGGGAAACGCTCCGCCATCCACAGCGACAAAGATCCCCAGCCGCATCCGAGCTCGAGAATCCGATGGCCGTCATGGAGGTCCGCATGCGTTGCCGTTTCTGCGAGCGCCTGTTCCTCAGCCTCTCCGAGCGATACTTGGTCGGACGCAAAGAGACAGCAGGAGTACTTTCTCCGCGGTCCAAGGATGAGCGAGAAGAAGCGCTCCGGAAGTTCGTAATGCTGATTGTTGGCATCAGCGGTATGCACTGCCACAGGGAAACCGCTCATCGTCCCGGCAAAGCGCGCGGTCTCGAGCGGGAGTGACACGCCCAACCGACGATCGGTTCGGGCCACCAGCAGGTCGATCGCTTTTCGCACGATGGCATCCGGCCACGGAAAGGCTTCGCCAAGGCGCGCGGCGCTGTCGATCAATCCCATCCGGTCATCCCTTTTCCGGTAGCGGCGGTCGCGGAAAGAAAGCGCTGGTTCGTGACTGATACGCACGGTAGGCCGCGCCGCGGGTGGCGATCATGTGGTCTTCAAGCGGCGGAATTCCGGAAACATGCGCGAGCAGCCAGTACATGCAGGCCGGCGCCGCCAGGGCAAGCCAGCCCCATGGCCATGTGCCTATCGCCAGCAGCGGATAGGCCACCCATCCCAGCCATTCGAAGAAGTAGTTCGGATGGCGAGACCAGCGCCAGAGGCCAGCGTCACAAACCTCGCGGAGGTTGGCCGGGTTCGTCGCGAAGCTGCGCAACTGGCGATCCGCCGTCGCCTCGCCGGCGATCGCTCCCGTCATGACGATCAATGCGAGCCAGTCCTGCAAGCGCACCATCGGATCGGGATTCGCCGCTGCGAGGACCATCGCAAGCCCGAGCGGGATACTGACCAGCGCCTGCATCTGCAACAGGAAGAACATCTGCCGCGGCGCGTCGGCGCCCCAGCCGTCGAGGAGTCGCGCATAGCGGGGGTCGTCGGAAATGCCTCGGGTGCGCCGAGCTATGTGCGCTCCCAGCCGCAGCGCCCAGATTCCAGCCATTGCGGCGACGAGGAACCGTCTTTCGACGAGCGCAGCGCCGCCGGTTGCCGGCAGGATTGCCGCCATCACGCCCACCAGTCCGAGACCAAGGGTCCATATGGCATCGACCCAGCCCGAATTGCGGGTCCGTCGCCAGATCAACCAGGCGAGCGTCATCCCCGCAGCCAACGCGACTGTCACGCAAAGAAGCGTCGTGAGGAAGGCGGAGACCGTCACCGGCGGATCGTCAAAGCCGGATCAGCGGTTGCAGCAGACGACCAAGTAGGCTCTGCAGCTCGATGCCGCCCTGTAGCGCGACGATGCAGATGCACGGCTCGCCTTCGCAAACGGTCGGCTTGTGCTCCATCGTCTCGTCGGCTTCGTCGAAATCGCCTGCGCCGTAGCGGCCGAACTGATGCTCGAATGCCCCTTCGAGAACGCAGGTCCACTCGTACCCCCTGTGCCTGTGATGAGGAAGCCTGGTTCCAGGCTCGGCCCTCAACATGAAGACCTTTATGCCGTCTACGTCAGGCACGGATACCGACCGCTGACGCACACCCGGCCCTACCCAGCGCCACGGTCCAAGGACATATCGGCTCAATGGATTGTCGCCGGACCCTTCTTCTGGTGAAGATCCGCTCTGATCGATCCGCCGCAATGTTGCTTCCAGGGAGCCCGGACGAAGTGGAACGCCCGGGGACGCCTCCAGAAATGCGCCCCCGACAGCTTCAAGGCGGGCAACTTCGTCCGCGCAGGCGGGGCAGCGGGACACATGCATGGAAACGACTAGGCGTCGCGCTTCGTCCAACGCACCCGCGGTGTAGTCCGCAAGCGTCTCGTCGGAGGGATGATGGGTGATTGCGTTGGTCATCTGAGGTCACCAAGTCCGTCGCGCAGGCGCTGCAGGGCGAGTCTGATCCGCGACTTCACAGTTCCAAGCGGTATACCGAGCACTTCCGAAATCTCCGAATGCGCCAGGCCGTCGAAGAAGGACAACCGGATCACGTGCAACTGCTCGTCGGTCAGCTTCGCCATCGTCGAGCGGACGATTTCCTCGCGCTCGGCCAGGATCAGGTGCTGATCCGGCTGATCCTGGTCATATTCCTCTGTATCGTCCTGCTCCAGAAGCCATGCCGCCGCGCGGCCATCGCGCCGTGCAAGATCGACGCTGACGTTCCTCGCGATGGCGAACACCCAAGCCGACGCATTGGCGCGACGTGGATCGAACTGCCCTGCCTTCCGCCAAAGCCGCAGCAGGGTTTCCTGGGCGAGATCGTCGGCACGGTCAGCACTCGCGCCCCGCCGCATCATCATTGACTTCACGCGTGGCGCGTAGTGCTGAAAAAGCTCCGCGAACGCCCCGCGGTCCTGTCTGGATGCAACGCGCGTGATGAGCCGGACTGGATCGAATTCCACCATTGCTGCGCAATATACGTTCAATCAAGCACCGGCTGGCAATACCGCCATCCCAAGGTCGGTTCCAAATTTTCCACGTCTGTTACGAACGACGGCACGATTTGGATCATCCGGGCGTGATCCGAATTCTCTTCTCAACCGTATCTATCCAGTTGGTCGCACTAACCGCACCAAAGCAGCGGGGCGAGAAATGCATTCGAAGCACGAAAGAAAGCGCATCGCGGTCGTTGGCGCGGGCATTTCCGGACTATCGGCCGCTTGGCTGCTCGCAAAGCGCCATGAGATCGTGCTCTACGAACGCAACAAGCGGCTTGGAGGGCATTCGAACACCGTGGATATCGACCACGAGGGCCGATCGGTACCTGTCGACACCGGCTTCATCGTCTACAACGAACTGACCTATCCCAACCTGACGGCGCTGTTCGATCATCTCGGCGTGCACACCAAGGCATCAGAGATGTCCTTTGCCGTCTCGCGAGATCGTGGACGGCTGGAATATTGCGGTGCAGGCATCGCTGGCCTGTTCGCGCAAAAACGAAACATTGCAAATCCGCGCTTCTGGTCGATGCTGCGGGATCTCATGCGCTTCTACAGATCGGCTGGGGACGATCTGGCTTCGCTGCCGGCATCGCAAACGCTCGGCGACTATCTGGACAGGCACCGCTACGGGGTCGCGTTTCGCGACGATCATCTGCTTCCAATGGCCGGCGCAATCTGGTCGGCGCCCTGTGCGGCCATGCTTGGCTATCCGGCGAGCGCATTCATCCGCTTCTTCCACAACCACGGCCTTCTCCTGCTCAGCGGGCGTCCGCAGTGGCGTACAGTCGACGGCGGCAGCATCGCCTACGTGCGACGGCTTGTGGAAGATTTCGCCGGGCACGTATACTTGGGCACCGATATCGGGTCGGTCGAAAGGCATCGCGACGGTGTGATCGTGCGAGACCGCGTGCACGGGACAGGACACTTTGACGACGTCGTCATCGCCACGCATGCCGATCAAGCGCTGGAACTGGTTTCCGACCCATCGCCCACCGAGCGCGAACTGCTCGGGGCGTTCCGCTATAGCCGCAACGAGGCGGTGCTCCACACGGACATCGATGTGATGCCGCGCCGCCGATCGGTGTGGTCAAGTTGGAACCATGTGGATGGCAGCCCGCGCGACGAAACGGTTGGTGTGACCTATTGGATGAACCGCCTGCAGGGCCTGCAAACACGGCGGCCGATGTTGGTAACCCTCAACCCGCGGAGGGCAATTCGGGAAGACATGACCCTGCACCGGGAGACTTATCACCATCCGCTCTTTGATCGCGCCGCCATCGAGGCCCAGCCGCGTTTGTGGACGCTGCAGGGACACCGCCGGACCTGGTACTGCGGCGCCTATTTCGGTGCCGGATTTCACGAAGACGGCCTGCAATCCGGGCTGGCAGTCGCCGAAGCACTCGGAGGAACCCGGCGCCCGTGGGACGTTTCGGGTGAATCATCGCGCATCGCGCTGCCTGAAAAATGGCCGCTCGCTTTCGGCAACACTCCAGCCGGGATCGCAGCATGAGCGCGACTCGCCTCTATTTCGGAAATGTCCTGCATCGCCGGCTCCGTCCGCGCATGCACCGGCTGCGCTATCGTGTGTTCTGGGTGCTGTTCGATCTCGACGAACTGCAAGCCATCGAGCGCAGCCCCCTTTTCTCGCACAATCGTTTCAACGTTCTGAGCCTAAACGACAGCGACCATGGCGACGGCAGCGGACGCCCACTCCGCCAGCAGATCGAAAGGACGCTGTCAGAACACGATATCGCGTTTGACGGTGGCGCAATTCGGCTGCTTTGCATGCCTCGCCTGATTGGCTACGTCTTCAATCCGATCAGCATCTATTTCTGCCATATGATGGACGGACGGCTGTCCGCGATTGTCTACGAGGTGCACAACACCTTCGGAGAGCGGCACAGCTATGTCTTCGATGCCGGTGATACGACCTCGCCACGCTCCCACCGATGCTCCAAGCGTTTTCACGTGTCGCCCTTCATGGGCATGAGCATGCGCTACGAATTCAAGGCGTCTCTGCCTGGAGAGCGCTTTGCGCTCTCCATCCGAGGCTTCGACCCCGATGCTACCGTGATACACGCTTCGATGTCCGGTTCGGCCAGGCCGTTCACGACCGCCAATCTGCTGCGCGGGCTGATGTTCTATCCGCTGCTGCCGTTCAAGGTGACGGCTGCGATCCACTGGCATGCGCTGCAGCTCTGGTTCAAGGGCATTCGGGTGCATCGTAGGCCACCGCCGCCTGGCCAATCGACAACTCCCGTTCGAGCATCCTCATGACCGTTGAATCCACAGAACGCGAAGCCGGCGTTGTCAGGCGGCATACATTTGGAAGCTTCGCAGCGAGGCAGGCGTCCAGAATTGTCCCCGGTATTGCCGCCGGCAGGCTAATCGTGGACCTCCCATGGGGTGGCAGGGTCGAGCGTGTCGGAAAGCTGCTGGGTCCTGACGTCCTGATCTCGGTGCATCGATGGCGGGCACTCGCCAAACTTATGCTTGGCGGTGAAGTCAGTTTCGCCGCTTCCTATCTCGACGGCGATTGGTCGACTCCCGATCCCTTGCGCCTGTTCGAACTCGTGATGCTGAATGAGACAATGCGGCTGCCTGCCCGACGTTTCTCGGGGATCGCGCGGCTGCTGGACAAGATTCATCACGGGCTGCACCGCAACACCAGGTCCGGCAGCAAACGCAACATCGCCGCACACTACGACCTGGGGAACGACTTCTACCAGCAGTGGCTCGACCGGAGCATGACCTATTCGGCAGCCCTTTTTGCAGACGACGAGACGCTGGAGGAAGCGCAGCAGAACAAGATCAGGCATGTCTCCCGGCTGCTTGAGCTAAGGGGCGGCGAACGCGTGCTCGAGATAGGCTGTGGCTGGGGCGCGCTGGCCGAAGGGCTTGTGAGACAGGAAGGAAGCCACTTCACCGGCATCACCCTTTCGGAGCAGCAGTTTGCCTACGCTTCGGACAGACTGCGGCCCGAAATCGCCCGCAACCAGGCCGAGCTACGACTGCAGGACTATCGCGATCTGGGTGGTCGCTTCGACCGAATCGTGTCGATCGAGATGTTCGAAGCCGTCGGCGAAGCCTATTGGCGCACCTATTTTGACGTCGTGAAGAAGCGGCTCGCGCAGAACGGCATCGCGGTGCTTCAAGTGATCACGATTGCAGAGGATCGTTTCGAGAAGTACCGCCGCACGCCCGAATTCATTCAGCGCTACATTTTCCACGGCGGCATGCTTCCCACCAAGACACACCTGCGCGACCTGGCAGCCGGCGCAGGTCTTGAAATCATGACTGAACTATCGTTCGGGATTGGGTATGCGCGTACGTTGGCAGAGTGGCGCAGCCGATTCAAGAACGCGTGGCCCAGACTCCTGCAGCTTGGGTTCGACGATCGCTTTCGCCGCATGTGGGACTACTACCTGTCATACTGCGAGGCCGGGTTTCGGGCCGGCGCAACGGACGTCGTGCTGATCAAGCTCAGGGCTTTAGAGCAATAGATGAATGCATGCTCGGATTGATGCACGTTCTCTCTTCTGCGTTCCATGGCCAAGGGTGGGTGACAGACGGCGAATGCCGAACGACCGCAATGCGTCTAAGGTTCTGTCCGTCAGAGACTGGGGAACAACTCGATGCCGCACGAACCTGACGTGAGCCGAACGGCGAGTGCCCGAGGGTCAATGATGGCCGTCGTAACGGCGGGCACTGGCGGCTTTGACCAACTCCACTACAGGCAGGTTCCGATCCCCTCGCCAGGCCCCGGCGAGGTCCTGCTTTCGGTGCTCGCCGCCGGGGTAAACAATACCGACATCAACACGCGCGTCGGTTGGTATGCCGGGTCGGTCAAGGTGGGTACGGATTCCCTCGCCATTGAAACCGGTCGCGAAGATGGCGGGTGGAACGGAACGACGCCGTTTCCCCTCATTCAGGGCGCCGACTGTTGCGGGCGTGTCGTATCAGTGGGAACGGGCGTCGACAAAAACCTGATCGGATCACGGACCATTGTCCGGTCGTGCATGCGCAGTTCGGGTTTCGGATTGACAGACACGGTGTGGCTCGGGACCGATTTCGACGGTGCGTTCGCGCAATTCGTGAAGGTTCCAGTCGGCGAGGTCTTCCCGGTGGCGTGTGACTGGAGCGATGCCGAACTCGCCTCTGTCCCCTGTGCCTATGGTACAGCAGAGAACATGCTGCACCGCGCCGGCGTCTCCAGTGGCGACCGCGTCTTGGTGCCCGGATCTTCGGGTGGCGTGGGAACCGCACTGGTCCAACTCCTGAAGCGCAGGGGATCTGAGGTGATCGCCATCACCAGCGCCTCGAAACGCCGGACGATCGAGCTTCTCGGCGTGAGCCGCATTCTCGACCGAAACGACGATCCGGCCGCCATCCTCGGAGAGGAAAGCGTGGACGTGGTTATCGACAATGTTGGTGGAGGCGCCTTAGGCAAGATTCTAAAGGCGCTGCGGCGTGGCGGCCGCTATGTTTCTTCGGGGGCAATCGCAGGCCCGCTCGTCGCATTGGACATGCGCGACCTCTATCTCAAGGACATCACGCTCATCGGCTGCACCGCTTGGGACGCTCCGGTTTTCCCAGATCTCATATCGTACATCGAGAAGGGGGAGTTCCGACCTCTGGTTGCCGCTGTTTACCCCCTCGACCGGATCGCCGACGCGCAGCGGGCATTTCAGGAAAAACGCCACATCGGCAAGATCGTCCTCATCCCGCCACCCTGATGCTTCGCAGCCCTTGGATCAGGAAATCGTCCGCTTTGATGCGGATATCGTTCCGGTCCGATCGACCGTTCCGGAGGCATTCGATCAGCCGCCCTCAAACAGGGCAGGGTTGGCTCTGGCGCAGTCTTCCAGTTCCTGCATCACCGCATCGAGATGAGCCGACAGGGCGGTGCGAGCGGCAATCGGGTCGCTGGCGGCGATTGCGGCAACAATCTTGGCGTGTTCCTTGAAGGTCGTTGCGATCCGCCGCGGGGTGATCAGCAGTCGCCGGGCGCGATCAAGCGACAGGCGCGCGCCTTCGATCAGTGCGCGCACGCGCGGATATCCAATTGTCGAGGCGAGCATGTCGTGGAATTCCAGATCAAGCTGATGGAAAAGTGCACGGTCTCCGGCCTTGAGCGCGCCCCTCTGCTGCCGGATGTTGAAGCGCAGTCCGGCGATAAGCGTCTTGGACTGGTGTCGGGCGTGGTACGCTACGGCTTCGCCTTCCAAAGCCCGGCGGAGGAAAATGTTTTCGCGCGCATCTGCAAGACGTATGCGTGAAACGATTGACCCGCTTTGTGGACGAATGTCGACCAGCCCTTCTGCCTTTAGGCGGTTCAAGGCCTCGGCGACGGGAAACCGCGATACGCCGAAACGCCGCGTAAGTTCCCCTTTGTCGAGCTTGGAGCCCGGCTCGAATTCCAGGTTGACGATGGCAAGCCGCAGGGCTTCGACCACACGGGACGTGGCTCCTGTGGTTCGTGGCAGGCGGGCGGCAGACACGCCATTCGTCAAACATGTTCTCCAGTTGCGCCGATACTGGCATGTTAGTAGGTTAATTGGTGCCCGCCAATGACAACCTGGTGGATCGTGGAGGAAGGTTCGGATCGCTTAGACAGGTACGCAACGGGTTTCGCCAACAGGCAATTGATCATTTGAAGTGCGACAACGCACGAGGGAGGAGAAATTGAACATGGTGATGCGCATTACATTCATTGCAACGGGGCTCATCCTCGCGGCAACCGCGGCTCAGGCGGATACTTCTGACAAGAAGATCGCTCTTTCCAACAACTATGCTGGAAATTCGTGGCGCCAGGCGATGCTGAAGAGCTGGGACAAGGTGACCAAGCAGGCCGTTTCCGACGGAATTGTCGCTGCGGCTGATCCGTTCACCACCGCTGAAAACCAGGTGACGGAACAGGCGGCGCAGATCCAGAACATGATCCTGCAGGGCTACGACGCGATCGTCATCAATGCGGCATCGCCGGATGCACTCAACGGCGCGGTGAAGGAGGCATGCGACGCCGGCATAACGGTCGTGTCCTTCGACGGCATTGTGACCGAGCCCTGTGCCTGGCGTATCGCCGTCGATTTCAAGCAAATGGGAAAAGACGAGGTACTCTACCTCAAGGACAAGATGCCTGAAGGTGGAAATCTGCTAGAAATCCGGGGCCTTGCAGGCGTGTTCGTCGACGACGAAATCTCGAAAGGCATCCACGAGGGCGTCGCAGAAAACCCGCAGTTCAAGATCGTTGGTTCGGTGCACGGCGACTGGGCGCAGGACGTTGCGCAGAAGGCGGTTGCGGGCATCCTTCCGTCGTTGCCGGAAATCAAGGCGGTCGTGACACAAGGCGGGGATGGCTATGGTGCGGCACAGGCTTTCAAGGCTGCAGACCGACCAACCCCTCTCATCATCATGGGTAACCGCCAGGACGAACTTGCTTGGTGGAAGGAGCAAAAGGACGCCGGTGGCTACGAAACCATGTCGGTGTCGATAGCTCCCGGCGTTTCGACGCTTGCGTTTTGGGTCGCCCAGCAAATCCTGGACGGCAAGGATGTGCCGAAAGATCTGACGGTGCCTTTCCTTCGCATCGATCAGGAAAAACTGGAAGAAAATCTCGCCAACACCGAACAAGGCGGAGTCGCCAATACCGAATATTCGCTTGAGGATGCTCAAAAGGTGATCGGCGGCATGTGACTGACTGAATGGGCTCATTGGGCCGAGTTCAGTTACTCCAGATGCAAGGTCAAGAAGAGGTGCTAATCCGTCTCGACGGCGTCGGAAAAAGTTTCGGCGCCGTTCGAGCGCTTGCAGATGTCAGTTTTGAGGTTCACGTCGGTGCATGCCTTGGGCTTGTCGGGCACAACGGCGCCGGCAAGTCGACAATGATGAACATACTGGCCGGAACGCTCTCACCTTCCGCCGGCAGCATCGTCGTATCGGGCAATGACGTCTCCTCGCATTACAATGTCACCGTCGCGAACCGGCTCGGGATTCGTTGCGTGTTTCAGGAACTGTCGCTCTGCCCCAACCTGTCGGTCGCCGAAAACGCGCGGATCATGCACCCGGTTCTGCGCGGCTTCGGCTGGCGGGGTAGGGCCGGCGAAATGATCGGGAGCATGCTGGACGTCATCTTTCCCGGCCACGACATCGATCCGGGACAACTCATTGGCGACCTGTCGATCGCGCGTCGCCAGATGGTCGAAATCGCCCGCGCCTTTTCCTCGACCGATACGCCGGTGCGACTTGTCATCCTGGACGAACCGACATCCTCGCTGGATGGCGTGTTGGCCGGGCAGTTGCTCGCATTCGTGCGCAAATTCGTCGCCGATGGTGGCGCTGTCATCCTGATTTCGCACCTGCTCAACGAAATCTTGACCACCGCCGATCGGATCGTGGTCATGCGCGACGGCGGGGTCGTCGCACACCGGCAGGCCGGCGACTTCACCCGCTTCACGCTAGTCGAAAGCATGGGAAGCGTCGCCCGCGAGCATGTCCAGCGCTCCGAACGAGCGACAAGCCGGACCGCCGAAAGAAAAGTCTCTGCTGCCTCCACGGACCGGGAGGGTGGAACGATGCTGGTGGCCGATCGCGGCGAGGTTATTGGCCTTGCCGGTCTCGGGGGGCATGGCCAGACCGACATGCTGGTGCGCATCTTCCATGGCCAACGCAGTCGGCACGCTGGCGTCACCGTCTCCGGTAATACAGCTATGGTCGCTGGTGATCGCCAGACTGACGGCATCTTTCCACTCTGGTCGATCTGCCACAACGCCACCGTAAGTTCGTTGGCGCGGCTGACCAAGGGATGGCTGATTGATCAAGACGCTGAGAAACAAATGGGAGAAGAGTGGAGGCAGAGGATCGGCATACGTACGCCGAACATGGACAATCCTATCCACTCGTTGTCGGGTGGCAACCAGCAGAAAGTGCTGTTTGCCCGCGCCCTCGGCTCGGACGCGGATATCATCTTGATGGACGACCCGATGCGCGGCGTCGACATCGGCACCAAGCAGGAAGTCTACGGCATGCTGAGACAGGAAGCCGCCGCGGGCCGCACCTTCCTCTGGTACACGACCGAGATGGATGAATTGAAGCATTGCGACCGCGTCTATGTGTTCCGCAACGGCCATATAGTCGCCGAGCTGGTCGGCGATGCGATCACCGAAGAGCGAGTGCTGCATTCATCGTTTGAGGCGGTCGCCTGATGCGCGCTTCTTTCGTTGCCCGCAATGCGCGCATACTTCTGCCCATGCTCTCCTTCGTCGCCATTCTGCTGGCGGTGTTCTGGCTACAGCCTCGCGCGATGAGCTATGTCGGTCTCAACCTTCTGCTCAATCTCGCGCTCCCAATCGCCTTTGCGACCATTGCGCAAATGTTCGTCATCACGGTGAACGATCTGGACCTGTCGCTGGGCGCCTATGTTGGTTTAGTCGCGTGCATTGGCGCTACCTGGCTCCATGAACAGCCAGTTCTCGGCGTGTTTGCCCTGGCGGGCGGCATCCTGGCCTATGCCGCGGTTGGCGCGCTTATCCACCTCAGAAACCTGCCGTCCATCGTGGTGACGCTCGGCATGTCCTTCGTCTGGCTCGGCCTGGCCATTCTCGTTTTGCCGACGCCCGGCGGCAAGGCACCGGACTGGCTGCGCGCGTTGATGACATGGAAGACGCCGCTGGTGCCGTTCACGATATACGCCCTGCTGGCGCTAGCGGTGATCGTCCATCTTGGGCTAATGCGCTCGGCACGAGGCGCGGTGCTGCGCGGCGTCGGCGGCAATCCGCGCTCGGTAGAACGCGCTGGCTGGTCGCTGCTCAAGGCCAAGGTCACAATGTTCGCCCTGGCTGGGCTGTTCGGCATGTTTTCCGGCCTGTCGCTGGTTGGGCTGACCACCTCGGGCGACGCCAACATCGCCTTGCGCTATACCCTGCTCTCGATCGCTGGGGTTATCCTTGGCGGAGGCGAATTCACAGGAGGCCGCATCTCTCCGATTGGAGCAGTCATCGGGGCAATGACGCTGACCCTTGCTGGCTCTTTCCTTTCGTTCCTGCGCCTGAATCCAGATTGGCAGATCGGCGCGCAGGGTGCGATTCTCATTCTGGTCCTGGCGCTGCGTGCGCTCATCAACCGGGCGGAGGCACGGGGCATATGACGGTGCTGCTTCGGCTCCTGACCAAACCTTGGCTCGGGGCTTATCTGGGGGCCCTGGCGACCTGGCTCGCCACCATCGCCTTCACCGAAGGACTGGGCGGCGGCGGTGTCCTGACGGCTGCTCTGTCCTTCGCGACATTCTCGGTATTGGTCGCCATCGGGCAGATGTATGTGATCACGCTCGGCCCCGGCAACGTGGATCTATCGATCCCGGCAGCGATGACGCTCAGCGGCGCGGTCTCCATGAAGATCATGGACGGCTTCAACGGAATGATCCTGCCTGGGCTGGCGATCGCACTCGCATGTGGAGCGGGCGTCGGAGTCTTCAACTATGGTTTGATCCGCCTGCTTCGCATCCCGCCGATCATCGCGACGCTCTCGTCCAGTTTCCTCTTTCTGTCCGCCGCCATCTCCTACAGCCGCGGACTGCGCATCAAACCGCCGTCGATGCTGGCCGATTTCACGACCTGGATCGTTTGGGGAGTTCCAGTGCTGGCTGTCGTCGGTATCGTGATTACGGTGGCTATGAGCGTGGTCCTGCACCGCACATTGTTTGGTCGAACCGTCACGGCAATCGGCCAAAATCCGCGCGCCGCCCGACTGGCGGGCCTGCCTGTCGATCGCGTCCGCTTTGCAACATATGTCATGTGCGGCATGTTCGCAGGGCTGACCGGCTACCTTGTATCCGGCTTCTCCGGCGGGGCCGCGCTCAACATGGGCGCGGAATATCTGCTCGCTTCGATTGCCGTTGTCGTGATCGGGGGGACTTCGGTGGCTGGTGGCTTTGCCAATCTGCCGGGCCTCTGGGGCGCCGCCATGCTGATGTTTCTTTTGGTTACCATGCTCAATACATACGGCTTCGGAGCCGGGATGCGGCTTGTTCTGACGGGCGTCATCATCATTGCGGTCATTATCGCCGCCAGCGGCCGCAACAAGATTGCTTGAGAACCGCTGGATGTCGCTGCTCTGATTCCAGTTCCTGCGGTGGCTTGGCTGGAAGCCGGAAACCGGTCGGCGTATTTCGGCAGGCATCAAATCTTTCGCCCGGAAGGTTTCGTCGTTATGTGGCGAACTCCGCTTCGCCAAAGGCCAACGATTCGAGATGAACTCAAGCTGGCGAATTGGCGAGCGTTGCACCATGGTGTAGCGTCCCAACGCATGCATGCAGAACCTATTCACTTCGAGCCGTCGGACATCTCGCTGGACAGATCGCAAGGTATCCGCATCGCAATTGTTGGCGGTGGCATCAGCGGCATCGCGGCCGCCTACTATCTGAAGCGCGCGAAACTCCACAATTTCGTTGTCTACGAGAGTTCCGATGGGCCCGGCGGGACGTGGCACGACAATCGCTATCCCGGCGCCGAGGTCGATGTGGTCTCGCATCTCTATAGCTTCAGCTTCAACCGGCATGACTGGACGCAGCGCTTTGGAAGTCGGGACGAACTGAAGCAATACCTCACCTGCACGATCGAAGCAGCGGGTCTGCGCCCTCGGTTTCACTTCAACACGACCGTAGTGTCGACCACGTGGTCCGACACTAGAAAGCTCTACGTGGTCAGATTCGCCGATGGCCGTACCGCCGAGTTCGAGGCTGTCATCTCCTGCGTAGGCTTGCTGAACGTGCCGGCTATCCCGCCACACTTTGACCTTGCGGCCTTTCCCGGGGTAGCCTGCCACACTGCGTGCTGGCGAGACGATATAGACCTCGCCGATAAGCGTATCGGCGTCATTGGAACAGGCTCGTCGGCCGCACAAATCGTTGTGGAAGCTGCGAAGGTTGCGCGATCGGTCACTATCTTTCAGCGCTCCCCGAACTGGATCGTGCCCAAGAAGAACCGGCCGTTCACGAGGAGGCAGCGCGCTCGCTACCGCACGGCCTGGCAATATCGCTTCAAGGCCCTGAAGGAATTTTTCCGCGTCGAAAGGCTGAAATTCGGCAACCCCGAGCGCGTTGGTTCGAAGTCCAATCTACGTATCCGCGCCATCGCCGAACGGCATCTGCGCCAATCCTTGGCCGTGCGACCGGAACTCGTCGAACAGCTGCTTCCAGACTATCCCATCGGGGCCAAGCGCATCGTAACAAGCGACGGGTTTTACAACGCGGTCTGCCAGCCGAACGTTTCGATCGTCCCCGCAGTCAGCAAAATTGACGGTGGCGGCCTGCTCGACGAGACAGGCCGCCGCCACGACCTTGACATCGTCGTGCTGGCAACTGGCTTCCGCGCCGCCGACTATTTGGTGCGTCTCAAGGTGGTTGGCCGCAGCGGCGCCGACCTTCATGCGACGTGGAACGGTGAGCCGGCCGCCTTCCTCGGCACCTGTGTGCCCGGCTTCCCTAATTTCTTCATGCTCTATGGCCCGAACAGCAACTGTGGGACGCTGATCTTCATCCTCGAATGCCAGGCGAATTTTGCTGCCGAATGCCTGTCTGCTTTGACTCGGCGCAGAAAATCAACCATCGAGGTAAAGCAATCAGCATACGATCGCTTCAACCGCTGGCTGCAGAAAAGGCTGGAAAGGTCGGTCTACAAGACCACGCGCAACTATTATGCTGCCCCGTCGGGAAGGATCGTCACGCAGTGGCCATTCTCGGCGACGCGTTTCTGGTGGCTTGCTAAAATCTGTCGCGGCTCGGCAATGACGATGGATTGAGTAGGGACGACGAATGTCCGTTCGGACGAAGGCCGTGCAAAGTGTCTACACACACACGACCAAGTTCGACGGCACGTTGGCCGTCGCCACAGATAGCATCTCGCGCCTTGAGAGCAGCGGCTTGCTGTAAACCTTCTTCATTCCGCTTTCCCTCCGTGGCTTCTTAGGCGCCCACGTCCCGGAGGCCTCAACCCTTGTTTAGCGAATCCGCAAAATCGCCGGCTTTGCCGCTACATGGCTGAGGTTTGACCCGAAACGATAATCGGCGCGGGTACGGCTGTAACTTTCGAAAGCCTCTCATGGCGTAGCAGCGCCGGCTTCGAATAGGCCTTTTTCTTCATGCCCCAATACCCCTTCGTTATTTACCAGCGTCTCATGGAACCGACGGACGGTCAATCGATACCGCGCTAGGAGAGACGCCGCCTGACGTAGGCTTCAACAAACAAGGAACCATATTGAAGAACCGGGACGGCGGCGGGGCATCGGTGATGTCCGAGACCGAAGGGAGAAAACTGATCCGGTGTGTAGGTCGCCTCCAGAAACCTGTCGGGTTCAAAGCTGAATGGACCCTCGAAATTGACGCCGTCTCTGTGCGCCTCCCAAAGGCAGATGCGAACCACGGCGCCCCTCGGAAAGAGGAAACCATCAAAGATAAAGTCGCGTTTGGCCGCTCTCATCAGCCTCTCGCTTTGTTCAAATCGGAGCGTTTCGAGGACGACCGCCTCTGCAACCGTAACGCCGATATCGGACTTTCGAGACTCGTCGATTCGTCTCAACATCGTCCAATTGGTGCTCATGAATTTGGCGATGCGGTAAAAGAAGAGAGCCAAGTAATGCCTCCCCATCTCCACCATGTAGATCAGATTGCCAATCGTTACAGGGTCGATTGAGGCGTCATGAATAAAGCACCCCAAGACACTGTCTGAAAGCACTTCGCCTGCTTTGTTCGAAACTAGTCCAACCAGACGTCCGCGAATGGCTTCGAAAGCACTTTTTTGGATCGGACCTACAGTCCACGCAAAGCCGTTCGGCGCCATCGCCTTGAAATGAGTTTCAAGGTGGCGGTGGTGGTCGGAGTGAAGGGGCACGCCAAGAAAAGTCCGAAGCAATAGACGGATAGCCAATTCATCGTATGCACCTCCTGTCGGTTCGTCGTCCAATCGCGAACTGGCCAACGCTTCGGCGATTATCGCCTGGACATCGTTCGTTTGATCGGAGGAGCCTGATGCGGAGATCGCCTTTGCAAAACGCGTTCGGTAGGTCTTGTGATCCAAGCCCTCCATCGTCCGGAGCATGCCCTTCGGCACGACTGAAGCAATGTCAATCGATAGAGATTTGAGATCCTCCCCGCGCTCCTGCAAAAGCCTTCGGGCAACGGGCAGGCTGGTTACGCAGATTGCGACCTTCTCTCCCCAGACGCAGGTCAGAATTGGACCTTCTTCCGCTGCCTTCAGCGCTAGCGCCCTCGGATCGGACGCCAACAGCGCCTCCAAGCTGAAGAAATTGCCCGGCGGAAGCCTATGCCCCGTCCACCAGCTTTTTGCTTTCGCAATCAGCACACGCCGACGACTTGTCAAGTATACACCTATTGAGGAGCTAGGCCCCATCCAGTCTCGATGCGACCGCGCATCAAGACAGGATGCCTCTTTCTAGCGGTTCGATATTCTGATTCAGGTGGAAAAGGTTCGTGGGATCGTAGCGCCATTTCACGTCCGCAAGGCGACGATATTTAGCTTCGCCGTATGCACCGCGCGCAACACCGGTGTCAGCCTGTTCATTGACGTAGTTCGTCCTTAGTGAGAGGGTCGTCAATCGATCAGCAGTACGGCGGCACCACCTCATGGCTCCCTCATCGTCTTCGGCGCTGTCCCAAACGCCCTGTGCGATCCAGTAGTGCCCGGCGTCTCGTCCAGAATATGCCGTTGCATCTTCGTCGACATCGCTGACGGCTCCTCCCAACTGCAGGCAATAGACCTCGACCCCCGGCACGGGAGTGGTTGAGAATGGTTCGGTCATCGCATCAATCACGCGGTCATCCATGGACGCGAGAAATCCCCCTTTGGAGTAATATCGCCGACCCCAAGGCAAGAGTTCGTCGCTTGCGCGCTGAAGCTCAACGAAGCTCAAATCCACGTCAGGATCTTGGACAGCGCCTGGCAATCGGGCGAAGCGCTCGATCAATGCGTCGGCGCCTGATGTTGAGCCGGACCAAATCGCCCTCAACTGCAACTCCTCCGCAGTCAGGACAAACGCTGTAGTCAGCGCCCGTGGAGCATTGTCGATGGCTTCCTGGTAGTGCTTTAGGATTTCCGTAGCAGAGGCGGCGGGATACCGCCAACGTCTGATCAATACCGATCCCAGGAGGTGCATCCGGAACCTAAACTTCGTGACCACGCCAAAATTGCCGCCGCCGCCCCTGATGGCCCAGAACAAGTCCGGTTCTTGGTCGGGTCCGACAGATAGGAACCTGCCGTCCGCCGTGACAACGTCGGCACCGAGCAAACTGTCTATGGTGAGGCCAAATCGCCTGCTGAGGTAACCCATGCCCCCACCGAGAGCGAGGCCACCGACACCGGTGTGGGATACAATTCCGGCTGGCGTCGCCAAGCCAAATCGTTCACCAGCGACATCGATATCGCCAAGCAATGCGCCTCCCTCGACATCAACGGTCCGCGCTCTCGGATCGACGGCGACAGCGTTCATCCGGGACAAATCGCAGACGATTCCACCGTCGCAGGTGCCAAGTCCAGCAAAGCTGTGACCGCCACAGCGTACCGCCAAAGGCACTTGGTGATTTGCTGCAACGCCAACCACCTTGCGGACATCCGTATGCGACGCCGCTTTCACAATCGCGTAGGGCTTTCGATCGATGACCGCGTTGTACACGCTTCGGAGCGCGTGATAGCGAGGATGACCTGAGCGATAGACAGGACCCTCAAGGCCCGCTCGCAGAAGGTCGCGCGTCACAGATTTGCCCGCCATCGTCGCCTGCTTTCGCTCGACACCGATCCAAACCTATTGGCCCTGCCAACGCAGTGGGCTATCCGGTTACGCAAGTACGGACTGTAGCGGGATTTCGCCGCGGTTGGCTTCTTTGGGGGCAAAGCCCTGTTCGACCAGCAACGTCAGAGGCTCGCTGGCTAAAAAGCGCGAGACGCCGTGATGGACCGCTATCGCTTGCGCGGTGAGATGGGCTCCCATCGGGACGCGCCCGTCACGGATGTCTCGGCCGATCGACGACGCAATGCGTACGGCCAAACTAGGTGCCTTCATCGACAGCATCTCCGCGTAAGCGTAATTGCATTACACCGAGATAACGCACCGTGTTCTCGATCTTGATGTGTTAAAAAGGGCCTGGATGACTCGCAGGTTTCCGGTCGCCTTGTAGACTATGGACGCCTTGGTGCCTCGCAGGGGACATGCGGTATTCCTGCGGTCGAAGCCCGATTGCCTCGACCCACTCGTCGCCGAGACGGGCATACTACTTCGTGCTCAGGTGAACTGCACGGTCGATCCTGTTGGGAAATTTATAGTAGTCAACGGTTCCGGCGCGCCGCGTGCGTCACTTGTCAGATCGAACAGCACCGGCAGGCCGGTTTCTGTTGCACGACTAGTGAGCGGGTCGGGATTTCCGGCGCCGATTTTACCATTCACCACATTCCATACGCCCAGCATGGACTATCCGGTCTCTTGCCAACGCCCATTGTTAGTACCAACATCATGGGAATATTTCTTTCATGCCGTTATTCGAGTTTGCGTCCCCCGGGGAGGGTTGGTTTGGAAGATGCGGTTATTGAGTTCAAGAACGTCACCAAGCGGTTCGGTGACGTAGCAGCGGTTGTCGAAAACAACCTTGCGGTAAAAACCGGCGAGTTCCTCTCCATTCTAGGGCCTTCCGGCTGCGGCAAGACGACCAGCCTGCGCATGATGGCTGGTTTCGAGCAGCCTAGCAAAGGCAACGTTTTCATTTCCGGCCAGGACATGACCGGCGTTCCAGCCTATAGGCGCCCCGTCAATATGGTGTTCCAGCACTACGCTCTGTTTCCGCACCTGTCGGTCAGCGAAAATGTGTCCTATGGCCTACGCCAGCGTAGTCCCAAACCGTCACGCAACGAACTTGCACAGGAAGTGGCCAAAGCGGTCGCAATGGTGAGACTTGAGGGGTACGAGGATCGGCGAAGTCACGAACTGTCGGGCGGCCAGCAGCAGCGTGTTGCGCTCGCCCGTGCGCTGATCAACCGCCCGGCGGTCCTGCTGCTGGACGAACCGCTTGCCGCCCTCGATCGCAAGCTGCGCCGCGAGATGCAGATTGAATTGCAGAACCTGCAGCGCGACGTCGGCATTACTTTCCTTCTCGTCACGCACGACCAGGAGGAGGCGCTATCCATGTCCGACCGCGTTTGCGTCATGCGCGAGGGGCGCATCGTCCAGTCGGGCTCACCGCGAGAACTCTACGATAGGCCTGTAAACCGCTACGTCGCCGACTTCGTCGGCAAGTCGAATTTCTTTGCCGGTCCCACCACGGACACTATCATCAGCGTGCGGCCCGAGCTTGTCGAGATTGCCGCCAGCGAAGCCGCCCTACCCGAAGGCCTGAGCGCGCATTATTCGGTAAAGGTACTTAACCGGATTTTCCTCGGCGAGAACACGGAATACCGCGTCGTGCACGACCGACTGGGTGAATTCATGGTCCTCACACCCCGTAAGTCCGAACGCGGCAGCGGCACGTTTGAGATCGGCGATACCGCCGCAACCGGCTGGCGGCCGGAAGCCGCTCTTGTGTTGGCCGCAAACTGATCACGTAAAAAAGGGGAAGATAATCATGACCAAAGACAAAAACCTTATAACACCGCAGCAATTTATCGATGAACTGCGCCGCTATCAGAAAGGCTCGGTCTCGCGCCGCCATTTTCTCGGCGTCACAGGGCTAGGACTAGCTACCGCCGTATTGGGCACTGCCGTGCCCGGCCTCAGGCCGCGCAAGGCCTATGCCGCACTCGCCGGCACGGTGAACTTCACGACTTGGCCAAGCTATTTTGCCCAGGAAAACATCGACCAGTTCGCCAAGGACACCGGCGTCAAGATCAACATCGCGGTGTTCGGCTCGAACGAAGAAATGCTGGCCAAGCTGCAAGCCGGCTCCACTGGCTGGGACGTCTTCGTGCCCACAAACTACGCGATCTCGACATACAAGGACCTCGACCTCGTCGAGGAACTCGATCTCACCAAGCTGCCGAACTACGATCCCTCCACGCAGGAACAGCGCTTCACCGCGGAAGGCGTGATCGACGGCAAGACGTATGCCGTGCCGAAGGACTGGGGCACCACTGGCTTCGTCTACAATTCGAAGTCTATGCCGCAGAAGCCGGCGAGTTGGAAGGAGTTCTGGGACCTTTCCATGAGCGAGGCGACTGGTCGTTCGATGGTCCACGATTATCAGCTCACAACCATCGGCAACGCGCTGAAGTATTACGGCTACTCCTTCAACTCCAACGACGAGAAGGAACTGGCTGACGCTGAGAAGCTGCTGATAGCCGCCAAGCCGCATCTCTTCGGTATCAACTCCGACTACAAGCCGTCGCTTATTTCAGGCGACGCCTGGATGAGCGTGTGCTGGACGGGCGACGCAACCCAGTTGCAGCGCGACATGCCCGAAATGCTATACGTGCTGGCCAAGGAAGGCGGCGAGATCTGGAGCGACTTCTACGCCATCCCCAAGGGTGCGCCGAACATTGAGGCAGCCTATGCGCTGATCGACTTCCTGTTGACCCCCGAGATCAACGCCAAGGAAGTCGTGGCGCACGGCTACCCCTCGACCGACTCGCGCACCAACAAGCTGGTGCCAAAGGACATGCTTGACAATCCAATCCTCTATCCGGCAGCCGAAGCGCTTTCGCCGCTAGAATTCGGAGCGGCCGCGACATTGACCAATCCGCTCCGTGCCGAAATCATGGCGCGCTTCAAGTCAGCCTGAGTCACGTCTCCCTTCCTCGCACTGCGCGGGAGGGAGATCCGCCTTCGAAATTGAGCCTCCATTGACCGCAGCGCCTGCCCGTTCCCGCGCCGTGACCGCGCTGCTTGTAGCACCTGCGGGTGTCTTCTTCCTGTTCCTGCTGATCGTGCCGCTGATGGTGGTGGTTGTGTTTTCCTTCGGCGAGCGGGGCCCGGCTGGCGGCTATTCGTTCGCTTTCACTTTCGACAACTACCTGAACCTCGCCGCGCGCGGTAAAGCCTTCGTAAACACGTTAACCCTGGCGCCGCTGGCCACCCTGCTCACAGCCGTCATCGCTTTTCCCATGGCCTATTTCCTAGCCGTGAGAGTCGATCCAAAATGGCGCGTGTCGCTCCTCGTGCTCGTTGTGGCGCCATTCTGGACCAGCCAGCTTCTGCGGTATTACGCATGGATCATGCTGCTGGGCGGCAAGGGCATTCCCGCCTGGCTTGCCTGGATCGGAATGGACAACGTGCGGATCATCAATACGCCTTGGGCTGTCCTTATCGGCGCGGTATACGGCTTTCTGCCACTCATGGTGCCGCCGATCTATGTGAGCCTTGAGAAACTCGACAAGCGCCTGCTCGAGGCCTCGGCTGATCTCGGCGCCACGCCGATCCGAACCTTCTTCCAGGTAACGCTGCCGCTGGCTTTGCCGGGGATCGCAACCGGTTCGATGCTGGTCTTCATTCTGCTGATGGGCGACTACATCCTCCCGCAGTATCTCGGCGGCGGCAAAGTCTTCTTCATCGGCAACGCGCTGGTAGACCTTTTTCTTCAATCGCGGAACTGGCCATTCGGGGCGGCGGTCTCGGTGGCTCTGGTCGCCATCATGTTCGTCACAATCTTTTTCTACATGCGCTTCGTGCTAGGCAAGACCGGCACACGGCGCGCGGCACTGGTCTAGCCATGCGTATCTACGCCGTCCTGATCTACATCTTCCTCTACGCCCCTATTGCCTTCATCGTGGGGGGGTCATTCAACGCAGGAAAGCAGGCCATGATCTGGCAGGGCTTTTCGCTGGAATGGTACGGCAAGGCATTCTCCAATCCGCTGATCACCGAGGCGCTGATCACAAGCCTGATGATCGCGCTTACCACCGCTCTGCTTTCGGCCATTATAGGCACGCTCACAGCACTCGGCCTCGAACGCATGAGCGGCTGGATCCGACATGCCTTTGACGCCTTGATCTACATCGCCATTCTGGTGCCTGGCATCGTCATCGGCATCTCGACCCTGATTGCCTTTGTCTCCTTCTTCGACATGGTCAATCCATATTTGACAAGCGCCTGGAACATCCGCATCGAAATGGGCGCTTGGATGGTGGTCGCCGCCCACGTGCTGTTCAATATCGCGGTGGTGGCGCTGTTGGTCAGGGCGAGGTTGCAGGGCATGGACCGCAGCCTCGTAGAAGCGTCGGACGATCTCTACGCCACGCCGCTCCGCACCTTCCGCCAAGTCGTGCTGCCTCTGCTGGCGCCGTCAATTCTAGCCGGCTTCCTGCTGGCGTTCACCTTTTCCTTCGAGGATTTCATCATCGCTTACTTCGTAGCAGGCCCCGACGTAACGCTACCGATATACGTGTTTTCCTCAATTCGCCGTGGCGTTACCCCGGAAATCAACGCGGTCGGTACGGTCGTGCTGCTGACCTCGTTTGTTCTGCTCGTCGCAGCGCAATTGATCCTGCAGCGCGCAAGCAGAACCGCTGCCAGATAGAATTGATGCCATGAGTCCGGTGCTTGTGTGGCTGGCTCTGCCTTTCTGAATTTGTAGACCGTGAGTCCAGACTTTCTCCGCCATCGACGACCGAAGTCTGACCTGTCATGAAGGCCGAACGTTCGGATGCCAGGAACAAGACAGATTCTGCAATCTCCTCGGCTGTGACGAAGCGGCCCATCGGAAATCGTATTACTGACATAGCGCTCAAGGGCAGCACGCCCGCCCCTCGTAGCGTCCTTGGGGGTGCAGGCATCTCGCCTCGAGGTTCTAGTGCCAGTTCGGGTTGAAGGGGTTGAGTCGCAGAGCCTCCCGCACTCGCGCCAGCCCCACGACGGGTCGGTCGAGATACATCAGTAGCGACCGTTCACTGCCGCGACGTCGCCCTTCGGATCTAGCGAGACGGTTGGTTCGAAATGATAGATCGCACGGTCGTGGCTGTGCCATAATAGCTTGGCGACACCCAGAGCAAGATGGGACTTGGCGTCCTGGTCATCATTCGAATGAATATTGAGCTAAGCTTGGGCCAGAAAGGCCTTCAACTCCGCCGGATCCATGCGGACTATGTGGCGCTCTTCAGGATAGGCGCGGCCGTTGCAATCGGCGACGAACTCGGAGAAGGCGGCGACACGCTCCGTCTGCAGGCGATCTTATTCGGCGGCGAAATTGCGATAGACCTTGGAATGACGGGGCATATGGCCCCGGTTCTGACCGAGCACATCTTCCGCAAACAGGTATTGGGCGTCGCATCCGGTGCCAGCGCCCATGGAGATCATGAACAGGCTGGTGCGCTCCGATATCGCTGCGGCCACCTCCACCGGAACGACCTCGATCTCCGCTCCGAACGCGCCCGCCTGCTCCAGCTGGCGAACCGCAGGTTGCGAAACAGGCCGGCGTGTCGGCCGCAACCGTCGATCGCGTACCAAACAACCGTCCTGGCGTGAAGGCGCGCACGCGCGAGATCGTCTTCGAAGTCGCGCGCAGGATCGGTTACCTGCCTGCCGACCAAGCCAATGGCGAAACACTTTCCGGCGAACGGATACGCTTGGACTTTGTCCTGCCTATCGGGACGAACTCCTTCATACGCATGCTTCTAGACCAGTTGAGGACGCAAGGGGCGGCCCGTCCCGGGCTCGATGTCCACGTCCATGCGATAGAGGGTTTCAACCCTGATACGTTGGCTGCCACCTTGGGAGATCTTGGTGACAAGACGCGCGGCCGGGGCGCCGGCCGGGAATGGCTGGATCAGTTGGCCAATCGAACCTGGGCCGTCTGCTTGGAACGGACGTACCCAGAAAAGTTGCGCTGTTCGCGGGCTCCCTGTCCTATCGTGGGCATCAAGAACGCGAGATGGGTTTCCGCCACGTTCTCGGCGAGGAATTCCCGAACCTGTCAATCGTCGAATTGCGCGAAATGCTTGATGACCGGGAACGGGCATATACCGAGGCGTCATCCATTCTGGACCAGCATCCCGACCTAGCGGGAATCTATAACATCGGCGCCGGAAACCAGGGCATCGCTGGGGCGCTGCGACAGCGCGGCCGCGAACACTCGACGCTTTTTGTCGGCCATGAGCTGACCGACGGAGCAAAGCGTCTGCTTCTCGACGGTACCATGAACGCGGTAATCGATCAGAACCCTAGGGTGGAGGCGCGCGAGGCGTTGAGCCTGCTTACTCACGCAATCAGAGGCCTTCATTATGAAGGTCATCCGCCACGCCTGCATTTGGTTCTCAAAGAGAACATCCCAGAGGTCTAACGTGGGCGACGTAGCTTGTTCGCATGCCAAAGCGGGACCGCGTGCGTATATCTGCTTCCGAAACCTGCACGACAAGAGCAGCCGGTCCGCAGTCGACCCCGAAGCTGCCTGACCGCAATGCGCTCCCATATCGGTCGTAGCGCGTAGCTTTGCAATTCGCCGATAGCAGACGTCAATGTGGACTACGCATGCCCCGCCTCACGATCCGGCGGGCGACATTGGGGCGTTGCCGCCGGATGTTGCGATTAGGCCTTGCCCAGCGCGCCTGCTGCTCAGACGTAGCTTGGCTGCTTTGGTCTCCACCAGGGGATGGTCGCATCTTCGACCAAGATGTCCTTGCTACGCGCAAACGCGACAAAAACACCCCGTGCGGTTTCAGGATCTACATCACCGGCAAGCGCGGCTTTGCATGCACGGGTTGCTGCCCGTTGCTCCGGACTGTTGCCGCCCCATTCCGATGCGAATTGGTATGCGTCGACCACGGTGTTGAGTTGCCGGGGAAAGCCAAGTCCGACCCATACGTGTACTGGCTTTTCGAATGGCTGTGCAAGCATAGATACCTCCTTGGCTCTTGGGCCGAAAAACGGTGCCGGTTGTCGTTCCGCGTTACAGACGCGTTAGCTTGGCGATGCAGTTACGTGCTGGGCTGCAAGAAACATGAGAGCAGACGCCACGGTTCTACGCCGCCAGCCAGCTGTCACGGCGGTCTCGATCATGTGATCGAGCAACGGCCTCAACACGTCCCTGCACTCAGCCTCATAAGCAAAGAACTCGCTGGCCTCGTGCTTTGGCGAGGAAATCGTTCCGACGTTTGCTAGCATGTTCATCGACAATGTCTCCACCTTACCGATCAGAGGCCCGCTCCAATTCGGAGCGGGCCCGTTGTTGTAGAAATCAGAAGTCCATGCCGCCGGCCGGCATTGCCGGAACACTTGCTTCCTTCTTCGGCTTTTCAGCGACCATTGCCTCGGTCGTAACCAGCAGGCCGGCGACGGAGGCTGCATCCTGCAGCGCCGTTCGAACGACCTTGGCGGGGTCGATGACACCCTGCTTGTAGAGGTCGCCATACTCGTTGGTCTGGGCGTTCCAGCCATGGGCGAACTCCGACTTTTCGCGCAGCTTGCCGACGATGATCGAGCCCTCGGCGCCGGCATTCTCGGCGATCTGCCGGGCCGGAACCTCGACGGCGCGCCGCACGATCTCGACGCCGGCCTTCTGGTCGGCATTGTCGACCTGAACGATCTCCAGCGCCTTGGCGGCCCTCAGCAGAGCCACGCCGCCGCCTGGCAGGATGCCTTCCTCGACCGCCGCCCGGGTCGCATGCAGGGCGTCGTCGACGCGGTCCTTGCGCTCCTTGACTTCGACCTCGGTCGAGCCACCAACACGGATTACCGCGACGCCGCCCGCCAGCTTGGCCAGCCGCTCCTGCAGCTTCTCGCGGTCATAGTCGGAGGTCGTTTCCTCGATCTGCGCCTTGATCTGGCCGACCCGGCCCTGGATCTCGGCTTTGCTGCCGGCGCCATCGACGATGGTAGTGTTCTCCTTCTCGATCACCACCTTCTTGGCGCGGCCAAGCATGTTCAGCGTTACGTTCTCCAGCTTGATGCCGAGGTCCTCGCTGATCGCCGTACCGCCAGTCAGAATGGCAATGTCTTCCAGCATGGCCTTGCGTCGATCGCCGAAGCCCGGCGCCTTGACCGCCGCGACTTTCAGGCCGCCGCGCAGCTTGTTGACAACCAGCGTGGCGAGCGCCTCGCCCTCGACGTCCTCTGCGATGATGAGCAGCGGCTTGGACGACTGCACGACGGCCTCAAGGACCGGCAGCATGGCCTGCAGGTTCGACAACTTCTTCTCGTGGATCAGCACATAAGGCTCTTCCAGCTCGACGCGCATCTTGTCCTGGTTGGTGATGAAGTACGGCGAGAGGTAGCCGCGATCGAACTGCATGCCCTCAACGACTTCGAGCTCGGTCACCGCGGTTTTGGCTTCCTCGACCGTGATGACACCCTCGTTGCCGACCTTCTCCATGGCTTCTGCGAGGAAGCGGCCGATCTCGGTATCGCCATTGGCCGAGATGGTGCCGACTTGGGCAATCTCGTCATTCCTGGTGACGTTGCGGGCGTTCTTCTTGAGTTCCTCAACGACCGCTTCGACCGCTTTGTCGATACCGCGCTTGAGATCCATCGGGTTCATGCCCGATGCAACGGCCTTGGCGCCCTCCTTGACGATCGCCTGGGCCAGCACGGTCGCCGTCGTGGTGCCGTCGCCGGCGATGTCGCTGGTTTTCGAGGCGACCTCGCGGACCATCTGTGCACCCATGTTCTCGAACTTGTCCTCAAGCTCGATCTCCTTGGCGACGGTAACGCCGTCCTTGGTGATGCGCGGGGCGCCGAACGACTTGTCGATCACGACGTTGCGGCCCTTGGGGCCGAGCGTGACCTTCACCGCGTTGGCAAGGATATCGACGCCGCGCAGCATCTTCTCGCGCGCGTCGGAGTGGAATTTGACTTCCTTTGCAGCCATTGGAACACTCCTTCATTAGGCAGTTTTCTTGACTGTTGAACTGGTTTCCGTGGTCCCGCTTAGGCGGCCTTCTTCAGCGCGGCGCTGACATCTATCACGCCCATCACGTCGCTTTCCTTCATGATGAGCAGATCCTCGCCGCCGAGCTTGATCTCTGTGCCGGACCATTTACCGAACAGGATGCGGTCGCCGACCTTCACGTCGAGCTCGACCAGCTTGCCGCTTTCGTCGCGGGCGCCAGGGCCGACAGCAATCACTTCGCCTTCCTGCGGCTTCTCCTTGGCGGTGTCGGGGATAATGATTCCGCCGGCCGTTTTCTCATCGGCCTCGATGCGGCGAACCAGAATACGGTCATGCAATGGACGGAACGCCATGTCGTTCTCCTTCAAGGACAAACAGATTTTGAGGTTCCTCCACACCGGACCGGCAATATCGGGCCGGTGCGGGGCGCTGCGACCCTTCGTCAGGCATCGCGCACATTTCGAGCTAGTTTGCCGATTTTTCGGTTTCAAGAGGTTCGCGCAAAAATTTTGGCACTCGCGAGGGAGCGCGCTACCGGTCTGAATTCATGAAGCTATTTCCTTCAGTTCTCGTGACGAAGGCTCTTGAAAGTCATCGCGCTTTTGCCAAAATCTAGTCGCACCGGGCTAGCCAACTGAGGCTGCACTGCGAAAACCTCCGGGTGCGGCTATGCCCGTGAGCTTTGACGCCGTCATGGAGGCCTTGCGCAAGCTGGATGATCCTCGGCGCGATGATTTTCTCGCCGTGAATCGCCGGCCGGCGGAGAGGCTGTCAGCAAGCTCGATGCCTGAGTGCATTTGAGAGGAGATAACGATGGTCAGCAGGGAATTCCGGCTGCAGATGGAAGGCTACGGCCTCACCACCGCCGAGATCCATTATCAGCGGCCGGATCACCCGAGCTTGCTGCAACTTTATGTCTGGCAGGAATACGATCTGGCTCCGGAGTTTCCAAGTCTGAGGGAATTCCTGGGCTTCTGGGAGCGCGAGCTCGAAGGCGCACTGCATTCCGTCCGCGTTGCCCACAATCGATTGATCCGTCCGGCTGAGTGGCGCGCCGTCAACGGCATCATCGCTATCCACTGAAAGTCGGGAGCCGCCTCCGCTCCCACTACTTCCCATCCTCCGATGCGACGATATCGATCAGGGACGCGACTGGGTCCCCGGCAAACGCCTCATCGCCGCTAAGCCAGACCAAGGCCTCGCGCAGATCCTCCAGCGTGGCGTCGGTTTCGGCAACCTCGGCGATCCTGCGTATCGTCTACCCGTCCGAGCAGCGAGACAATCTCATCCCTCGTCAAAGGCATGATCGGTCCTCCGCTTGAACGGGTTGAATGCACGTTGTTGCCGGGATGTTGCTCCGCCTCCCGGCAGCCCTTGACGCCCCTAAAAGCAACACCCAAATCATCATGTCGGTCGCCGAACGGGACCGGCATGTCAGGGAGCGCCAGGCTTCTTGGCGCGCCCTTGTATCTATGTTGCTCACAGGAGGATGTAGCTATGAGAACGCAGATAGACTTCTCTCCCTTCTACCGGTCGAGCATCGGCTTCGACCGCATTTTCGACCAGCTCGAAAATGCCGCCCGTCCGCAAAACGGTGACAACTGGCCACCCTACGACATCGTCAAAACCGGCGAAGAAGCGTATCGCATCGTCTTAGCGGTTGCCGGCTTCGCCGAGAACGAGCTTTCGATCACCCATGAGCGAAACCTGCTGGTGATCGAGGGTACGAAGGCCGACAGCGATGAGCTTCAGTATCTCCATCACGGGCTTGCTTTGCGGCCCTTCGCGCGGCGCTTCGAACTCGCCGATCATGTCAGGGTAACGGGTGCTAAGCTCGAGAACGGCCTGCTTGTCATCGATTTCAACAGAGAGATCCCCGAGGAGATGAAGCCGCGGCGGATCGCAATCAATGCGGATGCGGGCAAGAAGCCTGCGTCGAAGCGCATCGAAGGCGACATAGCGGCCTGACCACATACCAGCGCCTGGCCTTGCCCGTTGCGCGCAACAGGCAAAGCCGTGCGTTGATCGCGAAGAGGAGAACAACGAGAAGGTAAGAAGGAAAACGACCATGAGTGTCCGTGACCTGGTCCCCTGGAGCCGGGGGCAAAAATCAGGCTCCGACGGTCTATCACGGTGGTGAGATTGACCCATTCATGTCTCTGCACCGTGATGTCAATCGGCTCTTCGACGATCTCTTCCGCGACTTCGATACTCCATCGCTCTTTGGGCGGATGCGGACCGGCAACGGCGGCTGGCCAAGCGTGGAGGTATCGGAAACGGACAGGGAAATCCGCGTGGCAGCCGAAGTTCCCGGTCTCGAGGAGAACGATATAGAGGTTCTGCTGGAAGACGGCGTGCTGACGCTTCGGGGTGAAAAGAAGTCCGAAACCGAGGACACCGGCCGCCAGTTCAGCGAGCGTCACTATGGCCGCTTCGAACGGCGCCTCGCGCTCGGTCGCGAGGTCGAGGAGGACAAGGTCGCCGCGACCTTCAAGAACGGCGTCCTGACGGTGACCCTGCCGAAGACCGCGAAGGCGCAGGTGAACGCCAAGCGGATCGCGATCAACAGCGGCAAGTGACCGCGCTTGCTGCCAGTTCGCCGGGTGCGCCCTCAGCGCGCCCGGCCCTGTCACGAGCAAGCCTGATGCTGCCAAGCCCTTGGGTGCCGAGAGCTATCACCGGCCCGCGGACGTTTGCCTGTTCACCTGCGAGCTTCAGCATTGGACGTAGTTTTGAGCATGCGGACCTTAAGAAGGCGATGAAGCGAGAGATCTAGTCTTCACAACGGGTACGCTCGTGCGCCTTTAGTGGACGGTGCCATGGACTTGCGGGAACGCCTATGAGGGGCGCGCCGGGTCGATTTGCGGGTGTTCTCATCAGGCCGCTTGCTAGCAAATACGGAGGGAAAGCCCACGGAGACATCGAGGGCTGCTTCCCGTCGCCTTGCCTCCTTCCGTCCGACATCAGCTGTCTAGCTGCCAAGGCATTCTGATAGCCGGCGGCCCATGGGCTGCGTTGCTTGCAGGATCGTTTCCTCTTCATGCTCGTGCATTGTCGCTGTCGCCGAATCGCAACGCGGGATGCACCAAGAGGATTGCTACCGGCGCAATGATCGATTTGGGAGTGGACGCGAGCCGCGTCAAGAGCTCAACAGCGCGGACCTTGTCTTGAGGGCATGGGTTATGCGCAACGGCAATTTGGTGCTGAGTCATGAGTGGCCGCGGTTGTCTTGAGCGACGGCTGGCCTCCAGCATCCTGAACGTCCGGTAAGGCGTTCTGGGATCCTAAAGCTTCCCGTCCACAAGCGGCCCCGAACCTGTCAGTCTGGAAAGCGCCTCAGATGGGCCATAATGGAAGGGCACTGACGCTTCCCAGAAGCGGACGTTGTATCGGCATTGCCTAGGACCGCGATTGCAGCATGGGCAGGGGCACATAACTCCGACCAGGAAAAGCCGCTCAGAACGCATGTCGTTCATCAGAGGCAAATGTGGCCTGTCCAAGTGCCTCATCTGCTAAAGTTTGGGAACTTTTCTTGGTGGCTGCGCTGGGAATTCGAGCCGCGACACGTCGTACCCCAAGGCTTCGGCTCGTGCTACCAGCCGCGATAGCTGTGACCGCGACGGAACTTTGCGCGTAAAAATGTACAGGTCGCGGAAATCGGGGCTCGCCTCGATGAACCAACTGTAATCGTCTGCGCGGTCGATGATCCAGTATTCGCGCGAGACGAGCGGCGCGTACCGGACGATCAGCTTGGCATTTGTGCCGGGGTCCAGGATCGTCCCTTCGCCGTCAATTGAGCGCTGTCGCCCGCCGGGAACCCCAACCTCGCAGGCGTCAAAAACGTAGACTGTTGTGGGACCGGTACGCCGGTAGGTTGTCGAGCCGGCAGGACAATTAGCCGTGATCAACATTGGTCTTCGAGCGACTTCGAGCCATGTGCCGGAATAGAAGCGGTCCATTTCAATTATTTTGCGCGGTTCCGGAGCTCCACCGCCTACGACCTGAATGCCTGCGCATCCCGCCAATACGGCCATGATCGCAATTATCGCCAGGTTCGTTTGTCTATGCATCACGTCCTGTTGTTCCCAGGCTTGCTGCATCTAGCGCGGACAGGCGTGCCAACTTGTCGGAGCCTAGTGCAACGACAGGCGCCGCTGTTCCTAGGCTCGGCGGCCTATTCGAACTGGCATACCGTCCTACCTGAAGAGATCGAATGAAAAGCGGTAGGTCAGGCCGCCGCCAATCGAAAACTGGTCCTTGCTGCCGGCTTCGACGATCGGACTTTCTGCTGCGTCGCCAATGAATCGGTCCCAGCCTGCACGCATATGCAAACGTGTATTTTGAGATACGGCATAGGTAGCTCTGGCTTCGAAGCCTGCCGTCTTGAAAGATGACCCCGGATCGTAGGCGCTGAGGCGTGAGCCGGGAGCCGAGGCCTCGCTTTCCGTGACCCCGAAATACGTATCCATGTATTCGCCGGATGCCCAGGTCAGCCGGGGTCCAAAATTGAGCTGCAAGGTCTCGACTGGAGCAGCTATGACGTCGATGCCCAATTCTACGACCTGGCCTTCATGGCCGTTGATACCCTGTCGAACCTCGACGGTGCCCCGTAGCCAGTCGTAGCGATATCCGACACCCAAGCCCACTTCCAACGCCCAATCCACCGTTTCGGTGCCGGTGAGTTCACGAGCGTCAGATGCCTCGCGCTTGCCGTTGAAGTCGAACGAAGGGAACATGTAAAACGCCCGCAACTCCTCTTCGCCGTCGACGACCTGCCCCCAACCAGGGATGAAGAGCCGCTGGACGGCAACCAGTGGAAGCGGGACGATTATGTAGTCGTCGGATCCTGGATATTTCGGCTTGTATTGAACACCTGCGCCGACATCGACAACATATTGATAGGGGCTTTCGGCGAGCGTGACTTCCTGAGCCCTCGCCGGGACGATCGCACTCGCAATCGGCAAACCCACAAGCAAAACAGCTGCCGCTAATTTAATATCAGGAGTTACTCCTTGGTGTTTGTCCCGTAGCGGTTGTGAGGAGGGCCGCAATCGCCTTAAACGACCATCTTATCAGGGTTCTCAGGAACGGATATCACTAGAGGGTGACGGCATCCCGGTCCTAGATGTCACTAGCACCAACAACCTAGGCGGTCGGAACAGGCTTCACCAGAATCCCGACCGCCGTCGGCATAAATTCAGTTCGGCTTTTTGCCGTAGTCGGAAACCTGATCGCCAGAGATAGCTGCAGACCCCGTATTGCCCCAGCCCGATGCTCCTGGGCCAGTTGCGTTCTGCCCGCTGACCGAAGGTGCAGCGGAGGCCGTTACTCCGCGATCACTCGAAACGTCAGCGGCCATTCCCTTTGCCGCGCCGGAGTTTCCGCCGCCCGCGTTAACGCTCGTAGCAAAAAGAGCTGCCATACCCACTGCGAGAAAAGAGATTTTCATTTGCTACCTCCGCTTGGTTCTAGCGGACTCACTACGTCGCGCAGCGTGGACCAGATCACTCAATGCATAACGTTTCTGTGATCGCGGCGAAGTTCGCGTGCCCTCAAGGCTTTGCCGCTCCCAAGGCCACAACTCAATAGTCTGGGCCGGTCGACCCCGCCAACCGGCATGCTTTTGGTCGACAATGCCTGCGTCTCTGAGAGGCTATCAATCTCGCTTCCTTGCTGATCCAAAGCCGCTCGACGGACGTAGTCTGTATGTGCGCGCAACCGGACGCACTTGTGACCTGAACAACACAGGAAGGAAGCCACCCATGAGAAAACTCTTGCTGATATCGGCCCTCGGTACGTCTCTTTTTGCATCAGGCGCCTACGCGGCCGATATAGTCGATACGGCCTCTTCGAATGGAAGTTTCAAGACCTTGGTTGCAGCGGTGCAGGCCGCAGGCTTGGTCGACACGCTTAAGGGCGCCGGGCCTTTCACGGTCTTTGCGCCGACGGACGATGCGTTCGCCGCGTTGCCGGCTGGGACCATTGACGATCTCCTCAAGCCGGAAAACAAGGACAAGCTGACAAAAATTCTGACCTACCATGTTGTCTCCGGCAAGGTCATGTCGGGCGATCTGAAGGACGGCATGAAAGCCGCTACCGTCGAGGGCGCGGAAGTCACGATCGACCTCGACAGCGGCCCGATGGTCAACGAGGCAAAGGTCGTCATGGCAGATGTCGCCACCGACAATGGCGTCATCCACGTGATCGACAAGGTGCTCATGCCCCCGATGTGACACCAACTTTCTGCGTGGAAAAAATGCGCGGCTCCTGACCGACAGCGGTCCGCGTCGCACAGATGCTGAAAGCGCCACACATCATCCTTTGACCGAAGTGCGGTTGCAGGGCCATGTTGCTGGTGTTGTGGCGCTTTGGCAGAGGTCCGGCCCTTCGAGTTATCCCAAGCCCCCCTCGGAGGGCCGGACTGCTGGCGAGATTGCACAAATGTAAGTCGGTGCTGTCGACCCGGCAGACATTGAAAGCTTGGCTTGTGCTTCAATCGCCGGAGTTCGCTAAAATGAATGTCACACCAATTTACGCGGGTCTGTTAGGTCTCCTCCTGACCATTCTGTCTGTGCGAGTAATTGCAGGTCGCCGCACATTCGGCATAAGCCTCGGGACAGGTGCAAATCTTGAGCTCGAAAGGCGCATGCGGGCGCAGGGTAATCTCGCCGAGTATGCACCTATAGGACTGCTACTATTGGCAATGCTCGAGGTTAACGGCGGGCACGCGATCACGCTCCATTCTCTCGGTTCGCTGTTGCTTCTTGGGCGCCTCATGCATGCGTGGGCGCTTTCGTTCGAGCGGCGCAGCCCGTTCTACCGAACCGCAGGCATGGCGCTTACGCTCACATCGATCGGAATGGCCTCACTGTTCAATCTTGTCGTACCGTAGCCGAAGGGTATGGACGGGTATCGACGTAGCAAGGCCTAACCTTCGGTGCCGAAAGCTGACTGAAATGGCAGAAAATGGCGACATGCGGCGGCGCTGAGCAGCTCGTAGTTGTCGCTTGGCCGGCCCCCATTGGGTGATCCGGTTTGAATGTTAGTGGGAAGGCTGTTGGTGGCGCCACGGTCGGCGTGGCCGGCGAAGCTGGTCCGGGTTGAGAAGCCGGCCACGAGATGGCTTCCGGCGCGGGTGGTCTGTAGCCCAAGGACGAGTGCGGCCGGACCGTGTTGTAGTGCTGGCGCCAGCCTTCAATGACGACCCTGGCCTCCTCGAGTGTGTAGAGGATCTCGCCATTGAGCAGCTCATCGCGAAGCTTCGCGTTGAAGCTCTCGCAATAGCCGTTCTCCCAGGGGCTGCCCGGAATGATGTAGGCCGTGCGGGAGCCGACGGCTGCAATCCATTCACGCACCGCCCTTGCAAAGAACTCCGGACCGTTGTCGGAACGAATATGGCCGGGCACACCGCGCAGGATGAACAGGTCCGAGAGCGTGTCGATCACGTCGAAGGCTTTCAGCTTGCGGCCGATCCTGATCGCCAGGTGACCTGCTGCCGCTGCACATTCATCCAGCGGCAATTAGAAAAGCACCAGAAGCGCCTTCAGGCCATCACACGTCGATATCAAACCTTGGTCAGGCAGGTCGTTACGATAACCATGCGGATGTGGATGTCCGCACTTGCATGACCGGAGCCAAAAGCTGCCGGTCCGGAGTCGGCCCCGAAGCAGCCAGTTAGCGATGAAGCGTTGACCACATAAGGCCGATCACAGCCACTTTCCTACCCATTTGAAGTGACTCCTTTCTGCGCCATCCAAAGGCAACTTGGTCAAATCTGGAGTTGCCAAATGAACGCGAAGGCCGAAGAACCGCTGGTCCCGTTAGACAGCGGACATTCCAAATTGCCGATCGAAGGTGACGAGCAGGGGTATTCAGCCTCACCGTACCTGACCGTGCCACAGGCCGCCGCCTACCTGCGCGTGTCGAAGAACTATCTCGACAAGCTCAGGGTTTCCGGGACGGGCCCGTCCTTTGTCCGCCTCGGTCGCCGCAAGGTGCTCTATCGCAAGGCAGACCTGGATCAGTGGATCAACGAGCGGATCTTCGGTTCGACATCGCAGTACGGGCACTAGCGTAGGCGCCCGTACTGCTCCTATTGGTAGTGAAGCCCTGTCCAGCTATGGACTGTATTATCTGTGTCATTATGTCATATACTACACATCCATTTTAGTTTTGGGATCGCTGGTCAGCATAAAGATGGATTTTATTCTGATGTGGTATTCCTACTCTGCAAGTACAGATTACCGCGTCCATCCTACTCCAACTGTGATCGCAAAAAGCCCGTCCCAATGACCAAGCACGTCGATCCCGAACGCCCCTTCGCCAAAACCTCGGCAATCGGCGAACCGTCGTTTGCGGAAGTGCTACAGGCGATCGCGAGCGACGATGGCCTCAGCGATGACCGAAAGCGCCATTGGTCGACGTCGCTGCGTAAAATGGCCGAGTATCTCGACCGCCCCATGCCCATGATCCCGGCGCGCATATCGGGTATCGGTCAACAGGTATCGTCCCTTCATCCGGCCCAGCTCGGCGTCAACGACAAGACATTCGCTAATCACCGGGCCAACGCCAAAGCGGCATTGAACTGGTTCAAGGATTGCAGGGGCGGACTGGGTCGCGCAGCGGCCATGTCGGCGGCGTATCGGGAATTGCTGGTCCGGATTGGAAACCGCCATCACCGCGACCTGATCTCTCCGTTCTTTCGGTTCCTGAGCATGCAAGGTGTCGAGCAGACCTGCATCCGTGATGAACATCTCTCGGCCTATGTCGCCTATTGCGAGGCGACCAAGTTCAGGCCTTTGCGAAACTCCACGATCCGATCCCTGGCGCGTCAATTGAACCACTACGCCGAGACGAACGAGGAATGGCCCCACGTTGCGCTGAGCGTCCCGGCAATTTTGAGCACAAACGATGGTCTGCCGTGGGAACAGGTTCCCGCTTTGCTGCGCAGCGATATCGAGGCCGTGTTGAAGAGGCGCTCCCGGCCGCGCAAATCCGCCTCTGGGCGGCGACTGCGCGGCTGCAAGCAATCAACCTTGGATCTCATCGAGCGCAAGCTGAAGGCTGCCGTGCGAATGGCGGTCAGAACAGACATCCCGCTCGAAGAGCTTTCTTCGCTTGCGGCCTTGCTGCACCCGGATCGCTCAGAGGCGATCATTGATGCATACTGGCGGGCTCATGGCGAGCAGCCAGGCACCTACACGATCGAACTCGCAACCCTGTTTCTCGATCTCGCCCGCAGCGAGACGGAACTGGACGGCGATGCCCTGGCGCGGCTGGAGGACATGTGTGCTCTTCTGGAAGAGCATCGTCGTTCCGGAATGACCGACAAGAACATGAGACTGATCCGCCAGGTCCTGGCGACCGATACGTGGGCCAAGGTTGTCGGATTGCCTCGACGTATGCTGGCGGAGGCCGATGCCTTTCGCAAAACGCAACCGATAAAATCGGCCGTGTCGGCCCAACTCGCCGTCGCAATCACGCTGTTGGCCATGGCGCCGGTGCGGATACGTAACCTTGCGACGATCCGGATCGGCCAAAATCTTGTCCGCCCCAAAGGTCAGACAGGACCGTTTCACCTGATCTTTGCTGCCGGTGAGGTCAAGAACGAGGAGCCCCTGGAATTCCCGCTGAGCGCACAGGTCACGGCGATAATCGAGACGTTTGTCCACGATCATCGCCCGAAGCTGATGCGCGGCCACAACCACGACTACCTGTTCCCAGGTGAGGC
Source organism: Mesorhizobium marinum (assembly GCF_040813675.1). NCBI lineage: Bacteria > Pseudomonadati > Pseudomonadota > Alphaproteobacteria > Hyphomicrobiales > Phyllobacteriaceae > Mesorhizobium > Mesorhizobium marinum. The sequence goes on along the minus strand of NZ_JBFOCI010000001.1, from coordinate 679,418 downwards.
TGGCGGCCACAAGGACATCAAGACGCTCGGTGGGCAGATCACCAAGCGGATCGAACACGAAGTCGGCCTGACAATAACACCGCATCAGTTCCGCCATGCTGCTGCCGCGCTGATCCTGCGCACCGATCCCGGCAACTACGAATTCGTTCGCCGCGTTCTCGGTCACAGGTCGCTTGCGACCACGACACGTTTTTATATTGGCCTTGAGTCACTCTCCGCGGCAGAGCGTTTTGGCGAGATCGTCACCGCGATGCTGCCGCCTGAACAGGCTCGGCCAAGCAAACCAAAGCGTCTACGAGGCTGAGATATCATGCGGCCTGCATATCGATCCTTGCCAGTCGACGAATGGCCTGTTGCCGATCGCACGGCCTGGCAGGACGCCTGCAGGCCCTCGGAGCGTCTTCGCAGGGGAGGTAGCGCCCGCTGCATCAAACCGGTCTCGCGAACGGCCTATGCGCGGGCCTACGGCTATCTGCTCGACTTTTGCCTGCGCACGAACCGGTTGGATCCCCAGGCAGGTGCCGCGGGCCACATCACGCCACTGATCACAGATGCCTTTCTTGCTGAACTCCAGACCCGTGTCGGCTCGATCGCGCGCCACAACTATCTCAGCCGGATCGAACGCATGGCTCGGCTTCTCGCGCCCGGTACCGACACTCTCTGGCTGAAGGAAGTGGTGGCCGAACTGAAAGACCACGCCACGCCACGCAGCAAGGCGGCACGCATCATCCCTTCCTCGCGGCTTCTGAAGCTCGGACTGGACCTCGTGGAACGCGCGAGGACGTCCACGCGCAATACGGAGCGGCAAAGGGCTCTCCTGCATCGAGATGGCCTCATGATCGCATTGCTCGCGCTTTGCCCCATCCGCCTGAAGAACTTCGCCAGCCTCCGAATCGGCAAGCAGCTTCGCAAGATCGATGACCAGTGGTGGATCACGCTTGCGGGCGAAGAAACCAAGACGGGTCGAGCCGATGAACGCCCGCTTCCCGCAATCCTGACCCCGATCATCGACCAATGGATCGACACGTATCGACCGGCCTTCCTTCGACCAGGCGATGCAATGTGGACCTCTACTGCCGGCGGTGCCTTGGCCTACACCTATGTCGGGGCGATCATCACTGAGACGACGAGACGGGAGTTGGGTGTCGCTGTCAATCCGCATCTCTTCCGGGCCTGTGCAGTCTTTACAATCGCAAACAATTCCGGTCGCGAAATGGGCGTAGCTACAGGGCTTCTACAGCACACCGACCGTCGCGTGACCGAAGCGCACTACAATCGCGGCGGCAAGATGGAGGCGGTCAAAAGCTTCCATCAAATCCTCATGGCGATCGAGGAAATCGCCTGAGGCGTCAGCCGATTATTGTCCCATGTTGGACGCAAATAGCCAAGACTGGCCAACAGGCCGGACGCCATATGGACGCCATTCCCGTGGCAATATAATCAATCGCACTTTAAGTATTTGATTTATTTGGTGGGTGATGCAGGGATCGAACCTGCGACCCGCTGATTAAGAGTCAGCTGCTCTACCAACTGAGCTAATCACCCGCGCACCGGCGAACCGGAAGTCGCGGCGGATATAGCCACAGTGTCCGGCCCTGTCCAGCCCAAAACCGACATTCCGCAAAAAGGTGTGAAACCGGCGGCCGGCATGTCGCCAACCGCCGGTCCCGCCGCATTCGAGTGACCGGGGCAGAACAGCGTCAGCTGCCCATGCGGACGCAGCGCAGTTCGCGCGGGTTGGCTCGCGGCACGTTGCCCTTCTTGCGCGCCCGCTCGAAGCGGCGGTTGCATTCGCGCCGCGCGCGGTCGCAGGCGGTTTCGCGCTTGACCGCCGACGCGTAGCCCTGGATGGCGAGGTTGCCGGTCACCACGCCGTGGCCGTCCTGGTAAAGCATGTAGTAGCATCCGGCGGCCGATGCTGGAGCGGTCGAGGCCGACACCGCGACAAATCCGAGCGCGGCGGTCGCGGCGAGAAGAAGCAGGCCTTTCATGTGTCTCATCCTTGTTTCCGGAAGGCTCCGGCATGGCGGAGCGCTCTTTTTTGTCGTGATCGCCGGAAGCGTTGGAGGATGGTCTGTCCACCACGGGCCGCGCCGACGACTGGCGTCAGGATCGGCGGCAGAAGCTGCGGGAACACTTCGCCGGTGCTCCAGCATTGTTTCATTTGTTTCAGGGTGCAGGCGACCGGACCGCGAATACGGTGGGCAGCCGACGGTCAGGCGAAGAGCAGACCTTCCGCGACCTTCACCGCGTGGCCGCCGATCCGGGCGCCGTCGATGCGGCCGCCCTCGACATCGATCTCCAGCCTGATGCGGGACGGGCGGCCCATCTCGATTCCCTGCTCGATCCAGAAGGCGTGAGACCCCGCGACAGGTTCGTCGAAATGCACGATCGCGCCGGCGAAGGCGGCCGCCGCCGACCCCGTGGCCGGGTCTTCGATGGCCGGGTTGCCGGGCGAGAACATGCGCGCATGGAAGGCGCTGTCGTGCAGCACCGTATCGCGGCAATAGATGTAGGCCGAAGCGACGATCCCCTCGCCCTTCGGCGGCGCCAGCTCCGTCCAGGCAGTGTTGTCGAAACGGATACGGGCCGCGACCTCTTGCCCGGCGACCGGCACCGTCAGGTACGGAACGCCTGCCGCCCAAAGGCTCGGCCGGTGGTTCTCGAAGCCGATCTCGTGCGGCGCGAGGCCAAGCGCTGCGCCGATGGCGGCCGGATCGACGGTGAGCGGAAGCCGCTCGGGAAGCTTCGCCAGGTCGAATTCGGCAAACGACGCGCCCCGCCCCTTGGTCACCGCGCAGCGCACCGGCCCGATCTGCTCCTCGAGCACGAACATGCCGGCCATGCCGTCGTCGCCCGCCCCCTCGGCGAGTGCGACGGCGGCGCCCACCGTCGGATGGCCCGCGAACGGCATCTCGTATTCCGGCGTGAAGATGCGCACGCGGGCGCGATGGCGCGGATTGTCCGCCGGCAGGATGAACACGGTTTCGGACAGGTTGAACTCGCGCGCGATGGCCTGCATCGCAGCCGTTTCGAGGCCTTCGCATTCGACGACCACGGCGAGCGGATTGCCGGCCAGGGGCCGGTCTGTGAACACGTCGTAGATCAGATACCTGCGCGATTTCATCGGCATCAAACTGTCCCGCCGCCGCCAATCCGGCCTCGATCAGGGATAATGCGAACGCCGGGGCTCTGCAATGCACCAAGCGTGGGCGACGCCTTGGCTCTTCGCCGACTGCTACCTGGGGCCATCCTGCAGAAAGTGCCAGTCGATCAGCGGGGGCATGTGCGCCATCACCCCCTCCGGCAGGTCTTGCGCGCTGCGGATGATCACGGGTTCCTCGATCTCCGGCTCGGCCTCGCCGGCGACGAAGTCTCGGATGCGCGCGGCGAGGCTGTCGGCGTCCTCGTCCAGGAAGTAGCGGCGGAAGATCACCGTTCCACGCTCTGTGGCCAGCGCATGGTGGCGTTCGTCCCGGCGTGCGCCGGAAATGTCGATCCCGGTCTCCTCCAGCACTTCGCGCGCCATGTTGCCGTGAGCGTCCACCACGCCGCCGGGAAAGTCCTCGGGCTCGAACGACCCCGCCGCGAAGTAGACCCGGCCGGCATTGACGGTGTGCGCGGCCATGCGGATCGCCACCAGCGCGTTGTCGCGCGTCACCAGCATCGGATGCGCGAAAGCGTGCGCCACCGTGCCGACGCGGTCGCGGCGCCAGTAGAGGAAGGTCGAATAGCGCACTGCGTGGCAGCGGCCGAACAGGCGAGCTCGGTCGTAGCCGAATTCGGAAAGCAGCACGACCGAACCGTCGAAAACAGCCGGCCGCTCGGTCACTTCGCGCCGCCAGTTGCGCTTGATCGCGGCGATGTTTTGCGTCTCGAAGGGGTGCGGCGTCGGATCGAGCCGGACGTCGATCTCGTCGACCGGCAGGATCACGCCGAGGGGCAGGCCGGAAATCACGGGAGGCCCCTCAGGCGATGTCGAGCGTCACGGCCACCGGGCAGTGGTCGGACGCCTTCGGCCGGTCCCAGCCGGTGCGCGGATAGCGGTCGACCTCCTGCCCGGGCGGGAACGGCGTGCGCCAGGGCTGGCCGCCCCTGACGATGTCGGGAATGGCGAGCGCATTGCGCCGGGCCAGCGCCGGCGACAGCAGGATGTAGTCGAGCTGGCACAGGTGGCGCTCGTCCGGCCCGCGCGTGTGGTAAAGCGTCCAGCGGTCGAGCTCGGGGCGGCGCTCTACGATGTTCTCGCTGAACCCCCCGGCCAGCAGCACGTTGACGCAGGATTGCGCCTCCTGTGCCGGGTCGAAGCGGAAGCCGCCCTCGGTGTCGCCGGACACCAGCACGCGTTCGCGATAGTCGTTGAGGTCGCCGCAGATCACCCAGCGCTTGTCGCCGGCGTGGTCCTTGCCGAAACGGTCCTCGATGATACGCCGTACCGCCTGCGCCTCGGCCATGCGGATCGGCATGGTCGCCTCGCGCCCGTCCATCCCGTTGCGCGGACTGCCCATCGACTTGAAATGGACCGAATAGATGGTCAGCGGCTTGCCGGCGACTGTCAGGTCGATCTCCAGGCAGTCGCGGCGGAAGATGCGTTCGTGCGACGCTTCGCCGAGCGCCTCGAGCTCCGGCGTGTGGAGGTCGAAATCGGCATAGGTGATGTGCGCGTGGCTGGTCATGCGCACGAATTCGATCGGCTGGCCGTGCGCGGTTTCGGCGCGCAGCATGACCGCGACGTCGATGCCCCGCGAATCGTTGCCCGACGTCGTGTACTTCTGCCGGTAACCCTGCCCGATCATCTTGAAGAGATAGCCGTATTCGAACGCGTTCAGCGCTTCCAGGTTGTCGACCTCCTGGAGGCAGAAGATGTCGGCCCGGGCCGCGGCGATGGCGAGCGCGGTGAGCTGGCGGGTATCGTCCGCATGCGCGATGGTGCGGGCCTGCTCCAGCAGCCGGTATTCCGCCTCGTTGCGGATCTCGAACAGCGCCAGCGTCCGGTCCTGGCGGAGCTGGTTGCGGAAGCCGGAATAGTCGAACCTGTTCATCAGGTTCTCGACGTTGAAGGTGGCGATGCGCAGCGACATGGCGCGACCATTGCCCGCAAGCGCCTGCCATGACAAGGGCAAGCACGTCGGCTCCGTTCATCCTGCGTTCATGAGGCGGGCCGGATACTCGGCGTTTCCTCGGGGCTTGGGCGTGGGGCTTGTGCTTCTTGGAGGATGACATGGGCATTCGGATACACGCGCGCCTGCGCATGGCGCTGGTCGCGCTTGGCGTGTTTGCCGGCTTCTGCGCGACGGCGGCCGCGACGCCCCTTGCGGGCGCGAGCCGCACCGCGGTCGCCCCCGCCAACGCGTCCACGACCGCTGTCCCGGTTCATTATCGCGGCTACAACCGCAACTACTGCTACCGCTACGGCAACTGCCGTGGCTACAACCGCTACCGCAACGACGACTGGCGCTATCGCCGCTACTACCGGCGGCCCTACCGAAATCTCTACGTGCAGCCCTGGCTGTACTACGGCCCGCCTGCGTACCGCTACGTCGAGCCGAGGCGCTACTACCGCGGCGGCGGCTCCGCGCATGTGCGCTGGTGCTACAACCGCTACCGCTCGTACCGGGCCTGGGACAATACCTACCAGCCCTATCACGGGCCGCGCCGGCAATGCTGGTCGCCCTATAGCTGACGACGCGCGAAAAGCGGTGCGACCGCTTCCGCAATTGCCGTCGGCAATTGCAACCGATCGCACGCTGCGGCATTAAGGCCATGCGTGGCGCCGACGAGACGGCGCCATGCTTGGTGCAATGAAGCAAGACCGCGGCATGTCCGGACCGGCCGATCCCAAACCTCAGAGAGAGCACAGGCGGCGCGTTCTCAAAGGCGCCGCCATCCTGTCGGGCATCAACACGTCCGTGGTCCAGTGCACCATCCGCAACATGCACGAAAACGGCGCGGAACTGACCGTGGCGGCGGAGGCGCGCGTCCCCAAGGAGTTCCTGCTCTACGTGCCGGCCGACAGCGTCGGCTACCGCGCGACGCTGCGCTGGCGCAGGCTCGATCGCTGCGGCGTGAGCTTTTCCGGCACCGAACCCAAGCCGCACTGGTACTACGGCTGAACCAATCAAAAAGGCCCCGGCGCAGCGCGCCGAGGCCTTTTTCATTGGAGCCGGGACCGCCGCCTGATGGCAGGCGGCGGCAATGGCCTCAGTTCTTCGCCTTGTCGACGAGCTTGTTCTTGGCGATCCACGGCATCATGCCGCGCAGCTTCTCGCCGACTTCCTCGATCTGGTGGCTGTCGTTCATGCGGCGGATGCCCTTGAAGCGCGCCGCGCCCGAACGGTATTCCTGCATCCACTCCGAGGTGAACTTGCCGGTCTGGATGTCGTGCAGCACGCGCTTCATCTCGGCCTTGGTCTCGGCGGTGATGATGCGCGGGCCCGACACGTACTCGCCCCACTCCGCGGTGTTGGAGATCGAGTAGTTCATGTTGGCGATGCCGCCCTCGTAGATCAGGTCGACGATCAGCTTCACCTCGTGCAGGCACTCGAAATAGGCCATCTCCGGCGCGTAGCCGGCTTCCACCAGCGTCTCGAAGCCGGCGCGGATGAGCTCGACCAGGCCGCCGCACAGCACGACCTGCTCGCCGAACAGGTCGGTCTCGCACTCTTCCTTGAAGTTGGTCTCGATGATGCCAGAACGGCCGCCGCCGACGCCGCAGGCGTAGGAAAGGCCGAGGTCGAGCGCGTTGCCGGAAGCGTCCTGGTGGACAGCGACCAGGCACGGCACGCCGCCACCCTTCTGGTACTCGCCGCGAACCGTGTGGCCCGGGCCCTTCGGCGCGACCATCAGCACGTCGACCGTCTTCTTCGGCTCGATCAGGCCGAAATGCACGTTGAGGCCGTGCGCGAAGGCGATCGCCGCGCCGTCGCGGATGTTGTCGGCGATGTCGTTCTTGTAGATGTCGGCCTGGAGTTCGTCAGGCGCCGCCATCATGATCAGGTCGGCCCACTTGGCGACTTCGGCCACCGTCATGACCTTGAGGCCGTCAGCCTCGACCTTCTTGGCGGTCGGCGAGCCGGCCTTGAGGCCGATGGCGATCTCCTTGGCGCCCGAGTCCTTCAGGTTGAGCGCATGCGCCCTGCCCTGCGAGCCGTAGCCGACGATGGCAACCTTCTTGCCCTTGATGAGATTGAGATCGGCGTCGCGATCGTAATAGACACGCATGGATACGTTTCCTTCCTTTTGATTGTCAGAGTGAACGGATTTTCGGACGGCCAGCCGTCCCGAACAGGGTGAAGAAGCGATCGACGGCATACGAGGCGTCGCGTTCGATCGTGGCGGTGGAGAGTTTCAGCGGGTCGCCGAGCAGCAGGCGGATCTGCACGTCGCGGCCGACCAGCCCGTAGAAGGTGCGGAACGCCTCCTCGGCGTCGTCGAAGGCAAGCAGCCCGGCAGCCCTGCCGGCTTCCAGCAGCGGCTTCAGCCGCTCGCCGATCGCAAAGCGGCCATTGGCCAGCACGATCGAGCCGAGGTTGCTCTTGCCGCTGCCGGCATGGCTCACCGCAACCCGGTTGAGCGCCATCGAGGTTCGGCTGGAAATGACCTTCAGCCAGTTGGCCGCGAACGCCTCGAGGCTGTCGCGCAGCGCGTCGGCGTCGAGCTTCTGGCGGTCGTAGTTGCCCGTCCGCACCTTCGACGCCTGCCAGCGCACCGCAGCCGCCAGCAGGCCGTCGCGGTCGCCGAACCACTTGTAGAGCGTTTCCTTGGAGCAGCTCGCGCGCCGCGCCACCGCGGTCATGGTGAGCTGGTCGCCGCCCTCGACCAGCAGGTCGAGCACGGCGTCGAGCACCGCCTGCTGGCGCTCTGTCGGCGTATGTCTTGCGGCTGCTTCTGGCACTATTCCGAACCGTACCGTACGTTACGGTTCGGTTGACTATCCCGATTGGATTTCCGCGTCAACCGCCCATCTCGACCCTCCCGCATGACGCGGGAGGCGCACCGGCATCCCCGTCAGATCGCCACCTGCGTGCCGATCTCCACCACGCGCCCCGTCGGGATCTGGAAATACTCGGTGGCGTCCGACGCTGTGCTCGCCAGCCCGATGAACAGCCTGTCCTGCCAGAGCGGCATGCCGGAATTGGCCGCGGCCTTCAGCGAGCGCCGCGACAGGAAGAACGACGTCGTCATGATGTCGAACTTCCAGCCCTGCTTGCGGCAGAGCGCCATCGCCTTGGGCACGTTCGGCTGCTCCATGTAGCCGAACGTCAGCGTCACCCGCATGAACAGGTCGTTGATCGGCACGAGCGTGGCGCGGTCGCTTTCCGGCACGGTCGGCTGCTGCGCGGTGACGACGCTCAGGATGACATTCTGCTCGTGCAGCACCTTGTAGTGCTTGAGGCTGTGCATCAGGGCAGTCGGCGCGCTCTGCGGATCGCCGGTCAGGAACACCGCGGTCCCGGGAACAAGGTCCGGCGGCTTCTTGGCCAGGTTGCCGGCCAGGAAGTCGAGCGGGATCTCGTTCTTGCGGGTCTTCTCGAAGAGATGGCGCGAGCCACGGATCCAGGTCCACATGATCAGGCACATCATGAACGCCACGCCGATCGACACCCAGCCGCCGTCGGCGATCTTGGCCGCGTTGGCGAGGAAGAAGCCGGTGTCGATCACCGCGAACACCGTGATCAGCGCGATCGCGCCGGCCAGCTTCCACTTCCAGCGATGGCGCATGACGATGAACAGCAGGATGGTCGTGACCAGCATCTCGCCGGTGACCGAGATGCCGTAGGCCGAGGCGAGGTCGCTGGACGCGCCGAAGCCGACCACGAGCAGCATCACGCCGATCGCCAGCAGGAAATTGACGCGCGGCATGTAGACCTGCCCCGACTGCATTTCGGACGTATGCTGGATCTCGAAGCGCGGCAGCAGGCCGAGCTGCACCGCCTGGCGGGTCAGCGAGTAGGCGCCGGAGATGACCGCCTGGCTGGCGATGACCGTCGCCGCCGTCGCCAGTCCGACCATCGGCAGGACGCCCCACTCGGGCAGCATCTCGAAGAACGGGTTTTGCGGCGTCCCCTGGTGCGCCAGCACGAAGGCGCCCTGGCCGAAATAGTTGAGCAGCAGGCAGGGAAACACGATCGCGATCCAGGCCAGCACGATCGGCCGGCGCCCGAAATGGCCGAGGTCGACGTAGAGCGCCTCGGCGCCGGTCACCGCCAGGAACACCGCGCCGATGGTGACGAAGGCGACATTGGGTTCGCCGGCCAGGAAGGCGATGGCGTAGTAGGGATTGACGGCGAAGAAGACCGTCGGGTCGTCGGCGATGTGCGAGAGACCGGCGACGCCGAGCGCCAGGAACCAGACCAGGGTGATCGGGCCGAAGACGTTGGCGACCTTGCCGGTGCCGAAACGCTGGACGGCGAACAGCACGGCCAGGATGACGAGCGTGATCGGCACGACATAGGGGTCGAAAGCAGGCGTCGCCACCTTCAGGCCCTCGACCGCCGACAGCACGGAGATCGCCGGCGTGATGATCGCGTCGCCGAAGAACAGCGAGGCGCCGCATATACCGATGACGAGGATCAGCTTGCTGGCCCGAGGATAGGCGCTGCGCGCGAGAGCCATCAGCGACAGTGTGCCGCCCTCCCCTTCATTGTCGGCGCGCAGGACGAACACGACGTACTTGATCGTGACGATCAGCGTCAGCGCCCAGACGATCAGCGACAGGACACCCAGCACCTCCATGCGCAGGGCCGCGCCGTCGCCGGATGCGGCGTGCAGCGCCTCGCGAAAGGCGTAGATCGGGCTGGTTCCGATGTCGCCGTAGACGACCCCGAGCGCGCCGAGCATGAGAAGCCCGGTCCGGGTCGGGGCGGGTTTCTGACCCGTATGGCCGATTGCCTGCTGGTCGCCATCGGCTTGGTTATGGACCATCAACGCTACTCCGACAAAGCGCGCGCGGCTCTACACGAGCGGCCAGTCTTTGGCAAATGCTGCATTGCAATAGCGGCGATTGGCTGCATGCGCAATTCACGCTGCGTCACCTAGCGGGCGCCGCATGCGCCGAGGAAGCGGACGACAGTGCCGGCCATCCCGTATTCCAGCGCGTCGGCGGTGAGGCCATGGCCGATGGAAACCTCGGCGAGCCCTGGAATCTTTCGGATCAGCGGCGGCAGATTGGCGACCGTCAGGTCGTGGCCGGCATTGACCGCCAGCCCGGTGGCGAACGCGGCATCCGCGGTCCTTTGCAGCTTGTCCAGTTCGGCGGCGGCAGCCGCAGGATCGGAATGCGTCGCGCCGTATGGGCCCGTGTAGAGTTCGATCCGGTCGGCTCCGGTGTCGCGCGCCGCGGCCATGCCCGCCGGGTCGGCGTCGGCGAAGAGCGAAACTCGGAATCCGCCCTTCTTCAGTCTCCTGACGACCGGCGTCAGGAATGACGCGTCGGCGGCGAAATCCCAGCCATGGTCGGAGGTCGGCTGCGCCGGATCGTCGGGCACCAGGGTCACCTGATTCGGCTCGTTCTGCTCGACCAGGCGCAGGAACTCCTCGTTCGGATAGCCTTCGATGTTGAACTCGGCGTCCGGAAACTCGTCGTCGATCAGCGCCCTGATCTCCGGCAGATCTGAAAAGCGTGTGTGGCGCTGGTCGGGACGGGGATGCACGGTCAATCCGTGCGCGCCGGCGGCAAGCGCGATGCGGCCAAGCCCGATGACGCTCGGCCACGGCAGGTCGCGCCGGTTGCGCAACATGGCGATTGCATTGAGATTTACGGAAAGTCGTGTAGGCATTTGCCGTCCCGCACCAGTCGAAACCGCTTCTATACAGGGTCGGTCGACAGGATGCGAGACAACAGGGGGGGGATGGTCCGCGAGCGAACGCGGCTTCATTCGGGGCTGCCTTGGGGGAAAAGTGCTCGCCTACTACATCAATCTCGACAGCCGGCCGGATCGGCGAGCCTTCATGGAAAAGCAGTTCGCCGCGCTCGGGCTCGAGGTGGAGCGACTGCCGGCAACGACGCCCGAATCGATTCGCGACGAGGATATCGCGCCGCACTCCATGACCGACCTGGCTGCGGGGCTTTCGCCCGCCGAGATCGCCATCTCGGTCAGCCATTTCAGAATCTGGAAGCGCATGCTGGACAAGGGGCAGCCGTGCGCCCTCGTGCTCGAGGACGACGTGCTTCTGTCGGCCAGGCTGCCGGAATTCCTGGCGGCGGTCGAAAGAGCCGATGCCGACGAGGGAATCCTGAAGATCGAAACGCGGATGACCGAAGTCCAGATCCACCGGCGCGCGGAACCCGGCGCTCCCGGCTTCGACTACCATTTGCCGCTCAGCTTCGAACCCGGTTCGGCCGCCTACATCATCACCGCCGCATGCGCTGCAAGAATTCTCTCTTCGCCGCAACGCCTGTCGCTGCCTGTCGACCTTGTACTTTTCTCGCCCATCAGTCCGTTGCGCGATCCGTCCAGCCTGCGCGTCGCCGTACCGGCCCTGGCGGTGAACCGGCCGGAAATCTCGTCCGACTTCGACGTTCCAGAAAGCATCCTTGCAAGCGATGCAGAGGCCGCGCGGTTGGCGCACATTTCGCCCCCTCATCCGAAGATGGCCAAGATGCCCGTCGGGGTGAAGAAGGTCTGGCGCGAGTTCCGCAGGCTTGCCCATCAGCCCAACCGCATCTACCGGGCAATCCAATCAAGTATCGCAAGCCGCACGACGATCATCCCGCTTGCCGATCGCCGCTTTGGCGACCCGCGGTCAACCGTTCGGCCACGGCCATGATCGCGGGGTAGCATCACGCGGGCGCTTGGGGGGAAGTGAATTGCTCGCCTACTACATCAATCTCGACAGCCGGCCGGATCGGCGCGCCTTCATGGAAAGGCAGTTCGCCGTGCTCAGGCTCGAGGTGGAGCGGCTGCCGGCGACGACACCCTCAACGATCGAGGCGGATGACCCCGCGCTGCCCTCCCTCGAACGGCTCCTCACCCAGTTGTCAGCGCCCGAAATCGCGATATCGATCAGCCATTTCCGGGCCTGGCGCGCCATGCTCGACCAGGGGTGCGGCAACGTCCTCGTGCTGGAGGACGATCTTCTTCTTTCCGGCAGGCTGCCTGGATTTCTGTCGGAACTCGAGAGAGAGGCATTCGCCATTGACATCTTGCGGCTCGAAACCCATCAGACCGAAGTCCGCATCCATCCGCGCGCCGAGCCTGCCCCCACCGGCTTCGCGTTCCACCAGCCGCTCAGCTTCGAGTCGGGTTGCGGCGCCTATGTCATCTCTGCGACCTGCGCCGCCCGCATCCTGTCGTCGCCTCATCGGTTCTCGATGCCGCTCGACGATCTCCTGTTCTCGCTTGCCAGCCCGTTCCGCCGACGCAACACGATCCGCACCGCCGTTCCGGCGCTCGCGCTTTTCCGTTTCGAAGTGACGGCGGAATTCAACGTTCCCGAGAGCATCCTGATCAGCGATGCCCACGCGGAGCGGGTCAGGCTCAGCGAGTGGAAGGGCCGCAACAAGCCGACCGGCCTGCGCAGGGTTTCGCGCGAGGTTGCCCGGCTGCGCAGGCAGGCCGCCAACCTCTTGCCGGCGCTCTGGATCCGGCTGGTCGCCCGTACCGTGGTGGTGCCGTTCGCCGGGGACGGCCTCAGCGAACCACCGTCAACCGTTCGGCCGCGCGCGTGATCGCGGTGTAGAGCCAGCGCTGGCGCGTGTCCTTGAACGCAAAACTCTCGTCGAACAGCACGATCTCGTTCCACTGCGAGCCCTGCGCCTTGTGCACGGTCAGCGCATAGCCGTAGTCGAAATCGTCGTAGCGCTTCTTCTGCTGCCAGGGGATGTCCTCGTCCGGGTCGTCGAAGGCGGCCTTGAGAAGCTTGATTTTGGCGACGCCGCGGTCGGGATCGTCCTCCTCCGGCGAGACCAGCAGGTTGATGCCGGGCTTCACCGTCTCGCGCGACGACGTCATCACCTTCCACAGCGAGCCGTTGAGCAGGCCCTTGGCCGGATCGTTGCGCAGGCACACCAGCTTGTCGCCGGCCTGCGGATAGCTCGCGGAAAAGCCCTTCAGCTCGCGCAGGCGCGCATTGTAGCGGCGGCGCGTGCGGTTGGTGCCGACCAGTACCTGGTCTGCCTGCAGCACCAGTTCCTGGTTGACGTCCTCGCGGCCGATCACCCTAGCCGTGCCGTAGTCCCCGCGCATGAACTCGCGCCCCTCGCGCACGTCCAGCGCCAGCCGGATGATCGGGTTGTCGCGCGCCTGCCGGTGGATTTCGGTCAGCAGGACATCGGGCTCGTGTTCGGTGAAGAAGCCGCCGCCCGAGATCGGCGGCAGCTGCGCCGGGTCGCCGAGCACCAGGATCGGCGTGCCGAAGGAAAGCAGGTCGCGCCCGAGTTGCTCGTCGACCATCGAGCATTCGTCGACGATGATGAGTTTTGCCCGCGCGACCGGGCTCTGCCGGTTGAGCGCGAAGGTCGGCGACATCGAGGTCTTGCCCGTCGTCTCGTCCTCGACCGCCTCCTCGCCGCGCGGCCGGTAGATCAGCGAGTGGATGGTCCGGGCGTTGGTGGCCCCCTTCGAGCGCAGCACCTGCGCGGCCTTGCCTGTGAAGGCGGCGAACTGCACCTGCCCGTCGACATGCTCGGCGAAATAGCGGGCCAGCGTCGTCTTGCCGGTGCCGGCATAGCCGAACAGGCGGAAGACCTGCGGCCGGCCGGCCTTCAGCCATCGCGCCACGGCCTTCAGCGCGTCGTCCTGCTGCGGAGAAAAGTCCATGCGCCTGACTGGCAGGATTCGGGTTTCGGGAGCAAGGCGCGAGCGCCTCGCCCAACTGCGGAACATAAAGTGAACACATGGCACCCATGCAAGTCAAGCGCTTTACAGGGCATAGCCCTGCGCTAGCATCGAACCATCGGGCACGGGTCCACATGTCGAAGAAGCAGCCCCTCTCGCTGACGCCGGAGCTGGTCGCGCTTTGCGAGCGCGATGTCGAAGATCCCGGGCCGGACCCGCGCTATGTCCAGCTCTCGGATGCCGACGTTCTGGCGAAGGCGGATGAACTCCACCGCGAATGCGGCGACGGGCCGCTCTGGCTGTTTGCCTACGGTTCGCTGATCTGGAAGCCGGAGGTCGAGACGATCGAGGCGCGCCGCGCCACCGCGCGCGGCTGGCACCGCTCCTTCAGCATGGAACTGCCGCGCTGGCGCGGCTCGCCCGAACAGCCCGGCCAGATGATGGTGCTGGAGCGCGGCGGCACCTGCCACGGCGTGGCCTTTCGCCTGCCGGACGAAGATCGCGCCGGGCACATCTACCGCATGCTCTATCGCGAATCCGAATACGAGGGCGATCTCGACAATCCGCGCTGGCTGAACGCGGACACATCGACGGGCCGCATCCGCGCGCTCGCCTTCTGGGCGGCGCCGACCGCGAGCTTTCCGTTCCTGAAGCTGACGCCGGAAGAGACCGCAAGCCGGATCGCGCGCGCCTGCGGCCATCTCGGCTCCAACGCAGCCTATCTCTACAACACGGTCGCCAAGCTCGACGAACACGGCATCCGCGACCGCAACCTGTGGCGCCTGCAGGAACTGGTGGCCGCGGAAATCCGGCAGCTTGCCGACGCCGGCCCGCTCGGAAGGCGCTGACGCGGCGCGGCAAGCTGCCTAGGCCAGATCCGTGTGCGCGAAATCGTAGCCCTTGTACAGCAACGGCACGCCGAGCCGCTTGGCCACGGCATAAGCGAAACAGTCGCCGAGATTGAGCTGGGCCGGACTACCGGTGCCCTTGCCGTACATTTCGAACGCCTGGAGGGCCCCGATATGATCGTCGGCATCGACCTGGACAATGTGACTTCCCGCGCGGCGAAGAAACTCCTCGATCACCAACACCACTTCCGCCAGCGGCGCTCCGCGCATTCGCCGCAGAGCCAGGGTTGTCTCGAAGATGGCCACCGGAGATGTAAAGGACTCACCTGACTCCTGTAGTCGGGACGCGAACGCTTGCCCGTCGGGTTCCGGAAGGATCATCGCAACCAGCGCGGAACTGTCGACGAACATTCTTCAATCCTCACGCCCTGAGAGTCCGTCGTAAAAGTCCTTGTCGGCCTTGAACCCCGTCAAAGGGTAGGATTCCATTTTCATGCGCAAATCACCCATTCTGTCCCACAAGGAGATTCTCGACCTCTCGTCGGAAGCGAGTGCCTGCGCGACGGCTTCGCGAATCGCCTCGGTGATGGAGATACCGCGTGTTCGCGCGAGCTGGCGTACGAGTTCGTCAGTTTCTACATCTCTAACGTGCAGTATCATATCAACACAATCTTAAATTGTCAACACAACTAGTATATGGTATTGCACAATAGAACACAATAAGAACATTTAGGCGGCAATCAGCGACGCTGCGGGTCGTTCTCCAGCCGGATCGGCTGGCCGTGCGGCGTGGCGTGCGCGGCGCGCTCCCAGGCAGCCGCCATCGCGTCCACCTCCGGCCCTGCGGCCGCACCCTTGGACGCCAGCAGCTTTTCCAGCGCCGCCAGCCAGTGCTCGTAGTAGTCGTGCCCGTCAGCCGCGGCGTCCGGCTTCTTCACCTCGGACGAAAGCGCCTCGGCCCATTCGGACCATGAGAACAGGCCCCTGTCGTGCAGCGCCACCGTCAGCGCGAAGGCCTGCGCCTGCCAGGGCTCCGAGAAGACAGGGGCGTCCGCGCCGGGCGGAGTCTCATGCCGGCTCAAGATAGCTCTCCCAGGCGTCGATCGAGACGGTGAGCGTCGGGTCGGCGTCGTCGCCCCAGACCTCACGTCCGTCGAAGACCACCGTATAGACCCATTGCGGGTCTTCGCCATTGCCTTGCGCATTGCTGTCGGGGAACACGAACCCCTCGCGCACCGCCTCGACCACGCCGCGCTTGCCCCGCGCGTAGCGTGGCAGGCGCGTATGCCCCGTCGGACTGAAATTGCGGGTCAGGATGCGGTCGCCCGCCTTGAAGCGCGCCGGCGTTCCGACCGGCCGGTCGCAGGGCCCGCCGCGCGCAAGCACCGCCGGCACGTCGGCGGCCCTCAGCACCCGTTTCGGCTCCGGCGCGCCGTCGACCGCCCTGCCCGCGGCGAGATCGCGCTCGCTGACGAAGCCGTGGCGTTTCAGGAGCCGCTCCAGCCCCTTGATCCAGATTTCGTAGTAAGTCGACGACAGGTAGTCGACCGGGTGGCGGTTCTCCCGCGCGTGCCGGCTCTCGTCGATGTTCCAGGCGCCCATCGCGCCGGAGCAGAGCGTCAGCCCGAGCGCGCGCTTTTCCCAGTCGGCGTGGAAGACGGGCTCGTCCGTTTCCGGGGCTACCGGGCCAAGCCCCATCTGGCCGCCGAGATCGTGCGGACCGTTCATGCCGCTTCGGGCTCCAGCGCCAGCCCGGTGCCGATCATCGCGTCGCGTGTCACCAGCCCGGCCAGTCGATCCTCGCTCCAGCCCTCGGCGCCGGCGGGTCGCTCGGGCACGACGAGGTAGCGCAGTTCGGCCGTCGAATCCCAGACCCGGATCTTCTTGTCGGCGGGCAGGTCCACGCCGAATTCGGCAAGCACGCCGCGCGGGTCGATGACGGCGCGGCTGCGGTAGGGCGGCGCCTTGTACCAGACCGGCGGCAGGCCAAGCACGCTCCACGGATAGCAGGAGCAGAGCGTGCAGACGACGAGGTTGTGCGTGTCGCCGGTGTTGAAGACGGCCTGCATGTGCTCGCCCTGCCGGCCGGTGAAGCCGAGCGAGGCGATCGCGGCCGTCGCGTCCTGCCGCAGCCAGTCGGCGAAGGCCGGATCGCTCCAGGCTCGCGCGACCACTTTCGCGCCGTTGCGCGGTCCGACCTTCGTCTCGTAGGTGTCGACGATGGCGTCGATCGCGGCGGGGTCGATCAACCCCTTCTCGGTCAGGATCGTCTCCAGCGCCTTGACGCGCGCGGCCATCGGGTCGAGTTCGTTGTCGTGGTGGTGGTCGTGATCGTGGGACATGACGGCAGGCTACGACCTTGCCGCCTCCCGGACAAGGCGCGACGACGCTCGCGGCCCTTCGGGTCGAGCACCGTGATGGTACGCGCCTTCCGGACGCAAGGAACTAAAGGAACACGACGACGACCGATATCTCGGCCGCGAGCAGTGCGGCGCAGCAGGCGCCGCCGATGACGTATCCACGCCAGAAGCGGCGCAGGTCTTCGTCGCTTCGGAACGTGTCGAGCCACAGGTGGGTGGGAGGGCCAAGGCACAACGGAGGCAGCGGGACCGTCGGTGGCTCCGTCAAGCGCATGTCTTTGACAGGCATGGCAGTCGGCATCGCGAACCCCCACCCGAGAACTTTAGCACAAACTAAAAAAAAGCCAAATCCGGGGTCACCTGAGCATCGGCCACAGGCTGGCGACGAGCAGCAGGCCCATGCCGATGTTGAACCATTTGAGCCGGGCGGAATCCGCCAGGAAGCCGCGCAGCGCCGTGCCGAAGCCGGCCCAGACGGAAACGCTCGGAACGTTGACCGCGGCGAAGGCGGCCGCGACGATCAGCACCGACAGGAACGGATCGGCCGGGCTGGCGTAAACGGCCATGGCGCTGACCGCCATCACCCAGGCCTTGGGGTTGACCCACTGGAAGGCGGCGGCCTCCAGGAAGGTCATAGGCCGCTCACCGGCTTCGGCGCCCTGCCCCATCGACCGCGAGGCGGCGATGCGCCACGCCAGATAGAGAAGATATGCGCCGCCGGCGACCTTCAGCCCGAGATGCAGCGCCGGAAAGGCGGCGAGCAGCGTTCCGAGGCCGAGACCCACGGCCAGCAGCAGGGAGAGAAACCCGCCGCCGATGCCGAGCATGTGCGGCACCGTCCGGCGGAAGCCGAAATTCACGCCGGAGGCCAGCAGCATCAGGTTGTTCGGTCCCGGCGTGACCGAAGTCACGAAGGCGTAGGCGATCAGCGCCAGCAGGGCGTCGGTCGACATGGCAGGTTCTCGCGTCGATTAGGTCAGTGACCTTGACCCAACTCGGGCAAGACGCCAACATTCGTCTTGTCACCGCGACAATGAAATGCCGGGAAGGTCTAGCGGAGCGCTACATCCCCTGCGGGCCGCGGTTCATGGCGGCGACGCCGGTGCGGCATATTTCCACGAGGCCGAGCGGCTTCATGATGGCGATGAACTGGTCGACCTTCGATCCCTTGCCGGTGATCTCGAAGATGAAGTGCTCGGTGTTTGCGTCGATCACGCTGGCGCGGAAGGCGTCGGCCAGCCGGAGCGCCTCGACGCGGTTGTCCCCGACGCCCGCGACCTTCACCAGCGCGAGTTCGCGCTCGAGCGGGCGTTCCTGGCCCAGTTCCTTGGCGCGCACGGTCAGGTCCACCACGCCGTGCACCGGCACGATGCGCTCGAGTTGGTGCTTGATCTGCTCCAGCACGTGCGGCGTGCCGCGCGTCACGATGGTGATGCGCGACAAGTGCTTCTCGTGCTCGGTCTCGGAAACCGTCAGGCTCTCGATGTTGTAGCCGCGCCCCGAGAACAGGCCGATCACGCGGGCCAGCACGCCCGGTTCGTTGTCGACCAGCACCGACAGCGTATGCGTCTCGGGCAGTTCCGTTTCCTTGGCGATGAAATAGGCGGAGCCGGTGGGCTGAAGCTGGGCGTTCATGGGTTTTTCTCGATATGTCTCGTTTGAGCTCGGATCATGGGTAGTGGGCGGCTGGCGCGGGTTCCCGGCCTTTGGCCTTGCGGATCAGTTCTTTGTCGAATGTGTAGAAGACATCGCAATTCGCCGACGAATACAAATGAAGCGCGTCGGCGAAATCCATTCCGTCACGCATTGACGACAGGGCGTCTTCGACAGTGCCGACCTCCTGGATCGTCACCGTGTCCAGCCCGAGGAGACGGTCGAAGGCGTCGCATATCTTCGATCTTTCAAAACCGAAATTGCTGCGCAGAACCCATTCGCTTTCAAGCATCACGCTCACGGGCACGAACACCCGTTCTCTTGCGAATATCCGCCGCGCGGCAGCGACATGCTCGCTCCCATCATCGACGAGGAAGCGCAGCAGGAAGTTGGTATCAACGGCGCTGGGCATTCCAAACCCGCCTCGCCTCTTCCTCGATGCCGCGTTTCATGTCCTCGATCGTCACCGGAGGCCCGTCATATTTGAGGAAACCGGCAACCTCATCGAGCGTGTACTTCTTTCGGGCTGCCCTTGTCCGCGGCGTCAGCACGATTGTGTCGCCCACGCTCTCCACCTCGACCTCGGAGCCCGGAACCAGTCCATGCGCATCCCTCACGGCCTTCGGCAGGACCAATTGCCCCTTGCTCGAAATCTTCGCCCGGACATTCATGGCAACTCCTCCGTAAGACAAGGTAAGACATATGCGCCTTACCTCGTCTTACTTCAAGCCTACACCAGTTCCCTGCCCTTGGCGTCGATGGCGTTGGCCACCGCCTCGTCGGTCGCCTCGTCGGGCAGCAGCATCTCGTTGTGCGCCTTGCCCGACGGGATCATCGGGAAGCAGTTGGCGAGCGCGGCGACGCGGCAGTCGAAGATCACCGGCTTCTTGACGTCGATCATCTCCTTGATCGCGGCGTCGAGGTCGCCCGGCTTCTCGCAGCGTATGCCGTGCGCGCCGTAGGCCTCGGCCAGCTTCACGAAATCCGGCATCGCCTCCGTGTAGGAATGCGAGAGGCGGTTGCCGTGCAGCAGTTGCTGCCACTGGCGCACCATGCCCATGTACTGGTTGTTCAGGATGAAGATCTTGATCGGCGCGTCATACTGCACCGCGCAGCTCATTTCCTGGATCGTCATCTGCACCGAGGCGTCGCCGGCGATGTCGATGACCAGCGCATCGGGATGCGCGATCTGCACGCCGAGCGCGGCCGGCAGGCCGTAGCCCATCGTGCCCAGTCCACCTGAGGTCATCCAGCGGTTCGGATGGTCGAAGTGGAAATGCTGGGCGGCCCACATCTGGTGCTGGCCGACCTCGGTGGTGATGTAGGTGTCCTTGCCCTTGGTCGCCTCGAAGAGGCGCTGGATGGCGTATTGCGGCATGATGACGTCGTCGTTCATCCGGTAGGCGAGCGAGTCGCGCGCGCGCCAGCGCTCGATCTGTTCCCACCAGGGGTGCAGCGCCTTCTTGTCCGCCTTCGCGGTGGCCCGCCACAGCCGAACCATGTCCTCGAGCACGCGGCCGACATCGCCCAGGATGCCGATGTCGGCGCGCACGTTCTTGTTGATCGACGACGGGTCGATGTCGATGTGGATCTTCTTGGAGTTCGGCGAGAAGGCGTTGATGCGGCCGGTGATGCGGTCGTCGAAGCGCGCGCCGACACAGACCATCACGTCGCAGTCGTGCATGGCCATGTTGGACTCGTAGGTGCCGTGCATGCCGAGCATGCCGAGCCAGTTCTTGCCGCTAGCGGGATAGGCGCCGAGCCCCATCAGCGTCGAGGTGATCGGGAAGCCGGTGAGCTCGACCAGTTCGCGCAGCAGTTGGCTTGCCTCCGGACCGGAGTTGATGACGCCGCCGCCCGAATAGATGATCGGCTTCCTCGCCGTCGCCATCAGTTCGACGGCGGCCTTGACCTTGTCGAGGTCGCCCTGCAGCTTCGGATGGTAGGAGGTGCGCGGCGCCGTCTGCGGCGGCGTGTAGATGCCCTTGGCGAACTGCACGTCCTTCGGGATGTCGACGACGACCGGGCCGGGGCGGCCGGTGGTGGCGACATGGAAGGCTTCGTGGATCGTCGCGGCCAGTTCGTTGACGTCCTTCACCAGCCAGTTGTGCTTGGTGCAGGGCCGCGTGATGCCGACCGTGTCGCACTCCTGGAAGGCGTCGGAGCCGATCAGCGCCGTCGGCACCTGGCCGGTCAGGCAGACCAGCGGAATGGAGTCCATCAGCGCGTCCTGCAGCGGTGTCACCGCGTTGGTGGCGCCCGGTCCCGAAGTCACCAGCATGACGCCGGGCTTGCCCGTCGATCGCGCATAGCCCTCGGCCGCGTGGCCGGCGCCCTGCTCGTGGCGAACCAGGATGTGCTGGATGTCGTCCTGCTGGAACAGTTCGTCATAGATCGGCAGGACCGCGCCGCCGGGATAGCCGAACAGGTGGAGGACGCCGTTGTCCTTCAGCGCCTGCACAACCATCTCCGCGCCCGTCATTTCACGCTGCTCGTTCTGTCCGTTCGTCATCGGCCTGGTTCCGTTTCTGCTCGCCTGGGGCGCTTTTCGGTCGTTTAGTCTTGTTTCGGGCAACAAAAAAGGCCCCCGAGGGAGCCTTGGTGTCTGCGCATGGGTGGATTTCGCCCGGCGGTTACACCGCCTTGCCCATGCGCCTTCCTACTACGAGAATGAGTGCCGTTTTCATGGGCGCGGACAATAGGGGCCGATATCGTCGCCTGTCAATCATTGATTTGGCGGACCGTCGCCGGGTCGAGGCCGATACGCGTCGCAACGCTGGAACATCGACCAGGCAGGTCAGCCCGGGTTGACGCCAGACGAGACGATGATGATCTCGGCGCCGTTGCCCGAGACGTCGGCAAGGCTCTCCCGCCGCAGCAACAGCGGCTTTGCATAGGTCTTCTTCATCGAATGCCCCCTTTTACCGGTCCGATGTCTCACGGACGGGCAGCCCGGTCAATCACGTCGGCCGGCCGGCGTCGCAATTCCCCATCCAATCGCACGCAGCGCCCCTCAGGCGGCGCGTCGGCGCAATTTGAGCGAACCGCGAAACCGGCGCTAAACCATGCCGCCACACGCGCCTTTAACCGCATCGGGCCTAGCCTTCGTGGCAACAAGCAGGCGGACAGGGACAGGCCGGATGTATGCTCACGAGAACTCCCGCGGGGAAGCCGTTCCGCAGGAGAGGCGGGATGCGGCGCAGAACGACCGGCGCATCCTCGGCCATGTCGTGCAATGCGACGGCGCCCGGGCGACGATCGCCGCCTACGCCGACGATGAGGACGGCACCGTCACCGCCCAGTGGACGGTCGGCCGCATGATCTCGATCAACCTCGGCAACACGCGCACCGTCGGCCTCGTCTACGCCATTGCCCGGACGGACCTGAGCTGGAACGAGGATGCGCGCAACGCCATCGATGTAAGCGTCGAACTCGTCGGCGAGGTGCGCGACCGCGAGGCGCCGCAGCCGCCCGTCTTCGACCGCGGTATCACCGTCTATCCACATGTCGGCGCGATTGCGCATCGCATTCGATCGCGCGACCTGCAGGCGGTCTACGATCTCGCCGGCCGACACGCGATCACCGTCGGCCAGCTGTCGCAAGAGGAGACGATCGAGGCGCGCATCGCCATCGACGACACCCTGGCGCGCCACTTCGCGATCGTCGGCACGACCGGCGTCGGCAAGTCGACGGCCGTCTCGCTGCTTCTTCGCAAGGCGCTTGAGGCCCGGCCGGACCTGCGCGTGCTGATCCTCGATCCGCACAACGAGTTCGCGGCATCGCTGCCGGAATACTGCATGCGCGTCGATGCCAGCTCGCTCGACCTGCCGTTCTGGATGTTCCGCCTGGAGGAGTTCACCGAGGTCCTGTTCCGCGGCCGCGAGACGGTGCCCGAGGAGGTCGACATCCTGCGCGACCTCATCCCGATGGCGAAAAACCTCTACCGGAACCCGGCCGCGGGCGCCTTCCTGCGCAGGGGCGTCGATGCGCTGACGGCGGACACGCCGGTGCCCTACCGCATGGCCGATCTCATCAAGCAGATCGACGAGCGCATGGGCCTCCTCGAAAGCAAGGATGATCGGCCGACTCTGAAGTCGCTCAGGACCCGCATCGAATCGGCGGTCGCCGATCCGCGCTACAAGTTCATGTTCAATTCCCGGCTGATCGAGGACACCATCCACGAGACGATCGGCAAGATCTTCCGCATCCCGCACGACGGGCGCCCGGTCACCTGCTTCGAGATGGCCGGCATGCCGTCCGAGATCGTCAACGCGGTTTGTTCGGTTCTCGCGCGGCTGGCCTTCGACCTCGCGCTCTGGAGCGAAGGCCGGCTGCGCCTGCTCGTGCTCTGCGAGGAGGCGCACCGCTACATGCCCGCCGACGCGCGGCTGGGTTTCGCGCCGACCCGCCATGCGCTGTCCCGCATCGCCAAGGAAGGCCGTAAATACGGCTGCTATCTCGGCGTCGTCACCCAGCGCCCGGGCGAACTCGACCCGACCATCCTGTCGCAGTGCTCGACCTTCTTCGCCATGCGGCTGGCCAACGAGCACGACCAGTCGATCATTCGCTCGGCGATCGCCGACTCGTCGGCGTCGAGCCTCGCCTTCCTGTCGTCGATGGGCCAGCGCGAGGCGATTGCGTTCGGTGAAGGCGTCGCCACCACGATGCGGCTGAAGTTCGAGAAACTCGATCCCAGCCTCATCCCGGGCGCAGCCAAGCGCCACGAGGAAGAACTGGCGGCCGCCGCCAGCGGCGAGGTCGATCTGATCGGCATCGTCGAGCGCCTGAGGAACGTGCCGAAGGCCCCGTCCAACATCGCGTTCGCCGAACCCGTCAGCGCGCAGCTCCAGCCGGGCGACCCCGGCTATCGCAGGCCCGAGCCCCAGGCGCCGCGGTCGGTGCCTGAACAGGACGAGATCGACTACGGCTACGGCCTGAAGCCCGGCCGCTTCGGCTCGCGCGCCTAGCCAGTCAGGCGCAGACCCGGTTCCGCCCGGTGTTCTTCGCCTGGTAGAGCTGCTGGTCGGCGCGGCGGAACAGCGCGTCCGCGCCTTCCTTGCGATCCCAGACGGCCAGCCCGACCGAGGCCGTCACCTTCAGCCGGACGTTGCCGGATTCGATCGCCATGCCGCCGATCGCCTTGCGGATGCGCTCGGCGAAACGCACCATCTTTTCCATGTCCATGTTGGGGGCGACCACGGCGAACTCCTCGCCGCCCAGCCTTGCCACCACGTCATGATAGCGCGTCATGTCCCTGAGGCAGGTGCCAACGGCCCGCAGCACCTCGTCGCCGACGTCATGGCCATGCGCGTCGTTGATCTGCTTGAAATGGTCGAGATCGACGATCATCAGCCCGACCGGCTTCTCGACCCGGCTGAACTCGTCGAGATATTCCTTGAGCGCGTCGTCGAAATAGCGCCGGTTCTGCGTCCCCGTCAGCGCGTCGGTCAGCGCCGCCCGCTCGAAATTCTGCGAGCGCGCCGAAAGGCTCTCGGTCATGGCGCGCAGCTTGTTTTCCTCGCGCACCTGCCTGCGGATCAGCGGGAAGATGAGAAACAGGCCCAGGAACAGTCCAGCCGCGAGCAGCGCGCCAGCGCCGAACAGCAGCTTCGACAGGCGGGCGATGTGGGCATAGTGGTCGGCCTGGTCCAGCCCGCCAGCGATTGCAAACAGCAGGTCATAGGCGTGAAAGATGATCACGCCGGCCGCGAGGATGACCGCTATGAACACGAAGAAGGCGGCTTCGGACTTGTGGAGGCGCATGAAAACCCCGACGACGGCACCGTCCCGGTTATCGCAAAGCCAGCCTTACGGAGCGTTAATCGTCGCGCCAGTCGTCCGCCCCTGTCAGGCGGCGCCAGTGCGGCCCGAGCTGGTTGCGGAACCAGGTGGATTGACGCTTGGCGTATTGGCGGGTGGCGATCTTGGCGCGCTCGATCGCCTCGGCCATCGGCATCCGGCCGGAAAGCGCGGCCTCGAGCTCGCGGACGCCGATCGCCTTCATCGCCGGAAGCGCCGGATCGAGGCCGAGCGCCGCAAGTTCGCGCACCTCGTCCAGCGCGCCGGCCCCGATCATGCCGTCGAAGCGGCGGTCGATGCGGGCAATCAGCTCGGCCCGGTCGGGCTCGATGACGAGAAACCGCGCGCTTGGCCGGTCGATCAGCGGACGCCCGGTCTCCCCCTGCCATGACAGGATGGAGCGGCCGGAGGCCTCCAGCACTTCCAGCGCGCGCACGATCCGCTGGCTGTCCCCGGGCTTGAGCGTGGCGGCGGCGGCCGCATCCTCCCGCGCCAGGACCCGGTGCAGTTCCTCCGGCCCCTTGTCGGCGAGTTCGCCGCGCCAGCGTTCGCGGATGTCGGCCGGAATGTCGGGCATCCGGGAAATGCCCTCCTCCAGCGCCCGAAAGTAGAGGCCGGTCCCGCCGACGAAGATCGGGCGCGTCCCGGCCAGCCTGCCGGCATCGGCGAGTTCGGCGACGTCCCGCAACCAGGCGCCGGTGGAATAGGCCGTGCCGGGATGGACATGCCCGTAGAGGAGATGCGGCGCGGCCTTCAGTTCCCCGGCGCCGGGCCTCGCCGTCAGCACGTCGAGGATGCCGTAGACCTGCATGGAATCGGCGTTGACGACCGTTCCCCCGAGCTTCGCGGCGATGTCGAGCGCCAGCCGCGACTTGCCGCTCGCAGTCGGCCCGGCTATCAGGATCGCGTTCCTGATGCGCCCCTCTCCCCCGGACATTTCGATGCCGCTTGTCGCCACGCTGATTTCCCATCCCGCCAAGCGCCTCCTGGCGCCGACGCTCGCGAATATGGCGTCCTCGTCGGTCGGTGCAAGCGCGATCTCCCCGCTCGGCGAGAATGTCGCCTGCGATCTGCTGCTGCCTGAAGGCATTGGCCGGGACGAGGCCTCCGCCAGGCTGCGCGATGCGCTGGCCGGCCAGCCGATCGACATCGTCGTCCACGACCCGGCCCGCAGGCGCAAGAAGATCCTGCTCGCCGACATGGATTCCACCATGATCGACCAGGAGTGCATCGACGAACTCGCCGACGAGATCGGGCTGAAGGAGCGGGTCGCCGCGATCACCGCCCGCTCGATGAATGGCGAGATCGCCTTCGAGCCGGCGCTCAGGGAACGCGTCGCGCTGATGAAGGATCTCGAACTGTCCGTCGTCGACCGCATCATCCGCGACCGGCTGACGCTGGCCTCCGGAGGACGCGCGCTTGTCCGGACGATGCGACGCAACGGCGCCTGGACCGCGCTCGTTTCCGGCGGCTTCGACGTGTTCACCTCGAAGATCGCCGAAAAGCTCGGCTTCCAGGAAAACCGCGCCAACCGTCTGATCACCGCGAACGGACGGCTGACCGGCGAGGTGGCCGAGCCGATCCTCGGTCGCGCCGCGAAGGCGGTGGCGCTTTCCGAGATCGCCATCAGCCACCATGCCGACCCCTCCAACGTGCTGGCGGTCGGCGACGGCGCCAACGACCTCGACATGATACGGCTGGCCGGCATGGGCGTCGCCCTGCACGCCAAGCCCGCGGTGGCGGCCGAGGCCGATGTCCGCATCGACCATGGCGACCTCACCGCGCTCCTCTACCTGCAGGGCTATCGCGAAGGCGAATTCGTCGAATGAAGCCGATCCGGACCGAACGGCTGGTCCTGCGCAACTGGGAAGATCGCGACCGCGACCTGTTCCATCGCATCAATTCCGACGAGCAGGTGATGGCGTTCTTCCCGTTCCGGCGCGACCGCCAGGCGGCGGACGCCGTCATGGACGCGATGCGCCGCGAAATCGACCGCGACGGCTATGGCTGGACGGCCGTGGAGATCGCGGCGAGCGGCGAATGCATCGGTTTCACCGGACTGCACGGAGCCGAGGTCGCCGGCGTGGCGCCGCCGGGCTCGATCGAGATCGGCTGGCGGCTCGCCCCGGAATTCTGGGGCAAGGGCTATGTCACCGAGGCTGCCGAGGCGCTGCTCTCGTTCGGCTTCGAGACACTAGGCCTCGACGAGGTGATATCCTTCGCCGTCCACGACAATGTCCGATCGCTCGCCGTCATGGAACGTCTCGGCATGCGCCGCGACCCGTCGGGCGACTTCGACCATCCGCTCGTGCCGGACAGCCGCCCCGACCTCAAGCGGCACGCGCTTTATCGCATCGCCAGGAGCGATTGGCTAAGCCGGCGTTCCTAGAAGGAAGCTGCCGGGTGCCGGGTGCTGCGCACCCGCCTTGCCTCAATCCATCCGGATCGTCACGAAGCGCAGTTCGCCGGTCTTCGAGGCAAGCATCAGCAGCGCATTCTTGCGGCCCTGCTCCTTGAGCGCGGCGATGCGGTCGAGCACGTCCTCCGGGGTCGAGACGGATTCCTGCGCGATCTCGGTGATGACGTCGCCGGCGGTCACGCCGCGTTCGGCCGCGGGCGACCCGTCGGCGACCTCGGTGACCACCACGCCCGAGACATCGGGATCGATGCCGAACTTGTCGCGCATCTCGTCGGTCAGTTCGCCGAACGTCATGCCGAGCAGCGACGCCGTCGCCACCGGACCGCCCTCTTCCCCGGCCTGCGCGCCTTCGGCCTCGGCAAGCTTCTCGCCTTCCTCCAGGCGGCCGAGCGTGACCTTGACCGTCGTCTCCACGCCCTTCCTGATCACCACGACATCGACGGCCTTGCCGACCGGGCTTTCGGCAACCGCGAGCGGCAGTTCCCGGCTCTCCTTGATGTCGCGGCCGTCGAAGCGAATGATCACGTCGCCGACCTCGATCAGCCCGTTGTCGACCGGCCCGTCCTTGATGATGCCCGACACCAGCGCGCCGTGCGCCTCCTTGATGCCGAGGCTTTCGGCGATCTCGTCGGTGACCGGCTGGATGCGCACGCCGAGCCAGCCGCGCCGGGTCTCGCCGAACTCGCGCAGCTGAGAGACCACGCTGACCGCCAGTTCGGCGGGTATGGAGAAGCCGATGCCGATCGAGCCGCCGGAGGGCGAGATGATGGCCGTGTTGATGCCGACCACCTCGCCGTACATGTTGAACAGCGGTCCGCCGGAGTTGCCGCGGTTGATTGCGGCGTCGGTCTGGATGAAGTCGTCGTAGGGGCCGGCGTCGATGTCGCGATTGCGCGCCGAGATGATGCCGACCGTGACCGTCCCGCCGAGGCCGAACGGATTGCCGATGGCCATCACCCAGTCGCCGATGCGCATGCGGTCGGAATCACCGAAGTGGACCTCCTTCAGCTTCTTCAGCGTCGGGTCGACCTTGAGCACGGCGATGTCGGTCTTGGAATCGGTGCCGACCAGTTCGGCCTTCAGCTTCGAGCCGTCGGAAAAGTTGACCTCGATCTCGTCGGCGTCGGCGATGACGTGGTTGTTCGTCACCAGGATGCCCTCGGCCGCGTCGATGACGAAGCCGGAGCCCAGCGACTGCACCTGGCGCTGTCCGCCGCCGCCCTGGCGGTCCTTGAAGAATTCGTCGAAGAAGTCCTGGAAGGGCGAACCCTCGGGCACCTCCGGCAGCGGCACCGTGCCCTGCCCTTCGCCGCCCTTGATGCGCTGCGATGTCGAGATGTTGACGACCGCCCCGAGCAGCCCTTCGGCGAGGTCGGCGACCGAGGCCGGCCCCGCCTGCGTCACGTGCGGCGCGGCGGCAGCCGCCGGCGCTTCCGTCTGCGCCAGCACCGGCGACGCGAAAACCATCGCCATGGCGAGCGGCAGGATGGCCCTGCGCAGCAGTGGCGTCGGGCGGTGACTGATCATGCGGCTGCTCCCCGGTCAAGGACGGCCCGCCTTCGCCGAGGCGGCGCGTTCATGTTCTTATGAAATAAGGCCTGTTTGCGGCTTTGACCATCGAGCGCCGAATAAATCCTCCGTTATCCGCGCACCAGCCAGACGATGCCGACGCCGGCGGCGATCGACGCCAGCCCGGCGATGCGCAGCGCCTGTTCCGGCATGCCGATCACTTCGGTGGCAAGCTTCTTGGCCAGGCCCGGAAAGCCGCCATAGACGAGACCCTCGACCACGAGGACGAGGCAGATCGCGGCGAGAAAGTCGGTCATCGGGCCAACCCTTTACGGGTTGGCCGTGGTCGCTTCGGACGGCGCCGCCTCGGGAATGGCGCCGGTGGTGGCACCGGAAGCGCCCGCCGGCCGTGCCGGCGCGGCGCCGTCCGTCCCGTTCGGGCTGCGGAAGTAGCGGAAGAAGTCCGAATCGGGCGACAGGACCATGGTCGTCCCGGTGCCCAGAAGCGCGTTCGAGTAGGCAATCATCGAGCGGTAGAACTCGAAGAAGCCGGGATCGCGCTGGAAGGCGTCCGCGAACACCGCGTTGCGGCGCGCTTCGCCCTCACCGCGCAGGATTTCCGATTCCTTGCGCGCCTCGGCGATGATCTCGACAACCTCGCGGTCGGCGCGGGCGCGGATGCGCTGCGCCGCTTCGCGGCCGCGGGCGCGCAGGCGCTCCGCCTCGGCCAGACGCTCGGCCTTCATGCGGTCATAGGTCTGCTGCGAGACCTCCGCCGTCAGGTCGGTGCGGCGAATGCGGACGTCCTCGATCTCGAGGCCGAGCGAGGTTGCATCCGGCCGCAGCTGGTCGCGCACCTCGCGCATCATGGCGGCGCGCTCTTCCGACAGCGCCGATTCGAAGCCGCGCACGCCGTAGACCCGGCGCAGCGCCGCGTCGAGGCGCGTACGCAGCCTCGCCTCGGCCTGCATCAGGCTGCCCGACACCGCCTGCCTGAAGGTCCGGGCATTGGCGATGCGGTAGGCGACGAAGGCGTCGACCTCGTAGAACTTGCCGCCCGACACCTGCACGCGGATGTCGTCGAGGTCGAAGCGCAGGATGCGGTCGTCGACCATCTGCACGTTGTCGGCCTCGAAGAACGGGAACGGAGCCTTGAAGTAGATGCCCGGCTCGGTCTCGACCTTCACGATCTCGCCGAAGCGCAGCACGATCGCCTGCTGGCGTTCGTTGACCACGAAGATGGACGAGTAGAGCAGGAACAGGACGACCGCCGCGACGATCGCGATCAGGGGAAGACGGTTGACCATCAGTTTGCTCCCTCGGCCGGGTTCTGCCCGCGCTTCTGCAGTTCGGGGAGCGGCAGATACGGCACCACGCCCTGGCCTTCCTGCCCGATGATCACCTTGTTGGAATCCTTGAGCACCTTTTCCATCGTCTCGATGAACAGGCGCTCGCGGGTGATTTCGGGCGCCTTGGCGTATTCGTCGTAGACGGAGATGAAGCGCTGCGCCTCACCTTCCGCCTCCTGCACGACGCGGTTCTTGTAGGCGGCCGCGTCTTCGCGGACCTGCGCCGCCTCGCCGCGGGCCTGGCCGAGCTTCTGGTTGGAGTACTGGTTGGATTCCTCGACGAAGCGGTCCTCGTCCTGCTCGGCCCTCTGCACCTCGTCGAAGGCGTCGGCCACCTCGCGCGGAGGCGCGGCGTCCTCGATCGAGATCGCG
This sequence comes from Mesorhizobium marinum, assembly GCF_040813675.1. NCBI lineage: Bacteria > Pseudomonadati > Pseudomonadota > Alphaproteobacteria > Hyphomicrobiales > Phyllobacteriaceae > Mesorhizobium > Mesorhizobium marinum. The sequence continues at coordinate 649,331 of NZ_JBFOCI010000001.1, read as the reverse complement.
TTGATCGCGATGCCCGCGCCGTAGTCCTGGAGCGTCGACTGGATGATGCCGCGCACCGCGTCGGCAATGCCCTGGCGATCGTCGCGGAAGATGTCCTGCGCCGGACGGCGCCCGACGGCCTCGCGCATCGCGCTTTCGCCGATCTGCCGCACCATCTCGTCGGGATCGGCAACGTTGAACAGGTAGGCCTCGGGATTGTCGACCTGGTAGGCGATCGAGAACTTCACGTCGACGATGTTCTGGTCGCCCGACAGCATCAGGCCCGAGGAGGTGTTGCCGCGCGCCTCGCCGACCTGGATCAGCTTTTCGGCGGTGTTGGCGTACTCGACCGTTTCGATCGGCCACCAGTGGAAGTGCAGGCCGGGTTCGGAAACCTCGTCCTTCGGCTTGCCGAAGCGCAGTTCGACGGCCAGTTCATCCGGCTGCACCGTATAGATCGCCTGGAACAGCCAGAACGCCGCCAGGCCAAGCGCGATCAGGCCGAACAGCGCCGGGCTCGCACCGCCGCCGCCGGGCAGTGCCTGCTTCAGCCGGTCCTGGCCGCGGCGAATGATGTCCTCGAGATCGGGCGGGTTGCCCTGCGGCCCGCTTGGTCCGCGCGGACCCTGGCCCCAGGGGCCGCCGCCATTGCCGCCGCCGCCCCACGGGCCGCCGCCGCCGCTCTTGTCGTTCCAGGGCATAAATGTCCTTCCGCGTTGTGACCCGGGCGGATCGGCTGAAAGCCGCCGCGCCTCCCTTTCACCCCTCTATAGGGATGAGCGGCGTCGCTTTCAACGCACCGCTTTTTCTTGGATTTCAATGCACTGAAGCCCGGCGCTCGTAAACCGCATAGCTTGTCGCATGCGAATCTTTCTCGCCCGCCGGATAGTCTTCGGTGCTCACGCGACGCCAGATTTCCGGGTCGACAGGCGGAAAAACGGTGTCGCCGTCTATGTTTGCATGCACGTGGGTGATGCAGAGCCGGTCCGCCAGGGGCAACGCCTGGGCGTAGATCTGGCCTCCGCCGATCACGCAGATTTCATCGACGCCAGGCACGCAGCGGCTGCGAACGGTGGCCAGCGTGATCGCGTCCTGCAGCGAACCGGCCGCCTCCGCGCCCTCCGCCTGGTAGGTCCGGTCGCGCGTGACGACGATGTTGAGACGCCCCGGCAACGGGCGCCTGGGAAAGCTTTCCCAGGTCTTGCGGCCCATGACGATCGGCTTGCCCATGGTCTGCGCCTTGAAGCGCTTGAGGTCGGTCGACAGCCGCCAGGGCAGCCCGCCCTCGCGCCCGATCACGCCGTTGTCGGCAATCGCCACATAGATCGCGATCCGCATCTGCCGCACTCCGCGAGGCTAGACCGCGATCGGCGCCTTGATCGACGCGTCGGCGACGTAGTTTTCCAGCCGGAAGTCGTCGAACTGGAATGCGAACAGGTCCTTGACCTTGGGATTGATCCACATCGTCGGCAGCGCCCTCGGCGTGCGCTTCAGCTGCTCGCGCGCCTGCTCGAAATGGTTGGCGTAAAGATGCGCGTCGCCGAGCGTATGCACGAAGTCGCCGAGCGCCAGCCCGCGCACCTGCGCGATCATCATGGTCAGGAGCGCGTAGGAGGCGATGTTGAAGGGCACGCCGAGGAAGATGTCGGCGGAACGCTGGTAGAGCTGGCAGGAGAGCTTGCCGTCAGACACGTAGAACTGGAACAGGCAGTGGCATGGCGGCAGCGCCATCGCGTCAACCTCGGCCGGGTTCCAGGCCGAGACGATCAGGCGGCGCGAACAGGGGTTCTTCTCGAGCTGGTCGAGCAGGTTCCGGATCTGGTCGATCGGCCGTCCGTCCTCGCCGCCGGGCCAGGAGCGCCACTGCTTGCCGTAAACCGGACCGAGGTCGCCGTTCTCGTCGGCCCACTCGTCCCAGATGGTGACGCCGTTGTCGCGCAGGTAGCCGATATTGGTGTCGCCCTTCAGGAACCAAAGCAACTCGTGGATGATCGACTTCAGGTGCAGCTTCTTGGTCGTGGTGACCGGGAAGCCCTCAGCCAGGTCGAAGCGCATCTGGTAGCCGAACACCGAGCGCGTGCCGGTGCCGGTGCGGTCGCTGCGGTCCGTGCCGTGGTCGAGGACGTGCTGCAGGAGGTCGAGATATTGCCGCATCTTGTTTCGCCGATTCGGGAATTCGCCGGAGCATACAGCAATCCGCCCGCTGCGAACACGCGCCCCTCGGCCCGAGCCGGATTTTTCCGGCTCTCACCGCACGCAATCCTCCTTCCAATTCGCCGCCGGCCTCCCTATATTGGCGAGGTCAGCTTGCCTGACTATGGCGATAAACAGGCGATGGAATAAGCCGTTCGGACCCGGGGGCGGTACCCGGCGCCTCCACCACAAGCCGCTCGACGCGTTCGGGCGGCTTCTGATGGGGGCGAAATAGGATCGACGAAGGTGTAAAGATCGTACTTTTGCCCGGCATTGTACCACCGTTATCGGGCTAACCTTATAGTTGCAAACGACAACTATGCTGAGGCACGTCTCGCTGCTTAATGCGGTGCGACAGTCTCGAATCAAGTCCTAGGGGTTAGCCCCTCTAGGCGGGGTTCGGAGGTACCTGGCAACAGAAACCTCCACCTTCCCTTGCAACCATGACATGAATTTGCGCCCGCCGGTCGCACGCAGTGCGCCGTACCGCGCCACGCGCCGGCTTGCCGGTACGCTGGCGTCCCCTTGCCGCAACCCCAGGAGATTGCATGACCCCGGACGACAACCGCTTTTTCGTGCTGACCGGCGGGCCCGGAGCCGGCAAGACGACCGTGATCGAGGCGCTCGGGGCGCTCGGCTACCCCACCACCCGGGAGGCCGGCCGAGGCGTCATCCGCGACGAAGCGGAACATGGCGGCGGCGCCCTGCCCTGGATCGACCGCCAGGCCTTCGCCGAGCGCATGTTCGAATGGGAGCTTCGCTCCTACCGCCAGGCCGAAAGGACGGAAGGCCCGGTCTTCTTTGACCGCGGCCTGCCCGATACGATCGGCTATCTCAGGCTGGAAAGCCTCGATGTTCCCTCTTGGATGGAGGAGGAGGCGTGGCGCCTGCGCTACCACGCGAGGGTGTTCATCGCCCCGCCCTGGCGCGAGATTTACGGCGTCGACGAAGAGCGGCGCCTGAGCTGGGACGTTGCGGTCAGGACCCACGCGGTCATGGCCGAAACCTATGCCGACTTCGGCTACGATCTGGTCGAGCTGCCGCGGGACAGCGTGTGCGCCCGCGTGGAGTTCCTGACCGCCGCGGCCGCAGCCGGGCGCCGGTAAGGCCCGGCCGGACGAGCGTCCTTCGGCGCGATCCCGAAAACTACTCGGCCGCCGCGACCGCCTGCCTGCCGGGCTCGCGCTTCAGCGTGAGAAGCGTCAGGAGCAGCGCCAGCCCGGCGCAGACCGCGATGCCCGTCATCATCGGCAGCGGCCGGTCGTTGGCGAAGACGCCCGCGACGATCATCGCGACGACGCCCGTCACCATGTGCAACGTGCCCATCAGCGCCGCGGCCGTGCCGGCAATCTCGCCATGTTCCTCCATGGCGAGCACCGAGGTCGTCGGGATCACCAGGCCGAGGAAACCGTAGCCGACGAACAGCGTAACGCACATCACGGCGAGCGACGCGAAGCCGGCGGCCATGACCGCCCAGCCCGCCAGCATGGCGGCAGCGAAGCCGACGACCGCGAACCGGACCACCCTGCTCAGCCCGTAGCGTTCGGTCAGCCAGCCGCTGATCTGCGACACGGCAAAGAACGACACCGCATTGACCGAGAAAAGCAGGCTGTAGGCGGACGGCGACATGCCGTAGTGGTTGATGATGATGAAGGACGAATTGGCCAGGTAGACGAAGAAGCTGGCGACGCCGAGGCCGCCGATCAGAGACAATCCGACGAAGGTCCGGTGCACCGACAGAAGCTTGTAGCCTGCCCAGGCGACGGCGAACGAACTGCCGCCGCGCCGCGCCGCCGGCCGCGTCTCCTTCAGCCCGAACATCAGGAGGAAGAAGGCGAGCACGGCCGCGATCGTCACCGCCCAGAACACCGCCCGCCACCCGAACGCCTCGATGATGAAGCTGCCGGTCAGCGGCGCCAGGATCGGCGACACGCTGAAGACGAGCATCAGAAGCGACATCAGCTTGGTCGCCTCGGCGCCGGTGTGGAGATCGCGCACCACAGCGCGCGGCACCACCATTCCGGTCGACGAACCGAGCCCCTGCAGCAGCCGGAAGAAGATCAGCCACTCGACATCCGGCGCCAGCGCCGCGCCGACGCTGGCCAGCGCGAACACCACCAGCCCCCCGTAGAGGACCGGCTTGCGGCCGTAGATGTCGGCCAGCGGCCCCACGAACAGCGGGCCGACTGCGAAGGACAGGAAAACCACCACCAGGCTCATCTGCACGGCCAGCGGGCTCGCGCCGAGGTCCGCCCCGATAGTCGGCAGGGCCGGCAGGTACATGTCGATGGCGAAGGGACCGATCGCCGAAATCAGACCAAGCACGATTGCGACGCGGAGAAACCCGGATGTCATGATGCCAACCTTCAATATGGACGACCGCGTCGGCGACGGCGCATGTCGCGCGGGCCGCCGCGAATCCCGTTCTCCCGGCCCATGTCGGCGGGACGGCGGGCATACGATCTCGCCGCCTTTTGAGACACGCCTGTCCAAACGTCAATCGATGCGACCACGATCAAGACGACATTGGCGATGTCTCCTGACAACAGTGCGCCGCGTAGCCGTCATCGCCACGCGCATGCTCCTGCGCATGCAACTGGCGCTGGCGTCTCCTGCCGGCGTCGCAAGCTTGAACCCGCAATCGCCATCGGCTAGCCATCGGCCGGGTTCAATGGAACGGGCTGGCGAGAGTGCACACCAGGGTCTCGGGTTCAACGGTTGTGGCGGCGGAGCGGATCGCGGCGCCGGGCAAGGCGGCGCTGGCGCTGCTGGCACTTCTCCTGGTGGCGGACATCGGCTTTGTCTGGGCGCATCTGCGATGGGCGGCAGACGACTGGTACTGGGACCTCGGCGCGGATACGGCCTATCCCGAGGTCTTCCAGTATGTNCTGCCGGCGTCGCAAGCTTGAACCCGCAATCGCCATCGGCTAGCCATCGGCCGGGTTCAATGGAACGGGCTGGCGAGAGTGCACACCAGGGTCTCGGGTTCAACGGTTGCGGCGGCGGAGCGGATCGCGGCGCCGGGCAAGGCGGCGCTGGCGCTGCTCGCGCTTCTCCTGGTGGCGGACATCGGCTTTGTCTGGGCGCATCTGCGATGGGCGGCAGACGACTGGTACTGGGACCTCGGCGCGGATACGGCTTATCCCGAGGTCTTCCAGTATGCGCAGTGGGGCATCGCCTCGCTCCTCCTCCTCGCCCTGGCGTGGAAAAGGCGCGCCGCAATATACGNGGGCGCATCTGCGATGGGCGGCAGACGACTGGTACTGGGACCTCGGCGCGGATACGGCCTATCCCGAGGTCTTCCAGTATGTGCAGTGGGGCATCGCCTCGCTCCTCCTCCTCGCCCTGGCGTGGAAAAGGCGCGCCGCAATATACGTCGCCTGGGCCGCCCTGTTTTTTTTCCTTCTGCTCGACGATGCCGAGTCGTTCCATGAAAGAGCCGGACGCTGGCTGGCCAAGACACTCGACCTCAAGGCTTTCGAGGCTATCTACCAGCGGCATTTCGAATATTTCATGCTCTATGCGCAGGATTTCGGCGAACTGGTCTACGGGCTGTTGCTCGCAACGATTGTCGTCGGCGCGCTGCTCGTGGCCTGGCCCGGCAGGCAAGCAAAGCGCGAGAGGACCGTCACGAAATGGCTCGTCGGCTGGCTCGTTCTGTTTGCCGTCTTCGCGGTCGGCTTCGACATGCTGCATGTAATGGCCTGGGAGATCTATCCGCCGGCCATCGAACTCGTGGCGATGATCGAGGACGGCGGCGAGATGCTGTGCGTCAGCCTCCTCGTCGGCGGCCTGGCTTTCGAGTTCGCCCGCGACCCGGCGGGCCTATAACCGGTTTACGCCGGCCCGAAGCCGGATTACAGCTATCAGACGATTCAACGGGCGCCAGACCGCATGGCCGAAGACCATATCCGCTACGACATTCTCGCCCAGGAGGCGTTGCGCGGCGTCATGCGCAAGGTCCTTGCCGAGGTCGCGCGGACCGGTCTGCCCGGCAACCATCATTTCTTCATCACCTTCCTGACCAACGCGCCTGGCGTGCGCATCTCGCCGCGCCTGCGCGAAAAGTATCCGGAGCAGATGACCATCGTGATCCAGTTCCAGTACTGGGATCTGAAGGTCAACGACAACGGCTTCGAGATAGGGCTTTCCTTCACCGACGTGCCGGAGCGGCTGGAGGTTCCCTTCGCAGCCGTGCGCGGCTTCTATGACCCGTCGGTCAACTTCGAGCTGGAGTTCGACGTCAAGGCCGAGCCTGCCGTCGAGGCCGAGAAGCCCGCGAAGCCGGCAGCCGAAATCACCCGGGCGCCGACCTCAGGCAAGAAATCCGATGCCAAAAAGAAGGCTGCGGACGCCGCCGGCGACGACGGCGCAAGCGACGAGGAAGCCGCAGCCGGCGGCAAGAGCGCCGACGTCGTCTCGCTGGACGCGTTCCGCAAGAAATAGCCCCGCCCTGCCATGACCAACGTCGTCAATCTCCGCATGGCCCGAAAGCGCAGGGATCGGGCGCTGAAGGAGCAGGCGGCGAGCGAGAACCGCGCCCTGCACGGCAGGCCAAAGGCCGAACGGCAGCGCGACCGGATCGAGGCGGAACGGGCCGCCGACTTCATCGACGGCCACCGCCGCGACCGGACCGATCCGCAACAGCCCCGATGAAGCGCCGGCATCCGCCATGAGCCTCGTCAGGAAACACTCCATCACGATCCGCGGCCACCGCACCAGCTTTTCGCTCGAACAGCCCTTCATGGATGCGCTGCGCGACATCGCCGCGGAGCGCGGACTGTCGCTCGCCGCCTTGATCGCCGAAGTCGACGCCCTGCGCACCCGCGAGGCGAACCTGTCTTCGGCGCTCAGGGTCTTCGTGCTGCGGGAAGCACAGGGCAGCGCTGCAAGGCAGGCCGACGCAGCCTCGTCCGGCTGACAAGCCGACCGAACTCAGGCCACGCTGCCCGCGGTTCAGTTGCCCTGCAGCATCCTCATGAAGCCGTCGATGGCGCCCGGCTGCAACTCTGGCGGCTGTCCCGTTGGACGGATAACATCGGTTCTTGGACGTGGAGGCGTTTCAGCGTTGGCATCCGGCGACGGCGCAATCTGCTGCTCGCGGGCGCGCGCCGCCTCATCGGCTTGCCGTTTCACGCGCTCCTGCGCCTCCAACCTGGCCCGGGCATCGGCTTCCGCCTTCGCCGCTGCTTCAGCCTCGCGCTTCGCCGCATCGGCCTCCGCCTGCGCGCGCTCCTGGGCCGCGCGGCTTTCAGCGGCCTCGGCTTCAAGCCGCGCCCTTTCCTCGGCCTCCGCCCTTGCGGCAGCCTCCGCTTCGAGGCGCGTCGCCTCCGCCGCCTGCCGTTCGGCTTCCTCGGCTGCGAGTCGGGCGCGTTCTTCCGCGGCTTTGCGCGCCTCTTCCTCCGCGGCAAGCCGCGCCCGATCGGCCTCTGCCTGGCGCGCGCGTTCTTCCGCTTCGGCCTTCAGCCGGGCTTCCTCCTCGGCCTTGCGCCGCGCCTCGGCTTCGGCCTCGGCGGCCTTGCGCGCTTCTTCCTGCTCCTTGCGCCACGCCTCCGTGGCCCGATCGTGATCGAGCTGTAGCGCGGCGTAGTAGCGAACTTCGCGCCGCAGACGCTGCTTCTCGAGCAGCGCCGCCTGCATGCCCTCGACCCGCCGCTGCTCGGCCTCCAGCGCGCGCTGCGTGAGGAACTGGGCGAGCGGCTCGCTGTCCAGGCTGCGCGTGGCCTCGGCAAGCGGCCCTTGCAGCGAGAAGCGCAACGCCGGCTCCGACCCGACCAGCGCCTCCTGTCCGGGCTCGTAGGTGATCGTGCCGCTGACCGACACCTCGCCCCGGTTGAAGTCCGACTGCACGTTCGCCTCGATGTCGGCGGCGTGGTTCGTCAGCTTCAGCGGCGGCGCGCGCAGCACCCCGGCTGCAACCGTGAAGGCGGCTTCGCCAGGTTCAGCCGCGAAGCGGCCGGACGACACGATGGCCGGCGCGAAGCCCGCCGTCCTTGCCGCATCGATGTCCCGGCCGTCGCGGTTCGCCCTGGCGATCAGTTCGGGCAGCGCCTCGGGGTTGACGCCGTCGACCACCAGCGAGCGGAATCCGGCGGTGCCCGAGCCCGACAGCGTGGCGACAAGGCCGCCGACCGACTTGCCGCTCGCCGACAGCGCGGTGGAGATGTCGCCGGTTCCCGCCAGCCCGGCATCGCCGAGCAGCGAACGGATGTCCGCGCCGGCGAGCCTCGTCTGGCTGGAGAAATACGCGGTCCCCCCGCTGTTCTTGAGCTCGAACAGCCCGGTGAGCTCGCCGCCGTGGAACCTGGCCGACAGGTCCGACAGCCGCAGGCCCTCCCCGTCGAGCTTGAGCGCGACGCTGGCGTCGTACGCGGTCACCGCCGGGCCGGCCGTCACGGTCGCCGCGGTGATGCCGAGTTCGGCGGTGAGCGGCGTCGAGACCGACGGGGCGAACGGCACCGAGGACCACCCGCCCGTCCCGTTTTCGAGCGACGCTTCGCCGACCACCATCGCCGCCAGCGGTTCGAGGTTGAGTTCGTCCAGCGTCAGCTGCCCGGTCAGCTGCGGCCGGCCGTCCGCCAAGGTGGCGTTGACGTCGCCGGAGACCGCACCCTGGTTCAGCGTTCCGCTCAGCGCATCGAGGACCAAGAGTCCGTCGGCATAGTCGGCATTGGCTTCGAGCTCCACCGGCAGGCCCGCGCCCATGGCCGGCAGCCTGACGCCGGCGGTCATCAGCCATGGCTCGATATCGGGCGCGTCGAGGCGCGCATGGCCCCGCACGGCGAGCCCGTCCCCCAGCTTGGCGACGCCGGCGAAGCCCGCCAGAAAATCCTCCGCGCGAAGGTCCAGCGACGTGGCGAGGTCGCCAGACAGCTTCCCTTTCAGCGAAAACTCGGTCTCGCCGCCGCCCGTCAGGCCAAGCGGCAGCACCGGAAGGCCATAGAGCGCCAGGAGTTCGGTTGCGTCGTCGTTTCGCGCAGACAGCGCAACCGAAACGTCGGCGTCGTCGACCTGCCCGGTCCGGCTGCTGCCCGACAGCGTCGCCGAAAGGTCCGTGCCGCCGGCGCTGCCTTGCGCGCTGGCCGCGAAGCCGGTCGTTCCGTCGCCGTTGGCGGCGGCCGTCGCCACCACGTCGAGCCGCGCGTCGTCGAGAAGGCCGCGATAGGCCGCCGCGCGCGCGTCGAGCCCGTTGAGCAGCCTGCTCGCCGGATAGCGGTCGGCCAGCGCCGCGACCAGCGGCGCCAGGTCGACCGCCACGACGGACACGTCCAGGTTGCCCGACGGGCTCGCCGGGAAGTCGCGGATCGTCCCCGTCGCGCTGACGGTCGCGCCCGCGATGTCGCCGATCGACAGGCGGTCGATTTCCAGGAGGCCATCGCGCAGGCGCAGGGCCGCATCGACCGATTGCGCCGTCAGGCCGGACGCGCCGACCGGCCCGGCCCTGACGTCCAGGTCGAGGTCGCCTTCCGCGAAGCGGTTGACGCCGACGTCGCTGACGAACAGCGAGGCGAAGGCCGCAAGCCCGTCGAGGTCGAGCGCGCCGCCGTCCAGCTTGAGGACCGTCGCCGGCCGCGCGTCGGACGGCTGCAGCCGCTCGGCGCGGCCGCGGAACGTCGCGCCGCCAAGCCCGAGTTCCAGGTTGTCGAAGGCCTGGTGGTTGCGGGTCAGGTCGACATCGGCGCGAAATCCGGCAGCCGGCAGTCGCCGGATGGCGTCGTCAACGTCCTGCGCCACCCATGCCGCGAAACCCGACGGTTGCGCCACCGCGAGCAGGAGCGACCCCTTGAATCCAAGCTCGCCTTCGGTCCTGAGCGATCCCTTTGCCTCCAGTGTCGTGCGGCCGGGCAGCGTGGCGGCCAGCGACTTGACCGCCCAGCCGCCGTCTTGCGGCTCGGCCGACAGGCTGACTTCGCGGATGGTCGTGTCGCCGGCGACCACGGCCGGCAGGTTCACGTCCATCGTTCCCGGGATCGACGGCTTCGGCAGGTCGAGCAGGGCCTCCTGCAGGGCGGCGAACCGCTCGGCGATGGTCAGGCTGCCGGCGTCGCCCGCCCCGATCGCTTCGTCGAAGCGCACCTGCGCGCCGTCCACCGAAAGCGCGAACCGCGGCGCGGCGCCGAAGTCGATGAACCCGTTGCCGTCCGCCGCATAGGGATTGTCGAGCGGACCCGTCTCGAAGCGGAACTCGTCGAGCGCCAGCCGCTGGTCGTCGAGTTCGAACTTGCCCTTGACGCGGAAGCCCGGTCCCTCGGCAGGCGCCGGCTCGGCTTCGGACGCCCGGTCGCGCCGCGCGGCGATCTTGAAGTCCCCGGCATAGGTCGCAGTCGCCCCGTCGTCGAACCGCAGGTCGCCGTCCGTCTCGATCGCGACCTTGCGTACCTCGGGCTCGGCCTGGATCCTCAGCCGGATGCCGTCGCCGGCGGCGCGGCCCGTGTTGACCGTCATGTCCGAACGCAGGCCGTCGACCCGCATCGAGCCGACCATGCGCCAGGGCCCGGCGAGCGAGCGCGCGGAAACCTCGGTGTTGATCTCGGTCAGGCGGTGCGTGCGTCCGCTGGAGGCGTGGTGGATCACCACCTGGCCTTCCGTGATGGTCAGCTTCTCGATCGAGATCTGGCTGGCGTCGATCGGCGTCGAGGGACGCACGGCCCAGTCGATCGCGCCGTCCGCCGCGACCTCGATGGTCGCCTTCGGCCGCACCAGCCGCATGTCGAAGATGCGGAACTCGCCGCTCAGCAGCGGCGCCAGCTCGGCGTCCATGGAGAAGGTCTCGGCGGTCATCGCCGGCTCGCCCTTCGCCCCGCCGCCGACCGCGACGTCGGAGAACGTCACCGACGGAAACGGCAGGATGGTCGCCGTCGCCTCGCCCTGCACGGTCACCTTGCGCCCGAGGATGGCGCTCGCCTCGCGCTCGAAGTCGGCGCGGTAGCTCGACCAGTCGACGAAATACGGCCCCACCAGCGCCGCCGTCAGCGCCAGCACGATCAGCCCACCAAAGATCACGAACAGTCGTGCCAGCATCGGTCCCGCGGTATGCCTAGGGCAAAACGCTAGTCTATCAGCATCGGCATGTCGATAAAGTGGCGGTTTTCAACGCACTTTTGCCCTAGCCGCCACGCGCCGGCCAGATCTTCCCGGGATTGAGGATGTTGTCGGGATCGAGCGCCGCCTTGATCGAGCGCATGACGTCGACGCCGTTCGTGCCGATCTCTTCCTCGATGAAGCCGATCTTGCCCTGCCCGATGCCGTGCTCGCCGGTGCATGTGCCGTCCATGCGCAGCGCCCGCGCATTCAGCCTGGCGACGAATTCCTCGGCCAGTTCGATGTCCCTGGGGTCGGCGGGATCCATCAGCACCAAAGTGTGGAAGTTGCCGTCGCCGACATGGCCGACGATCGGCGCGATGAGGCCGAGTTCGGCGATGTCGGCCTCGGTCTCGACGATGCATTCGGCCAGCCGCGAGATCGGCACGCAGACGTCGGTGGAAAGGCCGCGCGAGCCGGGCCGCAGTCCGAGCGACGCCCAGTAGGCGTCGTGCCTTGCCTTCCACAGCTTGTTGCGTTCCTCGGCGACGCTCGTCCAGATGAAAGGCCCGCCGCCGAACTCGGCTGCGATCTCGCCGAAGGATTCGGCCTGCTCGGCAACGCCCGCGTCGCTGCCGTGGAACTCCAGGAACAGGCACGGGCTCTCCGGATAGTCGAGCTTGGAATAGGCGATCATCGCGCGCATCTGCAGCGCGTTGACCAGTTCGATGCGGGCGACCGGAATGCCCATCTGGATGGTCGCGATGACCGCCTCGCAGGCCTGGTCGACGGTCGGGAACGGGCAGACCCCGCCCGAAATCGCCTGCGGAATGCCGGCGAGCTTGAGCGTCAGCGAGGTGATGACGCCGAGCGTGCCTTCCGAGCCGACCATCAGCCGCGTCAGGTCGTAGCCGGCCGAGCTCTTCTTGGCCCGTTTTCCCGTCGTGATCGTGCGGCCGTCGGCGAGAACCGCCGTCAGCGACAGCACGTTGTCGCGCATCGTGCCGTAGCGCACCGCATTGGTGCCCGACGCCCGCGTCGCCGCCATGCCGCCGAGGCTGGCGTTCGCGCCCGGATCGATCGGGAAGAACAGGCCGGTGTCGCGCAGATAGTCGTTGAGTTCGTGCCGCGTGATGCCGGGCTCCACGGTGCAGTCCAGGTCCTGCGGGTTGACCGCGATGACGCGGTTCATGCGCGACATGTCGATGGAGATGCCGCCGCCCGGCGCGTTGACCGCGCCTTCCAGCGAGGTGCCGGCGCCGAAGGCGATGACCGGGACCCGATGCTCGGCGCAGGCCCGAACGATCTCCTGCACCTCCTCCGCCGTCTCGGCAAAGGCCACGCCGTCCGGCGCCTGGACCGGAATGTAGGTGGTCGTGTGCGCGTGCTGCTCGCGGATCGCCCGCCCGGTCTGGAAGCGCTCGCCGAAACGCTGCTTGAGGATGCCGAGCACGGTGGCGATGCCCGCTTCGTTGCGTTCGACTGCGTTCAGGTCTTTCAGTGCCATGATTTACCGCGCTGCTCGGCGCTTCGCCGACCTTGTTATGAATTCTGGGACGGGTAGTGTCACCTGCCGGCGCGACTTGTACAGCGCCGCAGGAAACAGGTCGAGGTCCATGACAGCAGCAAGTGCGCCATTCGTCTCCAGCGCGATCGAGATCGAGAAAGGCTGGATAGACTACAACGGCCATCTGAACATGGCCTACTACAACGTGATCTTCGACCGCGGCGGCGACGAGGCGGCGGAGGAACTCGGCCTAGGCCCCACCTATGCGCGCGAGCGCCGCTTCACCACCTACACCGCCGAAGTCCACGTCTGTTACGTGCGCGAACTGCACCTCGGCGACAAGGTCACCGTCAGCTTCCAGCTTCTCGACCACGACGAGAAGCGGCTGCACGCCTACCAGGAGATGCGCCACGCGGACGGATGGCTGGCCGCGACGTCTGAAACGCTCGCGCTCCACGTCGACATGGCCGGGCCGAAGGTGGCCCCGTTCCCACCGGACGTGGTGGCGAAGATCGAGGCGATGCGCGCCGCGCAAGCCGCGCTGCCGCGCCCCGAGCGCGCGGGACGCGCCATCGGCATCAGGCGCAGGTGAGAGTCCTGCCCGCTGGACTTCCGCTCCGGGCCGCGTCTAACCTTGCCGGCGAGCCGTCGGGAATGAAAGTCCGTCACCGGGGATGCGGATGGGGGTCTACCACGTCGATGCATGGCGCACGCTGCCGCTCCTGGCGCGCATCGCCCGCGACCCGATCTCCGCGACCCGCGCGCTGCACGCGGCGCACGGCCCCTTCGTCCGGATCAGGGTGCCGTTTCCGACCAAGAGCGGCTCGCGGCAGGTCAGCCTGATCGCCGACTCGGATCTCTACCGGACCGTGATGTCGGACGGCAACCTGTGGGTCAACGTGCAGATCACCTGGGGCGGCATCCCCAACCATGCGTCGAACCGCCTGTCGCTCGGCATGACCCGGCTGAGGGGCGAACGGCACGAACACTACCGCAAGATGTTCGTCGCACCGCTGAAGCGCCCGGTGGTCGCCGCCATGAGCCCCGAAATGGCGCGGGTCGCGGCCGCCGAAATGGCGAAATGGCCGCGCGGCGTGCCGGTCGACCTGCAGCATGCGATCACGGTCATGACCACCAAGCTCGCGGTGGCGCTGCTGTTCGGCAGCGATTTCGAGCGCGCCCTGCCGATCACCGACCTCATCACCCGCCAGTTCAAGGCATTCCGGATCCTGCCGGGGCGGCACTACCTGCGCTGGGTGTGGAACGCGCCGAGGCAGGAACGCGCGATCATGGAATGGGCGGCGGAAAAGCGCGGCAACCGCGATGCGCACGACCTGCTTTCGGTGCTCGTCAACAATCCCGACCTCGACGGCCTGCCGCCATCGACGGAGATCATCTGCGGCATCATCTGCTTTCTCTATGCGGCCGCGTACGACACCTGCCTGAACGGCATCACATGGACGCTGCTGCTGCTGACGCAGCATCCGGAGATCATGCGGGCGCTGACGGCGGAGATCGAGGGGGCGCTGGACGGCGAACTGCCGACCATGGACCGGGTCGGCCAGTTGCTGCTGCTTGATCGCGTCATTCGCGAGGGCATGCGCCTGATGCCACCGGTGCCTCTGCAGATGCGCCGGGCCGGCTGGACGACGACGCTGGGCGGCGAGGCCGTCGAACATGGCGAGCGGACGCTGATCAGCAGTCACCTGATCTGCCGCGATCCCGGCGTCTACGACGAACCGGACAGCTTCAAGCCCGACCGCTGGCGCGCCGTCAGGCCGTCCCCCTTCCAGTATCCGGTGTTCGGGGCCGGCGGCCACATGTGCCCGGGCGTCACGTTCGGTCTTCAGATGGTCAAGATCGCGCTCTCGACCATCCTGTCGTCCGGCCGTATCGAACTCGCCAGGGCCATGCCGGTCGACTATCGCACGGCCGTGACCATGCAGCCGGTGGGCAAGGTCGACGTGGTCCTGCGCGACCGCACGGCGAAGCTGACCTACCCCCGCGCCTCGGGCGGTCTGGCCCGGCTCGTCGCCCTGCCCGGCTGACGGGCTCCGATCCGACTATTGCGCCGATGCAACATGCCCTGCCGAAATCGGGGTTAACGACCGGTAAACGGTGAAAAGCCTCGGCAGCGCCATTGATCCCCGCCGACGACTCGGCGGAACCTCCCGCCCGGAATCCTTCCCTCATCGATACGGGTGGTCTCGACGTTGGAACACATGAAGCAGGACATCGGAACGGTGGCGCACCGTCTGGCGGAGGACTACCGCCTGACCGACTACGATTTCTGGCGCGCCCTCAAGAACCTCGACAACGAGATCTACCGGATCTCCGACGACCGCCAGCCGATCCCGCTCGAGATGATCCGCTGGCGCGCCATCATCAAGCAGGCGCGCCACCGGCGCGGCCGCGGCTGACGCCGGCCCCCCCGATCCGAGCGGCGCCTCAGCCGAGCTTCTCCCTGAAGAAGGCGATCGTCCGCCCCCAGGCAAGGTCGGCCGCCGCCTTGTCGTAGCGCGCGGCCGACGTGTCGTTGTTGAAGGCGTGCTGGACGCCGTCGTAGACGTAGATCGTGAAATCCTTGCCGACCGCCTCCAGCGCCGCCTTGTAGGCGTCGATGCCGGCATTGATGCGCTCGTCCTGTCCGGCATAGTGCAGCAGCAGCGCGGCCTTGATCCGCGGCGCCGAGGCGGCGTCCGCCTGGCGGCCGTAGTAGGCGACGCCGGCCCCAAGGTCGGGCGACGCCACCGCAAGGTTGTTCACCGCGCCGCCGCCCCAGCAGAAGCCGACCGCGCCGACCTTGCCGCTGCTCAGGTCGTGCGACTTCAGGAATTCCACGGTCGCGACGCCGTTGGCCACGGTCTGCGCGGCGTCGAGCTGGCCGATCATCTCGCGCGCCTTGTCCTCGTCGGACGGCGTGCCGCCGAGCGGCGACAGAAAGTCGGGCGCCAGCGCCAAAAATCCTTCCAGCGCAACGCGCCGCGCCACGTCGCGGATATGCGCGTTGAGGCCTCGGTTCTCATGGATGACGATGACGGCCGGCAGCTTGCCGGTCTGCCCGGCGGGGCGCACCAGGTAGCCAGTCATGTCGCCGGCCGAGCCCGGCCATGTGATGTCCTCGCCGATCAGCCTTGCGTCGTCGGCCGCCACGATCTCGGCAGCCGCGGGATTGGCCGCAAGCAGCGACGCGATCGCCGCCGCCGCCGCGCCCGAGCCGGCCAGCCTGGTCAGCTTTTCCATGAAGCCGCGGCGGTCGAGCGTCAGGTGCGTGTACTCGTCGTAGGCGTCGATCATCGCCTGCGTGATGGTCGGTTTCATGCCGATCTCCTCAAAATCCGATCCGCACACCAGATCAGCAGCCGCCCGAGGTCCAATCACAGATGGGTGAGGTCGCGGCGCCCGAACCTGCATCGGCCCACCGGTAAGTTGCCGGAAATGTATCGTTATTGTATGCTGCGGTCACAACAACTGGCCGCTGACAGGCCATGCCGTGGAGGGGTACCATGGAATTCAACCGTCGCGAGCTTGTGCTGGGGGCACTGGCTGCGGCTGCCGCCGGCACTGCATCGGTTCCCGCCGCCGCGAAGGCGTCCTGGTACGCCGGAACCGCCGTCGACAACGGCGTCACCTTCAAGCTGACCAACTTCAACGCCATCGACAAGCGCTGGCACAAGCAGATGGTCAAGTACAAGTCGGCCGAACCGGCCGGGACCGTCGTCGTCGATACGCGCCACCACTACCTCTACCTGATCATGGAGAACGGCACGGCGATCCGCTACGGCGTCGGCGTCGGCCGCGAGGGCTTCCAGTGGTTCGGGCGCGCCAACATCGACCGCAAGGCGCTGTGGCCGAAATGGACGCCGCCGCCCGAGATGCGCGCGCGCCAGCCCAACCTCCCGGTCTCCGTCGAGGGCGGCGCGCCGACCAATCCGCTCGGCCCGCGCGCGCTCTACCTCTTCAGCGGCAATGGCGACACCGGCTACCGTCTGCACGGCACGCTCGAGCCGGGCAGCATCGGCAAGGACGTGTCCTCCGGCTGCATCCGCATGTTCCCGGAACATGTGATCGACCTCTACCAGCGCTGCCCGATCGGAACGGCGACGCAGGTCCTGCCTCACATCGCGGACCGGGCTCCCCCGGCTGACGACACCCAGAACGGATGAGCCCATCGCGATGAAAACGGCATTGAAGATGGCGCGGGCCGGCGTGTTCGCCGGCCTTTTGGCGTTCGCGGCCTCGTGCAGCACCACCAGCGGCACGCTCACCCCCACCAACCCCGCCGACACGCTGCCCTCGCAGGCCGGCGGCAGCACCGACGACGTCGCGGCGGGCTTCGAGAACGTGCAGCCTGGCTCCGAGCAGGATTTCATCCTGTCGGCGGGCCGCCGCATCTACTTCACCCAGGGATCGGCCGCCCTCGACGAGACTGCGAAGGCGACCATCGACAACCAGATCGCGTTCCTGCGCAAATACCCGAAGTGGTTCGCCAAGCTGCAGGGCTTTGCCGACGATCCGGGCGGCAACGCCAAGATGGTCCAGCTTTCGCAGCAGCGCGCCGACGCGGTGATGAACTACATGATATCGGGCGGCATCGAACCCGGCCGCCTCTGGGCCAAGGGCTACGGCAAGGAGCGCGTCGTGCGCGAATGCACCGACCGGGCCTGCAAGGTGCAGAACCGCCGCGTCATCACCAACCTTCGCCTGCAGCGCGAAACCGACTAGCGCGACCAGGCAGTCACGCCAGGAAACGCGCCCTTGCGGCGCGTTTTTTTTGCGACAACTCCAACTTGCGGCGGATCAGGCAGTCCGGCCGCCTGCCGCGGCGGCGCGGGGGCTTGCCTGCCGCGCCATGCTTCTCTAGGAACGCCGGCAACGTTCGGGCAAGGCATGACAGACTTCGTTTCACAGACCGTGCTCAAGCGCGATCTCTTTTCGGAGACGCACAAGGGGCATCTGGCCGGGGCGCCGGACCAGGCGGCCGCGCGCCGCGTGGTCACTGCCGCGCCGCTGTGGTCGCGGCCGCTGGCATGGCTGCTGGCCAACCGCGAGATCAGGGCGCTGCGTGCCGTCGCCGACATCGAGGGCACCCCCCATCTCATCTCCGTCGACGACGACGGACTGTTGCGGACATGGACGGACGGCGCGCCGCTGCACCTGGCGAGGCCGGACGACCCGCGCTGGTTCGCCGATGCGTTCCGCCTGCTGCGCGCCCTGCGCCGCGCCGGCATCACCCACAACGACCTCGCCAAGCCGCAGAACTGGCTGATGACCCCGGACGGGCGCGCGGCCGTGATCGACTTCCAGCTGGCGTCGCGCCACCGGCGGCGGGGCCTCGTCTACCGGCTGATGGCCTACGAGGATTTCCGCCACCTCTTGAAGCAGATGCGGTCCTTCGCGCCGCACCTGATGACGCCGACCGCGAAGCGCCTGCTGAAGCGGCGCTCGCTGCCGAGCCGCATCTGGATGGCCACCGTCAAGCCGATCTACAATCTGGTCACGCGCGGCGTCTTCCGCTGGTCCGACGGCGAAGGCACCGGCGACAGGCTGCATCACCAGGGATCGGCCATCCGCAAGGCCCTGCTCGCCGTGCCGGGCACGCGCGACGTGGCGCTGACCACCTATCCGCTACCCAAGAAGACCAAGGGTGTCGGCATCTACGCCTTCGTCGAGACCGACCGCGCCGACGCGCCCGCCGCCCTGCAGGCGGCGCAGAAGAAGCTCGGCTCGGCATGCGCCGATCTCATCCAGCCGGTTGCCGCCCTGCCCCGCGCCAGGGACGGCGAGCCGAGGCTCGACATTCTGAACCTGATCGGCCTCAATCAGGTCACGGCGCTGAAGGCGCTTGTCGGCGACGACGCCGGCCTTGCCGCGACGGTGCAGCCGATCGTCGAGGGTCGCCTCAACTTCTCCGACCGACGCTTCAAGCCGAAGAGGCCGGCTCCGCCGCGCTAGGCTTCCGACCATTACGGACGCAATTGCAGACCGGTCGCGCTCGCCGCGGACCCTGCGTCATGCTGGCCTTTCGGCGGCGAATCACTACATTCGGAACAAATGGTGGACTTTCCCGACGACATGCCCTTCTTCGACGAGGAGCCGATGCCCCGCGCAGGCGTTCCGCGGCGCGACGAAGCAGCACCCGCGCCCCGCCCTGCAGGCGGCATCGCCGCCCGCGCCATGGCCGCGCGCGCCGGCCACAACCAGCCGCCCGACTATCTGAAGGGTCTCAATCCGGAGCAGCGCCTGGCCGTGGAGACCACCGAGGGCCCCGTTCTGGTTCTAGCCGGCGCCGGCACCGGCAAGACCCGCGTGCTCACCACCCGCATCGCCCACATCCTGGCCACCGGCCGCGCCTACCCCTCGCAGATCCTCGCCGTCACCTTCACCAACAAGGCCGCGCGCGAGATGAAGCAGCGCATCGGCATGCTGATCGGCGACGAGAATGTCGAGGGCATGCCGTGGCTCGGCACCTTCCACTCGATCGGCGTCAAGCTCCTGCGCCGCCATGCCGAGCTGGCTGGCCTGCGCTCCGACTTCACCATCCTCGACACCGACGACGTCATCCGCCTGCTCAAGCAGCTGATCCAGGCGGAAGGCCTCGACGACAAGCGCTGGCCGCCGCGCCAGTTCGCCATGATGATCGACGGCTGGAAGAACAAGGGCCTCGGTCCCGACAGGATCCCGGAAGGCGACGCGCGCAGCTTCGCCAACGGCAAGGGCCGCGAGCTCTTCCGCGCCTACCAGGAACGGCTGAGGACGCTGAACGCCTGCGACTTCGGCGACCTCCTGTGCCACCCGATCAGCATCTTCCGCGAAAACCCCGACATCCTGAAGGAGTACCACCGGAAGTTCCGCTACATCCTGGTCGACGAATACCAGGACACCAACACGGCGCAGTACCTCTGGCTGCGGCTGCTCGCGCAACGACCCATGTCGAAAGCCGACAACGTTCCGGCCGAAGGCCGCAAGTCCGACCGGACGCCGGCCGGCCAGGCCGCCCCCGCGGAGGGCCAGCCGCCGGAGGCGGCGGTGCGGCCCGTGAGCGAAAACAATCAGCAGCAAATTAACATTTGCTGCGTCGGCGACGACGACCAGTCGATCTATGGCTGGCGCGGGGCGGAGGTCGACAACATCCTGCGCTTCGACAAGGATTTTCCGGGCGCCACCATCATCCGGCTGGAGCGCAACTACCGCTCGACGGCGCACATCCTCGGCGCCGCCTCGCACCTGATCGCGCACAACGAGGGCCGCTTCGGCAAGACGCTGTTCACCGAACGCAACGATCCCGAGGACGGCAAGGTATTGGTGCACAACTCGTGGGATTCCGACGAGGAGGCCCGCGCCGTCGGCGAGGAGATCGAGCAGGCGCAGCGCCGCGGCCACAGCCTGAACGACATCGCGATCCTCGTGCGCGCTTCGTTCCAAATGCGCTCCTTCGAGGACCGCTTCATCGAGATCGGCCTGAACTACCGCGTCATCGGCGGCCCGCGCTTCTACGAACGCCAGGAAATCCGCGATGCATTGGCGTATTTTCGCGTCGTGGCGCAGGGTGCGGACGACCTTGCTTTCGACCGCATCGTCAATGTTCCAAAGCGCGGGCTGGGTGATAGTGCAACTCGCGAGATCAGCGAAGCGGCGCGCAGACTTGGCAAGCCCAAGTTGGAGGCAGCTGGAATTCTCGCTGAAAGTGACGAGTTGAGGTCCAAAACGACGCGATCATCGCTTCGCGAGGTGGTCGCCAATTTTGCTAGATGGCAGGCGGCTCTTGAAAACACGCCGCACACCGAGCTCGCCGAGACCATTTTAGAGGAGTCCGGCTACACCGACATGTGGAAGAAGGACCGCTCGGCCGAAGCCCCCGGCCGGCTGGAAAACCTCAAGGAGCTCATCCGCTCCATGGAGGAATACGAGTCGATGCGCTCCTTCCTGGAGCATGTCGCGCTCGTCATGGAAGCAGAACAGAACGCCGGCCAAGACGCAGTCACCATCATGACACTGCACTCGGCCAAGGGGCTGGAGTTCGACACCGTGTTCCTGCCCGGCTGGGAGGAAGGTCTCTTTCCCCACCAGCGCGCGCTCGACGAGGGCGGCCGCTCCGGTCTGGAGGAGGAGCGCCGACTGGCCTACGTCGGACTGACACGCGCGAAAAAACATCTGCATGTTTGGTTCGTGTCCAACAGACGCATCCATGGGCTTTGGCAAGGAACGCTCCCTTCGCGCTTCCTCGAAGAACTGCCGGACGCGCATATTGAAACCCCTGAATCCAACAATTCCTACGGCGGCTACGGCAACCCCTATGGCGGCGGCTCCTTCGCCTCGGGCCGTGGCGGACAGGGACGGCGCAATCCATACGGCGCCTCGCGCTTCGACAACGTCGGCGAAGGCAGCGGCGCCTTCTCCAACACCTACTCCACGCCCGGCTGGGCGCGCGCCCAGCAAAACCGGACAGAGGCGACCGACCGCAACTGGGGCACGCGCTCCGGCCACCAGGTCGAGCGCATCGGCTATGGCGAGACCGATTCCGGCTATGGCGCCGGCCGCACTTCGGTGAAGGGCCGCACCATCGAGGGCGAACTGGTCGCCAAGTCGGTCTCCGACACGCCCTCCCCATTCCAGGTCGGCGACCGCGTCTTCCACCAGAAGTTCGGCAACGGCAACGTCGCCGCCGTCGAAGGCAACAAGCTCACCATCGACTTCGACAAGGCCGGCCAGAAAAAGGTTCTGGACGGGTTCGTCCGGCCGGCCTGATCCGGATGCCTTACGTTAGGTAATCCTTTTTCGCCGGCCATATCAGCCGCTTGGCCGCAATATTTCCTTGTTTTGTTGAGACTGCTCCCGGCGGGTTCGGGCGCGATTTCGATCGCGAAAAAAGCAACGGGACGGGCAATCGCCCGCAATTCGGGGACCGGGGCAAAGGTTGGTTAACCATCTTTGTCCATCCTTTTATCAATCGGCAACAGGAACCGGGGCGCCGGCGTGGCGCGCCAGACCATGTCGCAACGGCGCGGCGCATTCCCGCCGCCCGCAGGATCGGTTGAGAGTGAGTGTGAATGGCGTTTCATGACAGGGGGATCGGGGACAACGATTCCAGGGCCGGTTCCGGCAGTCTTTCACGGGAAATCCTGAGCGCGGTTCGCTGGGCGGCTGTTCCCTGCGCCGTGGTCTTCGTCGCCTCCTGGTCGGTCGCGACGCTGGCGGGTCTGCATTCGGCGGCCGCCCGTATCCAGGCCGAAAGCTTCCTCGTAGCCGGCCTGCCGGCGCAGGTGCAACTGGTGCGGCCGGCAACGACGCCCGTCGTGCGTCCCCTCGGCCAGCCGGTCGCCGCGCGGCTCGACCAGCCGCTTCGCACCGCTCCGGCGCAGCCGCAGGCTGCCGGAAAACCCGCCATGCAGCCGCCGGTCGATCCCTTCGCCAGGATCGTCGCCGAGGCAAAGCTGTCGCGCCAGAAGCTGGTCGCCGCCTTCGCCAGCGCCGGCATGACGGTCACAGCCGACGAACCGGACGAAGCCCCTCAGGCGGTCCAGGTGGCGTCGATCGCGCCCGTCGCGGCGCGCTTTCATCGCGAAGCCGAAAGCGTGCAGGACCTGGACGCCGGCGCGCTTGCCCACCCGCTGGTCGGCCCGACCGGCCTGAGCGTCGAACTCGCCTATGCCGCCGTCGATGAGAGCCCGGCCGATCCGGTCGAGCTCGCGCTGGCGTCGCTTGGCGACGAATTCCCCGACAACATCTTTGAGGGCGACGACGGCATTGCCGCCGACGGCGCTATGCCCGAACTCGCGGCGCTGCCGACTGCCCGTCCCGATCGTGGGCCGGCTGCCTCTGGGCGCAAGCCGCAGGACGCGCGGTCGAACAAGCCTGCCTCGAACGAACGGGCCGAGCCCCAGGCGCTCGCCTACGCCCGGCCGGACAATCCCGGGGGCCGCGCTTTCGGCAAACTCTTCAAGACGCCGAACGCCGGCGACAAGGTCGCCGTCTATGATATCTCCGCCGCCGTGGTGCACATGCCCGACGGCACCAGGCTGGAAGCCCATTCCGGCATCGGCAAGATGGCCGACAACCCGCGCTATGTGCATGTGAAGATGCGGGGACCGACGCCGCCCAACACCTACAAGCTGTCGATGCGGGAAAAGCTCTTCCACGGCGTCGAGGCGATCCGCATGACGCCGATCGGCGAGCAGACCATGCACGGCCGCGACGGCATGCTGGCGCATTCCTACCTGCTTCGCGGCGGGCGCGAGGAATCGCACGGCTGCGTCGCCTTCGCAAACTATCCGAAGTTCCTGAAGGCCTTCAAACAGGGCAAGGTCACCCATCTGGTCGTGGTGCCCAGTCTCTCAAAGGCAAAGGTGCAGTTGGCGTCGTCCAGCGGGCGGGGAGGCTAGGGGCCGGCCCCTACCCCCGCATCTCCTTGACCTTTTCCGCCGCGGTCGCGGCGAGGTCGGCGTAGCGGGATTCCAGCGCGCGCGCCTTGTCCAGCACCGGGAAGTCGTGCCCCATGCCCTCGAGCACGGTCTTCAGCTTCTCGACGAATTCGGCCTGCTTCTCGAGCTCGGAAAACAGCGCAGTGACCTGCTCCAGCGAGATCTCCGGATTGCCAAGCACCTTGGGCACCAGCTTGAGCATCTTGTTGCCGGCGCGGATTTCGTCGTCCAGTATCTTCAGCCAGTCCGCCACGCAGTTCTCCGTATTCGCGTCCGTTCAGACCGACACATACCCCCGGAGCGCCGATTGGGCAAAGCGCGTGCGAAAACCGCGGCCGCCAGGCCGGAACCGAGCAGACCGAGGAAAAGCGACATGAACGCCGAAATCACCGAGATCGCAGCCCTTGCCCCGGGACGCACCGCAGTCATCACCGGGGGCGCGAGCGGCATCGGGCTCGCCGCCGCCAGGCGCTTCTGCGCCGCGGGCATGAATGTCGTGATCGCGGATCTCGAGGGCACGGCGCTTGACGCGGCCGCGACGGCCGTCTCGCAGGCGGCCGGCGGCGCAGACCGGGTCCTCGCCGTCGCCTGCGACGTCGCCAGGCCTGGCGACCTCGTCGCACTGGCCGACGCCGCCTATGCCAGGTTCGGCGACGTCTCGTTCCTGATGAACAATGCCGGTGTCGGCGCCAATCCCGGCAAGCCCTGGCAGAATCTCGATGCCTGGAAGGCGCTCATCGACGTCAATCTCTGGGGCGTGGTGCACGGCGTGCAGGCCTTTGCCGAGCGCATGCTGGCACAGGCAATGCCGGCGATAATCGTCAACACCGGTTCCAAGCAGGGCATCACCACGCCGCCCGGCAACCTCGCCTACAATGTCTCGAAGTCTGCGTTGAAGACCTACACGGAAGGGCTGGCGCACGCGCTGCGCAACGAGCCGGGCGCGGCCGTCTCGGCGCATCTCCTCATCCCCGGCTTCACCTTCACCGGCATGAGCGGCGGCACGACGACGAAGGCGCCGGGCGCCTGGACCGGCGAGCAGGTCGTCGACTTCATGCTGCAGTCGCTGGCGCGGGGCGATTTCTATATCCTGTGCCCGGACAACGAGACCGACCGCCGCACCGACGAGCGGCGCATGGCCTGGGCGGTCGGCGACATCATCGAGAACCGCCCGGCGCTGTCGCGCTGGCACCCCGACTACGGCGGCGCCTTCGCGGAGTTCCTGAAGGGCTAGCCGTCAGCGCCCGACCAGCGATCGAGAAACTCTTCGATCGCCAGCGTCTGCATGTCGGGGATCGCGTCGGCGAGTCTGGCGACCGGCCAGTCCCACCAGGCGAGCGCCTCGATGCGCGCCGCGATCTCCGGCGCGAAGCGGGGCCTCAGTCGCCGCGCCGGCGATCCCGCGACGATCTCATAGGCGTCGACGTCCCGCGTCACCACGGCATTGGCGCCGATCACCGCCCCGTTGCCGATCGACACGCCGGGCAGGACGACCGCGCCATGGCCGATCCAGACGTCGTGGCCGATCCGCACGCTTCTTGCCTGGCGACGCTCCTTGAAGGCGCGGTCGACGCCCAGCCACCGGAAATATTCGTTCGGGCGGTAGCTCACCTTGTGCTGGGTGATGCGTTCTATCGGATGTTCCAGCGCGTTGATGCGCGTGTTCGCGGCGATCGAGCAGAACTTGCCGATCCTGGCGTAGATCGCCTCGACGTTGCGTTCGAAATAGGTGAAGTCGCCGACCGTCACCTCGCGCAGGACCACGCGTTCGCCGATCGCCGCGTAGCGCCCGAGCCGGCACGACTTCAGCTCGGCCGTCGGGTGGATGCGCGGCTCGGGGTCCTTGAAGCGCAGTTCGTCCGGTCGTTCCATGCTCGCGGCTTTACGCTGCCAGGCCTTCCCCGGCAAGCAGGGCTATTTCGGCTTGCCCTGCTCCCAGACGACGTCCTGGCCGAACAGCGGAACGGTCGTCATCGACATCTTGGCCGACCCGTCCTGCACCTGGCGCGAATGCGCGAGGTAGATCAGCGTGTCGTTTTCCTTGTCGTAGATGCGGTTCACCACCTGCTCCTTCCAGATCAGGCTGATGCCCTGCCTGAAGATCTCCTCGCCGCCTTCCCCGAGCGCGATGTCGCCGATCCGGATGGGCCCGGTCTGCCGGCAGGAGATCGCGGTGTCCGAGGGGTTCTCGAACCAGTTGCCCTTCTGCAGCCGGTCGATCACGCCGCGGTCGAAATAGGAGACGTGGCAGGTGACGCCGTCGACCTCGGGATCCTTGATCGCCTCCACGATGATGTCGTTGCCGAGCCAGTCGACGCCCACCTCGCCCACCTGCTGGGCGACGGCCGGCGTCGCCAGAAGCAGTGCGCCGAGAAGTCCCGTCAAGCCGATCTGCCGCATCACATTCTCCTGATCTCCAGAACCCGCCATGAAGTGGGGCGGCTTTTCCGGCGTTTCAATGGAGCATCGCCTGCTCCGGCGCGGCATCATGGCCCTTTTTCGGCGGGGCATGGCGGTCTATATCATGCGCATGAAGCAGCTTTCGCACCCGTCCTCGGCGACGGTCGCCAGGATCGCGCTCGGTGTTGCGCTGGTCGCGGCGGCGACGGGCGTGGCGTTTGCGTCCTGGATCGACAAGGGCGCGGCCATCTTCATGGCCACGGTCGAGTCCGGCCTGGCCTGGTGCTTCTGATCACGCGAAGCGGCAACGGGCGGAACCAGCCATCATGATGCGCAGCATTCTCGTCGGCATCCTCGTGCTCATGGCGGCCGGCATCGGTTTCCTGACCTTTCAATGGTACAGCCAGAGGAGCGCCGGCGAAGCCTACGGCGCGCCCTTCACCCTGACCGACCAGGCCGGCGCGCCGATCACCGAGGTCGCGTTCCGCGGCCAGCCGAGCGCGGTCTTCTTCGGCTTCACGCATTGCCCGGAAGTCTGCCCGACGACGCTGTTCGAGCTCGACGGCTGGCTGAAGGAACTCGGCGACGACGGCAAGAACCTGCGCGCCTATTTCGTGACGGTCGACCCCGAGCGCGATACGGCCGAGATCCTGAACACCTATGTCAGCAACGTATCCGACCGCATCACCGGCATAACCGGCGAGCCGGACAAGGTCCACGCGATGGCCAAGGCCTTCGGCATCTACTGGCGCAAGGTCGATCTCGACGACGGCGACTACACGATGGACCATACCGCATCGGTCATCCTGCTCGACTCGGACGGCGCCTTCGCCGGCACGATCGCCTACGAGGAAAACCCCGAGACAGCGCTCGCCAAGCTGAAGCGGCTGGCGGCCAAGGGCTGACCATCATGGGCCAGACCCGCCTCCACGTCACGACCGACGCCGCCGGGTCGGATCGGCTCTTCATGGCTCTGGAAGCCGCGTTCGAGGACGACGGGCTGCCGATTTCGGTCTTCGACCTCGACGAGGCGAACGGGGTGAAGGAGGTTTCGCTCTACGCCGACGACGGCGTCGACGACATCGAGCGCAGGATGCGCGCGGTCATGCAGGGCATCGGCCTCACCGCGGCCGTGGAGCGCGAGGTCCTGCCGGACATCGACTGGGTCGCAAAGTCGCTGGAGGGATTGCAGCCGGTCCATGCCGGCCGCTTCCTGGTGCATGGCTCGCACGACCGCCACCGGCGCAGGCCGGGCGACCTGGCGATCGAGATCGAGGCCGGCCTCGCCTTCGGCACCGGCCACCACGGCACGACGGCCGGCTGCCTCGAAATGATCGAGACGGTCGTGCGCCGCGAGAAGCCGCGCAATGCGCTCGACCTCGGTACCGGAAGCGCCGTGCTCGCCATCGCGCTGGCCAGGCTGGCGCACATCCCGGTGCTGGCGACCGACATCGACCCGATCGCAACCCGCGTCGCCGCCGACAACGCGCGGCTGAACGGCGTGAGCCGCTATGTCGATGCGCGCACCGCGGTGGGGTTCCAGGCCGCCATCTTCGGGCAGCGCGCGCCCTTCGACCTGATCGTCGCCAACATCCTGGCCCGGCCGTTGATGAAGATGGCGCCGGACATGGCGCGCTTTCTTGGCGGCGGACGCTCCCTGATCCTGTCAGGCATCCTGGAGCGCCAGCGCGACGCGGTCATCGCCGCCTATGTCGGACAGGGGTTCAGGCACATCCGCACGCTGTGGCGCGGCGAATGGGTCACGCTCCACCTGAAGCGCTGACTACATCCAGTAGCGGTTGGAAGATCCGCGGCGCATCAGTTCGGCGCGGCTGTAGCCGTGGCTCTTCAGCGTATCGTCGTCGAGCGCCAGCAGCACGCCGTTGACGTAGCGCTCGGCTTCGAGCTGGCGCGCTTCCATCAGGGCCTTGAGGGCGTTGCGGAAAAGTCCTGGCTTGTTGGCGGTCGCAGTCATCGTCGTTCTCCTTCATGGAACGGGATTGCAACTCCTCCACGGCTTTCGATGTAGGCGCTTCGCGCCCGCGCGAACAGAGCCGACATTGCATGGCTGCCATTCGGCATTCGCATGATGGCGCGTGGCCCAACCGCCTGCGTTGCAACGGCACCGCCGGGCGGCTAGATTCCCACCGTCTATCGATGCGGAAAGCAGGCGTCATGTTCCAGGATTTCGACGAGGTTAACGACCCATCGAAGGGTCGCGAACGCGTTGCGCGGCTGCGCGAATGGCTGGCCGGCAATCAGCTCGACGGGTTCGTCGTGCCGCGTTCCGACGAGCATCAGGGCGAATACGTGCCGGCTTGCTCGGAGCGGTTGAAGTGGCTGACCGGGTTCTCCGGGTCCGCCGGCGTCGCCATCGTGCTGGCGAACCGCGCCGTCATCTTCGTCGACGGCCGCTACACCCTGCAGGTCCGCGACCAGTCCGACCCGGACGTCTTCACCTTCGAGAGCCTGATCGAGAACCCACCGCCGAAATGGATCAAGGCCAATCTCGGCAAGGGCGCCCGGCTCGCTTTCGATCCCTGGCTGCACACCATCGCCGAGGTCGAGGCGCTGACCGAAGCGGCCGGCAAGGTCGGCGCCGTGCTTGCGCCGGTCGAGGCCAATCCGATCGATGCGCTGTGGGACAGCCGGCCGAACCCGCCTCTCGAGCCGGTCGAGATCCATCCCATCGAATTCGCCGGCGAATTGGCGCGGGACAAGCTGGCCAGGCTCGCGGAGGCGATCAGCGGCGACGGCGCCACCCACGCGGTGCTGACCGACCCGTCCTCGCTCGCCTGGGCCTTCAACATCCGCGGCGCCGACGTGCCGCACACGCCGCTGGCGCTCGGCTTCGCGATCCTCGCCGCCGACGGATCGCACCGACTGTTCATCGACAAGCGCAAGCTCCCCATCAAGACGAAGGCCTACCTGACGCAGCTTGCCGAGTTGCGTCCGCCGTCGGCGCTCGAGGACGAGGTTGCGTCGCTCGCCCGGAGCGGCGCAAAGATCGCGCTCGACCCCTCCCTTGCCGCCGAACGGCTGCGCATGCTGGTCACCGGGAATGGCGGCGACGTCGTCAAGGCGGCCGACCCGGCGCGCATCCCCCGCGCCACCAAGAACGGCGCCGAGATCGCCGGCGCGCGCGCCGCCCACCGGCGCGACGGCGCGGCGGTCGCAAAGCTGCTCTGCTGGCTCGACCGGAAGCAACCTGGCTCGCTCGACGAGATCGCGGTCGTGCGACAGCTCGAGGAGATGCGTCGCGTCACCGGCGACGAGACGCAGATGCCGCTTCGCGAGGTATCCTTCGCGACCATCGCCGGCGCCGGCCCGAACGGCGCCATCATCCACTACCGTGTCTCCAGCGAGACCAACCGCAGGCTCGGCGACGGCGAATTGTTCCTGCTCGATTCGGGCGGCCAGTACCAGGACGGCACGACCGACATCACGCGCACCGTTCCCATCGGCCCGCCGACCGACGAGATGCGCACCCGCTACACCCTCGTCCTGAAGGGCGTGATCGAGATTTCGATGCTGCGTTTTCCGGCAGGCGTGCGCGGGGCGGACATCGACGCGGTGGCGCGGCTCGCGCTCTGGAAGGCCGGGCTCGACTATGCGCACGGCACCGGCCACGGCGTCGGGTCCTACCTGTCGGTCCACGAGGGTCCGCAACGGATCGCCAAGACCGGTGTCGAAAAGCTCCTCGCCGGCATGATCCTCTCCAACGAGCCGGGCTACTACAAGCCGGGCAGCTACGGCATCCGGCTGGAAAACCTGATCCTGGTCACGCCCGCGGAAGACCTGCCAGGTGGCGACATCGCCATGCATGCGTTCGAGACGCTGACGCTGGCTCCGTTCGACAAGCGCCTGCTGCGGACGAGCCTGCTCACCCGCGACGAGCTGCACTGGCTGGACGAGTACCACGCCCGCGTGCTCCGCGAGGTCGGGCCGATGGTCGGCGGCGAGGTTCTGGCCTGGCTGGAAGCCGCGACGGCGCCGCTGCCGCGCGACGACAAGGACTAGAACCGCGAAGGACGCTCAGGCGACGAACTGACGTCCCACGACAAGCACCACGGCGCCGACCAGGAACATGGTCAGCAACCCGGCCCGCAGGGAGACGATCGCGGCCACCGCCAGCGCCACCAGTTCGGCCGGACCCGCCTGCACGGCGGCCGGCGCCACCAGCGTGGTCAGGACGGCCGCCGGCACGGCGTTCAGGCCGGCCTCGACCGGATGCACGCGATCGAAGCGCGACAGCACGAGGTGGCCGCCGACCCGCGTGAGGTAGGTCAGGATCGCGCCCCAGAAGATGATCCACAGCGTCGAGGTCATGGCGCGTCCGCGCTGTCCTCAGCCGCCTTGACCGGCAGGATGGCGGCCAGCGCGATCCCGGCGACTGCCCCGACCGAGACATGCCAGGGCGAGCCGATCGTGTAGTGTGCGGCTATCGAAGCGACGGCGCTGGTCGCCACGATCGGCAGCCAGTAGGGCCGCTTGCGGAATCCCATCACCATGCCGAGGAAGTAGATCGGCAGCAGGAAGTCGATGCCGAGCGCCCTTGGGTCGGGGACCAGCTTGCCGAACATGGCGCCGATGGCGCTTTCGGCGAGCCACGGCACGTAGATCGCGATTCCCATGCCCATGTACCAGGCAAAGCTGACGCGGCGCCCGCTCTCCGCGCGGCGCTCGGTCTCGGCATATTGCGGATCGGTCAGCAGGAAGAAACCGAGCGCTTGCTGGTACGCCGGCCAATGGTCGATTCTCGGGCCGATCGCCGCCGAATACAGCACGTGGCGAAAATTCACCGCGACGATCGACAGCACGACCAGCCAGGGTGCGATGTGCTGGCCGAACAGTTCGATGCCCACCATCTGGCTGGCGCCGCCGTAGATCGCGGCGCTCATCAGCGTGGCGTCTGCGACGCTCAGGCCGTTCTCGACCGCCAGCGCGCCGAACAGCAGGCCGAATGGCGCGGCGGCGACGACCACGGGGATCGCCGACTTCATGCCCTCAACGAAGGATCGGGCCGTCGAGATGGTCATGCTGCGGTCATGGAATGCGTCGGCGGACATCGCGGTTTCCGGGTAGGCAGCGAGCTATAGGGCGGCCCGGCCGACAAGTCAGGTGAATTTCCTTGAGACTATCGATCAACGGTTGTGATCAGTCGCTCTGCCGGCCCACCCGCTCGAACCACTGGTCCTCGTCGATCACCTCGATGCCGAGGTCGGTCGCCTGCTTGAGCTTCGAGCCGGCGCCCGGCCCGGCGACCACCAGGTCGGTCTTCTTCGACACCGAGCCGGCGACCTTGGCGCCGAGCCGCTCGGCCATCGCCTTGGCCTCGTCGCGCGACATCTTCTCCAGCGACCCGGTGAAGACCACGGTCCTGCCGGCGACGGGCGACGAAACCGCGGCCACCGGCGCCTCGTCGAGGGGCGTCACGCCGGCGTCGAGCAGTGCTTCTACCGCCTCTCGGTTGTGCTCTTCGGCGAAGAAGTCGACCAGCGCCTCCGCGACGATGCCGCCGATGCCGTTGACGCCGACGATCTCCTGCCATTCGGCATTGCCGGGATCGCCCTTGCCTTCGGGGATCCGTGCAGCCTCGGCCGTCCTGCGCAGCGCCTCGAACGACAGGAAATGCCGCGCCAGCCGCTTGGCGTTGGTTTCGCCGATATGGCGGATGCCGAGCGCGAACAGGAAGCGCGAGAAGGCCACCTCGCGGCGCGCGTCGATGGCGTCGAACAGCTTCTTCACGGAGACAGCGCCGAACCCCTCGATGTTCTCCAGCTTCTCCAGTGAGCCTTCCAGCGTCGCCGGCAGCATCTCCTGCCGCCGCTTCAAGGTGAAGATGTCGGCGGGCGAAGACACCTTCAGCGCCGCCTTGTCGGTCTGGAAGAAGAACTCGATCTGCTTCTCGCCGAGGCCCTCGATGTCGAAGGCGTTGCGCGAGACGAAATGGCGGATGCGCTCGACGGCCTGCGCCGGGCAGACCAGCCCGCCGGTGCAGCGCCTGACCGCCTCGCCCTCCTCGCGCACCGCGTGGCTGCCGCAGGCGGGGCAACGATCGGGGAAGACGTAGGCAACCGAATCCGCCGGCCGCTTCTCCGGCAGGATGTCGATGATCTGCGGAATGACGTCGCCTGCGCGCTGGACGATGACGGTGTCGCCGACCCTTATGTCGCGGCCCTCGCGGATCGGCTGGCCGCTGTTGCCGATGCCCCGGATGTAGTCCTCGTTGTGCAGCGTGGCGTTGACGACGACGACGCCGCCCACCGTCACCGGCTCCAGCCGCGCCACCGGCGTCAGCGCGCCGGTGCGCCCGACCTGGATGTCGATCGCCGTCAGGACCGTCGTCGCCTTCTCCGCCGGAAACTTGTGCGCGGTCGCCCAGCGCGGGCTGCGCGAGCGGAAGCCGAGCCGTTCCTGCAGGTCGAGCCGGTCGACCTTGTAGACGACGCCGTCGATGTCGTAGGGCAGCTCCGCGCGGTCCGCCTCGATGGCGCAGTATTGCCTGAGCATGTCCTCCAGCGAGGCGCAGCGCACCATCCGGTCGTTGACCGGAAATCCCCATGTCCCGAAACGCTGGACGACGTCGTATTGCGACGTGCCGAGCGGTTCGGACGTCTCGCCCCAGGCGTAGGCGAAGAATTTCAGCGGGCGCGACTTCGTCACCTCCGGGTTCTTCTGCCGCAGGCTGCCGGCGGCGGAATTGCGCGGATTGGCAAAGGTCTGGCCGGTGTCGGCCATGCGCTTCTGCAGGTCGAGAAAGTCGTCGCGACGCATGTAGACTTCGCCGCGCACCTCGACGACGTCGGGCGCGTCCGCGGGCAGACGTTGCGGGATCTCCGCGATGGTCAGGATGTTGGCTGTCACGTTCTCGCCGGTCTCGCCGTCGCCGCGCGTGGCTGCCGTCACCAGCCTGCCCTTCTCGTAGCGCAGCGACATCGACAGGCCGTCGATCTTGGGCTCGGCGGTGAACACCAGCCCGGCATCCGAAGACAGGCTGAGGAAGCGCCGTACGCTGGCCACGAAATCGGCCACGTCCTCGTCGGAGAAGACGTTGTCCAGCGACAGCATCGGCACCGAGTGGCGCACCTGCGCGAACGCCGTCGAGGGCGCGGCGCCGACGCGGTGCGATGGCGAGTCGGCGCGGATCAGTTCCGGAAAACGTGCCTCGATCGCCGCGTTGCGCAGCTTCAGCGCGTCGTACGCGGCGTCCGAGATCGTCGGCGCATCCTCGCCGTGATAGCGGCGGTCGTGGACGGCGATTTCGCCTGCGAGCCGCGCAAGTTCGGCGGCGGCTTCGTCCTGGGTCAGGGATTCGACTGGGGTGGCCGGCTTGGTCATGTCCTGTTCCGTATTTGCCGGACTATCAAGCGCAGCGGCGCGAAAGGTTCAAGGGTCGGTTGGTGGCACTGCTGCCAGACGGTGACGACAGCTGTTGCGCCCGGGCTACGCGCCTGCGTTTTCCGCAAGCAGCCGGCCGGCGGCCGCGCGCGCTTCCTCGGTGATGGTGGCGCCGGCGAGCATGCGGGCAAGTTCCTCCTGCCGCGCCGCGCGATCCATCTCGGCGATGCCGGTCGAAACGCTTTCCTTCCCGCCGGACTTGGAGATCAGGAAATGCGTCGCCGCCCGCGCCGCGACCTGCGGGGCGTGGGTAACGGAAAGCACCTGGACGCGCGACGACAGCCGCGCCAGCCGCTGCCCGATGGCGTCCGCCACCGCGCCGCCGACGCCGGTGTCGATCTCGTCGAAGACAAGCGTCGGGGCAGAGCCGCGATCGGCCAACGCCACCTTCAGCGCCAGCAGGAAACGCGACAGTTCGCCGCCTGATGCCACCTTCATCATCGGCCCCGGCCGCGTGCCGGGGTTGGTGCGCACCCAGAACTCGATCTGGTCGATGCCGGCTTCCGTGCGGTTGTCGGGCTCGGTCGCGATCTCGACGATGAACTCGGCGCGATCGAGCTTCAGCGCCGGCAGTTCGGCCATCACCGCCTTCTTCAGGGCAGCGGCGGCCGCCGCCCGCAGTTCGCTCAGCCGGGCCGCCGCCCGGTCATAGGCCTCGCGGGCAGCCGTCGCCTGCGTCTCGAGCCCGGCGAGTTTCTCCTCTCCTGCATCGAGATCGGCGAGGTCGGCCGCCATGCTGTCTCGCGTCCTTGCAAGGTCGTCGACAGGGACCGAAAACTTGCGCCCGGCGGCGCGCAGCGCGAACAGGCGCTCCTCCGAGCGCTCCAGCTTCTGCGGGTCGAATTCCGTGGCGCGCATCGCCGCCTCGACGCCGGACTGGGCGGCGTCGAGATGGATCAGCGCCTCGTCGAGCGACCGCGTCACCTCGTCGAGCAGGCCGGGCGCCTCGGCGCTCTTGCGCTGCAGCCGGCGCAGCAGGCTGGCGAGCTGCGGCAGCGGCGAATTCTGGCCGGATAGCACGTCCTGCGCGTCCTTGACCTCGGCGGCGACCTTCTCGGCGCGCATCATCGCGGTGCGCACATCGGCGAGTTCGATCTCCTCGCCGGGTTGCGGATCGAGTTGCGAAAGTTCGGCCACCGAGGCGCGCAGATAGTCCGCCTCGCGCGACGCCGCCTGCACCCGCGCCCGGTGCTGCACGAGCTGCTGCTCGCGCTCGCGCCAGAGCCGCCAGGCAGCCGCGCATGCGTCGGCCTCGCCGACATGGCCGCCGAAGGCGTCGAGCAGGTCGCGGTGGGCCGACGGCTCGACCAGCGCGCGGTCGTCGTGCTGGCCGTGGATCTCGACCAGCGCGCGGCCGATGTCGCGCATCAGCGTGACCGAGGACGGCTGGTCGTTGACGAAGACGCGCGTGCGGCCGTCGGCCGTCTGCACCCTGCGCAGGATGATGTCGCCGTCGTCCTCGAGCGCGTTCTCGGCCAGGATGGCGCGCGCCGGATGGTTCTTGGGCACGTCGAATACCGCCGAGACCTGCCCCTGGGTCGCCCCGTTGCGGACCAGCGAGGCCGCGCCGCGCCCGCCGAGCGCCAGCGAAAGTGCGTCGAGCATGATGGATTTGCCGGCGCCCGTCTCCCCGGTGAGGACGGACAGGCCGGCCGAGAAATCGATGTCCAGCCGCTCGATCAGGACGATATCGCGGATCGACAGGCGGACGAGCATTCAGGCGAGCGTTTCGGGCATGATCTTCTCCGAAGACCGGCTACCACCTTTCGCGGGAATGCTCCAGTGCCTCAGGCGTCGCTGCCGAAAAGCTTGCCGGCCCTGGAAATCCACGAGCCGGCATTCTCGCGCGGCTGCAGGCCGCCGGTCTGCAGCAGCTTGTAGGAATCCTTGTACCATTGGCTTTCCGGATAGTTGTGGCCGAGCACCGCGGCGGCGGTCTGCGCTTCGGAGGTCAGGCCCATCGCGTAGTAGGTCTCGACCAGGCGCGCCAGCGCTTCCTCGACATGCCGGGTGTTGCCGTAGTTCTCCACCACGTAGCGGAAGCGCTTGGCGGCGGCGATGAACTCGCGGCGCTCGAGATAGTAGCGCCCGATCTGCATCTCCTTGCCGGCGAGCTGGTCGCGCGCGAAGCGCACCTTGCTGCGGGCGTCCTCGACATAGGGTGATTCGGGCCAGCGCTGGACCACCTCGTCCATTGCCTCGATGGCGCGGCGCGATTCCTTCTGGTCCTGCGTGACGTCGCGGATCTGGCGGAAATACGAGAGGCCGACGATGTACTGCGCGTAGGCCGCATCCTCGGAGGACGGATAGAGCGCCACGTAGCGCTTGCCGGCGTTGATGGCGTCTTCGTAGTTGCCCTGCCGGTAGTTGGTGAAGGCGCTCATCACCATCGACTTGCGCGCATACTCCGAATACGGGTGCTGGCGGTCGACGGCGTCGAACTTGCGGCTGGCTTCCTTCAGGCGGCCGGCATTGAGGTTGGCAAGGCCCTGGTTGTAGAGCTGGTCGGCCGGGTCGGTCTGCTCGACATAGGTCGCGAGGTTGAGGTCCTGCTCCTTCATGCAGCCGGCGACGAGCGCCGGCGCGGAAGCGATCACGACAACGGTAAACGCCGTGCGCGCCGCCCTCCCTGCGTGAGCCATATTCACGAAATGCATGTCGGATGTCAGCCCTTCTCGGCGGCGCCAGTTCCCACTCCCGGCGCATCCCGGTTCCTCTGAACCCGCGCCGGCTCTTCACCCCTGCCGCGATTAATCATAAACGCTTTTCACCGGCAACGCCATCGCGCGGCATTCGCGCATTTTTATGGCACGGCTTTCGCTAACGATTTACTGCACCCGGCAAGCCGTCGCCGAAACGGGCGACCGGCCGGGATGCGAGCCGTTCCGGTTGCGAAGAATTGGCCCGTCAGAGGACCCAGGGAGCGTAGACAGCGGCGCTGACGGCCGTCATCTCGGCCGAACGCCCGCGCTCGCGGCGCGTCGTCTCGACGATCTCGAAAGCCGAGCGATCGGACAGCAGATGGCGCAGCGCCGAAGCGTTCAGCCTGTGGCCGCCGCGATAGGAATGGTAGCAGCCGATGAAGCGCGCGCCGGCGAGCGCGAGGTCGCCCATCGCGTCGAGCAGCTTGTGGCGCACGAACTCGTTCTTGTAGCGCAGGCCTTCCATGTTGATGACGCGGCTGTCGTCGCCGATCACCACGGAATTCTCCAGCGAGGAGCCGAGCGCGTAGCCGGCGGCCCAGAGCCGCTCGACATCCTTCATGAAGCCGAAGGTGCGGGCGCGCGCGATATCGCGGCGGAAGGACGCGGCGTCGATGTCGGACGCATAGGACTGCCGACCGATGGCCGGGCTCTCGAAGTCGATCTCGACCTCGAAGCGCGTACCGTCATAGGGGCGGAATTCGGCGAAGGAGGCGCCGCTGTCGATGCGCACCGGCTTCAGCACGCGGATGTAGCGGCGCTTGACGTCGAGCGTCTCGATGCCGGCCTGGTCGATGGCCTCGACAAAGGCGCTCGCGCTGCCGTCGAGGATCGGCATCTCGTCGCCGTCGATCTCGATCGCCAGATTGTCGATGCCGAGGCCGAACAGCGCGGCCATGACGTGCTCGACGGTGCCGACATGAGCGCCTGCCGCGTCACCGAGAGCGGTGCACAGGTCGGTGCTGCCGATCTCCGAGACAAGCGCGCGGATTTCGCGCACGGTGCCGGCGCGATCGGTGTGGTGGAAGACGATGCCGGTATCGGGATCGGCCGGGAGGAAGCTCACCGAAACCGGGCGGCCGCTGTGGACGCCAAAGCCTTCCAGCGTCGCGCGCGCTTTGATAGTCGTCTGATAGTCGTGCAACTTGATCCCCATACCGCCCGTCAGCCTCTCCGTTTGCGCGGCTGCCGGCTGGCCGGCTCCCGCTGCATGGATCTTGCTGTGTGCGATGGGCAGGATCTCATCCCCGAATCCGCCCACACGCCGACCTTTCCATGGCCGGAAGATAGTCGGGCGGCGGAGAGACAACAAATCACGCTTTTTTACTCTGTGTTACTGCACACGCACGCTCTGCGAATCATAACCAGCTGAATTTGCGGGATTTTTCAAGCCGGCAGGCGGGCAATGTTTCCGCCTGCCGGCAATTCGTGAAGCGCCCTTTCAGGCTCAGTTCGCTTGCCGGCGAAGGAACGCCGGAATCTCCAGCTGCTCGTCCTCCTGGACGCCGCGCGGCTGCGGCGACAGGCGACCGTGCTCGTCCAGCTGGCCGCGACGCGGCGCATAGAGCTGAGCGTCCTGGCTGGGCGCGCGGCGGGCCTCCGGAGCGGGCTGCCTGAGCTTCGGCTCGCGCGGCTGCGCGGGCTGCAGGCGCGCCGGCTCGTCGTCGCGTCGGCTGAGGCCCGTGGTCAGGCGCTTCAGCAGGCCCATCGGTCCGTTGTTCTCGTGATCGGCCGCGTTGCGGCGCGCCTCGACCTCGGCCCGCACGACCGGCGGGAAGTCCTCGACCTTGGGCATGCGCGGCGCGGCGACCGGCTCCTGGGGAGCCACTTCGCGCAGCGGCATCGGCTGCGGCGCGGGCGCCACGGCGGCCGGCTGCGGCCGCGGCTGCTGCGCGACCGGCTGCGGCTGCTGGAACAGCTTGCTCACCGGCTGGAACTCGTCGATCGGCTGCGGCGCCGGACGCGAAGCCACGACGGCCGCGTTGATCTCGGCCTGACGGATGGCGTCGGCGACCGGATCGGCGGCGCGCGGCGCCTCGATCGGGGCGGCCGGACGGGTTTCGGCGACGGCAGCCGGGCGCGGCTGCGGCTGTGGCTGCGGCTGGGCCGCCGGCTTCGCAGGCTGCTGGCGGATCTGGATTGGCGGCGATGCAATGTCGGCCGCCGACTTGTCGATGCCGGTGGCGACCACCGAGACGCGGATGACGCCTTCCAGTTCCTCGTCGAACGTCGCGCCCAGGATGATGTTGGCGTCCTGGTCGACTTCCTCGCGGATGCGGGTTGCCGCCTCGTCCACCTCGAACAGGGTGAGGTCGCGGCCGCCGGTGATCGAGATCAGCAGGCCCTTGGCCCCCTTCATCGACGATTCGTCGAGCAGCGGGTTGGCGATCGCCGCCTCGGCAGCGGCCATTGCCCTGCCCTCGCC
The DNA here is from genome assembly GCF_040813675.1 of Mesorhizobium marinum. NCBI lineage: Bacteria > Pseudomonadati > Pseudomonadota > Alphaproteobacteria > Hyphomicrobiales > Phyllobacteriaceae > Mesorhizobium > Mesorhizobium marinum. Next base: position 611,282 of record NZ_JBFOCI010000001.1, on the reverse strand, counting down.
GCTGGCCTCGCCGGTGCCCATCATCGCCTTGCCCATCTCGCGCATCACCGAGCGGACGTCGGCGAAGTCGAGGTTGATCAGGCCTTCCTTGACCATCAGGTCGGTGATGCAGGCGACGCCCGAGTAGAGCACCTGGTCGGCCATGGCGAAGGCGTCGGCAAAGGTCGTCTTGTCGTTGGCGAGGCGGAACAGGTTCTGGTTCGGGATGACGATCAGCGTGTCGACGCACTTCTGCAGCTCTTCGATGCCGGCGTCCGCCGTCCTCATGCGGCGCTGGCCCTCGAAGTGGAACGGCTTGGTGACGACACCGACGGTCAGGATGCCCTTTTCGCGCGCCGCGCGGGCAACGACCGGGGCAGCACCCGTGCCGGTGCCGCCGCCCATGCCGGCGGTGACGAAGCACATGTGCGTGTTGGACAGGTGGTCGACGATCTCGTCGATGCATTCCTCAGCGGCGGCGCGGCCGACTTCCGGCTGCGAACCCGCTCCCAGGCCCTCGGTCACGTGCGCGCCGAGCTGGATCAGGCGCTCGGCCTTCGACATGGTGAGCGCCTGCGCGTCGGTGTTGGCGACCACGAACTCGACGCCGCGAAGCCCGGCCGTGATCATGTTGCTGACGGCGTTGCCGCCGCCGCCGCCAACGCCGAAGACGGTGATGCGGGGCTTCAATTCGGTGATGTCCGGCTTCTTGAGATTGATGGTCATGGTCCTGGTCCTCGTCCTTTGCCTTTCCTGCCGCGTCGCCGCCACGGCCGCCAATGGGGCTGTCCCCGTCGATTAAAAACTGTCTCTTATCCACTGACTCATGCGATCGAACCGACCCCCGGTACCGGTCGCCCGGAACCTCGACGCGGCCTTACCCTCGCGATTTTCGAAACCCGCGACCTGCGGATAGATCATCAGGCCCACCGCCGTGGCGAAGGCCGGCCCCTTGGCCGCCTCCGGCAATCCGGCGACGCCGAGCGGCCTGCCGATGCGCACGTTGCGCCCGAGAATCCGGCGCGCCGCCTCCGGCAGTCCCTGCAGCTGGGACGCGCCGCCGGTCAGCACGACGCGCTTGCCCACCGCGCTGCCGTATCCCGACTTGCCCAGCCGGTCGCGGATGATCTCCAGCGTCTCCTCGACGCGGGCGCGGATGATGCGCGTCATGACGGCGCGTGGAACCTGCAGCGGCACCTCGCCGTCGTCGTGGCCCATCGGCTGGATGGTGATCGTCTCGCGGTCGTCGGCGCTGCCGGGCAGCGCCGAGCCGTGCATCACCTTCAGCCGCTCGGCATGGTCGAGGCGCGCCGACAGGCCCTTGGCCATGTCCATGGTGACGTGGTTGCCGCCGACCGGGATCGCATCGCCATGGACGAACTTGCCGTCGGCGAAGACGGAGATCGTCGTGGTGCCGCCGCCCATGTCGATGCAGGCGGCGCCCATTTCCAGTTCGTCGTCGACGAGCGCGGCGAGGCCGCTCGCATAGGGCGTGGCCACCATGCGCTCGACCGACAGGTGCGCGCGGTTGATGCAGAGTTCCAGGTTGCGCAGCGGGGCCGCGTCACCGGCCAGCACGTGCATGTCGACGCCGAGCGCGTCGCCCACCATGCCCAGCGGATCGCGCACGCCGCGCTCGCCGTCGAGCGAGAAGCTGACCGGAAGCGAATGGACGACCTCGCGCTCGGCCTTCAGCGCCTGCTTGGCGCCGGCCGCCAGGACGCGCTTGATGTCGGCCGCCTCGACCTGGTGTCCGCCGAGATTGATGGTCGCCGAATAGGTCGCGCTCTTCAGCCGGCCCGCCGTCAGGTTGACGATCAGCGAATCCACGGTCAGCCCGGCCATGCGCTCGGCCGCGTCGACCGCCAGGCGGATCGCATGCTCGGCACGGTTGAGATCGACGACGACGCCCGACTTCACGCCGTGCGACTTCTGGTGGCCGATGCCGATCACCCTGATCTCGTGCGTGCGGCCGCGCAGCACCGGGCTTTCGCCGCGCGGGCTGAGCCGCCCGATCACGCAGCAGACCTTGCTTGAGCCGACGTCGAGCACCGTGACGATGCCGGAACGGCGCTGCGCGGAATTCTTCTGACCGCCGAGCCAGCTCATATGCTTTTCCCCGGCTTCTTCTTTGCGGCCTTGGCCTGTTCGGCGAGCAGCGTCGTGCGGCGCTCCATCGCCTCCGGCGTCAGCCGGATGACCATGCGATCCTCCAGGCGAAGGTCGACTGCGGCGATATCGCGCGACAGCAGCCCCTCCTCGCGGTCGAGCCGGAGCACTTCGGCGATGGCCGCATCCTCGCCGTTTTCCGGCAGGCGGATGGTGATGCCGTTTTCGAGGCGCAGGTCCCAGCGGCGCTCGGCGACGCGGATGTACCCCTTGACCCGCGCGGCGAGCCCCGGATAGCGGCCGACCTTCTCGACGAACGCAAAACCCTGCGCCGCGCCGTAGCCGATGACCAGCGGCAGCGCCGCGTGGCGCCCGCCGTCGAAGGGCGCGATCACATTGCCGCTCCGCTCGATGATCGACAGCTGGCTGCCGTGCTGCCAGATGGCGAACGGCTGCCGCTCCTCGATCCTCACCTCCAGTTCGGCCGGATAGACTTTGCGGACCGAAGCCGACCTGACCCAGGGAAGCGCCGCCACGCGCTCGCGCGCATCCTCGGCGTCGAAGCCGATCAGCGAGGTCCAGCCGTCGAGTTCGAGGCGGTCGAGCACGTCGATCTCCGACGTCTCCTTGTTGCCGGACACGCGGATCTGGTCGACGGCGAAACCGAGGCGCGCGGTCACCGACTGCGCGGCCGCCGGAATCTGCCCGCCGAGCCACGCTCCGTAGAGCACGCTCGCCGACAGGAAGATCGCGGTCGCAGCCGCGCCGAAATGGCGCGGCGGCTGATACTCGCCATCCATCAGCCGGCCGACGAAACGCACCGGCCGGCGCAGGACGCGCGGCAGCACGAAACGACCGGACAAGAGGGAAAGAGACGAATCCAGGAAGGCCGGCCGCAGTGCGCCGGTCTTCCAGACTTGCCCGGACCTCAACGCAAACACGAAGCGTCCTCCACCATCCAACTCAACAGCTCGCCGAACGAATGCCCCGCATGCGCGGCGATCTCGGGCACAAGCGACGTCGGCGTCATGCCAGGCTGGGTGTTGACTTCGAGCCAGATGAGCTCGCCATTTTCCGAATGGCGATCGTCGTAACGGAAGTCTGACCGGGACACGCCCCGGCAGCCGATTGCTTGATGTGCCTTGAGCGCCAGTGTCTGTACTTTTTGGTAAATATTTAGTGAAATTTTAGCCGGCACCTCGTGCTTTGAGCCGCCCGGCACATATTTCGAATCGTAGTCGTAGAAGGCATGGCCGGTCGGGATGATCTCGCAGACGCCGAGCGCCACGTCGCCCATCACCGCGCAGGTCAGTTCGCGCCCGTGCACGAAGCGCTCGACCATGACCTCATCGCCGTAGCGCCACTCGGACGAAGCGAGAACCTGCGGCGGATGCGAGCGATCTTCCTTGACGATGACGACGCCGAAGCTCGACCCCTCGCACACCGGCTTCACGACATAGGGCGCCGGCATCGGATGCTTGTCGCCGATCGAAAAGCGGTCGACGATCCTCGACTCGGCGACCGGGATTCCGGCCGCCTTCGCGACCTTCTTGGCCTGCCCCTTGTGCATGGCCAGCGCGGAAGCGAGCACGCCGGAATGGGTGTAGGGAATGGCGAGATATTCGAGCACGCCCTGGATCGTGCCGTCTTCGCCGAACGGGCCGTGCAGCGCGTTGAAGGCGACGTCCGGCTTCAGTTCGGCAAGCACGGAGGCGACGTTGCGATCCACGTCGATGCGGGTGACCCGATAGCCCTCCGCCTCGAGGGCGTCGGCGCAGGAATTTCCCGACGACAGCGACACCGGCCGCTCCGACGAAAACCCTCCCATCAACACCGCTACGTGCTTGTTTTTCATACGACTGCAATTCCCCTCGCAGCGCAGCCCCGGCTCCGGGCAGAGTCCGAGTCCTCCGGCGGAACTGCCCGGACGAAACGACGCGGCCGACTCAAATCAGGAAACGCTGTTGACCGAAAGAATCAGAGAGTTGACTCGCTGGCAAGGGTCGAATTGCCAGGGCGCCGTTTTCTCGATTCGGCTATGGTATTTTTGACTCAGAAATGGCGCGCCGGGCCGTGAGCGCCATAGATGCGGGCGACCCCTAAGGGGTCGCCCGCATCATGAATCCCGGCCCGTTCCGAGCCGCGAAAGGCGACGCGCCGGAGCGCCCAGCCCGGATTTCGATTCAGAACCAGATTCTTAGCGGGCGAAGATGAATCAACTGGCGAAGTCGATGATTCAGAAGGTCAGAGCATCTGCCCAAGGAACTCCTGGACCTCGCGTCCCGGCTTGAACAGGCCGATGCGCTTGATCTCCCACTGCAGCCGGATGCCCGAGGACTCGAGCACGCGCGCGCGCACCGTTTCGCCGAGATATTCGAGGTCGTAGCCGGTGGCGTTGCCGGTGTTGATCATGAAGTTGCAGTGCATCGGAGACATCTGCGCGCCGCCGATCATCAGCCCGCGGCAGCCGGCATTGTCGATCTCTTTCCAGGCCGACGTGCCCTCGGGATTCTTGAAGGTCGAGCCGCCGGTCTTCTCGCGGATCGGCTGCACTGTCTCGCGATGCAGCTGCACCGCGTCCATCGCCGCCTTGATGGCGTCCTTCTCCTCGGGGTAGCCCTCGAACACGGCCGAGACGAAGATCAGGTCGGACGGCGCGGTGCTGTGGCGGTAGGAGTAGCCCATGTCGGCGTTGGCAAGCACATGCGCCTCGCCCTTGCGGTCCAGCGCGCGCACCTCGACGACGCGCTCGCGCGTCTCGACGCCGTTGGCGCCCGCGTTCATCCTGAGCGCCCCGCCGATGCCGCCGGGAATGCCGTGGTAGAAATGGAAGCCGCCCAGCCCCGCCTCGTAGGCGACGGCCGCAACGCGCTTGTCCGGCGTCGCGGCGCCGGCCCTGATGCGGGTCGGTGAAATCAGCTCGGCCTCGCCGAACCCCTTCGCCGACAGGCGCACGACGAAGCCCGGTATGCCGCCCTCGCGCACCAAGAGGTTGGAGCCGATGCCGACGGTGGTGACCGGGATGTCCTGCGGCACCGCCCTCAGGAACGCGGCGAGGTCCTCCTCGTCGGCCGGCTGGTAGAGCGCCTCGGCGGGGCCGCCGGCGCGGAACCAGGTGATCTTGTCCATCTCGGCGTTCGGCGTGATGCGGCCCCGGATGTCCTTGAGCCGATCCCCGAGACTGGCGAGAAGCGCTTCGCCCCTGATCATGCATCGGCCCCATCGGCGGGACCGTCGCCCGCCGCCAGTTCCCTGGGCAGCGCATAGGCCCATTGCGTGATGTTGCCGGCGCCGAGGAAGACCACGAAGTCGCCGGGCTTGGCGATCTCGCGGATCATCGGCGCAATCGCCGCGGGATCGGCGATGTGGCGGGCGTCGCGATGGCCGCCGGAGCGGATGCGGTGGACGAGCTTTTCCGAGCTGACGCCGTCGATCGGATCCTCGCCGGCCGCGTAGACCGGCGCGACGGCGACGACGTCGGCGTCGTTGAAGCAGGAGGAGAACTCGTCGAACAGGTCGCGCAGGCGGGTGAAGCGGTGCGGCTGGGCGATCGCCACGACGCGGCCGGACGAGGCGTCGCGCGCCGCCTTCAGCACCGCCTTGATCTCGACCGGATGGTGCCCGTAGTCGTCGAAGATCTCGACGCCGTTCCACGAACCCGTGTGGGTGAAGCGCCGCTTGACGCCGCCGAAGGAGGACAGGCCCTGCCGGATGCCATCGGCGGAGATGCCGAGTTCGTGCGCCACGGCGATCGCCGCTGTCGCGTTGGAGACGTTGTGGCGGCCCGGCATCGGCAGGACGATGTCGGCGATCAGCGTGTCGGCGCCGGTCTTGCGGTTGCGGATCGACACGTCGAAGTGTGAGTTCGCGCCCTGCATGCGGTGGTTGGAGAAACGCACGTCGGCCTGCGCGTTGGCGCCGTAGGTGATGACGCGGCGGTCCTCGATGCGGGCGACCATCGCCTGCACCTCCGGATGGTCGGTGCACATCACGCCGAAGCCGTAGAACGGCACGTTCTCGACGAACTGGCGAAACGCCTCGCGCACCTTGTCGAAGGTGCCGTAGTGGTCGAGGTGTTCCGGGTCGATATTGGTGACGACTGCCACGTCGGCCGGCAGCTTGAGGAACGTGCCGTCGCTCTCGTCGGCCTCGACCACCATCCACTCGCCGGCGCCCATGCGCGCATTGGTGCCGTAGGCATTGATGATGCCGCCGTTGATGACGGTCGGATCGAGCCCGCCGGCGTCCAGCAGCGCGGCGACCATCGACGTCGTCGTCGTCTTGCCGTGCGTGCCGCCTATCGCCACCGCCTGGCGGAAGCGCATCAGCTCGGCCAGCATCTCGGCGCGGCGCACGATGGGCAGCAGCTTTTCGCGCGCCGCCTTGAGTTCGGGATTCGACTTCTTGATGGCGGTCGAGACGACCACCACTTCCGCGTCGCCCAGGTTTTCAGGCCCGTGGCCCACGAAGCAAGCGATGCCCCTGTCGCGCAGGCGCTGCAGGTTGGCGCTTTCGGCCTGGTCCGAGCCCTGCACGCGATAGCCGAGATTGTGCAGCACCTCGGCGATGCCGCTCATTCCGATCCCGCCGATGCCGATGAAATGCACCAGGCCGATGCTCTGCGGCATCTTCATGGCCGCGCTCCCTTTTTGAATTCCTGCACTGATCCACCGGAGGCAATAGCCTCTGCCAGATCGGCGAGCAACCGCGCGGCGTCCGGTTTTCCAGCGCTCCGCGCCGCCGAAGCCATGGCTTCGAGGCGGTCCGGTCCGGCGATGGCCTCGCCGATCAGAGCAGCCAGCCGCTCGGTGGACAGGGAGGATTGCGGGTGCACCTCCGCGCCGCCGGCCGCCGCGAGCGCGGCGGCGTTGGCCGCCTGGTCGTGGTCGAGCGCATGCGGGTAGGGAACCAGAATGGCCGGTCGGCCGATCACGGCGATCTCGGAGACCGTCGAGGCGCCCGAACGCGAGATGACCAGCTGCGACGCAGCCATGCGCGCGGCCATGTCGGAGAAGAAGGGCAAAACTTCCGGCACCATGCCGAGCTCGGCATAGGCGGCCTTGACCCGCCCGACGTCGTCGGCGCGCGCCTGCTGCGTGACCAGCAGCTGCGCCCGCTGCTCGGGCGGCAGCGCCGCGATGGCGGCGGGCACGGCGTCGGAAAAGAACTGCGCGCCCTGGCTGCCGCCGAACACCAGCAGGCGGAACGGCTGGCCGGGCTTCGCGGCGGCATAGGGCGTCTCGGCGGCGCGAAGCACCGCGGGCCGGACCGGGTTGCCGGTGACCACCGTCTTCGCCCCGAACTGGCCCTGTCCTTCCGGCAGGAAGCCGCCGGCGATCGCCGCGGCCCTGGCTGCAAGCGCGCGATTGGCCCGCCCCATCACGGCGTTCTGTTCGTGCACGACAAAGGGCACACCGCGCCGGCTCGCAGCGTAGAGTGGCGGCACCGTCGGGTAGCCGCCGAAGCCGACCACCACGTCCGGCTTGATGCGGGCGATCACCGCCGACGCCTGGCGAACGCCGCGCCAGATCGTCCAGAAGGAGCGCGCCAGCGCGATCGGGTTCTTCGAGCCGAACGTCGCCGAGGCGATCGGATGGGTCTCGGCGGCCGGAAAATGGCCGGCAAAGCGCTCGGCGCGGTCGTCGGTCGCCAGGTGGACCTTCCAGCCGCGCTCGAGCATTTCATGCGCCAGCGCCTCGGCCGGGAACAGGTGGCCGCCGGTACCGCCGGCCGCAAGAAGAATGGTGCCCTTCGGCATCGTCAGGAGATCCGCCTATTCCGCCGCCAGCATGTGGCCCTGGGTGCGCTCCATGGCGACGGTCTTGCGCTTCTCCGGGCGCCTGCGCGTCAGCGCCAGAACCATGCCCATCGAGATGGCGATCGCGATCAGCGAGGAGCCGCCATAGGAGATGAACGGCAGCGTCATGCCCTTCGCCGGCATCAGTTGCAGGTTCACGCCCATGTTGATGACCGACTGGAAGCCGAACACCACGACCAGCCCGGCGACCGCGAAGCGGGTGAAGTCGTCCTCTTCCCTGAGTGCGATCAGCAGCCCGCGCAGCACGATGAAGGCGAAGATGGACATGATGAGCAGGCACAGCACGATGCCGAACTCCTCGCCGGCGACCGAGAAGACGAAGTCGGCGTGGCTGTCCGGGATCATGCGCTTGATGGTGCCCTCGCCCGGCCCGACGCCGAACCAGCCGCCCTGGATGACCGCGTCGCGGCCCATGTCGACCTGGAACGTGTCGCCCTCGCCGGTCAGGAAGCGGTCGATACGCCCGGCGACGTGCGGGAACACCGTATAGGCGCCGATCGCGCCGGCCACGCCAAGGCCGCCGATCGCGATGATCCACAGCCACGGCATGCCGGCCATGAAGAACATCACGCCCCAGGTGCCGAGGATGAGGATGGTCTGGCCAAGGTCGGGCTGCGCCACCAGAAGCGCCACCACAACGCCGAGCAGGATGACGGCGAACAGGTTGCCGGGGATGTCGGGCTGGCGCTTGTGCTCGGCGAACAGCCAGGCGCAGATGATGACGAAGGCGGGCTTCAGGAACTCGGACGGCTGCACGGAGACGCCGAAGAACGAAAGCCAGCGATGCGCGCCCTTGACCTGGACGCCGACGAACAGCACCGCGACCATCATCAGGAGCATCACGCCGAGCACGACCAGCGAGAACCGCCGGATTTGGCGCGCGTCGAGGAACGACACGGCGATTAGCGCGACCAGCGCCGGGATCATGTAGACGATCTGCCGCGTCGCGAAGTGGAAGCTGTCGAGCCCGATGCGTTCGGCGACCGCCGGACTGGCCGCGAAGGACAGCACGATGCCGAGACCCATCAGCGACAGGAATGCGGCGAGGAACCAGCGGTCGACGGTCCACCACCAGTTGGCGACGGGGCTGCGATCAAGGCGGCTCAGCATGGTCCCATGCTCCATTCGCGTTGAAACGTGATTTTGGGAAGCGCCGTCATGGCCCCTTCCCTCCGATGGGCGTCACCCCTTCGATGGCATGCACGGCTTGCCGGAAGGCTTCGCCCCTGACCTCGAAGTTCTTGTACTGGTCGAAGCTCGCGCAGGCCGGCGAAAGCAGCACGACGGCCTCGCCGCCCGTGTCGAGCGCGGCGTCGCGCGCTGCATGCTCCACCGCCGCGGCCAGCGTGCCGGAAATCTCGTAGGGCACGGCCTCGCCCAGCGTCGCGGAGAAGGCCGGCGCCGCCTCGCCGATCAGGTAGGCCCTGGCGATGCGCGAGAAGTTTCCGCGCAGCGATTCGATGCCGCCTTCCTTGGGCAGCCCGCCGGCGATCCAGTATATGCGCGGGAACGACGACAGCGCGGGCGCCGCCGCATCCGCGTTGGTCGCCTTGGAATCGTTGACGAACAGCACATGGTCCTTGCGGCCGACCTGCTCCATGCGATGCACCAGCCCCGGGAAGCTCTCGAGGCCCGCCTGGATCTCGCCGAGGTCCAGTCCCACCTTCAGGCAGGCGGCGACGGCGGCGAGCGCGTTCTGCGCATTGTGCTGGCCGCGCAGCGAGCCGATGCCCTCGAGGAATCCGACCCGGCTGTAGCGCCCGTGCTCGGCTTCCATCAGGTTGGTGCCGTCGGCGAAGTAGCCGTCGGTGAGCGACAGGCGCTTCGAGATGCGGATGACGTGGCGGCCGGCGCGTTCGAGGCGGTCGGCGATCTGCAGGCAGTAGCTGTCGTCCACGCCGATGATCGCGGTGTCGCTGCCGGCGACCAGCCGCTCCTTGATCGAGGCGTAGTGCTGCATCGTGCCGTGCCGGTCGAGGTGGTCGGGCGTCAGGTTGAGGAGCACCCCGGCGGTCGGATCGATCGAGGGCGCGAGGTCGATCTGGTAGGACGAGCACTCGACCACGTAGTAGCGGTCGCGCCGCGGCTCATCGAGCGTCATGACGGCGCGGCCGATGTTGCCGCCCATCTGCGCGTCGCGGCCGGCCGACTTCAGGATATGCGCGGTCAGCGCCGTCGTGGTCGACTTGCCGTTGGTTCCGGTGATGGCGATGAACGGGGCGTCCGGCGCCCGCAGCGTCCGCTCTCGGCAGAACAGTTCCACGTCGCCGATGATCTCGACGCCGGCGCCGCGCGCCAGTTCAACCGTCCAGTGCGGCTTCGGATGCGTCAGCGGCACGCCGGGCGACAGCACGAACGACGCGAACCGGTCCCAGTCGGCCGCCCGCAGGTCGCCGGTCGGAATGCCCTCGCCGTCCGCCTTCGCCACGCTGTCGGGATTGTCGTCCCAGGCCAGCACGTCGGCGCCGCCCTCCTTCAGCGCGAGCGCCGTCGCAATTCCCGACCCGCCGAGGCCGAAGAGCGCAACCCGCCTGCCCTTGAAGGAATGCGTCGCGATCATTCGCTACCTCAGCTTCAGGCTCGACAGGCCGATCAGCGCCAAGATGACGGCGATGATCCAGAAGCGGATCACCACCTGGCTTTCCGTCCAGCCGAGCTTTTCGAAATGGTGGTGGATGGGCGCCATCAGGAACACCCGGCGGCCGGTCATCTTGAAGAAGCCGACCTGGATGATCACCGACAGCGCCTCCATGACGAACAGGCCGCCGATGATCGCGAGCACGATCTCGTGCTTGGTCGCGACCGCGATCGCGCCGATCAGCCCGCCCATCGCCAGCGAGCCGGTGTCGCCCATGAAGATCGCCGCCGGCGGCGCGTTGAACCAGAGGAAGCCGAGGCCCGCGCCGATCACCGCGCCGAGGATGACGGCGAGTTCGCCCGTGCCCGGCACGAAGTGGATCTGCAGGTATTCGGCGAAGACCGCGTTGCCGCTGAGATAGGCGATCACGCCGAACGATGCGGCCGCGATCATGATCGGCACGATGGCGAGCCCGTCCAGGCCGTCGGTCAGGTTCACCGCGTTGCCCGCGCCGACGATGACGAAGCAGGCGAACGGGATGAAGAACCAGCCGAGGTTGATGATCAGGTCCTTGATGAACGGGAAGGTCAGCGACGAGGAGAACGGCTCCTGGCCGTTGCGCATGATGAAGTAGGCGGCGATGGCGGCGATCAGGAACTCGACCGCGAGGCGCGCCTTGCCGGAAAAGCCGAGATGCGACTGCTTGGTGACCTTGAGATAGTCGTCGTAGAAGCCGATCGCGCCGAAGCCGAGCGCCACCAGCAGCACCACCCAGACATAGACGCTGTGGACGTTGGCCCACAGCAGGCTCGAGCCGACGATGCCGGAGAGGATCATCAGGCCGCCCATCGTCGGCGTGCCCGCCTTCTTGAAATGCGTCTGCGGGCCGTCGGCGCGGATCGGCTGGCCGCGCCCCTGGCGCACGCGCAGCGATGCGATGATGGCGGGCCCGAAGATGAAGACGATCAGCGCCGAGGTAATCAGCGCGCCGCCGGTGCGGAAGGTGATGTAGCGGAATACGTTGAACACCGAGACCTCATCGGCGAATTCAACGAGAAGAGTCAGCATGCTTTCGGTCCCCCCGGACGGATTCAGGACGGCTTGGCGCTGCCGGCGTCGGCCGGAAACTGCAGGATGAGCGCATCGACCAGCTTGGAGAAGCCGATGCTCTTCGATGACTTGACCATGACCACATCGCCCGGCCGAACGGTTTCGATCAGCACGGGCTTCAGGTCGCCGGCGCCGCTGCGATACGCGAAGTCGGCGCCTTCGGGAAGCGCGTCGGCCAGCGCCTTCATCTCGGGGCCGGCCAGCAGGATCACGTCGACCGTGGTGCTGCCGAGCAGGCCCGCAAGCGCGGCGTGCAGCTTGGCCGAATGCGCGCCGAGTTCCAGCATGTCGCCCAGCACGGCGATGCGCCGCCCCTCGCCGGTTACCGGCGTCGCCGCCAAAAGGTCGATCGCCGCCTTCATGGATGTCGGGTTGGCGTTGTAGCTCTCGTCGATCAGCGTGATCGGCCCCCCCGGGTGCCCGAGCACGTGCCGCTTGCCGCGCCCCGGCTCCGCCGCAAGGCTGGCGAGCGCCTCGGCGACCTTGCCGACATCCGCCCCCATGAGGTCGGCCGCGCCGAGCACGGCCAGCGCGTTCTGCACGACATGGCGGCCGGGCGCGCCGACGCGCGCCACGACTTCGCGCCCGGCGATCGTCGCCGAGATCAGCGAATGGTCGGGATGGAGCGACACGTTGGTCAGCCGGTAGACCGCGTTCTCGTTCTCGCCGAAGCCGAACACCTTGCCGATGCCTGCCTCCCGGGCGAGGCCGGAAAGCAGCGGCCAGCGTTCGTCGTCGCGATTGATCAGCGCGGCGCCGCCCGGCGCCACCCCCTCGAAGATTTCCGCCTTGGCCCGCGCAATGTCGTCGAGCGACGAGAAATGGCCGAGATGGGCGGCCCCGACCAGGGTCACGATGGCGACATGCGGCTTCACCATGCCGACCAGCGGGCGGATCTCGCCCTCGTGGTTCATGCCGATCTCGAAGACGGCGTATTCGCAGTCGGCCGGCATGCGCGCGAGCGTCAGCGGCACGCCCCAGTGGTTGTTGAACGATGCCGCCGAGGCATGCACCTTGCCGACCGCCGAGAGCGCGTGGCGCAGCGCTTCCTTGGTGCTGGTCTTGCCGGCCGAGCCGGTGACGGCGACGATCTTGGCGGCCGAGCGCGCGCGCGCCGCGGCCCCTGCCTTCTCGAGCGCCGCCAGGACGTCGGGCACGACGATCATCGGCGCGGTCAGCCGGCCGAGCGCCGGCAGCTTCGACTCGGCGACGACGAGCAGGCTTGCGCCGGCCTTGACGGCGGCCGTCGCGAAGTCGTGCCCGTCCATGCTGTCGCCCCGGATGGCGAAGAACGCATCGCCGGGCGTCAGGCTGCGGGTGTCGATCGATATCCCGGTCACGGCCGCCGGCATCGTGCCGAACGGCCTGCCGCCCGTCGCCTCGATGAGTTCGTCGGCGAGCCAGAGCGACGTCATGCGGCACGCTCCCTGAGCGCGATCAGGACTTCCTCGTGGTCGGAGAAGTGCAGCGTCTCGGCGCCGACCGTCTGGCCTTCCTCGTGCCCCTTGCCCGCGACGACCAGCGTGTCGCCGGCACGCAGGGCCGCCACCGCCTCGCGGATCGCCTCGCGGCGGTCGCCGATCTCCAGCGCACCGGGCGCGGCGGCCATGATTTCCTTGCGGATCGCGGCCGGAATTTCCGAGCGCGGATTGTCGTCGGTGACGTAGACGACGTCGGCGAGGCGGGTCGCGATCTCGCCCATGATCGGCCGCTTGCCCCGGTCGCGGTCGCCGCCGCAGCCGAACACCACGACGACGCGCCCGGTGGTGAACGGGCGCACCGACGCCAGCACGTTCTCCAGCGCGTCGGGCTTGTGCGCGTAGTCGACATAGACTGGCGCGCCGGCTGCGGTGGCGCCGACCAGGTCGAGCCGGCCGGGGGCGCCCTTGAGATGCTCCAGCGCGGCCAGAGCGGCGGCCAGCGGCGTGCCGGTCGCGGCCGCCAGCCCGGCGGCCACCAGTGCGTTGGATATCTGGAAATCGCCGGCAAGCGGCAGGTCCACCTCGTGCAGTTCGCCGCCGGCGACGATCTCGGCGCGCTGCCTGTGGCGCTCGTGCTCGACCCGCTTCAGCGTCAGGAAGTCGCCGCGCCGGCCGACGGTGCGGACGTCCAGCCTGGCGGCCCGGGCGGCCTCGATCACCGGCTCCGACCACTGGTCGTCGGCGAAGATCACGGCCGGCGCGCCCTTCGGCAGCAGCGTGTCGAACAGCCGCAACTTGGCGCGCAGGTAGTCCTCCATCGTCGGATGGTAGTCGAGGTGGTCGCGACCGAGATTGGTGAAGCCGCCGGCGGCGAGCCTGACGCCGTCGAGCCGGCGCTGGTCGAGCCCGTGGCTCGAGGCCTCCATCGACGCGTGCGTCACGCCGCTGTCGGCCAGTTCGGTCAGCAGCCGGTGGAGCGCGACCGGATCGGGCGTGGTCAGCGAGCCGTATTCGTTGCGGCCCGGCGCGACGACGCCGGTGGTGCCGATGCTGGCGGCGGCGTGGCCCGCCTGTTCCCAGACCTGGCGCGTGAAGGCGGCGACCGAGGTCTTGCCGGCAGTGCCGGTGACCGCGACCATCGTCGCCGGCTGGCGCGGGTAGAGGCTGGCCGCCAGCTTCGCCAGGGCGAGCCTCGGATCGTCGACCAGGAACACCGGAACATTCGCGGCGCTGACCGACGCGCCCTTCGCGGCGACGATCGCGACGGCGCCCTTCGCCGCGGCATCGGCGGCATAGGATGCGCCGTCCGCCTTGCTGCCGGCGACGGCGACGAACACGCCGCCCGGCGTGATCTTGCGGGAATCGGACGTCACGCCGGTGACCTCGGCGGCGGCGACGTCACCGTCGGCGCCGAGCAGGCCGGCAAGGTCGTTTAGCTTCATCTGCATCCAGTCGCTGGTTTGGAACCGCCATCCCGGCCGGCCCCGTGGAATCATTGGTAGGAGACGACCGTTGCTCCGCTTTCATGGCCGAATTCCGGCTTCACGCCAAGCAGGACCGCGGACCTGCGAATGATGTTTGCAAGCATCGGCGCCGCATTGAGACCGGCTGTCGCCCCGACGCCGGGCTTCTCGGGCTTGGGTTCGTCGATGATCGTCAGCACCACATATTGCGGGTCGTCCATCGGGAACGCCGCCAGGAAGGCGTTGAAGCGCTTGTCGCTGGAATAGCGGCCGTTGACCACTTTCTCGGCCGTTCCGGTCTTGCCGCCGACGCGGAAGCCCGGCACCTCGGCGCGCCGGCCGGAACCCTTCTCGGCGTTCAGCCTGTAGAGATAGCGCATCTGGTCGACGGTGCTCGGCTTCAGCACCTGCTCGGCGACCATGTCGGCCTCGGCCTGCGTGCGCGGCAGGAAGGTCGGCTCGATCAGCTTGCCCCCGTTCATCAGCGCCGCCGCGCCGACCGCCGTCTGCAGCGGCGTCGTCGACATGCCGTGGCCGAAGGAGATGGTGATCGAGTGCACCTTCTTCCATTCCTTGGGTTCCGTCGGCGACGCCACCTCGGGCAGTTCCGTCTTCATCCGGTCGAGCAGGCCGAGCCGCTTCAGGAACTCGCGGTGCCCCTCGATGCCGACCATGTCGGCTTCCTTGGCCGAGCCGATGTTGGAGGAATAGATGAACACTTCCGGCAGCGTCAGCACGCGTCCCTTGCCGTGAAAGTCCTTGATGGTGAAGCGGCCGATGCGCAGCGGCCTGGACGCGTCGAAGCGGCTCTCCAGGTTGGCCAGGCCGGAATCCAGCGCCATCGCCGTCGTGAAGCTCTTGATGGTCGAGCCCATCTCGTAGACGCCGGCCGACATGCGGTTCAGCCGGTCCTTTTCATGCGCGTTGTAGGGGTTGTTGGGGTCGTAGTCGGGAAGCGACGCCATCGCCACGACCTCGCCCGTCTTGGCGTTCAGCACGACCGCGCCGGCGGCGATCGCATGGTAGCGCTCCATGCCCTGCGCGAGTTCGTCGTGGACGATGTGCTGGACCCGCAGGTCGATCGAGAGCTTGACCGGCTTGAGGTCCTCGGCCACCGCCAGGCCCGATGCCTGCAGGTCGGCCAGGCCCTGGTCGTCGATATACTTTTCGAGGCCGGCGATGCCCTTGTTGTCGATGTTGGTCAGGCCGACGATGTGCGCGGCGGTCGCGCCGGCCGGATAGAAGCGCCGCTTTTCCGTGCGGAAGCCGATGCCGGGCAGGCCGAGTTGGAAGATCTCCGCCTGCTGCCTCGGCGTCAGCTGCCGTTTCAGCCATACGAAGCCGGCGCCGCTCTTGAGCTTGTGATAGGTCTGCTCGACGTCGATGTCGGGCAGCACGGTCGACAGCTTCTCGATCACCTCGTCGGCATCGACGATGCGGCGCGGCTCGGCGAACAGCGACGCCGTCTTGATGTCGGTGGCGAGCACCTCGCCGTTGCGGTCGACGATATCCGGGCGCGAGGCGGTCACGCGGCTCTCCGGTCCGCCGCCGCTCTCGGGGTCCTGCAGGCCGAGATAGATCAGCCTCCCGGCGATCGCGCCATAGATGCCGAAGAACACGGCCATCGTCAGGACGACGCGGTTCTTCTGCCGGCCGCCGGTCGCCTTGCGCGCGCCCTCGACGACGATCGAACCTTCGCTCTCCGCGCGTTTGCCGCGCCGCCGCCACAGCGAGATCATTGCACGACGCCCCCGGTGACGACGCTGTCCGTCTCGGCGCCGCCGCTGTCGGCCATGCCGCCGAGGGGCTGGCTCGACAGATCCTCGATTGTCAGCGGCCGGGCCGGCAGTTCGTCGAGCCCAACGATCTGCCGCGCCTCGAGCGGCTGCAGGTTCAGTTCGGCCTGGAAGGTCTCCGACAGCTTCTGCAGCCGGGAGGGCTGGGTGAGCAGGCTCCAGTCGGCCTTCAGCAGGTCGATCGTGTCTTCCTCGAAGCGGATCTGCTGCTCGATCTTGCGCAGCGCCGTCTGCCGGTCCTCGGCCTCGTGCTTGGTCTTGTAGGTGAAGGCCGCGGCCGCAACCATGGCGGCGATGAGCACGATGTCACTGGTACGAAACACGTTGCGCTACCTCTCAGCCGCAAGCCGGAAATCGGGCAGTTTCGGAAGGCCGAAGATCGAAATGTCCTCGCCACGCGCGGGCGCCGCCGTGCGTGTCGCCGCCCGCAGCCTTGCCGAGCGTGCCCGCGGATTGGCCTCGATCTCGGCCTCCGTCGGCGAAAGCGCTCGGCCGTGCTTCTCGAAGGTCGGGGCCTTCGCCTGCGTCTCGGGCAGGTAGCGCGAACCCGCCGGGCTGCCCGAGCGGTCGGCGATGAAGCGCTTCACGACGCGGTCCTCGAGCGAATGGAAGGTGACGACGACGAGGCGGCCTCCGGGCGTCAGCACGCGCTCGGCCGCAAACAGCGCCGCGGCGAGCTCGCCCAGTTCGTCATTGACGAAGATGCGCAGCGCCTGGAACACCCGGGTGGCCGGGTGGATCCTGTCGCCGGGCTTGCGCCCGACATGCGTCTCGATGGCGTCGGCAAGGTCGAGCGTCCGCTCGAACGGCCGCTTCTCGCGCCGCTTCTCGATCATGCGGGCGATGCGGCCGGCGTGGCGTTCCTCGCCGAGCAGCCCGAAGATGCGGGCGAGGTCGCCCGCCTTGAAGCGGTTCACGATGTCGGCGGCGCTCGGACCGGCCTGCGCCATGCGCATGTCGAGGGGGCCGTCTGCGCGGAAGGAGAAGCCGCGCGCCGCTTCGTCGATCTGCATCGACGACACGCCGATGTCGAGCACAACGCCGTCGGCGGTTTCGACCGCCTCGTCGAGATGCGAAAAGGGGCTGTGGACGAGCCTGAGCCGACCGCCGGCTTCGCGTTCCAGGACGCGGCCGGCCTCGATGGCGTCGGGATCGCGGTCGATCGCCACCACGGTCGCGCCGGCGTCCAGGATCGCCCTGGTGTAGCCGCCTGCCCCGAAGGTGCCGTCGATGATGGTGCGGCCCTCGCGCGGTTCGAGCGCGGAAACCACCTCGGCGAGAAGCACCGGAATGTGGCGAGCCGGTCCGCCAACCGCGAAGTCCCCTCCGCCGTGGCCCGCCATCATTCCGGTTGCTCCCCTGGCTTCGTCCCCTGCCGAAGCTGCAAAAGTCTCGCCCGCACCTGCGCGCCATGGGCCGCCAGTTTTCCGGGCTCCCAGATCTGGAAGAAATTGCCACGGCCGACGAAGGCCGCCTCCGTCGTGATGCCCGTATGCTCGCGGATGAAATCCGTCATCGTGATGCGACCGTCCTGGTCCAGCTTCAGGAAGGCGCCATCCCCGTGCACGAAGAAGGACATGTCGTCCGCCGTCTGCATGAACGGATCTTCCAGGTCGATCCGGGCTTCGTAGCGGTCGAGCAGGTCGAGTCCGCCGACATCCAGCGCGGGCACGTCCAGCTGCCGGATCGCGTAGAGTTCCGAATAGCCCCGGCTCTGCACGACCGCGCGAAAATGCGCCGGAACGGACACCCGCCCCTTCGCATCGATCTTGTTCACCGCGCTGGACAGAAACCGGTTCATCACACGCTACAGCCGTTTCCGCCGGAGCCCCTGTTGTCATCGCGTCCGCGCCTCCGCAGCGCGGCCCCTGCCGCAAAGCCTGTGCCGCTCCGGACCATGCGAAAGCACGTCGCGCGGCCCGACGGCCGCCCGCTTCGCGCTCGATTGACCCGAAACCGGAACTAGGACTTGATTGGCTGAATGGGATAACATGGGGCACTATGGGGGTCAATGGGAACGGCTTCTACACACGCCCGGGTTCCTCCTGCAAAGACGGACTGCGGGGCATCCACGCCTTTATGCTCCATTAAGCCTAACGAAGGGTTATTGACCTCTGGGCCGCCCCCGCGTCAGCCCTTGCGGCGGCGCGCCGGGCGGCATAGCGTCCGGCCGATTTCCGGACCTTCTCAGGGAAAATCCCGATGACCGACTCGCCCTCCGCACGCGCGGCCAATCTCGTCCACCTGCGCCGGCGCGGCTTGAAGAAGGGCGACCCGGTCCCGCTGCCGCTGACGCTCGCGGCGATGTACAATCTGCCGGGCGACCCGGCCGGCTTCGCGCAGTACGGCCGCTTCAACAACCCGACCTGGGACGCCGTCGAGGAGATACTCGGACATCTCGAGGCCGCGCCGGCGGTTGCCTTCCCATCCGGGATGGCGGCGATCTCGGCGACCTTCTTCAGCCTCCTGAAGGGCGGCGACCGCGTCCTGCTCCCGTCGGACGGCTACTACACGACCCGCGTGCTGGCCGAACGGTTCCTGAAACCGCTCGGCGTAACCTTCGACCTCAGGGCGACCGCCGCCTATCTCGACGGCGGCTTCGATGGCTATCGGCTCGTCTTCGTCGAGACCCCCGCCAATCCCGGCCTCGACCTCTGCGACATCGCGGCGGTGGCGGCCGCCGCCCATGCCGCCGGGGCGACCGTCGTCGCCGACAACACGACGATGACCGCCTACGGCCAGCGGCCACTCGATCTCGGCGCCGACATCGTCGTCGCCGCCGACACCAAGGCGCCGGGCGGCCATTCGGACGTGCTTTTCGGCCATGTCGCGAGCCGCGACGACGCCGTCATCGCGGCGGCCAGGGACTGGCGCAAGCTGTCCGGCGCCATCCCCGGCCCGTTCGAAGCCTGGCTGGTGCATCGCGGGCTGGAGACGCTGGAGGTGCGGTTCGACCGCATGTGCTCGTCGGCCGAGACCATCGCGCGCCGGTTGCGCGAGCACCCGAAGATTGAGGCGATCCGCTTTCCCGGGCTGGAGGACGACCCGTCGCATGCCCTCGCCCTCGCCCAGATGGACCGCTTCGGCTTCCTGATCGGCGTCACGCTCGCCTCGCAGGAGGCGGCGGAAGGCTTCATCGACCGCTGCGCGCTCATCCAGCCGGCGACATCCTTCGGCGGCGTCCACACCTCGGCCGAGCGGCGCGCCCGCTGGGGCGACGCTGTCGCGCCGGGCTTCGTCAGGCTGTCGGTCGGCTGCGAGCCGGTGGAAGAACTCTGGTCGGCGATCGAGCAGGCGCTGGGATAGGCGCCCGGGTCAGGCGATCTCGTCGGCCGGCAGGTAGCGCCGGCTGGCCTCGATGGCTTCCTCGACCGAATGGAACGGCCCGATCGCCGGCCCGGCTTCGTCGGACCGGTTAATGCGGTAGTACCATTTGTTGTCGTCGCTGTTGCGATGCGCTGTCAGCGGTGCGCGGCGCTCGGCTGCCATGTCCCGATCCTTCACTGCCATTCCTGAAGCCGCGCCCTAGCGGGCCGTTGTTTCAGTTGCATGACAGTGCCGGGTGACGCCGCGTCGGGTGCGGCAAGACGCGCTTCGCGCATCGTGGAGAAAGTGCCAGCCGGCCTGTAAGCCGGGTTCTGTATGGCCCTTCGCCCCTTGCGGCGCGAAGAACGTGGCGGCCATTCGTCTTGGGCCGGCGTTGCCGACGGCCTCATGCAACCTACCCGGGCGGTGGGCCGGAAACAGCCCTGAGGGTTTCCCCTCAACCGCCCCTATTCGGTCTTGCTCCCGGTGGGGTTTGCCGTGCCGCTTCCGTTGCCGGTCGCGCGGTGGGCTCTTACCCCACCCTTTCACCCTTGCCACGGCAGCCGTGGCGGTTTGCTTTCTGTGGCACTTTCCCTGGGGTCGCCCCCGCCGGCCGTTAGCCGGCACCGTGTCTCCATGGAGCCCGGACTTTCCTCACCCGCAGCCTTTCGGCTCCTGCTGGTGCGGCCGCCCGGCCGGCTGGCAACGCGTATAAAGGCGTTCGCCGGCCGAAACGCAACAGCAAAAGCGTCACGCGCCGGGATCGGAGCTGCGCGCCGTCTTCACCTCGAGCGAGGCGGTCTTGTTGGAAGCGAGCTGCCGCTTCACCTTCTTGCAATAGGCGCGCGACACCGGGTTCATGCGCTTGGCGCCATGGCCGGCGTTGTATTTCAGGATCGTCCCGCAGGTCGTCCCGTCGCCCAGCTTCTGCGCCTTGCCCAGATACTTCATCCCGTACTTGATGTTGGTCTCGGGATCGAAGAGCCCGGTCTTGGTCCCGTCATAGCCCATCTGCCTTGCGGTGGCGGGCTTGATCTGCATCAGGCCGACTTCGCCGGCATTGCCCAGCGAATAGACCTTGTAGTTGCTCTCCACGGTGATGACGGCATGCGCCAGTTCGATGGCGACGCCGTTCTCCAGCGCGTATTTCTGCACGATCCGGCGGTAGCGATCCTCGGGCTTCGGAGCAGCCGCCGCGACGTCGTCCTTCTGCGCCGGGGCCTTCTTCGCGGCCACGGCCGCGCCGTCCCGTTCCGCGGCCTTCACCGCGTGAAACACCTCTTCGCTGGTCAGGCCCCGCTCGCGCGGCTCCGAACTCGTGTCCTTGGCCGCGTCGACATGGTCGTCCTTCGCCTTGCGGTCCAGCTTGCCGATCTCCAGCCTGGACGGGATCATCGCTACCCGCGTCGCTCCCTCCTCCTGGGCATTTGCGGCAAACGTCATCAGCCCGGCAGCGAGAGCTGCCGCCAAAACGGTCGTATTGTTCATGAGTCCCTTGTTTTATCCGGCCCTGCGCGGGAGACACGCAAGGCAGCCTAGAAGACGCCGGAACCGCGGATATCCGGTTGCCGGCAGCACGTGGGACGGGAGGTGCGGTCCAACTTGGGGCCAATCAAGGCGCGACAAGTCACAAAGGATTACAGGCTGTAACAACCGCTTTCGGCGGCAAACGCCGCCCGTTCAGTCCAGCATGCGGTCGTTCGGCAGCGCCTCGAGCAGCCGCCTCAGCGTGTCGACGGTCGAGCGATCGGCGATCCCGTCGATGCGCCGCGGCCGGAAATGTCGTTGAAAAGCAGCGACAACCACGCCGGTCGGCGGGTCGAACGCGCCCGTGATGTCGATCCCGTAGCCGTAGAGCGAGAGCATCGACTGCAACTGCTCGACGGCGTCGCCGCGATCGCCGGGGCCGAGCGCCGGCTTTCCGCCGGCGCGCGCCGGCGCGACAAAATGACCGACGCCGGCCTCCGCGAGCTTCCGCCACGGAAACCGCTCGCCGGGGTCGACCTTGCGCCCCGGCGCGACGTCGGAATGGCCGAGCACGCGCTCGGCGCGGATGCCGTGCCGCGCGACGATGCCCCGGCAAAGCCCGATTACCGCCGCGATCTGCCGCGAGGGAAAGGCGCGGTAGCCGAACTCGTGCCCGGGATTGACGATCTCGATGCCGACCGACAGCGAATTGATGTCGCTCGCGCCGCGCCAGACGCTCTTGCCGGCATGCCAGGCGCGGTCGCTCTCGCGCACCATCTGCACGACGCGGCCGTCCTCGTGGACGATGTAGTGCGACGAGACCTGCGATTCCGCGGTGCAGAGCCAGGCTTCGGCGCCCTCGCCCGTCCGCATCCCCGTGTAGTGCAGGAGGACCATGTCGGGTCTGGAGGCGCCAGCGCGCGGGCCGAAATTGGGAGAGACCCGGACCTCGGCGCCATCGTGGTCGGGCGAAAAGCCGCTCATATCACCTTCAGCCCACGCTCGATCATCTCGTAGGCTGCATTGATCGCCGCGATCCTGGTCGTCGCGATCTTGATGAACTCTTCCGGCAGCCCGCGCGCCAGCAGCTTGTCGGGATGGTTGGCGGCGACGAGCTTGCGGTATCGCTTCTTGACCTCCTCGAAGGGGCTGCCGCGCTCGATGCCGAGGACCAGCCAGGGGTCGCCGGCGCCGAGATGCGCGTGCCGCGCGAGGATGCTCTGGTAGTGGCTCTCCTCGATGCGGAAGATCTGCGACACGCGGTGCAGGAAATGTCCCTCGCGCTCGTGCAGCAGGCCGTCTGCCTTCGCGATATGGAACAGCCCGTCGAGAATGTCCTCCAGGAGCGCGCAGTTGGCGTGGCCGGAACCGCACAGTCCCGCCATGCGCTGCGCATAGGCCTCGAAGCCGGCCACGTCCTGCTTGGCCAGGTCGTAGAGGCGCGCCACGTTGCGCCGTTCGGCGGCCGGAATGTCGAATATCTGCTGGAAGGCGCGAACCTCGTCCTGCGTGACGACGCCGTCGGCCTTCGCCATCTTCGCCGACAGCGCGATCATGGCCACGGAAAACGCAACGCGACGGCGCAGTTCCGGATCGCCGACGAACAGGGTGCGCACGGCCTCGACCATGCCGCCGACGCCTGAGGCCGCCGTTTCGGTGATGCGCTTGACGAATTGCCAGATGGACATAGCGCTTCCTTAAGGGGAAACGCTTCGCTTGGCGAGGGAACCAATTGACGCAAAAAAGGCCGGTTGGAACCGGCCTTCCTTGCTGGAGCGCAGCGAACCTACTGCGCCGGCGCGGGCTCCATCGGAGCCGGCTCGGAGGGTGTCAGCTGGTCGTCCTGCATGTCGCCGCCGGCGTCGGGAGACGGCGCGATGCCCTGCGTCGTCGTGTTGTCGGTGGCCGGAGGCGCGGCCGGGTCGGCCGGCATCGGGGCCGCGGGCTCGGTCGTGGTGGTTTCCGGCACGCCCTGCGTGGTCGTCGTATCGGTCTGGTCGCTGCAGGCCGCAGCGCCCAGGAGGGCAATGGCCGAAACGGAAGCGAGAACGAGTTTCTTCATGGCATATCTCCTCAAACTCCGCCGCACCAGGTCAGGCGGTCGCTGGGAAAATGCGCGTCGCGGTCGGTGGTTGCGTCACATCACCTGACCGGCTTTAACAATTCGTCAGGCGGCCGCTGCCCGCCCGATCCGGCGGCGGCCGGGCAACGCGAATCTCGGAGACTCTGATGGCGTCGGACGGCTGGGACTTCTGGATCGACCGCGGCGGCACCTTCACCGACATCATCGGCCGCGACTCGGATGGCGGGCTGCATGCGGCGAAACTGCTTTCGGAAAACCCCGAGGCCTATCGCGACGCCGCGATCCAGGGCATCCGCGACCTGCTCGGCATCGCAACGGGCGAAGCCATCGATCCCGGTCGGATCGGCGAGATCAAGATGGGCACGACGGTCGCCACCAACGCGCTTCTGGAGCGCAAGGGCGACCGCGTCCTCCTGCTCGTCACCCGGGGTTTTCGCGACGCCCTGCGCATTGCCTACCAGGCGAGGCCCGACATCTTCGCCAAGGAGATCGTTCTTCCCGAACAGCTCTACGAGCGCGTGGTCGAGGTCGACGAGCGCGTGCGCGCTGATGGAACGGTCGAGCGGCTGCTCGACATCGAGGCGGTGAAGCCGGCGATCGAGCAGGCGAGGAAGGACGGCATCGATGCCGTCGCCATCGTCTTCATGCACGCCTGGAAATTCCCTGAGCACGAGCAGGCGGTCGCGCAGGTCTGCCGCAAGGCCGGCTTCTCGCAGGTTTCCGTCAGCCACGAGGTCTCGCCGCTGGTGAAGCTCGTCGGCCGCGGCGACACGACCGTCGTCGACGCCTACCTGTCGCCGATCCTGCGGCGGTATGTCAGTCGGGTAAGCCAGGAATTGGGCGCCGGCCCCCTTGCGGGGGAGATCGGGATCTCGGATGGCGGCGACAATCCTGCGGTATCGAGCGACGACGGAAATGAAGGCGTAGTCTCCCCCCTTGAGGGGGAGATGGCCGGCAGGCCAGAGGGGGGTGTATCCACAACCTCACCAAGACTGATGTTCATGATGTCCTCCGGCGGGCTCACCGCAGCCAGCATGTTCCAGGGCAAGGACGCGCTGCTGTCGGGGCCGGCGGGTGGCGTCGTCGGCATGGTGGAGACGGCGCGGCTCGCCGGCTTCGACAAGGTCATCGGCTTCGACATGGGCGGCACCTCGACCGACGTCGCGCACTATGACGGCGAGTATGAGCGCGCCTTCGACACCGAGGTCGCCGGCGTGCGCGTGCGTGCGCCGATGATGCGCATCCACACCGTTGCCGCCGGCGGCGGTTCGATCCTGCATTTCGAGGCCGGGCGCTTTCGCGTCGGCCCGGATTCCGCAGGCGCCAGTCCCGGCCCCGCCTGCTACCGGCGCGGCGGCCCGCTCGCCGTCACCGACGCCAACGTCATGCTCGGCAAGCTGCAGCCCGACTTCTTCCCGGCGATCTTCGGCCCCGGCCAGGACCAGCCGCTGGACACCGATATGGTCCGCGAAAAATTCGCGGCGCTCGCGGCGGAGATCGGCGACGGCCGCACGCCGGAGGCGGTCGCCGAAGGCTTCGTCACCATCGCCGTCGAGAACATGGCCAACGCCATCAAGAAAATCTCGGTGCAGCGCGGCCACGACGTTACCGGCTACCTGCTCAACTGCTTCGGCGGCGCTGGCGGCCAGCACGCCTGCCTGGTCGCCGATGCGCTCGGCATGCAGTCGGTGCTGATCCACCCCTTCTCCGGCCTGCTGTCGGCCTACGGCATCGGCATGTCCAGCGTCTTCGCCTCGCGCCAGCAGGGGCTGGTGCGGCCGCTCGCCGAGGAAGACGCCGCCGACATTCTGGCGGCGCTCGCGGCCCTGCGCGGACCCGTCCTCGACGAACTCGTCGCCCAGGGCGTCCCGGAAGCCGCGATATCCCTGCGGCCCATCCTGCATGTCCGCTACGACGGCACCGACACAGCCCTGCCCGTCAGCCACGAAAACGGCTCGATCGCAGCGGCGCGAGCCGCATTCGAGGCGGCACACAAGGCGCAGTTCGGCTTCACCTACCCCGACCGCGGGCTGGTCGTCGAAACCGTGGAGATGCAGGGCGAGGACGGCCGCAGGTCCGGCCGCGACGAAACCGACCGGGCGCTTGTCGAAACGGAAGCGAAGGCCCGGGAGACACGAAAGCTCTTCTGCGGCGGCGAATGGCGCGATGCGCCGGTGTTTCGGCGCGAGGCGCTGCGGCCGGGCAATGTCATCGGCGGGCCTGCCCTCATCATCGAGAGCCATCAGACGATCGTCGTCGAACCCGGCTGGAGCGCCGCGATCACCGCCAAGGACCACGTGCTCCTGACGCGCACGACCAAGAAGGTGCGCAGCGCAGCGCTCGGCACGGAAGCCGACCCGGTGATGCTGGAAGTCTTCAACAACCTGTTCATGTCGATCGCCGAGCAGATGGGCGTGACGCTGCAGAACACGGCGTCCTCGGTGAACATCAAGGAGCGGCTCGACTTCTCATGCGCGGTGTTCGACCGCAACGGCGCGCTGGTCGCCAATGCCCCGCACATGCCCGTCCATCTCGGCTCGATGGACCGTTCGGTCGAGACGGTCATCCGGCTGAACCAGGGAGACATCCGTCCAGGCGACGTCTTCGCGCTCAACGCGCCCTACAACGGCGGCACCCACCTGCCCGACATCACCGTGGTGACGCCGGTCTTCGACGGGACCGGCGCAGAGATCCTGTTCTACACCGCCTCGCGCGGTCATCACGCCGATGTCGGCGGCACCGCGCCGGGATCGATGACGCCGCTTGCGACGACGGTCGACGAAGAAGGCGTGCTGATCGACAATTTCCGCATCGTCGATCGCGGCGTCTTCCTGGAGAAGGAACTGCACGCCCTGCTGACCGAACATCCCTACCCGGCCCGCAACCCCGCGCAGAACATCGCCGACCTCAAGGCGCAGATCGCCGCCAACGAGAAGGGCGTCGCCGAACTCCGCAAGATGACCCGGCATTTCGGGCTCGACGTGGTCGAGGCCTATATGGGCCATGTGCAGGACAACGCCGCCGAGAGCGTGCGGCGCGTCATCGAGCGGCTGCCCGATGCCTCGGCCTACGAATACGCGACCGACACCGGCCAGACGATCAGGGTGAGGATCACCGTCGACCGCGAAAGCCGGGGGGCCACCGTCGACTTCACCGGCACGTCGCCGGTGATGAAGAACAACTTCAACGCGCCGGAGCCGGTGGCGCGCGCGGCCGTCCTCTACGCATTCCGCGTGATGGTCGAGGACAACATCCCGATGAACGCCGGCTGCCTCAGGCCGATCAACATCGTCATCCCCGAGGGCTGCATGCTCAGGCCCGCCTACCCGGCAGCCGTGGTCGCCGGCAACGTCGAGACCTCGCAGCACGTCACCAATGCGATCTTCGGCGCGATGGGCGCGCTCGCGAACGCGCAGGGCACGATGAACAACCTCACCTACGGCAACGCGCAATACCAGTACTACGAGACGATATGCTCGGGGTCGCCGGCCGGACGCATGAACGACGGGCGCGGCTTCGACGGCACCTCCGGCGTCCATACCCACATGACCAACTCGCGGCTGACCGATCCGGAGGTGCTGGAGTTGCGCTTCCCGGTCCTGCTCGAGGACTTCCGCATCCGCGAAGGATCTGGCGGCAAGGGCAGATGGCATGCGGGCGACGGAACCAGGCGCACCGTCCGCTTCCTCGAGAAGATGGAGTGCGCGATCCTGTCCTCGCATCGCAGCCGGCCGCCGGAAGGGCTGGAAGGCGGCGGCAGCGGCGAGGTCGGCCGGACGGAGGTGCGCCGCCTCGATGGCCGCGTCGAGACGCTGAAGGCCTGCGACCAGACCGTGCTGCACCCGGGCGAGGCTGTCATCGTCACCACGCCGACGGCGGGCGGTTTCGGAGCCTCCTGAGGCGCGGCCCGCTACTCCAGATTGGTCTGGATCCAGCGTGGCGACAGATGGATGTCGAGGGTCTGCAGGCGCCCCGGACCGAGGTTGACGAAGCGGTGCGGCAGCCCGGCGGGACCCAGCACGGTGTCGCCGGCCTCGGCGTCGATCACCTTGTCGCCGACGAAGAAGCGGGCGCGGCCCTGCTGAACCACGAACACCTCGTCATAGGGATGCACATGCAGCGGCGGGCCGACTCCCGGCTCGTCGTTGCCGTAGGTCAGCACCGTGACACGCGTGCCCAGGACCTCGCCGTCGACGGAGCCGCGATGCGGACCATCGGCCGTGCCGTCGAAGAGCCGCGCCTTTGACGGCTCCCGACCGTCGGGAGCGACCGTCGTGGGATCGAAGTCTTTTCGGGACAATTTTGACCTCCGGGCCAGACAAAGAGGCAGGCAAGGGAGGCGCGGCGCGATCCTGGGGTGGAAGCGCGGGCGCCCTCGCCCATGCGGAGGGCGGAAGATAGGCGCGGCGACCGTGCATGCCAACTGACATGCCGACGATTGCCGCCATGCCAGTCAACGGGCCTCAGGCGTTGGTGAAGTTGATGAGGTCTGCCATGGTGAATTGGCCGGGCGTGGCGCCGGGTAGCGTCGGTCGCCAGTTGGGCCATTGCGCGAGGAAGGAGAAGCGATCCTCGAGGATCAGGCCTGAAAGGACTTCCGCCACGATGACGCCGCCCACCGGCCCGAGATGTGCCCCGCCCGCCAGCACCTCCGCTTCCCGCAGGAGATAGAACCAGAGCGGGCAACTGCCCGCCATGCGGTTCTTCGAATGGTCGAGCAGTGCCTTGCGCGCCGCGGCGCGAGCGGGATCGGGATGGTCGAACAGGACGTCGTCGCCGAGCGGA
This sequence comes from Mesorhizobium marinum, assembly GCF_040813675.1. NCBI lineage: Bacteria > Pseudomonadati > Pseudomonadota > Alphaproteobacteria > Hyphomicrobiales > Phyllobacteriaceae > Mesorhizobium > Mesorhizobium marinum. The sequence goes on along the minus strand of NZ_JBFOCI010000001.1, from coordinate 583,367 downwards.
TCGAGCCCCATCTTGCGAGCCACCGACTGGCCGGAAGGCAGGCCCATGCGCCAGCCCCGCAGCAGGTTCAGCGTCGCCAGCGAGCGGCGCGCCCGGTTCATCTCGTTCTGTCTGTCGGGTAGGCTGGTCAGCGGGTCAACGAGCGTGGTGTCGATCCGGTAGGACGGCTGGGGCAATATCGCGCCGTCCGGCGCTCCGCCATGCGGCGCCACGCCATCGAAGAAGAAGGCCCAGTCCATCGCCCAGAAGTCGGGCAGTTCCCTGAACCCGTTCAGGTTGGCGAGCGGGTTCTTGGCGACGTCCATCAGCGAGAATATGGGAATCCGGTGGAACCTGGCCTTGGCGCCGCCGAACGGCTGCTCGGTCGGGTTGGGGCCCCTGACGATGCGGTTCAGCGCGTAGCTCGGCCGGACCTGCGAATGACCGAAGCGATAGGCGGCGACGGAAAATTCGACCGGGATGAACGCGTAGCGCCCCTTGGCGTCATAGAACCGGTGCACCGGCATGCCACCGGGACCGCCGATCACCTCCTGATAGGTCTGCGGGCCGACGATGCGCGGAATGAAGTCGTGCAGCACGATCCACTGGTAGTGCCAGCGCACGATCTGCTGGGCGAGGTCGAAGTCGCCGCCGGCCTCGGTCCCGAAAACCTTGTTGTGAAAGCGCAGGAACGTGGCGTGCAGTTGCGAGACGATCAGGTTCTCGTCGTTGCGCTTGTCACCGATCAGCGCGCGGCGCGGGTTCGCCGTGTTGCGCGGCAGGTCGGGACCGCTGTTCCTGCTCTTGTCGAAATCCTTGTCATCGCCGAGCAGCAGGTGCTTGCCGTCGCTGTCGTAGAGGAACGGCTGGTCGTCTGGGCCGGACCCGTAGACGGAATCGAGGTCGAGGCGCGGTGTGCGGAAGTCCTGGAGCGCGTCGGGGTCGTTGAAGCGGTCCAGCGACGACATCGGATCGAAGGTGATGTCGTGGTCGATGAACTGGCCGAGATAGGTGTAGCCCGAGGGGATCGCCGTGTTCTCGTTCTCGTCCGTTTCATTCAGCGCAGTGTCCACTTCGACGCCGGCCGCGATCCGCTCGGCGAACTCGCCATGGGCAACCGTCTCGCCGAGTTCCACAAGCGCCGACTCGGGATAGTCGGCGGCCGGCAGATAGCGAAACATGCGCCCGAAGCGCTGGTCCCGGATGCTCGAATGCGGGACGTTGTCCATTCCGCGCACGGCGGAACCATGTTTGGAAGTAGCCACGACACCCTCCGACCGTGAACGGCGCAGGTTGCAAGTCCCTGCAACCTTACGTAGATATACATCTATAGATTGTAAAGAACGAAAGCAACAATCCAAGGCTGTACGCGATTTCCGGACCGTCACGCAGCTGTCACGGCGTCACGATACCCGCTTGCGGATAGGCAAATGGGAGATTCGCCCGTCATGACCGACCTTTCCAGCGAGCTTGGCTTTCGCCGGAACCGCCAGCTCGGCAAGGCCGTCTACCAGAACCGGGCGCTATCGCGGGCAGGCTTTTCGGAGCGCCTGTTCGCGCTGCTCTTCAGCGGCCTCGTCTACCCGCAGATCTGGGAGGATCCCGAGGTCGACATGCAGGCCATGGACCTGCTCGAGGGCCATCGCATCGTCACCATCGCGTCGGGCGGCTGCAACGTGCTCGCCTACCTCACGCGTTCGCCCGCCCACATCGACGCTGTGGACCTGAACACCGCGCACATCGCGCTGAACCGCCTGAAGCTCGCGGCCGTCATGCACCTTCCGGCGCAGGCCGACCTCTTCCGCTTCTTCGGCGAAGCCGGAAACGCGACGAACTCGGCCGCCTACGATCGTTTCCTGGCGCCGCATCTCGACGCCGCGACACGCCGCTACTGGGAGAAGCGCAGCTGGCGCGGTCGCCGCCGCATCGCCACCTTCGACGCCAATTTCTACGCGACCGGGCTGCTCGGCCTGTTCATCGCCGCCGGCCACCGCACGGCGAGGATGTTCGGCATCGACCCGCGCGACATGCTCGACGCCGGGGACATCGACAGCCAGCGCCGCTTCTTCGAGGAGCGCCTCGCCCCGATCTTCGACAAGAAGCTGCTGCGGCTCGTGCTCTCCCGCAAGTCCTCGCTGTTCGGCCTCGGCATCCCGCCGGCGCAATACGACGCGCTGATCGGCACCGGCGACGGCTCGATGGCCGGCGTGCTGAAGGCCCGGCTGGAAAAGCTCGCCTGCGACTTCCCGCTCAGGGACAACTACTTCGCGTGGCAGGCGTTCGCGCGGCGCTATCCCTCGCCCGGCGAGGGCGCGCTGCCCGCCTATCTCGACCGGGCGAACTACGCCACGGTCAGGCAGAACGCCGGCCGCGTGGCCGTGCACCACGTCAACTTCACCGAACTGCTGGCGAAGAAGCCGGCGGCGTCGGTCGACCGCTTCGTGCTGCTCGACGCGCAGGACTGGATGAGCGATGCGCAGCTCAACGCGCTGTGGGCCGAGATCACCCGCACCGCCGCGCCGGGCGCCCGCGTGATCTTCCGCACCGCCGCCGCCGAAAGCGTCCTGCCCGGCCGCGTCTCCGACGCCCTTCTGTCGCAGTGGCAATACGCCGAGAAGGAATCGCTGGAATACCTGTCGCGAGACCGCTCGGCGATCTACGGCGGCTTCCACCTCTACAGGCGCGCGGCCTGATGAGCGCGCTGCCGCATGCCGACCTGATGGACGGCGTCTACCGCCACCAGCGCCATGTCTACGACCTGACCCGGAAATACTACCTGCTCGGCCGCGACCGGCTCATCGCCGGCCTCGACCTGCAGCACGGCGGCGCGGCGCTCGAGCTCGGATGCGGCACCGGCCGCAATCTCGTGCAGGCGGCGGCCGCCTTCCCGCAGGCCGGCTTCCACGGGCTCGATATTTCCGCCGAGATGCTGGCGACGGCGTCCGCGACCGTCGGCCGGCGCGGCCTTTCCGGGCGCGTCGCCCTGGCGCGCGGCGACGCCACCGCCTTCGACCCGGCGGCGTTGTTCGGTCGCGCCGGCTTCGACCGCGTGTTCGTCTCCTACTCCCTGTCGATGATTCCCGACTGGCAGCGGACGATCCGCGCGGCGCTGGCTGCCCTCGACGAGGGCGGCTCGCTGCATATCGTCGACTTCGGCCGGCAGGAAGGCCTGCCGGCCTGGTTCAGGACGGCGCTGCGTGCATGGCTGGCGAAATTCCACGTCACGCCGCGTGATTCCCTGCGTGAAGTGCTTGAATCGGAATGCCGGCGCGTCGATGCAACGCTTTGTTTCGATTCCCTTTTCCGCGGCTATGCCGTGCATGCCGTGGCGACGAAACGCTAGCGGTCGAGCCTCCCCGACACCGTCTCGCCATTGATTTGCCGTGTTTGAACAGGCAGGATTCGCCCAACCGGTCGTCGTCCCGTCAACCGAAAATCAACCATGACGGTTCAGGACTTCGCCGGTCGAGCGCGGGCAGGACGCACCGCCGGGGGTCGGGGACGAATGCTGGAGAGGTCGCACTGGGGCGCATTGCTTTCGGCAGGCAGTCGGGCGATCCGGCTGCTCGGCCCGCGCTGCCTCGCCTCGGGCCTCGTGCTTGCGGTCGCCGGCTGTTCGTCGATGGACGACATCATGCCGTCGACCACCCCGGCGACGACATCGACCAAGGTCTCGGTCAGCCATCCGCGCTTCTCCGACACCGACCCGCATGAGTGGGAGGGCGGCGCGCCGTGGCACTATGCCGTGCACGGCACCGACGTCTCGAAATACCAGCGCTCGGTCGACTGGAACAAGGCCAAGGCAAGCGGCGTTTCCTTCGCCTTCATCAAGGCGACCGAGGGCGGCGACCGCATCGACGACTATTTCGACGAGCACTGGCGCAACACCAAGGCCGCCGGCGTGCCGCGCGCCGCCTATCACTTCTTCTATTTCTGCCGCCCGGCTTCCGAGCAGGCGCGCTGGTTCATCGAGAACGTGCCGAAGGAGCGCGCGTCGCTGCCGCCCGTCCTCGACATGGAGTGGAACCCGGATTCGCCGACCTGCAAGACGCGTCCAGACGCGGCGACCGTGCGCAGCGAGATGAAGACCTTCCTGTCGATCGTCGAGAGGCACTACGGCAAGAAACCGATCATCTACACCTCGATCGACTTCTTCGACGACAACGGCCTTTCGACCTTCCGCGGCTATCCCTACTGGCTGCGCTCCGTCGCCGGGCACCCGACCGACAAGTACGGCGACCACCCGTTCACCTTCTGGCAGTACACCGGCACCGGCGTCGTCCCCGGCATCACGGGCAACGCCGACATCAACGTCTTCAACGGCGATATGGCCAAGTGGCGCAAGTGGCTGAAGCAGAACACGACGTGATCGTAGGGGAGTAAGGGAGATAGGGGAGTAAGGGAACTCCATCCTATTCCCCTATTCCCCTATTCCCCTATTCCCCTATTCCCCTATTCCCCTATTCCCCTATTCCCCTATTCCCCTATTCCCCTATTCCCCTATTCCCCTATTCCCCTATTCCCCTATTCCCCTATTCCCCTATTCCCCTATTCCCCTATTCCCCTATTCCCCTATTCCCCTATTCCCCTATTCCCCTATTCCCCTATTCCCCTATTCCCCTATTCCCCTATTCCCCTATTCCCCTATTCCCCTATTCCCCTATTCCCCTATTCCCCTATTCCCCTATTCCCCTATTCCCCTATTCCCCTATTCCCCTATTCCCCTATTCCCCTATTCCCCTATTCCCCTATTCCCCTATTCCCCTATTCCCCTATTCCCCTATTCCCCTATTCCCCTATTCCCCTATTCCCCTATTCCCCTATTCCCCTATTCCCCTATTCCCCTATTCCCCTATTCCCCTATTCCCCTATTCCCCTATTCCCCTATTCCCCTATTCCCCTATTCCCCTATTCCCCTATTCCCCTATTCCCCTATTCCCCTATTCCCCTATTCCCCTATTCCCCTATTCCCCTATTCCCCTATTCCCCTATTCCCCTATTCCCCTATTCCCCTATTCCCCTATTCCCCTATTCCCCTATTCCCCTATTCCCCTATTCCCCTATTCCCCTATTCCCCTATTCCCCTATTCCCCTATTCCCCTATTCCCCTATTCCCCTATTCCCCTATTCCCCTATTCCCCTATTCCCCTATTCCCCTATTCCCCTATTCCCCTATTCCCCTATTCCCCTATTCCCCTATTCCCCTATTCCCCTATTCCCCTATTCCCCTATTCCCCTATTCCCCTATTCCCCTATTCCCCTATTCCCCTATTCCCCTATTCCCCTATTCCCCTATTCCCCTAATCCGCCATCGTCTCCAGGCTCGCAAACCCCTGCGGCGCGTCGCCCTCGTCGAACGGCGTGGTGATCTCGACGAAGGTGTCGGGATAGAAGCCGTTAAATCGGGTCCTGAGCGACAGCGAGTAGGCGCCGATATGGCCGATCTCGATCCAGTCGCCGGTATCGACCGTTTCCGGCAGCCAGAAGGGCCGCGACAGGATGTCGACCGAATCGCATGTCGCGCCGCATACCTTGAACGGCACGATGTTCTTCTCTTGGCCGTTGCGCGAGCGGATCGCCGGATCGGGAATGAAGCGGGCCGGAAGGGTGATCTTGCCGGTCCATGAGTCCGACAGCGATGCCCAGATGCCGTCGTTGATGTAGAGCCGCCTGCCCTTTCTGAGCAGCACGCGCACGATCAGCGACAGGCAGCGCGCGACGATGACGCGGCCGGGTTCGGCGACGAGCGGCATGCGGTCGAAGCCGTACTCGACGATGTCGCCCGACAGGCGCGACATGATCTGCCCGAGCGAAGGCATCTCGACGCGCTTGCGGTTCGGGTCGCTGCCGTACTCGGCCGGAAAGCCGCCGCCGACGTCGAGCCCGGCAAGGTCGAAGGAAAGCCGGTTGCGCACCCAGTCGGCGGACGCGAGCGCCCGCTCGTAGGTGTCGGGATCCTCGATCTGGCTGCCGACATGGAAGCAGAGCCCGACCTTGTAGCCGGTGCGGTTCAGCCTTTCGGCCAGTTCCACGGCGCTCGCCGGTCCCGCCCCGAACTTCTTCGACAGTTCGTACGCCGCGTGGCCCTTCGTCTGGACCCGGACGAAAACGGTCAGCGAGCCCGGATCGATGTCGAGCGCGCGCACCACGCGCGTCAGCTTGGCGATCTCGTCCTCGTGGTCGATCGCGATGACGCGGATGCCGTAGGTTTCCAGGGCGAGCCTGATGTCGGACTGCGCCTTGACCGGGTGCATGTAGAGCATCTCGGCGGTCTCGGAGACGGCGCGCACGGCTGCAAATTCGCCGGGCGACGCGACGTCGAAGGCGGAAACGCCGGCCTCGACCAGGGTCTTCAGCACGATCTGCTCGCCGTTGGTCTTCACCGCATAGGCCGTCTTGCCCGGAAACATCTCCATGAACTGGCGGGCGTCGGCCTTCAGCACCTCGGGGCGGAAGCAATAGACCGGTTCGTCGGGACGAAGCGTACGGGCCGCCTCTCGGGCATTCTCGAATCGCTGCAATGGCGCCTCCTCGACTGACGCTTCGAATCTAGTCGATGCTGCCGTGCTTTGAAATCGCCTTCCATGACAGGGCGATGTCGCAAGCCGGCTGGACCAGCCGGAAAACCGTAGCGGCCGTTGCGGAAATCGGGTGGCCGCCCTTTCATCCGGTCGCTAGTCCGGCACGCAACCATGGAGAAGATCGTGAGCGAGGCCACCCCGCAGGCAGTCCCCCAACGGCCGATGTCGGCGTTCGACTGGGCGCGCCTGCTGCTGCTCGGCGCGATCTGGGGCGGATCGTTCTTCTTCGCCAGGATCGCCGTCTTCGAGGTCCACCCGCTGACGCTGGTGCTGTTTAGGGTGGCGATCGCGGCTGCGGCGCTGCACCTTTACCTTGCCGTGCGCGGCCCCTCCTTCCGGCTGGCGCTGCCGGTCGCCGGCAGCCTGCTCCTGCTCGGCCTCATCAACAACGTGCTGCCCTTCTCGCTGATCTTCGCCGGCCAGACGCAGATGGGCGCCGGTCTGGCTTCCGTCCTCAACGCGACGACGCCGTTCTGGACGATCATCGTCGCCAACGCCTTCACGGCTGACGAAAAGGTCACCTGGAACAAGGTGGCCGGCGTCGCCCTCGGCATCGCCGGGGTAGCCGTGATGGTCGGGCCGGGCATCGTCGCCAGCCTCGGCGGCCCGGTCTGGGCGAAGTTCGCCATGGTCGGCGCGTCGCTGTCCTACGCGGTCGCGCTGGTCTTCGCGCGCCGCTTCAAGGCGATACCGCCGGCGGTCGTCGCCACCGGCCAGCTGACAGCGGCGACCGTCATCATGATTCCGCTGGTGCTCTTCTGGAACGGACCCACAGGCCTGTTCGAGGCCAGCGCGCCCGTCTGGGCGGCGATCGTCGCGCTTGCGCTGATCTCCACCGCCTTCGCCTACATCCTCTATTTCGGGCTGATCGGATCGGCCGGCGCCACCAACGCATCGCTGGTGACGCTGGTGGTGCCGGTCAGCGCGGTCCTTCTGGGATTCGTCTTCCTCGCCGAACGGCTGGAACCGTTCGAGGTCGCCGGCATGCTGCTCATCGGCCTCGGCCTCCTGACCATCGACGGCCGCATCCTGCGGCGACGCTAGGGAAGCTTTGCGCGCCGGGTTTCGACCGTCACACGGGGGTCACATTTTTTCCACAACGGGCCGGCGCTCGATTGCCTATAAATTTCGTAGACTTAAGCAAGCGGCTGGCGAAATTATTCCCCGATCCCGCCGCAATGCAGCAAATTTTGCGCTTGCCAGTTTGCGCGCGAGCCCTAGACTCTAGCCATAGTTCTCGATGAGGAGGCTAGAGCATGGGACTGACACGGCCGATCAATGCACTCGTGATTTGCGCTGCGTTTGCTTTTATAGGCGCCCTCATTATGGGAGTTCTCCCGTAGGCAGACGCTACGGGGTCCAGCCGCAAGAGGCGGGAACATGGTTTCGAAAGGCCGGGCGAAAGCCCGGCCTTTCTGCTTTTGGAGATGCTGTCAGGCGGCCGCCGACGATCCGGCGGCATGCGGCGCGCGGATGCCGATCATGTGGCATATGGCGAAGACCAGGTCGGCGCGGTTCATCGTATAGAAATGGAAGTCCGAAACGCCGCGTTCGACGAGGTCCATGACCTGCTCGGCCGCGACCGCCGCGGCGACGAGCGCGTGGGTCTGCGGGTCCGACTGCAGCCCGTCGAATCGCTCGGCAAGCCATGCCGGCACATGCGCGCCGCAGCGGCTGGAAAAGTTGGCGACCTGCGTGAAGTTGTGGATCGGCAGGATGCCCGGCACGATCGGGATGTAGATGCCGGCGCGACGCACCCGCTCGACGTAGCGCTCATAGAGATCGTTGTCGAAGAAGAACTGGGTGATCGCCCGCGTGGCGCCGTTGTCGGCCTTGCGCTTCAGCATGTCGATGTCGGTCGCGAAATCCGGGCTTTCCGGATGCTTTTCCGGATAGGCCGAGACCGAGATGTCGAAGTCGCCGTGCTTCTTCAGCGCCGCGACGAGTTCCGCACCGTTGGCGTAGCCGCCAGGGTGCGGGTGGTAGCGCTCGCCGACGCCGGTCGCCGGATCGCCGCGCAGCGCGACGAAGCGCGTGACGCCCATTTCGGCGAACTCGGCGATCACCCGGTCGATCTCGTCGCGGGTGGCGTCGACGCAGGTCAGGTGGGCGGCCGCCGTCAGCTTCGAATCGGCCAGGATGCGTCCGATCGTGCGCGCCGTGCGCTCGCGCGTCGAGCCGCCCGCGCCGTAGGTGACCGACACGAAGGCGGGCGCCAGCGGCTCCAGCCGCTCGACCGTGTCCCAGAGCCGGGCTTCCATCTCGTCGGTCTTCGGCGGGAAGAACTCGAACGAAACCCGGACCTTGTCGCCGATGTCGGAACGCCGCGAAAAACGGGGCTTGTTCATCAGGCGGTCTCCCTTTCACCGGCTCCGGCCGGATCGGCAATCAGCATGCGGCGGTCGCGGGCAAGCCAGAGCTTGACCGTCAGGCGGGCCTCGCCGCTGCCGCGCGGCGGAAATTCTTCCGAGGCTTCGAGGTCGAGCCCGGCATCGGCCAGCCATTCGGTGATCTGGCGATCGGCGAAGCCGAGCCTGAGATGGGCATGGTCCTCGCGCAGGAACTCCAGCGCGTGGCTCGCGAAATCGACGATGATCAGCCGGCCCGACGGGCGCAGCAGGCGCGCCGCCTCGCGGATCGCCAGCGCCGGATCGTCGAGATAGTGCAGCACCTGGTGGATAGTCACGAGGTCGAAGCTGTCGCGCTCGAAGGGCGGCGCGTAGATGTCGCCCTGACGCACCTGGGCATGCGCCACCCCGGCCGCGTCGAGATTGGCGCGGGCCACCGCCAGCATCTCGCGCGACATGTCGATGCCGACGCCGCGGCGGTAGAGCGGCGCGAAGATTTCGAGCAGCCGGCCGGTGCCGGTGCCGAGGTCGAGCATCGACTGGAACGGCCGCCGGCCGACCAGCCTGAGCAGCGCCGACTCGACGGCGCGGTCGGAGGCGTGCAGCGAGCGGATTTCGTCCCAGCTCGCGGCGTTGGCCGAAAAATACTCGGCCGCCCTCGCCTGCCGCCGACGCTTGACCGCCGCGAGGCGCTCCAGGTCGCGCTCGAGCTGCGGGTCCCCCGCGTCGATGCGGCCGACGATGCCGTGCACGAAGTCACGCGCCCTGTCGTCGTCGGCGATGCGGAAGAAGGCCCAGGACCCCTCCTGGTAGCGATCGATCAGCCCGGCTTCGAGCAGCAGCTTCAGGTGGCGCGAAACGCGCGGCTGCGACTGGTTGAGGATTTCGGTGAGGTCGGAGACGGTCAGGTCGCCGCGCGACAGCAGCGCAAGGATGCGCAGCCGGCTGGTTTCGGCCGACGCTTTCAGCGTGTCGACAAGATCGTCGAGTGTTATCGTCATGGCGCTGCCGTCAGGTTGCGATACGATCAATCTAGATATAAACATATCTTTATGTCGATCGCGCGAACATGGCAACAGCCAATGTCGCGTGCGGACAAGAAAATGCCGCGCACGGCCAAGGCCAGGGGATTTGATGTTCGAAGCGCGTGAAGGCGAGATCGCCCTCGACAAGGACCCGGCCGCGATGGCGCCCGACGCCGGCGTCGTGTTCATCGGCCGCATCCGCTCGCCATGGACCACGCGGGCCGACTGCCCTAGGAACATGGCCGCGGCCCGCGCCGCCGGCCGCCAGGCGACGATCGAGATCGCGCCACCCTACCGCGCCGGGCTCGGCGGCCTCGGGGGAACCAGCCACGTCGTCGTCCTGTCCTGGCTCGGCCGCGCAGCGCGCAACCTGATCATCCAGAAGCCCCGCCATGCCGCTGAGCCGAAGGGCGTCTTCGCCCTGCGGTCGCCGGCCCGCCCCAACCCGGTCGGGCTGCACGTGGCCGGCCTGGTCGCGCTCGACGCGGCCGCCGGACTGCTGACGCTCGACGCCATCGACGTGCTCGACGGAACGCCGGTGATCGACCTGAAACCCTATTTCGCCTCGATCGACAGTTTTCCCGACGCCCAGCCGCCGCGCCACGGGGACGCGCCTTGACCACGCCGACAAGGCGCCGCAAGGCCATCGCCGAAGCGCTGACGCTGCTCCTGCCCGGCGCGCCCTATTCCGACATCGAGGCGATCCGCGCCGACGCCGGATCCAGGCACATGCGCGACCTGCCGCCGTCGATCGCCGTCTGGCTGGCCACCGTCGCCCATGTGCGCCACGGCCACACCGACTATGACGGCCTGCTTGCCGAAGGCTACGACCGCGACGCCGCGCGCTTCTTCGTGATCGACAGGACCAACGAGGTGCTCACGTCCTGGCGCGCGACGCGCCTGCTCGACCCCGACGACGGCGACGCCTGACCCGCGCGGCTCATGCCGCGTAGATCCACTGCTCGGGAACGCGCACCGAAATGCCCTCTCCCACCGCCACCCGGCCCGGCTTCTCGACCCAGCCGACCAGCCCGCGCAGGCGTTTGGCCGATTTCGGGAACAGCAGCGCGCCGGCCTCGATGTCGGCCATGCCGGCATTTTCCGCGACCGACCGCCCGGCATGGCGGCATGGCTTGTTCTGGCCGTCGATCTTGACGGTCGCGCCGCCCTCGAAAAACAGCATCGTGCCGGCCGGAAGCATCGAGAAGGCCGGCAGGCCCGCGATCACCAGGTTCGCGCCGATCCATTCCGGCCGGAGTTCGGCGATGCCCATGCTGCTGGCGACCGCGGCCAGTTCGTCGGCTGCGACCAGCGAAAGCTGCCGCTCGTTGCGCATTTCGGTGCCGCGCGCATACCACGGCTCGCGCCCGCCCGAGCGGCGCGTGGGGCCGGCATGGAAATCGCCCGCGACGCCGTCGAAGCCCAGCGTCAGCCCGGCCACCGGCTCGGTCTGGAAGCGTCCCCGCAGCGCCGCATAGGCGCCCTCCACCCTGGCGGCGAGTTTGCGGGCGGGGACGATGTCGCCGCCGCCGGGCGGCAGTTCGGTGTCGGTCATGGGCACTCCTTCGCGTCGCGCGAAAATGGCGGCGCTCCGCCCCCGCGTCCAGCCAAAAGGGCCGATCGGTTCATCAATCGTGGTGATGACCCTGCGTCGCCCGAGCACCTGTTGCGGCTAATCATGCATGTTGGTAGTCCGGTAGCAATGCAGACGCATCATCAACCGGACAAGCGCGAGCGCTACGCGGCGCTGCGGCCGTTCGCCTTCAACGAGGCGCTGAACGTGCTCTGCGTCTACGACGCGGACCTGATCGCGGCCATCTTCCGGTCCGAGGATTTTCGCACCAACCCCTTCGCCGAACACTACCGCACCATCGCCGGGCGCACCGGCATCGACTTCCGGGCCTCCATCGACGCGCTCGATCATGTCCCCTTCTCCAAGGAGGGCGAGGAGCACCGCTGCCTGCGCGCCGCCATGTCGGCGGTCGTGTCGGGCGACGCGCGCGGCCATGCCGCCGGCATGGAGCGCTTCATCGGCGACCTCGTCGGCGCGCTGTTCGTCGCCGGCCGCGAGGTCGAGCTGATGCACGACATCGGCCGGCCCATCTTCTTCGAACTCTTCTCGCGCTGGCTGAAGATCGACGAACGGCCGTTCCTGAAGGAATCGAACATCTCTCAGGTCTTCGACGGCGCGATGAGCCTCAATCGCCGCAAGAAGGTCAACCGCGCCCTGCAGGAGCTCGCCGACGCCCTTGCCGAACGGCGCGACGCCATCGCCACGACGCCGGAAGTCGCGGTCGCCATGAACGTTCTCGGCAACGACGCGCTGACCGGTTCGCTGGTCCTGTCGCTCTGGCACGTCCTGCAGCTTCATCCCGGCGCCCGGCTCTGCGACATCGCGTTTCCGCAGCACCTGCCGGCGACCGGCGTTCCCTTCATCGAGCGCATCGCCAGCCGCGACGTGGAGATAAGGGGCATGAAGGTCGCCAGGGACCAGAAGGTCCGCCTGATGATCGACGCCACCGCCTTCGAGGTCACCGGCGAGGAGGCCGACCTGTTCTTCGGCAAGGGCCGCCACGTCTGCATCGGCAAGCCGATGACGCTGGCGATCTGGCGCGCCCTCGGCAAGGCGGTCACAGCGCTCCCCCTGCGCTTCATGCCGGGCGAACTGCATCTGAGAACCGGCGACTACGCCTTCACCTATCCCGAAACGGCCAGGATCACCCTGCATGACTGACGAGACGACGCTGGAGTGCGTCCGCTTGTTCCGCCGGACGACCGGCCTGGACAACACTCCGCGCGTGTCGATGACCGCCGAGGACATGCTCGCGGCGCCGATCGATACCTTCGAGATCGACAGTCTCGATACGATGGAGTTCATCATGGCCGTCGAGGACCGTTTCAGCATCGAGTTGAACGAGGAAGCCGTGAACCGCTGCCGCACCCTGGGTGAACTCGCGGCGCTGGTTGCTGCCGTCCGTGGCGTTTGAATTCCGCCGCGGGCCGCGGGCCGTCGAGGTCGGGCACCTCACCCCGGTAGAATTGTACCGGGACGCTGGCCTGTGGCGCAGTGTTATCGGGCACCGGCCGCTGGTGCTGCCATGGCAGGTGCGGCCGTATCGGCGCGAGATCCTGGCTGACGGCATCGCCCTCTACTCGGCGGACCGCTCCCCGAAGTCGCTCGTCGTCGGTTTCTGCGGCCGCGACCACCGCCTGTTTCTTTCTGTCGGAATGATCCTGCAGACGCTGGACCACACGCGCTTCGACCTGATGACCGTCGTCGATCCGGCGGAACTTCATTTCGACAGCGGCGTCGAGGGTTACGCGAATTCCCTCGTGGAACTCGCCGGCCGGCTTTCCGATGTCGTTGCGGCACGCGGCTACAGCGGCGTGGTCACCTATGGGACCAGCATGGGCGGCCTGCCGGCCCTTCGGGTCGGCCTGCTGATGGGAGCCGACCGCGCGGTCGCCGCCGGTGGCCGTTTTGCGTGGAACATCGGCAGGTTGCTGCGCGGGGAAAAGCATGTCGGCGCCTTTGACCTCCTTTGCCGATGCCGCAAGCCCGGCAAGACGGAGATCTACGCAATCTTCAGCGAAGGTCACGACGGCGACGTCGAGAGCGCGGAACGGCTTGCAGCGATCCGACCGGACAGCCGACTGCTTCCGCTGCCCTGCCTCGACCACAACTTCGTCTACGAGATTCAGAAGGCGCGGCGGCTGGACGAGTATCACCGCGAGATTTTCGACCTGCGCCGCAAGCCCGATCCGGCGGTCTTGAGGCGGTCGCTCACGAAGCGTTCGAAGCTCGATCCGCGCCGCACCTTCTACATCGGATTGTAGGGTCCACGCGGCCCGCCCCCGCTTTACCCCAAAGGCCAGGGCGCGTAGGCTGGCGGCGGCTGGGAGCGTCGCGAGAAGGAGCATCGCCATGCCTGCCATCCTCAGACTGACAGTGCTTGCCGCCACGGTCGCCGCCGCGCCGGCCGCCTTCGGCGCCGACTATTCCTGCGAGGGCCTCGTGCCGGCCGGCCAGCGGCTGATCTGCTCGGGCTTCGAGCCCAACTGGGCGATCGAGTTCACCTGCGACGGGGCAAGCATGAGCGCCAGCTTCATCGACGCCTTCTCCGGCGCCGACATCCAGACGACGCCGGGCACGGTCGCCTTCTCGTCGCACGACCCCTGGACCTTCGAGACCAGCCACCCGGTCAAGGGCTCGATCGCCGCCACCCCCGGCGGCTGCACCGACGAAAGCGACGCCGTGCGCGACTTCACCTTCACCCCGACATCAGCGCCGGGCTTGTCAGGCCCGTTCTTCCCGTTCTGTTGCCGGGTGCCGTGAAGGGCTGTTTCGGCGACAACCGCCACCCATAAGACCACCAATCATGCCGCTGGCGAATACGCCCACCGCGAGGGCGATGTGGTTGTGCACTACACCATCGAAGGCGTGTTCTCGGCGTTCAAGCGCGGCATGGTTGGCGTCTACCAGCATTGCGGCGAGGCCCACCTGCATCGCTACCTCGCCGAGTTCGATTTCCGCTACAATCGCCGCGCCGCGCTCAAGGTTTCCGACGCCGAGCGCGCCGATGACCTTCTCCGCAATGCCCGCGACAAGCGTTTGACCTATCGGCGGATTGGTGAAGCCGACCAGGCCTAAGCAGAAGGCGGCTGCGTTCCTTCGTTGGCGAAAGAAACGCGGACTCGACTCCAAATAGTTTTCGGCCCACTCTTTGGTTAACCGTAGGTCCGACGAAGCCCCGAACACGCCTGTTCGGCCAAACGGAGTCGGGCACCCTACGGCCCATGCCGAGACTGGAAAGAAGCGTGCTCAAACCACGCCAATCGGACCAACATCTTGGAGGCACATGGGGCCACTGGCGGCGGAAGTACAACGCCAAGAGTGGGCCGATAAACCAGCGAACGGCGGCTAATCCGTAACGCTGGCATGACTCACGAAACCGAAAGGCTTCGTGGCCACGGGCCTTAGGATTTCATCTCCATGAAACCCAAGGTTACTACCACTGTGGAGGTGACAGTGGATGTTGCGAAATGCCTCAGGGCTATCGCTCTAATCCTCTTTGTCATCCTCATCTGAAGCAGGGGGGCGGTGGCTTCGGCCACTGCCTTCCTCTTTCTGATTACCGGTCTTGTAATTGGGCAGGGTTTCAACAGGCGGCGAAGCACCTCGTCGCCCTTCTCCTGCTCTTTGTCCTTGGGGGCTTTTGACATGAGCAAAAATCCGTTTGGTCCTGAACTCACGGATGTGCAGTTTGCGCTAATCGGCAGGATAGCAGTTCAGTGGACCAGATGCGAAAATGTCCTCCAAGAGATACTCGCATCGCTCGCATGGGCACCGCGCTACTTCGGTAGAGCCCTTACCAATTCACTTGGTCCGGACAACCGGATTGGGGCGATCAAAAGCCTTTGCATGATTCATGAAAAGCAGATGCTCTGCCAAGTGGTTTCACTTGAGCAGATCACGAAAATTCGCCAGATCGCCGTTCGATTTGACGCCCTGAAGGGCGAGCGGAACAAATTCATTCACTGGTCGGCAATACGCAAAGATGACGACAATTTGTTCTTTTCTCCTCTGAAGAGCCTACCAGCCGACCCGAAGGGTGGCGACTGCATGCTGGCTTCAAATGCCGAAATGCTCGCCTTCTCAGAAGCCATCGCCACTCTCACATACGAGATGATGCTCGTAGAAAAGCATCTGCCAAATCTGGATTGGCCGAAACCATCGCCCTGAACACGGCAGCCAACGCGTCGGCCTTCTCTGTACTCAGATCAAAACCGGCCAACGCCCACACGCCCGCGTCAATCATCGCAGGAGTAATCTCAGTCTCTAGTGCCGGCCTGTCGCCGTGGGGTCTCTCCGAAACGGTCGCTTTCGCCACATATATAACTAAGAAATATTTCCCAATTCATTCACACCTTCCCGACCCGAGCGATACTCCCGCCGACCTTGTGTCGAGGAAGCGGCGATGGACTGGAATGCGGCAATCGAGAAAAACCATGCGGCGCTGACGGGCGTGCTCGCCATGCTCGTCGCCATGGCCGGGCTCGCCAGCCTTACCTCTCCCCTTGCGGGAGAGGATGGTTCGGCCCGGCGAGGCAAGGCCGAGCCGTCAGCCGAACCTGGTGAGGGGTCTTCGTCTCCAACCCTGCCGCGACATCTGCACCGCGCCGTGCTCGCCCTGCTGCGCCCGGCCGAGGCGGCGGCGCGGCGGCTGATCATCGTCGCGGCGCGCGGCCTCGTCGTGGCCCTGCCGCCGCTGCGCCCGCGCAAACCGGGCCTCATCTTCGCGCGCAACCCCGGCCTCCAACTGCCGTCACGCGCAGAAGACCCCGGCCGGCGCGCGCCGGCGCTGCCGCTCTTCGATCCGCTGCCGCGCTGGCGGCGGCGCGCCCGGCCTGCCGCGCCCGGCCTGCCCCGCATTTCGGTTCCCGGCTTCGGCCAGCCGTTTTCAGCCCCGCCGCCGCCCTCGCCCGACGATCCGCTAGACGCGGCGCGCCTCGCCGAGCGCCTGCGGGCGCTGGCTGCCGCGCTCGACGACCTGCCGGGCCATGCCCGACGCTTCGCCCGCCTGCGGATGCGACGGGCCGGCGGGTCCGGCGCGCCAGACAAAAACCGCGACGCCGCAGGCGCGCAAACCAAGAACCGCGACGCCGCAGGCGTGCAAGCTGGAAAACCCGCCGCAGCCACGCGGGCCAAAAACCCCGCCCCCGGCCGGCTTCGCCGCCAGTGGCCGCTGCGCCCCGGCCGGCCGCCCGGCGGCCGCCGGCGTCCCGCCCATGCGGTCCACGAGGTGTTGAGCGTGCTGCACGGGCTTGCCTTCTGGGCGCTGGAAACGCCCGACACCTCGTGACGTCCCCGCCCCCGCGGGAGGCGACGCGAACCGAACCGCCGGCGCGGCTTTCCGCTGCCCCGGTGGCGATCCCTGCCGCCATCGATTGCGTCAAAAAAGGAGAAGCCGGGCAGTGCCCGGCTTCCGGATCAGCGCGTCAGGCGCTTGTGCGTCATGCGGTGGGGCACCAGCGCTTCCGGCCCCAGCCGGCGCGCCTTGTCCTTTTCGTAGTCCTCGAAGTTGCCCTCGAACCACTCGACATGCGCGTCGCCCTCGAAGGCCAGCATGTGGGTGGCCATGCGGTCGAGGAACATGCGGTCGTGGCTGATGATCACGGCGCAGCCGGCATAGGCCTCCAGCGCGTCCTCGAGCGCGCCCAGCGTCTCGGTGTCGAGGTCGTTGGTCGGCTCGTCGAGCAGCAGCACGTTGCCGCCGTTCTTCAGCATCTTCGCCAGGTGCACGCGGTTGCGCTGGCCGCCCGACAGGTTGCCGACCTTCTGCTGCTGGTCGCCGCCGCGGAAGTTGAAGGACGAGCAGTAGGCTCTGGAGTTCACCTCGTGCTTGCCGAGCTTGATGACCTCGGCGCCGCCCGAGATTTCCTCCCAGACGGTCTTGTTGGGGTCGAGCGCGTCGCGGCTCTGGTCGACATAGCCGAGCTTGACCGTCTCGCCGACGGTGACGGTGCCGGCATCCGGCTTTTCCTGGCCGGTGATCATCTTGAACAGCGTGGTCTTGCCGGCGCCGTTCGGGCCGATGACGCCGACGATGCCGCCCGGCGGCAGGCGGAACGACAGGTCCTCGATCAGGAGCTCGTCGCCAAAACCCTTGTTGATGCCTTCGAGCTCGATGACGCGGTTGCCGAGGCGCTCGCTGAGCGGGATGACGATCTGCGTGTCGGTCGGCTTGCGGTTCTGAGCCTGCTCCAGCAGTTCCTCATAGGCGTTGATGCGCGCCTTCGACTTGGTCTGGCGCGCCTTGGGCGAGGACGCGATCCACTCGCGCTCGCGCCAGATCGCCTTCTGGCGGGCGTCGTCCTCGCGGCCCTCCTGGATGAGGCGCTTGGCCTTGGCGTCGAGGTACTTCGTGTAGTTGCCCTCGTAGGGAATGCCGCGGCCGCGGTCGAGCTCGAGGATCCAGCCCGTCACGTTGTCGAGGAAGTAGCGGTCGTGGGTGATGATCAGCACCGAGCCCGGGTAGTCGCGCAGGTGCTTTTCCAGCCACTGCGTGGTCTCGGCGTCGAGATGGTTGGTCGGCTCGTCGAGCAGCAGCAGGTCGGGCTGTTCCAGCAGCAGCCGGCAGAGCGCGACGCGGCGGCGCTCGCCGCCCGACAGGTTGGTCACCTCGGATTCGCCGGGCGGGCACTGCAGCGCGTCCATCGCCATCTCGACCTGCTGCTCGAGGTCCCACAGGTTGAGGCGGTCCATCTCGTCCTGCAGGCGCGCGCCCTCGTCGGCGGTCTCGTCCGAGTAGTTCATCATCAGCTCGTTGTAGCGCTCGATAATGGCGGTCTTCTTGGCCACGCCGTCCATGACGTTCTCGAAGACGGTCTTCGCCGGGTCGAGCTGCGGCTCCTGCGCGAGGTAGCCGACGGTAGCGCCCTCGGCCAGCCACGCCTCGCCCTGGAAATCCTTGTCGAGCCCCGCCATGATGCGCAGGATCGTCGACTTGCCCGAGCCGTTGGGGCCGAGGATGCCGATCTTGGCGTCGGGGTAGAAGGACAGGTGGATGTTGTCGAGCACCTTCTTGGTGCCGTAGGCCTTGTTCAGCCCGGACATGTGATAGATGAACTGGCGTGCCACGCGCGCGGTATCCCTGCAATCTGGATGGAGAGTTGGTCCGCTATGTATGCGATGGCGGCCCGAACGGCAATGGTTGACGCGGACGGGGCTTGGGCCTATCTGAGCCGCGGGCCTGAGGCGCCCGCCGCTCGCCGGACCTGTCCGACGGTGAAGCCTCCCGGCGCGAGCCGGTTTCTCCCACGACCCGATCATCGCGGTCATGCGGCAATGCGAGCGCCTGCGACACCGACCGCATCGATGACGGAGTCTGCCATGCAGTCCACCCCCATGCCCGCCACGCGGGACCAGGCCAAGGCGCGCGCCCGCCAGATCAGGGCCGAGCATGCCGGTCGCGGCGCCGCGATCAGCCACGCCGAGGCGCTCGAGAAGGTCGCCGCCGAACTCGGCTACCGCGACTGGAACACCGCCGCCGCGCGGCTCTCCAACCTTCCGGACGTGCCGCTGCAGGTCGGCGACCGCGTCGCCGGGACCTACCTGAAGCAGCCCTTCGCCGGCCGCGTGCTCGGCGTGCGCGAAGTCCATGGCGGCGCCTCGTTCGAGTTGACGCTGCAGTTCGACGCGCCGGTCGACGTCGTCAGCTTCGACAGCTTCTCCGCCTTCCGCAGCCGCGTCACCGCGACGATCGGTTCGGACGGCGTGTCGGCGTCGAGGACCAGCGACGGGCGCCCGCACCTGGAGGTCGCGCGGGCCTGAACCCGCGCGGCCGCGTCAGTTCCGGATCCGCCAGCCTGTCTTGAAGATCCACCAGACGACGGCGAGGCAGGCGGCGAGGAAGACCAGCGTCATGCCGAGGCTCAGCGCGACGCTGACGTCGGCCTGTCCGAAGAAGCTCCAGCGGAAGCCCGAGACCAGGTAGAGCACCGGGTTGAAGTGCGAGATCGTCTGCCAGACCGGCGGCAGCATGTCGATGGAGTAGAAGCTGCCGCCGAGGAAGGTGAGCGGGGTCACCACCAGGAGCGGCACCAGCTGCAGCTTCTCGAAATTGGTCGCCCAGATGCCGATGATGAAGCCGAGCAACGCGAAGGTCACCGCCGTCAGGACGAGGAACAGCAGCATGAAGACCGGATGCTGGATCTCCAGCGGCACGAACAGGTGCGCCGTCGCCAGGATGATCAGGCCGATCATGATCGACTTGGTGGCGGCCGCCCCGACATACGCCATCACGATCTCGATGAACGAGACCGGCGCCGACAACAGCTCGTAGATGGTGCCGACGAATTTCGGGAAATAGATGGCGAACGACGCGTTGGAGATGCTCTGCGTCAGGAGCGACAGCATGATCAGCCCCGGCACGATGAAGGCGCCGTAGGTGACGCCGCCGACCTCGCTGATGCGCGAGCCGATCGCCGCTCCGAAGACCACGAAGTAGAGCGAGGTCGACACGACGGGCGAGACCACGCTCTGCAGCAGCGTCCGCCCGGTGCGGGCCATCTCGAACCTGTAGATCGCCTTCACGGCATGGAGGTTCAGCATGCTCATTGGCGCCGGCTCACCAGGTTGACGAAGATTTCCTCGAGCGAGCTCTGCGTGGTCACCAGGTCGCGGAAGCGGATTCCCTCTTCCTCGAGCGCCTTGAACAGGCGGGTGATGCCGGTGCGCTCCCCCTGGGTGTCGTAGACATAGGTGAGCTCGCCGCCGTCCTCGGACAGCTGCAGCGAGAACGACGACAGGCTCTCCGGCACGCGGTCGACCGGCTGCTGCAGCTGCAGCGTCAGTTCCTTGCGGCCGAGCTTGCGCATGAGGACGGACTTTTCCTCGACCAGCACAAGCTGTCCCCGGTTGATGACGCCGACGCGGTCGGCCATCTCCTCGGCTTCCTCGATGTAGTGCGTGGTGAGGATGATCGTGACGCCTGAATCGCGCAGCCGCCGTACCACCTCCCACATGTCGCGGCGAAGTTCGACGTCCACGCCGGCCGACGGTTCGTCGAGGAAGAGGATGCGGGGCTCGTGGCTCAGCGCCTTGGCGATCATCACGCGCCGCTTCATGCCGCCGGACAGCGTCATGATCTTCGAGTCCTTCTTCTCCCAGAGCGAGAGGTCCTTCAGGATCTTCTCTATATAGGCAGGGTTCTTCGGCTTGCCGAACAGGCCGCGGCTGAAGCTGACGGTCGCCCAGACGGTCTCGAAGGCGTCGGTCGTCAGTTCCTGGGGCACCAGCCCGATCAGCGAGCGCGCCGCGCGATAGTCCGACACGATGTCGTGACCGTCGGCCAGCACCCTGCCTTCGCCGGGTTTCACGATGCCGCAGATGATGTTGATCAGCGTCGTCTTGCCGGCACCGTTCGGGCCGAGCAGCGCGAAGATCTCGCCATGCCGGATCTCGAGGTCGATGTCCTTCAAGGCCTCGAAGCCGGTCTCATAGGTCTTGCTGAGCTTTGCGACTGAAATGGCGGGCTGCATGCGACAAGCCGAAAAATGAAAAAGGGGGAAACGCGCCCGGAACGCGGCGCCAGCAAACGAATAGGCGGTATATAGGCCTTGCCCCGGGCATCGCAAGGCGACGCCGAAACCTCCTGACATCCGGCGACATCCGCCGGGCAGCGCGAACCGAACCGTGCACCCCCTTGTCTGGCCGGCCCGATAGGGGCATCGTTGCGCCGTCCAATCCGTCTCGACAGCAGGGAGGCCGGCGATGCGTTGGTTCCACATGGCGGTGATCGCCGTCATAGCAATTGCCTTTGTGATCTTCGCTCTGCAGAACCTGCAGACCGCGACGGTGGCGTTCCTCGGTTTCAGCATGACCCTGCCGCTCGCCCTCATGTTCCTGGTGATCTACTTGCTGGGCATGGCGACCGGCGGCAGCGCCCGCGCACTGATCCGCTGGGCCTGGGAGGGATCGAAGAAGCCTGCCGACACCCAGCACTAGCCGCCTGGCGGGCAGCCCAGATGCCATTCGACGCGCAGCGCGCCGTCGCCTCGCCGACCGGCGCGTCGCTCAACCTCTACGTCAAGCGCGCGCAGGGCGCACCGCGCGCCGTCGTACAGATCAACCACGGGCTGGCCGAGCACGCGGCGCGCTATGGCCGCTTCGCCGACTTCCTGGCCGAACGAGGCTTCCACGCCTACGCACACGACCATCGCGGGCATGGCGAAACGACCGCGCCGGACGCGCCGCCGGGTCGCTTCGGTACGCCCTCCGGCGCCGACAAGGTCATCGCCGACGTCGGCGTGATCCACGCCCTCATCCATGCCGAGCATCCCGGCCTGCCCGTCGTGATGTTCGGCCATTCGATGGGCGGGATGATCGTGCTGAACCGGCTGCTGCGCCATCCCGGCGGCGTGCATGCCGCCGCAATCTGGAACGCGAATTTTTCGGTCGGTCTGGCCGGCCGAGCGGCCCAGGCGATCCTCGCCTGGGAGCAGTTCCGGCTCGGCTCCGACGCCGTCTCCCGCATGCTGCCCCGCCTCACCTTCCGGGCCTGGGGCCGGCAGGTGCCCGGCCACGCGACACCGTTCGACTGGCTGTCGCGCGACACAGACGAGGTGCGCCGGTACATCGACGACCCGCTTTGCGGATGGGACCCTTCCGTCTCCATGTGGCAGGACGTGTTCGGCTTCGCCTATGCCGGCGCGGCAGACGCCAATGTCGCAGCCATTCCCCGGGCGCTGCCGATCAACCTCGTGGGCGGCGCGAACGACCCCGCGACGGACGGCGGCAGGAGCGTCGGGCAGCTGGCCGGACGGCTCGGGCGGCTGGGCTTTTCGCAGGTGGTCTCGACGATCTACGCCGACACGCGCCACGAGAGCCTGAACGAGGTCAATCGCGACGCCGTCATGCACGACTTCGCAGGCTGGGTGGAGGCGACGCTCGAAAAGCGTGAAATGCCGGGCCCGCAAGACCCGACCCGGTTACATCCGGCGGGATGACCTGATACAGCACGTCGACCAAAGAGAAGCTGTCCGATGTCCCATCCCCCGCTTCAAGGCGTCCGTGTCGTCGAACTGGCCCGCATCCTTGCCGGCCCGTGGGCAGGACAGATGCTGGCCGACCTCGGCGCCGACGTGATCAAGGTCGAGAACCCCGATGGCGGCGACGACACCCGCAAGTGGGGCCCTCCATTCGTCACCGGGCAAGACGGCGAGAACCTGTCGGCCGCCTATTACCATTCCTGCAATCGCGGCAAGCGGTCGATCGCCATCGACTTTTCGACGCCCGAAGGCGCGGAGACGGTCCGCAAGCTGGTCGCAACGGCGGATGTGCTGATTGAGAACTTCAAGCTGGGCGGCCTGAAGAAATACGGCCTCGACTACGACAGCCTCAGGAAGGACAACCCGAAGCTGGTCTACTGCTCGATCACCGGCTTCGGGCAGTCCGGCCCCTATGCGCCCCGCGCCGGCTACGATTTCATCGTGCAGGGCATGTCGGGCCTGATGTCGATCACCGGCGCTCCCGGCGGCGAGCCGCAGAAGGTGGGGGTCGCCGTGACCGACCTGTTTACGGGGCTTTATTCGGTGATCGCCATCCAGGCGGCGCTTCGCCATGCCGAAGCCACCGGCCAGGGCCAGCACATCGACATGGCGCTGTTCGATTCCCAGATCGCCGTGCTCTGCAACCAGAACATGAACTTCCTGGTTTCCGGAACGTCTCCAGTGCAGATGGGCAACGCGCATCCCAACATCGCGCCCTACGAAGTGGTACCGGCGGCGGATGGCCACTTCATTCTGGCGGTCGGCAATGACGGCCAGTTCCAGAAGTTCTGCAAGACCGTCGGCCTCGACGCCCTGCCTCAGGACCCGGCATTCGCCACCAACGCGGCGCGCGTCGCCAACCGCGTCGCTCTGCGCGAGAAGATGGTCGCAGCGCTCGCCCACCTCGAACGCGGCCCGCTGCTTGCCAAGCTGGACGCCGCCGGCGTACCGGCCAGCCCGATCAACACGATCGGCGAGATGTTCTCAGACCCGCAGGTTGCGGCGCGCGGCATGCGGATGGACCTCGACGACGGGCACGGCAACGCGCTGCCCTCGGTTCGCTCGCCGATGCTGCTTTCGGAGACGCCGCTTGCCTACCGGCGCGCCTCGCCCCGGCTCGGCGAGCACACGCAGGAAATCCTCGCCGAACTGGAGAAGAAGAAACGATGAAGACCGGCGGACGCCTGATCGTCGATGCGCTCGAGGCCAATGGCGTCGAGCGCATTTTCTGTGTGCCCGGCGAATCCTACCTGGCCGTGCTCGACGCGCTGCACGATTCGCCGATCAGCACCATCGTCTGCCGGCAGGAAGGCGGCGCCGCGATGATGGCGGATTGCGAGGGCAGGCTGACCGGCCGCCCCGGCATCTGCTTCGTCACGCGCGGGCCGGGCGCGACCAACGCCTCCGCCGGGGTCCACATCGCCCGCCAGGACTCCAACCCGATGATCCTGTTCATCGGCCAGATCGCGCGCGGCATCCGCGAACGCGAGGCGTTCCAGGAGGTCGACTACAAGCGCTTCTTCGGCGACATCGCCAAATGGGTGGTCGAGATCGACGACGCCCGGCGCATCCCCGAACTGGTGACGCGCGCCTTCGCGGTCGCGACCTCCGGGCGGCCGGGCCCGGTGGTCATCGCGCTGCCCGAAGACATGCT
Organism: Mesorhizobium marinum; assembly: GCF_040813675.1. Classification (NCBI taxonomy): domain Bacteria; kingdom Pseudomonadati; phylum Pseudomonadota; class Alphaproteobacteria; order Hyphomicrobiales; family Phyllobacteriaceae; genus Mesorhizobium; species Mesorhizobium marinum. The sequence continues at coordinate 559,228 of NZ_JBFOCI010000001.1, read as the reverse complement.
GACCGACGAGGTCGAGGCGCCGGCGCCGCTGCCCTTCACTCCGGTCGAAACGCGGCCGGGCGACGCCGAGATGGCGGCGCTGCAGTCGCTGCTGGAGCAGGCGGAGCGTCCCTTCGTTATTCTCGGCGGCACCCGCTGGAGCGAAACGGCGGTCGGCCAGATGTGCGCCGCCCTTGAGCGCTGGTCGCTTCCGGTCGGATGCTCCTTCCGCAGGCAGGCGCTCTGCGATCAGCTGCATGCGAGCTACGCCGGCGACGTCGGCATCGGCGTCAACCCGAAGCTCGGCAAGTACATCCGCGAATCCGACCTCGTGCTGCTCGTCGGTTGCCGCTTCGGCGAGATGCCATCTTCGGACTATACGCTGCTGAAGAGCCCCTACCCCGACCAGAAGCTGGTGCATGTCTATCCCGACCCGCACGAGCTTGGCCGCGTCTACCGCCCGACGGTCGCGATCAACGCGACGCCGGCCGCCTTCGCCGAGGCGTTTTCGGCGACGTCGCCGGCACGCACGCCGGCCTGGGCCAACCGCACGGAGCAGCTTCACCAGGACTATCTGGAATGGTCGACGCCGCCGGCGACCGGCCCCGGCAAGGTGCTGATGGGGCCGATCATGGCGCATCTGGAGACAGTGCTGGCCGAAGACGCCATCATCTGCAACGGCGCCGGCAATTTCGCGACCTGGATGCACCGCTTCCATCGCCACCGCCGCTACGGCACCCAGGCCGCGCCGACGTCCGGCACCATGGGCTACGGGCTGCCGGCCGGCGTCGCCGCCAAGCATCTGGACCCGCAGCGCGAGGTCATCGTGTGGGCCGGCGACGGCGACTTCCTGATGCACGGCCAGGAATTCGCGACCGCGGTCCAGTACGGCCTGCCGATCGTCGTGGTGATCCTCAACAACGGCATCTACGGCACGATCCGCATGCACCAAGAACGCGACTATCCCGGCCGCGTTTCCGGCACCGACCTGACGAACCCCGACTTCGCCGCATACGCCCGCGCCTTTGGCGGGCATGGCGAGACGGTGAACGAGACGGCCGACTTCGCGCCGGCCTTCGAGCGGGCGCGCAAGAGCGGAAAGCCGGCGATCATCGAGGTCAAGCTCGACCCCGAGGCGATCACCCCGACGCGGACGCTGAGCCAGATCAGGGAAGGGAAGTAGGATTGCGACGCGTATCCTTTTGAGATACAATCCGCTGAATGATCCGGTCGGTCAGGGACAAGCGTATCGCTGGCATCCGTTCGGGCGGAACGACGAAGGGCTTTCCAAACGACCTGATTGCAAGGGCTCAACGTCGGCTCGCACAACTGGACGCCGCAACCAGCCTTGCCGACCTGATGGTGCCGCCCTCCAACCAGTTGGAAGCACTCAAGGGCGATCGGAGCGGGCAATATTCCGTACGGATCAATCAGCAATGGCGGCTGTGCTTCGCCTGGAAAGACGGCGACGCCTTCGACGTCGAAATCGTGGACTATCACTGAGGCTTTTGTGATGAACGCTCCCCGACCCATCCACCCCGGCGAAATCCTGCGTGAGGACTTTTTTCCCGAATATTCGCTGACTGCCGGCTCGCTGGCAAAGGCCCTTCATGTGCCCCGCGACCGGATTGAAAAGCTCGTTCGTGAAAAGCGCTCCATCACCGCCGACACCGCGATGCGATTGGCCCGCTACTTCGACACCACGCCACAGTTCTGGATGAATTTGCAGGCGAACTACGATCTCGCCACTGTTCCGGCAGAAGCGATCAAATCAATCGAGCCCCGCGCAGCTTGAGCCGCATGAGAGAAAGGGGCGGTCGCCCGCCCCCTTCTTCCCGGTATGCCAGATGCCTGAAGCCTACGGGATCGCCTTGTCGGTGATGGCGGTCGTGTAGCCGCCCTCGGCAGGCTTCGAGATGATCTTCTGGTCGAGCAGCGCCTTGGCGGTGCGGTCGTAGGCCGCCGCGATCAGCTTGCCGTCGGCGTTGTCGATCAGCTTGGCCACCTCGCCCATCATGCGCTTCTGGTGGTTTTCGTCCTGGCCGCCGTTCTCGACGACGATGCCGGCGGCCTCGTCGGGATGCTCGGTGGCGTATTTCCAGCCCTTCATGGACGCCCGCACGAAGCGCACCATCTTGTCCTCGAAGGCCGCGTCCTTCAGCTTCTCGTCCAGCGTGTAGAGGCCGTCCTCAAGCAGGTCGTTGCCCATCTCTGTGTAGTTGAAGACGATCAGGTCCTCAGGCTTGTAGCCGGCGTCGATCAGCTGCCAGTACTCGTTGTAGGTCATGACCGAGATGCAGTCGGCCTGCTTCTGGATCAGCGGCTGCACGTCGAAGCTCTGCTTCAGGACGGTCACGCCGTCCGGACCGCCTTCGGTCGACAGCCCGATCTTGTTCATCCAGGCATAGAACGGATATTCGTTGCCGAAGAACCAGACGCCGAGCGTGCGGCCCTTGAAATCGGCTTCCGTCTGCACCGGGCCGTCCTTCGGGCAGACCATCTCCATGCCCGCCTTCTTGAACGGCTGGGCGATGTTGACGAGGCCGACGCCCTTGTCGCGCGCCGCCAGCGCGCCGCCCATCCAGTCGACGATGACGTCGGCGCCGCCGCCGGCGATCACCTGCTCGGGCGCGATGTCGGGGCCGCCCGGCTTGATCTCGACGTCGAGGCCTTCTTCCTTGTAGAAGCCCTTGTCCTTGGCGACGTAGTAGCCGGCGAACTGCGCCTGCGTCACCCATTTCAACTGCAGCGTCACCTTGTCCGCTGTCTGCGAGCCGCGCAGCGCGTAGAACGCGATTGCGGCGATCACGGCCACTGCTACCAACAGCGCCAGTATTGTCCTTAGCTTACTGTTCATCGGATACCCCTCTGGTTGCGGCCTCGTCTTGATTATCGATATGACGGGTGCCAAAAAGTCAATGTACGCTCGATGAGCGCAAGTACGCCATAGAAGAGCGAGCCTGCCAGCGCAGCAACCGCGATTTCGGCCCACACCATGTCGACGTTCATCTTCCCCATCTCGCTGGTGATCCTGAACCCCATGCCAACCACCGGCGTGCCGAAGAACTCGGCGACGATCGCGCCGATCAGCGCCAGCGTCGAGTTGATCTTGAGCGCGTTGAAGATGAACGGCGCCGCAGCCGGCAGGCGGAGCTTGAACAGCGTCTGCCAGTAGCTCGACGCGTAGGTGCGCATCAGGTCGCGCTCCATGTGGCCGGACTCGGCGAGGCCGGTTACGGTGTTCACCAGCATCGGGAAAAAGGTCATGACGATGACCACTGCCGCCTTGGATTCCCAGCCGAAGCCGAACCAGATGACCATGACGGGAGCGACGCCGATGATCGGCAGCGCCGACACCATGTTGCCGATCGGCAGCAGGCCGCGCCGCAGGAAGTCGAACCGGTCGGCCAGGATGGCGGCCGCGAAGCCCGCGCCGCACCCGGCGAGATATCCGAAGAACGCGGCCTTGAAGATGGTCTGGTTGACGTCGGCCGCGAGGATCGGGATCGAGGTGGCGATGCGCGCGCCGATGGCCGACGGCGGCGGCAGCAGGATGAACGGGACGCCGGCGCCGCGCACCACCGCTTCCCAGATGACCAGTATCCAGACCCCGAAGATGACCGGGATCAGCAGGCGCAGGATAGCGCCGGCAATGCGATTGCCGGCCTTGACCTCGGAGAGGACGGTCACGCAGCGCCAGGCAAGCAGCCAGGCGGCCGCGAGCAGGAGATAGAAGGGAGCGCGCGCCGTGCCCTCGAAGCCGGCAATGCCGGAAATCAACAGCCATGCGGCGAGATGCGCGGCGGCAAAGAGCAGCGCGGCCTCGACCAGGGCGGGCACGCTGAACAGCGACACCAGTGCGGCGGCGACAACAAGCGAAATCAGCGCGCCGTGGCTGCCGGCGAAGGGCATGCCGGCGGCGTTGCCGAGCGCTTCGGCTGGCGGGCTCGCCAGCGGCCCCATCAGCGCGGCCATCGCCGCCAGCGCGAGCGCCAGCACTGCCTGCCAGGACGGTCGCAAGCGTCTCATGCCGGCCTCGCTCCCATCGAACGGCTGACAAGACGCCCGACTCGCCCGACCAGCGTCACCAGCAGCGCGGCGACGATCGATCCCGCGACGAGCGCCGACCACATGTCGATGGTCTGGCTGTAGTAGGACGCCTGGAGCAGCTTGGAGCCGATGCCGGCGACGGCACCGGTGGGCAGTTCCGCGACGATCGCGCCGACCAGGCTTGCCGCGACGGCGACCTTCATCGAGGCGAACAGGAAAGGCATCGACGCCGGCACGCGCAGCTTCCAGAAGGTCTGCGAGGCGCTCGCATTGTAGGTATGCATGAGGTCGAGGTGCGTGATCTCGGGCGAGCGCAGCCCCTTCACCATGCCGACCGCCACCGGGAAGAAGGACAGGTAGGTCGAGATCAGCGATTTCGGGATGATTCCGACCACGCCGATCGCCGCGAACACGACGATGACCATCGGCGCGATCGCCAGGATCGGGATCGTCTGCGACGCGACGATCCACGGCATGAGGCTGCGGTCGAGCGAGGTGAAGTGCACGATGCCGACGGCGATCAACACGCCAAGCAGCGTGCCGAAGGCAAAGCCGAGCAGCGTCGAGGAGAGCGTGACCCAGGCGTGGTAGACCAGGCTGCGGTTGCTGGTGATCTTTCGCAGGAAGGTGTTCTCGAAAAAGTTCGCGGCCACCTGGTGCGGCGCTGGCATCGTCGGCTTCGGCTGCGACAGGGTCTTGCCGATGAAGGCGATCGCCCCGGGCGTCTCCTCGGCGCGCCGGTCGAGGTCGCGCTGGAACGGGGCGTTGAGCAGCACGGCCGCCACATACCAGGCGGCCACCAGCCCGGCGAGGATGGCAAGGACGGGGACGACGTTGTCCAGCGCGCGCGTCATGGGGTGCCCTCAATCCTCATAGCTGTGACCCGCGTGCAGGCCGTCGCGGACGCGGTGGGCGATGGCGAGGAATTCGGGCGACTCCCGGATGTGCAGCGGGCGCTCCTTCGGCAGGGTGGATTCGATCACGTCGGTGACGCGGCCTGGCCGCGGCGACATCACGACGATGCGGGTGGACAGGTAGACGGCTTCGGGGATCGAGTGGGTGACGAAGCAGATCGTCTTGTTCGTCCGCGCCCAGAGCTCCAGGAGTTGCTTGTTGAGATGGTCGCGCACGATCTCGTCGAGCGCGCCGAACGGCTCGTCCATCAAAAGCAGGTCGGCATCGAAGGCGAGCGCGCGCGCGATCGACGCGCGCTGCTGCATGCCGCCGGAGAGCTGCCAGGGATACTTGTTCTCGAAGCCGGTCAGATTGACCAGGTCCATGACGCGCGCGATGCGCCGAGCCTGCTCCTCCGCCGAGACGCCCATGATTTCCAGAGGCAGCGCGGCGTTGCGCGCGATGGTGCGCCAGGGAAACAGCGCGGCCGCCTGGAAGACATAGCCGTAGGCGCGGCTTTCGCGGGCCTGCTCGGTGCTCATGCCGTTGACGGAGATGGAGCCCTCGGTCGGCTTCTCCAGATCGGCGATGACGCGCAGGAACGTCGTCTTTCCGCAGCCCGACGGCCCGATGAACGAAACGAATTCACCCTTGCCGATGGTCAGGTCGACGCCGGTGAGTGCCTGCACCGGGCCGTCGTTCGTCTGGAAGGTCAGGCCGAGACCTTTCGCTTCGACGACCGTTGTTTTCTCCGCCACCGTTGCTTCCCCTACCGTCATAAGCACCGCCTGCCCTTGCCCCACTGCCGCGGCATCCATGGGGCGGCCACGAACGCACCGTCTTGCCTGCCTGCCGTCGAGGTCACGCCCGGCCCCGCCTTCGCCGGCCCCGCCATCTGCGCCAGTCCGCCACGAGAAGGTCGAGCGTGCCGTAGACGGGAACGACGACGGCGAAGGTCGCCGGCCTGAGGTCGCGCGACGGCGTGCAGGCGTCGGCGATCTGCTTCTGGTGCTGTTCGCTCGCCCAGATATGCGCAAACCCCATGAACTGGTTGATGACGCTCTCGCGCAGGCTCGCGATCCTCGAATGGTTGGCGCGGAAGATCGCGAACGCGGTGTAAAGCGCTGTCAGCACCGAGATCGCGAGGATGATGAGCAGGATGTTGGTGTCGCCGGTATAGGTGCCTGACAGCAGTGCATAGACCCACACGCCGAGCGAAAACAGGATGAAGGTCTTGGCGATGGCGAACGCCGCCTCCTCGCCGGCCAGCTGTCCGCCGTAGCTCTCGTCCGTCTCGCGCTCGATGTCGCGCAGCTTCTTCTTGAATTCGTAGAGCCGCTGGTTTTCCTCGTCGGTGTGTTCCTCGCCGCGCGCGGCGCGCAGGACATCGAAGGCGCTGAGCGTGAGGTCGTCGATCGCCACCCAACCCGACAGCGGCACGATGGCCGGCGGAATGTAGCGCCCGACCCGCTCGAACAGGACGTAGATGATGTGGATGGTGGTGAGGAACACGAAGAGGATCAGCAGCAGCGCGAAGTCTGACACGCCGAGCACGTCGAAGATCGTCTGGTAGTTCTCGACGACGCTGTTGATCAGCTCCATGTCCGGGAGAAATCCCTCGGAGGCGCTGCCGATGTCGGTGAAGCCGGAGGCGACGTAGAAGACGACGCCGGCGACGACCAATCGCGACGTCATGAAGTTGGAGAAACGGATTACGCTTTGAAGGAGCCCTTCGACGTCCATCCACCCTCCCCTGGCGTCAATCCACGATGACGGCGGTTTCCACGACCGCGTGGAACAGCACGTCGCAGCCGGCCGCGGCCCATTCCGGATAGATCTCCTCGGCCTCGTTGTGGCTGAGGCCGTCGACGCAGGGGCACATCACCATCGATGTCGGCGCGACGCGGTTGATCCAGCAGGCGTCGTGCCCGGCCCCCGAGACGATGTCGCGATGCGAATAGCCGAGCCGCTCGGCAGCGTCGCGCACGGCCTTGACGCAATCCTTGTCGAAGGTGACCGGGTCGAAATGGCCGACCTGCTCGATCTCGAAGCCGATATCGAGCGCCTCGCAGATGGTCGCGATGCCGTCGCGGATGCGCGCGTCCATCTCGTCCAGCACCTCCTTGTCGGGCGACCGGATGTCGATGGTGAAGACGGTCCGTCCGGCGATGATGTTGCGCGAGTTCGGGTAGACCTCCATGTGGCCGACGGCGCCGACCGCATGCGGCTGGTAGTCCATCGCCACTTCGTGCACCAGTTCGGTGACGCGCGCCATGCCGAGGCCCGCATTGCGGCGCTTGGGCATCGGCGTCGAGCCGGTATGCGCTTCGCGGCCGGTCAGCGTCACCTGCAGCCATTTCAGGCCCTGGCCGTGGGTCACCACGCCGATGTCGATGCCCTCGTCCTCGAGGATCGGCCCCTGCTCGATGTGCAGTTCGAAGAAGGCCTTCATCTTGCGCTGGCCGACAGGCTCGTCGCCCTTCCAGCCGATGCGCTCCAGTTCATCGCCGAAGCGCTTGCCGTCCTTGTCCCTGCGGTCGTAGGCGTAGTCCTGGGTGATCATGTCGGCAAACACCGCCGAAGCCATCATGGCCGGCGCGTAGCGCGTGCCTTCCTCGTTGGTCCAGTTGGCGACGACGATCGGGTGCCTTGTCCTGATGCCAAGGTCGTTCAGCGTACGGATCACTTCGAGGCCGCCGAGCACGCCGAGCACGCCGTCGAACTTGCCGCCGGTGGGCTGCGTGTCCAGATGCGAGCCGACATAGACGGGCAAAGCGTCGGGATCGGTACCCTCGCGGCGGGCAAACATTGTGCCCATCTGGTCGACGCCCATGGTCAGGCCGGCGGCGTCGCACCACGTCTGGAACAGCCGCCTGCCCTCGCCGTCCTCGTCGGTCAGCGTCTGGCGGTTGTTGCCGCCGGCGATGCCGGGGCCGATCTTCGCCATCTCCATGAGGGAATCCCAGAGACGGTCGGAATCGATGCGCAGGTTTTCGCCGGGGGCGGCCATAGTCGGTCCTCTCATTCCATGTCGTCGTTCGGGCGGCGGTTCCCGTCGCCGCCCGGACGGTCGGTCGAAGTCAGTCGACGGCGCGCAGCACCTCGCGGACGTGGTCTATCAGTTCGTCGATCTGTCCCTTGGTGATGATCAGCGGCGGCGAGAGCGCGATGATGTCGCCGGTGGTGCGGATCAGGGCGCCCTTCTCGAAGGCCTTCACGAAGGCCTGGAAGGCGCGCTTGCTCGGGCTGCCGGCGATCGGCTCAAGCTCGATCGCGCCGACCATGCCGATGTTGCGGATGTCGATGACATGCGGCTCGCCCTTCAGCGAATGCAGCGCTTCCTCGAAATGCGGCGCCAGTTCCGCGCCGCGCGTCAGCAGCCCCTCCTCCTTGTAGGTGTCGAGCGTGCCGAGCGCCGCGGCGCAGGCGATCGGGTTGCCGGAGTAGGTGTAGCCGTGGAAGAACTCGATCAGGTGTTCCGGCCCGGTCATGAAGGCGTCGTGGATCTGCTTGGTCACGAAGACCGCGCCCATCGGGATAACCCCGTTGGAGACGCCCTTGGCGGTAGTGATGATGTCGGGCTTGACCCCGAAATAGTCCGCCGCGAACGGCGTGCCTAGACGACCGAAGCCGGTGATCACCTCGTCGAAGATGAGCAGGATGCCGTGCTTGGTGCAGATCTCGCGCAGCCGCTGGAGGTAGCCCTTCGGCGGGATCAGCACGCCGGTCGAGCCGGCGACGGGTTCGACGATGACGGCGGCGATGGTCGACGCGTCATGCAGCGCGACGATCCGCTCGAGTTCGTCGGCGAGTTCCGCGCCATGCTCGGGCACGCCGCGCGTGAAGGCGTTCTTGGCCGGCAGGTGGGTGTGCGGCAGGTGGTCGACGCCGGTCAGAAGCGTGCCGAACATCTTGCGGTTGTTGACGATGCCGCCGACCGAGATGCCGCCGAAATTGACGCCGTGGTAGCCGCGCTCGCGGCCGATCAGGCGGGTGCGCGAGCCGTCGCCCCGGGCGCGGTGGTAGGCGATCGCCATCTTCAGCGCGGTGTCGACCGATTCCGAACCGGAGTTGGTGTAGAAGACATGCTCCATGCCCTCAGGCGCGATGTCGATCAGCCTGTTGGAAAGCTCGAACACGATGGGGTGGCCCATCTGGAAGGCGGGCGCGTAGTCGAGTTCCGCGGCCTGGTGCTGGATCGCCTCGGTGATCTTCGGCCGGCAATGGCCGGCGTTGACGCACCAGAGGCCGGCCGTGCCGTCGAGGATCTTGCGGCCGTCGGTGGCCGTGTAGTGCATGTCCTTCGCGGCGGCCAGCATGCGCGGCGCCTGCTTGAACTGGCGGTTTGCCGTGAACGGCATCCAGAATGCGTTGAGATCGTTCGGCGTTACTTTCAGCCGGTTCGACATGACCAAGCTTTCCTTTCAAGTAGCTCGTTGCGGTGTGCCAGCGCTTGGTCCGGGCGGCGTTTTCGTGCTACGCAAATTTTTACCGAATGGACAAACGTTAGCACCGCCATGCAGGCGGTCAAGGGGACTGATAGCGGAAATGAAGCCCGGGAGGCGCGTTCCACAGGTCGGCAAAAACTGGTCCAGAGAATTGGGCCAGATTGGCCGCGGACCGCACAGCGCGTGACCTCGCCGGCCGCCGCCCCGAAACGCACGCGCATTCAGCGCGAGAAGCGCGAGCTGATCCTGGAAGCGGCGCTCGACATCTTCTCCACGCATGGCTTCCGCGGCTCGACGATCGACCAGATCGCCGAGGCGGCAGGCATGTCCAAGCCGAACCTGCTCTATTATTTCCGCCGCAAGGAAGACATCCACGAGACGCTGATGCAGCGGCTGCTCGACACCTGGCTGGCGCCGCTGCGCGAATTCGACAATGTCGGCGATCCCCTGACCGAACTGCGCGGCTACATCCGCCGCAAGCTGGAAATGGCGCGCGACTATCCGCGCGAGAGCCGGCTGTTCGCGAACGAGATCCTGCAGGGAGCGCCGCGCATCATGCCGATGCTCGAAGGCGAACTGAAGCAGTTGGTCGACGAGAAGGCGCAGGTGATCAAGGGCTGGATGCGCGACGGCAAGATCGCGCCGACGGACCCCTGGCACCTGATCTTCTCGATCTGGGCGACGACCCAGCACTATGCCGATTTCGACACGCAGGTGCGCGCCGTGCTCGGGCCCGACCGCGGCAGCGAGGGCCGCTTCGAGGACGCCGCGCGCTTCCTCGAACACTTGTTCCTCGAGGGCCTGCGCCCGAGGTGACCACCGCTGCGACCGCGCAACGCCAGTTCCCGCCGCAGATCGCGACACCGCGCCGCCTGCGCTAGAGATCCGTCGCCGCCGCCTTGCGGTCCTGCGGCTCGTCCTCGCCGGCGTCGGCGGCGGCGCGGTTCATGGCGTGGCGGTCTTGCGCCATCGCCTCGACGGCCGCCCGCACCTGCGGGTGGCGCGACATGAACAGCCTGAAGTCGCGGCGCGACAGAACGAGGAAGTCGCAGAAGTCGACCGCCGTGACGTCGGCCGCCCTTGGCGCGCCGGTGAGCAGCGCCATCTCGCCGAAGAACGAGCCGGCCTCGAGATTGACGTCGGCGCCCTTGATGTCGACCTCGACCGTGCCCGAGACGATGAAGTACATGGCGTCGCCCTTCTCGCCGGCGCGCACGATGCGGTCTCCCGGCGACGCCGATTTCGGCACGAACAGGAGGAGCAGTTCCTCCTGGGCGTCGGCGTCGATCGCCTTGAAGAGCGGAAAGGTCTCCACGAACTCGGTGATCTTGCGAGCCTGCTCGCTCTCGCGCTTCTTGGCCTGCGCGCGGATCCGCTCGAGTTCGACCGTCAGCACCCGTTCGCGGCGCCGCCCGTAGTTTGCCGCAAAAACCGGAAAGCGGGCGCTGATCCACCGCTCCAGCTTCTCGGAGGCGGCAAAGGCGAGCGGGTTGATGGTGATCGACAGGATGGCGGCCGCGAGCAGCAGGCTCTGCGCCTCGCGCGTCACCAGGCCGTGCGCCACGCCGAGGCTGGCGAGGATGAAGGAGAATTCGCCGATCTGCGCGATGCCGGCGGCCATGCCGAGCGCCATGCGGACCGGGTAGCGCAGCGCCAGGATGAGCAGGAAGGCGCCGAGCGGCTTGCCGAGCGCGACGATGGCGACCACGGCGAGCACCTCGAGCGGCTTGTCGAGCAGGACCGTCGGTTCGAACAGCATGCCGATCGAGACGAAGAACAGCACCGAAAAGGCATCCTGCAGTGGCAGCGAATTGGCGGCGGCGCGATGGCTGAGCTGGGATTCGCCCATGACCAGACCGGCGAAGAAGGCGCCGAGCGCAAACGACACCCCGAAGGCGGCGGCCGAGCCGAAGGCGATGCCGAGCGCCAGCGCCAGCACGGCCAGCGTGAACAGTTCGCGCGAGCCGGTCCGCGCCACCTTGATCAGGATCCACGGCACGACGCGCGGGCCGATCAGCGCGGCCAGCAGCGCGAAGCCGCCGACCTTGGACAGCGTCAGCAGGAGGGTGAGCGCGATCGGCGCATCCGAGGCCTCCTCGCCCGGCCCGGCATGGCCCCCCAGGCTGACCGCGAAAGCCGGCAGCAGGACGAGCGCCAGCACCATCGCCAGGTCCTCGACGATCAGCCAGCCGACCGCGACGCGGCCCTGCGTCGCCTGCAGGAGGTTGCGCTCCTCGAGCGCCTTCAGAAGGACGACGGTGCTCGCCACCGACAGGCAGAGCCCGAAGACGATGCCGTGGCCGATGTCCCAGCCCCAGAATGAGGTGAGCGCGACGCCGAGCAGGGTGGCGAGGACGATCTGGCCGAGCGCGCCGGCGACGACGATGCCGCGCACGGCGAGCAGGTCGGATGCCGAAAAATGCAGGCCGACGCCGAACATCAGCAGGATGATGCCGATCTCGGCCAGTTGCCCTGCCATAGCCGCATCGGCGACGAAGCCCGGCGTGAAGGGACCGACGAAGATGCCGGCGACGAGATAGCCGACCAGCGCCGGCAGCCGCAGGCGGTCGGCGATATAGCCGAAGATCGACGCCAGCACGAAGCCGACGGCAATCGTCGCGACCAGGTTCACGTCATGCGGCAAGGCTCGACCCCTACAGTCTTGCACCTGTTCTGTCGGCGCGGATTGGCCTAGTCAACGATTTTCGCCGATCGCCGGCCGCCGGCACGGATTTCGGCCAATCCGGCTGTTCCGAGCGCCGATTCAGAGCGATTCGGCGGCGATCATCAACAGGCCGGCCGCCAGCGTGATGTTGACCAGCGTCAGATAGAGATGCGGGTCGCGCTCCTTGCCCGCGAACAGGAAGAGGTTGTGATAGAGCGCCGTGGCCAGAACGAGGAACACGATCAGCGCCACGACCGCCGGCAGGACACCGATGCCGGAGATCAGCGCCAGGCCAGCCGCAACCTGCACCGCGAAGCCGGCTGCCATGACCGGCGCCGGCAGCTTCCAGCCGTAGTTGGTCGCCGCCTGCCGCTTCTCGCCGAAGCCCAGAAAGTTGCGGATGCCGGCGATCAGGAAAAAGGTACCGAACACGATGCGTCCGATCGCCATCAGAACTGCCGTAGTCGCCATGCGCGCGGTCTCCCCTCGCGCGCTGGTTATCCGGTTCCGATCGGCATTGGAAGGGCCGGCCCGCCGCACGGATGAGGCCAGAGGGCACTCATCCGTCGGCGGGCGCGCCCTACTCGGCGGCCTGGCGGGCTGCCGGGTTGTTCGGGTGCTGCGTCCAGTTGGCGTAGTCGGGCGACACCGGCTTGCCGGTGCGCTTGTCCATCGCGCCGGTGGCCAGCGGCACCATCGTGATGCAGTTCTCCACAGGGCAGACGTTGACGCAGAGATTGCAGCCGACGCACTCCTCCTCCATCACCTCGAAGTGACGTTTGCCGTCCACCATGGACGTGATCGCCTGGTGCGAGGTGTCCTCGCAGGCGATGTGGCAGCGGCCGCACTTGATACAGGCGTCCTGGTCGATGCTGGCCTTGGCGATGTAGTTGAGGTTGAGGTACTGCCAGTCGGTGACGTTGGGCGTGGCGCGGCCGATGATGTCGTCGAGCGACCGGTGGCCCTTCTCGTCCATCCAGTTCTCCAGCCCCGAGATCATCTCCTGGACGACCTTGAAGCCGTAGGTCATGGCCGCCGTGCAGACCTGGACATTGCCGGCGCCGAGCGCCAGGAATTCGGCGGCGTCGCGCCAGGTGGTGATGCCGCCGATGCCCGAGATCGGCAAACCCTGCGTCTCGGGATCACGGGCGATCTCGGCCACCATGTTCAGGGCGATCGGCTTGACCGCCGGCCCGCAATAGCCGCCATGGCTGCCCTTGCCGTCGATCGAGGGCTCCGGCGAGAAGCTGTCGAGGTTGACCGAAGTGATCGAACTGATCGTGTTGATCAGGCTGACCGCGTCGGAGCCGCCCGCCTTTGCCGCCCGCGCCGGATGGCGGATGTCGGTGATGTTGGGAGTAAGCTTGGTGATGACCGGCATGCGGGTGTTGGCCTTGCACCAGCGCACCACCATCTCGATGTATTCCGGCACCTGGCCGACGGCCGAGCCCATGCCGCGCTCGCTCATGCCGTGCGGGCAGCCGAAGTTAAGCTCGATCCCGTCGGCGCCGGTTTCCTCGACCAAAGGCAGGATCGCCTTCCAGGCCTCCTCCACGCACGGCACCATCAGCGACACCACGAGGGCCCGGTCAGGCCAATCCATCTTGACCTGCTTGATCTCGCGCAGGTTGATCTGCAGGTCGCGGTCGGTGATCAGCTCGATGTTGTTGAAGCCGAGGAGCCTGCGGTCGGCGCCCCAGATCGCGCCATAGCGCGGGCCGTTGACGTTGACGACGGGCGGCCCTTCCTCGCCGAGCGTCTTCCAGACAACGCCGCCCCATCCGGCCTTGAAGGCGCGCACGACATTGTAGGCCTTGTCGGTCGGCGGCGCCGAAGCCAGCCAGAACGGGTTCGGGCTCTTGATGCCGACGAAGTTGTTGCGGATATCAGCCATGCTCATGCCCTCCCGTTCGAGGTGAGTGCCCGGTGGATGCTCTCCGCGGCGTCACGGCCGGCGGCGACCGCCGCCACGGTGAGATCCTCGCGCGCATCCGCGACGCAGTCGCCGCCCGCCCAGATCTTCGCGTTCGAGGTCCGGCCCTCCTGATCGACCTCGATGCGGCCGTCCTTCAGGGCGACCGCAGCCGCGCCGCCGACGGTTTCGCCGACGAAGGTCTGGCCGATCGCCTTGAACACCTGGTCCGCGGGGATGACGACGGTCTGGCCGATCCCGACCAGCTTGCCGTCCTGCAGCCGGGTGTATTCCAGCTCAAGGCCGGCGACAGCGCCGGCATCGGTGACGACGCGCCTCGGCTGCAGCCAGTGGCGGATGGTGACGCCCTTCGACGCCGCGAGGTCCTGCTCGAAGCCCGACGCGTTCATATGCTCCTTGCCGCGGCGGTAGCAGATGGTCACCTCCTCGGCGCCCAGCAGCTTGGACTGCACGGCGGCATCGATCGCCGTCATGCCGCCGCCGACGACGACCACGCGCCGCCCGACGGGCAGCGCGCCGAGGTCGCTCGCCTGGCGCAGATCAGCGATGAACTCGACGGCGTTGTCGACGCCCTCGGCATCCTCGCCGTCCGCCCTGAGCGCATTGACGCCACCGAGACCCAGACCCAGGAAAACCGCGTCGTAGGCATCCGCGAGATCGGCCAGCTGCACGTCGCGGCCGAGCGCCCGGCCGTGCTCGATCGTGATGCCGCCGATCGCGGTGACGTAGTCGACCTCGGCCTGCGCGAAGTTCTCGGTGCTCTTGTAGGCGGCGATGCCGTATTCGTTGAGGCCGCCCGGCTTGGGCCTTGCCTCGAAGATCGTGACGTCGTGACCGTGGCGCGCCAGCCTGTGCGCGGCAGCGAGACCAGCGGGCCCGGCGCCGACGACGGCGATCTTGCGCCCGGTGGACGGCGCGCGCTCATAAAACTGCCTTTCTTCGGCCATCGCCGCATCGGTGGCGTAGCGCTGCAGGCGGCCGATCTGCACCGGCTTGCCTTCGGCCTCCTCGCGGACGCAGGCCTCCTCGCACAGCGTCTCGGTCGGGCAGACGCGCGCGCACATGCCGCCGAGGATGTTCTGGTCGAAGATCGTCTTGGCTGCGCCGATCGGGTTGCCGGTGGAGATCTCGCGGATGAACATCGGGATGTCGATCGCCGTCGGGCATGCGTTCATGCACGGCGCATCGTAGCAGAAGTAGCAGCGATCGGACTCGACCAGCGCCTCGTGGTGGTCGAGCGGCGGGTGCAGGTCGGAAAAATTGTCGGCATACTGGGACGGGCCGAGGCGGCCGCCGACGATCCCTTCCCTCAAATGGCCATCAGGCATCCCGGTATTCCCCTTATTGGTTTTTGGGGAAGGCTAGCACGTTTTGGTTTTTTATCAATCGGTCAAACTTTTCCCAAGTCCTTGATTTCACGTGTCAAAACTTGAATTAAAAACTCAGGATTTACGCAGGGTCACGCGGGCGTTCACAGCCAGGCATAGACCGTCGCTGCATCCTCGTAGCCGTAGCGGATGGGCACCGGCCGGTCGGGCTGCCAGGCAGGCACCGTCTCGCCGGCCATCAGGCGGCAAGCGCCTGCCGTATCGACGACCGCGCCGCCATAGATCCGGTTGGCCAGGTTGAGCACGCCGGTCTGGTGCATGGCGACCGAGCCGCTGCCGCAGGCGTCCTTGACGAGCACGACGCGGAAGCCGAGCTTCAGCGCCGCCTTGACGGTGGCGTCCACGCAGGCCTCGGTCCAGACGCCGCAGACCAGCAGCCATTCCACGCCCTCGGCCTTCAGGGCGTCGCCGAGCCCCGTGCCGAACGCGCTCGCCTCCGACTTGACGACGAGTTGCTCGCCATCGACCGGCGCGACTTCCGGGCAGATCGCCGTCAGCGGATCGTCCTTGTCGCTGAAGGCCGAGCGGCCGTCCGGCAGCCGCGGGTGATGCGGCAGCGAGACGGCGGCATCGACGACATAGGCGAAGTGGTGAACGGGGATGGCGGCCAGCCGCGCGGCGTCCTGCAGGCGCCGCGCATTGGCGACGACCGCGTCGAAGCCGACGGCGAGCAGCCGCCGATCCTGCCGGTGTTCCTCCTGCAGGTCGATGCAGAGCAGCGCCGCCCGATCGCCGGCGATGACGAGCGGCCTTTTCATGGTGTCCAGGTTGTTCATCCGCGCATGTGCTCCAGCTTGGCGTCGAACAGCGGCTCGGGCTGCAGGCGTGCGGCAAACCGCCTGCCGAGCAGCTCGATCTCGAAGCCCTCGGTGGCGTTGGCGATCTCCTTCGGCACGTAGCCGAGCGCGACCGACAGACTGGCGCCATGCGCGTAGCCGCCGGAGGTGACCCAGCCTTTCACGGCGCCGTCGTGCCAGATGGCCTCGTCGCCGATCACGTCGGCGTCCTCGGTGTCCACGATGAAGGTGCGCAGCCTGAGCTTGCCGCCGCTCTCGCGCTCGGCCAGCGCGCCGGCCTTGCCTATGAAGCCGGCCGGCTTGTCGTAGGCGACGAAACGATCGAGCCCGGCTTCCAGCGGCCCGTAGATCGGCCGGTATTCGCGCGCCCAGGAGCCGTAGCTCTTTTCCAGGCGCAGTGCGTTGAGCGCACGGCTGCCGAACAGCGCGATGCCGAACTCGGCGCCGGCCTCCATCAACGTGTCGTAGACGGCGCGCTGGTATTCCGGGGCCATCCAGATCTCGTAGCCGAGGTCGCCGGTGTAGCTGACGCGGCCGACAAGGCACGGCGCCATGCCGATGTCGATCGACCGGATCGCCATGAACGGGAAAGCGGCGTTCGAGACGTCGGCGCGGGTGACTTTTTCCAGCACCTTTCGCGCGTTGGGGCCGGCAAGCGACAGGCCGAGGCGGCGCAGCCCCAGCGCCTCGATGGCGACCGAACCGTCGTCCGGCAGGTGTTTTTCGAACCAGCGCATGTGGAACTGCTCGGCGATGCCCGAGCCGGCTAGGAACCATTCGGACGCCTTGCCCTCGCGGGCGAGATTGGCGAGCGAAAAGTCGCCGATCAGCCTGCCGTCTTCCTTGAGCATCGGCGCCAGCGTCATGCGGCCGGGTTTCGGCAGCTTGCAGGCTAGCATTCTGTCGAGCCACGCTTCCGCGCCCTGCCCCACGACGCGGTATTTGGCGAAGGACGAGATTTCGCTCAGCCCGACGCTGTCACGCACCGCCTTCACCTCTCGCCCGACATGCTCGAAGTCTGTCGAGCGCCGCCACGAGAACTCATCCTTCACGCCTTCCGGCGCGTACCACAGCGGCACCTCCAGCCCGTAGGCGACGCCGAACTGCGCGCCCTTCTGCTTGAGCAGATCGTAGACCGGCGTCGTCTTCAGCGGCCGCCCGGCCGGCAGTTCCTCGTTGGGGAAGCGGATCGAGAAGCGGCGCGAATAGTTCTCGCGCACCTTGGCGTTGGTGTAGGCCATGGTCGCCCAGTCGCCGTAGCGCGCCACGTCCATCGCCCAGATGTCGAAGCCGGGATCGCCGTGGATCATCCAGTTGGACAGCGCCAGCCCGACACCACCGCCCTGCGAAAAACCGGCCATGACGCCGCAGGCGACCCAGAAACCCGGCAGGCCGCGCACCGGCCCGACCAGCGGGTTGCCGTCGGGGGCGAAGGTGAAGGGGCCGTTGATGATCTGCTTGATGCCGGTGTTCTGGAAGGCCGGGAAATGGCGGAAGCCGACTTCCAGCGACGGAGCGATACGGTCGATGTCGGGCTCCAGCAGCTCATGGCCGAAATTCCACGGCGTCGAGAATTCCGACCAGGGTTTAGCCGCCTTCTCATAGGTGCCCATCAGCATGCCGCCGCGCTCCTGGCGCAGATAGAGCTCGCCGTCGAAATCGACCGCGTGGATCACCTCCTTGCCGGTCGCGGCGTTGACCTCGGCGACCTCCGGCATGTCCTCGGTGATCAGGTACATGTGTTCCATGGCGAGCACCGGCAGCTCCAGCCCGACCATGCGGCCGACCTCGCGCGCCCACAGGCCGCCGGCGTTGACGACGTGGTCGGCGATCACCTCGCCCTTATTGGTGACGACACGCCATTTTCCGTCGGGCTGGCGCACGATGTCCTCGACCCTGGTGAAACGCTCGACCTCCGCGCCGAGCTTTCGCGCCGCCCTGGCATAGGCGTGCGTCACGCCGGACGGATCGAGATGGCCGTCCTCGGAGTTGCGGACCGCGCCGACGAACTGCTTCGGGTCGAGCAGCGGCATCAGGCGATGCGCCTCCTCGGCGGAAATCTCCTCCAGGTCGAGGCCGAGATAGCGCCCCTTGGCGACGACGCCGCGCAGCCAGTCCATGCGCGCCTCGGTGGCAGCCAGCAGCACCCCGCCCGTCACATGCACGCCGGTCGCCTGTCCCGACAGCTCCTCGATCTCCTTGTAGAGCTCGATCGTGTATTTCTGCAGTTTCGCGACGTTGGGGTCGCCGTTGATGGTGTGCATGCCGCCGGCGGCGTGCCAGGTCGAGCCGGACGTCAGCTCGTCGCGCTCCAGCAGAACGACGTCCTTCCAGCCGGAACGGGCGAGATGGTAGAGCACCGAACATCCCACCACGCCCCCGCCGATGACCACGACCGCAGCATGCGATTTCATGTTTTTCCGTTCCTGCTCAGGTTGGGCGGTATTGGTGAGGAGTAGCGATCCTTCGCGCCCCCCTCTGGCCTGCCGGCCATCTCCCCCTCGAGGGGGGAGATCAGACGGCCGCTTTGTTTTCGCCAATCTCCTGCGCTGCAGGAAGAACGACGAAGCTGCCAGTCTCCCCCGAAGAGGGAGGCGCCGTTGAGAATTGTCGCCGCTAGCGAACCCATCACGGTTCCCCGCTCCCGATTTCCTCGCGGCGCCTTGCGACATAGGCTTCGAGCTCTTCGCGGATGGCCGGGTCCATAGGCGGCTGGACATATTCGTCCAGCGCCTTCTTCCAGAGACGCGTCGCACGCTGCGTGGCGTCCAGTCCGCCGGCCTCCTGCCAGGCCTCGTAATTCTGCCAGTTGGACAGCATCGGCTGGTAGAAGGCGGTGGAATAGCGCTCCAGCGTGTGCGGCTCGCCGAAGAAGTGGCCGCCAGTCGGCACGCGGCCTAGTGCGTCGAGCGCGAGCTCGCTTTCATTGACCTCGATCGGCTTCAGGAACTCCATCATGTGCTGGATCATCTCGACGTCGATGATGAGCTTTTCAAAGCTTGCCGTCAGCCCGCCCTCCTGCCAGCCGGCGGCGTGGTAGACGAGATTGCCGTGGCCGAGGATGGCGCCCCACAGCGCCATCATCGTCTCGTAGGCGCCCTGCGCGTCGGCGACGTTGGAAGCCGAGCCGGGCGTCGTGCGGTAGGGAAGATTGTAGCGCCGCGCGAGCTGACCGGACGCTATGTTGGCCCTGGTGTTTTCCGGCGTGCCGAAGGCCGGCGCGCCCGAGCGCATGTCGACGTTCGAGGTGAACGCGCCGTACATCACCGGAGCGCCCGGCCGCACGAGCTGCGCCAGCACGACGCCGAACAGCGCCTCGGCATTCTGCTGCGCCAGCGCGCCGGCGAGCGTGACGGGGCTCATCGCGCCCATCAGCGTGAACGGCGTCACCGCGACCGACTGGCCGTGCTCCGCCATGGTCATCAGCCCTTCCGACATGGCGTCGTCGAAGCGGCGCGGCGAGTTGACGGAGATGATGGTGGTGACGCCGGGATCGGCGCAGAGCTGCTCGAGCGTCAGGCCGCGCGCAATCGCCATCATGGCGATGCCGTCGAGCGCCCTGCCCCGGCCGATCGCCGAAACGTGGAACGCCTTGTCGGTCAGCGTGAGGTTGGCGAAATAGGTATCGAGGTGGCGCGAGTTCGCCGGCAGTTCGATGGGCGCGCAGACCTGGTTGCCGAGCATGTGGATGCAGTTGAAATGCTGCGCCAGGCGGACGAGATCCTGGTAGTCACGAAGATTGCCGGCCCGGCGCCCACGCTCCATGTCGTGCACATTGGGCGGCCCGGCCACCAGCGTGAAGTTGATCGTGTCGCCGCCGAGATGGATTTTTCGCTCGGGATTGCGCGGGGTGAGCGTGTAGGCCGGCGGCGCGGTCCTCAGCGCCTCGGCAACCAGCCCCCGGTCGAGCCGCACCGTCTGCGTCGCATGGTCGACGGCGGCGCCGGCTTTTTCCAACAGCGCCAGCGCGCGCGCGCTCATCGCCTCGATGCCGAGATTCTCCAGGATGTGCATCGAGGCCTCGTGGATCGCCTCGACCTGGTCGGCCGAAAGCAGCGCCATCGGCGGATAGGGACTGCGCACGCGCCGGGCCGACAGTTGCGGGATCGCCGGCGACCCCTTGGCTGCGGCGCGCTCGCTGCTTCGGCGGCGTCGGTGCTCGTTCATGCCGCTATTACAGGCGGCGATGCGCCGCCGCGACTATCAGAAAACCGCCGCATGCGGACGCGATTTTAGCCATGGCGTCACAAATGCCACCCATATAGGACAAAAGCGACTATACAGGTCGCATTCTTGACATGCCCCATTTTCGACACAGGAGTCAGCCAAAGGCCGCACGGTTAACAGATGGTGCAAGATTCCGTTCAGTTTTTGGGGGTAGACCTCAAGACATGCGTACGTCGCATTTTGTTAAAATCGCAGGATTGACGCTGGTCGCCGCATTGGCCGCCGCGCTGCCGGGGCGTTCCGCAGCGCCGCTGGAGATCGACAACGTCTGCGCGGTGTTCAGCCAGAAGGCCGGCTGGTTCGAGGACTGGCAGCAGGCCGCCGAGGAGACCCAGCGCGAGCGCGGGGTGCCGGTGCCGGTGCTGATGGCGACGCTGCGCAAGGAATCGGCCTTCCAGCACGACGCCAAGCCGCCGCGCACCTTCCTGCTCGGCTTCATCCCGTGGAAGCGGGTTTCCTCCGCCTACGGCTACTCCCAGGCGCTCGACGGCACCTGGGCGCAGTACCAGAAGGAAACCGGCAACGCCTCGGCCAAGCGGACGAACTTCAAGGACGCCGTGGACTTCGTCGGCTGGTACCACGACAAGACGGCGCGCCAGTTCGGCATCGCCAAGGACGACGCCTACAATCTCTACCTCGCCTACTATTTCGGCTGGACCGGCTACGGCCGCGGCGACTGGAAGGAAAGGCCCGGCCTGCAGGCCTATGCCCGCCAGACCGAAGAGATGGCGCGCGACTACGCCGCCCAGTTGAAGACCTGCGGCCAGCAGGTCTGACCCAGCCGCCCCTCGCCGGCCGGCGGGGGCGCCTCAGGTCCTGTCCTTCTTCGCCTGTTCCTCGTTTTCGTCCTCGGTCGGCTCGAACGCCGAGGGCACATCCTCGTCCTCGCTCTGGCGTCCCTCGCCCACCGTCCGCGGCGTGAGCGGCGCAAGGCCGGAATGATCGTCGGCCGCATGCGGCTCGGAGTCTTCGTCGTGGCGCTCGTGGCGGCGCGCACGCGCGGTGGCTTCGGCCTCCTCTGCGTCGTCACCGATCTCGCCGGCGGCGAACGTGGCGTTCTTGCCGTGCGGCCGCTGTGGCGGTTCGCCCACGAAGCCCGGGCCGGCGCCATGCGGCGCATCCTCCGGCACGCCTTCATGCGCGGCGTGCTCGGCGTCGAACTTGATGACCTGTTCCATCTTCGCCAGCACGTCGTCGGCCAGCCAGCAGAGGCTCTTGTGGCCGTCGCCCAGATCCTTGACCGGCGGAACCTTCGTCTCGCAGAGATTGTCCGCAACCAGGTGCTTGTAGCCGCAGCGCGTCTGGAAGGGGCAGCCGGTCGGCGGGTTCATCGCCGACGGAATGTCGCCC
Source organism: Mesorhizobium marinum (assembly GCF_040813675.1). Classification (NCBI taxonomy): domain Bacteria; kingdom Pseudomonadati; phylum Pseudomonadota; class Alphaproteobacteria; order Hyphomicrobiales; family Phyllobacteriaceae; genus Mesorhizobium; species Mesorhizobium marinum. Next base: position 537,497 of record NZ_JBFOCI010000001.1, on the reverse strand, counting down.
TCGAGCACGATGTGCTTCTTGACGACGCTGGTATCGGCGATCGGGATCGCGGAAAGAAGGGCCTCCGTGTAGGGGTGATAGGGAGGCGAGAAGATCTGGTCGGTGGTGCCCTGCTCGACGATATAGCCGAGATACATCACGATCACGCGGTCGGCGATGTAGCGCACGACGCTGAGGTCGTGGCTGATGAACAGCATGGTCGTCTTGTTCTTGCGCTGGATGTCCATCAGGAGTTCGGTCACCGCCGCCTGCACGGAAACGTCGAGCGCCGACACCGGCTCGTCGGCGACGACGACCTTGGCCGAGCCCGCGAAGGCGCGCGCGACGCCGATGCGCTGCTTCTGGCCGCCTGAGAGCTGGCGCGGCATGCGCTCGGCGAAGGCGCGCGGCAGCTTGACGAGGTCGAGCAGTTCCAGCATGCGCTTGCGGCGATCGGCGGGCGTCTTGCCGACCTTGAATTTCTCAAGCGTCCGGACGATCTGCGAGCCGACCGAATGGCTGGGGTTCAGCGTGTCGAACGGATTCTGGAACACCATCTGGATCGCCGACACGGTCTGCACGTCGCGTTCCTCGATCCCGGTCGACTGGATGTCCTTGTTGCCGAGGCTCACCGTGCCTGACGATGCCGTCTCCAGCCCGAGCAGGACCTTTGCGAGGGTCGACTTGCCGCAGCCGGATTCGCCGACGATCGCCACCGTCTCGCTTTCGCGCGCGACGAAGCTGATGGTCTCGTTCGCCTTGACCGTGCGCGGCTCGGCGCCGCCGAAGATCTCGTTCGCCGATACCTTGTAGTATTTCCTGAGGTCATCGACCTCGAGCATCGGTTGGCCCGGCTTGACCGGTTCCTTCGCCGTGTCGGCGCCTTCCGGCAGCGCCTCCCAGTCGATCTCGTTGAACCGCACGCAGCGCGAAAAATGGTTGTCGTGGCCATCGACCGGGATCATCGGGATCTCGGCCGCGTTGCAGACCCCTTCCACGAAATGGTGGCAGCGCGGGCCGAAATTGCAGCCCTTCGGCCGCTCATGCGGCAGCGGCAGTTGGCCGGGAATGGCGACCAGCGGACGCGAATTCTTGTCGGCGCCGGGCAGCGGGATCGAGCGGAAGAGCCCCTGCGTATAGGGGTGGCGCATGCGGTCGAACACGTCGCGGATGTTGCCGGTCTCCACCGCCTCGCCGGAGTACATGACGGTGATGCGGTCGCACGTCTCCAGGATGAGCCCCAGATTGTGCGATACGAAGATCATCGACGTGCCGTATTCCTTACCAAGGCCCTTGACCAGTTGGACGATGCCGGCCTCGACCGTCACGTCGAGCGCCGTCGTCGGCTCGTCAAGCAACAGCAGCGCGGGCTTCGAAAGCAGCGCCATGGCGATGACGATGCGCTGCTGCTGTCCGCCGGAGAGCTGGTGCGGGTAGGAGCGCATCATGCGCTCGGGGTCCGGCAGCTTGACCGCGCGCACCGTCTCCAGCGCGCGCCTGTAGGCCTCCTCCTTCGACACCTTGTCGTGCAGGATCGGCACTTCCATCAGCTGCTGGCCGATCTTCATCGCCGGATTGAGCGATGCCATCGGCTCCTGGTAGATCATGGCGATCTCGTTGCCGCGGACGGAGCGCAGTTCCTCCTCGCTCATGTCGCCCATGTCGCGACCCTTGAACTTGATCCGGCCGCCGACGATCTTCCCGACATTCGAGAGGTCGCGCATGATGCCGAGCGAGACCGTCGACTTGCCGCAGCCGGATTCGCCGACGATGCCCATCGCCTCGCCGGGCATCACCTTGCACGAAAAGTCCATCACCGCGGGAATCTCGCCGCGCCGCGTGAAGAACGAGATGGACACGTTCTCGATGTCGATGATCGGTTCTGCGTCGTCGATGTTCGTGGCCTTGACCGCTTCGTTCATCGTCAGGTTCCCCGAATGATCAGTCTTTCATCGATTGCTCGCGCAGCGCGTCGGCAAGCAGGTTGAGGCCGAGCACGAAGCTCATCAGCGCAATCGTCGGCGGCAGGGCCGGGTGGATGAAGGAGCGCAGCAGACGGCTGGCATCCTTGATGGCCGTGCCCCAGTCCGGGCTTTCCGGCGCCAGCCCGAGGCCGAAATAGCCGAGCGTGCCGAGCAGGATGGTGGTGTAGCCGATGCGCAGGCAGGCATCGACGATCAGCGGGCCGCGCGCGTTGGGCAGGATCTCCCACAGCATGATGTACCAGGGGCTCTCGCCGCGCGTCTGGGCGGCCGCAACGTAGTCGCGCGTCTTGATGTCCATCACCAGCCCGCGGACGATGCGGAAGACGCCGGGGCTCGACGCGAAGACAACGGCGATGAAGATGTTGAGCTGGTTGGGCTTTATCGAGACGATGCCGAGCGGGTCGGCGTCGAAGACGAGGCCGATATAGACCCAGCCGCCGATCACGATGGTCAGCCCGAGCAGCAGGTACAGCCGGTCCGGCCGTTCCTTGAACCGCGTCCAGAACAGCGTGACGAAGAAGATGATCGGAAACAGGAAGAACAAGCCCGCCAGCGCGTAGGGAATGGGAGTTTCCATGATCCCCGGCGTCACCAGCAGGTAGAACAGCAGGATGACCGGGAACGCCAGGACGAGATTGGCGAGGAACGACAGGATCGAGTCGATGCGTCCGCCGTAGTAGCCGGCCGGCAGGCCGAGCGTGATGCCGACCATCAGCGCGAAGGCGGTCGCCGCCGGCGCGATGATCAGCACGATCTGGCTGCCGTAGACCATGCGCGAGAAGACGTCGCGCGCCAGCTTGTCGCCGCCGAAGAGGTAGACGTGCTGCGAGGCCGGCTCGATGGCGCCCGGCATCGCGTCCTTCATGACGGCGATCTGGCCGAGCGGGTCAAACGGCGAGATCGTGGAGGCGAAGATCGCGGTGAACAGCCAGAAGGTGCAGATGGCGACGCCGGCGATGCCGACGCCGGTGTCGAAGAGCTGGCCGTAGAGGCCGAGTTGCTTCTTGTAGACGAAGCTCGCGCCGAGCACGACCGCGAGCGCGATCCAGACCGGCCAGAAGCGGGCGATAACCCCGAGCACGATCTGGAAGCTGCCGATGTATTCCAACGCCATCCCCGGCTTCCCCTATTGAACCCTGATGCGTGGATTGAGATAGGCGTAGCCGATGTCGGAGATGAGCTGCGTCATCAAGACGATGAGCACCGATACCAGCGAGCACCCGAGCAGGAGGTCGATGTCGTTGTTTCCGGCGGCCTCGACGAGCGTGAAGCCGAACCCCTGGTAGCGGAACATCGTCTCGACGATCACCACGCCGGTGAGCAGCCACGGGAACTGCAGCATGATCACCGTGAACGGCGCGATCAGCGCGTTGCGAAGCGCATGCTTGATGACGACGCTGGAGAAGCTCAGTCCCTTGAGCCGCGCCGTGCGGATGTATTGCTGCGTCATCACCTCGACCATCGAGGCGCGCGTCATTCGGGCGATGTAGCCGATGCCGTAGATGGCCATCGTCATGACCGGCAGCGTGAAGTTGTAGAAGGTCAGCCCCTGCGACGTCGCCGACGCGGCGGAACCGTTGAGCCAGCCGAGCCACGAGGCGAAGATGACCGTGAAGATGACGCCCGACACATATTCGGGCGTCGCCGTCGTGGCGATGGAGGCGACCGAGAGCGACCGGTCCGTTCGCGTGCCCTCCCGCATGCCGGCGAGAATGCCGATCAGGAGCGATATGGGCACCATCGTCGCCATCACCCAGAACATCAGCTTGCCGGTCGCGGCCAGCGCCGGAAACAGCTTCGAGGCAACCGTCGTCTTGAACTTGGTCGAGCAGCCGAAATCGCCCTGCAGGATGCCGCCGTAATACGGCTCCGACGGTTCGTTGCAGTAGCTGAAGCGCGGCACCGTCTTGCCGGTCTCTGGGTCGATGTTCGGCTGTTTCTGGACGACGCCGAGCCATTGCCCGTAGCGGACGAAGAAGTTCTGGCGGTAGCCGTTCCTCGTCAGCCAGCTCTCGATGTGTTCGTCGGACGAGCGCATGTCGAGCTGGCTGATCGCCAGCTTGCGCAGGTTCGGCTCGAGATTGATCATGAAGAACACGACGATCGTCAGGCAGAGCATGGTCAGAACCATGGTCCCAAGACGCCGCGCTATGAATGCGAGCATGTTAGCCCCCTGCCGGTTGGTTGGGGTTTAGATGCGTCTAGTCGAACCGGAGAGGGGCTTTCGGCCCCTCCCCGCTTCAGGTCGATCAAGCTTCGTCGAGCCAAACCTTGCCGAAGTCGTGCTCGAAGGTGGGATGCATGGAGTGGTTCTTCACCGCCGGCATCGAGTGATTGTAGAGCTTGCGCCAGTAGGGCTGGATGATGATGCCCGAGCTCTGCAGGATGGTCTCGATCTTCTCCATGACCACCTTGCGCTTCTCGGCATCGGCGATGGAAAGCGCCTCGCCGATGGCGGCGTCGAGTTCCGGATTCGAGTAGGCCGCCTCGTTCCAGGCTTCGCCGGTGCGGTAGGCGATCGCCACCACCTGGACGCCGAGCGGGCGCATGTTCCAGTTGGTCATCGAGTACGGGTACTTCGTCCAGTCGTTCCAGAAGGTCGAGCCCGGCAGGACCGTGCGCTTCACCTTGATGCCGGCGTCGCGCAGCTGCGCGGCGATGGCGTCGCCGGTGTTCTTGTGCCAGTCCTCGTCGACGGTGATCAGGTCGTGCTCGAAGTCGGCCTGCCCGGCCTCCGCCATCAGGGCCTTGGCCTTCTCCGGATCGCGGGCGATCTTCGGCAGCGCGACATATTCCGGATGGATCGGCGCGACGTGGTGGTTCTCGGCCGGCTCGCCGGCATTGCCGTAGCCGAGCTGCAGGACGACCGCGTTGTCGACGGCGAACTGGAGCGCGTTGCGCACCTTCTGGTCGTCATACGGCTTGTTGGTGACGTTGGTGCGGGCGACGATCGTCGAGGCGGTGACCGCTTCGGAGGTGATCGCGCCGACGCCTTCGAGGATCGTCACGTAGTCGGCCGACGTCTCGTGGTTGGTGTGGACCTCGCCGGCCTCGTAGGCCGACACCATCGCCGACGGGTCGGTGCCGTAGTCGATGAACTCGACGCCGTCGAGATAGACCTCGCCGTTCCACCAGGCGCCGTTCTCGCGACGCTTGAAGACCGCCTTCTGGCCGACATCGTAGGAAACCAGCTCGAAGGGACCGGTGCCGATCGGGTTCTGCACGAAGTTGGCGCCGGTCTCGTCGAAGGACCGGTGCACGATGAGAGCCGGATAGTCGCACAGGCTTGGGATCAGCGCGATATCGGGCTTGGTGAGCGAGATCTTGACGGTGTTGTCGTCGACCTTGGTAACGGCGCCGTCGCGGATCTTGCCGCTGGCTTCGTCGACGATGGTGCCGAGGCGGCCGGGCATCGAGTTGCCTTCGGCGCTCTTGTCGGCCCAGCGCGTGAAGTTGAAGATCACGTCATCGGCGTTGAAGGTGTCGCCGTTGTTCCAGGCCACGCCCTGGCGCAGATGCAGCGTGTATTCGGTGGCGTCGTCGTTCACGTCCCAGCTCTCGATGAGGTAGGGCTGGAAGGTGTATTCCTTGGTGTATTTCACCAGCGGCTCGATGACCTGGCGCTCGGCGTTGGCGATCTCGGACCAGTCGGCGGTGCGCGGATCCTTGGGGTCCTTGACCCACATGGCGACCTTCAGAATGCCGCCCTTCTTGGGCTCCTGAGCCATCGCCGGCGTCGGCGCGGCAAGGCCGATCATCCCGTATGCCATCGCCGTCGTGGCGCCGAAGACACTGGCCATCGCCAGGAACTCGCGCCTGTCGACATTGCCCGCCTTGACGCCTTCGGCCATCTTGCGGATGTGATCTGGGACGCGATCTCCGTTACTCTTATAAAGTGACATGACGAACTCCCATTGTTGGCTTTCCGCCGATTACAATTCCGCATCGCGCCGGTGTTGTCAAAAATGCGGCGGACGGGAACCCGGGAGGAAATGTGCACCGTGGAGGGGGAGGTCGGTATGCGCGAATGCGACACTCTTGACGCAAAAATAGTAGTGCGCTGCGGATTCGACAAAATCCGCCAACCGAATTTCACGATGGCGCAGCGACATGAGGTCGCCTAGCGCCAGAGGCGGTCCGAGATGGTGCCACGCGCGCCTCCAGCCCCCGCCGTGCAAGGGCTCGTCCTGTCAACCCCAAAGATAGTGTGGAAAGATCGGCCGCGAGGCCTTCCGGATCAGTATTCGCGTTCGAAGAAGATGCCGCCCTTGGCTTCGCCGCTGTCGTTTGCCTCGCCGCGAAGCTTGACGCCGCGACCGACGTCGAGGTCGATCCTCGCCTTTCCCGACCCGGCCTTGCCGCCCTTCTCGAGCGAGAAATAAGTACGGTCGTTCAGGTACTTGCCGGCCGCCACCGAGGTGCTGCCGTCGTCGTTGGTCCTGACGTCGAGATCATCGACGCCGAGCTTGTTGCGCAGCGACTGGAGCAGCGAGGAACTGCCGCCGCCTCCCGCGAGCGAGGCCGCAGCGTCGGCAAGCTGCGCGATCTGCAGCGGCGAAAGGTTGGACAGCGAGCGACCGAAGATGAGCCGTGCGAGCACTTCGTCCTGCGGCAGCGCGGGAACCGACGAGAAGTCGAATCTCGGATTGTCCGCCGGCCCGCTGACCGTGACTGTCACGGTCGTGTCGCCGACATCGGAGGTGGCGGCGAGGTCCAGATTGGGGACCAGGGAACCGGCGAAATTGATGTTGCCGTGCGTGAAGGTGAGCCGCCGCGCGAGAATCGACAGGCGCCCGCGCCGAAGCGTGAACTGCCCGATCGCCTGCGGCGCGGCGGTCGAGCCCGTCAGCCGCAGGCTGCCGCCGAGCTCCGCGTCCAGGCCACGGCCGGTGACGAAGATGCGGTTGTTGGAATTGACGGTGAGGTCGAGGATCAGCGCGCCCGAACCGCCGCCCGATGCGCCGGACGGCGCAAGCGCCTCGGCCTGCGTCCGCACGGCAGCCGGCGCGTTCTTGTGCTTGACGTCGAGCTCGGCCAGCGAACCGGGCAGCCGGTCGGGCACGGTGATCACCGTCTTCTCGAGGTTGACCGTCCCCGAGAGCGTGGGCTGGGACACGAGCGGCCCCTTGATGGCGAGGTCGCCGTTCATCGTCGTGGTGACGACGCGCCCGTCGGTGTAGCGCCCGTTGCTGATCCTGACGGCGATGTCGGCCGGGAAGCCGGTGGCGGGATCGACGCCGACGGTGCCCGATCCCGAAACGCTGCCGCCGGTCGACAGGTTGCCGGTCAGGGTGCGGATCGTCGCCACGCCGTTGGCTATCGAGACGTCGGCGCGGATGTCGTTGATCGCGATGCCAGAGGCTGCCGCAACGAACCGCGCGCCAGACGTCCTCAGCGAACCGCCGATGACAGGCGAGGCGGTCGTGCCGCGAACCGACAACTCGACGGTGGACGCGCCGCTGAGCGAAAGGCCCGAAGCCGCCAGCTTCGACGAGAGGAACGCAAAGGGCACCCCGCCCGAAAAATCGAGGGAAAGGGCGCGCGAGCCGGTATCGACTGAACCGCCGCCCTTGAGCGTCAGGCCGGCTCCGTCGGCGGCGCTGGCCTGGAAACTGAGCCTGCCGCCGGCGAAGTCGCCGCTGGAGGCGATGCTGAACCCGCCGAAGCCGGCCCCGCGCGTCTGCGCGGTCTGCGCGCCCTTCCAGTCGATCGCGTAGCCGACCGCCGGACTGGCGGCCGCGCCGCTGACCGTTGCCGTACCAGAGATCGTGCCGGCGGCATCGAGGCCCGGTGCGAACCTGTTGGCGACGGAAGCCGGCACCGCAGTGAGCCTGGCCGTCAGGTTGAGCGTCGATCCCGCCGTTCCCGAGACGACCGCGGTGCCCCCGCCGATGTCGACGGCGACCTTGTCGAGGGTCGTGGTGCCGTCGGAGATCTCGACCCGCGACGTCCCGGCGAGCCTTGCCTCGACGCCGCGCATGGTCGCCTGCCCGGACGCAAGCTCGATGACTGTCCGGCCATTTGCGACCTGGACGCGGCCGGAAGCGCGCGCCGGGATGTCCGAAACCGTCGCGCCGCCGTCAAAACCCGTCCAGCCGTCCTGCCGGGACAGCCTGACGTCGATGCCCTTTATCTCCGTCGAGCCCGAGGTAACGGTCGCCGCCTGCACCCTGCCCGCCACCTGCGGCGCGGCCACATAGTCGCTGACCGTGGCGTCGATCGCCACGCCGGAAGCCGTCAGGTCGCCGCGTGCCAGCGAGTTGGTGGTGGCCGCGACCGCGAGCTCTGGCTTGCCGTCCCGATCGGTAAAGTCGATCGTGCCGTTCAGATCGCCCTTGACGGTCTCGAGCGCCAGCGCGGCGAGCGCGCCGACGTCCGGGAGCCGGAAGTCGACGCTGCCGAGCGGCAGGAAGTTTTCGTCGAGGACGAGGTCGCCGGCGATGCGGTTCTCCCCGAGCGACAGGGTAAGCCCCCTCACCTCACGCTTGCCGCCGGTGGTCGACAGCTTGGCCTCGCCGTCGAGCCGGTCGCCGCCGACCGTGCCCGACAGGCGGACGTCGGCGGCCGGGTTGTCGATGTCGGCCTTGCCGCTGGCATCGAGACGCAACCCCAGAATCTCGCGGCCCGCGGCTTCGATCCGGTCGCTGGTCACGGTCAGGCCGACGTCGGGCTTCTGCAGGGCGCCCTTCGCGGTCACGGCGAGATCGACGGCGCCGCTGGCGCCGGGAGCCAGGAGCCCGACATCGCCAAGCCGTCCCGAGATGTCCGCGTCGATCTCCTCGTTGGCGGTGCGAACGCGGCCTGACGCCGACAATTCTCCCGACGCGATGGAGAACGGATCGGCCGAGACCTGTCCCTCGTGATCGCGCGATATGTCGGCGTCGAGCCGCACCCGCTCCGCCAGCGCCGGCCGCACGGCGGACGGCAGTGCCGACGACGCGACATCGGCATTGATCTTCAACGTGACCGAGCCGTCGGCGAGCGAGACGTCGCCCGAGAATTTCCCCGCGAGCGCATCGCTGCCGAGGTTGCCATCGGTGACGGTAAGATGGTCGGTGGACAGCACCCCCGCCAGGCCCGCGCTGATCTTGCCTGCCACCAGCGGCGCGACCGTCGGGTTGTCGATGACGAGCGCCGAGGCGGTGGCGGTTCCGGTCACAGGGCCGGTCCTGGCCTGGATATTGAAGGCGTCCGAGTGCAGTTCTAGGGCGAGATTCCTGAGTTCGGCGCTGTCGGTCGCGACCCGGGGCAGCACAGCTGCGATATCGAGGTTCGGCTCGCGACCATCGCCCAGCGCCCGCACCGAGGCGCGGCTCACGTCGATGTCGATCGGGCTCTCCTCTGTTCCGAAGGAGAGACGAACGCCGCCGCCGGTCGCCTCGATCTGCACGGCGAAATCGCTGGCGCCGAGCGGGTCAAGGCTGCCTGACGCCGTCGCCGTCATCGCCGCGCTGTCGATGCGCGCACGCTCGATGTCGACGCCGCCGCCGGCCGTCAGCAGGCCGGCCAGGTCGAAGCTCGCCTTGCCGGCCAGCAGCGGACGCAGGGTCTCGGGCAGGAAGCGCTCGAATTCGCCCTCGCCGGTGGCCTCGACGGCACTGCCCCTGTCGGTGAACTGGTGCCTCGCATCGACCCGGGTGACGACCGCGCCGTCCACCGCGAATGTGCCGCTGCCCGACCAGTCGGCCGCCGGCCCGCTGCCCGCGACCTCGATCGCGACGGCAGGTTCGCCCGGCAGTTTCAGCAGGTTGGCGATGATGCCGCCGCCGGGCTCGGCGGCGCGCACGTCGATGTCCAGGCGGTTGTCCCCGGGCGCGAAGTCGATTTTGGCGTCGATGCTGCCGGCGCGGCCGTCGCTGCGCGCAACGTTGAGCTGGGCGACGACCTGGAGCGGCGACGTGCCGGCGCTGGCCGAACCGCTCGCGGAAACCGAGGCAACGCCGCCAGCGAGCGCCGGCCCGAGGGCGACGTCGGGCAGGTCGATCTTCTTGATGTCGACCGCCACCGGCAGCGAGAAGGACCCCTGCTCCTCCTTCGGCTTGCTCGCCGGCAGGGGCGCGCGCGCCACCTCGATGCGCTCGACGTGGACGCGATCGGCGACGAACGTCGCGGCAAGGAGCTTCAGCGGCGACCAGTCGACGGCGACGTTGCGCGCCACGAACCACGGCCCCTGCCTGTCCCCCAGAACGACGCTCGCCACCGTCAGTTCACCGGACCAGATGCCGTCGATGCCCGCGACCTTGACGGTCTGGCCCGGCGACGATGCGAAATCGGAGATGAGCCCGGCCAGATTGTCCCTGCCGCGCTCGGTCAGCGTAAGCACCGCGAGCGCGCCCACGACGAGCGCCAGCGCCGCATAGATCCCATAGCGGAGAAGACGCAGGACGAGCTTGACCAGTCGCATCGGTCAGAACGCCTGCCCGATGCCGGCATAGATCGCGAAATCCGGGTCGCCCGGCCGCGGATTGACCGGGACGGCGGCGTCGATCCGCAGCGGGCCAAACGGCGTGAGATAGCGCAAGCCCACGCCGGCGCCGACCTGGAACCGGGCCGACTGGAGGAACTCGTCCTCCGAAACCGTTCCGGCATCGACGAAGGGCACGATGCCGATCGTCTCGGTGACCTGCACGCGCAGTTCGCCGGACAGCTCCATGTAGGACAGGCCGCCGATCGGATTGTCGTGCGGATCCTTCGGGCCGACGCCCTGGTATTCGTAGCCGCGCACCGATCCGCCGCCGCCGGCGTAGAAGCGCCGGTCAGCCGGAACGTCCTCGACCGACGCACCGACGATCGAGCCGGCGGCGACGCGTCCCGCCACAACCAGGCGCTGCGCATCGCCGAGCGCCTTGTAGGCGGAAAGTTCGCCGCGGAACTTCACGAAGGTCGCACCGGTGAGGAAGTCATGCGCGGGCTCCGCGAAGGCCAGCGCGCGGAAGCCGCGCTTGGGGTTGAGCTTGTCGTCGCGATTGTCGAACACATACTGGCTCGGCAAGCTGGCGATAAGATGGCGCTGGCCATCGGGGTGGTAGTAGTCCTCGACGTCCTCGTATTCGAGCGACGCCTCGACCGACGCGCTCTGCTCGCGGGTGAACTGGTAGGAGACGCCGGCGGCAATCTCGGTCGAGAAGCGGTCGTAGGCGTCCGGGTGCTCGTAGACGGTCCGGAAGCGCGAGAAGAACTTCGAATCGGGGCCAATGACGCCGGGCTTCTCGAACAGGATCGCGGCGTTGTAGTTCAACTTGCCGACATCGGTCAGGTCCTGGTCGCCGATGCGCCCGATGGAGCCCTCGACGCGCAGCGTCTCGGCGCGACCGAAGAGGTTGCGGTGACCCCAGTAGCCCTCGAGGCCGAGCCCCTCGGTCGTCGAAAGCGTGGCGCCGACGCCATAATAGCGCAGCTTGCGCTCGCTGACCTCCACCTCGATCGGGATCTGGCCGGCGGCGTCGAGCCCGTCCCCTTCCTTCACGGTCACGCTCGAGAAGACGCCGAGCGCGAGCAGCCGGTCGCGCGCCTCGTCGAGTTCCTTCGGCGAATAGGTGCGGCCTTCCTTCAACCCGGTGACATAGGCGGTGAAGCCGGGATCCATTGTCTCGGTGCCGGACACCGTCGTCGGCCCGTAGCCGGCGACCGGTCCGGCCGACACGTCAAGCGTCACGTCGAGCGTCGCGGTGTCGTGATCGGCGACGATGTCGCGCCCGGTGACCATCGCAAGCGGCCGGCCCTCCTCCTTGAGGCGGCGAACGATTTCGGCCTGCGCCTTGAGGATCGCGCCAGACCCGGCGTCGCCACCGGGAATGAGGCCGAACTCGGCCGGCATGAGATCGGCAGCGTCGCCCTTCAGCCGGATTTCGCCGAGGGTGAAGACCGCGCCCGGGCTGACCGAGATGGCCACCGGCACCGGTCCCGACCCGAAATCGGCGTCCGGAGGCAGGTCGTCGAGCGACCGGCCGTTGATGCTGATATCGACGACGCCGTCGTAGCGCGCCTTCGCATAGAGCGCGGCGACGAGCTGCTCGCGGTCGGAACGGGCCTTGGCAAGCAGGCCGAGCGACCCGGAAACCGGGCGCTCCGCGTCCTGGACGAGGGACGAGGCGCTGTCGAGCGCCTTCCTGAGGTCCGCGTCGTCGCCCGCGACCGTCAGCGTGACCGAATAATGCAGCGGATCAACGATGTCCTCGTCGTCCTCCTTCGAGCCGAAAAGCTTGAAGCCGAACAGTTCGAAGGCGCCCGCGGCGGGCGCATGCATCGCCACGGCAGCGCCGGCAAAAAGGGAGACGAGCAGCAACCGCATTCCGCGCTCTGCCGCATTCCTACCCTTACTCAAACCAACTGCCGCTGCCATTTCCTCCAGACTAGCCGTGAAACCTAAAATTGAAATGAAGTTTTGCGACGCCGCAAAGCTGCCGTTTTGGACATATCACAAATTGCAGTCGGACCCCGGTCGCTGTTAAACAATTGTTTTGTCGATGTGCGAAACCGCCGGGGGCATAGCATGCCCGCCGTCGTGCGCAAGACGGCATGTGGCGCGGAGGTTCCGGCCACCAGGGGCGCAATGCGGCGGATCTGGCCGGCGCCTCGGCAAGGCAGATCGAGTTGATGGGAGTGATGCGGCATGCACACGCGCGTTCTTTCGTTCCTTGCGGTGGTTTTCCTCGCCTTTGCCGGCCCAGCCGGCGCCGTCGACGGCCGCCAGGTCGTGACATCGGAGAATTCGGACTATTTTGGATTCGATCTGCGGTCCGAGCAGAACGTCACGCTCGACCAGTGCCGCACCTCCTGCCTCGGTGACCGCGAATGCCGCGCATTCACCTACAACACCAAGGCGAAATGGTGTTTCCTGAAGTCGGATTTCGCGACGCTCAAGCCGTTTGCCGGCGCCGTCGCCGGCAAGGTGGTGCCGATCAGCGGCGAGCCCGACATCGGCGCGCCGCCCTCCCTGACCTACTTCCCGTCCTGGATGGCGGATGAAGCAGCCCGGATGCGGGCGCGCCTGACCAACGGCAGCATCGCCGTCGGCGAACAGGGCCTTGCCGGCCTGACCGACGCAGGCGACAGCGCACTGCTGACGGGTGACCCGCGCAGAGCCGCAGAGCGCTTCACCACCGCCGTGGCGACCTCGCCTGACGATACCGCGCTCTGGCTGCGGCTGGCCCGCGCCCTGACCGCGGTTCGCGGCATCAACAATCAGGAAACCGCCAGCCTGAAGAGCGATACGAGTTCCGCCGCCTACAATGCCTACCTTCTGTCGCGAACCGCGCCGTCGCGCGCCGAAGCGCTGGCCGCGATCGCCGTGACGCTCGACAACCGCGATCTTTTCCGTCCCGCGCTGCAGGCCTATGAAGCGAGCCTCGCGCTGGTGAACGCAGCTTCGGTCCGCGCCGAATACGAAGACTTGAAGGCCCGCAAGGGCTTCCGCGTCGTCGAGCACAAGGTCGAGGCCGACAGCGCCTCGCCGCGCGTCTGCGCGCAGTTCTCCGAAGACCTGGTCAAGGCGGGCGTCGACTACGCGCCCTTCGTCACCGTCGACGACCAGCCGGCCAAGAGCATCGAGGCGCAGGGCCGCCAGATCTGCGTGGAAGGGCTGGAGCACGGGCGCCACTACCGCGTCGCCTTCCGCCCCGGCCTGCCGGCGGCGATCGGCGAAGTCCTCGAAAGCCCGGTCCTGCTGTCGATCTACATGCAGGACCGCGCCCCCACCGCGCGCTTTACCGGCGACAGCTTCGTGCTGCCGTCGACCGGTCGGCGCGGCATCCCGGTCGTCACCGTCAACATCGACGTCGCCGACATGAAGCTCTACCGGGTCGGCGACCGCTCGCTGGCGCAGCTTCTCTCGGGCTACCAGTTCCTGCGCCAGCTCGACAGCTACGACCTCGACAGCGTCGCCAGCCAGCTGGGTGCACCGGTCTGGGAAGGCGAACTCGTCATCGACAAGGCGCTGAACGAGGAGACAACGACCAGCTTTCCGGTCGACGAGGCGCTGCCCGACCGCAAGCCCGGCGTCTATGTAATGACCGCCCAGCCTAAGGACGATCGTTCCGATTCCTGGCTGCCGCGCGCCACCCAGTGGTTCGTCGTCTCCGACATCGGCCTGACCACCTATACCGGGCAGGACGGGCTCAACGTGTTTGCCCGGTCGCTCGGCACCGCCAAGCCGATCGCCGACGCCGAACTGACGCTGCTTGCCCGCAACAACGAGGTGCTCGGGACCGCAAGGACCGACGCGGATGGCCGCGCCACGCTCAATCCCGGCCTCACCCGCGGCGAGGGCGGCATGGCCCCAGCCGTGCTGATGGCCTCCGGCGCCGACCAGGATTTCGTCTTCCTCGACATGACCAAGGCGGGCTTCGACCTGTCCGACCGCGGCGTGGCCGGGCGCGCCGCGCCGGGCGCGCTCGACATCTATGCCTGGACCGAGCGCGGCATCTACCGCGTCGGCGAGACCGTGCATGTCGCGGCGCTGGCCCGGGACGATTCGGTCGATGCCGTCGACAATCTGCCGCTCACCTTCGTCTTCACCCGACCGGACGGCGTCGAGGACCGACGGCTGGTCTCGGACGGCGGTTCGTCGGGCGGCCACGCCGTCGATCTCGGCCTGTCGACCGCCGCCATGCGGGGCACATGGTCCGTCGCGATCCACACCGACCCCAAGCAGCCGGCGATCGCCACCCATAGCTTCCTCGTCGAGGACTTCGTTCCGGACCGCATCGAGTTCGACATGACCTCCGACAAGCCGGAGATCGCGCCCGGCGAAACCGCCGAGATCACGGTGGACGGTCGCTTCCTCTATGGAGCGCCTGCCGCTGGTCTCGCCCTGGAAGGCGAACTGACGCTGGGCACGACGCGCGAACGGGACAGCTACAAGGGCTTCTTCTTCGGGCTCGCCGACGAGCAGGACGTGCAGGCCAACCGAACGCCGCTTGCCGGGCTGCCGTTCATCGGCGACGACGGCAAGGCCAACTTCCCCGTCAGCGTCGACCAGGCCCCCTCCACCACCCGCTTCATCAATGCCGCCGTCACGCTTCGCATGCGCGAGGCGGGCGGGCGGGCGGTCGAACGTTCGCTCGACATCGCCGTCAGCCCGACCGCCGACATGATCGGCATCCGCCCGGACTTCGCCGGCGGCGAGGTGCCGCAGGGCGGCAATGCGAAGTTCTCGCTGATCGCGACCGACCCCTCCGGCCAGCGAAAGGCGATACCCGGGGCGCTCTGGAAGCTCGTCAAGCTCGAGCGGAACTACCAGTGGTACCGTTCCGGCAACTACTGGAATTACGAGCCGGTGACCTTCACCAAGGCCGTCGCCAGCGGCACGATCGACATCGCCGCCGACGCCGAGGTGTCGATTTCCCGGCCGGTCGACTGGGGCCGCTACCGGATCGAGGTCGAGACGCCCGATCCGTCCGGTCCCGCGACCAGCTACGAGTTCGACGCCGGCTGGTACGTCGAGACCAGCTCGACCGAAACGCCGGACGGGCTCGAGATCGCCCTGGACAAGGAAAGCTATGCGCCCGGCGAGGTGGCAAAGCTCCAGATTTCGCCGCGCTTCGCCGGCGAACTCCTGGTCGCCATCGGAGCGGAAAAGCTGATCTCGACCATCTCCGCAACGGTGCCCGAGGGCGGCGCGACGATCGACGTCCCGGTCGGCGCCGACTGGGGCGCGGGAGCCTATGTCACGGCGACGCTGTTCCGGCCTGGCGAAGCGCAGGAAACGCGCATGCCGGCGCGCGCGATCGGCGTGAAATGGCTGAAGGTCGATCCCGGTGAACGCCAACTGACCGTCGCCACCGCAGCGCCCGAACAATCGACGCCGCGCTCGACCCTGTCGATCCCGGTCTCGGTGACCGGGGCCGCTCCCGGCGACGACGCCTATGCGATGGTCGCCGCGGTCGATGTCGGCATCCTCAACCTGACGCGCTACCAGGCGCCGGACCCGGAGGCCTGGTTCTTCGGCCAGCGGCAGCTGGGGATAGAGTTGCGCGACCTCTACGGCCGGCTCATCGACGGCTCGCTCGGCGTCGCCGGCCGCATCCGCACCGGCGGCGATGGCGGCGCGGCGCTGACCGCGCAGGGCAGCCCGCCGACCGAAAAGCTGGTCGCCTTCTTCTCCGGCCCGGTCCGCCTCGACATGGACGGCAAGGCGACCGTCGACTTCGACATCCCGCAGTTCAACGGGACGGTACGCATCATGACGGTCGCCTGGACCAAGAAGGCGGTCGGCCACTCGGTTCAGGACGTCGTCGTGCGCGACCCGATCGTCGTCACCGCCGCCCTGCCCCGCTTCATGGCGCCGGGAGACCAGGCCGTGATGCGGCTCGACGTCGCCAACACGGACGGCCCGGACGGCGACTATTCGCTCACCATCGAAGGCAGCGACGTGGTTGTCGGTGCGACACCCGACACGCTGACGCTCGCCGGCGGCAAGCGCGTCACCATGACCGTGCCGCTGGTGGCCGAAACCGCCGGCGACGCCGGCGTCACGATCCGGCTCGCCCATGCGGACGGACTTGCCGTGGAACAGGTGCTGTCGCTGCCGGTCCGTCCGGCCGTGGCGCCCGTCACCACGCGCATGGTCGTCGACCTCGGGCCGAACGGCTCCAGCCTGCGCGTCGACCGCGAACTGCTCGCGGGAAGCCTGCTCGAAGGCGCGACGGTCAGCGTCGGCGTCTCGCAGTCGGCAGCCTTCGACGTGCCCTCGATGCTCATGGCGCTGGACCGCTATCCCTATGGCTGCGCCGAGCAGACGACCAGCCGCGCGCTGCCGCTGCTCTATGTCAGCGAGTTGTCAGCGTCGGTCGGCATGAAGGACGATCCCGAGCTCAAGGAGCGCGTTCAGGGCGCCATCTGGCGCGTGCTGAACTACCAGTCATCGTCGGGAAGCTTCGGCCTGTGGGGGCCGGGCTCCGGCGACCTCTGGCTCGACGCCTATGTCTCGGACTTCCTCACCCGTGCCCGCGAAAAGGGATATGACGTCCCGGCGCAGGCGATGAACCAGGCCCTCGGCAACCTGCAGAACGCTCTGGCCTACGATATCGACCTCGAGGATCGCGGCTCGGAAATCGCCTATGCGCTTTATGTGCTGGCGCGCAACAAGCGCGCGTCGATCGGCGACCTCAGATATTATTCCGACACGCAGATCGAGGCCTTCTCGAGCCCGATGGCGGTGGCGCAGCTGGCCGCGAGCCTCGCCCTCTACGGCGACACGCAGCGGTCGGAAGCCACCTTCGCGGCGGCGCTTCGACTGGCGAAGAACACGCCGGAATACGACTGGTACCGGACCGACTACGGATCGAAGCTGCGCGACGGCGCGGCGATCCTGGCACTTGCCGCCGACAGCCGGCCGGTCTCGTCGGTGGTGCCGGAACTGGTGCGCACCGTTGCCGCGGAACGCAAGGCCACGCGCTGGACCAGCACCCAGGACCAGGCGTGGATGCTGCTCGCCGCCCGCGCGCTCCAGGCCGGCAACGCCGCACTGCAGCTGACGGTCAACGGCGCGCCCTATTCGGGCGCCTTCTCGCGGCAGGTGACGGGCGAAGAACTGCTTGCCCAGCCGATCGTGATCGGCAACGCCGGACCGAGCACCATCCAGGCCGTGGTGACGGCCGTGGCGGCGCCCGAGCAACCGCTGCCGGCCGGCGGCGACGGCTTCACCATCTCGCGAACCTACTATCGCATGGACGGCAGCGAGGCGAACGTGACGGAAGTCACGCAGAACGAGCGCTTCGTGGTCGTGCTGCGCGTCAAGGAGACCAACGACTGGACTTCCCGCGTCGTCATCAGCGACCTCCTGCCGGCCGGCTTCGAGATCGACAACCCGCGTCTCGTGTCGAGCGCGGACCTCGCCAATTTCGGCTGGCTGCCGCGCACCGACGCCGCCCATCTCGAATTCCGCGACGACCGGTTCGTCGCGGCCTTCGATCGCGACGAGGATGTCGGCTCCGACTTCGCGGTGGCCTACGTGGTCCGCGCGGTGACGCCCGGCGTGTTCGCGCACCCGGCGGCAAGCGTCGAGGACATGTACCGGCCGCAATATTCGGCGCGCACGGCGAGCGGCGTGATGGAGGTCAGGGCGCCCTGACCGCCCGGTGACGACATGAGGAAATGGTTCCGGCGTTCGGCGATCGCGGGCGGCTCTCTCGCCGCCCTCACGATTGCCGCGTGGGTTGCCCTTGAGGCCGGCGACCGGGCCTTCCCACCGCCGCTGCCCGACAGGCTCCCGGTTTCCGCCGAAGTCGTCGACCGCGACGGGCAATTGCTGCGCGCCTATGCGACGCCGGACGGGCGCTGGCGGCTTGCCGCCACGCTCGACCAGGTCGACCCGGCTTTCGTCGACATGCTGGTCGCCTACGAGGACAAGCGCTTCTTCGAACATCGGGGCGTGGACGTCGTTGCGCTGGCCCGCGCCGCCCTGCAGTTCGCGACGAACGGTCGGATCGTCTCCGGCGGCTCGACCCTGTCGATGCAGCTCGCCCGACTGCTGGAGCCGCGCGAACAGCGCAGCCTCGGCCAGAAGCTCCGCCAGGTCTTTCGCGCGCTGCAGATCGAGCGCCGGCTGTCGAAGCGCGAAATCCTCGAACTCTATCTGACGCTTGCGCCCTATGGCGGCAATCTGGAAGGAGTGCGGGCAGCCTCCCTGGCGTGGTTCGGCAAGGAACCAAGGCGGCTCGGCGTATCGGAAGCCGCTTTGCTGGTCGCCTTGCCGCAGCTGCCCGAGCGACGCCGGCCGGATCGCAACCCTGCCGGGGCGCAGTCGGCGCGCGACCGCGTCCTCTCGCGCATGGTCGGGGCCGGCCTGCTCGGCGAGCGCGAGGCGGCCCGCGCCGCACTCGACCCGGTGTCGGACCTGCGCCGCGACCTGCCCGCCCTGGCCGCCCATGCCGCCGACGTGGCGCTGCGAAACCAGCCCGGCCAGGCGCGCCACCAGTTGACGATACGGCGAAGCGTGCAGGAAAACCTCGAGGCCGTCGCGCTCGACGCCGCACGCAGGACCGGCCCCCGCGTGTCGGTGGCGTTGATCCTCGCCGACGCGATGACCGGCGAGATCCTCGGCGAGGTCGGCTCGGCCAACTACTTCGACGCCAGCCGCTCGGGCTGGATCGACATGACGCGCACCCTGCGCTCGCCGGGCTCCACGCTGAAACCCTTCATCTACGGCCTCGCCGTCGAAGAGGGCCTCGTGGCGCAGGAAACGCTGATCGAGGACCGGCCGGCCGACTTCGCCGGCTACCGCCCGAGAAACTTCGACATGACCTACCAGGGCGACGTGACGGTGCGCCAGGCGCTGCAGCTTTCGCTGAACGTGCCGGCGATCCGCCTGCTCGACGCGGTCGGGCCGCAGCGCCTGGTGTCGCGCTTCCGGCAAGCCGGCGTCACGCCGGTACTGCCGCCAGGGGAAGTTCCGGGCCTGGCGATCGGGCTCGGCGGCGTCGGCCTGTCACTGCGTGACCTCGTCCAGCTCTATACCGGCCTTTCCAACGGCGGCGACGCGAAGGTTCTTCGGGACGGCTCGGAGGCAGCAGCTCCGACCCCGCTCGCCAATGGCATGGTGCTCGAGGAACGGGCGGCATGGCAGGTCAGCGACATGCTTGCAGGCGTTCGTCCGCCGGTCGGCGCGGCGCCGCGCGGCATCGCCTACAAGACCGGGACGTCCTACGGCAACCGCGACGCCTGGTCCGTCGGCTACGACGGCCGGCATGTCCTCGGGGTGTGGCTGGGCCGGCCCGATTCCGGTTCGGTGCCCGGCATCTCCGGCTACGACTCCGCAGCGCCCGTGCTCTTCGAGGCGTTTGCCCGCTCCGGGCTTGCCGCAACCCCGCTGCGCCGGCCGCCGGCCGGCGCTTTCCACCTGTCGCCCGGCGACCTGCCGGTGACGATGGAGCGCTTCGTCTCCGCGGACGGGGACGCGGTCTCTGCCGTCCACGTCGCTGCGGAGCCTGCCCCGCGCATCGTCTTCCCGCCCGACGGCGCCCGCGTCGAACTCGGCGCCGCGAGCACCGAGGCAACCCCGCTGGTGCTGAAGCTGCAGGGCGGCCGGGCGCCGTTCCGCTGGCTTGCCAACGGCAAGCCGCTGGCCGACATAGAACGCCGTCGCGAGGCGACGTGGCAGCCCGACGGCGTCGGCCAGTCGACGCTGACCGTCATCGACGCCGCCGGCCGGGCCGCGAGCATCAAGGTGTTCGTCGAATGAACGCGACGCCGACGTCCGCACCGGACGCCGGCCCGCCACCCCGGATGTCCCACCCCCTGCAAGGCCAGACCGGAAGGCCGGAGTAAAAATGCCCGTCTCGGAAGACTATCGCCCCTCCCTCGCCCATGCCACGCTCGGCGGCGACTTCTTCGACGAGGTCCAGCCGGCGGAATTTCCGGCACACATCCTGCGCTACCGCAACCAGCGCTGGGCCGAGCGCGTCGGGCTCGGAGCGCTGAGCGACGCCGAGTGGCTCGACCATTTTGCACGTTTCAAGCCCCTGCCCGGCAGCTTCGCCACCCCGCTCGCGCTGCGCTACCACGGACACCAGTTCCGCGTTTACAACCCCGACCTCGGCGACGGTCGCGGCTTCCTCCACGCGCAGTTGCACGACCGGGAAGACGGACGGCTGCTCGACCTCGCCACCAAGGGAAGCGGCCGGACGCCCTGGTCGCGCACCGCTGACGGCCGGCTGACGCTGAAGGGCGGCGTGCGCGAGGTGCTGGCCACCGAAATGCTGGAAGCGCTTGGCGTCGACACGTCGAAATCGTTCAGCCTCGTCGAAACCGGCGAAGAACTCGCGCGCGGCGACGAGCCCTCCCCCACCCGGTCCTCGGTGCTGGTTCGGCTCAGCCATTCGCATGTCCGCATCGGCAGTTTCCAGCGGCTGCTCTACCTCGACCAGCACGACAACATCCGCACGCTGCTGGACCATGTCATCCGCAGCTACATGCCCGACATCTGGCGCGACGATCCCGCCGGGCGGGCGCTGGCCTTCCTCGAGGAGGTCTGCCGCCGCGTCGCCGTCACCGGCGCGGACTGGATGCTCGCCGGTTTCGTGCACGGCGTCCTGAACACCGACAACATCAACGTGACAGGCGAGAGCTTCGACTACGGTCCCTGGCGGTTCCTGCCGGAGCTCGATCCGGCCTTCACCGCCGCCTATTTCGACCAGACTGGCCTCTATGCCTACGGTCGTCAGCCCGACACCCTGCTGTGGAACCTGACACGGCTCGCCGAATGCCTGCTGCCGCTGGCCGAAAAGTCAGGGCTGGAGGCGATCCTGCGCGGCTTCGAGGCGCAATTCCATGCGGCGTTCAGCGCGGCGATGCTGAGGCGGCTTGGCCTGGCGCCCGCCGGCGACGAGGCGGCGGGCGCGCTCGTGCGCATGGTCTGGAAGCACCTCGGCGACACAAAGATGCCGTTCGAGCAGTTTTTCTTCGACTGGTTCGGCGGTCGCCTGAGCGAAAGCCGCGCGGCGGCGAGCCCGGCGGCCGGATTCTATGCCACGGACGCCTTCGAGCCGGTTTTCGCGGCCATCGCCGCGCATCCGCCGCGGCCGGGCGTCAATCTTGAGCACCCCTATTTCGCGCGCGAAGAGCCGTGCACGATGCTGATCGACGAGGTCGAGGCGCTGTGGGCGCCGATCGCCGACAGCGACGACTGGTCCGCTTTCCATGCGAAGCTTGCAGACATTGCGGTGATGCGCGGGGCCTACGCCGCCGCTGGAGGGTGATCAGCCCTGGCCCCGCTCCGCCCGCCGCGCCGCGATCTGGCGCATGGCGATGACGCGGCGGCGGTAGATCTCGGTGCGCATCGAGGCGACGTGCAGCGTCATGAAGAGCAGCGTGAAGCCGACCGCCATCACCATCAGCGGCCGCAGCATCGAGGGATCGATGGTCGGTCCGTCGAGGCGGAACACCGACGCCGGCTGGTGCAGCGTGTTCCACCAGTCGACCGAAAACTTGATGATCGGGATGTTGATGAAGCCGACCAGCGTGATGATGGCGGCGGCGCGGGCGGATCGCGACGGGTCGTCGAGCGCGCGGGTCAGGGCGAGGATGCCGAGATACATCAGGAAGAGAACGAACACCGAGGTCAGCCGGGCGTCCCAGACCCACCATGTGCCCCACATCGGCTTGCCCCAGATCGAGCCGGTGGCGAGCGCCAGCGCGGTAAAGACCGCGCCGATCGGGGCGGCAGCCTTCAAGGCGACGTCGGCAAGCGGATGGCGCCAGACCAGCGTGCCCAGCGCCGACAGCGCCATCAGCGAGTAGCAGAACATCGACAGCCACGCGAAGGGCACGTGGATGTACATGATCCTGACCGTGATGCCCTGCTGGTAGTCGGCGGGAGCGGCGAAGGCGAGATAGAGCCCGGCGGCAAGCACCAGCGCGCTGGCCGCGGCCAGCCACGGCAGCACGCGGTCCGCCAGCGCCAGGAACCGGGTCGGGTTGGCGAGGTCGGAAAGGCGCCGGGCGCTCTGGCTGGTTTCGCTCATCGCGCGTTACATAGACCCGGCGACGGGCCGCCGCAATCGCGCCAAGCGCCGCATCGCCGCGTCAGGCCGCTTCCTCGACCGCCACCCTGGCCAGGCGGCGCACCTCGTCGTCGGTCAGCAGGCCGCCTGCGCGCAGCAGGCCGGCAAAACGCCCGTTGCGGGCGGAAAGCTCGTTGAACCCGCCCATTTCGACGATCCGGCCATTGTCGAGGAAGACGACGAGGTCGGCGTCGCGTACGGTGGTCAGGCGGTGCGCGATGATGAAGGTGGTGCGGCCCTGGCGCAGGCGGTCGATCGCCTCCTTGACGCGCGCCTCGGTCTCGACGTCGAGCGCGCTGGTCGCCTCGTCGAGCACCAGGATCGGCGAATCCTTCAGGATCGCCCGCGCGATCGCAATGCGCTGCCGCTCGCCGCCGGAAAGCTGGCTGCCGCGTTCGCCGGCGGCGGTATCGTAGCCGTCGCTCTTGGCCAGGATGAAATCGTGCGCGGCTGCGGCCTCGGCAGCGGCGTGCACCTCGTCGTTGACTGCGCCGGCGCGGCCGATCCGGATGTTCTCCTCGATCGACCGGTTGAACAGGCCGGCGTCCTGGAACACCGTCGCGATCTGCTGGCGCAGCGACTTGCGGGTGACGTCGGCGATGTCGACGCCATCGATGAGGATGCGGCCCGCCTGCGGGGAATGCACGCGCTGCAGCAGGTTGATGAGGGTCGTCTTGCCGGAACCGGTGGGGCCGACGATGGCAATCGTCTGCCCGGCCTCGACCTCGAAGGAGATGTCGGCGACGCCCTGCCCCGAGTTCGGGAAGCGGAAGGAGACGTCCTCGAAACGGACACTGCCCGCGACACGGTCGAGTTCGAGCAGCCCGGCCGGCTCCCGGGCGGCGGCCGACGCGTCCTCGATGCGGTAGAAATCCTCGAGCTTCACCCGCGCCTCGAACACCTGGTTGACGAAGTTGGAGACCTGGTCGAGCCGGCTTATCAACAGCGCAGCAAAGCCGGTGAAGGCGACGATGTCGCCGATCCTGAGTTCGCCGCGCGAGACCAGCAATGCGCCGATGAGCAGGACCACCATCATCGAGATGGTTGAGGACAGGCGGTGCAGCGCGCTGGCCAGCGCCCACCAGTCGAGCACCGGGTTCTGCGCCGACAGCAGCGACCGGACGTGGCTCCTGAGCGCCTCGGCCTCATGCCCGATGCGGTTGTAGCTCTGCAGGACGGCGACGTTGCCGACCGAATCCGTCACGTGGCTGAAAACGGTGTGGTAGTGCCGCTCCACCGACTTCTGGCCCTCGGTGGTCTTGAGCATGACCAGCCGACCGATCGCCACGTAGAGCACGCCGAGCACCAGAAGCACCATCGACATGCGCACGTCCAGCGACAGCGCAGTCGGCACCAGGAGCACGAGCGCGACGAAGGTCGACAGGTGCTGGCGCATGAACTCGAGCCAGAGCGCGAACAGCGCCTCCACGGCCCTCAGCATGGTGTGCAGCGTGTTGGACGTGCCGCGTTCGTGGTGCCAGGCGAGCGGCATGGTGATGACGCGTTCGAAGGCGTCGCACAGAACGCCGGCGCGGCGGGCATGCGCGATCCGGTCGGCGCCGCGCGCGACCAGCACGAAGGCGACGATGTTGAAGACGCCGAGGCCGGCCCAGAGCGCGAGCGTCGGCACCACGTTGGCCTTGTCCGAGATGGCGTCGATGATGCGTCCGAAGAGCACCGGTTCGGCGATCGTCACCATCGCCAGGACGACGTTGGCGCCGCAGATGAAGGCAACCCGCCTCCTGTCTGCCCCGAGATACCGGAGTGCCCTCCAGTAAATTTCGAACAAAGACAACGCAATTACCTCGTCATCGAAAAATTGTGCATCGCACCATGGGAGAATTGGTAGCCGGGCTTGGACGGCAACACAATGCGCCGCGAAAGGTTCCGTTCCGATTCGCCGAACAACAAACAGAAACGGACCGTTACGTCGCGTGATCTCCTAACGGATTGAGATTTCAGCAAAAATGGCAGGCTTGCGGCGAAATGATGGCCGCCGCAGCCGATAATGTGATTTATTTCGCAAGTTCAGACGGGCACGAATACTGTAACGGCGACCTCCCCGGTCCGGCCGAGCTCGAGCGTCGAACCGGCCTGCCTCTGGCCGTCGATCTCGATCGCCGGACCCGCATTCTTTTCGCGCCGCACACTGATCCGGTAGACGGCGGCGTCGAGGCGCAGCGTCGCCTCGTAGCCGTCCCAGTGGCCGGGAAGCGCCGGCTTCACCGACAGGCGGTTCCCTTGCCGCCGGATGCCGAGGATGCTCTCCACCGCCGCGCGGTACATCCAGCCCGCCGACCCCGTGTACCAGGTCCAGCCCCCGCGACCGCCCTTGTCGGGTGCCGAATAGATGTCGGCGGCGACGACATAGGGTTCGGTCCGGTACTGCTCGGCCGCCTGTTCGTCGAGGGCGTGGTTGACCGGGTTGAGCATCGAATAGCAGCGCCAGGCGTCGTCGACCTTGCCCATCTCGGCGAGCGCGATGACGAACCAGGTCGCCGCGTGGGTGTACTGTCCACCGTTCTCACGCACGCCCGGCGGATAGCTCTTGATGTAGCCCGGCTCCTTGCCGGTGTCGTGGAACGGCGGCGTGAACAGCTTGATCAGCTTCAGCTCGCCGTCGACCAGGCGCGCGGACGCGGCCTCCATCGCGGTTCGCGAGCGCACCGGATCGCCGCCTTCCGACATCACGCTCCACGACTGCGCGATCGAATCGATTTGGCACTCGTCGGACTGGCGCGAGCCGAGCGGCGTGCCGTCGTCATAGCTGCCGCGCCGGTACCACTCGCCGTCCCAGGCGGCGTTCTCGAGCGCCTGCTTGAGCCGGCGGGCGTGCTTGTCCCATGCCTTGGCGCGCTTGGCGTCGCCCCGCGCCTTCGCGATGGCGATGAAGTTGCCGAGCGTCTTCAGGAGGAACCAGCCGAGCCACACGCTCTCGCCCCGGCCCTCCTCGCCGACACGGTTCATGCCGTCGTTCCAGTCGCCGCCGAGGATCAGCGGCAGGCCGTTCGCGCTGGTGCGCTTGACGGCGAGGTCGAGCGCCTTGACGCAATGATCGTAGATGCTGGCCGTCTTTTCGGTCACCTCGGGCGTGAAGAAGGCATCGTGCTGGCCGGGCTGCAGCGGCTCGCCCTTGATGAAGGGAACCTCTTCGGCCAGCAGCGTGTCGTCGCCGGTGACCCGCATGTAGCGGTGGACGGCATAGGCCAGCCAGACGACATCGTCGGAGATGATGGTGCGCACGCCGGCGCCGGTGCGCGGCAGCCACCAGTGCTGGACGTCGCCCTCCGCGAACTGCCGGCGGGCCGCGTTCAGTATCTGCTCGCGGGCGAGCTTCGGATCGTGAAGCAGAAGCGCCAGCGTGTCCTGCAACTGGTCGCGGAAACCGAACGCCCCACTCGCCTGGTAGAAGGCCGAGCGCGCGCGAATGCGGCAGGCGAGGCTCTGATAGGGCAGCCAATGGTTGACCATCGCGTCGAAGGCGCCGTCAGGCGTCTTCACCTGCAGCGTGTCGAGGAAGCCGCGCCATTCCGCTTCGTTCTCCTCCAGCCGCGCCGAAAAATCCGCGGCGCGATGCTTCTCGACGAGGGCCGACGCTTCTTCCTGGGAGCCGGCGTCGCCGAGCAGCCAGAGCAGGCTGACCTCGCCGCCGGGCGAAACCTCGATGTCGCGCGCGATCGCCGCGCAGGGGTCGGTGCCCGCCTCGACCCTGCCGGACAGCGTGGCGCCTGCCGCAACCGTCGCCGGCATGTCGACGGAACCGCCGCGGCCTATGAATTCGGCACGGTCGGCGGTCAGCGACTGCGCCGGGCCGTCGGTCGCCAGGAAGGATACGCGGTCGCCGTTGTCGAGGCTGTAGGGGTTGCGCGCCAGCAGCGCGCCGGTGGCGGCGTCGAGGGCGGGAACGATGGTGGGCGCCGACCTGCCGCGAATGTTGCCGAGCACCCATTCGACATAGCCGTACACCCTGAGCTTCGCAGGGACCGGCCCGGCGTTTCGGATGGCCAGGCGCGAGAGCTTCACCGGATCGGCGGGATCGACGATCTGCGTGAGCGCCACCGTCAGCGGTCCGCGCCGCGCGGTAAACTTCGAGAAGCCCTGCCCGTGACGGGCCTCGTAGCGCGTTGACGGGTCGCGCGCCACCGCGGCGAACGGCGAGAACACCCGACCGCCGGCATGGTCGTAGAGGTAGATCGCCTCGCCCGGCCTGTTGGTGACGGGATCGTTCGACCACGGCGTGAGTTGGAAGTCGCGGCTGTTGCGGCTCCAGGTGAACGACGCCCCCTCGGCGGAGGTGTGGAAGCCGAAGGCGCTGTTGGAGATGACGTTGATCCAGGGATGCGGCGTCGAGCGCCCGCCATCCAGCCGCACCACGTAGTCGCGGCCATCGCGGTCGAAGCCGCCGAAACCGTTCCAGCGGTCGAGACCGCCGCCATCCAGTGCCGGGGCATTGCCGGGGCGCGGCAGAACAACTGGCTGTGGCGCGCCCTGCCCGGCCGCTTCGGCCGTTTCCGCAACCGCGGCCTTCGCCTGGTCGCGGGCGGCGAGCGCCGCCGCCTCGGCCCGCTCGACCTGGTCGAAGATGCTGCCGTTGCGGGTATGCAGGACGACGCGCGCCACGGCGAGCAGGGTCTTGTAGGAATGGTCGTCCATGAGGTCGCGGCGCACCGCGAAGATGTGCTGGCGAGGCCCGAGTTCGGTGCCGCGCAGGCGGCTGTTCTCGCACAGCTGCTCGATCGCCTGCTGCAGGTCCTGCACGTAGGAGGACGCCTGTTCGTTGACGATGACGAAGTCGGCCATCAGGCCCCTCGCGCGCAGATATTCCTGGTAGCGCAGCGCGCTCGCCACGATCTCGAGGTCGGCGACGTCGCCGATGCGCAGCACGAAGATCGGGAAGTCGCCCGAAATGCTCATCGGCCACAGCGACGATTGCCGGCCGAGGCCGGCCGCGATCGTCTCGGGCGGCTGGCGCAGGAAGGGATCCGGATAGATCAGGTAGGACGCCATCTTCTGCACGTTCGCCGCGTCGGCCAGGCTGAGGCCGAGGTGGCGCGTCTGCACCTGGCTGCGCGTCCAGGCCAGCATCGCCTGGCGCTGGAATCCTTCGGGGTGGTCGAAGCGGCCGACGGCGGATTCGAGCTCGGCGCGGTTGCTGCCCACCAGCGTCCAGAACGTCAGCGAAACCTTCTTGTTCGCCCGCACCCGCACGCGCCGGCGCAGCGACATCACCGGGTCGAGCGTGAAACCGTGATTGCCGGCCAGCTTCGCCTCGGGGTCGAAGGCCGCCGGATCGGCAATCGTGCGCCCGCGCCCGATGAAGGCGCGCCGGTCGGTCTCGGCCTCGGGATCGCGCACGCCGGCTGGATCGGTGACGAAGTGCACGGCGGCAATGTCCGGGTCGCCGGCGGCGCGCTTCCTGCGCTCGGCGTAGATCGCGTTGCGGTCGGGCGCGATTTCCGTCTCGACGAACATCTTTGAGAAGGCGGGGTGGGCATTGTCGCTCGCCTCGGGCGCGAGCACGAGTTCGGCAAACGACGTCACCTCGATCATGCGGTCTGTGGCGCCGTCGTTGATGATGGTGATCCGGCGCGCCTCGCCATTGGCTTCGGAGGCGACGATGTACTCCACCTCGCTCCGCAGCGAGCCGACCGACTTGATGAAGGTCGCCTTGTCGTCGCAGAACAGCGTCTGGCAGGTCTCGCCCGGCGCGGCCTTCGGATCGGCCGTCGCCGACCACCAGTCGTTGGTCGCCACGTCGCGCAGGAAGATGTAGGCGCCGAGCCGGTCCTCCGTCGGGTCCGGCTGCCAGCGCGTGACGGCCTGCTCGCCCCAGCGGCTGTAGCCGGAGCCTGCCGCCGTCACCATCACCGAATAGCGGCCGTTCGACATCAGGCTGGTCGAGCGCAGCGCCAGAGCCGGATTCAGGACCAGCCGCGTGTCCGCGCTCTCCTCGACGGCGACGCCCTTGACGCGTTCGTCGGCCTCGGTGCGCACGGTGGCCACCGGAATATCGCGCGGCGCCTTCTCCTGCAGCAGCAGCTCCGCCGCCTCGATGACCGGATCGCTGTGGAAGCGGTCGCGCATGCGGCCTTCGAAGACGGCGTTCGCGACCGCCACGATCGACATGCCGGAATGGTGTGCCATGTAGTTGTAGACGACCTGGTGGTCGGTACCTTCCGGCACCCGCGCGGGCGTGTAGTCGACGGCGTCGTGGTAGCCGTAGCGGCCGAGCGCGCCGGCGTCTCGGAGGCGCTCGAGGTTGACCACCGCCTCGCGCGGCATGAACTGCGCGGCAAGCACGGTCGCGTAGGGCGCGATCACGGTGTTCTGGCCGAGCCCGCGCTTCAGCCCGAGGCCCGGTACACCGAAATTGGTGTACTGGTAGGTGAGTTCGCGGTCGCGCGCGTTGTAGGCGGCTTCCGAAATGCCCCAGGGGATGCGCTTCTGGCGCCCGTACTGCATCTGCCGCTTGATGACGAGATGGCTGGTCTGGTTGAGGATGCCGCCTTGTGGCTCCTTCATCACCAGCGGCGGCATCAGGTACTCGAACATCGAACCCGACCACGACATCAGCGCGCCGCGGAAGCCGATCTCGACCAGCGGCCGGCCGAGCCTGAACCAGTGTTCGGTGGGCAGGTCGCCCTTGGCGATGCCGAACAGGCTGGTGAGCCGCGCCTCGGAGGCGAGCAGGTCGTAGCAGCTTTCATCCAGCTGGTGCGCCTCGACCCGGTAGCCGATCGACAACAGCTTGCGCTCGACGCGCATCAGGAACGAGAAGTCCATCTCGAAGGCGTATTGCCGGCAGCGCCGGCTGATCGACAGCAGCGACTTTCGGAGCGCGGCGACGGCGTGGTCGTCGCCGTGGGCGTCCTGGACATGCGCCTCGCAGGTCGCCGCCAGGCGGTCGGCCCAGTCGGCGAGAACCGCGCTGCGCGCCGACTTGGCTTCGGTGTCGATCGCGGCGGCAAGCTTGCGCACCTCGCTCGCCTGGACGGTCAGGTTGATCGTCCGGATCGACGCCATTTCGGGTTGCGTCTTGATGGTCTCGACCGCCCGGCGCATGCCGACGATGCGGTCCAGGAGCCGCTGGCGAAGCGGCCGCAGCTGTCTGCGGTCGTCCGGCAGCTCGGCCAGACTTTCCTCGAGGATGGTGACGCAGTCGAGGATGCCGTCGAAGTCGCCCTGGAGATGCACCGACGGCGCCTCGGCCCATTCGGAGCAGGCCGCGGCGACCGCCACCAGATGGCCGGCCAGGTTGCCGCTGTCGACGCTCGAAACGTAGAGCGGATGCAGTGGGCGCAGCGTCATCGTGTCGTACCAGTTGAAGAGATGGCCGCGGTGGCGCTCCATCCCCTCGATGGTGTCCATCGTGGCCTCGATGCGGGAGACCGCGTCGGCCAGGCTGATCCAGCCGAAGTCGCGCGCCGAGACCACCGAGAGCACGTAGACGCCGATGTTGGTCGGCGAGGTGCGCGGCGCCACCACCGGCAGCGGCCTTTCCTGGAAGTTGTCCGGCGGCAGATGGTTGTGCTCGGCGGTGACGAAGGTCTCGAAATAGGCCCAGGTGCGCCGCGCTACCGTGCGCAGGAGCGCCTTGTCATCGGGCGTGATGGACAGCCTGTCCTCGGTCTCGGCCGAGCGGCTGATCAGCCAGGCGAAGGCGGGCGAACCCGCCCAGAAAACGAGGAAGAAGAAGCCGACGAAGGCGCCGGTGGAATCGGCGAGCACCGCGATCGCGAGCCCCGCAACGGCGATGACGACGGCACCGTACATCATGCGGTAGTAGGACCCGAGGCTGTTGTCGCCGGCCTTGTAGGCCTGCGAGGCCGTGCGCCATTCGAGCAGGTTCTGGCGGCTGACGAACATGCGGTAGAGCGTGCGCACGATGGCGTCGCCCATCATCCAGGCGTTGTGCGCCATCAGGACGACCCGCAGCGCCACCAGCGCGGTGCCGAAGGCGACGTCGCGGGCGAGCGCGGTGAAATGCCCGCGCACGGTCGCTTCCCTGCCCTTCGGCAGAATCGCATCGACGAGCTCGAAGGTCGGCGCCATGAACAGGGCGAGAAGGAGCAGCGCCTGCCACTGCGCGGCCTGCGTGAACGGCAGCAGCGCCCAGCCCGCGATGGTCGCCATCACCCAGAAGATCGGGGTCAGCGAACGGCGCAGATTGTCCACCATCTTCCAGCGCGACAGGGCCGGCACGCCCGACTTCGGGTCGAAGATGCAGCCGAGCAGCTGCCAGTCGCCGCGGGCCCAGCGATGCTGGCGCGATGCGTCGACCGAATAGCGCGTCGGATAGTCTTCGACCACTTCGACGTCGGTCACCAGCGCCGAACGCGCCAGCGCCCCTTCGAGCAAATCGTGGCTGAGCACGGTGTTCTCGGGGATGCGGCCGGCCAGCGCCGATTCCATGGCGTCGATGTGGTAGAGGCCCTTGCCGGTAAACGAGCCCTCGCCATAGACGTCCTGGTAGAGGTCGGACACCGCGAAGACGTACGGGTCGATGCCGCGGTTGGCCGAGAAAACGCGCTGCAGGAACGAGGCCTCGTCGCCGGTGGTCAGCGACGGCGTCACGCGCGGCTGCAGGATGGAATAGCCGGCGACAACTCGCCCGGATCCGGCCTCGATGACCGGCCGGTTGAGCGGATGGCAGAGCTTGCCGACCAGGCGGTCGACGGCGTCGCGCATCATCCGCGTGTCGGCGTCGAGCGTCATCACGTGCACCACGCCTTCCGGCAGCGGCGCCTGCGGCGGCAGGAAGGTCGTGTCGGGATCGCCGCGCAGCAGGAGGTTCAGCTCGTGCAGCTTGCCGCGCTTGCGCTCCCAGCCCATCCAGCAGCGTTGCGAGGGATTGTAGAGGCGGCGCCGATGCAGCAGGTAGAAGCGCGGCGCGCCGCTGACCGGGTAGCGCTGGTTCAGCTTGTCGATCTCGGCCTGGGCGAAGGCGAGTATCTCGTCATCCGCCGTGTCCTGCTCGACCTTGCTGTCGGTCCAGTCGGACAGCACGGCGAAGTGCACCTCGCCCATCATGTTGGCGAGATGGTGCACCTCGAGCTTGCGCACGGCGTCCTCGACGTCGTCGCGCGAGCCGATCAGGGTCGGCACGACCACAAGCGTCCGGGCTTCGGCGGGCACGCCTTCGCGGAACTCGTAGCCGACCAGCCGCGTCGGCTTCAGGAAGAGCAGGACGACCGTGTTGAAGATGCCGAGCGCGCCTTCGCTCGCCGGCACGGCGAACAGGACGAGCAGCAGGGCTACCGCCCAGTCGTCCAGGCCGATCGCCTTGAGCGCCGCGCCGGCCATGACCACCAGAAGGAGCGTGATGAGGAACACCGGCACGACGATCCCAGCCCAGCCAGACGCGCGGAAGGCGCGCACCAGGCGCATGCCGAAGCCCGGCCGGTAGCCGATCGCAGCTTCCAGTTCCTCGCGCCGCGAGCCGACCAGGAAGAAGCCGACATTGTCGTTCGACGCCGCCGCCTCGGCGGCCACGCGGGCATCCCCGGCGGCGGATCCGGAGAGTTCGATCGCTTTCTCGGCAACCTCGAACTCGCTAAGGTCCGACCGGCGCGCCAGGTCCTCGATCGCCTGGCGGTACTGGTCGCGCGAGGCGAAATCGAGCGACGCCACGTCCGACCGCTCCCGCAGCAGCGCGTCGATACGGCTGACGCCCTCGAACCAGTCGGTCCATTCGATGTCGTTGATCAGCCTGAGCCCGCGCACGATGTTGCCGGTCGTAACGTTTCCGGCCGACAGCGTCTGGTGTTCCCGGATGATGATCTCTTCGGCGTCGGAACCGGACCCCTCCAGTTCCACTTCGAGCCAGTTCAGCGCCTTGCCGGAATTCTGGGAGCCGTCGCGCAGGCGGTAGAGCAGTTGCGTCGCGAAGGTCGTGTCGCGCGCATGCGCCGCATAGGGTGCCAGGACTTCGAGGTCTTCGTCGCCGTCCGGCGTCGCCAGGACACGGTCGGCCACCTCGTTGGCGATCTGGCGCATGCGCCGGGCGCGGTTCACCCTCACCGCGATGCGTCGCAGGTTCTCGATCAGGACGAATCGCAGCAGCGACGGCAGCGCCCACAACTCGCCGATCTTCATCGGCTCGACCGACTGGAAGCCCTCGACGACCGCCTTGAACGTCTGCCCCGATATCTGGCTGTCCGAATGGGCGACGTAGATCCACGCGAGCGCCAGCGCGCGCGGCACCGTCGTGCCGTCGGGCAGCGTCATGGTCGGCAGTTCGCGGTAGAAGCGGCGCGGCAGGTCGCGCTTGATCTGGAAGCTCGTCTCCTCGACGAGATAGTTGTTGTCGAGAAGCCACTGGGCCGCCGGCGTCACCAGTTCGCCGCGCGACTGCGCCGCGTTGGTCGAGCGATAGACGTCGAGGATCTTGGCCGCGTTCTCGCGAATGCGCTTCTGGAAGTCGAATGCTTCCATCCCCGGCAGCGACGGGACTTCGTTTCGCGCAAGGCGCGCTCCAAGCGCACGAAGCCGGTCCTCATGCAGGAACTGGTCGCGGATCGGCTCTTCGGGCGGAGCGGGAAACTGATGCGCGGCCTGCTTCAGTCGCTCGGGATCGGTTTGAATATTCATATAAAATCCGTCCACGGCAAAAATCGGCGGCAGGCCATCTGCGTAACCGCAGGCCCGAACTTAAACCGTTTCGGCGACATTTGGTTGCAACGCAGCATGGTTTAGCTTCTCTCCGTCTTTGGTCGGAAAGACATGTTCGCGGAACCGGTGGCGCGGATTCGATAAAAGCGCGGATACCGGCTCGTGACAACGTAGGGATTGAGGCTTTTTCGTGTCATGATCCCGGTGTTCCACGCGACCTGAAGCGGTAGTCCGCATGAACCACCGCACTGCGGCGACGGACACGCTTCCCGGCTAAGGCCGGCAAGGAGGACTTTCATGCATCTCAAAGGTTTGTGGCCCGCAAGCGGCGCCGTCTGCATCTTCCTCACCGTGTCGGCGCTTGCCCAGTCGAATTCGGTCGGCTGCCGCGCGGAAACGCTGCACGATCCGGAGCGGACGGCGCTGACCTGCCCCAACGGCGTGCGGATCGTCGCCGAGGACGGAACGCGCTTCAGCCTGGTCGACCGAACAGCCGCGGAAGGCCCGGAGGCCGTGCGGCTGGAGGGCCAGGCGCTGATGCTCGAGGTGACGCCCGGCGCCGTCGAGGGCGGCTTCGAGGTCATTACGCCGCAGGCCATCGCGGCGGTGCGCGGCACCAAATGGGCGGTCGATGTCGTCAACGGCAAGACGTCGGTCTTCGTCGCGGAGGGGCGGGTCGCGGTCAGCCGCGAAGCAGGGGCACCCGTCGTGGAACTGGGCCACGGCGACGGGGTCGACGTGGAAACTGGGACCGAACCGCTCGCCGTCCGCCAATGGGGCGCGGCAAGGGTCGCCGCCTTGCTGGCCCGCTTCGGTGAATAGCTATCGATGAGCGGGAGGAGGCTGCAGGCCATCGTCGGCGTGGTGCTGGCCGGCCTCTGGGGCGCCTTTCTCGCCGCTCCCCACCTGCGCGGCGAACCATGGCTGCTCGACCGGATGGAAGCGACGACGGTCGACCTGAGAACGGTCCTCCGCGGCGTGCGCGAACCTCCGTCGACCCTCCTGATTGTCGCCATCGACGACGAGATGGCCACCCAGGAAGGTGCCTATCCGATCAGCCGGGCGACGCTCGCCCGCATCGTCGACGCCGTCGCAGCCCTCGGCCCCAAGGTCGTGGCGCTGGATATCCTTCTCCTCGATCCCGGCGAGGAGGATGGCGACCGGGCGCTGGCCGCGTCGCTGGCCAGAAACCGCAGCCTTGTCGCCGCGGCAGCCGTGTTCGGCGAGCAGCGGCAGAACGCCCCGCCGGCCTCGGGAAGCGCTTTCGACGGGGTTCCCGTCGCCGATGCCCTTGTGCTGCCGCTCGACCGCTTCGCCGAGGCGGCGGCGGTGGGCGTCGTCAACGTCGCGACCGATTCGTCCGGATCGCCCCGGCTGGCGCCTCTGATCTTCCGATCCGGCGAGCGCGTCGAAGCGTCGTTCGCGCTGCAGGCGGCGTCGCTGGCTCTCGACGCTGCACCGGTGTTCGAAGACGGCAGCGTCGCGATCGGCGACCGTGTCGTGCGCACCGACCTCGGGCAGCGACTGCCGATCAGCTACTACGGGCCGCGCGGCACCATCGCCACGGTCGGCGCCGCAGCCGTCCTTGCCGGCAGGCTGACGGAGGAGCAGGTCGCCGGAAAGATCGTCGTCATCGGCGCGACGGTGATCGGCAGCGGCGACGTCTACCCAACGCCGTTCGACGCGGTGCTGCCGGGCGTCGAGGTCGTCTCGACAGCCATCGCCCACCTGACGGGCGGCGGCGGCATGGTGCGCGACCAGCGGACCCGCCTCGCCGACGCCGTGATTGCCGTGCTCCTGCCGATGTCCGTCGTCGCCCTGCTTGCCTGGCGTCGCAGCCTGCTCGGGCTCGCCGCGCTGGCCTTGCTGGCGACGCTCTGGCTTGCCGCCGAAACGATCCTGTTCGCCCAGGGTATCTGGCTGAGCGCCGCGCTGCCGATCGCTGCGACCGTTCCGCCGGCCATGCTGTTCGGCGCCTCTCAGATCTGGCTCGACCGCCGACGCGCGCAGCGCTTCGCCCAGCAGAACGCGCTGCTGCGGCGGTTCCAGGCGCCGGCGCTGCGCGACTGGCTGGCCCGGAATCCTGATTTCCTCGCCATCCCGGTCCGCCAGGAGGCGTCCATCGTGTTCATCGACCTGTCCGGCTTCACCGGTTTCAGCGAGATCGCCGCTGCCGGGGTGATGCGCGACCTGCTCGACGACTTCTACCGGCTGGTCGAACAGGAGGCGGAACCGCGCAAGGGCATCATCACCAGCTTCATGGGGGACGGCGCGATGATCGTCTTCGGCTTGCCGCGACCAACGCCCGACGATCCGGCCAACGCACTGGCCTGCGCCACGGCGCTCGCCCGCCGTTCGCGCGACTGGCTTGCGGGCCAGCCCGCCGCGCAGGCTGCCAGCATCGGCATAAAGCTCGGCGCTCACTGCGGCTCGATCGTCGCCTCGCGCCTCGGCGGCGGCAGCCAGCAGACCATCACCGCGACCGGAGACACGGTGAACGTGGCGAGCCGCCTGATGGAGGTTGCCGCGAGGAATGGCGCCGAGCTCGCCCTGAGCGGCGAGCTCTACCGCGCAGCGGGCCAGAACCCGCTGGAAGGCGGAACGTTGCAGGGGCCGGCCGAAACCGCGATCCGCGGCCGTTCAGGCATGATGACGGTCTGGTTCTGGCGGTGCGGCTGACCCATCCGGCCGCCTCGCATTGCCGGAAAACCGGCGGCAGCCAGCCTAGTCGATATCCCGGAGCTCGACCACGAGCAGCCGGCCGTTTCCTTCGACCGCGACGCTGCGAGCCGGCCCTTCGAACAGCGCTGCGTCCCATGGGCCGAGCCTTTCCGCAACACCTTCCGCGGCAAGCTGCAGCTCGGGTCCAGCGCAGAACAACAGAGAGGCGCCAGAGACGACGAGCATGATCCGGCCGTCGACGTCGCGGCGCGTCACCCGGTGGTCGAAACGGCCCCGGCGCGTCATCACGTTGAGGTCGCTGATCGGCCCGTCGACGAGGCGGCCGAACGTCGTCGCATCGGCGGCGAAGCGCAGCGGCTCGGAATCCGCCGTCAGCACGACGGGATCGCGCCCGTCGATGTCGAGGGCAATGCCCTTTCCTTCCAGCACCGAAAGCGTGCGGTCGATACCGGGAAACGCCGAGAACGGTCCGTCGGCCGCGACACGCGCCATCGACACCCGCCACGAGAAATCGTCGAAGCCAGCGCCCTCAGGATGGACCGCGATCTCGGATGTCTCGCCGCCGCCGTTCTTCCACGGCGTCCGGCGATAGGAGTCTGCCTTCAGTATGTGCATCGCGGCCTCAGGCGTGGAACTCGAAGACGAGGTAGCGGGCGTCCACGTCGCCCGAATTCCTGAGGCCGTGCGGCTCGCCCGCCGGGCTGAACGCGGTGCCCATCGGCCCGATGCGCTTGCCCAGCGTATCGACCGTACCGTCGAAGACTATGATCGCCACGTCATGGTCGTCGACATGGTCGTCGTAGCCGGCGCCGGGCTTCATGGTCGTCAGATGCGCATGCAGCTTCGACAGGTAGCCGGTCGGCGATTCCATCAGTCCGGACACCGCCATCGGCCGGTCCGGCATCTGCACCTGGTTCGTGTGCAGGATCGTCGTGCCCAGCTGGCCGCTGGTTTCCTTCGGCGCCGCCCGCCATTTGTACATCAGGTAGGTGACCGGGCGGGACGAGACGTTGCGGATCGTGTGGTACTGGTAGGCCGGGTAGTAGGCGATCCCGCCGGCGGTCAGCCGCTCGACACGCGCGCCGGCGGGATCGGCGGTGTCGGGGATGATCAGTTCCGCTTCCCCATCGAGGACGATGAGCAACTCCTCCTCGACATGGTGGTGCGGGGGATGCGGCGAGTGTCCGGGGCTCAGCACCGAGACGTGCGATTCCATGTCGGACACGTTGGGCGTTGCGCCTCGAAGCAAGTGATAGGGCTTGAACCCCTCGGCCACCGGCACGAACCGGTCTCCTGCATCGAGCACCGAAGCGAGCGGCCGACCGTTGTGCGGGTTCGACGCGTTGCCGGGCGCGCTCGACCCGTCCACGGGAAGGCACCGGGCGGTCTCGCCTGACATGCGGAACGGCCAGTCGCTGGCACCCACTTCCTGTATGGCGACTTTTGTGCCTGCCTTGGCGTACTGCAGGAGCAAGGCGGTGCGCTTGTCCGAGCCGGTGTTGCGCGAGCCGTGCCAGAGGCGCCCGTCGAAGAACAGCGCGTCGCCGTCCGCCATCGAAGGCTGCACCAGCTTCGCATCCGGGTTCTTCGACCTGGCCCATTCGAGAACGGTCGCGTCGGCCGTCTTCGCCCTGTCCTGCTTGCGATCGAAGAACTCCTTCTGAACAGGAGTTCCCAAAGTGTGCGAGCGACTGATGAGCTGCAGCGCGGAGTCGCGCGACGTGCCTTCAAGGCCGATCCACACCGAGACGTGGCCACCTTCGGGCGCCGCGCTCTCGATGTCGGTGTGAATTCGATGGACCTGGCCCGGCTCGCGCTCGATGACGCTGGCGCCCCAAACTACCGCGCGGTGCCCCAGCAGCCTCTCGACGGTGGCGACGATGGCGGGTCGGTTGGCGAGATCGTAGAACAAGGGATCCCTGTCGGCCAGGTCCTTCGGCCATTGCGGATTGGCGCGGATGCCTCCATGTCGATAGTGGTCGAGTATCAGGCGACACTGCTCGGCCGTAAGGAGCTGCCTCGGCCCGACATAGCCCTCGCGCGCGAACTGAGCCGCCTCTTCCGGCGGGGCGAGGGTCTCTGCCCCCCGGACGCGTCGGGGTGGAGCCCGTCGCCTGGCCGGCAACGACCGGATACTCGCTGCCGCCCTGCGGGCCGCGGTCGCCGCACTGCGCATCGGCGCCGTGACGCGCCAGCTCTTCGATGCCTTGAGGGCCGCGATCTCCGCTTCCATCGCCGACAGCGCGGCCGACATGCCATCTCTGACGCCGCCCACCTGCGACGCCGGAAGATACTGTTCAAACGGCTGCATCCAGGCTTCGCCGCCTCCATAGGCGAGGACCCGCTTGCGATCCACGACATGTGGCCAGGAGTGCATCCAGGAATCCCGGCAGTCCTCAATGATGGTGTTCGGCGACATCTGCGTGATCGCACAGGCGATGTTGAAGGAGAGCTGGTCGCGACGCGAATAGCGCAGGACATGGTCGCGCCAAATCTCCATCGTGTGCCGCACCAAGGGATCGGCATGGCGTCTCAACAGGATGGCGGCCCAGAACGGCCTGTTGTCCAGCAGTTCGGGGAACGTTGCCGAGTAGTGGGCGAATTGCTCGGCAACGCGTCTCACGTCGTCGTAGCCGGCGTGTGCGACCGCGTGGAATTCCTCAGTCAGCGTCGGACGATCGCTGTGCCAAAAAAGAGCAAAGGGAGACGATGCGAGATATCTCTGGAGTATCTCCTCGGGCTTAACCTTCAGCAGCACGCTGTTGTCGATGTAGAGCGACGCGTCGAAGTCCGGCAGAAACTTGTGGGGAAGCAGCTTGATCGCGCGCTGGCTGCGGACCGGATCCGCCGGAAACAGCGGCTTCACCACCCTGATCTGCCAGGTGGGACTCGTCAAAGTCGGATCATCGGTGAAGCAGATGAAGGGGAGGTCCGACCGACCGGCGACCGGCTGTTCGTTTAGAACCTCGTAGCCGCCTGTGAGGACCGTGTAGACACAGGCTCTTTCGTCCCTCTTGATGTCGAGGCGGGTCACGTCTTCCATGTCTGTTCGGATACCTGTTGTGCCTGGCCGGAAACGCTAGACTACCGCAACCGATGTAACAGATGTCTGCCGCCGGAAACGACAGCATTGTTCCCGAAAGGGATATCATCACCGGCCGGGACACCGCAGTCGAGTTGCCTTCGACCTAAAATATGTATATACATATTAGACGTTCAGGAGGAAACGAATTTGACTGGAGCTTTCCTGTCAGGCGCTGACGAGGATCGGATCACGATCTGGCGCAATGCCCGGCTCGCCCCGATGGCCGCCGCCGCACCACGGCTTGTGGAAAAGGGATGCGTCGCGTCGAGAGCCGGGCGGATCGTCTTCGCCGGCCCCGAAGCCGACCTGCCTGCCAGATTCGACGGCGCCGCCGCGATCGACTGCGAGGGACGGCTGGTCACGCCCGGCCTGATCGACTGCCACACCCATCTCGTCCATGCCGGCAACCGAGCCAACGAGTTCGAGATGCGGCTGGCCGGCGCGACCTATGAAGAGGTTGCAAGAGCCGGCGGCGGCATCGTCTCCTCGGTCAAGGCGCTGAGGGCCGCCAGCGAGGACGAACTGGTGCGCCAGTCGCTGCCGCGGCTGGACGCACTGATCGCCGAAGGCGTGACGACCGTCGAGGTAAAGTCCGGCTACGGTCTCGACCTCGACAACGAGGCAAAGTCGCTGCGCGCCGCGCGCAGGCTGGCAACCGTACGGGACGTCGCCATCCGCACCACCTTCCTCGGCGCGCACGCAATGCCGCCGGAAGCGAGGGGCGACAAGGACGCCTATGTCGCAAAGGTCGCTGACGAGATGCTGCCGGCGATCGCCGGCCAGGGGCTTGCAGATGCCGTAGACGGCTTCTGCGAAGGCATCGCCTTCTCGCCGGAGCAGATCGCGCGCGTGTTCGACAAGGCGAAAACGCTCGGCCTGCCGGTCAAGTTGCACGCCGACCAGTTGTCCAACCTGCATGGCGCAGCCCTTGCTGCCCGCTACGGCGCGCTGTCGGCCGACCATCTGGAATACACCGACGAAGGCGGCGCGGCCGCGATGGCCCAGGCCGGCACGGTTGCCGTCATCCTGCCCGGCGCCTTCTATTTCATCCGCGAGACCAGGAAACCGCCGGTCGAGCTCTTCCGCGAGCGCGGCGTGGCGATGGCGCTGGCGACCGACAACAATCCCGGCACCTCTCCCCTCACCTCGCTGCTGCTCACCATGAACATGGGCGCCACGCTGTTCGGCATGACGGTCGAGGAATGCCTAGCCGGCGTCACATGCCGCGCCGCGCAGGCGCTCGGGCTGCAACACGAGGTCGGGACGCTGGAAGCCGGCAAGTGGGCCGACCTCGCGATCTGGGACGTCGAGAGCCCCGCCGAACTCGTCTACCGCATTGGTTTCAACCCCCTTCATCGCCGCGTCTGGAGAGGCAAATGAAGTCGCTCGTTCTCAAACCCGGACAGGTCACGCTCGCCGAACTGCGCGAGATCCACGAAGGCGCTCTGCCGTCGCTCGACGAAAGCTGCCGCGAGAAGATCGCCGCGGCGGCCGGCGTCATCAAGACGATCGTCGACAAAGGCGACCCGGTCTACGGCATCAACACCGGCTTCGGAAAGCTCGCCAGCGTCCGCATCGACGCGGCCGACGTGGAAACGCTGCAGAGGAACCTGATCCTGTCGCATTGCTGCGGCGTCGGCCAGCCCCTGCCCGCCGAAATCGTCAGGCTGGTGATGGCGCTGAAGCTGATATCGCTCGGACGCGGCGCGTCGGGCGTCAGGCCGGCCACGGTGGCCATGATCGAGGCGATGCTCGCCCGCAACGTCGTGCCGGTCATCCCCGAGAAGGGATCGGTCGGGGCGTCCGGCGACCTCGCGCCGCTGGCGCACATGACCGCGGCCATGCTCGGCGTCGGCGAGGTCTATTTCCGGGGCGAACGGATGTCCGCGCAGGCCGGCCTCGATAAGGCCGGGCTCAGAGCCATCACGCTCGCCGCCAAGGAGGGCCTTGCTCTGATCAACGGCACGCAGGTGTCGACCGCCCTCGCCTTGGCCGGTCTTTTCCGGGCGCACCGCGCGGCGAACGCGGCGCTGATCACCGGCGCGCTGTCGACCGACGCGGCGATGGGTTCGTCTGCGCCGTTCCACGAGGAAATCCACACGCTGAGGGGCCACAAGGGCCAGATCGACACGGCCCAGGCCCTGCGCGCCCTGCTGAAGGGCTCAGAAATCCGCGACAGCCATCTCGAGGGCGACGAGCGCGTGCAGGACCCCTATTGCATCCGCTGCCAGCCGCAGGTCGACGGCGCCTGTCTCGACCTCCTCAGGATGGCGGCGAAGACGCTGGAGACGGAAGCCAACGCCGTCACCGACAACCCACTCGTGTTTTCCGACGGGTCCGTGGTGTCGGGCGGCAACTTCCACGCCGAGCCGGTTGCCTTCGCAGCCGACCAGATCGCGATCGCCGTCTGCGAGATCGGCGCGATCGCGCAACGCCGCATCGCGCTGCTGGTCGACCCGGCGCTGTCCTTCGGCCTGCCGGCGTTTCTCGCCAAGAAGCCCGGACTGAACTCCGGGCTGATGATCGCCGAGGTGACCAGCGCCGCGCTGATGAGCGAGAACAAGCAGATGGCGCATCCGGCCTCGGTCGATTCCACGCCGACCTCCGCCAACCAGGAGGACCATGTGTCGATGGCCTGCCACGGCGCGCGGCGCCTCCTGCAGATGACTGAGAACCTTTGCGGAATCATTGGCATAGAAGCCGTGACGGCGGCGCAGGGCGTGGATTTCCGCAGCCCCCTGAAGACCGGCGAAGAACTGCTCAAGGCGTACCGCGCGGTACGCTCGGTGGTGCCCGATCTCGAGGTCGACCGCTACATGGCGGATGACCTGAGGGCGGCGGCCGCGATCGTGCTCGACGGCACCCTCAACGCCAGCGTGAGCGCCGGCATCCTGCCCGTGCTGGAGGCCTGAGCCTTGGAACTGGTCGAACTCAGCCGCGGCCTGTCGCCCGTCATCCTCGCATTCCCGCACACGGGAACCTGGGTGCCCGACGACATCCGCGCCAACCTGAACGAAGAAGGCCGCAAGCTGCGCGACACGGACTGGCACGTCCACGAGCTCTACCGGGGGCTGCTGCCTGCGGCGACGACAGTGCGTGCGACTTTCCACCGCTACTGCATCGACGCCAACCGCGACCCGGCCGGAACCAGCCTCTATCCCGGCCAGAACACCACCGGCCTCGTGCCGCTGACGGATTTCGACGACAACCCGCTCTGGATCGAAGGCCGCGCGCCGGACGCCGACGAGATCGCGCGGAGGGTCGAGCGCTTTCACGCGCCGTACCACCAGGTACTTGCGGCCGAGATCGAACGGGTGAAGGCACGGCATGGCGTCGCCGTGCTCTATGACTGCCACTCCATCCGCTCTGTCTGCCCGTTCCTGTTCGAAGGGGTGCTGCCCGACTTCAGCATCGGCACCGACAACGGCCGGACCTGCGATCCCCTGATGGAGCAGGAGGTCGGCGCGATCTGCATGGCCGCCGAAGGCTTCTCGACGGTCGTCAACGGGCGCTTCCGCGGCGGCTGGACGACGCGGCACTACGGACGCCCCAAGGAAGGCGTGCACGCCATCCAGATGGAACTGACCCAGGCGACGCACCTGAAGAGCGAAACGCCGCCCTTCGACTACGACGTGGAGAATGCGGCGCGACTGCGCGACGTTCTCAAGAAAATACTGCAGCGACTTGAAGCACTTGCATTCGAGATCGCCGCCCGCAGGGGCGGCTGATCGGGTTCGACACCACCCCGGCCGGCGCGATGGCCGCGCCTTGCCGGACGATAGACCGAAACGCGACCTTTCGCGGGAGACGAGACCATGAGCAGCCCTGCCAATCCGAGACACAACATCCGCGAGATCCGCAGCCCCCGGGGCAGCGAACTCAACGCGCTTTCCTGGACAACGGAAGCGCCGCTCAGGATGCTGATGAACAATCTCGACCCCGACGTCGCGGAAAACCCGAACGAACTCGTCGTCTATGGCGGCATCGGGCGCGCGGCGCGCACCTGGAACGACTTCGACACCATCGTCTCGACCCTGAAGGCGCTGAAGGAGGACGAGACGCTTCTGGTGCAGTCCGGCAAGCCGGTCGGCGTCTTCCGCACGCATGAAAACGCGCCGCGCGTGCTGATCGCAAACTCCAACATCGTGCCGCACTGGGCGAACTGGGAGAAGTTCAACGAGCTCGATAAGAAGGGGCTCATGATGTACGGCCAGATGACGGCCGGCTCCTGGATCTATATCGGCACGCAGGGCATCGTCCAGGGTACCTACGAGACCTTCGTCGAGGCCGGTCGCCAGCACTATGGCGGCAACCTCAAGGGCAAGTGGATCCTGACTGCCGGTCTGGGCGGCATGGGCGGCGCGCAGCCGCTGGCCGCCGTGATGGCCGGCGCATGCTGCCTGGCGATCGAATGCAACCCGGATTCGATCGATTTCCGGCTGCGCACCAGATATCTCG
Organism: Mesorhizobium marinum; assembly: GCF_040813675.1. Taxonomy (NCBI): domain Bacteria; kingdom Pseudomonadati; phylum Pseudomonadota; class Alphaproteobacteria; order Hyphomicrobiales; family Phyllobacteriaceae; genus Mesorhizobium; species Mesorhizobium marinum. The sequence continues at coordinate 494,196 of NZ_JBFOCI010000001.1, read as the reverse complement.
ACGAGAAGGCCGAGACCATCGAGGAAGCGCTGGAGAAGATCGAGCGCTGGACCAAGGCCGGCGAGGCGAAGTCGGTCGGCCTGCTCGGCAACGCCGCCGAAATCGTGCCGGAGCTTTACCGCCGGGGCGTCCGGCCGGACATGCTGACCGACCAGACCTCGGCGCACGACCCGCTGAACGGCTACCTGCCGAAGGGCTGGACGATGGCCGAGTGGCGCGAGAAGCGGGTGAGCGACCCGCATGCGGTGGAGAAGGCCGCGCGGGCTTCCATGCGCGAGCATGTCGAGGCGATGGTGAAATTCTGGGATGCCGGCGTGCCGACGCTCGACTACGGCAACAACATCCGCCAGGTCGCCAAGGACGAGGGTTTCGAAAACGCCTTCGCCTTCCCCGGCTTCGTGCCGGCCTATATCCGCCCGCTGTTCTGCCGAGGCATCGGCCCGTTCCGCTGGGCCGCGCTGTCGGGCGATCCCGAGGACATCCACCGCACCGACGCCAAGGTGAAGGAACTGACGCCCGGCAACACGCACCTGCACAACTGGCTGGACATGGCGCGCGAGCGCATCGCCTTCCAGGGCCTGCCGGCGCGCATCTGCTGGGTCGGCCTCGGCGACCGCCACAGGCTCGGCCTCGCGTTCAACGAGATGGTGGCCAAGGGCGAACTGAAGGCGCCCGTCGTGATTGGCCGCGACCATCTGGATAGCGGCTCGGTCGCCTCGCCCAACCGCGAGACGGAAGCGATGAAGGACGGCTCCGACGCCGTGTCGGACTGGCCGCTGCTCAACGCACTTCTGAACACCGCGTCCGGCGCGACCTGGGTGTCGCTGCACCATGGCGGCGGCGTCGGCATGGGCTTTTCGCAGCATTCCGGCATGGTGATCGTCGCCGACGGCACTGATGAAGCGGCCAGACGGCTGGAGCGCGTGTTGTGGAACGACCCGGCGACGGGCGTCATGCGCCATGCGGACGCCGGTTACGACATCGCGATCGAGTGCGCCAAGGAAAAGGGGCTGAACCTGCCGGGGGTGCTTGGATCATAGGCGAGCGAACGCGCCGATACGGCGCGTTGCAACTCTCCCGAAACCTCCCTCGCTACAGCGAGGCCTCGAACTGCTCGGGGGCTTCGACCGGTCGGATCCATGAGACCGATTCGACGCGCCAGCGCGGGTCGGCCTGCTGCAGCAGCGGCAGGATGCCTTCCAGGTGGTGCGCGCCGTAGGTGATGTAGATCTTGTCGTGCGGGTCGGCCAGGATGCGCTCCGCCAGCTTGCGGTTGCGGAAGTCGAGGATCACCTTGTCGATCTGGCGCGCCTCGCCGTTGCCCTTGGCCACCCGGCTCATCATGAAGCGGCAGACATAGCCCGACAGCTTCTTCTGGCCTTCGGTGAGGTTGTCGAGGAAGCCCATCGCGCCGGCCATGTCGCCGCCGGCATTCGACTGCGCCGCCTGCTCGGCCTGGAAAGCCGCGGCGAACTCCGGATCGGAGGCCATCAGACGGTCGTACTCCTGCTTCATCTGCAGCGTGTCGACATCGGCCGTGACGTGCGATTGCGGATGCACGGCCTTGTCCTTTTCCAGGAGATCGAAATAGCCGAGCTGGAACTGCAGACCGCACATTTCGCCCAGCTTCCTGTAGTTGTCCGAGAGGTCTCCGCCGCCGGCAAGGTTGTCGGCGAACCATTTGTCGCCCTCGGGATTGGGCTGGACGCCCTCGTAATAAAGCACGTAGCCGTCGGAGAGCGCCTTTTCGGCGTCGTAGACGACCTGCTTGTAGAAGCGTTCCGTGCCGATATGCATCATGCCCTGGTAGACCACGGTCTTCTCGCCGTTGGTCAACACGGCGCGCGGCAGCAGGGCCGGGTCGGTCTCGGTCTTGACCGCGATGTAGTAGATCGGCGCGGCAATCGCGATGCACAGGACGAAAAAGGCGGCGAGCCCGCCCTTCAGCCAGTCGTGACCGAAGCGACCGTGGCGCGACGAAATCAGGCGGCGAAGGAACGCCCACAAGGCGCCGGCCAGCAATGCGAGCACGACAGCCGCCGCGACCAGCAGCCAGGTCGCGTCCAGCATCACCGGAAGCGCCATCAGACAGCCGACGATCAGAAGGAACCAGATGATAGCGCCGAGGCGGACTGCCCAGAGGCCCGCTGGAACGCTCGATGCCGCGGCATTGTCCGTCATCAGCCGTCCCCGAAGATGAACGCGCAGACAGCATAGCACGGTCCGGACGGGAGCGCACGTCGGCGCGCGGTCGAAGGCGATGCGGCGAAAATGGCGGCATTCTTGCCGACCGCGCGACCGCCGCGTAGCATCGAAGCGGGACGACAAAGCCCTCACCTCTCAACCCGAAGGACCGATACCGTGCCCCAGATCCTTCCGCTCCCGAGAACGCTCCGCCGCAGGCTCGTCGCCGGATGTCTCGCGGCCTCGGCGCTCGCCGTCGTCGGCGGCGTCTCGCTGGCGGAGGACGGCCCGTCCTTCGATTGCGCCAAGGCCGAAAGTTCGGCCGAAAAGCTGGTCTGCGGCGACGCCGAACTCACCGGGCTCGACCGGCTGGTGGCCGACCGTTTCGCCGCCGCGCTCGCGGTCGCGCGCGGCCTCGATTCCGGCGCCGACAAGGCGGAAAAGGAACTGCTCGCGTATCAGCGCGGCTGGATCAAGGGACGCGACGAATGCTGGAAGGACGACGACCCGCGCGCCTGCGTCAAATGGCAGTATGAGCGACGCGAGGCCGAACTGGTGACGCAGTTCATGCTGGAGAAGCCTTCGGCCACGGTCTTCTGGTCCTGTGGCGGCAACCCGTCCAACGAGGTGGTCACCTCCTTCTTCGAGACGAAGCTGCCGAGCGTGCGCTTCGAGCGCGGCGATTCCATCGATACCGGAACGCTCGAGCCGACAGGATCGGGCTCACGCTATGCGGGCAGCTTCGGCCGCTCCATCTGGATCAAGGGCGACGAGGCCACCTATCGCGACCCGGACCCCGACGGCGTCGAGTACGTGTGCAGAAAGTCCGGCTGACGGATCTCCCCGGCGTCAGTGGCACTGACGGCGGGGCCCGCCGCCATAGGGCTGGTAGCTGTTGTCCCCGGGCCGGTAGGAGCGGTAGCGGTCGAAGCAGGACGCGATGTGCTCGGAGGCGTTCCATCCGCCGCCGGTATCGAGCGCATAGCGGATGGACGCCGGTTCGTCGTGCGCGACGAAGCGCTGGACGGGCGCACCGAGAAACTCATCCTCCTCGACATAGGCGCGGACGTCCACGGCGTCCTCCACGATAAGGTCATCGCCGGGGACGGCGTCCACGGCAAGCGGTTCGGCGTCGCCGGCGCGCGAGAAGGGCGAGACGCACCTGCGGACCTCGCCGCCATAGGACGTGTAGCTGTCGTCGTGCGGCCGATAGGAACGGTAGTGGTCCGCGCACCATTGCTCGTGCAGCGGCGAGAGGCCGGCCGGCATGTCGGCGTCGTCGGTCGCGAGCGAGGAAGTCGTGATCGGATCGACACGATCGGCCATGTCCAGACCGGTGCTGACGGTTTCAAAGGATGGCTGCCCTTCGGCCAGACGCGCCTGGGTCGGTGAAGCGAAAGGTTCAGCCTGGCGCGCCGGAAGCCGTTCCAGGTGCTGGTCGGCGAGATCGACATGGCGCGGCGTCGAACTCCAGAGGTCGGTGACATCGGCGCTGTAGAACGGCTCGCCGGCCGGCTCCGAAGCGAGGAACCAGACGGCGAAGGCCGTGCCCATGGCGAACATGCCAAGCGATGCCACGGCTCCCCCGGCAATGCCGGCCAGACCGATGAGCGGCGTCACGGATTTGCTGGCGTCGACGGACATGGCGTCTACGACAGGTAACCGAGGAACCAGAGAATGATGATGACCGGGATCGGTATGCCGATCAGCCAAAGCAATCCACCACGAAGCATGTCGTTACCCTCTGCGTTGTCACTGGCAGACAAACTTTTGCGGACGCATTTGGTTCCGGTATCGCATGACGAGAGGCGCTGATATCCTGCCACGATCGAGATGCGGGCCAAGCCCGCGGCACGGGAGGCGGCGGGGTGAAACGGAAGCTTGCCATGGCGCTGTCGCTCATCGCGTTGCCGGCGCTGGCCGACACGCCAGACGACATCCTCGACCTTCTGGGCGCGCGCGCCGCCGGCGCGGAAACACAGATGCAGGCGCGCGGCTATGCCGAGGCCGGCAGCGGCAACATCTGGTGGAACGAGAAGACCGGCATATGCGTGAAGGTGCAGGTGTCGCAGGGGCGCTACAAGGCGATCGACATGCTGCCGGACCGCGACTGCGGCCGCAAAGCCGCCGAGCAGAGCGATGCCGCCGCGCCACGCTCGCCCTCGCAGGCGGCGATGGATGCCTGCATGAACGGCGCCGACGACTACCAGGAGGTGGCGGACGGATCGAGTATCGTCAAGCACGCCAGGCGTTCGGGCGAGAACTGGATCCTGACGATGGACACCAGCGGCCGGACCTCGCACTGCACGGTGACCCAGGCCGGCGACGTCATCGGGATGGAATAAGCCGGCCGCGAAACTTGATACCGCCCGGTTTTCGTTCCACATCCTGCCCATGAGCGACAGCAGCCGCGACCAGAAGAGGACGTTCGGGTGGGGTTTCCCGGCCTCGCTCGCCGCACATCTGGTCGCCGCCTTCCTGCTGATCTTCGGGCTGCCGGTCTTGCCGTTCGAAGCCGAACAGGAGCAGGCGATCTCGGTGGACCTGGTGCCGCCCGAGCCGCAGGAAGAGGCCAAGGCCCCGCCGCCGGAGCCGGAAAAGCCGCCCGAGGCGAAGGCCGAGGAAGCGCCGCCGCCCGAGGGAAACGCCGAACCGCCGCCGCAATCCGTGCTGAGGCCGGTGTTCCAGTTCGGCGAAAAGGATGCCGGGCCAAAGCTGTCGCCAGGAGGCGACAGCGCGCGCGAAGGCCAAGCCCCGTCGCCGGCCGAACGCGCCGCGGAAGAACAGAAGGCCGCCGCGCCGCAGGCGCTGGCGGCCGCGAACGCCGACGAACAGACGCAACAGGCCCCCGAAGCGCCGGCGCCAAAGGCGGAACAATCGCCCGACGCACCCGCGGACGAAGCCGACAAGGCGGCGGAAGCCAAGCCCGAGGAGGGAGGGACCCTGTCCTCGCACGCGGCGACCGGCGACATCGTCGCGACGACAGCGATCAACGAAGTGCCGCGCGGCGTCCGCGCCGGGCGGCTCTGCGTCACCGAGCTTCGCGAGCAGATGCGCAACGCCCTGCCGCCCTACTATCCTGATCTCCTGCCTTCCTACCGGCTGACCACCGGCACCACCATCGACGCCCAGAAGGCGGCCTTCCGCATGAATGGCGAGTGGTACAATCTGAGCTACCGGTGCGAAGTCGACGACGACGCGACGAGGGTGCTGTCCTTCGTCTACCAGGTCGGCGGCCGGGTGCCGCCCGGAGAAGCGGCGCGCCGCGGCCTCCCGCTGCGCTAGGCGCCACGCCCGGACCCTGGCCCTGCGCGACCTCGCAGCCCTTCCCCAGAGGCTCGACTGCGCGGCGCCCGGGCGTTAACGTGGGCCAACGGGGCAGGAGGATGCGCGATGAGCGGCACTTCCCGACATGACGCCTGGCAGGCCGGCGATTCCTACGAAATCTACATGGGGCGGTGGAGCCGGCGCATCGCGCCGCTGTTTCTCGACCTGCTTTCGCTGCCGCGGGAACTCGACTGGCTCGAAATCGGCTGCGGCACGGGCGCGCTGTCCGCCGCGATCCTGGCGCGTTGCGATCCCAGCAGCCTGATCGCGATCGATCCCTCCGAAGGGTTCCTCGAAAAGGCGCGCGCCGGCGTGCCCGACCCGCGCGCCGACTTCCGTCGCGGCGACGCCGAGGCCCTGGACCTGCCGGACGCAAGTCGCGATGTCGTCGTCTCGGCGCTGGCGCTGAACTTCGTGCCCGACCGGGCAAAGGCGCTGGCCGAGATGCGGCGCGTGGCGCGGCCGGGCGGCACCGTCGCCTTCTACGTCTGGGACTATCCGGGCGGCGGCCTGCAGTTCCTCCGCGCCTTCTGGTCGGCGGCGGCAGCCCGCGACCCGAAGGCCGGCGACCTGGCCGAGGACAGGCGCTTTCCCTTCTGCACGGCGGACCAGTTGGAGAATGAGGCGAAGGCGGCGGGGTTGCTCAAGGTGAAATGCCGGCCCCTCGAAACGCCGACTGTGTTCGCCGATTTCGACGACTACTGGCGGCCGTTCACCCTCGGCGCCGGACCCGCCCCGGGTTATGTCGCGAGCCTGACGGAAGAGGCCCGCGACGGACTGCGCGATGCGCTGGCGCATGCGCTGCCGCGCCAGCCGGACGGGCAGATCGCCCTGGCGGCGCGCGCCTGGGCCGTCACCGCGAAAGCGGCGTGACCGGGCAAGTGCAAACGGTGGAAAATCGCGCGACTTTGGCTGCGTGGACCGGCATCGACGTGCTATAGCCGCACGGCCTGGACGGAGAAGCCGGGCAGCCGTCCGTTCCCATCCATTCGGAGCGATGGCGGCGGGAGTTGAAGGTGGAGATGCATATCCAATGACCTCGCTTGTCGCGAAGACCGCCCTGCTGCCGGAAGGCTGGGCGAGCGACGTCCGCATCGAGACGAATGACGGCATCATATCGTCGGTTGCGGCGGGCGAACCGGCCAGGGCCGACGACGAGCGCTGCGCGATCCTCGTGCCGGGCATGCCCAACCTGCACAGCCACGCCTTCCAGCGCGGCATGGCGGGGCTGGCCGAAACGCGCGGACCCGGCGCCGACAGCTTCTGGTCGTGGCGCGACGTGATGTACCGTTTCGCGCTGTCGATGACTCCGGGACAGGTCGAGGCGGTCGCCGCGCAGCTTTACGTCGAGATGCTGGAGGCCGGCTTTTCGCGCGTCGGCGAGTTCCATTACCTGCACCACGACATCGACGGACGCCCCTATGCCGACATTGGCGAGATGGCGCAGCGCATCGCCGCCGCGGCGGCGCAGACCGGAATCGGCCTGACGCTTCTGCCGGTGTTCTACGCGCATTCCGGTTTCGGCGGCCAGAACCCGTCGGAGGGACAGCGCCGCTTCATCAACGACGTCGACAGCTTCGCCCGCCTGATGGAATCGAGCCGCACCGCGGCGAAGGCCCTGCCGCATGCGGTGGTCGGCGTCGCGCCGCACAGCCTGCGCGCCGTGACACCAACGGAAATGGCCGCAGTAACCGCGATGGCGCCCCGCGGCCCGATACACATCCACGCCGCCGAACAGATGCGCGAGGTCGAGGACTGCATCTCGTGGTCAGGCGCGCGCCCTGTCGAATGGCTGCTTCGGCACGCCGATGTTGACGAACGCTGGTGCCTGATCCACGCGACGCACATGACCGAGGCCGAGACCAAGGACATGGCGAAGGCCGGCGCAGTCGCCGGGCTGTGCCCGATCACCGAGGCCAACCTCGGCGACGGCACCTTCCCCGGCCGGCGTTTCATGGCGAAAGGCGGACGCTTCGGCATCGGCTCGGATTCCAACGTGCTGATCGGCGTCGCCGAGGAACTGCGCCAACTCGAATATTCGCAGCGCCTCCTGCGCCAGCAGCGCAACGTGCTGGCGAAGCCCGGCCAGTCCAACGGGCGCGCACTGTTCGACGCGGCGCTTGCGGGCGGCGCCGCCGCGCTCGGCACACCAGCGGTCGGGCTCGCGGAGGGCGCGCCGGCAGACTTCGTCGCGCTCGACCCCTCGCATCCCTCGCTCGCCGGCAAGAGCGGCGACGCCATCCTGGACGCCTGGATCTTCGCCAACGGCGCCAGGGTCGACAGCGCCTGGGTGGGCGGCAAGCGTCTCGTCGAGGGCGGCCGCCACAGGCGCGCCGAAGCCGTTGCCAAGCGGTTCCGGCAGGTCATGATGGAACTGACCGGCGGCTAGCCGGCAGCAGCCGGCCCAGGCCGGCCTGATCCCTGGGGGCGGCGATGGACACGGAGGCAGGCAAGGACGGCGGCGGAGCGCTCTACCTGCGCATCCTTGACGACATCCGCGACCGCATCCTGTCGGGCGAGTGGCCGCCGGGACACCGCATCCCGTTCGAGCACGAACTCGCCGACGGATACCGCTGCTCACGCATGACCGTGAACAAGGCGATGTCGGAACTGGCGCGCGCCGGCCTGATCGAGCGGCGGCGGCGCAGCGGCAGCTTCGTGCGGATGCCCGAAAGCCAGGCGGCGGTGCTGGAAATCCAGGACATTCGCGCCGAGGTCGAGGCGCTCGGCCTGCCCTATCGCTACGAACGCGTCTCACGCAAGCTGCGCGAGGCGAACCGAAAGGACGAGGCCGACACCGGCTTCGCGGCGGGAACGGGGATCGTCGACCTGGTCTGCCGGCACATAGCCGGCCCTGCCCCGTTCTGCCTGGAGCAGCGCTCGATCAGCCTCGCCGCCGTGCCGGAAGCGGCGTCGGAAAGCTTCGAGACGGTCGCGCCGAGCCCCTGGCTGGTCGCCCGCATACCCTGGAGCGCGGGCGAACACAGGATCCGCGCCATGCCCGCCGACGACCACGTCGCGGCGATGCTCGGCGTCGCCCGCAACGCCGCATGCCTTGTCGTGCAGCGGCGTACCTGGAGCGGCGACCTGCCGGTGACGCAGGTGGTGCTGACCTATCCCGGCGAGACGCATTCGCTGGTGGCGCGCTTCGCGCCGAAGGACGGATAGGCCCCGACAGGGCGACACGGTCGCGAAGGCGATTGATGCCGCACTGCAATAAGAGCTTGGCGAGCGGCCAGAAGTCGTGAAAACTGCGGTCGTCCACGATCTCCGGGAGCCTCGATGGCAATCCTCGCCGCAGTCCATCACCTGACGCACTACAAATACGACCGGCCGGTGATGCTCGGACCCCAGGTGATCCGCCTGCAGCCGGCGCCGCATTCGCGCACCAAGGTGCTGAGCCACTCGCTGAAGGTCGAGCCGGCAAAACACTTCGTCAACCTGCAGCAGGACCCCTACGGCAACTTCCTGGCGCGCTTCGTGTTCCCGGAACCGGCGACCGAATTCAGGATCGAGGTCGACCTGATCGCCGACATGACGGTCTACAACCCGTTCGACTTCTTCGTTGAGCCGTCGGCGGAGAACTTTCCGTTCGACTATCCCGAAGACCTCGCCGACGATCTCAAGATCTACCTGACGCCGGAGCCGGCCGGACCGCTGCTGCAGGCGTTCCTTGGACGCGTCGACCGTACCGAGGCCAACACGGTCAATTTCATCGTTGCGCTGAACGCGCAGGTCCAGCGCGAGATCGGCTACATCATCCGCATGGAGACCGGCGTGATGGAGCCCGAGGAAACGCTGGCCGTCGGCAAGGGTTCGTGCCGGGATTCGAGCTGGCTGCTGGTGCAGGCGCTGCGCAACCTCGGGATCGCGGCGCGTTTCGTCTCGGGCTACCTGATCCAGCTGAAACCCGACCTGGTCGCGCTCGACGGGCCGCCGGGAACGTCGGTCGACTTCACCGACCTGCACGCCTGGTGCGAGGTCTACATTCCCGGCGCCGGGTGGATCGGGCTCGACCCGACCTCAGGCCTGCTGACCGGCGAAAGCCACGTGCCCCTGGCGGCGACACCGCACTACCGCAACGCCGCGCCGATCTCAGGCGGCTTTTCCGGTTCGCCCGAGACCAGGACCGAGTTCTCCTTCGACATGCGGGTCGACCGCGTCGCCGAACATCCCAGAATAACGAAACCGTTTTCGGACGAGAGCTGGCAGGCGCTTGACGGCCTTGGCGAACGGGTCGACGCGGTGCTGGCGGCCGAGGACGTGAAGCTGACCATGGGTGGCGAGCCGACCTTTGTCTCCATCGACGACTTCGACAGCGAGGAATGGAACACGGCCGCCGTCGGGCCGACCAAGCGCGAAAAGGCCGATGCGCTGATCCGGCGGCTGCGCGAGCGCTTCGCGCCGAACGGCTTCCTGCACTACGGCCAGGGCAAATGGTACCCGGGCGAAAGCCTGCCGCGCTGGACCTTCTCGCTCTACTGGCGCGTCGACGGCGAGCCGGTCTGGTCCGACCCGGAGCTGATCGCGCGCGAGACGTCGGACGCCCGCGTGACCGCGGAGGACGCCAGCCGGCTGCTCTCGACGATGGCCGAGGAACTCGGCGTGGAAACCGCGATGGTGGCCGAGGCCTATGAAGACCCCGCGGAATGGCTGCTCAAGGAAGGCAAGCTGCCCGACAACGTCGATCCCTCGAACTCGAAGCTCGACGATCCCGAGGAGCGCAGCCGCATGGCGCGCGTCTTCGAGCGCGGCCTGACGCAACCTTCCGGCTACGTGCTGCCGGTGCAGCGCTGGCAGAGCCAGGCGGCGGCATCCCCCCGCCGTTGGCGCTCGGAGAAGTGGCAGACCCGGCGCGGCCGGCTGTTCCTGGTTCCGGGCGATTCCCCGGTCGGCTACCGTCTGCCGCTCGGCACCCTGCCCTACGTTCCGCCGGCGCGCTATCCCTATGTCGTGCCCGTCGACCCTTCGACGCCGCGCGGCGGGCTGGCGCCACGCGCCGACATCCTGCCGGAGACGCCGGCTGCGGACAACGCGGACGAGTTCGGGCGACACCAGGCGGCGGCCTCCTTCACGGCGGCGACCGCCGGGCAGGAACGCGTCGAGCAGGAACTGGGCGAGATCGGCGGCGCCGTGCGCACGGCGATCTCGGTCGAGCCGCGCGACGGCAGGCTGTGCGTGTTCATGCCGCCCGTCGAGGCGCTGGAAGACTATCTGGAACTGGTCGCGGCTGCCGAAAACGCCGCGAAGAAGACCGGCCTTCCGGTGCATATCGAAGGCTACGCGCCGCCGCACGATCCGCGCCTCAACGTCATCCGCGTCGCGCCCGACCCCGGCGTGATCGAAGTCAACATCCACCCGGCATCGACCTGGAAGGACTGCGTGGCGACGACCGAGGCGATCTACGAGGAAGCCCGGCTGTCGCGGCTCGGGGCCGACAAGTTCATGATCGACGGCCGCCACACCGGCACCGGCGGCGGCAACCATGTCGTCGTGGGCGGCGCGACGCCCGACGACAGCCCGTTCCTGCGCCGGCCGGACCTGCTGAAGAGCCTGGTGCTGTACTGGCAGCGTCACCCCTCGCTGTCCTACCTGTTTTCCGGCCTGTTCATCGGCCCGACCAGCCAGGCGCCGCGGATCGACGAGGCGAGACACGATTCGCTCTACGAACTGGAGATCGCGCTGGCGCAGGTGCCCCTGCCCGACGAGGGCAAGGCGCCCCTGCCCTGGCTGGTCGACCGGCTGTTCCGCAACCTTCTGACCGACGTCACCGGCAACACGCATCGTTCGGAAATCTGCATCGACAAGCTGTTCTCGCCGGACGGGCCGACCGGCCGGCTCGGCCTCGTCGAGTTCCGCGGCTTCGAGATGCCGCCCAATGCGCGCATGAGCCTGGCGCAGCAGCTTCTCGTGCGCGCCATCATCGCGCGGCTGTGGCGCGCGCCGCTCGACGGCGGCTTCACCCGCTGGGGCACGACGCTGCACGACCGCTTCATGCTGCCGCACTACGTCTGGGCGGATTTTCTCGACGTGCTCATGGACCTCTATCGGAACGGATTTGCCTTCCGCCCGGAATGGTTCGACGCGCAGCTCGAATTCCGCTTCCCCTTCTGCGGCGAAATCCGGACGCAGGGCATCGGCCTTGAACTCAGGCAGGCCCTGGAGCCTTGGCACGTCATGGGCGAACAGGGCGCGATCGGCGGGACCGTGCGCTTCGTCGATTCCTCCGTCGAGCGCCTGCAGGTGAAGACGCACGGGCTGAACCCGGAACGACACGCGGTCGCCTGCAACGGCCGGCCGGTGCCCCTGAAGCAGACCGACAACCGCGAGATCGCGGTCGCCGGCGTGCGCTACAAGGCCTGGCAGCCGGCTTCGGGCCTGCATCCGGCGCTGCCGGTCAACACGCCGCTGGTGTTCGACATCTACGACCGTTGGTCCGGCCGCGCGGTGGGAGGCTGCGTCTATCACGTGGCGCATCCGGGCGGCCGCAACTACGAGACCTTCCCGGTCAACGCCAACGAAGCGGAGGCGCGCCGCCTCGCGCGGTTCCAGGCCGAGGGCTATACGCCGGGAAGCTACGAACTGAAGGCCGAACAAGGCTCTGGAGAGTTTCCGCTCACGCTTGACCTGAGGAGGCCGGCGGGCATCTGATCGGTCATGATCGGCTTCCGATTCACGTCCTCCCGGCCTGCCGGACGCCCCTCCCTCGAAGGAGGAGGCGTGCGGTCGCGCAGGTTCTCGCAACGGGCCGCCTTGGCGGAGGGGGGACTTCTCCGATGAAGGCCCCGCGAACGGAGCCGCCGCGAAACCTCCTGCTCGATTCCTACCGTCCCATCGAGGGCGTGCTCGACGAGATGGTCGATGCGGCCGGCCGGCCGCGCCCCGCCTGGACGGACTTCGTCGCCGCGCTGGACGCGCTGGGGCCGGAGGAGTTGCAGGCGCGCTTTGCCCGCGCCGACCAGTACCTGCGCGACGCCGGCGTCTACTACCGCGTCTACGACCGCGACGGCGCCAATGAGCGCGAATGGCCGCTGGCGCATGTGCCGATGCTGGTCGACGAGACGGAGTGGACGGCGATCAGCGCCGGGCTGACCGAGCGCGCCGACCTGTTCGAAGCGATCTGCGCCGACATCTACGGCGAGAACCGGCTGGTCCGGCAGGGCCTGCTGCCGCCGGGGCTGGTCGCGTCGAGCCCGGAATATCTGAGGCCGCTCGCCGGCATCCGGCCAGCCGGCGGACATTTCCTGCATTTCTGCGCCTTCGACCTCGGCCGCGGACCGGACGGGCGCTGGTGGGTGCTCGGCGACCGCATGCAGGCGGCTTCCGGCGCCGGCTTCGCGCTGGAGAACCGCGTCGCGACGACGCGCGCCCTGTCCGACATATACGGCGACATGGATGTGCTGCGCCTCGCCGGCTTCTTCCGCCGGTTTCGCGATGCGCTGACCGGCATGGCGGGCGAGCCGGCCGGGCGCGCCGCCATCCTGACCCCGGGACCGCTCAACGAAACCTACTACGAGCACGCCTACATCGCCCGCTACCTCGGCATCATGCTGCTCGAAGGCGGGGACCTGACGGTCACCAACGGGCGGCTGATGGTGCGCACCGTATCGGGACTGCAGCCGGTGACCGTGCTGTGGCGGCGGCTCGACGCCGCCTTCGCCGACCCGCTCGAACTGCGCGCCGATTCCAGGATCGGCACGCCCGGTCTGACCGAAGCGCTGCGCGCCGGCTCGGTGACCGCGGTGAACGCGCTCGGCTCGGGCATACTGGAGACGCGCGCGCTTTCGGCATTCCTGCCCGCGATCGCGCAGGCGCTGAACGGCAGGCCGCTCGACCTGCCGGCGGTCGCGACATGGTGGTGCGGCCGCGCCGCCGACCGCCGAACGGTGATCGACAATCTGGACCGCATGATGGTCGGGCCGGCGCTGTCGACCCGCCTGCCCTTCGAGGACGACGACGCCACAGTTCTCGGCTCCCGCCTCGCCGCGAGCGAGCGCACGGCGCTGGTAGCGCGGATCGAAAGGGACGGCGCAGCCTTCGTCGGACAGGAGGCGGTGACGCTGTCGACGACGCCGGTCTTCGTCGGCGGCGTCCTCGAACCGAGGCCGGCCAGCCTTCGCGTCTACGTCGCGCGCACCGCCAACGGGTGGACCGCAATGCCCGGCGGCTTCGCCCGCGTCGGCTTCTCGCTGGACAACACCGCGATCGCCATGCAGCGCGGCGGACAGGCGGCCGACGTCTGGGTGGTCAGCGGCAGCCCGGTCCGCCACGAGACGCTGCTGCCCGGCGAACGCGACGCTTTCAAGCGCAGCCTGCCGGGAACGCTGCCCAGCCGCGCGGCGGAGAACCTGATGTGGCTCGGACGCTATATCGAGCGATCCGAGGACACCGCGCGCATCCTGCGCGCCTATCATGTCCGGCTCGCCGAGACGTCGGACCCGGACATGCCGCTGCTCGCCGACATGCGCGATTATCTCGCCCGCTACGGGATCGAGGCCGAGGCGGCGATCCCGGAGGCGCTGATCGGCTCCCTGGACAGCGCGGCCTACAGCGCCGGCCAGGTGCGCGACCGGTTCTCGCCAGACGGATGGCTCGCCCTGCGCGACCTCTCGAACACGGTGCACCGCTTCGCCGGCACCGTCCAGCCCGGCGACGACGCCACCCGCGCGATGACCGTCATCCTGCGCAAGCTGGCCGGCTTCTCCGGACTGCTCAGCGAAAACATGTACCGGTTCACCGGATGGCGCTTCCTCGAAATCGGGCGCAGGCTCGAACGCGCCATCCAGATCGCGCGATCGCTGGCCTGGCTGACGCGCGAGGACGCACCCGACGGCGCGCTCGACATGATGCTGGAGATCGGCGACAGCGTCATGACCCATCGCCGGCAATATGCGAGCGCCGGACGGCGCAGCCTGATCGACCTGCTGGCGCTCGACCCGCTCAACCCGCGCTCGGTGCTCTATCAGCTCGACCGGATGAAGCAGGAGATCGCACACCTGCCGGAGAGCAGCGACCGGGGGCATCTGTCTCCGGCGGCCAAGGACGTGCTGCGGCTGCACACGGCGCTTGCGACCGACGACCCGGCCGACCTGTCGACCGACACGCTCGATGCACTGGCCGACGACATCGCGGGGCTCTACAGCAGCCTGGCGCGAGCCTATTTTGCCTGACCCGATAGAGAAGCCGCCGCATGCTCTACGACATCCGCCTTCACCTGCACTACGACTACCACGACGCCGCCGGCGGCAGCCGCCATCACGTACAGGTCACGCCGCGAACGATCGCCGGTGTGCAGCGGGTCATCGCTTCATCGCTTTCCTTCGAGCCGACGCCAACGGAGCGCTCCGACTTTGTCGACTTCTTCGGCAATGCGGTGACCTCGGCGGCATTCCGCGGCGTCTATGAAGCGCTGGACATCCGCATGAGCGCGCGCGTCTCGGTGTCCCGGCCCGAGCCGGGCCTCGACGTTTCGCCCGGCCTCGGCACGCTCTTCGGCGAGATCGCCTCCGTGCGGTCGCTTGCCCCGGACTCACCGCATCATTTTGCAGCGGCGAGCGACTTCGTCGATATCGACGACGCCATCACCGCCTATGCCCGCGAAAGCGCCGGCCGCAACGCTTCCGTGGCCGCCATCGCCGACGATCTCTGCAACGGCATCTACCGGGATTTCGCCTATGACGGAGAGGCGACGACGGTGGCGACCAAGGCAGCCGACGCCTTCGCGCTGCGGCGCGGCGTCTGCCAGGACTTCTCGCATGTCATGATCGCCGGGCTGAGGGGGCTCGGCATTCCGGCCGGCTATGTCAGCGGCTTCCTGCGCACCATCCCGCCGCCCGGCAAGGACCGGCTCGAAGGCGCAGACGCCATGCACGCCTGGGTGATGGTGTGGTGCGGACTGGAGACGGGCTGGCTGGAGTTCGACCCGACCAACGGCATGCGGGCCTCGAACGACCACATCACCGCGGGCTGCGGCCGCGACTATGCCGACGTGGCCCCGATCGTCGGCGTGCTGAGGACGACCGGCAGCCAGGCCGGCGAACAGGCCGTGGACGTGATCCCGGTGGGTTGAGCCGCCATGGCAGCGGAGACAAGTCGCCGCATGACACCGGCTCCGGTATGCGCCGGCCGGCAGGCATGCTAGGTCTTGTCGCGTCTTCCGGGGCAGTCCATGCGGCAAAGCACTTTCAAAGCAGGAACGGCACGCATCGCGGCATTCGTCGCGGTGCTGGCGCTCGTGCTGCAGTCGGCAGCCGCCTTCGCCGCGCCGCCGGTCCAGCGCGACATCTTCGGAAACATCATCTGCGTCGATGGCAGCACCGGACAAAGCCCGAGGGGCGGCGGCCACGGCGGTGGTCACATGCCGGACTGCTGCTTGCTGTCCTGCGGCGGCCTGTTCCAGCCCGTGGCGGACCTGCCGGCAGCGCCGGTGTGGCCGGCTGTCGAGACCGCGGCCGCGGCAATCACGGTGCCCACGCCCAAGACCATAACGGTGCTTCCGACGCGCAGCCCCGCGAACCCGCGCGCTCCGCCTGCTGCCTGAACTCGGACGCCGTGCCTTGAGAAGGCATGGCAAGACGACCAGACAAGCAGCATACCGTTCGCAGACCGCCATGCGGCGCGGACGCAATCATCGGAGCAAAGTCATGACCTATTCTTTCCGTGCCGCGGCAGCCCTGGTGGCGGCCATCCTGATCGCAGCCCCGGCGGCCGCGCATGAGTACAAGCTGGGCAACCTCGAGATCGATCATCCCTGGTCGCGCGCCACGCTGCCGGGCGCCAAGGTCGCCGCCGGCTACCTGATCGTCAAGAACGGCGGCACCGAGCCCGACCGCCTTGTCGCGGTCGGCGCCGAGATCGCCGGCAAGGGCGAGATCCACGAAATGTCCATGAAGGATGGCGTGATGATCATGCGGCCTGTTGCGGGCGGCATCGAAATCCCGGCCGGCGGCGAGATCAAGCTAGAGCCGGGCTCGTTTCACCTGATGTTCATGGACCTGAAGGCCCCGGCCGTGGCCGGCGAAAAGTTCCCGGGCTCGCTGACCTTCGAGAAGGCCGGCACGGTCGAGGTCGAGTTCGCGGTCGAAAAGGCCGGCGGCGCCGATCACTCCGCGCACGGCGGCTGACGCCAGCAAGTCACGCCGACGCCCCTCTCCCGCCAAGCGGGAGGGGGATGCGCGGCCAACCGGCGATCACTTGCGCCCGGCTGCGAAAAAAGCCCGGCCGAACGGCCGTTTTGCTTTGGAAAACCTGGCTTTTGCGGCCGATCTTTGCGGCCCCCGCGCTTCCATCCCACCGTGAAAGGCTCTAGGTTGCCGGTCTCTCAGCCAACAGCCTACGAAAGCCCATGGTCGGACAGCTCGAAATCGCAGTTTTTTGCGGGGTTCCGCCTCGCCTTGCGCGCGCACGGCGCGCCTGACCCATGGCCAAGGCCGCAAAGGTTTCGAAATCTGCTTCGGACCAGCCGGCCCGCCGGCTGAGAGTTCCGCTTATCCTGAAGTTCGCCAGCGCGCTCGTGCTGCTGGTGGGCCTGCTGCTGGCGGCGGCGGCTGCCGTCAGCCTCTGGCAGGGCTACCAGGAGGCCGAACGCGGCGCCCTTGCCGTGGAACAGCAGAAGGCCGAGGCGATTGCCGCCAGGATCGACGGCCTGATGTCGACGCTGGAGACCCAACTGGCCTGGACGGCGCAGCCCGACTGGCGCGCCAGCGGTATCGACAGGCAACGAGCTGACTTCTCCCGCCTGCTCGGCCAGTTTCCGGCCATCACCGAGCTGTTCTACATCGACAGCCGGGGCTTCGAGCAGCTGAAGCTGTCGCGCCTGGCCCCGGAATCGGTCGCCAGCATGACGGTGCACCGGAACGAGCCCCGCTTCACCGAGACTGTTGCGAACCGGACATGGATCGGCCCCGTCTATGTGCGCAACGGCACCGACATGGCTGGTACGATCGGCATCGCGCATGCGGATGGCGGCGTCACCGTCGCCGAAATCGACCTCTCCTTCCTAGCCGATCCCCTGAAAGCGATCGTCGCCGAAGGCGAGCAGGCGTTCGTGATCGACCGCGCCGGCCGCCTGGTCGCCCATCCCGACCGCAATCCCGCCACCAGCGACAGCGACCTTTCCGCCCTGCCCCAGGTGGCGGCGGCGCTCGCCGCGGGCGGCAGAGGGACAAGTACCGCCGCGACGATGATGGATGGCGACGAGGCCGCCGCATTTGCGGCCTGGGCGCAGATCCCCCGCGTCGGCTGGACGGCGATCGCGCAGACATCCAGGGAAGCGGCGCTGGCGCCCTTCCAGATGCTGCTTTGGCAAACGGCGTTGCTGATTGGCGGCGGCCTGCTGCTCGCGGCGATGGTCGGCGTCTCGCTGGCCCGTCGCGTCACGTCGCCGATCAGGAAGCTGCAGGCCAGCGCCGAACTGCTTGGCGAGGGCGACCTGACGCAGCGCGTGAACGTCAGCAGGCGCGACGAGATCGGCAGCCTCGCCGACAAGTTCAACATCATGGCGAACCGGCTGCAGCAGAGCCAGAAGGGCCTGGTCGCCAAGATCGACGACAGCGCCGTGGGCTACGATGTCGCCCTGCAGCAGCAGTCGATCAGCACCGACATGGTGCGGACAATCAGCCGGTCAGGCTACGACCTCGAGCGCGTTTTGAACACGCTGATCGATTCGACCGTCCGGCTTTCCGAAGCCAATGTCGGCGCCGTGTGGCTGCGGGACGGCGACGCCTTCCGGCTCGCCGCGCAGCTTGGACATTCCAGCGACTGGGTCGCTGCCGCACGCGAGGCGCCGTTCACGAAGGATACCGACGCCCATGCGGTGGCGGCTGCGGCCGCCTATTCCGGGCAGGTCATCAACATCGACGACATCACGCGCGACCTGCGCTTCATGGGCGAGTACGGCGAACGCCCGGCAAACAGCGACGAGCGCGCCGCACTTGCCATTCCGCTGAAGAACGGCGACCGGGTCGAAGCCGTATTTTCGCTGTCGCGCGCCGACCCGATCCCCTTCATCGACCGGCAGGTTGCGCTGGCGCAGGACTTCGCCGACCAGGCGCTGATCGCCATCCGCACCGTCCGCCTGACGGAGACGATCGCCGGCAAGGACCGCGACCTCGCCGATTCGCTCGACGAACAGGCGGCGACCCGCACGATCGCCCGCGCGGTCGGCCGGGGACCGGCGGACGTGCAGGCCGCGCTGGACGCCATTACCGAGAACGCTGCGCGCCTCTGCAAGGCGCGCTACTGCCATATCGCGCTGCTCGACGGATCGCTGCTGCGCGTCAAGGCGCATCGCGGGCTGCCCCGCGATGCGGAGGAACTGATCGCCACGCCCGCCGCGCCGGTCGCCGGCGGACCGGCCGAAAAGGCGCTCGGCAGTTGCGAAACCGTGCGCGTCGCCGACCTCCAGGCGCAGGACATGTCTGCCGACGACCTGACGCGCCTGCTCGCGATCCGCTCGCTGGTGGCCGTGCCCCTGGTCAGGGGCGATCAGGCGATCGGCGTGATGACGGTCGCCGACCCCGAACCGAATGCGGTTCCGGAGCGTCGTCTCGCCCTCTTGCGCACCTTCGCCGACCAAGCCGTCGTCGCGCTCGACAATGCGCGTCTTTCCGAAGAGCTTGCAACGCGCGGGTCGGAGCTGGAGAGCACCCTCGGACAGCTTGCCGAACGCACGGCCGACCGTGACGACTGGCGCAATCGCCACGCCGGCGACCTCGAGGCCGGGGCAAAGCGGCACGCCGCCGAACTGGAGGAAGCCAGGCGGCTGCACAAGGCCGACGTCGACGAAGCGCGCCAGACCCTGGAGGCCACCGAAGAGCGCCACGCCGCCGAATTGGCGGAAGCGCGCCGACTGCACCAGGCAGATGTCGATGAAGCCCGCCAGACGCTTGAAGCCACCGAGGAGCGCCATGCCGCCGAACTGGAGGAAGCCAGGCGCCTGCACCAGGCCGACGTCGAAGAGGCGCGCCTGACCCTCGAGGCCACCGAACAGCAGCACGCCGCCGCGCTGGCGGAAGCAAGGCGCCTGCACCAGGCCGACGTCGAGGAAGCGCGCCAGACGCTCGAAGCCACCGAGGAGCGCCATGCCGTCGAACTGGCAGAGGCACGGCGCCTGCACCAGGCCGACATCGACGAAGCCCGCCAGACCCTCGAAGCCACCGAAGCGCGTCACGCGGCAGAACTGGCCGAAGCGCGGCGCCTGCACCAGGCCGACATCGACGAAGCCGGCCTGACGCTTCAGGCCACGGAGCAGCGCCACGCCGACGAACTGGCCGAGGCAAGGCGCCTGCACCAGGCCGACATCGACGAGGCCAGCCGGACGCTGGAGGCGATGCGGCAGGGGCACACGGCCGAGCTGGACGAGATCCGTCGCCAGCATGCCGCCGAACTGGAGCACACGGGCCAGTTGCATGCGACCGAGCTTGACGACACGCGCAAGCAGCATGCGGACGCCATGGACGAAGCGCGCACCAACCATGCAATGGAACTCGACCAGGTCCATCAGCTGCACGCGGCGGAAATCGGCGAAGCGCGCAAGCAGCACATCGAGGACCGCGACGATGCAGAGCAGGTTCGCAGCGCCACCACGCACGCGCTCCGGCTGCTCGCCGATGTCGAGGGCGAACCGCAACGGATGCTCGACGCGGCCGCGGCCGCGGCGCTGACGCTTTGCCGGGCCGGATCGGCCCAGCTGCTGCTTCTGAATGGCGGCGTTCTCCACCTGGCCGCGTCGGACGGTTCACCGGATGGAGAAAACTCGCTCGCCGAACGCGCGCTGGCGGAGACCCGCGCCGTGCAGGTCGCCGGCAATTTCGAGGACGCCGCACCCAAGGCAGAACTCGCCGTGCCGATCACGATCGGCGAGGAAACGATCGGCGTCCTGGCGCTGTCGCGCGCGTCGGCCGGCGCCTTCGGCCGCGACGAGGTGGAACTGGCCGGCATCCTCGCGGCGGAGGCCGGCGTCGCCATCGCCAGCGCGCGGCTCGCGGGCCGGTTCGAGGAGCGCGGCGTGCGCCTCGACGACACCCAGCGAGAACTCGATGAGGCGACCGCGCACCAGATGGCAACGGCCGACGTGCTGCGCGTCCTGAACGACGCGGCCTTCGACCTGCCCGACGCGCTCGCCGCCCTGGCCGACCATGCGCAGCGGCTGGCCGCGGCTTCGTCCGCGCGCCTTTACCTGAGGGACGGCGAAAGGCTCGAATTTGCGGTGGGCGCGGGCCTCACAGAGGATCAGCGGTCCTTCGAGATCGCCAACCCGCAGCCGATCGACCGCAGGACCGCGACCGGACGCGCGGCCTCGGAAACCACGATCGTTCAGCATGCCGACAGCGCGGGGAGCGCGGGGAGCGCGGCTGCGCCCGACGCGGAGCGGTTCGGCCAGGTCCCTGCCCTTCTGTGCGTTCCCCTCGTGCATCGGGGAACCGCGATCGGCGTGCTGACGCTGACGCGGGCGGAAGCGACGCCCTTTGCCGACCGGCAGGTCGTACTGGCGAAGACGCTGGCGGACGAGGCGGTCGTCGCGATCGAGCAGGTTCGACTGTCCGACGATGTGGCGGCCCGCGAAAAAGACCGTCGCGCGTTGCTGCGCCAGCAGGCGGCCATCGCCACTGTCCTGGAACAGGTCAGCCGACCGCCCTTCAACCTCGACGGCGTGCTGACCGCGCTGACGGCGGCGGCGGCATCATCCTGCGAGGCCGGCGGCGCGGCGATCCATCTGCTCGAGGACGACGCCTACCGCGTCGCCGCGGCGACCGGCGCGATGCCCTCGGAACTGGTGCGCCCGCAACCGGCCGACCGCGACGGCTGGATCGGCCTCGCAGCATCCGAAGGCACGGTGCTGCACGTGTCGGACACGGATATGGAAGCCGAGGACGCCGGTATTGCCAGGATCAGCGGGCTGGCGGCTATCCTGTGCGTGCCGCTGCTGCGCGACGGGAAGGTCGCGGGCGTTCTGGTGCTGACCCGGCACGAGGCGAAACCGTTCAGCGAACACCAGGTGGCGCTGGCCAGGATCTTCGCCGACGAGGCGGTCCTCTCCATCGACTGCGCGGTGCGGTCGGACGAGACGGAGGCGCGCAACCGGGAACGCACCGACCTGCTTCGCGACCTGCACGCCGCAAGGTCGCGGCTCGCAGAAGCGGACCGGCTCGCGTCGCTCGGCCAGTTGATCCCGGCGATCGGGCACGACATCGAGCATCGCCTTGCCGAGGTCAACGACGTCTCGCGGCGGTCCAACCGGTTGGTCGACGACATCCGCATGGTGCTGGAGGCCGCCGTCATCGACGGCCGCACCAGGGCCGAGGTCGAAGAACTCGGCGACACGCTGAAGGAGCAACTCGTCAAGGCGGTCTGGAACGGAGAACGGGCCGAATCGGTGGTCCGCAGCACGCTGCTCCAGTCGTTCGACGGCCCCGGCAGCCACCGCCCCGTCGACATCAACGCGGTGGTCGACGAAAGCCTGGGGCTGGCCTACCAGGGCGCCCGCGCCGGACGCGAGGATTTTCGTGTCGCGCTGGAGAAGACGTTCGATCCCAAGGCCGGCACCGTCGATCTCTACCCGCAGGAGCTTACGCGCGCACTGACCAACGTCTTTGCCAACGGCCTCGACGCGACAGAGCGCCGCGGCGCGGCCGCCAATGGCGGGTCCTACGAGCCGACGCTGACGGCCTCCACCCGGAACCTGGGCGACGCCGTCGAGATCACCATCCGCGACAACGGGACCGGCATCGACGCTTCCGTCCGTGAAAAGATGTTCGATCCCTTCTTCACGACCAAGCCGGCCGGCGAAGGAACCGGGCTCGGCCTGTCGCAGAGCCGCGACATCATCGTGAACCAGCATGCCGGCCGGATCGAGGTGGAAACGCAGCCCGGATCGTTCACCGAGTTCCGCATCGTGCTGCCGCGCGGCGGCGCGGCGCTGGCCGGCCAGGGCGGCGAGAAGCCGGCGCAGGCGGCTCAGTCGAGCTGAAGCAGCCTTGCAACGACGGCATCGCGGCCGCTGCCGTCGCCGCGGAAATGCACGGTGCCGTCGCGGTTCGCCCAGGCCGTCACGAAGGTGACGAAAAGCGGCAGCGGCGTTTCGAAGGCGACCGTCGCCGGCGCATTCGCGGAAAGCAGCGCATCGGTGGCGGTTCCCGCCGGCGCACGGGCGGCGACGAGTTCCGCAAGAAGAGCGGACAGGTCGGAAACGGCGATCGTGCGTT
Source organism: Mesorhizobium marinum (assembly GCF_040813675.1). Taxonomy (NCBI): domain Bacteria; kingdom Pseudomonadati; phylum Pseudomonadota; class Alphaproteobacteria; order Hyphomicrobiales; family Phyllobacteriaceae; genus Mesorhizobium; species Mesorhizobium marinum. Next base: position 471,481 of record NZ_JBFOCI010000001.1, on the reverse strand, counting down.
CGCCGCCCTCGCCCGCGATCCTTTCGACGAATGGCGAACGGACCGTCAGCGCGAGCGGCGACGCCGCTGACGGTCGAACCTCGACGCCGGTGATCTCGCCGAAGAATGTCGGCAGCAGCGCCAGATCCGGCGCATTCAGCAGTTCGACGAAAAGCTCCGGCCGCCCGCCGTGGACGATCTTCACATTGGCGTCGGCGAGGTTGATGTAGATGTTGTCCTCGCCGAGGTCCCGGTTCTGCCACCGGCGACGCTCGAGATTGACCTTGATCTGGCGGATGCGGGTCGAGATCGGCACCGCCATCGCGGCCAGGGTGGCACCATCGATCGTCCCGGTCGGGTCGAGCCCGTGCCGCGTCTGGAAGGAGCGCACGGCCTGGACCGTCTTTTCGTCATGCACCGCGGATCCGTCCATCAGGGCGATCGGCAGGTCGCCGGCCAGCGCCAGCAGCCGGCGGATATCGCGCATGCGCGCATCCTCGGCCCCGGCGGCGATCGCGGCGCCGCCTGCGTCGATCGCCGGCCAGCGGCCGGACGCCTCGATGCGGCTGAACTCGCCGAGCTTGGCGATCAGCCTGACATAGCGATAGTCCTCGCTGAGCATGGCGCCGGCGAAGTCGCGCAGGTTCTCGGCGGCCTCCGCCGCCGCGACATAGTCGGCCGGCGCCAGCGGAATCGGAGGGACCGCATTTTCCGACGGCGCCGTATCCGGTCCGAGGCGTCCGTTGGCGAGATCGCCGCCGAAGTCGACCGCCGCGCCGGACAACAGCATGTCGAGCCGCGCGAGGTCGTCGGGCGCGGGCGAACCCATCAGCGCCTCGATCTCCGAGGCATGGTAGAATTCGGGCGAGAGGCCGTGCACACCCGATATCTTCAGTTCGCCGAGCAGCGCCCTCGCCTTCGTCTTCGGCCCGTTGTCGCGAACCCAGATCGGCTTGAAATCGCGCACGACATAGATGTCGCGGATTGCGTCGAGGCCGGCATTGGCCTCGTCCGAACCGGTGTCGGCGGCTCCGGAGTGGAAGGCGGCGCGCAGCGATTCCGCCACGATGGCATTGTCTTCGGCGGCGGACGCGACGCCATTTGCCGCCACTGCAGCGGCCAATAGAACCGAACAAGCGAAACGGATTCCGTTCGTCATGGTCGGTACGCTCGCTGCAGGCGCCGGTTCGTCATGCATTCAGTGAATTGGAGAAGGCAAGCGCGGCTTCGGCATCGTCGTAGACGATGTTGATGGTGGCCGTGTCCGAAATGCCGACCAGCGTCGCGATGTCCTGCCCGCCGACACTCAAGATCGCATTGCCGAACCCGTCGTCGGCGAGGTTGATCTCGATCGGCGCACCGGGATTGAAGCTGGGATCCAGAAGCTCATCCAGGTTGATGACGTCTTCGGCGGCGTTGAAGTCGAGGATCGTATCCACGCCCGTCTCCCCGGCGAGGAAGAAAAATTCGTCGCTGCCCAATCCACCGGTCAGTTCGTCGGAGCCATCGCCGCCGAACAGTTGATCGTCGCCAGCCTCGCCAAACAACTGATCGTCGCCAGCCAGTCCCATAAGTCGGTTGGAGTCCCCATCTCCCGACAGCCAATCGGCGAACTGGGTACCTCGAGCGTGTTCGATGTCGATCAGCATGTCGCTGTCGCCGAAGCCGTCGGTCGCGGTTCCGGTGGCCAGATCGACGGTGACGCCGCCCGTGCCGCCCCGGTCGACGTCGCGGTCGTAGCGCACGGTGTCGTTGCCGCCCGCCCCGTCCATCGTGTCGTTGCCGGCCATGCCGCGGAACGTGTTGTCGTTGGCGTCACCGACAAGGGTGTCGCCCCACTGCGAGCCACGCAGGACCTCGATACCGGTGAAGCTCTCGACATTGCCCCACGTATCGGTGCCGGTTCCCAGGGCAAGGTTAACGACAACGCCGCTGCCGCCGGTCTCGTTATCAAACGAGACCTGATCGAAACCGCCGGAGCCGCCGTCATAGCTATCGGCGCCGTCGCCACCCCGGAAGAAGTTGTCGGCTTCGTTGCCGATCAGGGTGTCGTCATTGGCGGAGCCATCGACCTCCTCGATTCCCGTCGCGGACTCGACATTTCCATAGGTGTCGGTGATGACGCCGGTGGCCAGGTTGGCATAGACGCCCAAGGTACCGGTCTCGTCGCGGAAGCTGATCGCGTCAAACTGGTCCGGTCCGCTGCCGCCGCCGACATAGGTGTCGGTTCCTTCACCGCCGACGAGCCAGTCGTCGCCTTCACCGCCATCAAGGGTATCGTCGCCCTCTCCACCCTCGAGGTAGTCGTTGTCGCCAAGTCCGTAGAGCGTATCGTTGCCGAGCCTGCCTACCAGTGCATCCTGGCCCGCGGTGCCATACAGAATGTCGTCGCGGTCGCCGCCATTCACGCCGTTTATGACGACGGTGACGTCCTTGCTGGCCGTGCCGCCGTTGCCATCGTCCAGGGTGACGGTGAAGACAGCCGTCACCGTCTCCCCCTCGCCGAGATAGGACAGGTCGACGCCGTCGAGGTTGAAGCTCCACTCGATCGTCCCGTTGTTGGCGCTGCCGCTGCCGAGCGCGACACTGAACGCCGCCTCAATCGCCTCGGCCTGCTCCGTCGTCAGGCTGAACTCCGTCACGCCGTCGGCGGCCAACGCCGTCATCGTGTCGAGGGCCTTGCTGGGGCTCGGCGTGTCGGTCAGGTCAACATCGGCAAAGTCCAGTACGCCGCTGTCGCTCTGTACGCCGACCCCTTCGATGACCGCCCCGGCATCTTCGCCGGCGGCGGCGCTGATCACAGGCGCGTCGTTGGCGCCGGTGATCGTGACAACGATCTGCTGCGTCGTGGAGGTGTCGTTGCCAGCCGCGCTGTCGTCGCGAACCGAGACGTTGTAGGTGATGGTCAGCGTCTCGCCGGCCGCCAGGTAGTCGAGTGCACTGTCGGCCACGGTGTAGGTCCAGGTGGCGCTGTTGGTCACCTGGTCGACAGTGCCGATCTCCAAAGAACCCGGATCGCTTGTGGGGTCGGTCCCATCGCTCCAAACGGCCGACACGAAGACCGGCGTCACCACGCTGTGCTCGTCGGTCGTATCGACGTCGCTGAAGACGATCGTGCCGGCCGCCGTCAACGGCGTCGCGGACCCCGTCATAGCCGCCTGCTCGGTGATGCTGTCGGCCAGCACCGACGACGTCTCTATGACCGGCCGGTCGTTGGTGCCGGTGACAGTGATCGTCACGTCCTGCGTGACTTCCGCCCCGTTGTCGTCGGCGAGCGTCACCGTGTAGGTCAGCGTCAGGCTCTCATCGACCGCCAGGTAGTCGAACGCGTCGGTTCCCGCGTCGAAGCTCCAGTTCGCAGTGCCCGACGTGGAAACGCCGTCGATGACCACGCCCGACTGCGGCGAGAACATCGCCAGAAGCGCGGCGTTCGAGGGCAGCGCCGCATCGCCGTCATCGCCGGACGTCGCCACCGTCACGCCGGTGATCGACACGACGTCGGTCGTATCGACATCGCCGACATCGAAGGAACCGGACGTGGTCAGCGACAACTCGGTCTCGGCCAGCGTCTCCGAGACGTCGGTTGCGGCGGTGATCTGCGGCTGGTCGTTGGTGCCGGTGACGGTGATCGTCACGTCCTGCGTGACTTCCGCCCCGTTGTCGTCGGCGAGCGTCACCGTGTAGGTCAGCGTCAGGCTCTCATCGACCGCCAGGTAGTCGAACGCGTCGGTTCCCGCGTCGAAGCTCCAGTTCACAGTGCCCGACGTGGAAACGCCGTCGATGACCACGCCCGACTGCGGCGAGAACATCGCCAGCAGCGCGGCGTTCGAGGGCAGCGTCGCATCGCCGTCATCGCCGGACGTCGCCACCGTCACGCCGGTGATCGACACGACATCGGTGATGTCGACGTCGCCGACGTCGAAGGAACCGGACGTGGTCAGCGACAATTCGGTCTCGGCCAGCGTCTCCGAAACGTCGGTTGGGGCCAGAATCACCGGTTCGTCGTTTGAACCGTCTTCGGCGGCGCCGATAATCGTGACCGTCACCGTCTGCGTGTCTGTCGCCCCATGCGGGTCGGTCACCTGGACGGTGTAGACGAGCGTGACGGTCTCCCCGAGGGCGAGATAGTCGAACTGGTCTTCAGTTCCGACAAAGGTCCAAACGATGGTACCCGCGGTTCCCGTCGATCCTGAGTCCGAGGAGCCGGCGAGACTAAGCATGCCTTGCAGGGCGGCACCGCCGAGCGGGTTGGGCGGGGCCCCGCCGGTCGGCGTCTCGACGACAGATACGACCTGGTAGGTATGGCCGGTGTCGGAGATATCGACGTCGTTGAAGGCGATCGTCCCCGTCGTCGGGCCACCTGAAAAGGCGCCGCCGACGCCGCCGGCCTCGCTCGATTCCGCCAGAGTGGTCGAGACCGGGCCGTCGGTGATCACCGGCGCATCGTTGCGCCCGTCGACCGTGATCCTGACGGTGGCCGTGTCGGTGAAGCCGAACTGATCGGAAATCGTATAGGTAAAGGTCTCGATCGCCTGCTCGCCGACCGCCAGGAAATCGAAGGCGCTTGTCGGATCGAAGGTGATGCCGCCGGTCTTGGAAATCACCAGGTCCGCGCTGACAGTCTGGCGGGGCCAATCGACCGGCAGGGGAACATAGGCATTGTTGAGGGTGAAGGTCAGCGTACTGCCGTTGACCTGAATGACCGTGACCGGAAAGCCTTCCGGATCGAAATCAGGCCCGCCCCCCGATGCATTGATCACATTGGCGACGATGCCCAGGTCCTCGTTGGTCGAGAACGCGTCATCGCGCGCGTCGGGCGGGTCGTCCGTGTCGGGATTGGAATCGACGATAGCGCCTCCGCCGCCGGGGCCGCCGCTCCCGCCGTCGTCGCCGGTTCCATCGCCGTGACTTCCGGCGGAAGCCGACGCATCGTAGGCGACCTGCTTGTAGGCGTTCGACCCGTTGTATTGGGTGCGGTCGCCCAGCGCGCTCGACACCGCGTCGCGGATGTCGGCCATCAGGGCCTCGTCCTCGAGCAGGTCGACGCCCGACTTCGCGACCTTGACCGCTTCGCCGGAAAGCGACGTGATGACCCACTTGTCGCCGACGGATTCGACGGTGCCCAGGATTTCGCCCGTCACCTTGTCGAGCAGCAGGTAGCTGCCGATCTTGCCGTCCTCGGGATTGGGCAGGATACCGAACGTCATGACGCCGAGACCGGCGTCGATGTCGGCGGTCGGCGTCGTGCCGCGGATGCCCATGGTGGCGACCGGCGTCTCGACCTTCATGTCGCCGGCAGGCGCCACCTTGCCCGTGACAAAGACAAACGAGCCCTGCACGAGGTTGATGACCATCGAACTGTCGGCGGCCTTGGCCGGATCGAAGATCAGCTCGTCGAGCACCATGCGGGCGCTTGCCGACATGGAGAAGACGGAATCGTCGATAAAGACGACGCCGAGCTTGGAACCTTCGCCCGTGCTGATCACGTCGCCCTGGTAGACCGGGGCGTCCTTGGCGAGGTCGACGGTCACGCCGTCCTTGTGGGTGGCGGTCGCCGCGCCCTCGATGGACACCACCTTGCCGATCTCGGTGAGCCCGGCGGTTGCGCCTCCCTCCTGCGCGTATTGCCCCGGCGCCATCGGTCCGGCGAGCGCCTTGACGACGCCCGGCGTCAGAAACGCGCCGTTCGGGCCGACCAGATTGGCTCCGGCACCGGCGAAATAGTCCTCGACCAGCAGGGTGGTGTCGCCGTGCCGGATGACAAGGTCGTGGCCCTGCCTGGAATAGTCGCCAAGAAACAGCGCCTCCGGATCCGCAACCTGTACGGAGCCCGATGCGTCAGAATGCAGTTTGACTGGAGCGACGGGCAATCCGTCGCTGACTGCGCCCGTTGATGCCATTCGCCTGAAGGTTCCCCTGACGGAATGCCGTCAGCCCATTCGCACCGCAGCATAACGCTCAATATCCGCCGAGTCTACCGAGGCTGCCGCAAGGTCATCTGAACATGCCCACGCGGCAACACAGTAAACAGGCGGTAAACGCAGTAAAACGGCCCCGATCGATCGCCCGCCCCCTCATCTCGCCTCGCGAAATGCCTGGTCGCGAATCCTCAGGACCGGCTTCAGCAAATATTCGAGAACCGTCCGCTCGCCGTTCAAGATGTCGACGGTGGCGACCATTCCCGGAATGACGCGCATATTCGAGCCGGCGTCCCCGGTGCCGACGATGACCTGGTAGAAGGTCTCGCCGTTCTCGTCGGTGATGGTGTCCGCGCCGATGCGCTCGACCGCGCCCTTCAGCGTCCCGTACTTCGTGTAGTCGTAGGCGGTGAGGCGGATCGTCGCCTCCGCGCCCGGTTGGATGAAGGCGACATCCTGCGGGCGGATGCGCGTCTCGACCAGCAGGCGATCATCGACCGGCACGATCTCGACGACGTTGACGCCCGCCGCGATGACCTCGCCGATGGTCGCCACGCTGAGAGCGTTGACGATGCCTGCGACAGGCGACTTCAGCATCGCCCGCCGCACGCGGTCGTCGGCGCCGCGCAGGCTTTCCTGGACCACCGACATCTCGGCGTTGACGCGCGAGATGCGGGCCTGCACGTCGGCGAGGAAGGCGGAGCGCTCCGCCTCGACCTGCGCTTCGGCCTCGGCCACCTCTGCCTCCAGGCGCAGCTTGCCTGCCTGCCATATCGCCAGTTCGCCGCGCAGTTCGACCACCTGGCGCTGGATGCGCAGGAACTCGAGTTCGGGAACCGCCTTGCGATCGAACAGGGCGCGCGTCAGCTCCAGTTCGCGTTCGCTGAGTGCTAGCGCTTCGGCCTGCTTGGCCGCGGTCGCCTCGGCTTCGCGCAGCGTCTGGCGGCGCTGCACGAGCTGCTGCTCGCGGATCAGGATGTTTTCGTCGAGCTTGCGCCGGTCGGCAAGGAAGATCGCCAGTTGGTCGCGGTAGAAGAGTTCGAGGCCGGCCTCGGCCTGTAGCGGCGGCGCAAACGTCTCGTCGCCACGCGCCTGGGCGTTCAACCGGTCGAGCTCGGCGGCAAGTGCCAGTTGCTGCTGGCGCAGTTCGCCGAGCCTGGAGGCGACGCCGGTATCGTCGATGCGCACGAGGTTCTGCCCGGCCGCGACGCGGTCGCCCTCGCGGACGAGGATTTCGGCGACGATGCCGGGCTCCAGGCTCTGCACCACCTGCACCTGGCTGGACGGAATGACCCGTCCGACGCCGGAGGCCATCTGGGCGACATGCGCCACGGATGCCCAGAGCAGGAACAGCACGAAAAGCGTGCCTATGACGATGAGGATGCGCCAGGCGCCCGGCGTGACCGAGGATTCGATCGCCGCGCGCGGGTCGTTGGCGAAGTCGAGGTCGACGTCAGCCATCGGCGCCCCCTTGCTCCCGGCCAACGATCCGGCGCTTGACCAGGGAGGCCAGCACCTTGTCCTTGGGACCATCGGCCACGACGCGGCCGTCCTCAAGCACGACGAGGCGATCGACAAGCTCCAGCATCGATACGCGGTGGGTTGCGAGGATCAGCGTGACGTCCGGCTTCAGCCAGTTGCGGAAACTGCGGATGAAGGCGGCCTCCGTCAGATTGTCCATGGCGCTGGTCGGTTCATCCAGCACCAGCACGCGGGGATTGCCGACGAGCGCACGGGCGATCGCGACGGCCTGGCGCTGGCCGCCGGAGACGGCGCGGCCGCGCTCACCGACCTGCAGCGCATAGCCGAGCGGACTGGCCTGCGCGATCGCGGCGATGCCGGTGGCAACAGCCGCTTCCTCGAAAGCAACGTCGTCGGCGCGCCTCCCAAACAGGACATTCTCCTTCAGCGTGCCGGCGAAAAGGTCGGGATCCTGGCCGACATAGGCGACGGCCTTGCGCAGATCGGCCATCCAGCGATGCCTGATGTCGGTGCCGTCGACAAGGACGGCGCCCTGCTGCGGCGCATAGAGGCCGCACAGGAGCTTGCCGAGCGTCGACTTGCCGGACGCCACGCGCCCGATGACGCCGACGCGCTCGCCCGGCGCTATCCTGAGAGAAAGCCCGTCGAGCGCGTTCGTGGCCTGGCCCGGATACGCGAAGGCGACGTCGCGAATCTCGAGCCTGCCCTCGTCGATGCCGCCACCGCCATCGTGAGGTGTGTTGTGGTCGCGATCGAGCCGCATCATGCGGTTGAGTTGCCTGAGGGCGGCGAACGATGCCTGGGCGCGCGCCAGGGTCATTGCGATGCCGCTGAGCGGCGCCAGCACGCGTCCTGCGAGGATGTTCGAGGCGATCAGCGCGCCGATCGTGATGTCGCCGGCGGCCACCAGGTATACACCGAGGACGATCAGCACGACGCTGACGCCCTGCTGCACGAACATGCTGAAGAACATGGCCAGCGAAGACCAGAAGCGAAGCGATGAACTCGCCCGCACCGAACCGGCGACGGCGTCTTCCCACTTCTTCTGCAGCGCGCCCTCGCCGGCCACCGCCTTGACCGTCTCGACCCCGACCAGTGACTCGACAAGGATGGTGTTGCGGTTGGTCTTGGTGAGTTGCGCGGCGTTGACCGCGCGCGCCAGCGGTATCTGGATCAAGAGGGTGGCGACCAGCACCAACGGCACCGCGGCCAGCGGCACCAGCGCCAGTTCGCCGACGATCATGTAGAGCAGGCCGAGAAAGACGCCGATGAACAGCAGGTCGATGACGGAGACGATGCTCGACGAGGTGAAGAAGTCGCGCACGTTCTCGAACTCGCGGATGTGGTTCGCGAATTCGCCGGCGCGCGAAGAGCGGCTCGCCATCGTCGCGTCGAGCGCCTGTTCGAACAGCGCGGCCGACACCTTCATGTCGACGCGCCTGCCGGAACTCTCGATGACACCGGAACGCAGCATGCGCAGGACGAAATCCGCGCCGAGCGCGATCGTCACGCCGGCGGCAAGCGCCCAAAGCGTCGGTATCGCGTTGTTGGGGATGACGCGGTCGTAGACATTCATCACGAAGAGCGGCAACGCCAGCCCGAGCAGGTTGATGACGAGCGCCGCGAGGATCACGTAGGTCCAGGTCGGCCACAGCCTCCAGACGACCGACCACAACCAGTGTCCCTGCGCGCGCCGCAGCATTGCCGAATCCGATGCGACCGCGTCCTGCTGGCGGCGATCGGCGACATAGATGACGCTGTCGAAGGACTGGCGGTCGAGATCCTTGAGCCGCATCGTCCGGGGGTCGGATCCCGGAACCACGACGGTCGCCTTGCGCGCGCGATGCCGCTTCTCGACCACGATCGCGGTGTCGCCACTCTTCAGGAGCGCAACGAAGGGGCAGACAAGGCCGGACACTTCCGACGGGCGTCGCTCGACGATGCGTGCGTCGAGGCCCAGCCGGTCGGCGGCGCGCGCGAAAAGGTCCAGCGTCAGCCGGCCGCCGGAGAGCGGCAGGCCCTGCAGGACGGCCGCCTTCGAGAACGGTCGGCCATGCAGGCCGGCAAGATGTTCGAGCGCAGCTAGAAGCGGATCGTAGACGTCGGCATGGCCGGTCTGCGGGACGCTTTCACCAGACGATCCAACCCTCTGGTCCACCGGTCAGGAACCCCGCGGACCATCACTTCGGGATATGTCCGCGCGGGGGGTCATTGCTGACCGAGCGGCGGAATGTCGAAGGGCTTCTGCGACGGGCCGCGCAGGAATGTCGGCAGAGGATTGGCAGGCACGTCGGGAATCTGCTGCGCCTGGACCCCGAGCGTCACCAGGAGCGTACCCATCTGTGCCAGCAGCTCATAGCTCGAGAAGACATGCAGCGCGGTCACGTTGGACAGTTCGAACTGGCTAGCGAACAGCGCGTTCTCCGCATCGAGCACATCGAGCAGGCTACGCTTGTTGGCGTTGTACTCGTCCTGGTAGGCGGCAAACACCTTCCGGTTCTGGCCGACTTCGCGCTGGATCGCGGCAACCTCGGCACGACCATCGACGAGGCGTGCCCAGGACGTCTCGACTTCCTGGGTCAGTTCCCTGAGCAGGATCAGTTGCTCGGCGACCTTTTCGGAGTAGCGCTCGCTGAGTTCGGCCGTCCGGTTGCGCCTGACGCCACCGTCGAACAGCTTCCAGCGCAGCACGACCCTCGCTCCCAGCTCGTCGTTTCGGCCAGGCGTACCGTCCAGATCCTCGCCGCGCGTCGCGTTGCCTTCCAGGAAGACCTGCGGGTAGAGCGTCGAGCTGAACTGCTGCTTGTCGAAGTAGGAAACCTCGGCTTCCGCCGCTGCTTCCCTGACGCGCGGATTGTTGCGGATCGCGCGGTTGGTCACCTCGGCGACCGTCTTGGGAATCCCGGACGCATAGGCGACCTGCTTCAGCCCGGAAGGCGGAACGCCGACGGCGTTCTTGTATTTCGCCTTGGCCGTTTCGCGCGCAACGGTGATCTGGGCGACCAGCGCCTTGGCGGCTTCGACGCGCTCGATCGTCTGCTCGAGATCGCCGATGGGCGCGCGCCCGCCGTCATAGCGCTCGCGGATGATGCGCAGCAGCTTCTGGTGGCGCGCGACGTTCTGGTTGGCCAGCTTGAGCAGGTCGTCATGACGAACGACGTCGATATAGGCCTCGACGCTGTTGAGACCGACCGCCTCGGAGCGCACCATCACCCTGTGGGAGGCTGCGGAGATGCTCGCCTGCGTACGATAGATGTCGTTGGCGCGCTCCCAGCCGTCGAAAAGCACCTGGCGGATGCTGATCGTCGCCTGCCGCGGGTCCTGCCAGTTGTCGTTGACGGCGGGCCCCAGGCCCTGTGGCCGGTCGATCCGCTGCTGACCGGCGTCCGCGTTGAGTTCGACCTCCGGCAGAAAGCGTCCCTTGGCCTGCCTGAACGAGTATTCGCTCGCCCTGCGGTTGGCCTGTGCCGCGTCGATCCTGGGATTTGTGAGAACTGCCTGCTGGACGGCTTCGCGAAGCGAAGTGGCATGGACGCTGCCGGTCAGGGCCGCCAATGAAATGGCAGCCGAAATGAACGCGACGCTCGTACCCCTCATACGCTCGACCCCTCGCACAGGCTTTGCTCATACACGAAACAACGCCAAAAGGACAGGTTTGATGTTGCAGTGCAAAGGAATTGGCGATCGATCGAATGTTTTTCCGGGGCCCACTGTGCTATTTGGGCCACGAATCTACTTGGTTAATGCGGTGTAGACGCCGTCCCAGCCGTCTTCCGGCGGATTATCGCGAAAATACACTATGCGCGACGCGTAGAGGTCGAGATAGCCGTCGAGCGCCGCGCCGAGGCGCTTGGCGAGAGGCGCCATCTCGGCGAGCGCGGCGGCGGCGGCGTCCCAGTCGCAGGCGCGGTAGCGCTCGAGCATCGTCCCGTTGGCCTGCTTGAGCGCCTGGAAGGTCGGATCGGCAACCATGTCCTCGACGCCGAGCAGCGAGTGGATGCGTTCCGGCTCGTTCTTGCCCTTGACGCGGAGCAGGTCGATCTCGATCAGCGCCAGCGTGTCGGCGACCGCGGCCGCCGTGGCGTCGCCGAGCACGATGGAAACGCCGTAGGGTTTCGACTGGCCCTCCAGCCGCGACGCCAGGTTCACGGTATCGCCAAGCGCGGTGTAGTCGAAGCGCATGTCGCTTCCCATGTTGCCGACCACGCAGGGACCGCTGTTGATGCCGACGCCGATCCGGATTTCGTGGAAAGGCTCGCCCGGATCCCGCTCCACCTCCTGCCGGCGCTGGCTGTTCAGTTCCTCGACGCGACGCACCATATCGAGCCCGGCTCGGCAGGCGCGCATCGGATGGTCGGGCAAGTCGACCGGCGCGTTCCAGAAGGCCATGATGGCGTCGCCCATGTACTTGTCGATGGTGCCGTCGCGATCGAGGATGGCTCCGGAAAGCGCTGTGAGGAAGCGGTTCATCAACCGAGTGAGGCCCTGCGGATTGGCCTTGAAGCTCTCCGAGATGGTGGTGAAGCCGCGGACATCCGTGAACAGCAGCGTCAGTTCGCGGGTTTCGCCGCCGAGGACCAGTTGCTCGGGATGGTCGGCGAGGCGGTCGACCAGGGTCGGCGAGAGATACTGGCCGAAAGCGCTTCTGATCTGACGGCGCTGGCGTTCCTCGCGCATGTAGTTGGCGGTCGCCATGACCATGAAGACGGCGGCGAGCGCGCCACCCGGGAAGGTGGCGTCGATCAGCATCCGGTCGGCGAGGAAGGCCCAGTAGACGCCGGCCGCGACCAGTCCAAGCACCGAGACTGCGGCGAAAAACGAATAGAAGGCGCCGATGCGCGGCACCAGCCAGACGATGAAGGCACCCACCACGAAGGTCACGAGAAGTTCCATCCCGATCGCGTAGGCCGGCCGTTGGAGAAACTGCTGGGTGAGGATGTTCTCGATGATCTGCGCGTGGATCTCCACGCCGGGCATGAAATTGGCGACGGGCGTCGCGCGAAAATCCTCGAGGCCTACGGCCGACGTCCCGATCACAACGAGATGGCCCGCAATGCGTTCGGCCGGCGCCTCCCCCGACATCACGGCGCCCGCCGAAACATAGCGGTCGCGCGAGGAGGCGTTGAACCACGGCCAGACGCGCCCGTTGCCGTCGGTCGGAACGAAGACCCCGCCAACCACGATGCCCTCGATGCCGGCGTCGCCGGCGCGCGTGGCGAAGGCCTGTCCGCCGGTCGCGATGCGCAGCATCTCGGCCGACAGCGCGAGCCGCATGTGGTCCTGAACCATCATGACCAGGGGGATGCGGCGGAAAATGCCGTCGGGATCCGGCTCGACTGTGAACAGGCCGCGCCCGGCGGCGGCGTCCGAGATGACCGGCAGGTTCTGCACCAGCCGCGGAAATTTCAGGAGGTAGGGCGTCGCGTCGCCGCCGAGCGCCGCATAGGGCACGTCGGGGATGGGACGGTCGCCGCCCGCCAGCGTCTCGTCATCGACGCGAACGCTGGTCTCGCCGACCACGACGCGCGAGCGGGCGATGGCGTTGGCCAGCACGGTCTCGTTCGACGGCAGCTTCAGGAGATCGGTCCTCGCCGTCTCCGGCAGGTCGGGATTGTCCTCGGCGACCCGGTCGGGAGACAGGCGATCAGGCTCGGCGAAGACGACGTCGAAGCCGATCACCACCGCACCCATAGCGGTCAGCCGGTCGATCAGGCGCGCCACCTCGGTGCGCGGCCAGGGCCACTGGCCGACCAGTTCCAGGCTCTTCTCGTCGATGTCGACGATGGCGATCGGCTGCGCGGCCGCAGGGCGCGGATGCAGCCTCTGGAGGATGTCGAAGCCCTGGTTGCGGATCGAGGAGACGACCAGCGGGTCGGCGACGCGCAGGCCGAGGAAGAGGAGAAGCAGCGCCAACCCCGCAAGGCGGGCAAGCGCAATCCCCATCGATCCGGCTGACTGGAAGAGTCGCATCCCCGGCAAGGCCCCCTGCTCATACGTATTGATCTTTTCTGGCGGGATGGCTGTCAATGCACGGCTTTGCCGGATTGACCGAGCGGAACGATTTTTCTATTTTTCCTGAGATAGAAATCGAGTTGCGCGACGATGAACCTCTCCCTTGCCGGCCAAGTGCTTGTCGTCACCGGATCGACGCAGGGCGTCGGCCGGTCCGTCGCCCTCGAGGCGGCAGCGAACGGCGTGGAAGCGCTGCTGATCACCGGCCGCGACCCGGCGCGCGGCGCAGCCGTCGTCGCAGAGGCCGAGGCGCTTGGCGCGAAAGCCCATTTCGCCGCAGTCGACCTCGCCGACGCAGGTGCGGCGGACATGATCGCCGACGCCGCCATCCGGCGTTTCGGGCGCATCGATGCACTGGTGAACGCCGCCGGCCTAACCGACCGGGGCTCGATGGTCTCGGCCGACCCGGCGCTCTGGGACAAGCTTTTCGTGGTCAACGCAAAGACGCCCTTCTTCCTGATGCAGCGGGCGATCAATGACATGCGCGCGAGGAAGAAGCCGGGCGCGATCGTCAACATCCTGTCGATCAACGTGCATGGCGGCGCCACCGACCTCACGGTCTATTCCGCGAGCAAGGCGGCGCTTGCCCTGGTGACCAGGAACGCGGCGCAGGCGCATCGCTTCGACCGCATCCGCATCAACGGCATCAACATGGGCTGGGCCGACACGCCGGCCGAGCGCGTCATGCACGCCGAGACCCTGGGCAAGGGGCCGGACTGGCTGGCCGAGCAGGCGGCAGTGCAGCCGTTCGGCCGATTGCTGGCTCCGGAAGACGTGGCGCGGCTGACGCATTTCCTGCTGTCGCCGGCGTCGGAGCCGATGACCGGTTCGGTGATCGACCAGGAACAGTCGGCCATCGGCCCGAGGGACGCATGAACCGGCTGAACGCCGGCAGCATTCCACTCCTGCCGTCAGAGGTGCGAAGACCGGGATACGATCGCGAAATGACGCGGATCGGCTTCGCCCATGTCGGTGTCGGCGCGTTCCACCGCTGCCACCAGGCGGAGTACACCGAAGACGCGCTGGAAGCCGGCGCCGACGACCGCGCCGAAATCGGCGTCAACCTCAGGCCGCCGTCGATCGCGGACCAGCTTTCGCCGCAGGACGGCCTCTATTCCCGCCTGCTGGTCGAGGGGGACAGAGCCGAGGCGCGCGTCATCGGCTCGATCCGGCGCGTCCTCGACGCCGAGCGCGAACCGGCAGGGGCGCTGGCCGCGCTCGCCGATCCCGGGATCGACGTCGTCACCATGACGGTGACGGAGAAGGGCTATTGCCACGTGCCGGCGAGCGGGGCGCTCGACTGGGAGCGGCCGGAAATCGCCGGGGATCTTGCGCGATCCTCCGGGCGGACGTCGCTGCCGGGTTTCCTGGCAGAGATGCTGGCAAGGCGCATGGCGGCCAATGCACCGGTCACGCTGATCTCCTGCGACAACATCCCGGGCAACGGCCAGATCCTGAAGGGCGTGGTTCTAGGCTTCGCCGAGGCGGCCGACAAGCCGCTCGCCGGCTGGATAGCCGACAATGTGCGCTTCCCCTCGACCATGGTCGACCGCATCGTGCCGGCGACGCGGCCGGAAGACCTGAAGCAGGTCGAAGAACTGACCGGCCTGCGCGATGACGGCGCGGTGGTCGGCGAGCCATTCCGGCAATGGGTCATCGAGGACGACTTCAACCGCCCTCGCCCGCGCTGGGATGTCGCCGGCGCGCAGTTCGTTGCCGATGTCGAACCCTACGAGTTCATCAAGATGCGGGTGCTCAACGCCTGCCAGAGCGCGCTTTCCTATGTCGGCGCACTGACGGGGCTAGGCACCACCTGCGACGACGTCAACGATCCTGAACTCAGGGATTTCGTGCGGCGGATGATCCTATCGGAAGCCGCGGCGGTGCTCCCCGACATGCCGGGCATGCAGGTCGGTCCCTATCTCGACCTGACGCTCGCGCGGCTCGGCAATCGGGCGATCCGCCATACCAACCACCAGATCGCGACCGACGGCTCGCAGAAGATCAACCAGCGCATCCTGCAGCCTTTGCGGGACCGCCGTGCGCTAGGCCTTGCATCGCCGCTGCTGGAGACGGCGATCGCTGGCTGGGTAGCCTATCTGGCGAAGTCGCAGCCGGCTTTCGGCGGGGCATGGCACGCACACGACCAGATCATGCCGCTGGTGGCCGACATCGCGACACGATCCTCCGGCGACATCGACGTTTTCACGAAACTATTCATCGGCAACCGCGCGATATTCGGCGACAGCCTGGCTGCGGACGACGGGCTGGCGGACCGTATCGCCGGGACAGCAAAGGCGATGCTTGCGGACGGCGTCAGGACGGCGCTCGGTCGCGCCATGGCGGAAGCTCCGCCGCGGGGATAGGCTGGAGAGCGGGACCAGGAGGACGGCTTGAGCGAAGAGGCCGACGGCAGGCGCGACTACAGCGAATTCGTCGCCACGCTGACGGCGCGCAGGCCCGCGCTCAGCCGTCGGCTGCAGCAGGTGGCGCACTATCTCCTCAACAATCCCGAAGACGCGGCGATCTTCACCATCGTCGAGATCGCCAGGCGCGCCGGCGTGCCGCCCTCGGCGATCACGCGCTTTGCCAAGGAACTCGACTTCGACGGCTTCGCAGGACTGCAGGCGATGTTCAAGCAGCGGCTGCTCGGCCCCCGCATGTCCTACGCCGAGCGCGTTCAGGCGGTGAATCGCGAAGTCGCGCCATCGGGCCGGGCGGATCCCGACGACCCGCGCGATCCGCATCAGGTGGCGGAGACGTTCATCCAGGCGGCGTTCGACGCGCTGCTGAGGCTGCGCGAGGATGTCGCCAACGCCGCCCTGATCCCGTTCGTCGATGCACTGGAAAATGCCAAGGCCGTGCACATCGCTGCGGCGCGCGGCGCCTACGGGGTCGGCAGCTACACCTATTACGGCCTTTCGCGCATCGGCAAGCGCACCTTCCTGATCGACAACCTGGGCGCGATGCGGGCCGAACAACTGGCCGCCATGGACGAGGGCGATGCGCTGCTGGTCATCACCTTCGACGACTACACGCCCGAAACGGTCGATCTGGCAAAGAAGGCGCACGCCGCCGGCCGAACGGTGCTCGCCATCACGGACAACGAGTTGAGCCCCGTCGCGCCGCTTGCGGGCCACGTGCTCTATGTGAAGGAAGCCAGGCTCGGCCACTTCCGCAGCCAGGTGCCGGCCATGGTGCTCTGCCAGGCGCTGGTGATGAGCCTGGGGTACCGGACGGAAGCAGCTGCCAGGCGGCGGTAGGTCGCGAACCGTTGAGGGTGACCCCCACAGCCCGAGACGCTACCGGTCCTCGATGATCCTGAGATAGGCGGCGGTGACAAGAAGGATGATCGCGCCGAACAGGATGCGGCGCGCGCCCTCGGGCATCTGCAGGATGGTCAGCAGCGTGGTCAGGACGGTGAGGATCAGCGCGCCGACGATGGTGCCGGTGTAGCTGCCCCTGCCGCCGAAGATCGAGGTTCCGCCGATGACCGCGGCGGCGACCGAGGGCAGCACCAGCGGTTCGGCCAGCGACAGCGACGGCGCGCGGATCAGGCCCATGTAGAGCAGGCCCATGATGCCGGCGAGCACGCTGGAGAACATGTAGAGCGCGAGGATCACCTGCCAGTATTTCACGCCGGCAAGCCGGGTCGCGCGCTCGTTGTCGCCGATGGCGTAGAGCAGTCGCCCGAAGCCGGTGCGCTTCTGCACGAACAGAAGCAGCGCGGCGACAGGGACGAAGAGCAGCAGCGCGTTCGGAAAGCCCCAGGTGACGCCGGTACCGAGCCAGATCAGGAAATCCGGCACCTTGGCACCGGTCGCGATGACCGTGCGCTGGTAGACCTGCAGGCAGCCGACGCCGATCAGGCTGGTGCCGAGCGTCATGATGAGCGGATGCACGCGAAAGACGCCGACGCCGATGCCGTTGGCGAAGCCGATCAGAAGCGCCGGGACCAGCGCGATCGCCATCGCCACCGGAGCGGCATTGTCGACGCCCTGCGTGGCGACGATGAAGGCCGCCATGGTGGCCACCGTGCCGACCGAAAGGTCGATGCCGCCGGTCAGCATGGTCATGGTCTGGCAGCCGGCAAGCAGCGCAAGCGGGATCGCGAACTTCACCGTGTTGGCGATCCAGCGCTGATTGACGATGCCGGGGCTGAGGATGTTCAGCACCAGCACCAGGAGGATCAGGAGGATGAGCAGCGGCACGAGCGGATAGTCGCTCATGAACCGCTTGATGCGCCGGCCGAGCGGCGCCTGTTGGGGGGCGGCTGCGCTGATGCTCATTTCGAACGGCTCCGCATGGCGATGAAGGCGCCGAACATGACGACCGCGACCAGGATCGACCCTTCGACGATCGCCGTGACGTTGGGATCGATGGCGAGAAGCGTCAGTATGGTGCGCGCCAGGCGCAGCACGAAGACCGCGATGATCGGCCCTAGCAGGCCGCCCTTGCCGCCGCCCAGCACGACGCCGCCGAGCACCACGGCCGCGACGCTGGCCATCAGGTATGGGCCGGGGATCGGCGCGCCGATGCCGGTGCTCATGGTCAGCGACAGGCCGCCCATCGCGCCGAACAGGCCGCCGATCGCATAGGCAAGGATCTTGGTGCGGGCGACCGGCACGCCGGAACGGAAGGCCGCGAGCTGGCTGGAGCCGATGGCGTAGATCGACAGGCCGAGCCGCGAGCGCTTGAGCGGTATCCAGACGGCGCAGAGCAGAACCACGAGCAGCAACAGCGCCTTCGGAAACCAGTCGGTGGCGTCGTCGGGAAGGATCGGGATGGGCACCGTGCCGACTATCAGGTTCTTCAGCCATTCCGCCGCGCCGCCGCCCGGCGCCGGCAGGACAAGCAGCGCTGCCCCCTGCAGCATGAACAGCGTCGCCAGCGTGACGACGATGTCGGGCACCCGGCTGACGACGATCAGGATGCCGTTGAGCGCGCCGAGGGTAAAGCCGAGCGCAAGCACGAAGGGCACTACGAACAGCGCGTATTCCTCGCTCGCGCCGGCCATCATCGCGGCGGCGGTGACGCTGGTCAGCGCCATCATCGCCGCGACAGACAGGTCGATGCCGCCGGCGATGACCACGACGGTCTGCGCGGCGACGGCAAAGGCATAGGGCAGGACGGCGCGCACCAGCGAGCCGAAATCGCCGGCGCCGTAGCTCGGCTGGATGAGCTTGGTGAGAACGAAGAGGGCCATCAGCAGGGCCGACAGGCCGACGACCCAACCATGCTGGCGAAGAAGGCGCATCACGGGCGGACCTCGCCGGCGTGGGAAGCAGCCAGGACGCCGACATCGGGCGCCGAATCGCGGGGCAGGCCATAGGCGGCGCGCGTCAACGCCGGTTCGTCGGCGATCTCTACCGGCAGGATGTCGACGACGCGGCCGCCGAAGATGACGATGGCCCGGTCGCACACGAGTTGCACCTCCTCGAGCTCGGAGGTGTAGAACAGGACCGATTTCCCCTGCCCCGCCAGCTGCCTCAGCAGCTTGTAGATCTCCTGCTTGGTGCCGACGTCGATGCCGCGCGTCGGGTCGAAGCAGAGCAGCGTGCGCGCGTCGGCGGCGATCCAGCGCGCGATGGTGACCTTCTGCTGGTTGCCGCCCGACAGGCGCTGCACTTCCCGCTGCGCCCGCGTGTCGATCTGCAGGCGCTCGATGGCGCTCTGCACGAGACCGCTTTCCTGGCGCCGACGGATCGGCCCCCAGTTCCGGAACGCCGCTGAGAACGGCAGCGCGATGTTCTCGCGCACAGACTGCTGCATTGCGAGCGCTTCGGTGCGGTCGCCGGGCACATAGGCAAGGCCTGCGCTGATTGCGTCGACGGGATGGTGGAAGGCGACGGCCTTGCCGTCCACCTCGATCGTCCCGCCGTCCGGTCGGATCGAGCCTGCAAGCGCCGCGAAAAGTTCGTCCTGCCCCTGCCCTTCGAGCGCGACCACGCCGGCGACCTCTCCGTCCTTCAGGTCGAAGGAGACGTCGTGCAGCTTGGTTCCTACGCGAAGGTTGCGCACGGCGACGCGGGTCGCCGCTGCGGCTGCTTCGCCGTCGGCCGCCGCGGCGACGGAGACGCGTCGCTTCTCCACCTTGGCGCCCAGCATCAGTTCGACGATGCGTTCCTCTACGCCTGCTTCGATATCGACCACGCCGACGGTCTCGCCGTCGCGCAGCACGGTCGCGCGGTCGCAGAGCGCAGCGATCTCGACGAAGCGGTGCGAGATGAAGATGACCGAGCGCCCGGTCCTGCTCTGCTGCTTGACGACGTCAAGGACGCGTTCGGCGAGGTTGGCCGGCAACGCCGCCGTCATCTCGTCCAGCAGCATGACGTCGGGCTCGACCGCAAGCGCGCGCGCCAGGTCGAGCACCCGCTGGATCGCCAGCGGCACGTCGCGCGCGAGATCGCGCAGGTCGAGATCGGGAACGCCGAGTTCCGCGACCCAGGCGCGGAACGGCTCGACCGGCGTCTGGGTCAGCCTGAGATTGGAGAGGACGTCGAGATCGGGGATCAGCGACGGTTCCTGGTAGACCGGCACGAGCCCGGCCCGCCTGGCCTTGGCCGGCGTGCGGATGTCGCGCTCCTGGCCGCGCAGGAGGATGCGGCCGGCATTCGACGGAATCGCGCCGGTGAGAATCTTGACCAGCGTCGACTTGCCGGCGCCATTGGCGCCCATCAGCGCATGCACCTCGCCCGGCAGGACGCTCAGCGACGCGTTTTTCAGCGCGGCCACCGCGC
Source organism: Mesorhizobium marinum (assembly GCF_040813675.1). Lineage (NCBI taxonomy): Bacteria > Pseudomonadati > Pseudomonadota > Alphaproteobacteria > Hyphomicrobiales > Phyllobacteriaceae > Mesorhizobium > Mesorhizobium marinum. The sequence goes on along the minus strand of NZ_JBFOCI010000001.1, from coordinate 451,350 downwards.
CATAGTTCTTGGCGACGCCGGCGGCTTCGAGGAGCGGTTGGTCGGTCATGAAAGTTCCAGTTGACGTGCGGGGACGACGGACAAATCCGCCGTCCCCGCCAACCTTTCAGATCGGAGGCTTATTCGCCGGGGCCCTTGCAGGCCACGATCTGTTCCTTGGTGTAGGTGGTCCAGTCCGGGATGGAGATGGACACCGGCCATTCCGGCGACAGCGACGGATCGGCCGCGGCCTTGAGCTTCTCCTTGCCGGCGTCGGTGACGTTCTCCCAGATCTCGGGCTGCACCAGCACGGTCTGCTCGGCGGGCTTCTTGCCCTCGAGGATCTGCAGCGCCAGCGTGACGCCAGCGCCGCCGATCGAACCCGGGTTGGTGACGGCAGCGCCCTTCAGGCCCTCGACCGAGTTGAGCTGGCCGACGAAGCCGGCATTGTCGGCGCCGACGACCGGCACCAGCGTCGCCTGGCTCTCGACCAGCGCGTCGACGATCACGTTGTCGATGCCGGAGGTCCAGATGCCGTCGAACGGAACGCCGGTGGCGATGTAGTCGAGGATCTGCTGCTTGCCCTGATCCTGCTGCCAGCCGGTGAACGTCTCCTGGGCGACCTTCACATCGGGGAACTCGGCAAGTGCGCGCTTGAAGCCCTTGTCGCGATCGCTGTCAGCCGACGCGCCGGCTGCGCCGCGCATGTAGACGACGCTGCCCTTGCCGCCGATCGTCTCGAACAGCCATTTCGCGCCGAGATAGGCGTACTCTTCCTGGTTGTTGGAGATGATGTAGGCCGACGGCTCGGTAACCGTCTGGTCGACCGCGACCACGGTGATGCCGGCGGCGGTGGCTTCGGCGAGCGCCGCCTGGATGCCGGCCGGATCCGCCGGGTTGACGACGATCGCGTCAACCTTCGCGCTGATCAGGTTGCGCAGGTCTTCGAGCTGGCCGGCCGCGTCGGTGTTGCGGTGGGCGATGTTGAGCGCCTTGACCTTGCCGGAAGCGAGCGCCTGCGCCTTGATCGCGCAGATCATCTCCTCGCGCCAGCCGTTGCCCTGCACGGTGTTGGACACGCCGATGGTGTAGTCCTGCGCATGGGCGGCCGTCGCCAGCAAGGCGACGCCGATCGCGGCAAGACCCGTTTTCGTCCAGTTCCTCATCGTCTTCTCCCTGTTCGATGATGTCTGCGCCTGGTCCTCCAAACGAGCCGTCAGGCGCACCGGTCCGTTGAGGCAAAGTTCTATAGATGCGTCGCGACGGGTGTCCAGACGCCCCCCGCTTCGTGGCTGTCGACCGATGCCTCGATGAAGCGCATTCCAATCAGGCCGTCTTCGACCGACGGCACCAGCCGAGCAAGCCCGGCATCGACCGCTTCCCCCCGCCGCCGCGCAGAAACCAGCGCAATGGCATCGCGATAGAGGTTGCCGAAGCCCTCGACGTAACCTTCCGGATGCTCGGCGGGCATGCGCGACACGCGTGCCGCCTCGCCGCCGACCTCGGCCCCACCCCTGGTCAGAATCACGTGAGGTTTGCCGAATTCGCAGAGGCGCAGGTATTCCGGCTCATGGCCGTGCCATTCGAGCCCCGCCTTCTCGCCGTAGACCTTGATCGACAGCCGGTTGTAGTTGCCTGGTGAAACCTGGCTGGCGACCAGCACGCCGCGCGCGCCGGAGGCATAGCGCATCAGGACATGCGCATTGTCGTCGAGCCGGCGGCCCGGAACGAAGGTGGTGAGGTCGGCGGCAACCTCGGAAGGGACCATGCCGGAGACGAACTGCGCGAGGCTGAAAGCGTGGACGCCGATATCGGCAAGGCAGGCGGAACGGCCGGCGCGCGCCGGGTCGGTACGCCACTCGGCCTGCTTCTGCCCGTCGGCGTCGATCGGCAACGTCAGCCAGTCCTGGATGTATTCGGCGCGAACGATGCGGATGGCGCCGAGCGCGCCCGAGGCGACCAGTTCGCGCGCATGACGCACCATGGCGTAGCCGGTGTTGTTCAGCGTCACGGCGAAGACCAGCCCGGACCGCTTCGCCAGCGCGGCAAGTTCTTCCGCTTCGTTGAGCGAGGCGGACAGAGGCTTGTCGCAGATGACGTCGATGCCCGCTTCGAGGAAGGCCCGGGCGACAGGCGCGTGGAGATGGTTGGGCGTGACGATGACGACGGCTTCGATGCCGTCGGCGCGTCTCGCCTCGGCCTCGGCCATCAGGCGGTAGTCGGAATAGGCGCGGTCCTCGGCGATGCCGATGTCGATGCCGGACAGTCTCGCATTGTCGGCGTCGGACGACAACGCGCCCGCGACCAGTTCAGCCTTGTCGTCGAGCCTCAGCGCCATGCGATGCACGGCGCCGATGAAGGCGTTGCGGCCGCCGCCCACCATGCCGATGCGCAGGCGCCGCGGACCGATGCTGTCGCCGGTTGCGTAAACCATGTCAGGCCTTCAATTTCGGGAGGTGCGCGACAGCCGCGCATGGCAAGAAAACTGCGCGCATGAAGCCCTCCACCAACTGCACGGATCGACTACCGCACATAAATTTCCAACAGTCAAGAAACGAAAATTTCGTTCCAAAATTGGATGCGAAGCCTTCCGAATCCATGGCCGGACGCGCTAGGATCGGCCGTTTCCCGGAACGGACACGCAACTGGAGGAGCCACTGCCCATGCAGCATGTCGAGATCGAAGCGAAGGGTGTCAGGGCACGGCTCGAACTGCTGTTCGGCATGATCTCCGAGTTCGCAGTCGAGCGTGACGGACGCACGATCTCGATGCTTCACAAGGCGCCGTGGCTCAACGAGGCGATGCCAGCGGACGCCGCGCCGCATCTCGGCGGCCTCGCCGGAGACTTCTTTTGCGCGCCCTTCGGAGACGCGGCCGCCGACGGCGCGCCCGGCCATGGCTGGCCGGCCAACACGACGTGGACGCACCTCGGGACCGAAAGCAAGGACGGCCAGACCGTTGCGCGCTTCCGGCTCGACCACAAGGCGATGGGCGCCGACCTCGTCAAGGAACTGCGGCTCGTCGACGGCCATCCGTTCCTCTACCAGCGCCACATCTTCACCGGAGGCAGCGCCGACTGCATGGCGGTCGCCAATCACGCGATGGTCTCGCTGCTCAACGGCGGCCGGCTGAGCTTCTCGCCGAAGCGCTGGTGGGAGACGCCCCGGATTCCGCTCGAGCCAGACCCGGCACGTGGCCGCTCGCTGCTGGCCTGCCCGGCGAAGTCGGCAGATCCGACGCATTTTCCGCTCGCCGCCGGCGGTGAGGCCGACATCACGCGCTACCCATTTGCCCAGCGCCACGAGGACTTCATCGCCGGCGTCGAGGCCGAGGGCAGCACGCTCGGCTGGACCACGGTCGCCCGCGAGCAGGAGGGCGACCTTTTCATCAGCCTGCGCAATCCGGCGCGCCTGCCGATGACGCAGCTCTGGTTTTCCAACGGCGGCCGCGACTATGCACCTTGGAACGGACGCCATCTGGGATGCCTTGGCGTCGAAGAGGGCCTCAACCGGGCGATGCTCGGCCATTCGCTCGGCAGCGCTCCGAACCCGCTCGACGCGGCGGGCATACCGACCGGTCTGGCGCTCGACCCCGACGGCGTCGCCGAGGTGCGGCACGTCATCGGCTCGGTGCCCTGGACCGGCGGAGGCCGAATCGAAAGCATCAAGCCGACCGAAAGCGGCATCGCGGTGACGGCAACGTCGGGGGACGCCGTGTCGATCGCCTGCGACCTGGCTTTCCTGCAAGGCTGACCCCTCAGATCCCGGGCGCCTTGCGCACCGTTCCCGGCTGCACGGCCATGCCGGTATGCGCGGACGCCATGGCCGCGAAGCAGAGCGCCAGGCTGTCGAGATTGCCGCGCGCGCCGTTCAGCGGCTCGCGCTTTTCCTCGACCGCCACCAGAAGCTCGCCCATCGTGCCGGCAAAGCCGTCGTTGAACCAGGCGCCTTCGAGCTTTGGGCGGGCGACGCCCCATGCCGTCGTCAGCGTCACTGACTGCTCGCCGAGATTCGGCCCGGTGCTGGCAAGGCTGCCGAGAGTGCCGCCGACGAAGGTGGTGTCGAGCGGGCCATGCCTGATCGCCGCGTCGAACGCCAGCGAGGCCTGGCCGCCGTCGAAGGCAACCAGCGCCTGCGCCAGCAGCGGCGGCTTCGCCTGCTGGCCGGCCGCCCTGGCGCGGGTGGCATAGACGCTCGTGCCTTTCGCGCCGATAAGGCTCGACAGGAAGTCGAACCAGTGCACGGCGAAGTCGAAGAAGATCAGGTCGTCGATCTTCTCGAAGGGGGTGCCGACGATCCAGCTGTGGTCCCAGTGGACGGCCGTGTGCGAGGAGATGACGTCGCCGACCAACCCGGCGCGCACCGCCTCGCGGATATAGGCGAAATGCGGCGCCCAGCGACCGTTCTGGTTGACCGCGAGCTTGACGCTGTTGCGGTCGGCCAGCTCGACCAGGCGCTCGCCCGCGTCGAGGTCGGTGACGAACGGCTTTTGCGACAGCACGTGCTTGCCGGCCTTGAGCGCGGCCTCGACCAGCGGCGTCCGCTCGGCCGGATGCGGCGTGATGTCGAGCACCTCGATGTCGTCGCGACGCAACAGGCTGTCGAAATCGTCGGTGGCGATCGCCTCGGGGTAGAACTCGTCGCGGCGTGTCGTGGCGCGCGCCAGCGAGCGCGACATCACCGCGGCGACGTCGAGGCCGGCGCGCCGGTAGGCGTCGAGATGGGCGAAGGATATGCCGCCTGCCCCGACCAGCGCGATCTTCGGCCGGTAGCTTTTCGGCATCGGCGGCCTGTAGGGCAGTTCGGGAGCGGCGATTTCGGGCAGCGTCTTGCCGACCAGCGCGTAGTCGCTCTCGGAAGGAAGATCGTCCTTGCTCATGGCAGCAGTTCCACGGTGCGCTTCTCGCGCGCCGAAAGCACGGCGCTGTCGGTGATCTGCTGGCCGATGCGCGACAGCTTCGGGTCGAGCGGCCCCGAGATCTTCTCGCCCGTGGCGATCAGGTGCAGCATGTATTCGACCGGCCCCCGGCGCGGCGCAACGGACGCGTCGCAAGGCACGACATGCTGCTCGCGTTTCGCCCCCGTCTGCACGGTGACGTGGTCGTCATAGTCGTAGCTGGCGATGGTGCCGTCGGTGCCGACGATGACGAAGCCGCATTTCGGCTGCGGCTGCGTCGTCCACGGGTCGGTGAAGGTGCCCCAGCGCGTCTCGAACTTGGACAGGCCGCGCTTGTAGCGGCAGATGGTGACGGAGTGCTCGTCGACCTCCAGCCCCTGCGGCTCGTCCATGACGCAGGTGACCTCGATGGGCTTCTCGCCGTCCATGAACCAGGAGCCCAGCGTGACGCCATAGCCGACATAGTCTAGCAGGCTGCCGCCGCCGGCCGACTTCTTGTAGAACCAGGAATTCGGCTTGCCGGCCTGCACCTCCTCGTCGCTCACCTCGACCTTGTCGGCGAGATGGTAGAGCGGGCCGCGGTTGCCGTCGTAGAAATGCACCTCGACGACGTCGCCCACGACGCCCTCGTCGATCAGGCGCTTGGCGGTGTTGTGCGAGCGGTACCAGGCGAGCGGCCAGTTGATGGCAAGCAGCTTGCCGCTCTTCTGCACGGCGGCGATCATGCGGTCGGCATCGGCGATCGAGGCCGCGAACGGCTTTTCCATCAGGATGTTGACGCCTGCAGGTGCGACGCGCTCGACCCACACCGCATGTTCGGCGGTCGCCGGACAGAGGATGACGAGATCGGGCTTCGTCTCGGCGAGGCACTTTTCCGGATCGGTGTAGACGCGCTCGGCCGGAATGCCGAAATTGTCGATCGCGCCCTGCATCCGCTTCGGGTCGGCATCGCAGATGCCGACGATCTCGGCATCGGGACGGTCGAAAGCTTCCCTGAGCAGGTCGCCCATGTGGAAGTGATCAAAATTGATGCCGGCCACTTTCCATTTCGTCATGCAGTATCCTCCCGGAAAATTCGCGTCAGTGTATCAGCGTCACGCCTTCGACAGGTCGTCCAGGAACCGCGCGAGTTCGCCGGGTTCGATGCCGACGACATGCCGCGGCTCGGGATAGGCCCCGGAGCGCACGTCCGCGACGTATTCGCCGAAGGCTGCCACCCGCTCGGCCTGCAGCCGGTCATACTCGGCGGCGAAGTTGCGGTAGACCTTGGAGTGGCGCGGATAGTGGCCGCGGTTGTAGCCGAGGATGTCCTCGGAAAAGAGGTATTGCGCGTCGCAGCCACCGCCGGCGCCCATCGAGATCAGGAACAGCGAGGTTCGCCTGGAGATGGCGCTCGCCACCTCGACCGGCACGACCTCGATCTCGGCCGCGAAAGCGCCGGCATCCTCCAGCGCCTTGACCTGCTTCCAGACGAACATCGCGGTGTCGGCGGTCTTGCCGACGGCCCGGAACCCTCCGGTCCAGGTCGAGTGATGCGGGATCAGGCCGGAATGGCCGCAGACGGGCACATGCTCGTCGGCCAGCGCGCGGATCGTATCGAGGCTCGCCGCGCAATAGACCGCATCGGCTCCGGCGCGCATGAAGCGGAAGGCGTCGCGCATGACGTCCTCGCGCGACGCGAAGAAGGAGTTGACGCTGCCCGGAATGGCGAAGACGTCGGGAGCGGCGTCGCGGAAGGCAGGATTGAAGATCAGCTCCGGGGTGACGGACAGGATCTCCACGCCGGCGCGCGCCGCTGCCTCGACCTCCTCCATCGTGAAGACGCGGATCTTGGCGAGTTGCTTCTTCCCCTTCATCGCCCGAAGATCGGCGACCGTCGGCCGGTTTGATCGCATGGTTCTCCTCCCCGAGAACTGTGGTGTTGCGCGGTTGGCGCGGATGCTGCGTCAGTCGAGCTGGATCAGGACCTTTCCGGCCTCGACCCGCGTCGGGTAGGTCTTCAGCGCGACGCAGACCGGCGCTCCCCTGGCTTCACCCGTCTTGTAGTTGAAGCGCCCATTGTGCTTGGGGCACTCGATGATGTCGTCCATCACCAGCCCGTCGGCGAGATGCACCTTTTCATGCGTGCAGAGGCCATCGGTGGCGAAGAACTCGTCGTCGGGCGATCGGTAGATGGCGAAGGTCCTGCCCTCATGGTCGAAACGGACCACGTCCTCTTCGTCGATCTCGTCCGCACCGCACGCTTCGATCCATTGCGCCATGTTGCTTGCCTGCCTGTTCCGGTGGTTTTTCGGGTGGCCTTATTCGGCCGCCTGGACCGTGAGGTCGTGGAATTCGTCGCGGTAGGGCTTCGCCGTCGCCGGCAGTTCGCGCTTGAGGAAATAGTCTTCGTAGCGGAGCTGGCGGAGGAAGGCCGGGACCATCTCGCGATAGCCGTCCAGCATCGAGGGATTGGGCGCCGGCAGGTCGTGCTTGATCAGTTCGTGCAGCTTCGGCAGCGCATGATAGGGCACCATCGGGAACATGTGGTGCTCCACATGGTAGTTCATGTTCCAGTAGATGAAGCGGCTGACCGGGTTCATCAGCACGGTGCGCGAGTTGAGCCGGTGGTCGGTGACGTTGTCGGCCAGCCCGCCATGCTGCAGCAGGCCGGTCAGGATGCCGTGCCAGGCGCCGTACATGCGGGGAAGCCCGACGAGCATCAGCGGCAGCCAGGTACGCATCGCAACCGCAGCCACGACCGTGGCCAGGTAGATCGCCACGTGGACGCGCGCCGCACGCACCACTTTGTAGCGCTCCTGCTCGGGAATGAAGCTCTTTTCCGCCTCGCTGAGATTGCCGGCGGCGTTGCGCAGAAGGTCGCCCATCGAATACCAGACGTCGACGATTCCGACGAAATTCAGCACCACCCGCAACAGGTCGGGCGGCCGCATGACGGCGATTTCCGGATCACGCCCGACGATGATCGTGTCGGTATGGTGGCGCGCATGGCTCCAGCGCCACGTCACCGGGTTGCGCATGATCATGAAGCTGCCGATCTGGTAGACGACGTCGTTCATCCAGCGCGTCTTGAACGCCGTGCCGTGACCGGCTTCGTGCCAGCGCGAGTCGCCCGACGAGCCGTAGAGCGTGCCGTAGACGAAGAAGAACGGCACGCACCACCAGGTGCCCCAGAACCAGATGCCGCCGGCGGCCGAAACGGCGAGCAGCCCGATCCAGATCAGCGTGTCGCGGATCGCGGGCCCGTCGGAGCGGCGCATCAGTTCCTTCATCTGCTTGCGGGGGATGTCGGTGTGGTACCATTCGGCGGCCGCGAGCCCGGTTTCCACCGCGCGCCGGCCGCTTTCACCCATCAGGTCGTAGTCGCGTTTTTCCATCGGGATCGCTCTCGCGGGAAGCGTTTCGTCCGCAGTACAGGCTTCTTGGGCCATTTCACGCAACGCTAATGAGATCGCTGATGGCGAACAATCAGGTTTCCCATCAGATTCAATCATTGCGATGGGCTTGGGCAACCCCTAAGACTTGGCCGGCGGCAACGAGGGAAATTCGATGAAAGTGACAGTGGCGGCGATTGCGCAAAGCTGCGGTCTTTCGACGGCGACGGTCGACCGCGCATTGAACAACCGGCCGGGCATCAGCGCCGCCAACCGCCAGCGCGTGATGGAAGCGGCGCAGCGCCTGGGCTACCTGCCGACCGCCGGCGCCGTTCCCCTGCCCTCCCGCCCGGCCGCGCTAGAGTTCTTCCTGCCGATCCGGCAGAACGTCTTCATGGGGGAACTGGCGGACCACATCAGGGCCTATGCCAGCCACATGCCGCTGGTGGCCTCGTGCCGCATCCACGACCTCGACGACATCTCGCCGGCGTCGCTGCAGACGGCCGTCGACGATCTCGGCCTTCAGACCAAGGGCGTCGGCGTCATCGCCGTCGATCACCCGCGCACGCGCGGCGTCATGCAGCGCATGGCCGATGCCGGCATCAGGCTCATCACCATCGCCTCCGACGTCCCGGCGGCGCCGCGCTCGGCCTATGTCGGCCTCGACAACCGCGCCGCGGGGCGCACCGCCGCGCTGCTGATGGGGCGGCTGCTACGCGGGCTGTCAGGCAACATCGCGATCGTCACCGGCTCGCGATCCTATCGCGGCCACGAAGAACGCGAGATGGGCTTCCGCGCCGTCCTCGGCGAGGACTTTCCAGAGCTCGCGGTCACGACATCGGTGGATATCAACGAGGACGGCGAAGCGAGCTATGCGGAGACCCAGATGCTGCTGCGCGAACAGCCGGGCCTGCTAGGCATATACTGTGTCGGCGCAGGTCGTTTCGGCGTTGCACGCGCGCTCAAGGAGCGAACGGCCGCGCCCAAGCCCGTCTTCATCTGCCACGACCTGACACCGCTGACGCGCGGCTACCTCGTCGACGATCTCGCCGACGTCGTGATCGACCAGAACGCGCGCCTGACCGCGGAACAGTCGGTCATACAGTTGCTCGGCTCGATCGCGTCGTCCGAGCCGGTGATCCCGAACCGCTACATCGAACCCAGGTTGATCTTCAGGGAGAACATACCGGCGCAGTAGCGCACGCCAGCACGTTTCGACCGGAACCGGGCAAGCGCACGGACTGTTATTCCTCGTGAAGGCCGCGCATATTTGCCATATCTCCGCCGGACGGCGCGACAGTGTCTTGGAGCCGAGCATGAGCGAGACGAAAACCCAAAGCGCGATGACGCGGCTGCAGCCGCCCTATGCATCGGTCCTCGACCTGATCGGCCAGACGCCAATCGTCGAACTGACGCGGTTCGACACCGGTCCGTGCCGGCTGTTCATCAAGCTGGAGAGCCAGAACCCTGGCGGATCGATCAAGGATCGCATCGCCCTGTCGATGATCGCCGCAGCCGAGAAGGACGGCCGGCTGAAGAAGGGCGGCACGATCGTCGAGGCGACCGCCGGAAACACTGGGCTTGGCCTCGCGCAGGTCGGCATACCCAAGGGATACCGCATCGTCCTCGTCGTTCCCGACAAGATGTCGCGCGAAAAGGTCCAGCACCTGCGCGCGCTCGGCGCCGACGTCAGGCTGACGCGCTCCGACGTCGGCAAGGGCCACCCGGAATACTACCAGGACATGGCCGAGCGCATCGCCGCGGAAACGCCGGGGGCGTTCTATGTCAACCAGTTCGCCAATCCCGCGAATCCGAAGGCCCATGAGGAGACGACCGGCCCCGAGATCTGGGAGCAGCTTGGCGGCGACGTCGACGCCGTGGTGGTCGGCGTCGGCTCCGGCGGCACGCTGACCGGGCTCGGCCGCTTCTTCGCGAGGCACTCGCCGAAGACCGAAATGGTGCTCGCCGACCCGATCGGCTCCGTCCTCGCGCCGCTCATCAAGACCGGCGAGATGATCGAGGCCGGGAGTTGGACGGTCGAGGGCATCGGCGAGGACTTCGTGCCACCCAATGCCGACCTGTCCTTCGTCAAGAAGGCCTATGCGATCCCCGACCGGCTGAGCATGGCGACCGCGCGCGAACTGCTGTCGAAGGAAGGCATCCTCGCAGGTTCGTCGTCGGGAACGCTGCTGGCGGCCGCGCTGAAATACTGCCGCGAGCAGAAGACGCCGAAGCGCGTCATCACCTTCGTCTGCGATTCCGGCAACAAGTATCTCTCCAAGGTGTTCGACGACTACTGGCTGGCCGAGCAGGGCCTGTCGGAACGCGTGCAGCACGGCGACCTCCGCGACCTGGTGGCCCGATCGCACCGCGAGGGCGGCACCATCACGGTCGGTCCCGGCGACACGCTGATCAACGCCTATGGGCGCATGCGCCGCGCCGACGTCTCGCAGCTTCCAGTCATCGAGGACGGCAGGCTCATCGGCATCGTCGACGAAAGCGACATCCTCTCGCGCGTCGAGGGTTCCTATGACGGACGCTGGGAGCGCTTCAACGCGCCGGTAAAGACCGCGATGACGGCCGACCTCCACACGCTGCAGGCAGACCAGACGCTCGACGCGCTGCTGCCGGTGTTCGACCGCAACGAGGTTGCCATCGTCTACGACGGCGACGAGTTCTTCGGCCTCATCACCCGCATCGACCTGATCAACCACCTGAGGCGATCCAAGACATGACCGCAACCGGCAAGAACCGCCTGGCCTTCGCCACGCGCACCATCCATGGCGGCCAGAGCCACGACCCGACGACCGGCGCGGTGATGGTGCCGATCTACGCGACCTCGACCTATGGCCAGCAGAGCCCAGGCGTGCACAAGGGTTTTGAGTACGCCCGCAGCCAGAACCCGACGCGCTTCGCCTTCGAGCGCGCCGTGGCCGACCTGGAAAGCGGGGCCGCGGCCTTCGCCTTCGGCTCGGGGCTCGCGGCGATCGCCAACGTCCTCGAACTCCTGGACGCCGGCTCGCATGTGGTGGCGACCGACGACATCTACGGCGGCAGCTACCGGCTGATGGCCCGCGTGAGGCAGCGAAGCGCCGGCCTCAAGGTCAGCCTCGCCGACTTCACCGACCTCGCCGCCATCGAGGCCGCGATCACGCCCGAGACGCGCATGCTGTGGATCGAGACGCCGACCAATCCGCTGCTGAAGATCGTCGACCTCGAAGCCGTCGTCGCCCTCGCCAGGCGCAAGGGCGTGCTGACGGTCGCCGACAACACTTTCTGCAGCCCCTACCTGCAGCGGCCGCTGGAACTCGGCATCGACATCGTGGTGCACTCCACGACGAAGTACCTCAACGGCCATTCCGACATGGTGGGCGGCGTCGCCGTGGTGCGCCAGGACGGCGAAATCCTCGACCAGCTGAAATTCCTGCAGAACGCGGTCGGCGCCATATCCGGCCCGTTCGACAGCTTCCTCGCGCTGCGCGGCCTGAAGACGCTGGCGCTGAGGATGCAGCGGCACTCGGAAAACGGGCTGAAGATCGCGCGCTGGCTGGAGGGCCGCGGGGATGTCAGGCGCGTCATCTATCCGGGCCTCGAAAGCCATCCCCAGCATGCCATCGCAAGACGGCAGATGTCTGCCTTCGGCGGCATGATCTCCGTGGAACTCGACCGCGACCTTGCCGGGACCAAGCGCTTCCTGGAGCGCACCCAGCTCTTCACGCTCGCCGAAAGCCTCGGCGGCGTCGAGAGCCTGATCGAGCATCCGGCGCTGATGACGCACGGCTCGATCCCCGCCGAGCAGCGCGCCGCGATCGGCATTTCGGATGCGCTGGTGCGGCTGTCATGCGGCATCGAGGACGCCGACGACCTGATCGCCGATCTCGACCAGGCGCTGGCGGCCTAGATGTCGAAGTCCACACGCGCCACGAAGGCGCTGGAGGCGGCGGGCGTCGCGTTCGACGTCCGCGTCTACGACTACGACCCGAACGCCGACAGCATCGGTCTGCAGGCCGCCGCCGCCCTCGGCGAGCCGCCGGACCGCGTCCTGAAGACGTTGATGACCAAGGTCGACGGCAAGCCGGTCTGCGTGATCGCGCCGTCCGACCGCGAAGTGTCGCTAAAGAAGCTGGCGGCGGCCGTCTCCGGCAAGTCGGCCGAGATGATGAAGCCGGCGGACGCCGAGCGCCTGACCGGCTACAAGGTCGGCGGCATCAGCCCGTTCGGGCAGATGCGCGCGGTGACGACCGTGGTCGAGGCGGGCGCGCTGGCGCACGACCGCGTCTACGTCAACGGCGGCCAGCGCGGGCTGCAGATCCGCCTCAGCCCGCAAGACCTGCAGGCGGCGGCAAAGGCCACAGCCGCATCGATCGTAGCCCAGGACTGAGGCCGCGCCCTCAGGCGGCGGCCTTGGTTCCGCCCAGCGTCTCGCCGTGCCTGATTTCGGTGCCGAGCACCTTCAGGCATTCGCGCATGAAGGCGGCAAGGCCGGTCCAGCCCTTGGCCGACACCATCGTGCCGTCGACATAGGCCTCGGTCGGCTTGACGTCGATATAGGTGCCGCCGGCCAGCGTCACTTCCGGCTCGCAGGCGCCGAGCGCAGCGACCTTCTTGCCGCGCACCACGCCATCCACGGCGACCAGTATCTGGACGCCGTGGCAGATCGTGAAGATCGGCTTCCTGGCGTCGTGGAAGTGCTTGACCATCGCCTGGATGCGCTTGTCGGTGCGGATGTATTCCGGGCCGCGGCCGCCGGCGCAGTAGACGGCGTCGTAGTCGGCCGGATTCACCTCCGAAAAGGTCTTGTTGATGTCGGCGAGGTGCCCGAAGCGCTCGATATAGGTCTGGTGCCCCTCGAAATCGTGCAGCGAGGTCTGGATCTTCTCGCCGGCCTTCTTGTCGGGGCAGATCACATGCACGGTATGGCCGACGGCTTCCATGCCCTGCTGGAACACGAAGATCTCGTATTCCTCGGTGAATTCGCCGGTCAGCATCAGGATCTTCTTGCCAGTCATGACTCCCATCCTCCCTGGTGTCTTAAAGCGGGGCATGCCCCCGGGTTTAGTCTCGCGTCCTTGCTGGGCGGCGCGCCGCCTTTCTCTCAACCTTCATTCGAAGGCCGGCAGCAGCCGGTCCCTCGACCGTTCGATGTGGTGGCGCATCTCCCGCTTCGCTGCCTTGCCGTCCCCGGCCGCAAAGGCGACGAGCAAGGCCTCGTGCTCGTCCAGCGCCTCTTCGGTGACGCGGGAATGGAACATCAGCCGGAAGATGTGGAAGTGGGTATGCTGGTGCGCCAGCGTCTGGCGCGTCAGTTCGTTGCCGGCGAATTCGAGGACCCGGTCGTGGAACAGCGCATCCTGGCGCGCAAACGCCGAATAGCGCTGCCGCTCGTCGCCGCCCTGCCGTCGCGACATGACGCCCGCGACCTGCCGGAGGTCGGAAAGCCGCGTCGCGTCCATCGACCTGGCGGCGCGCGAGGCCGCCTCCGGCTCCAGCTGGAGCCGCAGATCGTAGAGGTCGTCGAAGCGGCGGCGAGAAATCTGCGGCGCGGCGCTGTAGCCGATCAGGTGCGTCTTGACGACCAGCCCCTCACCCTCGAGACGGCCGAGCGCCTCGCGGATGGGCGTCTGCGACACGTTGAGTTCGCGCGCCAGATTGTCGACCGTGATGCGCGACCCCGGCGCGATCTTCAACGCCATCAGTTGCGCGAAAATCGCCTCGTAGGCCTCCTCGGCCAGTCCGTTGTGCCGATTGATACCGGGATGCGGCCGCGCATCGGTCGCCAGTTCGGACGCAAGAAGACTGTTCATCACCGCACCTCGAACGTCCATGCTTATAGCGATGGCCCATGACCGTCAATTCGATATCCTATACGATTTGATCTCATATGGCGGTGCGGCGTCTGCGCGTCGAACGCGCATCATGAGCAACTCGGCCCGCGGCCGTGGCGGCATCCGGTGTTCTCGAACCGAGCGAGCCGAAATGACTGGCGGTGGCGCACCGGATCGGCAATCATGCGCCGCCGCATGACGGCATTCAGAACAACCTTGAGCAGGCGGCGCGAACCATGACGGCCAGGACCATCCGCATCGGCGTCATCGGTTGCGGCTTCTACGCCCAGAACCATCTCAACGCCTGGCGCGACCTTGCTGCCGACGGCGCCGTGCTGGCCGCCGTGTGCGACCTCGACCCGGCCAAGGCAAGGTCGGCGGGCGAGATGTTCGGCGTGTCCTGGCACACCGACGTCCAGACGATGCTGGACGCCGGGCCGCTCGACGCGGTCGACATCGTCACCCGGCAGGATACGCATCGCGCCATCGCGGAGGCGGCCATCGCGCGCGGCGTCTCGACAATCGTGCAGAAACCCTTCGCCCCGACCTGGGAGGACGCCACAGCGATCGTCGAGGCCGCCGACAAGGCCGGCGTCTGGCTCGCCGTGCACGAGAACTTCCGCTACCAGGCGCCGCTGCGCGCCGTCCGCAAGGCAATAGACAGCGGCGCGATCGGCGAGCCGAACTGGGCGCGGATCGCCTTCCGCACCGGCTTCGACGTCTACAGGACGCAGCCCTATTTCTACGATGAAGAGCGGTTCGTGATCGCCGATGTCGGCGTTCATGTTCTGGACGTCGCCCGCTTCCTGCTCGGCGACGTCGCACGCATCTCCTGCGAGACGCAGCGCCGCAATCCGCGGGTCAAGGGCGAGGACACCGCCACCATGATGCTGCGGCATGAAAGCGGCGCGGTCAGCCTTGTCGAGTGCACCTACGAATCGCGCCGCGCCGACGACCCCTTCCCCGAGACGATGCTCGAGATCGAGGGGGGCCGCGGGTCGATCGTCGTCTCGCGGGGATGCCGCATGAAGCTGACCAGCGAAGGCGAGGCGAGCGAGACCGACATCGGCACCCCGCTGCTGCCATGGACCTCGCATCCCTGGCATGTCAGCCAGGAGGGAGCGCTCGGCGCCTGCCGCCATTTCCTCGACTGCCTGCAGCGCGGCGTGCCTGCCGAGACGCGAGGAGCGGACAACCTGAAGACCTATGCACTGGTGGATGCCGCCTACCGCGCAGCAGCGGAACATCGCTCGGTCGCGCCAGAGAGTTGGCGCGCCTAGGCCCGGCTGAGAAGCCGGCCGCTTGCCAGCCAGAAGGGCGCCAGGCAGAGCGGAATCGCCGAGAGCAGCAGGATGTCGTCGCGAACCGCGATGCCGATCCGATCCTCGACGAAGCGCCGGCGCACCTCGCAGCGGCTGGCTAGCGCCGGATGCCGCTCGGCGAGCGTCGCCCGCAGACCTGCGTCGGCAAAGGTGACGGGATCTTCGCAGTTCAGCGTCCAGCCGTCAGGCATCGGCACCGGAATGATGTCGACCTGGAACGGCATGCCGGACACGATGCGCTCCATGGAACCCGGGCGGATCGGCGAATGCACCCACTCGTCGAGACCGACGAGGTGCCCCGGGTTAAGGGCCGGGCGCAGGCCGCCGCGCGCCAGCGTCGAGATGACCGCTTCATTGACCGCGCCGCCTTCAACGCCCAGAGCCGCCGTTTCGTACCACGCGGCGAGCCCGAGGAAATAGGCGCTGGCGACCGCCAGGAAGGCGTCGTCATGCTCGGCCAGAAGTCCGCCGCGCGCGGTCAGGCCGCCCCAGTAGCCGACGGCCGTGGTCACGCCGTCGCCGCGCCCCGGCACGCGTGCGGTGGCACTGCGCAAGCCGATCACCGGCCCCGAACGATCGCTGGACGCCAGCATCGGATGGCAGCTCATCGGCTCACCGGCATAGCCCATGCGCGAAGCCGCCTGCAGTTCGCTGTCGCCGAGCCTGAAGCCGCTGACGATGCGCCAGACCGCCGCCGCGGAGCGCGCCGCGCCCCATTCCGCCTCCGCGATCTGGTCGGCGTCCACCACCGCGCGCAGCCCGTCAGCCGGATGCATCAGCACGGCCGTCGCGTCGGACAGGACTTCCCGCCCGACGACGGCTGAGATTGCATCGACGATGAAGGCCGGCACGAAGAAGGTGGCGCGCGGCCCTGCCCATTCCCCGGCCTCGAGATATTTCCAGCCGACCAGGCCGACGCTGTCGCCAGCGCGCAGGCCAGCCTCACGCAGGACCCCGATCAGGTCCGGTTTCAGCGTGCGGTCCTGCGCCATGAGGCTGAGCGACTGGGCCAGCACCGTTTCAAGGCCGGGCAGACCGGCGACCGGGGTGTAGCCGAGATTTTCGTTGCCCGTGATGACGATTCGCCGGCCGCCACTGCCGAGCAGCAGGATGGCCTCCTCGAAACGCGGATCGAAGCCGGTCAGGAAGGCGACGTTGGCGGCATGCTCGCGGTCGGCATAGACGGCGAGCCAGTCCACGCCGACGCGCCGGAAAGCCTCGGCGCAACGCGCCTCGTAGGTTTCTGCCGGGATGGCCGGCCGCTCGACCGGCAGGCCGAAATCCGGAATCTCGATGTCACGCAGCCCGATGGTCATAAACAGCCTCGATCGCCTGAAAGAGGCCGCATGGTATCCGCATGCGCCGCGGGGAAGCTAGGACCGCGCCGGGTTTATTCCGCGGCCTTCGCGCGGGCGATGGCTTCGGGCGTGGCGAGCAGCCAGCCGGCGACGACCGCCGCGGCGAGCGCGCCGACCAGTTCGGCGACGATGAAGCCCGGCACGTCGACCGGGCGGATGCCCGAGAACGTGTCGGTAAAGGCGCGCGCGACCGCGACGGCGGGATTGGCGAAGGATGTCGAGGCGGTGAACCAGTAGGCGGCGGTGATGTAGAGGCCGACCAGCCAGGGGATGGCGTCCGCCCGGAAACGGAGCCCGGCGAGGATGGTGAAGACGAGGCCGAACGCGGCGACCGCTTCGGCCAGCCACTGCGCCATGCCGCTGCGCACGGTCGTCGAAGCCTGCAGCATAGGCAGTTCGAACATGAGATGCGCGAGAAGCGCGCCCGCGACGCCGCCGATCACCTGCGCCGCCACGTAGCCGACCGCATCGGCAACCGCGATCTCGCGCCGCACCGCGAAGACCAGCGTCACCGCCGGGTTGAAATGCGCGCCCGAAAGCGGACCGAGGATCGTTATGAGTACGACCAGGATCGCTCCTGTGGGCAGGGTGTTGCCCAGGAGCGCCAGCGCGACATCGTCTGTCAGCCTGTCGGCCATGATGCCGGAGCCGACCACGGTAGCGACGAGAATACCGGTTCCCAGCGCCTCTGCGGCAAGCCGGCGCGGCAGGTCGAAGCTCACGCCTGGCCTACCTTCGAAAGGTCGCCGCCGATCTCGCGAAGCCGGTTCTGCAGCGTCAGCTTGTCCAGCGAAACGATCGGAAGCGACGCGAAGATGGAGATGCGGTTGTTGAGCATGCGATAGGCGTCGGCGAAGGCGAGATGCTTCTCGGCCTCTGTGCCTTCCACCGCCGCGGGATCAGGCACGCCCCAATGCGCCGTCATCGGCTGGCCCGGCCAGACGGGGCAGGCCTCGTTCGCGGCGTTGTCGCAGACGGTGAACACGAAATCCATGACCGGCGCATCGGGACCGGCAAACTCCTCCCAGCTCTTGGAGCGGGCGAAGGCGGTATCGTGATTGAGGCTCTTCAGCAGTTCGAGGGCATAGGGGTGCACCTCGCCCTTGGGCTGAGACCCCGCGGAGAAGGCGCGAAACCGCCCCACTCCGACGCGGTTCAGGATCGCCTCGGCAAGGATCGAGCGGGCGGAGTTTCCGGTGCAGAGGAAAAGGACGTTGTAGGTTGGGCTGCTCATCACACTCTCCATGTCGCGCAGGCTTGTTGCAAAGGCACGTCGATCAACATTGGCAGGTCACGGCGTCGATAACCGGCCGGCACAGTTCGGGCGCCCCGTCACAGCAATCTTCGATGAGATAGGAGAGCAGGTCGCGAAAGCCGGTCATGTCGGCGGCGTAGCGCACGACGCGCCCGTCGCGTTCCGGCCGGACCAGCCCGGCCTGCGCGAGCACCTTGAGGTGGGCCGAGACCGTGTTCTGGACCGCCCCAAGCCTGGCCGCGACCTCGCCGGCGGGCACGCCGCCGGCGCCTGCGCTGACCAGCAGCCGGAACACGTCCAAGCGAGTTTCCTGACCGAGCGCCGCCAGCGCATCCAATGCCGATTTCTTGTCCATATATCTGCCAATCCGGATATTTGGCTGTATATGGCCGACGCCTGTGACAGGCAGATGACAGGCGAAGTTTCAGGCCGCGAGCAGGGATTTCAGCTTGGTGTCGGAGCTCGCCAGTTGTTCCGGCGCGGGGGACGCTCGGCGCCCGATCAGCATCTCGGCGACCCTGACGTCGCGGGCGACGGCGTTTCCGACGCCGATACCGCCGGCCGCCACCAGTCGCCCGTCGGCGGCGAGATGGAAGAGAATGAAGGCGTCCCCCCCGAGATCGCGGCGAACGACATGCGCGCCCTCGTCCGGCAGACCGGCGATCTGCAGCGTGAGGTCGTACTGATCCGACCAGAACCAGGGGATCGCGGAATGCGGCTCGTCGGCGCCGAGCATGTTCCGGGCGGCAAGGGTGCCCTGCTCCTGCGCGTTGCGCCAGGCTTCCAGCCGCACGCGCCGGCCACCATAGACGTCGAGCGGGAAGGAACAGCAGTCGCCGGCGGCGAAGACCGCCGGGTCGGTCGTACGGAGACACCGGTCGACGGCGATACCGTTGTCGACCGCCAGCCCGGCATCGGCCGCCAGTTCGGCATTCGGGACCGCACCGATCCCGACGATGCACAGGTCGGCTGCGATCGAGGCCCCGTCGGCCAGCCGAATCTCGACCCCTTCCCCGGCATCGGCGATGCCGGCGATCGATACGCCGCAGCATATCTCGACGCCGCGGGCGCGGTGCGCATTCTCGATGACGGCGGCAATCTCCGCGGGAACCGCCCGCGACAGCAGTCGCGGAAGCGCCTCGACGACGGTCACGCGGCAGCCCCTGCCCCTTGCCGCCGCGGCCAGTTCCAGCCCGATAAAGCCGCCCCCGACGACGGCGATCCGAGCGTCCGGCTGCAACCGGGCCGCGATGGCGCGGGCATCGTCATGCGTGCGCAAATAGAGGCAGTGCCTGGATCCCTCCGCGAACGCGAGCCGGCGCGGCCGCGCACCGGTCGAAAGGAGAAGCGTCTCATAGGGGATGCTGTCGCCGCTGCCGAGCACGACTGCGCGGGCATGGCGGTCGATCGCGGCGACGTCGGTCGCGAGCATCAGCCGGATGCCGGCGGCCTCGAAGCGGGCCGCATCCGCGATCGTCTTCATGCCGGGCGCGTCGGCAACCGCCATGCCGTCCTTCGACAGTGGCGGCCGTTCGTAGGGAAGGTGACGTTCGGCGCCGATCAGGGCGACCGGGCCGGAAAAGCCCTCCTCGCGCAGGGCAAAGGCGGCGCGCGCGCCGCACTCGCCAGCCCCGACAATGACCGCGCCCGGCTCCCGCATGGCGTCAGGCGCGGCCGCTCTGCGCGCAACCGACGTTCGCACGAGCCGGTCGGCTGTCAGCATCGACGCATGCCGCCGCGGCCAGAAACATGTCGATCCCGGGGTGGTCCATTTCATCCTCCGTCAGGAGGCAACGCTCCTACAGGGCGCGCCCGCGAACCGCAACGGCGCGACCAGCGTGGCTTGCGCTCCAACCGGAACGCAAGCGGCGCGGGCGGCGAACCGCCCGCGCCTGACCGTCACTTGTTCACGTCGGTCCAGATGCGGGTGTAGAGCTCGCTCACCTCAGGCGCGCAGGTCACGAGGAACTCGCCGGCCTTTTCGAACTCCGCCGGCACGACCAGTTCCGGAGCCGTCTTCATCTCCTCCGGCATGAACTCGCCCGAGCCCTTGATGCCATTGGCATATTTGGCGAAGGCCGAGATCAGCGCCGCGTTTTCCGGCTCCATGATGAAGTTCATGAACAGCTTGGCGTTCTCGACGTTCTGCGCGTCCTTCAGGATGGCCACGCTGTCCATGAAGTACGGGAAGCCCTCCTTCGGATAGCCGAAGGCGATGTCGGGATTGGCAAGGCGCGAGCGCATCACGGCGCCGTTCCAGTAGTAGACCGCGGAATAGTCGCCGGCCGGGAGCTTCTCGGTGACGCTGTAGTCCATCGCGAGCCACTTCGGCTTGGCCTCGACCAGCTTGTCTCGCACCTTCTTCAGCAGTTCCTTGTCCTGGGTGCACCACTCACCGCCGAAATACTTGATCGTGGCGAAGAGCACGTCGTTCATCTCGGGCGCGACGTTGATCTTGCCGACCAGCTCGGCTGGCGGATCGAGGAAGATCGCCGATGTGTTGATGTCGCCGCCATAGACCTTCTTGTTGACGCCGATGCCGGTCAGGCCCCACTGCCACGGAACGGTGTAGTGGCGGCCTTCGTCCCAGGGAACGTTGACCCAGCGCTCGTCGACGTTCTTGAAATTCTCCATCTGGTCGGGCCGCGCCTCGAGCAGCAGGCCTTCCTTCACCCAGATCGGCACGTAGTTGGCCGAGGGGACGACGATGTCGAAGCCGTGACCGCCGGCGCGCACCTTGGCCAGCGCGGTGTCGTTCGAATCGTAGTCGGTGATGGTGACCTTGACGTTGTTCGCTTCCTCGAACTTCTTGATCAGGTCGGGGCTGGTGTAGTCGCCCCAGTTGTAGATGTTGAGTTCACCTTCGGCGGCGGCGCTTCCGACGAAGGCCAGCATCGAGATGGCCGTCGTTGCAGCCGCGAATTTCCAGTTCATGACATTCTCCTCTGGCTTCCTTGGTTTCAGTTCTTTTTGCGGTTGATGAAGAAGAAGACTGTGACGAGCACCACCGACAGCGCCAGGAAGGCGGTGGCGATCGCGTTCACCTCGGGCGTGACGGTCCGGCGCAACTGGCCGAGCATGTAGGTCGGCAACGTGTCCTGTCCGCCGGACTTGACGAACTCGGTGATGACGACGTCGTCGAGCGAGATGACGAAGGCCAGCATGAAGCCTGCGATGATGCCGGGCCTGAGAAGCGGCAGGGTCACCCTGCGAAACGTCATCCAGGGCGTCGCGTAGAGATCGGCAGCCGCGCGCTCGAGCGTGAGATCCATGTTCTCCAGGCGGGCGCGGATCGGCAGGTAGGCGAACGGGATGCAGAAGGCCGTGTGCGCTAGGACCAGGTAGCCGAGGCCGGAATAGCCCGTCCACACCTTGATGCGCGAGAACACGATCAGCAGCGCGACGGCCGTCACGATCTCCGGAACCATCAGCGGCTGGTTGATGAACGCGTATTTGAAGCCGAGCCCGCGGTAGCGCGGTGTGCGGGTTGTGGCGATCGCCGCCATGGTGGCGGCGACCGTCGCAACCGTCGCCGCGCAGACGGCGATGACCAGAGAACGCCAGGCTGCGTCCTGCACCGCGACATTGTTCGACGCCGAAACGAACCAGCGCAACGACAGCCCCTCCCAGTTGCTGACCGATTCGCTGGCGTTGAAGGCATAGGCGACCAGCGTCGCGATCGGCAGATAGAGCGCGGCGAAGGTGAAAAGCGCGATCGTTCCGAAGCCGGTCTGCGCCCTGATGTCGAAATGCCGCCTAGCCATGCTGCACCCCAGAGCGCGAGGCGTTGCGGACATAGAAGAGCAGCGCGACCATGACCAGCGCCATCAGCGTGATCGAGAGCGCCGCGCCGAGCGGCCAGTTGCGGCCGGCCCCGAATTGCAGTTCGATCAGGTTGCCGAGCATCATGTTCTTGCCGCCGCCCAGCACGCGCGGAATGACGTAGGCCCCGAGCGACGGGATGAAGACGAGGATGGAGCCGGCGACGATGCCGGGCTTCACGAGCGGGATGATGACGCGGCGCAGCACGCTGAAGCGGCCGGCGTAAAGGTCGTAGCCGGCCTCGACGAGCCGGAAGTCCAGCTTTTCCATGCTGGCATAGAGCGGCAGCACCATCAGCGGCAGATAGACATAGACCATGCCGAACAGGATGGCCCAGTCGGTGTGCATGATCTGCAGGGGTTCGTCGATGATGCCGGCGGCGCGCAGAAGCGAATTGAGGATGCCCTCGTTGCGGATGACCTGCTGCATCGCGAAGGTGCGGATCAGCAGGTTGGTCCAGAACGGAATGGTGACCAGGAAGACCCAGATTTCCCGCGTATGGCGGGGACGCGTGGCGATGAAATAGGCGGTCGGAAAGCCGAGCAGGAGCGTGACCGCAGTGGTGATGAAGGAAAGCCTGAGCGACCGCCAGAAGATCGACAGGTGCGCATCGGCGAAAGCCAACGTGTCGTCGAAGATGTCGCGCTGGAACAGCACCGAGAACCAGCCGTCCAGAGAGTACTGCCCGAATTTCACGTCGCCGTAGTCGCCCTTCACCATGAACGAATAGGCGAGCATCACGAAAAGCGGGCCGATCGCGGCCACGAAGATGATGACGAGGGCCGGCGACGACAGAAGCCACCGCCTGCGAACCTCGTCGCGTTGCGCCTGCCTGGCGATCTCTGCCGCGCTCGCCACCGTCAGTCCCTCAGCACCTGCGCGGCGTCGTCGGAAATCTCGATGCCGGCGCGATCCCCTACGTCGAAGCCGCAGGACTGGCTTCTCGAATTCTGCTGGCGCACGGTGAAGGCGCCTCCGCCGTCCAGCTTCACGTGGATATGCGTGTCCGTTCCGAAATAGACGACGTTCTCGACGGTTCCGGAAAGCTGGCCGCCTCCCTTCACGGCGCTGGCATGCTCCGGGCGCACGACGACGGTCACCTCCGCCGCAGGCGAATGGCCTTCGGCGACGCTGGCCACGATCTCCTTTCCCGAGCCGAGCCTGACGGTCGCCGCGCCGCCGTCGGCGCGGACGACGGTGGCGGCCAGGAAGTTCGACTCGCCGATGAAGTCGGCAACGAAGCGATCGGCCGGCTTGTCGTAGATGTCCCAGGGCGACCCGATCTGCAGGATCTTGCCCTTCGACATCACCGCGATGCGGTCCGACATCGTCAGCGCTTCCTCCTGGTCGTGCGTGACGAAGACGAAGGTGATGCCGGTCTCGTGCTGCATGCGCTTCAGCTCTATCTGCATCTCCTTGCGCAGCTTGTAGTCGAGCGCGGAGAGCGGCTCGTCCAGGAGCAGCACCTTGGGGCTCGGCGCGAGCGCGCGCGCGAGCGCCACGCGCTGCGCCTGGCCGCCGGAAATCTGGTCGGTCCGCCGGTTCCCGAGTTCCCTGAGGTGGACGAGGTCGAGCATTGTCGACACCCGCCCGGCGATCTCGTCCTTCGGCCGACCGAGCATTTCCAGACCGAAGGCGACGTTCTCGGCGACGGTCAGGTGCGGAAACAGCGCGTAGCTCTGGAAGACCGTGTTCACCGGGCGCTTGAACGGCGGCAGCCCGGCGATGTCGTCGCCGTGGAGCAGGATCGCCCCTTCGGTGGGATACTCGAAACCGGCGATGAGCCTCAGCAGCGTCGTCTTGCCGCAGCCTGACGGTCCAAGCAGGGTGAAGAACTCGTTCTCGCGGATGGCGACCGAGACATTGTCGAGCGCCCGCAGGGCGGTCGGCCCCTGACCGAACGTCTTGACGATACTCCTGGCTTCAATCGCGACGCTTGCGCCCCCTGCCTGCTGGGGCTCCGGCACTAGATGCATTCATGCTCCCCTGGTGTGCTGCAGCGGAGCCGTGCCCAAGCGTCAGCATTCTCTTTTGCGAACAGCGTATTTGACGGCTTGGCTTCCGGCAAGGTGCATCGCTATGAAGTCTGCACAGGGGAGCAACAAGCATGGCCACAGCCGACGTCATCATCGAAAACGCCAGCATTCTCACGATGGACCCGGACAATCCGCGCGCTGACGCGATTGCGCTGGCGGGGGGTACCATCCTCGCGGTCGGCAGCCGCGGCGACATGGCCGGCTTCGCCGCTCCGTCGACACGACGCATCGACGCGGCCGGCGCATCCGTCCTTCCCGGCTTCATCGACAGCCACATCCATCTGTTTGCCGGCGGCGCCCAGCTGCGCAGCCTGTCGCTTGCAGGCGTCACCGGTTTCGAGGCCATCGCCAAGGCGGTGCGCGAGCGGGCCGTGAAGAAGATCGACCCGGGCGTTCTGGTTGCGGAACAGGCCGCCTACCAGATGTTCGGCGATGGCGAGACCATCACTCGCCAGCTGCTCGACAGGATCCTGCCGGACTACCCGCTGGCGCTTTTCGCCGGCGATCACCACACGATGTGGGCGAACACGGCGGCGCTCGAGGCGGGGGGCATCCTGCACGGCCGCCAGACGCCCGCCGGAAGCGAGATCGTCGTCGGGCCGGACGGCCTTGCGACCGGCGAGCTGCGGGAATTCGAGGCGTTCGCGCCGATAACCGACCTGACCCCGACCGGCGGCCGCGAAATGCTGGGCCTGATGGGTCACGAGCCGAAGTCGCCGCCGAACGCCGCGCAGCGGGCCGCCGACATCGGCATCATCAAGCAGGGGCTCGCCTATTGCGCCTCGCTCGGCGTCACGAGCTTCCACAACATGGACGGCAACTTCTACCAGCTCGAGCTGCTGGAGGAGATCGACCGCTCCGAAGGTCTCATCGTGCGCGGACGCGTCCCCTTCCGCATGCTGCCGGGGATGGCGCTTTCCGAACTCGACAAGGCGGTGGAGATGCGTCGGCGCTGGCGGTCGGACCGGCTGACCGCCGACTTCGTGAAGATGTTCATGGACGGCGTGATCGAATCGACCACCGCCGACATGTTCGAGGACTACAACGGGACGCCCGGCGTGAGCGGCTTCTCATACTTCGAACAGGACGAGTTCGACGCGATCAGCATCGAATGCGACCGGCTCGGCCTGCAGATCGCCGTGCATGCGATCGGCGACGCCGCCGTCAACCGGACGCTGAACGGCTACCAGGCGGCGCGGCGCTCAAACGGGCCGCGCGACAGCCGCCATCGCATCGAACACATTGAGATGCTGTCGCCCTCGGACCTGCCCCGCTTCGCCGAGCTCGGCGTGATCGCCTCGATGCAGCCGACGCACGCCCCGGGGGGCGCCTACCCGATCGAACCGATCCTCTCGATGGTCGGGCGCGAGCGGATGAAGACGGGCTACGCCTGGCGGACCATCAGGCAGTCGGGCGCGCGGCTTGCCTTCTCCAGCGACTGGCCGGTCGCGCCACTCGACCCGCTGCTCGGCATCAGGACTGCACTGGTCCGCCAGCCGGCTTTCGAAGGCGACCCGGACGAACGGCAGTCGCTGATGGATTCGCTGGCCGGCTTCACAATCGACGGCGCCTTCAGCGAGTTCCAGGAGACGCGCAAGGGCATCCTGAAGCCGGGCGCAATGGCCGACGTGGTGGTTCTGTCGGGCGATATCGAGTCGACCCCGCCGGGTGACGTCGACACGCTGAAGGTCGCCGCCACGATCTGCGACGGCAGGATCACCTACGAACGCGGAGCCACGTAGCGCAAGGGCGGCCGCCTTGCGAACCAGGGCGCAGCCTCCTCGATGCGGGCGCAAAGCCCCATCAGCAGTTCGTCCTCGCCGAAAGCCACCGCCAGCTGGACGCCGACCGGAAGCCCGTCGGTCGTCCAGTGCAGCGGCAGCGACGCAGCCGGCTGCCCCGACGCGTTGAAGGCGGCGGCGAAGGGCGAGTAGTCGAACACGCGCCCCGGACCCATGCGATAGTCGACATAGTCCTCCGGGCGATGGTCGAAACGGCCGATCATCGCGGGAGGTTCGGCGAGCGTCGCGGTGAGCAGGACGTCGCGGTCCTGGAAGAAGGCGGCCATTTCCCGGCCGTAGGCATGTATCTTGCCGACCGCCTCCAGGTAATCGGCGCCGCTCAGCGTGCGCGCAAAGGCGATTGCGCCGCGCGAAATGCCTTCGATCTCGCCGTCCGCCAGCGGACGGCCGCGTTTGGCCACGGTCGCATCCACGGCCAGCGCGGTGCCGCAGGCGACGATCCTGGTCCAGGCCGCCATCATGCCGGGGGTGTCCGCCTGCGGAAGGGCCTCCTCCACGTGGTGGCCGAGATCCTCCAGCAGCTTGGCCGCAGCGATCACGGCGGCCCGGCATTCAGGATCGATGGGCTGCCCGGTGAGGCTGGTGGTCGAGAACGCCACCCTGAGCCGGCGTCCACGCTGGTTCAGCGCGTCCGCAAAACTGGCCTTCAGCGGCGGCGCGGCATAGGGGGCGCCGAGGTCGGAACCGTGCGTCGCGTCGAGCAGGACAGCGGTGTCGCGAACCGAGCGCGTCAGGAAGCCGTCGATCGCCATGCCGGCCCAACCCTCGCCGACATAGGGGCCGTCGGGCAGCCTGGCGCGGGTCGGCTTGAAGCCGAACAGGCCGCAGGACGAGGCCGGGATCCGCACCGAGCCGCCGCCGTCCGACCCGTGCGCAGCCGGGACGATGCCCGCCGAGACGGCGGCGCCGGCGCCGCCCGACGAACCGCCCGGCGTGCGCCCGAGATTCCACGGGTTGCGGGTCGGACCGCCGTAGACGGCAGCCTCGGTGGTCGGGCCTATGCCGCCTTCCGGCGACGTCGTGCGCCCGAAGGTGACAAGGCCGGCCGCCTTCAGCCGCGCATAGATGGTCGAGTCGCGGGCATAGCGCGTGCCGGCGAAGAGCCTGGAGCCGCTGTTGGTCGGGAAATCGATTGCCTCTGCCCCAAGGTCCTTGAGCAGGAACGGCACGCCCCGCAGCGGGCCGTCCGGCAGGCCTTCCTCGATCAGCCGCCGGGCGACGCCTTCCTGCATCATGGTCACGGCATTGATCGCGGGATTGAGCGCCTCGACGCGCTTCAGCGCCTCGTCGAGCAGTTCCGATGGCGTGGTCTCGCGCCGCGACACGAGTTCGGCCAGCCCGACGGCGTCGTACGATTCATAGATATCATTCATGGGGGAGAAATTCTCGATCACCTGCAGGATGCCCGAGCCGTCCCGGCAGCCGGTTCGACGAGCGGCCGCAGCATAGGCCGAGCGAAACGGCGAGGGCAACGCCGCGTTGCCAAAGATCGCCTTGCTGGCTAGGCTGCAGCCGCATGCCGTGGAGAACTCGCATCGTCAGCACAGGCGACGGCCTTCCTGCAGCGATGGCCGTGGATTTCCTTGCGCTCATGAAGCCGCGCGTCATGGCGCTGGCCGTCTTCACCGCCTTCGTCGGCATGCTCTGCGCTCCAGCGCCCGTCAATCCGGCATTCGCGCTGGCGGCGACCGCCGCGATCGCGCTCGGCGCGGGGGCCGCCGGCGTCCTCAACATGTGGTACGACATGGACATCGACGCGGCGATGTCGCGCACCGCGCAGCGGCCGATCCCGGCCGGCCGGGTGGCGCCGGCCGACGCCCTCAATTTCGGGCTCCTGCTGGCGACCGTGTCGGTGATGATGCTCGAGATTCTGGCGGGCTGGCTGCCCGCCCTGCTGCTCGCCTTCACCATCTTCTTCTACGTCGTCGTCTACACGATGTGGCTGAAGCGCTCGACGCCGCAAAACATCGTCATCGGCGGCGCGGCGGGCGCGCTGCCGCCGGTCATCGGCTGGGCGGCCGCGACCGGAAGCGTGGGCATCGAGGGCCTCGTCCTGTTCCTCATCATCTTCTTGTGGACGCCGCCGCATTTCTGGGCGCTCGCCCTCTTCAAGGTGGGCGACTACGCCAGGGCCGGCATTCCCATGCTGCCCAACGTCGCCGGCGAGGCGGCGACGCGGCGGCAGATCTTCGTCTATTCGCTGCTGCTTGCGCCGACTGCCGTGCTGCCATGGGCAATGGGCTTCGCCGGCGGCCTCTATGGAGCCGCCTCGGCGATCCTCGGCGCGGGTTTCATCTGGCACGCCTGGAAAGTACTGGCCTTCGAGAGCGAGGACAGGCGGCCGGCAAAGGCGCTGTTCGCCTACTCGATCCTCTATCTCTTCGCGATTTTCGCCGCCTTGCTACTCGACGCGCTGACCCGGCACGCGATCGGCCTCGCCTGAGGTTTTGGCCCAGGCAAGGCGCCTTGTCCGAAAGGCACCTTAGCCAAGCCTGCAGGAAATTCCGCTCAAGGCTTCGGGTCGGCCTTCAGATAGGCGATGACGTTGGCGATATCCTCGTCCGAGTTGAGCCCCGGGAACGCCATCTTGCCATTGGGAACGATCTCCTTCGGGTGCTTGAGATAGGCCGAGAGGTTGGCCTCATCCCAGACAAGACCGCCGGCGCCGGCCTCCTTCATGTTGTTGGAGTACTTGCCGAGGTAGCTTTCGTACGTTCCGGCCGTCCGCCCGACAACGCCAAGCAGCGACGGGCCGACCTTGTTCTTGTCGGTCTTGGCGTCGTGGCACGCCATGCATTTGTTGAAGACCTTCTTGCCGGCGACGGCATCGCCGTCCGCGTGGGCGGCGATAGGGAACAGAAGAGCGGCGAACGCCAACAGTGCAATCGGTTTCATGCAACGTCTCCTCCGATGCGGGCAAACCCGGCCAAAAGGCCATCGATTGCCCATTGCAGAACAATCTTTTCCCGCCGCTTGCCCGGCGGGAACCGCCGCTCCAGGCGGCGAAAGACACCTCACTTTATCCTGATCCCGGATCGGCGTCGGGCTTCGAGGCGCCGCGCCCGATCAAGGACGGCAAAGCGTCCTCCTCCCGGTGACGCGCCTCCTGTCCAGAGCTTAGCCAAGCTGGGATCCGCGCACCAGTACGGCTGCCCCGAGACGTTCGTCTCCACGGCAAATCCGAGGTGGAAATTCTCCGGCAAGGGAGTATTCTGCCTGCGGTGTTTGGTCGCAGGCTCGCTGACCCTCGTCGATGAACATGGCACCGCGAACCGCGACTTCGGCCGAACACGGTCCTCGGAGGAACGGTCATGGCGACTTTTCATGTCATCGCAGGAGCAAACGAGGCGCAGGAACATATCCGCGTCCGCAAGATCAGCGTTTCCGACCTTTTCGATGCCCTGCGACAAGGCATCGACGATTTCATGGTGAAGCCGTCCCACCTCGTCTTTCTGTGCCTGATCTACCCCATCGTCGGCGTATTCCTCGCCGCCTGGACGTCCGGCAACAATGCGCTTCCCCTGATGTTCCCGCTGGTTTCCGGCTTTGCCCTGATCGGCCCGTTCGCAGCCATCGGCCTCTATGAAATCAGCCGCCGGCGGGAACTCGGCATGGACACCTCCTGGCGGCACGCCTTCGATGTCCGCAAGTCGCCGGCGCTGCCGTCGATAGCAGCGGTCGGGGGCATGCTTTTCGTGATCTTCCTCGCATGGCTTCTGACCGCGCAGGCCTTCTATGAAAATCTGTTCGGCCGCATACCGCCGGAATCCGTCAGCGCCTTCATCCACGAGATCTATTCGACCGAACGCGGCTGGACGCTGATCATCGTCGGCCATGCCATCGGCTTCGTCTTCGCGCTCCTGGTGTTGTGCACCACGGTCATCGCGTTTCCGTTGCTGCTCGACCGCGACGTCGGCGCCTACGAGGCGGTCCATGCGTCGGTACGCGCTTTCCTGACCAATCCCATCCCCATGGTCGTCTGGGGCATCATGGTGACGGTCGGCCTGATGCTCGGCTCGCTGCCGCTCTTCGCCGGTCTCGCCGTCGTGCTTCCGGTGTTCGGCCATGCCACGTGGCATCTCTACAGGAAGCTCGTCGAGCCGGTCGGGCAGGCCTGACCGACATCGCGCAGCAGTTGCGCCTGCCCCGTCGCGGGGCAGGCCTTCGGCCGGCCATGATAGATCGCAGTCACGGGTTCAGCCCGAAGAAGGTCAGCCGCGTCCAGAGCGTGTGTTCGGATTCGATGGCCATGATCCAGACGAACACGAGCACGGCGATCGGCGGGACGAGGATGGCATAGACCAGCGCCAGCCGCTCCCAGGCCATGTGCATGAACACCGCGACGATCAGGCCGGCCTTCAGCATCATGAAGATCAGGATCAGCGACCACCGGAGATAGCCCTGCACGTGCAGGTAGTCGACCATGTAGGAGCCGGCGCTGAGGATGAAGAGCCAGCCCCAGACGACGAGGTAGAGCTTGATCGGATGCTCCTGGTGGGCATCGGCGGCGACGGCCGCCGCGTCATGTGCCTCCGCGTGAGCCATTCCGTGCGTGCTTGCTTCAGCCATGTCGGTCCTCACCACAGGTAGAAGAATGCGAAGATGAACACCCAGACGAGATCGACGAAGTGCCAGTAGAGGCCCATGATCTCGACGCTTTCGTAGTTGCCCTTGCGGCTCGTGAAGAACCCCCGCCGCCCCGTGTCGTAGTCGCCGCGCCAAACCTTTCGGGCGAGGATGACCAGGAAGATCACGCCGAAGGTGACGTGGGTGCCGTGGAAGCCTGTGATCATGAAGAAGGATGAGCCGAACTGCGCCGCGCCCCAGGGATTGCCCCAGGGCCGCACGCCCTCGCTGATCAGCTTGGTCCATTCGAACGCCTGCATGCCGACGAAGGTCGCGCCGAGCACCGCCGTCACCAGCATCAGCGCTGCCGCCGCCTTGCGGTTGCGCCTGTAGCCCTGCATCACCGCCATCGCCATCGTGCCGCTCGACGAGATCAGCACGAAGGTCATGATGGCGATCAGGATAAGCGGCACGTTCTGGCCACCGATATGCAGCGCGAACACCTCGCTCGGATTGGGCCAGGGCACGGTCGTCGACATGCGCGCCGTCATGTAGGACAGCAGGAAGCAGCCGAACACGAAGGTGTCGCTGAGCAGGAAGATCCACATCATGGCCTTCCCCCAGGGTACGTTCTTGAACGCCCGCTGGTCGGACGAGAGGTCGGCAGCGATGCCGCTCAGCCCGCCGCCGTGACCATGGCCGGAGTGCGTCAAGGTGGTGTCGGCCATTCGCGTCCTCCCTCAGGTCAGCAGCTGGCGGCAGATGGTGATGAAGTCGCCCGCCCATCCGGCCAGTAGGACGAGGACCGCCAGCCAGACGAAGAGCAGGAAATGCCAGTACATGGCGCAGAGTTCGACGCTGAGGCGCAGCCGGTCGCGCGGCCCGACAGCCCATGCCCGGACGGTCGTGCGACCGAGCGCGACCAGGCCGCCGACGATATGCAGCCCGTGCACCGCCGTGAGCAGGTAGAAGAAGCTGTTCGCCGGATTCGTGTCGAGCCCGTATCCCTCGGCGGAGAGCTCGCGCCAGGCGATCAGTTGCCCCGCCAGGAACGCCAGAGCGGTAAGGCCGCCTGTCGCCAGAGCAAGCCGGGTGGTTTCGATCTGATCCTTGCGGACGGCCAGAAGCGCGACGTGGAGCGCGACGGAACTCAGGACAAGGATGCCCGTATTGACCCACAGCACGCGCGGCACCGGCAGGGACTGCCAGTCCGACAGCTCCATGCGCATGAAGTAGGCGCTGGCAAAGAGCGCGAACAGGCAGCCGACCACCGCCAGGAACACCCCGAGCCCGATCTTGGCCGTCGGCATGCCGGGCGCTCCGGCGGCATCAAGCGCATCAAGCGTGCCCTGCTCGAGCCAGGGTTTCGACATGATGCGCTGGTTGCTGAGCCACCACGCCGCCACGCCGGCAATCACCAGCAGGAAGACGAGGATGACGCTCATGGCTGCGCCGCCGCACGCATCGGGCCGGGATCGTTCTGCGCGATGAAGTCTTCCGGCGCCCCGGGCACGCTGTAGTCATAGGCCCAGCGATAGACGACCGGCAGGTGCTTGCCCCAGTTGCCGTGCGGAGGCGGCGTCGTCGGCGTCTGCCATTCGAGGCTCGTCGCCCGCCACGGGTTTCCGCCGGCCTCCCTGCCGTGACGCAGGCTCCAGAACAGGTTGAAGAGAAAGACCAGCTGGGCGAAGCCGACGACAAACGCGGCCACGCTGATGAAGGCGTTGAGCGTGTGCACGGAGTCGGGAATGAAGGCCGTCTCGCCGAGTTCGGGATAGCGCCGGGGAACGCCGACCAGCCCGACATAGTGCATCGGGAAGAAGATCAGGTAGGCTCCGACGAACGTGACCCAGAAATGGAACTGCCCCATCGCCTCGTTGAGCATCCGCCCGGTGATTTTCGGGTACCAGTGATAGATCGCGCCGAACACGACCATGATGGGCGCCACGCCCATCACCATGTGGAAGTGCGCCACCACGAACATGGTGTCGGAGAGCGGCACGTCGACCACCACGTTGCCGAGGAAGAGCCCCGTCAGGCCGCCGTTCACGAAGGTGACGATGAAGGCCAGCGCGAACAGCATCGGCAGGGTCAGGTGGATGTCGCCGCGCCAGAGCGTCAGCACCCAGTTGTAGACCTTGATGGCGGTCGGCACGGCGATGATCAGCGTCGTCGTGGCGAAGAAGAAGCCGAAATAGGGATGCATGCCGCTGACATACATGTGGTGCGCCCAGACGATGAACGAGAGCGCGCCGATGCCGACGATCGCCCAGACCATCATGCGATAGCCAAAGATGTTCTTGCGGGCATGCGTGCTGATCAGGTCGGAGACGATGCCGAAGGCCGGCAGCGCGACGATGTAGACCTCGGGGTGCCCGAAGAACCAGAAAAGGTGCTGGAACAGGAGCGGGCTACCGCCTCCGTAGCTCAGCTGCTCGCCCATCTCGACCAGCGCCGGCATGAAGAAGCTGGTCCCGAGCAAGCGGTCGAAGAGCATCATGACGGAGGCCACGAACAGCGCCGGGAAGGCGAGCAGGGCCATCACCGTCGCCGTGAAGATGCCCCACACCGTCAGCGGCATGCGCATCAGCGTCATGCCGCGCGCGCGGCCCTGCAGCACCGTCACCACGTAGTTCAGGCCGCCCATGGTGAAGCCGATGATGAAAAGGATCAACGACACCAGCATGAGCACGATGCCGGCCTGCTGGCCGCCCGGCGTGCCGCCGAGGATGGCCTGCGGCGGATAGAGGGTCCAGCCGGCGCCGGTCGGTCCGCCGGGCGCGAAGAAGCTCGCTACCAGCACCAGCACGGCGAGCAGGTAGATCCAGTAGCTCAACATGTTCACATAGGGGAACACCATGTCGCGGGCCCCCACCATCAGCGGGATCAGGTAGTTGCCGAAGCCGCCCAGGAACAGCGCCGTCAGCAGGTAGACCACCATGATCATGCCGTGCATGGTGACGAACTGGTAGTAGGCCTCGGGCGTGATGAAATCGAAGGTGCCGGGAAAGCCGAGCTGAAGCCGCATCAGCCAGGACAGCACGAGCGCCACCAGCCCGATGGCGATCGCCGTACCGGCATACTGGATGGCGATGACCTTTGCGTCCTGCGAGAAGACATAGGTCGTCCACCAGCTGTGCGGGTGGTAGAGCTCGACATCCGGGACTTCCGCGGGCGAGATCGCATCGACCGCGCGAGGCGTGATATCGACCATCACGTCACCTCCAGATTTCCGGCGGGGCCAGAGGCGGCCCGGACCCCGTCATGTCAAATGCTCTGCTATGCCGCCTCCCGTCTCATTGCTCGATATCGGCCAGACCGACCTGCTCGGGCACCGACAGCTGTGCGAATGTCGACTGCTCCTGAAGCCAGGCCTGGTATTCTTCGGCAGTGTCGATCATGACGATGCCGCGCATGAAGCCGTGCCCGGTGCCGCAGAGTTCCGCGCAAAGCACCTCGAACGTGCCGGTCCGCGTCGGCGTGAACCAGAAATAGGTGACCGAGCCCGGCACCATGTCCATCTTGGCGCGGAATTCAGGCACATAGAAGTCGTGCAGCACGTCGATCGAGCGAAGCAGCATCTTGACCGGTTTTCCGACCGGGAGGTGGAGATCGGCCGCCTCGACGATGACGTCGTCCTGTCCGTTGGGGTCGTCCGGCTTCACCCCCAGCGGGTTGTCGCCGCCGATGAGCCGGCTGTCGGAAGTGCCGAGCTTTCCATCGGCGCCGGGCAGGCGAAAACTCCATTGCCACTGCTGGGCGACCACCTCGACGTCGGTCGCGTCGTCGGGCACGGTCACGAACTTGGCCCACACATAGAGGCCGGGAGCGAGCATCGCGGCGACGCCGATCGCGGTGACGACGGTCAGCCACGTCTCCAGCTTCTTGCTTTCGGGTTCGTAGTGAGCCTTGACCCCTTCCTTGTGGCGGAAGCGGAAGACGCAATAGGCCATGAACAGCACGACCGCGGCGAACACGACGCCGGTGATCCAGAACGTGATGACGAGCGTGTGGTCGATGTAGTCCCAGTTGGACGCAATAGGCGTCCACCACCATGGGCTGACAACGTGAAAGAGCACGGAGCCCACGACGACGAGAACGAGTACAAGCACGATGGCCATGCCGCGTTCCTCCCCGGCATCCAGGAGAGCTGGTTCTGTTTCTTCTCTCCCGTGACGGCGTCACCATAGCTTGCTTCGGGCTCGACTTTCCAGATGCGCCGCCCGCCCGGCGAGCATTAGGCGAGACCCGACCGGTGACCTCGCGACCGCGCAATTGCCCCTACGGAAGGTGTTCGAGGAAAATCCGGCAGCCAAAAGAATGATTTGCCGGATAGGGATCGGCGTCACGACCGTCGCACTCCGGCGGCATTCCGGCGACAGGGCGCGTCAGTTTGTCACAGCCAGGCGACAGACGACCTGCCTCTGGCGAACAGCGCGACCCCGGACGCTCGCAGCAGGAAGGCGCTCGTAGTAAGGTTCGATCACGCATCTGGTGACTGCCGGCTGCCCGCATTGCGATCGCGGCGTGCCGGAAGGAGGAATGAGCGATGGCGGGAGGCGACACTGTCCTCAGGTTCCACGTTCCCGAACCGGAGGTTCGTCCGGGCGGAAACCCGGACTTCTCGAACGTAACCATCCCCAAGGCCGGTTCGGTGCCGCGCCCTCCCGTCGACGTCGACCCGAAGGACATCCGCGACCTCGCCTATTCCATCATCCGCGTGCTCAACCGCGAAGGCGAGGCCGTTGGCGAATGGGCGGGAACTCTGACCGACGAGGATTTGGCGCAGGGGCTGCGGCACATGATGACGCTGCGCGCCTTCGACGCGCGCATGCTGATGGCGCAGCGGCAGGGCAAGACGTCGTTCTACATGCAGCACATGGGCGAGGAGGCCGTGAGTTGCGCGTTCCGCCGCGCGCTCGCGCCTGGCGACATGAATTTCCCGACCTACCGGCAGGCCGGCCTGCTTATCGCCGGCGGCTACCCGATGGTCGACATGATGAACCAGATCTACTCGAACGAGGCCGACCCGCTGAAGGGGCGTCAACTGCCCGTCATGTACGCCTCGAAGGCGCACGGCTTCTTCTCGATTTCGGGCAACCTGACGACCCAGTTCATCCAGGCGGTCGGCTGGGCGATGGCGTCGGCGATCAGGAACGACACCAGGATCGCCGTCGGCTGGGTCGGCGACGGCGCGACCGCAGAAAGCGATTTCCACGCCGCGCTGGTGTTCGCCTCGACCTACCGCGCGCCGGTCGTGCTCAACATCGTCAACAACCAGTGGGCCATCTCGACCTTCCAGGGGATCGCGCGCGGCGGTTCGGGAACCTTCGCGGCACGCGGCCTGGGTTTCGGCATTCCGGCGCTGAGGGTCGACGGCAACGACTACCTGGCCGTGCACGCCGTCGCGAAGTGGGCGGTGGAAAGGGCCCGCCGCAACCTCGGGCCGACGCTGGTCGAATACGTCACCTACAGGGTCGGCGCGCACTCGACGTCCGACGATCCTTCCGCCTACCGGCCGAAGACCGAATCGGACGCCTGGCCGCTCGGCGATCCGGTGATCCGGCTGAAGAACCACCTGATCAGGCGCGGCCTGTGGACCGAGGAACGCCACAAGCAGGCCGAAGCCGAAGTGATGGACACGGTTCTGGCGGCGCAGAAGGAGGCGGAGAAGCACGGCACCCTGCATGCCGGCGGCAAACCCTCCACCCGCGACATGTTCGAAGGCGTCTACGAGACGATGCCGCCGCATCTCAGGCGCCAGCGCCAGCAGGCGGGGGTCTAGCATGTCGCGCATGACCATGATCGAGGCGATCCGCAGCGCCATGGACGTCGCCATGGGGCGCGACGACAATGTCGTCGTCTTCGGCGAGGACGTCGGCTATTTCGGCGGCGTGTTCCGCTGCACGCAAGGCCTGCAGCAGAAGTACGGAAGCAGTCGCTGCTTCGACACGCCGATCTCGGAACTCGGCATCGTCGGCGCGGCGATCGGCATGGCGGCCTACGGCCTGCGCCCCTGCGTCGAGGTCCAGTTCGCCGACTACGTCTATCCCGCCTACGACCAGATCGTCTCGGAAGCCGCCAGGCTGCGCTACCGCTCGAACGGCGAATTCACCTGCCCGATCGTCATCCGCATGCCCACAGGCGGCGGCATCTTCGGCGGCCAGACGCACAGCCAGAGCCCTGAAGCGCTGTTCACCCACGTCTCCGGGCTGAAGGTGGTCGTCCCCTCCAACCCGCGCGACGCCAAGGGACTGCTGATCGCGGCGATCGAGGATCCAGATCCCGTCATCTTCCTCGAGCCCAAGCGGCTCTACAACGGCCCCTTCGACGGCCACCACGAGCGTCCGGTGACGCCCTGGTCGAGGCACAGCCTCGGCGAGGTGCCGGACGGCCACTATGCGACGCCCCTCGGCCAGGCGGAAATCCGCCGGCACGGGTCGGACGCCACCATCCTGGCCTACGGGACCATGGTCTATGTGGCGGAGGCGGCAGCCGAGGAGACCGGGATCGACGCCGAGATCATCGACTTGCGCACCCTCCTGCCGCTCGACCTGGACGCCATCGTCGCCTCGGTCAGCCGGACCGGCCGCTGCGTGATCGTCCACGAGGCGACGCTGACATCGGGCTTCGGTGCAGAGCTTGCGGCGCTGGTCCAGCAACATTGCTTCTACCAGCTCGAGGCGCCGATCGCCCGGGTGACCGGCTGGGATACGCCCTACCCGCATGCGCAGGAATGGGACTACTTCCCCGGCCCTGCACGGGTCGGACAGGCTCTGCGCGACGTGATGGAGGCCTGAGATGGCTGAGCACACCATCAACCTTCCCGACGTCGGAGAAGGCGTGGCGGAAGCCGAACTGGTGGAGTGGCACGTCAAGGTCGGCGACCTGGTGCGCGAGGACGCGGTGCTGGCGGCAGTCATGACCGACAAGGCGACGGTCGAAATCCCCTCCCCCGTCGATGGCGAGGTGGCATGGCTGGGCGCCGAGGTCGGCGAGACGCTCGCCGTCGGCGCGCCGCTGATCCGGTTGAAGGTCGATGGCGGCGGGGCGACGCCGGAGGCCGAGCCCGAGAAAGCCGAAGCGGCCCCGGAAGGCGCCGTGATCCCCGCCGCGCCGCCTCCGATGGCGCCCGCGCTGCAGGCAAGCGAGACTTCGCCGACGGCGAAGGCGCGAAAGCCGGTCGCGATTGGCCGGCGGCATGCCGGTGAAAAGCCGCTGGCGTCGCCGGCCGTGCGCCTGCGCGCCCGCGAGGCCGGCATCGACCTGCGCCAGGTGCCGGGCAGCGGGCCGGCCGGCCGGATTACTCACGAAGACCTCGACGCGTTCGTCGCCCACGGCCCGCAATCAGCACGCGCCGCCCGGCTGCAGCGCAACGACGCCGTCGAGGACGTGAAGGTCGTCGGGCTGCGCCGCCGGATCGCGGAGAAGATGGCGCGCGCCAAGTCGCGAATCCCGCACATCACCTATGTCGAAGAGGTCGACGTCGGCGCCGTCGAGGACCTGCGCGCGGCACTCAACAAGGGCAAGCGGCCGGACCAGCCAAAGCTTACGCTGCTGCCGTTCCTGATGCGCGCCATGGTCAAGGCGATCGCAGAGCAACCGCCAATCAATGCGCTCTACGACGACGAGGCCGGGATCATCCACCGGCACGGCGGCGTTCACATCGGCATCGCCACGCAGACGCCGGCCGGGCTGGTGGTACCCGTGGTGCGTCACGCGGAGGCGCGCGATCTCTGGTCCTGCGCCGAGGAACTCGCCCGGGTGGCCGAGGCGGCGCGGGCCGGCACCGCCACGCGCGATGAGCTGTCCGGGTCGACCATCACCATTTCCTCGCTCGGCGCACTCGGCGGGATCGTGACCACGCCTGTCATCAACCACCCCGAGGTGGCGGTCGTCGGGGTCAACAAGATCGCGGTCCGGCCGGTCTGGGATGGGGCGCAGTTCATCCCGCGCCGGATGATGAACCTGTCCTCGAGCTTCGACCACCGCGTCATCGACGGCTGGGACGCCGCGGTATTCATCCAGCGCATCAAGACGCTCCTGGAGACCCCGGCGATGATCTTTGTGGAGGACTAGGTCCGTGAAGGAGATCGCCTGCAACCTGCTGGTCATCGGCGCCGGGCCTGGTGGCTACGTCTGCGCGATCCGCGCCGGACAGCTCGGCCTCGACACCGTGATCGTCGATATGGCCAGGCCCGGCGGCACCTGCCTCAACATCGGCTGCATCCCCTCCAAGGCGCTGATCCACGCTGCCGAGGAGTTTTCGGCGGCAACCGCGATGGCGAGCGGCAAGAACCACGTCGGCGTATCGGTAGCCGACCCGAGGATCGACCTTGTGCGCACCATGGCCTGGAAGGACGGCATCGTCGGCCGGCTCAGCAACGGCGTTGCCGGTCTCCTGAAGAAGGCCGGCGTCAAGATGGTGGCCGGCAGCGCGGCATTTCGCGACGGAAAGACGGTCGAGGTGGCGACGGAGACCGGCCGGCAGCTGATCCGCGCGCGACATGTCGTGATCGCAACGGGCTCGACCCCGGTCGAGCTGCCGTCGCTGCCGTTTGGCGGAAACGTCATCGGCTCGACCGAGGCGCTCGCGATGACCAGCGTGCCTGCGACGCTTGCGGTGGTTGGCGGCGGCTATATCGGCCTCGAACTCGGGACGGCATTTGCCAAGATGGGCGCCCGCGTGACCGTCGTCGAGGCGGCCGAACGCATCCTGCCGCACTATGACGCCGACCTGACCCGTCCGATTGCGCGCCGACTGGCCGAACTCGGCGTAGAGATCCTCACGTCGACAAAGGCGCGGGGCCTGGCTTCCGGGCCGGGAACGTTGCTCGTCGAAAGGGCGGATGGCGCCGAAGCCCGCATCGCCGCCGACAAGGTCCTGGTGACGGTCGGGCGCCGCCCGGTGATCGACGGCTGGGGTCGGGACGAACTGGTGCTCGACATGGACGGCCACTTCATCCGCATCGACGACCAGTGCCGGACCTCCATGCAGGGTGTCTACGCCATCGGCGACGTGACCGGCGAGCCCATGCTCGCGCATCGGGCGATGGCTCAGGGCGAGATGGTCGCCGAGATTGTGGCGGGCCATAGCCGCGCCTGGGACAAGCGATGCATCCCGGCCATCTGTTTCACGGATCCCGAGATCGTCTCGGCCGGGCTGTCGCCCGAAGCCGCCCGGTCGGCAGGCCAAGCGCTCAAGATCGGCCAGTTTCCCTTCAGCGCCAGCGGGCGCGCGATGACGCTGGGGAGTGACATGGGCTTCGTGCGCGTGGTGGCGCGCGCGGACAACCACGTCGTGCTCGGCATTCAGGCGGTGGGGACGGGCGTCTCCGAGCTTGCCGCCGCCTTTTCGCTGGCGATCGAGATGGGCGCCAGGCTCGAGGACGTCGCGGGAACCGTGCACGCCCATCCGACGCTCGGCGAGAGCTTCCAGGAAGCCTGCATGAAGGCGCTCGGCCTCGCGCTGCACGCCTGAAGCGCCGCCGTCAGCGGGGCCCCGGCCCGCCGCTAACGGCGGAAGGCTTTTCGCTTGCATCGTGACCGGCAAGCGCGCGGTGCGCTCCGATGCGCAGGCGCTGGAAACTCATCGAGATGTGCGAGCGGCGGATGTGACCGACAGCCTCGAGGTCGCCGATTTCGACGGCGGCGACGATGTCCGAGACCTCGCGGTGGAAGATCAGGATTTCGTCCTTCAGCATCTCCTGGTAGTGCCCGAGGCGGGACGCCGTCTTCAGCCAGATGCGCGTGGTCTGGTAGTAGAGCCGTTCGCTGATCTCGCGCAGCGGCTCGTTGCCGGTGAGCGAGTTCAGGAGGTGGAAGAACTCCATGTTGATGCGCGCGAACTCGCGGGCGTCCGGGTTCGAGATGAGGTTCTCGCAGCGCGCGAGCAGCATGCGGAACTCGGCCCTCTTCGCCTCCCCCGGTTGCACCGGCGAAAGCTTGCCGATCAGTTCGGCCAGCTCGACGCGGAGCTGATAGACCTGCTCCAGTTCGCCGACCTCGATGTCCGTGACGATCGTGCCGACGCCGTGCATCGAGCGCAGCAGCCCTTCGGCCTCGAGCTTCACCAGGACGCGGCGTATCGGCGTGCGGCTGACGCCGAACTCCTCGGCGAGATCCTCCTCCCGCAGGCGCTCGCCGGGAGGATGGTCGAGCAGGCAGATGCGGGTGCGCAGCGCACGGTAGATGCGGTCGAACCGCTCGCGCGCGCCCTCGTCGAAAGCCGGCCTGGCTGCGGGGGCGTCCTCATGGCCGGCGTCCCGCGTCATGCCGTCAGCTTCCGGCGCAGGCCGTCCAGCATGGAGATGCAGGACGCGAGCTGGCCGATCTCGACATATTCGTCGGGCTTGTGCGCCTGCGCGATCGATCCGGGGCCACAGATGACGGCGGACACGCCGGCCTGCTGGAAGAGCCCGGCCTCGGTGCCGAAGGCGACGACGTCGGCGTGGTTGGCGCCCGTCAGTTCGTTGACGATATCGCGGGCTTCCGACTGCTCGACGACGGCGAGGCCCTCGACCTCACCGATCGTGTGGGTGACGATGTCGGCGCCTGGCGAAATCGACTTCATCTCCCGCCGCAGCTCCTCTTCGTGCCGCGCCATCGCGGTCTTAATGAAATCTACGTCGGGCGCCTGCACCGGCCTGAACTCCCACTCGACGGCGCAGTGGCCGGCGATGACGTTGCGCGCCGCGCCGCCGTTGAAGCAACCCACCTGCAGGGTCGTCCACGGCGGCACGAACCGACTGTCGGCAGGCGCACGATCCTTCATTCCTTCGCGGATTTCCAGCAGCCGCGACACGTAGCGCACGGCATATTCGACGGCATTCACGCCCAGTTCCGGCTGCGACCCGTGCCCCTCCAGCCCCACGAACTCGGTCGTGTACTCATAGCAGCCCTTGTGCCCCTCGATGACGCGCATTTCCGTCGGCTCGCCGATAATTGCAACCGACGGGCGGATGCCGGACCGCGCCAGTTCCTGCACCAGGGCGCGCGCGCCAAGGCAACCCACCTCCTCGTCATAGGTGAAGGCGAAGTGCAGTGGCCGGCGCAACGCCGTACCGTCGAATTCGGGGGCGACGGCGAGGCAGGCCGCGATAAAGCCCTTCATGTCGCAGGCGCCGCGCCCGTAGAGCCTCCCGTCCCGCTCGACCATGCGAAACGGATCGGTCGCCCAGTCCTGCCCCTCGACGGGCACCACGTCGGCATGCCCGGAAAGGACGATGCCGCCATCCGCCCGGGGACCGAGCGTGGCGAACAGGTTCGCCTTCGTCCCGCTCGGGTCGCGCGTGACCATGCAGGTGGCTCCTGCTTGTCGCAGGCGACCCGCCGCGTAGTCGATCAGGGCGAGATTGCTGTCCGCCGAGACGGTGGGGAAGGCGATGAGATCGGCGAGGATCTCTCGCGTCCGGGAAAGCGTGTCCGACGGCAAGATCAGTCCTTCACGATCAACTTGCGCGGCCGGTCGCACAGGCATTCGGCAGGACCGCTGTCGCGGATCAGGATGCTTTCGGTGATCTCCATTCCCCAGTCGGACATCCACAGGCCGGGCATGAAATGGAAGGTCATGCCCGGCTCGAGGATCGTCTCGTCCTCGCGGCGGAAGGAAATGGTGCGCTCGCCCCAGTCAGGCGGATAGGAGAGCCCGATCGGATAACCGCAGCGTCCCTCCTTGGCGATGCCGGCCCGTTCCAGCGAGCTGAACAGCGCGTCCGCCACCTGCCCGGCGCGGTTGCCCGCGCGGGCGGCCTCAAGGCCCGCTTCGAGCCCCTCGACCAGCGCCTTCTCCGCGTCGATCATCTGTTGTGGCGGCTTTCCCAGGAACACGGTGCGGCAGAACGGAACGTGGTAGCGCCGGTAGCAGCCGGCGATCTCGAAGAACGTCGCCTCGCCGGTCCTGAATGGCCGCCCGTCCCAGGTGAGATGCGGCGCCGCGGCGTCGGTTCCCGACGGCAGCAGCGGCACGATCGCGGCATAGTCGCCCCAGGCGTCGTCGACGCCGCGGACGGCGTCGCCGAGGATTTCGGCCACCAGTTCATTCTTCTTCACGCCGGGCTCGACGCGCGCCGCGATGCCGTCGACGATTCGCTCAGAAATCCTCGCGGCCTTGCGCATGAAGGCGATTTCTTCCGCCGACTTCACGGCCCGCTGCCAGTTTACCAGCGCCGTCGCGTCGACGAACTCGGCATCGGGCAGTTCCTCGCGCAGCACGAGATAGGCTTTCGCCGAGAAATAGTAGTTCTCGAGTTCGACCCCGATCCGCTTTCCTGCATACCCCCACTCGCGCAGGCGGTGCGCCAGATCCTGCATCGGGTGATGCACGGTCGACTGGACGTAGCGGTCGTTGTAGCCGGCGACCCGCTCGTCCTCCATCCAGACGGTGCGGACCGCGCCGTTCGCGTCCTGCACACGGCCCCACCAGACCGGGTCCGCGTCGTGGAAGACAACCACCCCCTGGTGCACGTAGAACGACCAGCCGTCGTAGCCGGTCAGCCAGGCCATGTTCGAGGGATCCTCGACGAACAGCACGTCGAGCCCCTTCGCCTCCATCGACCTGCGCACCTTTTCGAGGCGGCGGTCATATTCGCCGCGGCTGAACGGCGGTTTCGATGCAGGCATGTTCTCCTCCAAGCGCAGGCACACCATTTGGTGGCTCATTGTGTACATCTAGAGTCCATTTGGCAGGTTGAAAAGCCGAATTCTGCAAACATTCAGCCAAAATTCGGGTTGACACCGTATTCGCCTGCTGTTGTTGTGCACAACATAAACAAGGATGACAACCGCTCAATCCTAATCAAGCAGGGGAATGACGATGAAGAACCAACTCTTGAAGTCCATGATCGCGGCCGGTGCCGGCCTTCTTGCCCTCGGCGGCATCGCCGCGAACGCCGGTCCGCTGGCCGATCGCGTCGCCGCCGGCGAGCCCATTCGCATCGGCTTCGCCAACGAGATTCCGTTCGCCTACCCGGCCGAGGACGGCAGCCCCAAGGGCTTCGTCAACGTCTTCACCATCGGCGTGCTGAAGAAGATGGGCTACGACAAGATCGAGCCCGTGCAGACGGAATGGGGCGGTCTCATCCCGGGCCTAAACGCGGGCCGGTTCGACATCGTGACCGGCGGCATGAACATCCTGGCCAGCCGTTGCGAGAACATCGCCTTTTCCGAGCCCATGACCAAGGTCGGAGACGCGTTCATCGTCGCGCCCGGCAACCCCAAGAAGATCGGCGACTACAAGAGCCTCGCCGATGGCGGTGCGGTCATGGTGACCGGCGCCGGCTATTCCAACATCGAGGCGGCAAAGGCCGCGGGCGTGACCGAGGCCAACATCATGCAGGTGCCCGGGCCGACCGAGATTCTCGCTGCCGTGAAGGCGGCCCGCGCCGACGCCGGCGCCGGGACCTATTTCACGATGAAGCAGCTGGCCGACAGTTCGGGCGGCTCCGTCGAGGTGACCGATCCCAACGCGATGCCGGAGGACTCCTTCAACTGGGCGGGCATCGGCTTCCGCAAGGACGACCAGGACTTCCTCGACAAGTTCAACGCCGCCATGAAAGAATATCTCGGCTCGGAAGAGATGATGAAGGCGGTGGCCGAGTACGGCTACGCCGAAGCATCGCTGCCGGGCGACAAGACGACCGAATGGGTCTGCGCCAACCGCTAGCATGACGGTTTGCGAGCCGGCCGGTCCGGCAGACATCGGTACGCGGGCGCTCCGTCATGAGGGCGCCCGCCTTCTCCCCTTCCGCTGCATCGAGGGAAAGGCCTGAGCGGGATGTCCCTGTTCGAATTCCTCGTCCAGTACGGCGACCGCATCTTCAGCGGCACGCTGGTCACGATGGTCCTGACCGTCCTCGCCTCGCTGCTGGCGATTGCGATCGCCCTCGTCTCGGGCCTGATGCGGCTGTCCCCCAACGTACTGGTGCGCGGCGTCGCCACCGTCTATATCGAGATTTTTCGCGGCACCTCGCTGCTGGTCCAGCTCTACTGGATCTTCTTCGTGCTGCCGCTCTTCGGAATCACGCTGGAGAAGTTCACCGCGGGGTTCGTGGCCGTCGGCATGAACCTCGGCGCCTACGGCGCGGAACTGGTGCGCGGGGCGATCCTGTCGGTGCCCAAGGGCCAGTGGGAGGCGGCGCTTGCCCTCAACATGTCGCCAGCCAAGCGCATGTTGCGCGTGATCCTTCCGCAGGCCGTGCTGATCATGCTGCCCTCCTGGGGCAACCTGCTGATCGAACTTCTGAAGGGAACAGCATTGGTGGCGTTGATCGCCGTCGCCGACCTGATGTTCCAGGTCAAGCAGATCAACGGCACAACCTTCCTCTCCGCCCAGGCGTTCGGGACGGCGCTCATCATCTACTACATCCTCGCGCGGTTCATGATCACGCCTTTCATGCGCTGGCTCGAAGCGTTCATGATGCGCAAGATGGGGAGGGCCTGAGCTGTGTTCGACTGGCGCTGGGACTTCACCTGGGAAAT
Source organism: Mesorhizobium marinum (assembly GCF_040813675.1). Lineage (NCBI taxonomy): Bacteria > Pseudomonadati > Pseudomonadota > Alphaproteobacteria > Hyphomicrobiales > Phyllobacteriaceae > Mesorhizobium > Mesorhizobium marinum. The sequence goes on along the minus strand of NZ_JBFOCI010000001.1, from coordinate 406,637 downwards.
CCTGCCGCGGCTTCTCGTGGCCACCGGCAATACGCTGCTGGCGGCGACGCTCGGCTATGCCATAGCCGTGGTGCTGGGCCTCGTCATCGCGCTGGCGCAGCGCACCCCTTCCCGCCTGCTGACGGCCACTGTGCGCGAAGCCGTCGAGTTCATCCGCTCGACGCCGCTGATCCTGCAGATCTTCTTCGTCTTCTATGTCGGGCCGCAGTTCGGGCTCAGGCTGTCGCCGTGGACGGCCGGCATGATCGCCATCGGCCTCCACTACGCATCCTACCTGTCGGAGGTCTATCGCGGCGGGCTGGACAGCGTTCCGAAGGGCCAGTGGGAGGCCGCCACCTCGCTCAACCTGTCGACGACGCGCACGTATTTCCGCGTCATCGTTCCGCAAGCGCTGCCGCCATCACTGGCCGGCATGGGCAACTACCTCGTCGGCATCTTCAAGGATACGCCGATGCTGTCGGTCATCGGCGTCGCCGAACTGATGCATACGGCGACCGCGATCGGCTCGGAGACCTACCGCTACCTCGAGCCCTACACGCTGGTCGGGCTCATCTTTCTCGCCATCTCGCTGCCCACCGCCGCCGGCATCCGCCTCTTCGAGGCCTGGGTGCGCCGGAAACTTGGGATGATCTGATGTCCGCCGAAAACCTCCAGGATTTCCCCCTCGCCCTCGAAGGCGACGACACGCCGATGGTGCGGTTCAGGAAGGTCAGCAAGCGCTACGGCTCGCTGGTCGTGCTGGATTCGCTCGACCTCGACGTCGCCGAGGGTGAAATGGTCACCATCATCGGGCCGTCCGGCTCGGGCAAGACGACCGTGCTCAGGATGCTGATGACGCTCGAGACGATCAATGACGGCGTCATCTATGTCGACGGCAAGCCACTCACCCACATGCCCGGCCAAGGCGGCCTGGTGCCGGCCAACAGCCGCCACCTCAGGCAGATGCGGTCGAAGATCGGGATGTGCTTCCAGCACTTCAACCTGTTTCCGCACATGACCGCCCTCGAGAACTGCATGGAAGGGCCGGTTCACGTGCTGGGCCTCTCCCGGAAGGAGGCGCGCGAGCGCTCCGAGGAATTGCTGGAAATGGTCGGCATGGGCGACAAGCGCGACCAGCATCCGTCGCGATTGTCCGGCGGCCAGCAGCAGCGCGTCGCCATCGCCCGCGCGATGGCCATGCGGCCGAAGGTCATGCTGTTCGATGAGGTCACCTCCGCGCTCGACCCGGAGGTGATCGGCGAGGTGACCAACGTCATCCGCAAGCTGGTGGCCGAGCACCACCTGACGATGCTGATGGTGACCCACCAGATGGGTTTCGCCAAGGACATCTCCGACCGCGTCTGCTTCTTCTTCGGTGGTCGCATCGAGGAACAGGGGACGCCAGAAGAACTGTTCGGCAACCCGCAGCGCGAACGCACCCAGCAGTTCCTCAGCGCGGTGAAGGAGGCGATTTGAGCCTTTCGCTTGCCGATGTCCTGGCGGCGCGGCGCCGGATGGCGGGCGTCGCCGTGCACACACCGCTCGTGCCCTCGCCCTTCCTGTCGGCGCGCTGCGGCCAAAACTTCCTGCTGAAGCTGGAGAACACCCAGCCCATCGGCGCCTTCAAGCTGCGCGGGGCGGTCAACGCCGTATTCGGCCTGCCGGCTGAGGCGAACGGCGTCACATGCTGCTCGACCGGCAATCATGGCCGCGGCGTCGCCTATGCGGCGCGGGCACGTGGACTGCGCGCGGTGGTCTGCATGTCGTCCCTGGTGCCGCGCGCCAAGGTGGACGGGATCAGGGCGCTTGGCGCCGAAGTGAGGATTGCCGGTCGCAGCCAGGACGACGCCCATGCCGAAAGCCGCCGGCTTGCGAAGGAAGAAGGTCTGGTTGAGATCTCACCCTTCGACGATCCGCTGGTGATCGCCGGCCAGGGCAGCATCGGGCTGGAACTGATGGAGGACAGGCCCGATCTCGCCGCCATCCTGGTGCCGCTGTCTGGCGGCGGCCTCGCCGCAGGCGTCGCGCTCGCCGCCAAGGCGATAAGGCCGGATATAAGGGTGTTCGGCATCTCCATGGACCGCGGTGCGGCTATGCACGAAGCGATGCGCGCCGGCCGGCCTGTGGAAGTGGAGGAGGTCCCGAGCCTCGCCGACTCGCTCGGCGGCGGCATCGGCATGGACAACCGGCTGTCCTTCCCGATCTGCCGTGACCATCTGGCAGGCGTCGTCCTCGTCACCGAGGAGGAGATCTACCGGGCCATGCAGGCGCTTTATTTCGAGGACCGCCTGGTCGCGGAAGGAGCCAGCGTCGTCGGCGCGGCCGCGCTGCTTGCCGGAAAGCTGCCCGCCTTCTCGGGTCCTGTCGCGACCATCGTCACCGGGCGCAACGTCGACATGGCAGCGTTTACCGATGTGGTGTGCGGCCGCGACATCCAGCTCGGCGACTATCTTGTGAAAGGGTCAGCCTATGGTTCGTGACGTATCGATCCTCACGGAGGCTGATCTGCGCCAGGTCGTGCGTCTCGATCCCGACGCCGTCGAAATGGTGGAGCGCGCCTTCGCGGCGCTCGCCTCGGGCAAGGTGGTGATGCCGCCGATCCTGTCGATGGCGATCCCCGAGGCGAACGGCGAGGTGGACGTCAAGACCGCCTACATTCCCGGCTTCGACGGCTTCGCCATCAAGGTCAGTCCAGGCTTCTTCGACAACCCGAAGATCGGCCTGCCCAGCCTCAACGGATTGATGATCCTGTTTTCGGCAAAAACCGGGCTTGTCGAGGCGTTGCTGCTCGACAACGGCTACCTGACCGACGTCAGGACGGCTGCGGCTGGCGCAGTCGCCGCGAAGCACCTTGCGCCGTCGCGCGTGCGGACCGCCGGCGTCATCGGCACCGGCGCCCAGGCGCGCCTGCAACTGCAGGCCGCCCATCTGGTGCGCCCGTTCGAACATGCCCTGGTGTGGGGGCGCGACGCCGCCAGAGCCGCCGCTTGCGCAAGTGACCTTCAGTCGTCGCTCGGAATTCCGGTGCGAGCCGAGCCCGACGCCGCGCGGCTTGTCGCGGAAAGCCAGCTGGTGGTCACGACGACCCCGGCGGAAGAACCGGTATTGAAATCCGCATGGCTGCATCCGGGCCTGCACGTCACGGCGATGGGTTCCGACCAGGCCGGCAAGAACGAGATCGAACCAGGGGCCCTTGCCGCATGCGATCTCTACGTCGCCGACCGCGCCAGCCAGTGCGAAATCCTCGGCGAGCTGCGCAGCGCCATCGCCGCCGGCATCTGGACCCGCGGCGCACCGCCGGAGCTCGGCGACATCGTTGCCGGGACACGGACGGGCCGCACCAGCGATGACCAGGTCACGATCTGCGACCTGACCGGCACCGGTGCGCAGGATACCGCGATCGCCACCCAAGCGCTCGCGGCGGCGCGGCGCGCGGGCATCGGATCGACGATAGCGACCTAGCGCTCATCGCCCGCCGTTTTCCGACCTTTCGAACAGGCGCGCGGGTGGTTTCCGCCGCCGCCTGGCGCGACAGCCCTGTGCGTGGGCCGGCAAAGCGCTTGCCCACGCGGCGCAGCCGACTATAGGTTGCCGACCGCGAGTAACCCAGGGAGGAACGTGTGAACCTTGCGCAGAAGTTGATCAATGACGGCAACGCCGCTGTCGACGAGATGTTGACGGGCATCATTGCTGCGCATCCGGACCACCTGTGGCGACCAGAGAATGCGCCGCGCGCGGTAGTCGCCAAGCGTGGCCCGCGTCCAGGCAAGGTCGCGTTGGTTGTAGGCGGCGGCTCGGGGCACGAACCGACATTCCTGGGCTTCGTCGGCAAGGGATTGGCCGATGCCGCGGCGATCGGCAACGTGTTCGCCTCGCCTCCCCCGCAGCCGGCCGTCGACGCAGCGCTGGCCGCCAATGGCGGCGCCGGCGTCCTGTTCCTCTACGGCAACTATGCCGGCGACGTGATGAATTTCGACATGGCCTCGGAACTCCTCGAGATGGAAGGGGTCGAGGCGAAGACCGTGCTGTCGACGGACGACATCGCTTCGGCGCCGCGCGACCAGCGCGAGAAGCGCCGCGGCGTCGCCGGCAACGTCTTCATCTTCAAGGCCGCCGGCGCCGCCGCCGACATGATGATGCCGCTCGACGAGGTCGAGCGTATCGCAAGGCACGCCAACGACCGCACCTTCACCATGGGCGTTGCGCTGTCCTCCTGCTCGCTGCCGCAGACGCGCCGCCCGAGCTTCGACCTGCCCGCCGGCGAGATGGAGATCGGCATGGGCATCCATGGCGAGCCGGGGGTGCGGCGCGGGCCGCTGCGCCCCGCCGACGAGGTCGCAGACGAACTGATGGACGCGATCCTGGCCGAGATGGCCGCGCCGGCCGGCTCGCGCGTGGCCGTGCTGGTCAATTCGCTGGGGTCCACCCCCCTGATGGAACTCTACATCCTCAACGCCCGCATCGCGCAGCGGCTGGCCGATGCAGGGCTCGTCGTGCACAAGACGCTGGTCGGGCCCTATTGCACATCGCTCGAGATGGCGGGCGCATCGATCACCGTCATGCATCTCGACGACGAACTGCAGCGGATGCTCGACCATCCGTGCGACTGCGCGATGTTCCGGCAGGGGTGAACGCCATGGATTTCACGACCGACGACCTCAAGGCGCTGTTTGCCGCCCTCGCCGCGCGGATGCAGGCAGAACGCGACGCACTCTGCGCGCTCGACGGGGTGATCGGCGACGCCGACCACGGCATCGCGATGGAACAGGGCATGAGCGCTGCCGCAAAAGCCGCCGAAGCCGCCGACGGGACGCTGCAGGACGTCATCAATGCAGCTGCCAAGGCCTTCCTGAACGCGGTCGGTGCATCCTCGGGGCCGCTCTACGCGACGGGCCTGTTGCGCGCCGGCAAGGCGGCAGGGCCGCGTCAGTCGATGCCGCGCGACGAACTGCGCCAGCTCATCGTGGCGATCCGCGACGGGATCGTGCAGCGCGGCAAGGCCGAACCGGGCCAGAAGACGATGCTCGACGCCTGGGCGCCGGCGGCGGAAGCCGCCGCCTCCGGCGCCGGACCGGACGCTATCGCAAAAGCCGCCAGGGCCGGTGCCGAATCGACGCGCGCCATGGTCGCGACGCTCGGCCGCGCCGCCCGCCTCGGCGACCGGTCGGTCGGGCATCCCGATCCCGGCGCCGTCTCGGCTTCGATGCTGGTGGAAGAAATCGGCCGCGCGATGCGCGGTTGAGCGCTTGGCCGGCGGCTTGCCGCCGTCGCGCGCCGGCCGGAACGCCCGGCGCGCCCTAGTTCTGAGGAGATCTGACCATGACCAAGAAAGTCGATGTGAAGGTGGAAGCGGCGCGCATCCTCGATGCGCTGGGTGTCGCGCGCAGCGCCTGGACCGGCGGCGACATGGCTTCCTTCAGCCCGGTATCCGGCGAAGAAATCGCCAGGCTGAAAACGACGCAAGCCGCCGAGGTCGGCAAGATCATCGATGCGGCCCACGACGCGTTCGGCCAGTGGCGGAACGTGCCTGCCCCGAGGCGCGGCGAACTGGTGCGGCTGCTCGGCGAGGAACTGCGCGCCTCGAAGGCGGACCTCGGCCGGCTTGTCTCCATCGAGGCCGGCAAGATCGAATCCGAGGGCCTCGGCGAGGTGCAGGAGATGATCGACATCTGCGATTTCGCGGTCGGGCTATCGCGCCAGCTCTACGGCCTGACCATCGCGACCGAACGCCCCGGCCACCGCATGATGGAAACCTGGCATCCGCTCGGCGTCGTCGGCATCATTTCCGCCTTCAACTTCCCGGTCGCGGTCTGGTCGTGGAACGCCGCGCTCGCGCTTGTCTGCGGCAACGCCGTCGTCTGGAAGCCTTCCGAGAAGACGCCGCTCACGGCGCTGGCCTGCCAGGCCATACTGGACCGCGCGCTCGCCCGCTTCGGCGACGCCCCCAAGGCCCTCTCCCAGGTGCTCATCGGCGACCGCCATGTCGGCGAGGCGATGGTCGACCACCCGAGGGTGGCACTGGTGTCGGCCACCGGCTCGACCCGCATGGGCCGTGAGGTCGGCCCGCGCCTCGCCAAGCGTTTCGCACGCTCCATCCTCGAGCTCGGCGGCAACAATGCAGGCATCGTCTGCCCCTCGGCCGATCTCGACATGGCGCTCAGGGCGATCGCATTCGGCGCGATGGGCACGGCGGGACAGCGCTGCACGACGCTGCGCCGCCTGTTCGTGCACGAGAGTGTCTATGACGACCTCGTCCCCCGCCTGAAGAAGGCCTATGCCAGCGTTTCCATCGGCAATCCGCTGGAGACCGGCGCGCTGGTCGGGCCGCTGGTCGACAAGGCGGCGTTCGATGGCATGCAGAAGGCGCTCGGAGCGGCGAAGGCCGCCGGCGGCACCATCACCGGCGGCGACCGCGTTGCGGACGCCGGCGCCGACACGGCGTACTATGTGCGACCGGCGCTCGTGGAGATGCCGGTCCAGACCGGACCCGTGCTGGAAGAGACCTTCGCACCGATCCTCTACGTGATGCGCTACGGCAGCCTCGACGAGGCGCTGGAGCAGCACAATGCGGTTTCCGCCGGGCTTTCCTCGTCGATCTTCACGCTCGACATGCGCGAGGCGGAACGGTTTCTCTCCGCGGAAGGGTCGGACTGCGGCATCGCCAACGTCAACATCGGTACCTCGGGCGCGGAAATCGGCGGAGCTTTCGGCGGCGAGAAGGAGACCGGCGGCGGCCGCGAGAGCGGTTCGGACGCCTGGAAGGCCTACATGCGCCGCGCCACCAACACGGTGAACTATTCGAAGGCGCTGCCGCTCGCACAGGGCGTCTCCTTCGACATCGGGTAGCGAGAAGACCGGACGACGGCTGGCGGCTCGCCAATCACAGCGGCGGGTCAGGCGGCGTTGCGGATCATGTCGGCCGCCTTTTCGGCGATCATCACGACCGGAGAGGCCGTGTTGCCGGAGACGATCCTCGGCATGATCGACGCGTCGATGACGCGCAACCCGCCAAGCCCGCGCACGCGCAGGTCCGGCGCGACGACCGAGGCGTCGTCGGCGCCCATCCGGCAGGTCCCCACCGGATGGAAGATCGTCGTTGCAATATCGCCGATCCGCTCGAGCAGCGCCTCGTCCGTCTCGTGGATCGGTCCGGGCAGGATCTCCTCCGGCCGGTAACGCTCCAGCGCCTTCGCCGTCATGATGCGACGCGCCTGGCGGACCGCCGTGACCGCAACATCCCGGTCGCGCGGGGCCGAGAGGTAATTGAGCCTGATCTCGGGCTGCTCGTCCGGGCTTCGGGAACGAACATGTACGCTGCCCGAACTTTCGGGCCTGAGGTTGCACACCGACACCGTGATCGCAGGATAGGGGTGCAGGCCGGCGCCCAGCCTGTCCGTCGAAAGCGGCTGGACGTGATATTCCAGATCGGGCGTCTCCAGGGCCGGATCGGACTTTGTGAACATGCCGAACTGGCTCGGTGCCATCGACATCGGCCCGGATCGCGCAAAGGCGTACTGCAGAGCGATCCTCGCCTTGCCGAACGCGCTGTTGGCGATCGTGTTCAGCGTCGTGGCGCCGGTGACCTTGAAGACCGTGCGTATCTGCAGGTGATCCTGCAGGTTCTCGCCGACACCGGTGCTTTCGTGCAGGACCTCGATGCCGAGGTCCCGCAGCACATCGGGCCGGCCGATGCCGGAATGCTCGAGGATTTTCGGCGAGTTGATCGAACCGGCGGCGAGCAGGACTTCGCCGTCCGCGCGTGCCTCGCGAAGCGCGCCGGCCTGCCGGTAGCGCACACCCGCGACCCGCTTTCCGTCGAGAACCAGGCACTCGGTCATCGCCTGCGTGACGAGACGGAGGTTCGGCCGGCCGAGCGCCGGGCGCAGGAACGCCTTCGCCGCATTCCAGCGCACCCCGCCGCTCTGGTTGACCTCGAAGAAGCCCGACCCTTCGTTGTTGCCGTCGTTGAAGTCCTCGCGCGGCATGACGCCGAATTCGGCGGCGCCGTCCTGGACCGCCTCGAGGATGTCCCAGGAAAGTCGCTGCCTCGCGACCTTCCATTCGCCGCCGGCGCCGTGCAGCGGCCCCTTCCCGGCGTGGTGGTCCTCCGACCTGATGAAGTAGGGCAGCACGTCGTCCCAGGCCCAGCCGACATTGCCCATCTGCCGCCAGCCGTCGTAGTCGGCGGCCTGGCCGCGCATGTAGATCATTCCGTTGACGGAACTGCATCCCCCCAGGATCCGGCCGCGCGGGTAGATGAGCGAGCGACCGTTGAGACCTGGTTCGACAGCGGTCTTCATCATCCAGTCGGTGCGCGGATTGCCGATGCAATAGAGATAGCCGACCGGGATGTGGACCCAGTGGTAGTTGTCGCTGCCGCCGGCTTCGAGCAGCAGAACACGCTTCGATCCGTCCGCGGTCAGGCGGTTGGCGAGCACGCACCCGGCAGTGCCCGCACCCACGATCACATAGTCGTACCGGCCTTCATCGACGACCGCCTCGGTCATGTCGCGCATTCTCCTCCGGCGCCTCGGCGGCAAGCATCCGCCTGCCGCGCCAGACGACCATGCTGAACATCGGAGCGAGGCGCAAGCGCGACACCGGAGACCCGGCGGCTGTCTTGCATGTCGCGCAGGGAACGCTATTGTGCCGCCTGACACATTTCAGGCCAACATCTTGCATTCATCCCCCGCATTTCACGTCGTTCAGAGGAGTCGCGTTCGGTTCATGAACCACGCGGGCAGCCTCATCGCATGCATCTAGCCCTGGCGCGGCCGCAAGGCCGTCGACCGGGGGCCGGAAATCCAAACCAAGCTCACATTCGGTTCTGATTTCCGGGTCCGCCACCGCTGACCCGGTGGAGATGCATGATGACGGTACTGATCCTGGGCAGCCCGATGGCTGCCGCCGACTACCACGCCTGCCAGGCGATCCTGAAAGAGACCCCTCCCGGAAGCGCCCTAGAGCGCCTGATCCTCAGAAAGCTGCGCCACGCCACGCCGGCCGCCGACAGCGACATCGACCCGCTGCTGGTCACCATCAGCAGCCGCGTCGAATTCCAGATCGACGATGAGGCGCCTCAGACGCGCATCCTCGTCCGCAACGGATTCCGCAACGGACTGGTCGGCCTGACCCTGCTGATCACCACGGCGCGCGGCATGGCCATGCTCGGCCTGCGCGCCGGACAGTCGTTCGCGTTCGACGAGAACGGCCGGACAAGGACGGTCACCGTTCGCAACGTGCCGTACCAGCCGCAGGCCGCGCGCCTGGGCCGGCGCCCGGCCGCGCGGACGGGCAACGCGTCTGCCGACGTCGTCAGCCTGCAGACGGCCCGCGAGGACAGGGACCACGCCCCGGCCTGGGATGCAGCGATCCGGAGGAAGGGCACATGAAGGTCCTCGTTCTCGGCGCCGGCGTGATCGGCGTCACCTCCGCGTGGTATCTCGCCAAGGCCGGCCACGACGTGACGGTTCTCGACCGTCAGTCCGGCCCATCGCTGGAAACCAGCTTCGCCAACGCAGGCGAGATTTCGCCCGGCTACGCCTCGCCTTGGGCGGGACCCGGCGTGCCCGTGAAAGCGATCAGGTGGCTGCTCATGAAGCACGGGCCGCTGGCGCTGCGCCCGGCTCTCGACCCGGCGATGTGGTCGTGGGTGCTCAGCATGCTCGGCAACTGCACGTCGTCGCGCTATGCGATCAACAAGTCGCGCATGGTCCCGATCGCCGAGTATAGCCGCGATTGCCTGCGCGAACTGCGCGAGGCGACTGGCATCGCCTACGACGAACGCAGCCTCGGCACCCTGCAGTTGTTCCGCAAGCAGAAGCAGCTCGACGGCATCGGCGGCGACGTCGACGTCCTCGAGCGGTACGGAGTGCCGTACGAGGTGCTCGACCGCGCCGGGTGCGTTCGCGCCGAACCCGCCCTCGCAAACGTCGCCGGCAAGTTCGTGGGCGGCCTGAGACTGCCGGACGACGAAACCGGCGATTGCCACGCCTTCACGACGAAGCTGGCGGCGCTGGCGTCCGGAACGGTCGAATTCCGCTATGGTGTGACGATCCGGGACATCGTCCACGACGGACGGCGCGCGCAAGGCGTGCGCACCGACGGCGGCACGATCGAGGCCGACGCGGTGATCGTGGCGCTGGGCAGCCACTCGCCGCGCCTTCTGAAGCCGCTCAGCATCCGCATACCGGTCTACCCGGTGAAGGGCTATTCGCTGACGCTGCCGATCGTCGACGAGTCCCGCGCCCCGGTCTCGACCGTGATGGACGAGACCTACAAGATCGCGATCACCCGCCTTGGCGACCGGATCCGAGTCGGCGGCACCGCCGAAATCGCCGGCTACGACCTGTCGCTGCGGCCATCGCGCCGAGCAGCGCTCGAACACTCCGTGACCGACCTTTTCGGCGGCGGCGGACGTGTCGAGGGCGCGACCTTCTGGAGCGGCTTGCGGCCGATGACACCGGACGGGCCGCCGATCATCGGCGCGACCCCGATCGGCGGCCTCTACGTCAACACCGGGCACGGCACGCTCGGCTGGACCATGGCCTGCGGCTCGGGCCGCGTGCTGGCCGACATCGTTTCCGGCGCCAAGCCGGACATCGACGTCAGGCAACTGGGCATCGGGAGATATCAAAACTGAACGCCCGGCGCTGAACGACGCCCCTGCGATCGCAGGGGCGATCCACTCACCAACCACTCAACCAGGAGACACAATGTCCGATCACACACTGCTTGAAGACGCCCTTGTCCGGCTGGACGATGCGGCAGCCCATCTCAACATCGACGCAGATGTGATCGAGAAGCTGAAATACGCGCGCGAGACCACGAAGGTACGCCTGATGATCCGCATGGACGACGGATCGCGGAAATCCTTCCTGGCATGGCGCTGCCGCTACGACGACACGCGCGGCCCGACGAAGGGCGGCATTCGCTTCCACCCGGAGGCCAACATCGACGAGGTCGAGACGCTCGCCTTCTGGATGACGTTCAAGTGCGCGGTGATGAACCTGCCCTATGGCGGCGGCAAGGGCGCGGTCGAGGTCGACCCCCGTCAGCTGTCCAAGGCTGAACTGGAGCGCCTTTCGCGCGCCTACATCCAGGCCTTCGCCCGCATCATCGGCCCGGATCGCGACATCCCCGCGCCGGACGTCTACACGAACTCCATGATCATGGGCTGGATGGCCGACGAGTACGCCCAGATCGTCGGCCAGGCGGAACCCGCGGTGATCACCGGCAAGCCGATCGCGCTCGGCGGCTCACTGGGGCGCGGCGACGCCACCGCCCGCGGCGGATACTATCTGGTCAGGCACCTGGCGAAGGACCTCGGCCTCGACCAGACGCTGCGCGTCGCAGTGCAGGGCTTCGGCAACGCCGGCCAGCATATCGCGCGCCTTCTCGCGGCCGACGGGCACAAGATCGTCGCGGTTTCCGACACCGAAGGCGCCGTGTACTCCGCGGCCGGACTGCATGTCGACCTGCTGACGGAAGCCAAGGCGCAGGGCCGCTCGGTGGTATCGACCGTCGGCCAGGGCGGCCACGAGGCGCTTGCGGGCGACGCGCTCATCGGCGTCGAGTGCGACCTTCTGGTGCCCTCGGCGCTCGAGAACATGATCCATGGCAAGAACGCCGACACGGTGACCGCGAAGCTTGTGCTCGAACTGGCCAACGGGCCGGTCACTCCGACCGCCGACCAGATCCTAGCCGCCAAGGGCACGGTCGTCCTGCCCGACATCCTGGCCAATGCCGGCGGCGTCACCGTCTCCTATTTCGAGTGGGTGCAGAACCGCCAGGGCTTCTACTGGAGCGAGCAGGAAATCCATGACCGGCTGCAGGCGATCATGGAGCGCGAGGGTCGCGCAATCTGGAACGTCGCCGGCGAGAAGGGCGTCACCATGCGCACAGCCGCTTACGTGCACGCGCTCGGCCGCCTGGCGGAAGCCATCGAGGCGCACGGCACGCAGAGCTTCTTCACGAGCTGAGCAAGACACGGAAGCGCCCCCGCCCGACGATGCGGCGGGGGCGCCCCGGTTCACGAGAAGGAAAGCTCCCGGTCGATCTCGCCTTCCCTGATGCGGGTCGGCAGGCCGATGCGGTTCAGCAGCGCGAGAAACGGGCGCGGCGGCAGTTCCTCGACATTGGCCATCTTGCCCAGGTCCCACTCGCCGGACGCGACCAGCATCGCGGCGGCGACCGCCGGCACGCCGGCCGTATAGGAAATGCCCTGGCTGCCGACCTCCTGGAACGCCTCCTTGTGGTCGGCCACGTTGTAGATGAACACCTCGCGCTCCTTGCCGTCCTTGACGCCGCGGACGAGGTCGCCGATGCACGTCTTCCCGGTATAGTCGGGCGCCAGCGAGCCCGGGTCGGGCAGCACCGCCTTGACCACCTTGAGCGGCACCACCTCAAGCCCCTCGGCCGTCTTCACCGGCTGCTCGGACAACAGGCCCAGGTTCTTCAGGACCGTGAATACGTTGATGTAGTGGTCGCCGAATCCCATCCAGAAGCGCACGTTCGGCACCTTCAGGATCTGCGACAGCGAATGCACTTCGTCATGGCCGGTCAGGTAGGCCTTTTGCTTGCCGACCACGGGCAGGTCCCATTCCCTGCCTACCTCGAACATCCGGTTCGAAGCCCACTTCCCGTCCTGCCACGACCAGACCTGCCCGGTGAACTCCCGAAAATTGATCTCGGGATCGAAATTGGTCGCGAAATAGCGACCGTGGCTGCCGGCATTGATGTCGATGATGTCGACGGATTCGATGCTGTCGAAATACTCGTCATGGGCGAGCTTGGCGTAGGCGTTGACCATGCCGGGATCGAAACCGGCCCCGAGGATCGCCGTGACGCCGGCCTGCTCGCATTCGCCGCGGCGCTTCCATTCGTAGTTGGCGTACCACGGCGGGGTCTCGCAGATCTTCCTCGGGTCTTCGTGGATCGCGGTGTCGATATAGGCCGCGCCGGTGGCCAGGCATGCCGAAAGGACCGACATGTTCAGGAAGGCCGAGCCGACATTGATGACGATCCGCGCGCCCGTCCTTTCGATCAGCGCCGTCGTCGCCTCCACATCCATCGCGTCGAGCGCATGCGCCTCGATCCTGCCGTCGGCCTTCAGGGCCTTCTTTTCGTGGACGGAAGCAACGATAGCTTCGCACTTTGCAAGGGTGCGCGAGGCGATATGGATGTCGCCAAGCACATCGTTGTTCTGTGCGCATTTGTGCGCGACGACCTGCGCCACTCCACCGGCGCCGATGATGAGGATGTTCTTTTTCATTCCGTGGGGATGCTCCGTGCTTGCTGTGTGGGGTTTATGAAAGGCTCTGCTCGTAGTCGGCGTAGCCGAACTCGCGAACGACCCTGATCGATCCGTCGAGTTCGCGGATCGCGATGGCCGGCATGGCCACGCCGTTGAACCAGTTCTTCTTGACCATCGTGTAGCCGGCGGCGTCGTCCACCGAGATCCGGTCACCGACCTTCAGGGGCTCGCGGAAGCGAAACGTGCCGAAGACGTCGCCCGCCAGACAGGACTTTCCGCAGACCATGATCTCGTGATCGCCTTCGTTGGGCAGGATCTTCGCGCTCTCGCGATAGATCAGCAGGTCCAGCATGTGGGCCTCGATGGACGCGTCGACAACCGCGAGGTGCTTGCCGTTGAAGAGGGTGTCGAGCACCGTGACCTCGAGCGTCGTCGACCGGGTGATCGAGGCTTCTCCGGGTTCCAGATAGACCTGCACGCCGAACTGTTGCGAGAAGCGCTTCAGGCGGTCGCAGAGGTCGTCGAGCGGATAGCCGTCGCCCGTGAAATGGATGCCGCCGCCGAGGCTCACCCAGTCGACGCGCCTGAGCAGGTCGCCGAACTGCTCCTCGATACGGCCGAGCATGCTGTCGAACAGTCCGAAATCGGCGTTCTCGCAGTTGTTGTGGATCATGAAGCCGCTGATCCGGTCGATGACCGGCATGACCCGCGCCGGATCCCATTCGCCGAGGCGGCTGAAGGGCCGCGCAGGGTCGGCAAGGTCGAAGGACGACGAGGAGACGCCGGGATTGAGACGGAGCCCGCGGGCGATGCCGGACGACGACGCGTCGAAGCGCTCGAGCTGTCCCACCGAGTTGAAGATGATCTTGTCCGCGTACTGCACGGCTTCATCGATCTCGTGGTCGGCCCAGGCCACGCTGTAGGCGTGCGTTTCGCCGCCAAAACGCGTGCGGCCGAGCCTGACCTCGTTCAGGGACGAGGACGTCGTGCCGTCCATGTAGTCGCGCATCAGGTCAAACACCGACCACGTCGCGAAGCACTTGAGGGCGAGCAGAGCCTTGGCTCCGGATCGTTCGCGCAGATAGGCGATGCGTTCCAGGTTGCGCAGCAGCCTGGACTTGTCGATCAGGTAGTACGGGGTCTGGATCAAGGGCGTGACTTCCGTCTTTCGGGGAGTTGTGGTTGAGCGGCGGGGCGCTCGAGCGGGCTGGAGACGGCAAGGCCGAGTGCCCGACGTTTCATCGATCTGGCGGCCAGCGATACATTTACCGAGGTCCGCGTGCGGTAGGCGTCTGCGACATACGAGGTGTCGGCCCGGAACTCAATTCCCTGCCGCAGGAACGGGGTGGCGTCCGTGAACCGGTCCGGACGCCGCCTGAAGCCGTCATCGGCGAGCGTGCCGATCCATTCGGCGACCTGTTCCGCCGGCTCGCGCAGGCCGCCCAGCAGGCTGAGAAACTCCTCCTGCAGCGCCGGAATCTCTTCGCGCGCCGATGCATCGGAAAGGCGGTTCAGGTCGCAGGCGAGCTGGTAGTGGCTTTTTTGAGGCCTTCTCCAGACGATCCGTCGGCCATCGATCACGTCGAGATATTCATCGATGGCGGGCACCGGGAGTCCTTCGACGGCGTGCGGCGCGAACAGCACGAACGGATCGCGTTCGCCGCGCGCCACCCGTTCCGCCTCGGTCACCGCAGGCCGACCGTCGGAGGGTGGAAAGAAGTCCAGTGTCGCCAGGATGGAGTCGCAGACCTTCGCGGACTTTGCCGCGACGTCTGCGGCACTTTCCAGCGACAGCCCGGCCTCACGATGCAGCGCATGGGCGACCGCCATGGCGACGCGGGCGCGCGCGGGAAGCGCGACAAGCCGCGGCCCGCCATCGCGGTCCGATGTCGAGGCCAGGAGGGCGGCCAGAGTGCGAACGACCTCGACGTCGCAGGCGAGCGCGCAAGCCAACTGGTTCTCGGTGAACATCCCGGCATGCCAGTCGTCGAACTGGGCCCGGTCGGCCGCGATGCTCATATTCCAACCCGCGAAGAAGCGCGGCCGACAACCGGCCGACCGGCAGCGTCGGCATCGCCTTCCGGCGTCGAGGGCACGACGACGGAGACGATGCACCATGGGCACCTCGAGGCAGATCTTGGCAGAAAGCGCCTGCAGGAAAGACAGAGGCTCCTCGGTCTGGAAGTTCTCAATTCGTGCTCCAACGGGTCGGCGCCGCAGCGCCGCTGAATCAGCCGATCTTTTCTGGAAGTGACCCGGTGCAGGAACTACTGGGGATCGGCGACGCAGGGCCTGCCCCGGGAAGAAACGCGTCCTTCGCCGGCAAGCCTCGAAATCCTTATAAACGTCTCCATGCACATGCGGTCTACCTAGGCGATGCGGGGTGTCGTCTCAAGGCGACGCTATGTCGCCAGCTGCTGTACGGGGACCACCGATATCCGGCCC
The DNA here is from genome assembly GCF_040813675.1 of Mesorhizobium marinum. NCBI lineage: Bacteria > Pseudomonadati > Pseudomonadota > Alphaproteobacteria > Hyphomicrobiales > Phyllobacteriaceae > Mesorhizobium > Mesorhizobium marinum. Next base: position 390,958 of record NZ_JBFOCI010000001.1, on the reverse strand, counting down.
TGAAAGCGGACTATGAAGGCTCCGGGCCGGCGCGGTTCACGCCGCGGACGGTCCGGGATCATCGCCTCCGCTCGTCCCGGCCGGCGCAATCGGCGGCTGGTCGTAGAAGGCTCCGCGGATCAGGCGCAGGGCCGGCTTGCGATGCGCCGCATCGGCCTGCGCGACCACTGATTCCCGCGCGCGCCGTGCCGACTCGGGCTGATACTGCACCTTCTCAAGGACGATCCGCTCTTCGCGGCCGTTCCGGTCGACCAGATGGAAATCCTCGCCTTCCGCCATGCCTAGGAGGGCCAGTCCGCGCGCGGTGGAGATCGGCTGGAACGTGCCGACAGACGAGGACATGGCATCGTGCGACAGGATGCGGGTGTCTGCTTCGCTGCCGTCGACCGTGAACGTGACGCGGCTGCTCAGCGTCGCGACGTTTTCGGGCACGTCGTCGCGAAAGACGACCAGTGCGGTTTCGAGCTTCTTCTTGAGGATCGGCGCGAGCGGGCTGCCTGCGTCGCAGCGGTCGCGCATCACCTCGAGAATGGTGAAGTCCTTGGTGGTCAGGATGCAGATTTCAGTCGGATTGGCCGTCATAGCAGTTCTCCATCGCTCCGCGGGGGAGCGGTTTGTTTGAAACGGAATGGAGAATCCCCTGGCCGCACGCCGCGGCGCAGGGGCTAGGATCCTGCGATGAGGCAACCTCCGAAAAGCGAAAGGCGGCAGGGCGTGATCGTCATCCTCATGCCGAGCGCAGTTCCGCATGCTCGGCCGCGGGCGCGGGTTCTACGCCTTCCACGGTGAGCCGGTGGGTCCGGCCGTCGCGGGCGGTCCAGTCGATGGACTGGCCGGCCGACAGGCCGATCAGGGCGGCGCCGATCGGCGTCAGGATCGAGATCTTGCCTTCCGCGATGTCAGCTTCGGCGGGGAAGACCAGCGTGACGTTCCGGTCCTCTCCAGCATCGGTGGTGAACCGCAGCCGGGAGCCCATCCGGACATATTCCGCGCCAATGCGCCGGTCGTCGACGACGCGAGCCCGATCCAACTCGGACAGGAGTTGGTCGGCCACGGCCGGATTGCGTTCGGCATGGGACTCGGCCAGCCGCGAAAGGCTCTCGTGGTCGGAGCGGGTCAAGGTGATTGGTGGCTTGCGGTGCTTCTTGGTTTCGGGAGCCAATTCGGCCTCCTCGTAATTCTGCCTTGCCGGCCCTTCGGCGCGTGCGGCATCGATGCAGTTCGGGATTGATGTCGCTTCAATTGCCGCCGTGCCCGCGGTGCGGACAAGTCAGCCTATGCCCCGCGACCGGGGCGCGACGCGACCAGGCCGGGGGTCAGTGTCCCGCGATGGGGCACACCCGTTCGATAAGACGTGTGACGCGTTCGTTCGACATGCGGGCAAGGTGGGGGGGCCGCGATGGAAAGTCAAGGGAGCCGGAGCCACCCCTCCGGGCGGCGCCGATCTCGAACTCAGAGATGATGGCGGCGCGAGGCGCCTTGCGGCGAGCCGCAGTTCAGTGCGACAGGAGCACGGGCAACAGCAGACTGTCGAGAACGCCCTGCGTTGCGCCGCCCAGCACGAAATCGCGCATGCGCGAATGGCCATAGCCGCCCATCACGAGCAGCTTGCAGCCCCGCTCGATCGCGGCCTCCTGCAGCGTCTCGGCGATCGGGCAGTCCTGGGCATTGATCGCAACCGCGCTGGCGTCCAGGCCCCGCCCCCGCAGCGCGGCGGCGAGGCGGTCGCCTACGTCCTTCTGTTCGAGCGGCTTCTCGTCATGAACCGTCAGCACCGAGACGCGCGTGCCGTCTCGAAGGAATATCCGGGCGTCGGCGACCGCGCGCGCGGCAACGCGGCTGCCGTCCCAGGCGATGGCGACGTGGTCAAGCGCAGCCAGGTCGGCCAGTTCAGGCAGCAGGACAGCAGGGCGCCCCGATCCGAAGATGACGGCCTCGGCCGTTTCGCGCGAAGTGGTATTGCCGGCTTCCCAGCCGATCAGGCTGAGGTCGTAGTAGCGCGCATGCTCCGCTGCCCTTTCGCCGAGCATCGTCGGCGCCGTGGCGAGTTCCTCCGTCGTCGCCTTGACGCCGGCGGCGGCGGCCTTTTCAGAGATCGCGGCGAGCAGGTGCTTTCCTCGCCCCCGGCTGGTCCCTTCTGCCTGCCGCACCATTTCGGGCAGGTCGAGCAACAACCTCGACATGGCGTTCGAAACGTTGGGAATGTCGACGTTGACGGCAAGCGCATGCAGGTCGCCTCCCAGCGAAGCGGCCAGCGAAACGGCACTTGCGGCGATCGCATCTGCGTTCGACTCGGGATAGGTGACCAGCGGAACGAAAAGCTGAAGAGTCATGACGGTATTCTCCTGAAGGGTCGGCGGCGGGCGCCGCTACGACATGCGCAGCAACGACGGACTTGCTGGTCAACCCTCGCCTTCGCAGATCCCTCGGCAGCGCGCATTGATATGTCTCAAACCGGCAGGGCCGTGCAAGGTGCGACACAATCATCGCGCGACAAACAGCAGTCGTATCGGCAGCCCCGTTCGGCTATTGATTGGCCCCTGCATTGCGTGTTGATACGTGGATCTTCGCGGGGTGCACCCGGTCGAGGCGGCGGTGCACGGCCTGCCGTCCGGACATGCCGGGGCGAACTGAGGGTTGGTGACCGTCGATGCCGGCATCGAAGGGAAATCGGGGCCGCTTGCTGCAAGTTGCGCGCTCGCGCCGTTTCGAAGGCTGGGCGGGCCACGCGACCGCGCTCGCCCTGGTGGTGGTCGCCGCGGCCGTCGGGCTCGCCTTGCGCGACGCCCTGTCGAACGGCGCCTTGCTTCTCTTCCTGCCGGTCATTCTTGGCGTTTCGATCGGCGGAGGGATCGGCCCAGGACTTGCGGCCGCTATGCTGTCGGTCTCCGCCGCGCTCTATGTCGCAGGTACAGTGGACATCGGCTGGGTCCACGCGGCGATGTTCGCGGTGATCGCGCTGGCGACAGCCTTGTTCGGCGCGCTTGTCCGCGCCACGCTGCGATCACGGGACACCTTGGAAGCAGCTCTGGCCTCCAGCGAGGCCCATCTGCGATCGATCCTCGACACGGTCCTCGACGCAACGGTGGTGATCGACCAGCACGGAAAGATCGTCTCGTTCAACGCCGCCGCCGTCCGACAATTCGGCTACGAAGAGGCTGAAGTGGCCGGCAGAAACGTGCACATCCTGATGCCCGAGCCATATCAGCGCGAGCACGATGGCTACATTCATCGCTATCTCGACACCGGCGAGAAGCGCATCATCGGCGTCGGGCGCGTGGTGGTGGGACGCCGGAAGGACGGATCGACCTTCCCGATGAAGCTCGCCGTGGGCGAGACGACGTCGGGCGGGAAGACGTTCTTCACGGGCTTCATCCGCGACCTGACGGAGCGCGAACAGTCCGAAGCGACGCTGCAGGAGATCCAGGGCGAACTCGCGCGCCTGGCGCGGCTGAGCGAACTCGGCGAAATGGCGTCGACCCTTGCGCACGAACTCAACCAGCCGCTCGCGGCGATCGCGAATTATGCGCAGGGTTGCGTCCGGCTGTTGCGGAACGTGGACGATGCGGTCGCCAATCGCATGAAGGAACCGCTCGAGGAGATGGCCAGGCAGTCGATTCGGGCCGGTGGCATCATCCACCACCTGCGCGAGTTCGTCACCCGGGGCGAGACCGAGAAGTCGCCGGTCGACGTCAGGCGGTTGATTGAGGAGGCCGGCGCGCTGGCCCTTGTCGGCTCGCGCGAGCAGGGCATGCGGTCGATCTTCGATTTTGCGCCGGGCGCGGCGACCGTCGTGGTGGACCAGATCCAGATCCAGCAGGTTCTGATCAATCTCATGCGAAACGCGATCGAGGCCATGCGTGAAAGCAGTCGGCGCGAGTTGGTCGTACGGACCTCCGCGCCGAGCGGCGGGATGGTGACCATCGAGGTGTCAGACACGGGCACGGGCATCCCCGAGGACATCGCCCCGCGCCTGTTCACGCCGTTCCTGACGACCAAGTCGAGCGGGATGGGTATTGGATTGTCGATCTCCCGGCGCATAGTGGAAGCGCATGGCGGCGAGATCTCGGTCCTTCGCAATGCGGACGGCGGCGCGACGTTCCGGTTCACGCTGCCCGCAATGGAAACAGGTTCCGCTCCGGCGGGTTGAACGGAAGGTGTCATGAAGATCGGGGAGTACACCGTCCACATCGTCGACGACGAGGAAACCGTCCGAAAGTCCCTCGCCTTCCTGCTTACCATGGCGGGGTTCACCGCGCGGGTGCATGAATCGGCGACGAGCTTCCTGGCCGTTGCGCCCGGGCTGCGCTGTTGCTGCCTCGTCACCGATCTCAGGATGCCCGACATGAACGGCGTGGACCTCCTGCGACAACTCGGTGCCAGCAATGCCATGATGCCGGCCATCGTGGTCACCGGCCATGCGGACGTGCCGATGGCGGTCGCCGCCATGAAGGCCGGCGCCGTCGACTTCATCGAAAAGCCCTTCGAGGACGAGGTGCTGTTCGACGCCATCAAGCGGGCAGCCGAGCGGATCGGCGGCCCGGAAAGCGATACGGACAACGCCGCGGTCGTCCAGTCGCGGCTGGAACTGCTGTCCGAGCGGGAGCGACAGGTGTTGTCGGCGGTCGTGGACGGCAAGCCCAACAAGAGCATCGCCTATGAGCTCGACATCAGTCCGCGCACGGTCGAGGTCCACCGCGCCAACGTCATGGCGAAGATGCAGGCGAAGAGCCTGCCGGAACTCGTGCGCATGACATTCGCCGTCAAGCGCTCCGAAGCTTGAGGCGTTTGATCTGGCGCAACGCGCGCCCTGCGGAAACATGCTCCTTGGATCGGCACGTGGTCCAGCTTGGACGGGCCGACAGGAGTTGCTTTCTTGGCCGCCGATCTGATCCTCTTGGTCGTTCCAGACACGGCGTTCCGGCGGTCGCTTGAGTTTGCGCTCGAAGCCGACGGGTTCGCCGTCGATTCTCATGCCGGAACCGAGCCGGCCTTCGCCTCGCCCAGCGCAGCTGCGGCCGCGTGCGCCATCGTCGATGACGCCGCCGTAACGGACTGGAGCCCTGCTTCGCTGCAGTTCCTGCGCTTCGGCAGGCCGGTTCTCATCCTCGCCGGCCCATTCCGCGAGGTGCCCGAACTGCGCCGGGTTTCGGTCGTCACCAAGCCGTTCCTCGGCGCGCCGCTGATCGATGCCGTACGGCAGGCGACATCCGGGGCTGCCTGACCCGCGACTAGGTATTTTCCCTTACGGACAAGAACCAATTTCGCCTCGCCCCCTGTTTCGGGAATGCTGCGCCATCGGGCAGACTTGGAGTCGGACATGGCCTTCATCGAAACATCGGCAGTCGCGATTGGCCCATACGGTTCGCGCGCCGCGCTTCGAAGCGCTCCGCTACCGGCGCTCTACCCCGCGGGGGCCGAAATCTATGGTCAGGGCGAGCGCTGCCGCGGCATCTACCAGGTCGAGTTCGGGGCGGTGCGCGTCTACCGGCTGCTTGCCGACGGCAGGCGCCAGATCACCGCCTTTCATCTGGCGGGAGAGATGTTCGGATTCGAGGCCGACACGGTACACCACTTCTTCGCGGAAGCGATCTGCGCCACCGGCGTGCGCCCGATAGCCGCCTCAAACGATAGTGACCAGTCCGGCCGGATCCTGCCGATGGCGCTGAAGAGCCTCGTCAGGGCGCAGGAACATCTGCTCGTCCTGGGTCGGCAGAACGCCGTCGAACGGATCGCCGCCTTCCTCGGCGACCTTGCCGATCGCCAAGGCGGGCTGAAGCTCATCGACCTGCCCATGTCGCGCACCGACATCAGCGACTATCTCGGCCTGACCATCGAGACCGTATCGCGGGTCTTTTCAAGGCTGAAGCGGCAGGGTGTGATAAGGCTTCCCAATCTTCGCAGCGTGGAGGTCGTGAACTGGCAGGCGCTGCAGGAGATGGCCGGCTAGCCCGGCAGGGCGCAGCGTCTCTTGCGAGAATGCTTCGCGGACTGCCGTCCGGATCGTCGAGCCGTCGCCGGAAGTCGAACGCAAACCGAGGCCAACCGTCATGGACATCCGAACTCTGAACGCGCAGGAATGCGCCGCGATCCTCAAGGAGAAGCGCCTCGGCCGCCTGGCATGCGCACGCGACGGACGTCCCTATGTCGTGCCCATCTACTTCGCCTACGCCAACCACCACCTCTATGCGTTTTCGCTGCCCGGCAAGAAGATCGACTGGATGCGCGCCAACCCGCTGGTCTGCGTCCTTGTTGAGGAACGGGGAACCGGCCGGGGGTGGAAGAGCGTCGTCGTGGACGGGCGCTACGAGGAGCTTCCCGACAGGATCGGACACAAGGTCGAGCGCGACCACGCGTGGTCGCTGCTGAGCCAACATTCCCAATGGTGGGAGCCGGGCGCACTCAAGCCGGTGCTGCCGCCGGTGTCGACGCATGCCGAACATGTCTTCTTCCGCATCGTGGTCGAGGAGATGTCCGGTCGCGAGGCGTTCGAATAGACGCAGGCAAGCCACATTGGGCAGGCCTGCGCGTCCTGGACATGGTCAGGACGCGGCGCCGAGCCGGACGACGTCCAGATCGCGACCGACCTTCGGCGCGGCGCGTTCGTGGCTCGAGAACATCAGCACCCGGTCGCCCAGCATCTGGATCAGCCGCCTCAGGATTCGCTGTGCCTGTTCCGGATCGAGGTGTTCCGTCGGCTCATCGAGCAGGATCACCGGCAACCGGCTGAGCAGGGCGCGCGCAAGGTTGAGGCGCTGCGCCTCGCCCAGCGAAAGCACGTCCTGTGTGATCCAGGCGTCGAGCCCGCCCGCCTCGGCGACGCGGCTATCGAGTTCGACGGCCTCGAGGGCCAGCTGGCATTGCGCGTCGGACGCATGCGGCGCGAACAGGTTTTCGCGAACCGTGTCGGCGAGAATCGCCGCGTCGTGCAGGCCGACATGGGCAATCCGTCGCCGCGCTGCCGGGTCCAGCGCCGCGCCGTCGGCGAGGATCCGGCCTTGCCCGTCAGCCTCCAGCCAGCCGGCCACCTGCTTCAACAGCGACGTCTTGCCCGACCCGCTCGGGCCTGCCAGCAGGACGGGCCGACCCGCACGCACCACGAGATCGACGGCGCCGCCGATAAACCGCCCGTCAGGCGCGCAGAGCGGAATCCGGGAAAGCTCCAGTTCACCCACGCTTTTCATCAAGTCGCGCACCGTCTCGGAGGCGCGTTCGACACCGACCGTCCAGCCTTCGATGCCGGTCCTGGCCGCGTTTTCCCGAACACGGGCCACAAGGATGCGAGACAGTCCCAGCGCCGATTCACCCAAGGCGAGCCATGCAAAGGCGAGAAACGCGGCCGGCAGCAGCGCTTCGCCTCGGCTGCCAGAGTACCACGCTGTTGCGAACACCCCGAGCGCGGCCACCGGTCCGAACAGGCCGGCCGTGCAGTCGAGCAAAGCCTGCTCGCGTCGCGCGCGCAGGCGCGCATCATCGGCGGCCGCCAGTCGCGCAAATGCCTCGTCGAGCATGCTTGTCCATGCCTGCTCGGCCCGCAGCGGCACGATCGCGGCGAACGTGACGCCAAGGCGCCTGGCCGCCGCCCGCCGCATCGACCGCACAAGCCCCCAGTCCGCGGCCGCGCGCGGGAAGAGCCGCCACGCAACGATCACGTTCACCGCGCCGATCGCCGCGACCGGCGCCAGCGCGAGAGGCGCGAGCACGAGCGTGACGAGGGCGAGGAGGCCGAAGCCGGCCGACAGCGTCTTGAGGGGCAGCCCAACCCTCAGCCGGGCATAGTCGACGTCCTCGACATCGTCCATGAAATCGGACAGGCGGTCCTGGTCGCCGAGCTGCCAGCCGGCGCTGCGCACCGCCGGTGCCATCGCGACCGCAGAAAACAACGCCGCCCGGCGCGCCACCTGGTCGAGCAGGGCAGCCTTGTGGCCGACGATGCGCTCGCCGTACTTGGCAGCCGTGCGCGCCAGCGCGAACATGCGGATGAACGCAGCAGGCATGTGGAAGTTGAAGGTCAGGGCGGCCGGTCCTGCTCCGGCCAGCGCCACCGCACCGAGGAACCATACCGAAACGCCGGTCAGCAGGACGCCCGCAACCAGCGCTGTCAGGGCGAGGATCAGCGCCAGCGCCCAGGTAAGTTCCGTCCGCGACGCGGTTCGACCACCTATCGACGGGGCGGTCAGGGGATGACTGCCCACGATGCGGCCTCCATCGCGGCAATGCGTGGTTCATCGAGGTCGAGCACCATATCCGCTCGATCGGCCAGGTTCCGATCATGGGTGGCAACCACGACCAGCTGGTCGCGCGCGCAGTCCAACAGTGCCTGGCGCACGCGTGCGGCATTCTCGGTATCGAGCTTGGCGGTCGGCTCGTCGGCGAAGACGGGCCGCTTCGACAGCAGCGCCCGTGCGATGCCGATGCGAAGGCGCTGGCCGCCGGACAGGTTCTCCCCACCCGACGCGATACGGGCTTCCAGTCCCCCCGGCAAAAGTCCGTCGGCGAGCAGTCCGACCCGATCGGCCGCCAGCTGGATCCTGGTCGGACAGGCCGGAGCGCGGTTCCACGAAATCGCGTCCGCAAGCGTCCCTGACAACACCGGGACATCAGTCCCGATCCAGGCGACGCCACCCCTTGCGTGTTCCGAAACCGGGACATCCGATGGTTCGATCCCGGCAAGCCGTCGCAGCAGCGTCGACTTGCCCGCACCGCTCGCCCCGACGACCGCGACCAGTCCCTTTTTCGGAAGGCGGAAGTCGGCGCGCCGCAACGGTTCCAGGCCAGCCAGGACAGGCTCGGGACCGGGCGCGCCAGGTCCGATCAGCCGGTCGAGCGCGACCGCCGCGGCATCCCCCTCCGCCTTCGCGTGGTACTGCTCGGCATAGCGCCTGAACGGCGCGAAGAACTCGGGCGCAAGCATCAGGATGAACAGGCTCTGCCAAAGCAGCAGGTCCGAGAATCCCGGAATGTGTACCAGCTTGAGGTGACCGAGCCCGAGGAACACGGCCAGAAGGGCGATGGAAAGCGATGAGAAGAAGTCGATGATGCTGGCGTTGAGGAAGGCCACCTTGAGGACGCCCATCGTGCTGCTGGCGTAGGCGCTCATCCGCTCCTCGAGCTTGCCCCGCTCGCGGTCGAGGCCGTGGCTGGCGAGGATGGTCGGCAGCGTGCGTACGCGGTCCTCAAACTGCGCGGCAAGCTGTCCGAAAGCCATTTCCTGCGCTGTTGCCCGCCCATGGATGGTGCCGCCGACGAACACGAAGAAGACGACCATGATCGGACTGGCGACCAGCAGCACCAGCGCCGCCTGCCACGAGATGGCAAAAACCGCGACGGCGGCCAGGGCCGGACCGAGGCCCAGCATGGTCGCCGCGGCGCGATGGCCGACGACGAGCGCGGCGAGCGCTTCGGGATGCCGCTGGACGCCGGCGATCATCGCGCCGGCCGGGCGCGACTGGATGTCGCGCACGGAAAGCGCGTCGAGATTGCCGCGAACATCGCCGAGGATGCCTGCGGCGACTTCGGCTTCCGCCGTCGCCTGCCGGCTGTCGGCCAGCAAACCGGCAACCGACGAAAGCAGCAGCGTTGCGACGGTTGCGGCAAGGGCGACCGGAGGAACGGTCCCGAGTTCGATCATGCTGCCCGCCAGTATCGCCAGCGCGCCGGCGAAACCAAGCTTCAGCAGGGTGCGCACGGTCTGCATCGCCAGCACATCGCGCAGCCCCGGCCTCGCCGCCCGTCGCGCCAGATCAAGCGCGTCCGACCGTCCCTTCGAGGCGGGGCCGCCGGGTGGTTGCGACATTTGGTTCATGGCCGACCTTTTGTCACGGCGCCCCGACTCGTGTTTTGATTTGCATCAAGGAGCACCTGCGTCTCTCCGGATAGATCGCACAAGCGCCTGAAAGGAAACCCTCCATGATCGATCCGTTGCTCGTCGAGTTGTCGCGGCTGCAATTTGCGCTGACCGCGATGTATCACTTCCTGTTCGTGCCGCTGACGCTCGGGCTGTCCATCATGATCGCCATGATGGAGACGGTGTATGTCATGACGAAGCGCACCATCTGGCGCGACATGACCAAGTTCTGGGGCGTCCTCTTCGGCATCAATTTCGCCCTCGGCGTGGCCACCGGCATCACGATGGAGTTCCAGTTCGGCATGAACTGGGCGTACTACTCCCACTATGTCGGCGACGTGTTCGGCGCACCGCTCGCCATCGAGGGCCTGATGGCGTTCTTCCTCGAGGCGACCTTCGTCGGACTGTTCTTCTTCGGCTGGGACCGCCTTTCCGCCCGCGCCCACCTTGCCGTCACCTGGCTGACCGCGCTCGGCACCAACTTCTCTGCGCTGTGGATTCTGATCGCCAACGCGTGGATGCAGAATCCCGTCGGCTCCGCCTTCAACCCGGACACGATGCGCATGGAGGTCACCGACTTCGCGGCCGTGCTCCTCAACCCGGTCGCGCAAGCGAAGTTCGTGCATACGGTCTCGGCCGGCTATGTCTGCGGCGCGGCCTTCGTTCTCGGCGTGTCGGCCTGGTACATGCTGCGGGGCCGCCACGTCGAACTCGCCAAGCGCTCTTTCGTCATCGCCTCGGCCTTCGGCGTGGCCTCGGCGGCGTCCGTGATCGTCCTCGGCGACGAGAGCGGCTACGAAGTCACCGACAACCAGAAGATGAAGCTCGCCGTCATGGAGGCCATGTGGGAGACCGAGCCTGCGCCCGCGTCCTTCACGCTGATCGGCGTCCCCGACATGGCCGACAAGACGACCCATTTTGCCATCCATGTGCCATGGGCGCTGGGCCTGATCGCGACGCGCTCAATCGACAAGGAGATTCCGGGCATCGCTGAACTGGTCGAACGGGCCGAACAGCGCATCCGCAACGGCATCCCGGCCTATGACGCGCTCGAAACCCTGAAGACGGATCGCGGCAACGCCGAAGCGCGCGCGCGGTTCGACGCGACAAGCGCCGACCTCGGCTACGCGCTGCTGCTCAAGCGCTACGTCGAGGATCCGCGCCAGGCCACCGAGGAACAGATCAAGCAGGCGTCGTGGGACACCGTCCCGATGGTGCCGGCGATGTTCTTCACGTTCCGCATCATGGTCTTCTGCGGCTTCGCCCTGCTCGGCGTGTTCCTGGTGTCGCTCTGGTACACGATGCGCGAGGCCGAAGCGCCGCGCTGGTTGTTCCGCCTGGCGCTGGTCGCCATGCCGCTGCCCTGGATCGCCGCCGAAGTCGGCTGGTTCGTGGCCGAGTTCGGCCGCCAGCCGTGGATCATCGAAGGCGTGCTGCCGACATTCCTGGCAACGTCGGCGCTCGGCATCAGCGACCTGATCATCACCATCACCGGCTTTACGCTGGTCTACGGCGTGCTGGCCGTGATCGAGGTCAGGCTGATGCTGCAGGCGATCTCGCACGGCCCCGCATACACCGATGACCACGTGCCGGCGGCAGGCGGCCACAGGCTCGCGCCAGCCGAATAGACCAGACAAAGGACACGCGACAATGATCGACTTCCTCTTCGACTATGCGACGCTGCGGGTCATCTGGTGGGTGCTACTCGGCGTGCTGCTCATCGCATTCGCGGTCACCGACGGCTTCGACATGGGCGTCGGCGCGCTACTGCCGTTCGTCGCCAAGACCGACATCGAGCGTCGCGTCGCCATCAACACCGTCGGCCCCGTCTGGGAAGGCAACCAGGTCTGGTTCATCCTCGGCGGCGGCGCGATCTTCGCGGCATGGCCGGCGCTCTACGCCGTCAGCTTCTCCGGCTTCTACCTGGCCATGTTCCTGGTGCTGTTCGCCCTGATCCTCAGGCCGGTCGCCTTCAAGTACCGGTCCAAGCGCGACAGCGCCCGCTGGCGCGAGAACTGGGACTGGGCGCTGTTCATCGGCGGCGCTGTTCCGGCCCTGATCTTCGGCGTGGCGGTCGGCAATACGCTGCAGGGCGTGCCCTTCCACTTCACCGACGACCTGCGGCCGATCTACGAGGGGAACCTGTTCGGCCTGCTCAACCCGGCTGCCATCTTCTGCGGGCTTGTCTCCGTGGCGATGCTGGTGATGCACGGTGCGGCCTGGCTGGCCTTCAAGGCCGACGGCGTCGTCGCGGATCGCGCGGCCGCGATCGGACCGAAGGCGGCGCTCGCCTCGGCCTGCCTTTTCGCGATCGGCGGGCTGCTCGTCTACGCCGGCTTCCTGGGCGGCTACGACGTCACTAGCCCCATTGTCTGGGACGGCCCTTCCAACCCGCTGCACAAGGTCGTGGTGGAACAGGGCGACGCGTGGCTCGGCAACTTCCGCGACGAGCCCTGGCTCTGGCTGGTACCGCTACTGGGCGTGGTCTGCCCGCTGCTGGCGGCTATTGGGTTCAAGGCGCGCAAGGCGGGCCTGACCTTCCTCGCCTCCAAGCTTGCGATCGTCTGCATCATCGCAACGGTCGGCGTCGCGATGTTCCCGATCATCCTGCCTTCGAGCACCAATCCGAGCCATTCGCTTGCGGTGTTCGACGCCTCGTCGAGCCGTCTGACGCTGCGCAACATGCTGTTTGCGACCGTGATCTTCCTGCCGCTCATCCTGGCCTACACGGCGTGGGTCTACCACGTGCTGTGGGGCAAGGTGAGTGAAAAGGACGTGCGCGACGCCGGTCACGCCTACTGAGGATTATCAGCGATGTGGTATTTTTCCTGGATACTTGGACTTGGCCTTGCCGCGACCGTCGGCATCCTCAATGCGCTCTGGTACGAGCTGCGCACGGTGCGCGAGCACCCGCAGGGAGACGCTCCGACCCTGCCGACGCCCTGAAGCCAGCGCGGGGCCCGCATAGGCCGGGCCCCGGGCGCTGCGGCGGCCCTACTTTCCGGCGTCGAGCCGGTCGATCGCCTTGACGTTTTCGGCGGACGGGCCGGCGGGATCGAACTCCGACGCCAGCCAGGAATCGACGATCGACTTTGCCAGCTCGGGACCGATCACCCGCGCGCCCATGGTGATCACCTGGGCGTTGTTGGATTTCGCCGCCCGTTCGGCCGAGTAGGTGTCGTGCGTGAGCGCCGCGCGGATGCCGGCCACCTTGTTGGCGGAAATGCAGACGCCGATTCCCGTGCCGCAGATCAGGATGCCGCGCTCATGCTTGCCCTCGAGGATTTCGGCGCAGGCCTTCGCCGCCAGGTCGGCATAGAAGCCTGACTGGCTGAGATCGCTGACCTGATGCTCCGGCTTGGTCGCTAGATGCGCGGCAACGACATCCAGCAGGGGCTTGCCTGCGCTGTCCGCTCCAATGACTATCTTCATCGTGGTCTCCTTGTCGCTTGCGCGGCATGCGGGGCTATTGGCCGATAGCCGCCGCGGCCGTCTCCAGAATCTGCCTGAATTGTTCGGGCTCCCAGGCGGCGCGGCCGACGAACAGCCCGTCAATGTTGGGGCTGCGGATCAGCTCCGCCGCATTCTGCCGGTTCACGCTGCCGCCGTGGAGCACTGCGGGGGCTAGCGGCAGGCGCGAGGCGGCAACCGACTTGACCAGCGCGTGCCGAACGTCCGCATAGTCGGCGCTCGCCGGCGTTCCGCCCTCGCCGATCGCCCATACCGGCTCATAGGCGAACAGAACCTCGACAGGTCCGTCGAGGAACTCCAGGGCGCCGAGAACCTGGTCTGCCAGCACGCTGTCGGCCTGCCCGCTATCGCGCTCTTCGCGCGTCTCGCCTACGCAGATCAGCGGCGTCAGTCCGTGCCGCACGGCGGCGGCCGTCTTCAAGCCGACCGTCCGGTTGGTCTCGCCGAAATGCCGGCGGCGCTCGCTGTGGCCGAGCTCGACCAGGTCGAGCCCGCAATCCGCCAGCATGAGGGGCGAGATCTCGCCGGTCCATGCGCCCGCGTCTTCCCAATGCATGTTCTGGGCGCCGACCTTCACGCGGGTTTCGGCAAGCGCGCGCTTGACCTCGCGGACCGCCGTGAACGACGGAATGACGAACGGCTGGATGCGCGCATCGAGGTCCGGCATCGCGGCGGCGAGCACGTCGGCGAACGCCAGCCCCTCGGCCAGCGTCTTGTTCATCTTCCAGCTCGTGCCGACCCAAAAGCGGTCCATGCCATTCCCCCTGGCTCGCGCTTGAGCCTGCGGACAACCTTTTTCGACAATCGTCAAGCCGTGGCCAGCGCCGGGTGCGTGAAATGTCGACGGGCAAAACACCGCCGACCCCGTATGGGATGCGCCACGAGGGCACCCGGCCCGCTAGCGCAGCGACGTCGCGATGACCCCGCCATCGACGGTCAGCACCGCCGCGTTGACCTTGTCCATCTGGGCCAGGTGCAGAAACGCATCGGCGATGTCGCTGGCAGTCACCTCCACGCCGAGCAGGTTGCCGGCCATGTATTCGTGCGGCGTCATTCCGCGCGCATTGGCGCGTTCGACGATCATCTGGCCGGTCATCAGGCCGGTGCGGATGCGCCCGGCGTTGATGCCATTGGCGCGGATGCCTTCGCGCCCGTGGTCGAGCGCGTATTGCTTCATCAGCGCCAGCGTCGCCGCCTTGGGAATGCCGTAGGGTCCGAAATCCTTGCCCGGATTGACCGACTGGTTGGAGATGTTGAACAGGATCGAGCCGCCGCGGCCCTGGCGGCGGAAGATCCGGACCGCCGCCTGGCAGGCATTCTGGTGGCCGAAAAAGTTCAGCTCGAAACTCCGCCTCAGGTCTTCCATGGGCAGGTCGCCGATGGCGCCCTGTTGGGCCGAACCGGCGTTGGAGACGAGGATGTCGAGGCCGCCCATGTCGGCGGCCACGGCCTCGAAGACCGTCGTGACCGACGCGGCGTCGGTCACGTCGCAGCAATAGGGGCGGCAACCCTGCTCGGCCGCGGTCTCGGCCAGCGCCGGCTCGTTGATGTCGAGGATGGCGACGGCCGCGCCCGCCCGCGAGAAGACGCGCGCGACCTCGCGGCCGATGCCGCTGGCGGCGCCCGTCACAATGACCACCTTGCCGAGCAACCCGCCTGGCCTCTGTTCCGGAAGTTCCTCGCCACTGGTCATCATCACGCAGCCTTGGCCTGCTCCAGGTCGCGGAACATGGCGTAGGCCTGGTCCGCCCTCTCCCCGTGGTGGACGATGGCCCCAAGCGCCTTGAGCATCGCGACGGGGTTCGACGACTGGAACACGTTGCGCCCCATGTCGACGCCGGCGGCGCCCTGGTCTATCGCCAGCCACGCCATCTGCAACGCCTCGCGCTCCGGCAGCTTCTTGCCGCCTGCGATGACGATCGGCACGGGACAGCCCAGCACGATGCGCTCGAAACCTTCATCGACATAGTATGACTTCACGAACTGCGCGCCGAGTTCGGCCGCGATGCGTGTGGCCAGGCCGAAATAGCGGGCGTCGCGCACCATGTCCTTGCCGACACCGGTCACCGCCATGGTCGGGATGCCGAAACGCGTCCCCGTGTCGATCAGCTTGACGACGTTGGCGATCGACTTGTGCTCGTATTCGGCGCCGATATAGACCTGCGCCGCCATGGCGACGGCGCCGAGCCGGATCGCATCGTCGATATCGACCGCCACCAGTTCGTTCGACAGTTCGGTCAGAATCGAGTTGCCGCCGCTGCAGCGCAGAACCACAGGCTTGTTGACTTCCGGCTGGATGGTGGCGCGCAGGCCGCCGCGCGTGCACATCAGCACGTCGGCATGCTCGGCGAGCGGGGCGATCGACAGATCCATGCGCTCCAGGCCGGTCGTCGGTCCCTGGAAGTAGCCGTGGTCGAAGGCGAGCATCACGGTTCGGCCGCTCGCGGGGTTGAATACGCGGGCAAGCCTCGCCTTCATTCCCCAGTCATGATGCGCCGCGCCCTTCAGGTAGAAGCGGCTGGTATCGGCCGGGCGGTCCTGGCCCCAGTCCTTGCCGTCCTTGATATCGTCGAGGTCTGCCATGTCGAGAACCCTTTCGTCGTCTGGTCGCGAGCCGTCAGGCCTTCGCGGTGAAATCCTGCATCGCCTTGAGGATGAGCGAGACCGAGATCGCGCCCGGGTCCGGATGGCCGAGGCTGCGCTCGCCGAGCGACCGCGCCTTGCCGGTCGTGGCGATCATCGCCTTGGTCGCCTCGACGCCGTCGAGGGACGCCGAGGCAGCAGCGGCGACCGTCGCCGCCAGGCCGGCGCCACGGTTGGCGGTGGCGGCGCGCGCGGCCGGCGCAATCGCGTCGATCATCGTCTTCTGGCCTTCTGTCACGCCGCCGCGCTTGAGCACCGCTTCGAGGCCGGTGTCGAGAAAGGCCGCGAAGCCCTCGCCGTCGAGTGCGTGCCGTCCGGCGAGCGGCTTGGATCCCGCGCGAAACAGCGTGCCGAAGATGGCGCCGGCCGCACCGCCCGTCTTCGACATGATCGCGGTGCCGACGGCCTTGAACGCAGCCTCGATCGATTCCGGCGCGGCCTCCAGGCCCTCCAGCGCCCCTTCGAAGCCGCGCCGCATGCCGATGCCGTGGTCACCGTCACCGATCGCGAGGTCGGCGTCGGTCAGGACGTCGGTCTGGTCGATGACCGCCTGCGACACGGCCTTCAGCATGGCGATCGTGGATTGGAGGTCGAGCGTGTCAGCCATCGGGTTCACATCCTGGAGTAGCCGAAGGACTCGGCAGGCATGTCGAGATAGCGCTTCAGTTCGTCGTCGAGCCTCAGCAGCGTCACGGAGAACCCGGCCATCTCCTGGACGGTCAGCCAGGTGCCGACATCGGTGCGGTGAACCTTGATCCCTTCGCGATCCAGGATCTGGCGGATGCGGCGGTTGACGATCAGCATCTCCATCATCGTCGTCGCTCCGAGATTGTTGATCAGGAGCGCAACCTCGTCTCCGGCCTTGAACGGTAGGTCGGAGAGGATCTTTTCCATGAGTTCGTCGGCGATCGCGTCGGCGGACTTCATCTTCTGGCGCGAAACGCCGGCCTCGCCATGCGCGCCCATGCCGATCTCGATCTCGTCATCGGCCAGTTCGAAGGTGAGCTTGCCCGTTTCGGGGATCGACCCGGCCGCAACCGCAACGCCGATCGACCGAACGTTGGCGACCGCCTTGCGGGCCACTCTCTCGACCTCGTCGAGGCTGTCGAGTTCGGCTGCCGCACCGCCGGCGATCTTGATCATGTAGATGTCGCCGGCAATCCCGCGCCGGTCATGCGTACGCTCCGGCGGCGCGGCTGCGACGTCGTCCGTGACGCGAACCGTCCGCACGTCGATGCCGTCGTCGTCGAGCATCTCGGAGGCGATGTCGAAGTTCATGTTGTCGCCGGCATAGTTGCCGTAGAGGAACAGGATTCCCTTGCCGCGATGAACCGCCTTGGCGGCTTCGTAGATGATATCAGGCGCCGGCGCCGCAAAGACCTGCCCGCAGGCCGCGCCGTCGCCCATGTTCTTGCCGACGAAGCCGTGAAACAGCGGTTCGTGGCCGCTGCCGCCGCCGATCAGCAGCGCGACTTTTCCATCGGGAATGTCGCTGCGGATCAGCGCAGGCTGCCCCTCGAGCTTGTAGACGCGGCCGTCATTGGCCAGCACCAGGCCGTCGATCATCTCGGAAACGACCTTCTTCGGGTCGTTCAGCACTTTCTTGGGGTTAGGCATTGTTGTCCTCCTCAATCCTTCCGTCCGGCACATGATCGAGGATCATGAACAGCGCAACGCCTGCAAGCAGGATCGGGAACCCGATCACGAAGAGCGCGTGCGTGAACGGCTGGCACAACAGCGCAAATCCGCCGAGGATCAGCGCCGAAGCGACCCGATAAAGCCATTTCTTGCTGAACAGCGAAGCCATCAGTTTGCGCCCTCCCCGTCCTGCGAGATCCGCCGGCCGCTGGCCGGGTCGAACAGGAACCCCGCGCCGGCCGGAATACGGAACGAGCATGCATCGCCCTGGGCGAAGGGCATGGACAGCGGCACCACCTTGCGGAACGAACCGGCGGTCGTCTCGACCTGGATCGCCCGTTCGAAGCCGCGATTGTCGACAGCGTAGATCTTCCCCTTGCTGGCCCCAGCCACATCAGGCTCTCCGACTTCGATGTCCTCGGGCCAGACACCCAGGACCACCTGCCCGCCGCTCGACGCCACCGACCCGAATTCGCTGACCGGCAGGCGCTGAGCTGCGCCCTTCACCACGACATGTCCGTCTTCGAGCCTCGCCTCGAAAAAGGCCATGGACGGGCTGCCGATGAGCTTTCCGACAAGCATGTTGGCGGGCCGGCTGTAGATGTCCTCGATCGAGCCGGACTGCTGGATGACGCCGCCGTCGATGATGCCGATGCGATCGGCGATGGCGATCGCGCCATGGTAATCGTGCGTGGCGTAGAGCATGGTCGACCGGTACTGCCGGTGGATCTGCCGGAGTTCGGCCCTGAGACCCTCGCGCAGTTTCAGGTCGAGCGCCGACAGCGGCTCGTCGAGCAGAAACATCACGGGGCGACGCACCAGCGCCCGGGCTATGGCCACGCGCTGCCGCTCGCCGCCGGACAGCGTACCGACGTCGCGATCGAGAAGATGCGATATGCGCAGCAGTTCCGCCGTGCGCCCCACACGCCTTCCGATCTCGTCCTCCTCCTCGCGAAATTCCGGCGAACGCAGGGCAAACGCGATGTTGTCCTTCACGTCCAGCACCGGCAGCAGGTTGAACCCCTCGAACACGATGGCGACGTCACGACTGGCCGGATCGGCGTCAGTGACGTCGCGGCCACCCAGTCTCACGCGGCCTGCGTCGAGGTCGATCAGCCCGGCGCCGGCCAGGAGCGTCGAACTCTTGCCTGCGCCGGTCGGGCCGAGAAGAGCGAAGATCTCATTGTCGTTGACGGTCAGGTCGAGCCCGCGCAGCGCCGACTTTCCGCGATAGGCCTTCTTCAATCCGTCGAGTTGAAGCATCGGGGTGGCGGTCATGCCGCGTCCTCCGCATTGACCCGCCGCCCGGTCGCGGCGTCGAAGAACAGCAGTCCATCGGGATCGAAATGCACGCGGCCTTCCGATCCGGCGCGCGACCGGCGCTTGTCCACGCCCTGATGGATGGCTTCGCCGATGCGGAACGAGAAGAACCGTTCGCGCCCCACGGAAAAGACGTCGTCCACAGGGAGCGTCACGCCGACATCGGGTTCCTCGGTCAGATGCACGTTGATCGGCCGCACGCCGAGCTTCAGCGGCCGTTTGGCCGAGAGCGCCCATTGGGGGACGCGGTCGCGCTCCGCCGTCAGTGTCACGTCGCTGCCGCCGAGCCTCAGACCGCCCGCCACCGGCTCGAGATCGATCAGGTTCATCGACGGCGAACCGATGAACTGGCCGGCGAACACGTCGACGGGATCGAAGAACATGCGGTCGGGCTCCGAGACCTGGACGATGCGGCTGTTGTTCATCAGCACGATGCGGTCGGCGAGCGACATCGCCTCGCGCTGGTCGTGCGTGACGTAGATCGTGGTCACGCCGAGCTGCCGCTGCAGATGGCCGAGTTCCCAGCGCATCTCCTCGCGGAACTGCTCGTCGATCGCCGACAGCGGCTCGTCGAGCAGCAGCACCGCCGGATCGCGGATCACCGCGCGGGCCAGCGCCACCTTCTGGCGCGCGCCGGGCGGCAGCGCGCTCGGGTAGCGACCGAGTTCGTCGCCGAGCTTGAAGACGTCGGTGACCCATTCAAGCTTGCGCGCGATTTCCGGCCTGGCGACGCCCCGCGCTTTCAGCGGGAACACGATGTTCTCCTTGATGCTGAGATGCGGGTAGAGCGAGACGAACTGGAACACCATGGCGATGTTGCGCGCGCTGGCCGAGAGGTCGTTGACCGCGACGCCGTCGAACATCACCTCGCCCGAGGTCGCCTGGACGAGGCCGGCAATGCACCGCAGCGTCGTCGTCTTGCCGCAGCCGGAGGGTCCGAGATAGACGACGAACTCGCCGTCCTTCACGGTCAGGCTGACATCGTCCACCGCCTTGAAGGCGCCGAACTCGATGGTCAGGTTCTTGAGCTTGATCTCGGCCATCAGTACTTCTCACCCATCTTCGTCAGGTGCCTGACCAGGATCATCGAGAGACCGATGATGATGACCAGGAGGATGACGGCGAGCGCCGACGCCTCGCCCGTGTAGAAATAGCTGAACGCCGTCTTGGCCACCGCGTAGGACACCGTCTCGGTGCTGGAACCGGGTCCGCCGCCGGTCAGCGCGACAAACAGGTCGTACTGCTTGAAGCTGTCGATGAGCCGCAGGATCAGCGCGATGAACAGGACCGGCGCCGACATCGGCAGGGTGATGCGGAAGAAGCGGTAGGCAGGACTTGCGCCGTCGACTTCCGCCGCCTCGTAGATCGTCTCGGGAATGCCGCGGAAAGCGGCGGTCGCCAGCAGGACGATGAAGGGGGTCCACATCCAGGTGTCGGCCGCCGCCGCTGCCCACAGCGCCGCGTTGGTTTGGCCGAGCCAGTCGACCTTCGGCAGCCCGATGGAGGACAACAGGAAATTGACGATGCCCCACTCCGAATTCAGCATGTAGCGCCAGAGGAAGCCGACGACGACGGGCGACAGCATCATCGGCATCATCAGGATGGTGAAGATGACGTCGCGCCCGCGAAAATTCTTCTGCAGCTGGTAGCCGACGAAGATGCCGATGAGCATCTGCAGCGCCACGCAGATGAACACGAACTTTCCGGTGAAGACGAAACGCCCCCAAAGCTCCGGGTCGGACAGCAGGAAGCTGTAGTTGCCCAGGCCGACCGGCTTCATCGTCGTCTGGCGCAGCGCCGAGAAGTTGAAGAACGAGTAGTAGACCAGCGAGAAGATCGGATAGGCGACCATGAAAAGCAGGATCGCGAGCGTCGGCGACAGGAAGCCGAAGATCATCAGGCGGCCGGACGAGCGCTTGCGCAGTTCGGCCTGCCGGACGGCATGGGCCTGGGCCTTGTTGTCGGGTGTCATGGGAGTGTCCGTGCCGGTCATGTCTACCTCCTGCCCAGCACGCCGAAGGTCATGCCCATGAGAAGGTGCTTGCGGATCAGGTAGAAGAACACCAGCACCGGGATGATCAGCACCACGCCGGCCGCACAGATCTGCGTCCATTCGATGCCGGTCGAGCCGGCAGCCGCGGAAATCTTGACCGGCAGCGTCTTGGCCTGGGTGGTGGTCAGGATCGAGGCAAAGGCGAATTCGTTCCAGGCGAAGATGAAGCAGAAGCCCGCGGTCGCCGCGATGCCACCCTTGACCATCGGCAGGACCAGCCTGGTGAACGCGTACATCCGCGTGTAGCCGTTGACGATCGCGATCTGCTCGACCTCTTTCGGCACGCCGTCGAAGAACCCCTTCATGATCCAGGTGGCGAGGCCGATATTGGCAAAGATCGCGACCAGCACCAGGCCGAAGCGGGTGTCGGCAAGGCCGAGCCGCGCGAACATCAGGTGGTAGAACACCAGGACGGCGACCGGCGGCAGCATGCGCGTCGACAGGACGAAGAACATGAAGTCGCCCTTGCCCAGGAAGTTGAAGCGCGAGCACACATAGCCGGCGAGCGTGCCGAAGAAGACTGCCAGCGAGGTCCCAGAGACGGAGACGATGACGCTGTTGACCAGCGAATCGAAGACGCCGACGGCGGAGGCGCTGTCCTTTGCCGAGCCGACGCCGAACACGCTTTCGTAGCCGCTGAGGTCAGGCGTGAAGAAGAGCTTCGGCGGCATGGTGAAGAGGTCCATGCGGCTCTTGAAGGAAGACAGCAGCAGCCAGAAGATCGGGCCGACATTGTAGATGGTGTAGACGACCAGAAGCCCGAGGATGAGCCATCGCGTGGCGAGGTCGATTGTCGATGTTCGGGAGTTCGTCATGTCGACCCCAGTCGTTGCCATTCCGTCCGCAAGGTCCGGACGGCAGTAAGGAACGGGCGCGCGGCGAACCGCGCGCCCGACAGGGAGGATGCCGCTATTCGACCGGCACGACCTGATCCTGGCCGACCGGCGAGATCACCTGGTCGGGGACCTCCGGCGTGCTTTCGCCACGCTTGATGTCGTAGCCGGCGCGCTGCAGCGTGCGCTCGTTCTTTTCCGCCGCATCGGACAGCGCCTGCTGCACCGACTTGGTGCCCGCGGCGGCGGCAGAGACCTCCTGCTGCAACTCGTCGAGCAGTACCGGATACTCCGGCAGGTGCCAGTAGTCGTTGAGGTACTGGAGGGCGGTCGAGAACTGCCGGTTGTAGGAGTTCAGGCCCTGCCAGTCCGGGCTTTCCAGGACGGACTTCAGGCCGGTCTGGCAGACCGCGGCGTAGCGCTTCTGCTGCTCGGGCTGGAAGTACCACTCCATGAACTTGGTCAGCTCGGGCAGCTTCTTGGAGTACTTGTTGATGCCCATGCCCTGGCCGCCGACGGAAAACTGGCGGCGGAACTTGCCGTCGCGGCCGACGGCGCCCGGCAGCACCGCGAAGCCGACCTTGTCGGCGAACTTCGAGACCTTCGGGTCGGCGTTCGAGCCGTTGAAGTAGAACCACTGCATCGCCATGGCGACCTGGCCCTGCTGGATGGCCGTGTTGACCTCGTCGAAACCCCAGTTCTGCGAGCCGGGAGGGCCGAACTTGAACATGTCGACATAGGCCTGCACGCCATCGATCGACGCCGGCGAGTCGAGGTAGCCCTTCACCTCGAAGGTCTCGGGGTTGTAGAGTTCCCCGCCGAACGACCACAGGAACGAGTTGGAGGCCGTGGTCGCGAAGTCGTAGTCGCGGCCGCCCATCTGCGCCCAGCCGTAGAGACCCTGGTCGGGACGGGTGAAGAACTCGGCGACGTCCTTGGCTTCCTGGTAGGTCTGCGGAACGGCGAGATCGCGGCCGTACTTCGCCTTGAAGGCCTCCTGCTCCTTCGGATCCTCGAACAGGTCCTTGCGGTAGGTCAGGCCATAGGCGTCCTGGTTGGCCGGCAGGCCGTAGTATTCGCCCGAGCCGTCCGGATACTCGCCGTAGCGCGACAGCGATGCCGGCGGGAAGATGTCGGCCTTCAGGTAGCTCGACTTGTCGAAGATGTCGTTGAGCTTGACCGCGTGCGAGGCGAACTCGGCGGTCGACTGGCTGTCCCACATGGCGAAGTCGAAGGCGTCGCCCTGGATCGCGAACTCCGAGGCGATCTTGTCGTGCCACTGCGGCCCGTAGGGCACCAGCGCCGGCACGATGTTGACGGACTTGTCCGGGTAATCCTTGGCGATTTCAACGAGCGCGTCGGCGCAGGTGCCGGCGTGCCAGACGAATGTGAGGTCGGTGGCGCGAGCGGCGCCGGAGCTTGCGGCGACTGCAGCGGCAAGCACGGCCGCCGACGCCAGAAGGCGCGAGCGCATAGCCTTGGTCATATACATCCTCCACTGGTTTCGCGGGGCACGGGCCGCCCCGCGACCCGTCTCCTTCCCCTTCGAGCACTTTAGAGAGAGCGTTAAAAATATCAATCCAAAAGTGATATTTTGCCAGAAATTATGTTATCTTTGGCAAGGTCGATCAGCCTGTGTATCGATAACATCCGCCATCGACTTCACCTCGCCGCATTGCAGCATGGCAATTTTTATCATTCTGATCAATATGATACACGGAATCTTATTGAAATCTTCCCCGCAGTCCATGCTGCTGCGCAATATCGAAACTTTGATATTTTAACATTTTCTGCTGGCCCACCCGACCGAAGATGTTAAAAGTGACAGTCAGACGTTTCGCAGATGGCCGGTCCCGTGGAAGACAGCGACGCACCACAGATGTCGAAAGCCGAGCAGCGCCGCTCGGAGATTATCCGCATCCTCATGGAAAGCGGCTCGGCGCAGATCAAGGACCTCGCAACGACCCTCGGCGTGTCGCTAATGACCATCCATCGCGACCTCAACGACCTGCACGACCAGGGGCTGGTCCGCCGCATCCGCGGCGCCGTCTCGGTCGAGAAGTCGATGCTCTTCGAAAGCAGCTATCTTTACCGCGCCCGCCAGCATGTCGAGGAGAAGCGGCGGCTGGCCCGCGCCGCCGTCGCCCATCTCGAACCCGGCAACGCGATCGTCTGGGACGACAGCTCCACCACGTTCCATGTCTGCGACTTCATCGAGCAGGTGACGCCGATCACCGTCATCACCAACGCTCTGCCGGTGATGGAGCAGTTGCGCGACAAGCAGGACGTCGAACTGATCGGCCTCGGCGGAAAATTCCACCGTGGCTACAACGGCTTCTTCGGCATGGCCTGCGAGCGGGCGATCCGCTCCTACCATGTCGACGTGGCCCTGATGTCGACCACCACGATCCAGGGGCTCTCGCTGTTCACCCAGGACGAGAACGTCGTGCGCACCAAGCAGGCGATGATCGAGATCGCCCGCAAGAAGATTCTCATGGTCGACGAGAGCAAGTTTCATTTTTCGGCCCTGAACTACGTCGCCGACGTCAGCGTGTTCGACGTGGTTCTCGTCTCCAATTCCGTCGACAAGTCGGTGGTCGAGCGGATGAAGCAGGCCGGCATCAAGCTCGAACTGGTCTGAGCGAAGCCGCAGCGAAACCCACCCTATCTGGAGAAATCAGGCATGTCAGAGATCGGCAAGGCGCGGCGGTTGGCGCGACTGTCCAACAGGCGATCGGGGAGAATGCTCTGCGTGCCGCTGGACCACGGCATGCAGGTCGGCCCCATTTCGGGCATCGCCGATCCGGCGCCGCTGATCGACATGGTCGTGGAAGCCGGCGTCGATGCCGTCATCGTCACTCCCGGCATGCTGCAGCGCCACGGTCACCGGCTGGCCGGCGGGCCGGCGGTGATCCTGCGCCTCGACCAGACCACGATGTGGCGGCACGACAGCGCGACGGGCTACCCCGACACCCACAGCCGGCTTGTCGCCACGGTCGAGGACGCGGTGCGGATGGGCGCGGAGGCGGTGATCACCTACCTGTTCACCTGCAACAACCTGCCCGGCGAAGAGACGAAGTCCTTCGAGACCGCCGGCGCGGTGGCGACCGAGTGCCGCAAGTGGGGCATCGTCCATGTCATCGAGGCAATGGCCGCCAAGGGCGGGTTCGCGCGCGCCGACGACCCCGCCATCGTCGCCCTGAACTGCCGCATGGCGGGCGAACTCGGAGCCGACTGGCTCAAGACCGACTGGTGCGAGGCCGACCGCTTCGCCGACGTCGCCAGGCAGTCGCTGGCGCCCATCGCGGTTGCCGGCGGGCCCGCGCTGGCGACGCTCGACGATACCGTCCGTTTTGCCGAAGCGGCGATCGGCGCGGGCGCATCCGGACTGATGTTCGGTCGAAACGTCTTCCAGCACCGCGACGTGCCGGGCGCGCTTGCGACGCTGGCCAAGGTGGTGCACGGCCGGGTTTGAGCAGTCCGTGTGGCAGGGAGCGTCGGCGCGATCATGGGGCGCCGAACGGTCAGTTGCCCGGGACCTGGCGCGAACGGATTGCCGCCAGGCAGCCGATCATCTCGCCAGCGAATCTTTGAACCCGATCACGGGCGTCTTGCGTCGGCAGGCGCTCTGCCATGTCCAGATAGCAGTCGAGCAGAACTTCCGCGCAGGGCTGCGGCCTGTCGGCCGCGCCGGCCGGAACCGGCGCATCGACGGGATCTTCCTTCTCCAGCGCCTCCGCCCGCAGACGGGCTCCGTCGATGCAAGATTGCATTTCCGGGCTTGCTGGCGTTGCGGCGCCGTTGCTGAGGAGGTCTGCCAAGCGACGCTCGAGTGCGGCCAGCGTCCATCCTGGCTCTGGCCGGACCCGGGGGCCGCCTTGAGCGTGGTAGGCGCGGCGGCGCTCACGGCGCAGGGCCGCCACATGCGCCAGTTCGTGGTGGGCCATCTGCTCGCAGGCCGCACGCATCGCACCGGTGTCGGCGCGTGCAACCAGATACGTCCAGAAACCGAACACCCTTTCCGCGTTGCGAACCGCCGTCGCCAGCACCCGATAGGGGCTGAGCAATTCCGGCGCGGTCGCGCCGGCGCCCTCGTCGTCGAATAGCTTTTGCGGGTCCCATCCGGGCAAGGACGTGTTGGCCACGACGTCATCACTCGAACGGCGCACGACGTTCGCCACATGCATCTCCTCTTCCGACGCGAGGCGTTCGAAGACTGCGGCAAGGTCGTCGCGTCCCTCATCGCGCATGCGGCTGGCGAGCCGGGAATAGCCATTGACCATCGCCCGTCCGATGCCTGCCGCCACGGCGACGAGTTCCCCGGTGCTGGCGACGGTCACCTCGCGATCGCTTGTACCTAGAGACATGCGGGCCTCCCAGTCGATGCTGGACCTTCGCACAGGCGGAATCGAATCTGTTTGCTCCAGATCAAAGAGGCATTCGAAATACCACTTATGGTGATCGCATCGAGGAACCAATTCGAAGGCCTCCGCCGTGATTCCTGCCTGCGCGTATCCGACAACATCGCGGATCGCCGCTTCCGAGCGGAACACCGCCTGCACGGTCGGCAGGCTTCATTTCCTTGATTGTCTCCGCAGACTGCCCGTCGTTCTGGCCGCTTTCGTCGTTCTGCTGTCGGCGACCCACGCATCGCAGGCTGCGTCGCGGCTCGGCGAATTCCTGCCGAAGGTCCAGCCAGGCGAGCTGTTTTCCGGCGCCGATCGTTTCGGCGAGCCGGTTGGCGAGCCGCCGATCGCGCCGGTCTACAGGGGCGACGACATCGTCGGGCATGCGCTGCTGAACTCCGATTTCACCAGCGCTGTCGGCTATTCGGGCAAGCCTATCCAGATCGTCATCGGCCTGGATCGCCAAGGCGTGCTGCGCGGGCTCAAGCTGGTGCACCATCAGGAGCCGATCGTGCTTGTCGGCATTCCCGAGGCGGACGTCGTTGCCGCGCTCAATGGCCTGATCGACAAGGACCTCGGTCGTGTCGCCGCCGGCGCGCAGCGCCCGCCGCAGGTCGACATCGTCTCCGGCGCCACCGTGACCGTGCTCGTCATGGGCGACAGCGTGGTGCGCGCCGCTGTCCGCCTCATCCGCAGCGGTCGCCTGGGCGGCAACGAAAGCGCCGGCGCAGAAGCCGGCCCCGCCGAGACGCGAACCGTGGACATGACGCGGACGGAGACCCGCGACTGGGCAACTCTGCTCGGCGACGGCTCGATCCGGTCGCTGCGCCTGACCGTCGGAGAGGTCTCGCAGGCGTTTGGCCGCGCCGGCCAGGAGCATGCGGCCTCGCGGGTCGAACGCAAGAACCCCGAGGATACCTTCATCGAACTCTACGTCGCTCCTGTCAGCGTGCCTTCCATCGGCATCAGCCTGCTGGGCGAGACGGGCTACCGGCGGCTCGAACGGAAGCTTGCCGGCGGCCGGCAGGCGCTGCTGATCGCCGGCGACGGCGCCTATTCGTTCAAGGGGTCGGGCTATGTGCGCGGCGGCATCTTCGACCGAATCGAACTGCTGCAGAACGGCCAGGGCGTCCGCTTCCGCGACAGGGACCACACCCGCCTCGGCGACATCGCCGCCGAGGGAGCACCGCGGCTGCGCGAGATCGCCCTTTTCATGGTGCCCGAGGACTTCGCCTTCGATGTGACGCAGCCCTGGGACCTGCAACTCTTGGCACAGCGCGCGTGGGGCGCGCGCGACAAGGCGGCACTGCCCTTCGAACTCGGCTACGCGCTGCCGCAGTCCTACATGAAGATCGAGCCGGCCGCAGCGCCGCAGGCGCCCACCGTCGTGGCCGAGGCGCCCGCAGCCGAGGGGGCAGCGGCGACGCCGTTCGACGGCGAGAACGAACCGCTCTGGATGGGCATCTGGCGCATGAACGCCGTCAAGATCGGCGTCACCGTCGTCGCGTTGCTCGTCCTTACCGCGATCTTCTTCTTCCAGGACTGGCTGGCGCGACGCCCCCTGGCGCGCGTCTGGGTTCGCCGCGCCTTCCTGCTCTACGCGCTGGTCTGGCTCGGCTGGTACGCCAACGCACAGCTTTCCGTGGTGAACGTCCTGACCTTCACCAGCGCGCTGGTCACCGGGTTCCAGTGGGAGTTCTTCCTTTCGGCGCCGCTGATCTTCATCCTGTGGGCGTCCGTCGCCGCCGCCCTGCTGTTTTGGGGACGGGGACCGTTCTGCGGCTGGCTGTGCCCGTTCGGCGCGCTCCAGGAACTGACAAACAATCTCGCGCGCTGGCTGAAGGTGCCGCAGATCACGGTTCCGTTCTGGCTGCACGAACGGCTCTGGCCGATCAAATACATGATCTTCCTCGGACTATTCGGCCTGTCGCTCTACTCGGTCGCGCTGGCGGAGGTGTTCGCTGAGGTCGAGCCGTTCAAGACGGCGATCGTGCTGAAGTTCGCACGCGAATGGCCCTTCGTCGTCTTCGCATTGACGCTGCTGTCGATCGGCCTGTTCATCGAACGCTTCTATTGCCGCTACCTGTGTCCGCTTGGCGCGGCGCTCGCCATACCCGGCCGCATTCGCATGTTCGAATGGCTGAAGCGCTGGCCCGAATGCGGCTCGCCCTGCCATCGCTGCGCCAAGGAGTGCCCGGTCCAGTCGATCCACCCCGAGGGGCAGATCAACGTCAACGAGTGCATCTACTGCATGCATTGCCAGGAACTCTACCACGACGACCAGCGCTGTCCGCACATGATCCAGGTGCGCCTGAAGCGGGAGAAATTCGAGCGGCTTTCCCCTCCCTCCTCCGGCGCGGGCAAGGGTCCCGCAGCACCGGTCATCACCCATGCGGGCGCCCCGATCGCGGGCGCAGGCTCCGCAAGCCAACCCACGAATTAACAGGCAAACAAAGGAGAGTTGCCATGTCGCAGGAAGAAAACAGGGCGAGCCTCAATCGCAGACAGTTGCTCGGTTCCACCGCCGCGGTCGCGGCCGCCGCAGGAGCCGCCGGCGCGGGCGGACTGACGCTCGCCAGCAGCGGCGCCACGCCGGCATTCGCGCAAGCCGCTTCGGCCAATTACGAGGTCAAGCCCGGCGAACTCGACGAATACTATGTCTTCTTCTCCAGCGGCCAGACGGGCGAAGTCCGCATCGTCGGCCTGCCGTCGATGCGCGAAATGATGCGCATCCCGGTGTTCAACCGCTGCAGCGCCACCGGCTGGGGCCAGACCAACGAAAGCCTCAAGATCCTGACCGAGGGCATGCTGCCGGAATACCGCGAACTGATGCAGAAGCGCGGCGCGGCGTCCTATCACAACGGCGACCTGCACCATCCCCATCCGTCGCAGACCGACGGCACCTATGACGGGCGCTACCTCTACGCCAACGACAAGGCCAACACCCGCGTCTGCCGCATCCGCCTCGACGTGATGAAGTGCGACAAGATCGTCCAGCTTCCCAACCAGCACACCGTCCACGGGCTTCGCGTCCAGAAGTATCCGAAGACCGGCTACGTCTTCTGCAACGGCGAGGACCGCGTGCCGATCCCCAATGACGGCAAGGTGCTCGACGACACCAAGCACTACCACTCCATCTTCACAGCCGTGGACGGCGAGACCATGAAGGTGGCGTGGCAGATCATGGTCGACGGCAACCTCGACAATGTCGACGCCGACTATCAAGGCAAATACGCCTTTTCCACCTGCTACAACTCCGAGGAAGGCATCAACCTGGCCGAGATGATGATGAACGACCAGGACTGGGTCGTCGTCTTCAACCTGAAGCGCATCGAGGACGCCGTTGCGCGCGGCGAGTATCAGGAAATCGGCGGCGTGCCGGTGCTGGACGGCCGCAAGGGCTCGCCGCTGACCCGCTACATTCCGGTTCCCAACGGGCCGCACGGCATGAACAGCGCGCCGGACGGCATCCACATCGTCGCCAACGGCAAGCTGTCACCGACCGTCACCGTGATGGACGTCCGCAAGTTCGACGACCTGTTTGAAGACAAGATCGAACCCCGCGACACGGTCGTCGCCGAACCGGAACTGGGCCTCGGGCCGTTGCACACCGCCTTCGACGGCCGCGGCAACTGCTACACGACGCTGTTCATCGACAGTCAGATCTGCAAGTGGAACCTGGAGGATGCGATCCGCGCCTACAAGGGCGAGGCCGTCGACCCGATCCGCCAGAAGCTCGACGTCCACTACCAGCCTGGCCACAACCACAGCTCGATGGGGCAGACCAAGGAAGCCGACGGCAAGTGGCTGATTTCGCTGAACAAGTTCTCCAAGGACCGCTACCTCAACGTCGGCCCGCTCAAGCCGGAGAACGACCAGCTCATCGACATTTCGGGCGACGAGATGGTTCTGGTGCACGACAACCCGACCTTCGCCGAGCCGCATGATGCGACCATCGTGCACCGCTCCAAGATCGACCCGTTGCATGTCTGGGACCGCAGCGATCCGTTCTTCGCCGACGCGGTGAAGCAGGCTGCAGCAGACGGCGTCGACCTGACGGCGGACAACAAGGTGGTGCGCGATGGCGACAAGGTGCGCGTCTACATGACGTCCGTGGCTCCGGCCTTCGGGCTCGAGAGCTTCAATGTGCGGCAGGGCGACGAGGTGACGGTCTATGTCACCAATCTCGACGAAGTCGAGGACCTGACGCACGGCTTCTCGATCATCAACTACGGCATCAACATGGAGATCGGCCCGCAGGCGACCGCTTCGGTGACGTTCACCGCCGACATGGCCGGCGTCTACTGGTACTACTGCTCGTGGTTCTGCCATGCCATGCACATGGAGATGAAGGGCCGCATGTTCGTCGAGCCGCAGGCGGCATGACGCCATGGCTCCCGCGAGCATGACGACGGCGATCGTGATGGCGGCCACTCTGGCCGCCGTCACCGTCGCGTCGGCGGACACGATCCTCGTTCCCGCCGGCGCCGGCCAGCCGCTCCAGCAGATCCTGGACCGGGCCGCGCCGGGCGACATCGTCAGGCTCGGCCCCGGGGAACATGAAGGACGGGTCGCCATCCATTCGGCGGTGACGCTCGAAGGCGAACCAGGTGCCAAGCTCTACAGCCGCGTCGGCGGAAGCGTCGTCACGGTAACCGCCCCGCGCGCGGTCGTGCGCGGGCTGGAGATCGGCGGGTCCGGCACGAACATTGGCACCTTCGATTCCGGCGTCCTCCTCGAGGCGACGGCGACCGGTGCTATCGTCGAAAACAACGTCCTCGTCGGCAATCTCTACGGCGTCTACCTGAAGGGCGCCGCCGACGCGCTGGTGCGCGCCAACAGGATCGTCGGCATCGGCGAGGGACGCGCCGCCGAAGCCGGCAACGGCGTGCATGTCTGGAATGCGCCGGGCGCCAGAGTGATCGACAACGAGATCAGCCTCGGCCGCGACGGCATCTTCACCAACGCCAGCCGCAACAACGTGTTCTCCGGCAACCGCTTCACCGAACTGCGCTTCGCCGTCCACTACATGTACACCAACGACAGCGAGATCAGCGACAACGTCTCGATCGGCAACTCGGTCGGCTACGCCATCATGTATTCCGACCGGCTAACGGTCAAAGGCAACGTATCGGACGGCGACCGCGACCACGGACTGCTGCTCAACACCGCGAAGAACTCGACGATCACCGGAAACCTGGTTCGCGGCCGGCTCCAGCCGGTTTCCCGGTGGATCAACGCCGGACGGCGCGGCGACGCGCACGGCGTCCCCGCCGACCCCGCCGCGGGAAGCGCGGCAAGCGCGGACGGCCTGCGCCTCGGCCCCGAAAAATGCGTCTTCATCTACAACGCCAATCGCAACGACTTCTCGGACAACCGGTTCGAGAACTGCGCGATCGGCATTCACTTCACGGCCGGCTCCGAGGGCAACCGGATGACGGGCAATGCCTTCGTCGGGAACCGCAACCAGGTGAAATACGTCGGCACGCGCCATCTCGACTGGTCGGCCGGCGGCCGGGGCAACTACTGGAGCGACAATCCCGCTTTCGACCTCGACGGAGACGGGATCGCCGACGCTCCGTACCGGCCGAACGACCTCGTCGATCGTGTGCTGTGGACCGCGCCGCAGGCGAAGATCCTGATCAACAGCCCCGCGGTCCAGGTAATCCGCTGGGCGCAGAACCAGTTTCCCGCGATCCTGCCGGGTGGCGTGGTCGACAGTCACCCGCTGATGACGCCCCCGGAACCGAGGGTACAGAACCGATGAAACCCACCATCCTGCTCGACGGCGTTTCGAAGAGTTTTGGCGCGATCCGGGCCGTCAGGAACGTGTCGCTCGCGCTCGCTCCAGGCGAAATCGTGGCCCTCGTCGGCCACAACGGCGCGGGCAAGACCACCCTCATCAAGCTGATGCTCGGCCTGATCCGGCCGACCGAAGGCGTCGTGCGTGTGCTGGGCGGCGATCCGTCAACCGATGCCGAGGTGCGGGCCGCGTTCGGCTACCTGCCGGAGAATGTCGCCTTCAACCCGGCCCTCACCGGCCGCGAGACGCTGCACTTCTATTCCGCCCTGAAACGCGCGGGGCGCGAGCAAGTGGAGGGACTGCTCGAACGCGTTGGCCTGGCCGAAGCGGCCGGCCGGCGCGTGCGCACCTATTCCAAGGGTATGCGCCAGCGCCTGGGACTGGCGCAGGCGCTTCTGGGCAGGCCCCGGGTCCTGCTGCTCGACGAACCGACCACCGGGCTCGATCCGGCGCTGCGCCGCGACTTCTACCGGTTTCTCGAGCAACTGCGCGACGATGGGGCGACGATCCTGCTTTCCTCCCACGCGCTGTCCGAACTCGAAGGACGCGCCGACCATGTGATCATCATGGGCAGGGGCGAGAAGGTTGCCGACGGGACGCTTGACGAACTGCGCCGGCTGGCGCGGCTGCCGACCCGCATTCGCATCCGGCTCGCCGAGGGCGAAAGGCGCGATGGCTTCCAGGGAAGCTGGCGCGCCGTCAACGGCCGCATGCTGGAGATCGACGCCGCGCCCGAAGAGAAGGTCGCGCTGGTGCGCGCCGCGATGGGCGCGGCGATCGCCGACCTCGATGTGGTGCCGCCGACGCTGGACGAACTCTACGCGCACTTCCAGGACCGACAGGACCTAGACCGATGAGAACGATCCTGATCATCGCCGCGAAGGAAATCCGCGAGGGCATGCGCAACCGGTGGGTTCTCGCCACCACGCTGCTGATGGCCACCCTCGCCCTTACCCTGGCCTTCCTCGGAAGCGCGCCGACGGGCAGCGTCGGCGCGGGCGCGCTCGACGTGGTCGTCGTCAGCCTGTCGAGCCTCTCGGTGTTTCTCGTCCCGCTGATCGCCCTATTGATCTCGCACGACGCAATCGTCGGCGAAAGCGAGCGCGGCACCATGCTGCTGTTGCTCAGCTATCCCCTCGCCCGCTGGCAGGTGATCGCAGGCAAGTTCGCCGGCCACCTTACGATCCTCGCCTTCGCAACGCTGGTGGGCTACGGCACCGCGGCGGTCGCACTCGCCGGCTCCGGCCGGCTAGACGGCACGGCGGGCTGGCCGGCCTTCGCGGCGCTGATCTGCTCGTCGGTCCTGCTCGGCGCCGTCTTCGTCTCGATCGGGTATTTCGTCAGCGCGATGTCCGACCAGCGCGGGACCGCAGGAGGCGTCGCCATCGGCGTCTGGCTGCTCTTCGTCCTGATCTACGACATGGCGCTGCTGGGTCTGCTCGTGGTGGACCAGGGACGGACGGTGACTCCCGAGGCACTGAACGCCCTGCTGCTGCTCAATCCGACCGACACCTACCGGATATTCAATCTCGGCGGAACGGCAAGCGCCGTGGCAGGCATGGGCATCGCCGACCAGTCAACGCTGGCCTCGGGGACGCTCATGCTGGCGCTGCTGCTCTGGGCAGCCGCGCCGCTGGCGGCCACCATGCTCGTCTTCTCGAGGAGGGAACCGTGATGCGCGGACGAATGGTGCTCGCCCTCGCCGTGGTGCTCGCCCTTGCCGGCGGCTGCTCGAACGAGGAGGACGTCGCCATGCCGGCAGCCTTTGCGCTGACCGACGATGCGATGGGACGGTACTGCGGGATGAACGTGCTCGAGCACGACGGACCGAAGGGCCAGGTGATCCTGACCCGCATGAACGAGCCGATCTGGTTCTCGTCCGCCCGCGACGCGGTGGCTTTCACCATGCTGCCGGACGAGCCGAAGAACGTCGCCGCGATCTACGTATCCGACATGGGCGCGGCCCCGAGCTGGGAACAGCCCGGTGCAGAGAACTGGATCGATGCCCGCGCCGCGTTCTACGTGATCGGCAGCAGCCGGCTCGGCGGCATGGGCGCGGCCGAGACCGTCCCCTTCTCGAGCGAAAGTGCTGCGCGGGACTTCGCGGAGCGTCATGGCGGCGAGATCGTTCGTTTCGCCGACATCCCAGCCAACTACGTGCTCGGCGACGGAAGCGACGGAGAGGAACCGGCGAGCATGCCGGACGCCCATTCCGGCCATGCGGGAGGCTGAACGATGACACAGATGACCCGCCGCCGCTTCATCGGCATTTCGGCGGCCGCCGCCGGCCTTTCCCTGCTGCCCTTCGGAACCGTCGCCGGCGACATGCCCGACGCGGTCGTCTGGCGCGGCCGGGCGATGGGAGCCGCCGCGGAGCTGATCCTCCACCACCGCGACCGCGAGCTTGCCCGTGCGCTGGTGGCGCGCATGGCCGGCGAGATCGACCGGCTGGAGCGCATATTCAGCCTCTACGTTCCAGACTCGTCCCTGTCGCAGCTCAACGCGGCAGGCGCGCTGGCTGCCCCACCGCGCGAACTGATCGAACTGCTTTCGCTGTGCCGCGACGTCTGGGCGGCAAGTGCTGGCGCATTCGACCCAACGGTCCAGCCGCTTTGGGCACTGCATGCCCGCCATTTCGCTTCAGCGAATGCCGATCCAGCCGGCCCGGCTCAGGACGAGATCGAGGCGGCGCTCGCCCTGGTCGGCTTCGGCCGTCTGGCATTCGACAACAGCCGCGTCGCCTTGCCGCTCAAGGGAATGGCGCTGACGCTCAACGGCATCGCGCAGGGCTTCCTGACCGACCGGATCGTAGGCATGCTGCGCGACGCGGGGGTGACCGACACGCTGGCCGATATAGGCGAGGTCCGCGCGATGGGCCGGCGCGGCGACGGATCGCCGTGGCGGGTGGGCATCGGCGGCCTGGGCGACACCGTCGAACTGGTCGACCGGGCTATTGCGACGTCGAGCCCTGACGGGTTCCGCTTCGCCGGTCCCGGTTCCCCCGCCCACCTGCTCGATCCCCGCACCGGCCGCTCGGCGCGTCGCTACGGCTGCGTCAGCGTCCTTTCTCCAGGCGCAGCCGCCGCCGACGGACTTTCGACGGCCTGCAACTTCCTCGATCCGCCAGCAATCGAAGCCCTGCTCGCCGCCTTTCCCGAAACCCAGGTTCGCCTCCGCTCGGCCGACGGGAGGAGGCTCCGCCTTGGTTGATGGAGAGCGGCAGGACGCCCCTCCGGCCGGGCGAGAGACCGCTCCGGCGTCAACATGATCGCGCCAGGGCAGGCTGGCAGGCCGACAACAGCGGCTTCTTCCACCGCGGAGAACGCAGATGAGGCGCTATCGCGACGACATGACGATGGACGAGATCATGCGGTTGTGGCCGGCGACGATCCGTGTCGTGCTCGATCACGGCCTGCTCTGCGTCGGGTGCCCGATCGCCAGATTTCACACGGTCGCGGATGCGATCCGGGAGCACGGGGTAGACGGCGCCAATCTGCGCGCCGACCTTTTGGCCGTCATCGCCAGCACGGGTCCCGGCAACGCTCAGTCGCGCTCCGTCCGTCCCTCTGCAAGCAACAGGAGCTTGTGAGACTCGACGATCGTCACCTGCTGGCGGCCGCTTTTCACGAGACCCTTGTCCTCCCACGCCGACATGATGCGGCTGACGGTGTGAAGCGTTGTGCCGGTCATCTCGGCGATGTCCTGCCGAGAGATCGGGAAGTCGATGGCGATGCCGTCGCCGTCGCTGCGACCGGCCTGCCGGACCAGTCGCAGCAGCGCGTGCGCGACGCGTTGCTCGACCTGCCGCGTCGCCATGTCGAGCATCTGCGTCTGCACATCCTCGAGGCGCGCGCCGACGGTCCTGTAGGTGTTTTTCCCGAACGAAGGATAGTCGACGGCGAACTTGGCCCACAGCCGGCTCGGCCACGCCAGCACAACGCAATCGACGGCGGCGACGGCGCTGGCGGGATAGGTATCGCGGCCGAGCGCCTGGGCGATGCCGAGAAGTTCGCCCGGCACGATGTAGCGGACAATGGCTTGCCGGCCGTCGGGCGTGGTCCTTACCACACGGACCCGACCGTCGAGCAGGATGAAGAAGGAACCGGCCTCGACGCCCTGATCGAAGATGGCGTCGTCCTTTGCGACCCTCAGCGCGACGGCCTTCGACAGGATCGCGTCGAGATCGGCCCTGGCGAGGCCCTCGAATGCCGGCAGGCCCGCGATCAACGAATGGTCCAAGCGGCTCAATGCAAGCTCTCCTGCCCCTCTCCGTCGATACCCAGCGGACCGGGAACAACGCCCTGGCAGCGACACATCTGTTTGCGCGAACGCAAAGTTGCCGAACACGCCAGGGCCTACAAGCGTGCGAACGGCTGACATCTAGATATTGGAAAGGATGCGAAGATGAAACCACTTCTGACTTTGGCGACCGCGGCGGCGCTGATGCTCGGCGCGGGCGGGGCCTGGGCTGCCGAGCACGAGATCCACATGCTGAACAAGGGCGAGAAGGGCAACATGGTCTTCGTGCCGGACTTCGTCCAGGCCGCGCCGGGCGACACGATCCGCTTCGTGCCGACCGACAAGACGCACAATGTGGAATCGATCGCGAAGATGATCCCCGAGGGCGCCGAGCCGTTCAAGGGCAAGGTCAACGAAGAAGTCACCCTCGCCCTGACCGCCGAAGGCGTCTACGGCGTCAAGTGTATGCCGCATTACGCGATGGGCATGGTCGCCGTCGTGGTGGTCGGCAATCCGGTCAACCTGGAAGATGCGAAGGCGGTCAAGCATCCCGGCATGGCCAGGAAGCGCTTCGAGGCGATCTTCGCCGAGATTCCTGCGAACTGAAGCGACGATACGGCGCAAGGCGATGGCCATACCGCGCACGCGACCGGGCAACTACCCGGCGTTCCTGTCCTACGGATTCAGGCCGTTCTTCCTGCTCGGCTCGATCTGGGGCGGCCTTGCGGTCCTGGCCTGGCTGCCCATCCTGAGCGGCCGTCTCGAAACGGCGAGCCTCTTTGCGCCGGTCGACTGGCACGCTCACGAGATGATCTTCGGCTTCCTGCCGGCGATCGTTACCGGCTTCCTCCTGACGGCGATCCCCAACTGGACCGGACGCCTGCCGGTCCAGGGCCTGCCGCTGGCGCTGCTTGCGGCGCTGTGGCTGGCGGGACGCGTCGTCATTTCGCTCTCAGCCTATACCGGATGGGTCGTCGCGCTCGCCGTCGATTGCGCGTTCCTGCTGGTGGTGGTTGCAACCGCGGCGAGGGAGATCGTTGCCGGGCGCAACTGGCGCAACCTCAAGGTGGTCGTCCCCGTTTCGGCCCTTCTCGCGGCCAACCTCGTCTTCCATCTGGAGGCGCACCTAGCGGGAAGCGCTGACATCGGCAGGCGCCTGGGCATCGCAGTCGGGCTGGTCCTCATCATGATCATCGGCGGGAGGATCATCCCGAGCTTCACCCGCAACTGGCTGGTCCGCGCGAATCCCGGGCGGCTGCCCGAGCCCTTCGGGCGCTTTGACGCCGTCGCGATCGTTTCGTCTGCGGCGGCCCTCGGCCTTTGGTCCATCTTTCCGGACAGCCCGCTCTCGGCGGCCCTGCTTCTCGTCGCCGGAACCCTGAACCTCGCGCGCCTGGCGCGGTGGGCAGGCTATCGCACCTTTCGCGACCCGCTGGTTCTGGTCCTGCACGCCGCCTATCTGTTCTTGCCGGTCGGCTTGATCGTGGCGGGGCTGGCCGTGCTCTACCCCGAAACCCTGCCGCCGGCGTCGGGCATCCACGTTCTGGGCGTCGGCGCGATCGGTTCGATGACGCTCGGCGTCATGGCCCGCGCCACGCTCGGACACACCGGGCGGGAACTGAGGGCGGACGCCGGGACTTGCGTCATATTCGCCGCTATCGCCCTTGCGGCGCCGGTTCGCTTCGCCGCAGTGCTGCTGCCGGACGTGCCGGCACTGCTTCATGTTTCCGCCGCGCTTTGGGTCGCGGCGTTCTTCGGCTTCGCCGCGCTCTATGGCGGCGCGCTCATGCTTCCGCGCGCCGGGGCGATGCGGACGAACGGATCGCGCGCGGCTGCGCGCTAGAAACCGGCCGCAACCGCCGTAGCGTCACCCTGGTTCGTTCCGCCTGCCAGCGACTCGCCGCCGTCCGCGACGAGCGCATGTCCCGTCATGTAGGACGAGCGGTCGGACACCATGAACAGGATGACGTCGGCGATCTCCTCGGGCGTCGCGAAGCGCCCCATCGGCACGATGTTGGCAATCGCGTTCTCCAGCGATTTGCGGCCGCCGAGTTGCTTCGTGTAGGGATCGTTGAAAGGCGTATCCACCCAGCCTGGGCAGAGCGCGTTGATGCGTATTCCGAAACGGGCCACGTCGAGGGCGATCTGGCGGGTCATGGTGATCGACGCCGCCTTGCTGGTGATGTAGGCGGTCATCGCCCGGTCGAGGAAGACGCCCGAATTCGACGAGGTGTTCAGGATAACGCCCCGCCCCTGCTTCTTCATCACCGGAAGCACGGCCTGGCAGGCAACGAACTGGGCATGGACATTCACCGCCCAGGAACGGTCGAAGTCGGAGGCCCGCACTTCGTCCAGGCTGCCGGCGACCTGAATGCCCGCATGGTTGTGCAGGATGTCGATCCGGCCGAGGCGACGGGCGACGTCGTCGATCACGGAGACGATGGCGCGATCGTCGGTGACGTCGAGCTGGACGGGCTCCGCGCGGCCGCCTTCATTTGCGATCAGGCCGACCGTGGCTGCGGCAGCGGCCGCGTCGCGGTCCGTCACGACCACGGTCGCGCCTTCGCGGGCCATCGCGATGGACCCTGCCCGTCCGATGCCAGAGCCCCCGCCCGTGACGATCGCCGTCCGACCTTCAAGAATCATCGTGTCTCTTCCCTCAACTAGTAGCGACGCCGAAACAGGTTGCGCCGCTCGTAAACTGCGACGGCTTCGTCGATCAGGCTTGCGATCGAATGGGCCCCGTAGTCCCGGCGAAGCATCTCGGCGCGCTCCACCAGCACACGGGCTTCGGATATCCGGCCCGGCCGCAGCATTTCATAGGTTTCGAGGATCAGGTCCTGGGGGATCGCCACAAGGTCTGCCGCGCGTTCGAAGTTGAGCGCCAGCCGGTCTCGGCCCGCCTCGCGCGCGATCGACGCCTGCAGTTTCAGGACGTCGGCCGAAATCCGGATATCGCCGGCGCCGATGCGCTCGGACACGACGGCGTCGAGGGTCAGGTCGGCGAGCTGCATGCCCGAGGCCGACACTGCCTGGTCGGGCGCATTCTCCGAGATCGGATAGAGGTCGAGCGGGGATGTCATGGCCGCGAGCCTCCCTGCCCGATCGTGAATGTGAGCTCGAG
The DNA here is from genome assembly GCF_040813675.1 of Mesorhizobium marinum. Classification (NCBI taxonomy): domain Bacteria; kingdom Pseudomonadati; phylum Pseudomonadota; class Alphaproteobacteria; order Hyphomicrobiales; family Phyllobacteriaceae; genus Mesorhizobium; species Mesorhizobium marinum. Next base: position 351,581 of record NZ_JBFOCI010000001.1, on the reverse strand, counting down.
CGGCGGCGCGTCCGGCGTCACCAGTCCGGTCTCGATGGCGTAGAGCATGGCAACGCGCACGTGATAGCGCGCGCCGAGCGCCTGGCCCTCGGTCGGCACGATCACCGGTTCCGGCTCGCGTCCCAGCGCATACAGCGCGGCGTTGCGGCCCATCGCGCGGTAGTGCTCAAGCGTGGTGATCGGCGCGTTCGAGAACAGTTCGATGTTCATGTGCGGCAGCCGGTCGGCGCGGTGGATCACGGCCGTTCCCTTGGCCTGGATGCCGATGGCGTAACCGGACCCCGACAGCCGCGCGGCGGTGAGGCCGAGGAAGGAGGTGTCGGCGGTATGGCGGATCCGCACGAGGCGCGGGCTCCCTCCCCCTTCCCGTACGCCGTCGGTCAGCGCCAGCACCACGTCGATCAGGTCGTGGCCGGCGGTCGTCTGCGTCAGCTCGTTGCCGAAGGCCGGGCTGAGCCCGATCACCACCTCGCGCGGATCGGTTCCCTTGCCAGCTTCACCGCCCGCAACGAGCCATGGTTCCGAGGTCGGGTCGACGCGACGCTCCCGCTCCAGCACCTTCTCGCGCGTCTGCACGTCGCGCAGGCCACGCACCGCTTCCCACCGCGTGTCGGACATCCGGTACCCGCTGCCCGGTCCCTGATAGTCGTTGGGATCGTTGAGCGCGCTGATGACCTTGCCGTCGCGCAGGACGGCCGAGGTCTGCAGATAGTCGCCGGAGATGCGCTGCCGCAGCATCAGCAGGAGGTTTTCCGCCTCGTGGCCGAAGCCTCGCTTCTCCAGCGCCCGCACCACGTCCACGGCCGTCAGCCCGCGATCGCGGATCGCCTCGCTGATGCGGGTCACTTCCCCGGTGGAAAACGTCTCCGTTTCGAGCGAGCCCGAGGCGGCGGCGACCGACAGCATCCATGCTTCCGGCACTTCGGCGAGGCCGAGTTCCTGGAAGACCGCCGCCAGCGCCTGGATCGCCCGCATCCTGAGGTTGCCGATCTCGCCTTCCTCGATCGGCGTCAGTCCGCCATCGGCTTCGAGGTCGCGCTGCAGCGCCAGGAAGTCTTCGACGTCCTCGCCATTGAACAGCGACGGATTGAACGAGTTGTCGTATTTCCGGATCGATCCCTGGCCAGAGCACAGGAGGTCGGAACCCGCCATGAGATAGGGCGTGATCTTGGCGCCAACCCTGATCTCGGATTCGCTGACGCGCGTATCGTTGCCAGACGCGCATTCGAGGCCGAGCCAAACCGCGATCAGGTTCTCGGCGAGGAGTTCGCGCATCCCGCCCGCCATCGACACCGTCAGCGGCGCTCCGTCGATGCCGCCGTTCTGGGTCCCCTGCACGCCCATGGCGCGCTGCAGGCACAGGCAGCGCGCCTCGAGGTAGAGCACGGACTGGCGTTCGTGGAAGCCCATCAACAGCTCGGCCGACGCGCCGGAGGTGCAGCGCGCCTTGATGCCCCGCGAGGCGTAGGCCGCCGTCAGGAACGCCTTGGACCAGGGCGTGTCGTCTCCGTCCACGAAGGCGGCTTCGGTGCCATAGACCGATACCGTCTCAGCATAGGAGGTGAAGCCGGCCATGCCGATGCGCAGTTCCTCCGCCTCTTCGATCGAGCACTGGAACAAGACGCCGCCGCGGCCGACCGCCGCGCCGACCGCGCAGGCGATGGCGTTCGACCATGAGTTGGACGCCACCCGCATGGTCGTCTCGATCTCGTCGAAGCCGAGCGCGACGGCGACCGCCGCGTCCGCCGCGAGCTGCAGGGGATCGTCCTTGGCGTTCGTGACGTGGGCCTGGTTGCCCGGCGTCCTGCGCTGGCGCATCTTGGCGTAGGCGAAGGTGATCTCCAGCGCCGACATCTGCGACACGACCGAGACCAGCTTGGCCGGCGTCATGCCGCGCGCGAGGCGTTCCAGGGTCTCGCGCGGCACGTTGATGTCGACCAGCATGCGCGCGACCTCGGTCGGGTCCAGCGCCATCGCCTCGTCCACCACGTCGGGATCCAGGTGGTGCGTCGCGATGAAGGAGTCGAGGATGTCGAAGTCGGCCTCCGCCTTGCCGTCGATCTCGACGACCCGGCCGTTTTCGATGCGCGCCGAAGGCTTGGGATCCCAGGGGCTGTGGAACGTCGCGAAGCCCGCCTCCGGGTCCTCCACGGCGAACTGGTCGAGACGCAGCGGCCGTGTGTCCCACTCGTCGAAGCGACGCCAGCGTGGTGCCGAACTCATGTCGTTGCTCCCGCCTCGAACACGTCTTGCCCCCTCGCTCTAGAACCAGCGCAACCAGACGAGCTGGATGACGATCAGGACGATGACGTCCCAGAAAATGACCTCGCCGATCGTGAACCAGTTGCGCGTCCGGTTGATCCTCCAGAAGCCGGTCCAGACGATGGCCGCGAGAAGCAGCGGAACGAAGCTAGCGGGCGTCACCGGATCCTCTGCCCCGTTACGGAGTCGAAATAATGCAGCGCCGGCTTGGGAAAGCGCAGGCCGACCGGCTGCCCGGCCGCGATCCCGTCGCAGTCCCCGTGCGTCCTCAGCGTCACTGCGGAGGCGTCGCCATTCTGGAAGATGAGCAGCGTGTCCGGCTCGATCAGTTCCTTGACGTCGACCACCATGCGGATCGCGTCCTGATCGTCAGCGCCGACAAGCTCGATCTGTTCGGGCCTGATCCCGAGGGCCACGGGCCCGTCCTTGCAATCCACGGGGCAGGCTACGGAGCCGGTCCGGAAAACGCCGCCCTCGACGGTCCCGTCCAGGATGTTCATGGCCGGCCGGCCCATGAACTCAGCTACAAAGCGGTTGGCGGGCTGGCGGTAGATAGTGCGCGGCTCGTCAAACTGCGCAAGCTTGCCGTCCTTCAACACGGCGATCCGCGTCGCCAGCGTCATAGCCTCTTCCTGATCGTGGGTGACGAACACGAAGGTCTTGTCGAGCTTCTTGTGCAACCGGTTCAGTTCGGTTCGCATGTGGAGCCGCAGCAGCGCGTCGAGGTTCGACAGCGGCTCGTCCATCAGGCAGATCGCCGGCTGCCACACAAGCGCGCGCGCAACTGCGACGCGTTGCGCCTGGCCTCCCGACAGCTGTCCAGGTTTGCGGTGCAGGTAGCTGCCGATGCGCAGAAGGTCGGCGACCTCCTTCACCTGGCGCTCGATCTCGGCGCCCGCGACTTTGCGGATGCGAAGCGGGTAGGCAATGTTCTCGAAGACCGTCTTGTGGCTGTAGAGCGCGTAGTTCTGGAACACCATGCCGATCCCGCGGAAGCGCGGCGGCACGTCGGTGACGTCCCTGCCGTCGATCTCGATGCGCCCGCCCGACGGCGGTTCCAGACCCGCCAGCAGGCGGCATGCGGTCGTCTTGCCGGAGCCCGACGGCCCCAGCAGCACGACGAACTCGCCGAGATCGAACTGGAGGTTCAGCCGGTCGAGCGCGACCGTCCCGTCAGCAAACCGTTTCGTGACTTCTTTGAACGAGACAGCCATTGAATGCTCCGTAGTGTTTGCCGTCTCAGCCCTTCACCGCGCCAAAGGTGAGGCCGCGGACCAGGTGCTTCTGGACAAGGAATGTGAAAACGAGGATCGGCAGCGTCGCGACGACGGCCACCGCGGCCACCTGGCCCCACAACGTGCCATGCGGCGTGATCAGGCCGGGAATGCCAACCGTCAGCGGCCTGCCCTCGAAGGCTACGAGGATGAATGCGTAGAGGAACTCGTTCCACGACAGGATGAAGCAGAGCACCGCCGTCGCCGCGAGGCCGGGGGCGGCCAGCGGAACGATGACACGCACGAAGGCGCCGAGCTTGGAGCGCCCGTCCATCATCGCCGCCTCGTCGATCTCCTTCGGGATTTCCGCGAAGAAACCACGCATCATCCAGACGACCAGCGACAGGTTGAAGCTGGTGTGCGCGATGACCACGGCATAGATCGTGTCGGTCAGCCCGAGCGTCGTGAAGAACAGGAACAGCGGCACGGCGATCGAGATGGGCGGCGCCATGCGCGTGGTCAGGAAGAAGAAGAACAGGTCCTCCTTGCCCGGGAAGCTCGCCCTCGCGAAGACATAGGCGGCCGGTGCGCCGATCAGGATCGAAAGCACCGTCGATCCGGTGGCGATCGCCAGCGAGTTGTAGAGCAGCGGCAGGTAGTCCTTGTCGATGAACACCGCCGGATAGTTCGAAAGCGTCGGGTTGAAGAACCACGTCGGCTCGGGCGAAAGGATGTCGAGGCGACCCTTGAAGGAGGTCAGCAGCATCCAGAGATACGGCGTCAGCGCGATTACCAGCACGCAGGCGAGGATACCGATGGCGAGGATCTTGTACGACCGGTTCATCGCTTATGCCCTTTCCGCCGCGGACTTCCAGTACACGGCCTTGTAGAAGATCGAGCACATGATCAGGACGACGAGATAGACCATGAACGACACGGCTGCGCCGTAGCCGAGGTTCCAATGCTTGAAGTTGACGCGATAGGCGTAGATCGACAGCAGTTCGGAGACCGTCCCGGGGCCGCCGCCGGTCATGATGAAGACCTTGTCGAACTCCTTGAAGGCGTCGATGCCGCGCAGCAGCAGAACCAGCGCGATGATCGGCCGCATCAGCGGCAGCAGAATGTCGACGAACTGCCGCCATGGCCCCGCGCCGTCCATGGTCGCCGCCTCGAAAGGCGAGCGCGGCAGGCTCATCAGGCCTGCGAGGATGATGAGGGTGACGAAAGGCGTCCACTGCCAGACGTCGATGGCGATGATCGTCGGCATCACCAGGCTCGGCGTTGAGAACACCGCGCTCGACTGCGACAACAGCCCGACCTGGCGCAGGTAGTGGCTGACCATGCCGAAGTCGCCCTGGAGCAGGAGGCGCCAGATCAGCCCAACCGCGACCGGCGCGAGCATCATCGGCACCAGCAGGAGCGTGGTCAGCAGGCGCTGCCGCTCGATGAAGCGCCAGATCAGCCAGGCGAGGAAGAAGCCGAGCACGAATTCGAGGGCGACCGCCGCCACCACGAAACGGATCGTCAGCCAGAAGGACCCCCAGAAGATGGGGTCGGAGCGCACCAGCCGCCGAAAGTTGTCCAGCCCGATGAAGGCGCCGTTCTGGTCCGGGTTGGCGAAGCTAAGGTCGGTCATCGCCGTGTAGGCCATGTAGTAGAACGGGCCGACCAGGAAGATCAGGACAAGCACAGTCGCAGGCAGGATCAGCGGCATCGACGCACCGCGGTCCAGCAGGAACCGTCCTCGGGAGGGTTGGATTGTGGTGTTCATCATGGCATGCCCGCTCCCCGCGGGGTCGCCCCCACGGGAAGCACTGTATCAGTTAGCCTCGATCACTCGACCGGATACTTCATCGGCGCACAGGAACCGAGCGCTTCGGAGATTTCCTTCGCCGACTGGTCGAGAGCCTCCTTGGCCGACTTCTCGTCGGCAAGATACGACGACAGCTCGCGCACGAGGATGTCGGTCATCTCGCCCGACAGCGGGATCGTCGGCTTGGGCTTGGCCACCTCGTTGGAAGCCATCGACGCCTTGGCATAGGGCAGCTTCTGCACTTCTTCCGAGGCATAGACGTCCGGGCGGGCGGAGGCGCCGCCGTTAAGGTGCTGGTTGAGCTGCTGGTTGTACTCCATCATCCACTGGATGAAGAGGTAGGCCGCTTCCTTGTTCTTCGAAGCAGTGGGCACGAGGTAGGTCCAGCCTTCCACCTGCGCGACCTTTCCGCCCTCGCCTTGGGGAACGATGTCGAAGCCCATCTTGCCGACCACGGTCGAGGCGTTCTCGTCGACCGCCACGGCATAGGTGGCGTCGTTCCACATGATCAGCTCTGCCACCGTGCCCTGCTGCATCAGCGCCATGACGTCGTCCCAGAAGTAATTGAGCGTATCCGGCGGCGAAAAGGCCATCAGGCCCTTGTAGTATTCGGTGGCCGCGATCGCCTGCGGGCTGTTGACGATGACCGGGCCGCATTCCGAGCCGGACTTCGTCTCCAGCATGTCGCCGCCGAAGGAATAGAGGAAGTTCAGCCACTCGTACCACAGCGCCTCGTGGCGCTTGCCCTGCAACGCGGTGCCATAGAGCCGCTGGTCGGGACGGGTGAACCATTCGGCGATGTCGCGGTACTGCTTCCAGTCCTGCGCGGGCCCGAGATCATAACCGTACTTTGCCTTGAACCCTTCCTTTTCCGTGGAATCGCCAAGCAGGTCCGAACGGTACCAGAGATACATGGTCAACGCCGTGAACGGGAAGCCGTAGGCCTTGCCGCCGTACCAGGAGATTTCCTTCCAGAGGCCCTGGTAGAGCTGCTCTTCCGGCTTGAACGCGGGGTCGCGCAACTCGGCCGACGTCATGAACTGCTCGATCGGCTCGACGTGGCCGTTGGTCACGAATTTGCCGAGCTGGCGGTTCTGCTGGAGGATGAAGTCGTAACGACCGCGCTTGGAGTTGAGGTCGAGCATCACCTTGCTGGAGGCTTCGGAGGCCTCGTACATCTCGATCTCGACGGTAATGCCCGTCCGCTTCTCGAATTCGGGGGCGAGCTTCTTCATCGCCTCGAGCGGCGGCAGGGCTTCGCCGATGGTGCGGATCGTCACGCCCTTGTAGGGCGCCGCCGCTTCTTCGAGCGTCCAGGCGCCGGCCTGGCCGGCCATTGCGAAAAATGCCGTCAGCCCCGTCGTGGCCGCGAGCGAACGAACTGTTGTGTGGTGTCGAAGCATGGCAGTTCCCCTGTGTTGTGCCCATCGCGCTTCAGGCGCGTTCGAATGCGTGCTTGCCGCCGGTTCGTCCGGCGGTCCTGTTCCTCGCCTGTGCTTTCATGCAGAGCCGCAGGCGGTCCGAGTTGGCCGGCCGCGCCGGCGAATGATCTGTCCTCCACGTCAGGCGAGAGCTCTCTCGCGCGCTTCCTGTGGATTGGGGACTGCACATTCAGCAGCACCCCAAGTGTCCGTGCATATGCAGCCATCGGGCGCCTCTGAAATCATTATGCTGATCCGAGGCATATTCCACAAACTGGGCCAAGCCTATAAGAAGGCGTCTCTGGTGGGATATTTCCCAAGGGGAATAATCTAAAATGCATATCTCTTTTGTGATAGCCGACCCAAGAAAATGCGACCGGGCGGAATGACGGGCGAGAACGTCGAAAGCCTCTACGGCAGAAAGCTCCTGTCGCAGCCAGACTGGTTTACCGCCCTGGGCGACCTGCTCTCTCGGGTCGGCGCCGCCGGCTATTCCGACGCCTTCGCGTCGGCCATGGGGCGTCTGGCCAATTTCGACTACACGGTGACTTTCGCCTATCGCGGCCCGGCAATTCCGATCTGCCTGCACCATACCTTCGCGCCAAGGCAGTTCGACATCCATGTGCGCGAATACGAGATCGGCCCGTACCTGCTGGATCCGTTCTACAAGGCGACCGCCAACGGCATCTGCTCGGGCCTCTACAGGCTCGCCGATCTCGCGCCCGACCAGTTCTACAAGAGCGAGTACTACAAGTCGTACTATGTGCAGACCGGGCCCGTCGACGAGGTCGCCTTCTTCACGCCGGGCAAGGACAACTGGGTCATCGTGACTTCGCTGATGCGGGCCCCGAACCTGACCGCCTTTTCCTCGCACGACCTGCGCACGCTGCGTACGGTCGAGCCGCTGGTGCGGCGCATCAACGAGATCCACTGGCGCAGCGACGACCGCCTGAACCCCGCCAGCCAGGTCGAGGACGCCCAGGAGGTGCTTCGCCGCACCGTCCAGGACGCGCTGCAGTCGCGCGGCATGCCCGCGCTGACCCCGAGGGAACTCGAAGTGGTCGGCCTGGTGCTGGAAGGCCATTCGTCCGAGTCGATCGCGAACCTGCTCGCCATTTCGGCCGGGACGGTCCGCATCCACCGGAAGAACATCTACGCCAAGATGCGGATCTCCTCGCAGCGCGAACTCTTCGCGATCTTCATCCGCACCCCAAAGGCGCACGGCTAGCTGCGCGAAAGGTCCGCGCGGCCAGCCGTATCGCGTCGATCGCCCGTCAGCCGGACTTCTTGCATACGACGCCCCGGGGCATCTTCCCCTGGCGATAGGCGCGGTCAAGCCGGCGATTGCATTCCCGCCGCGCGCGATCACATGCCGTACTGGTCTTGGCCGCGGTGGCGACGCCGCGCAGGTCGAGCAAACGACCCTCGAGATTGACGGCCTTGTAATAGCAGGTGGCTGCGCTGGCAGGCGCAGTGGCTCCGGCGAACAAGAGAATTCCGAATGCAGCCGTAGCAGTGAGCGAAGCGATGATTTTCATGTTCGGGCCTTCCTTGGATCTGGGAAAAAAGTTTCATGCGCTGCTGGTCGACTTGGTTGTGCCAGCGTCGCGGTTGCGAGCACCAAGGATCACTCCGCCCCGTATCCCGCCGATTGCTTGTAGCTCCGGCCAAGATTTCAATTGTTTCGAAGCCAGGCGCGTCGTCTGATGCGCAAGCTGATCCGAGCCGCCTCTTGACGTTCAGCGAGTGAGGCCCTCGCTCGCCGTGACGTGCACGGCCAGCGCATATTTCGCGATCCGTCGCGAGGCGCGTCAGGGACCACCCCGAACATCAACGATCCTACGGCCGCCGCAATCCGGTCCCCGGGACCGAGAACCTGGTCTTTGGAAAGGACGGCTGACGCAGTTAGGGCGTCGGGCGCTCTGATCTATTCGTCGTCGGCGTCGTCCGAGGCGCCTTTGTCGCCGTGGAAGAAGCTCTCGATCTCGGCCATCTCGACCTTGCCGTCGCCGTTCTTGTCGACCGCCTTGAAGATGCGGCCGTGGAAATCCTGGATTTCGGCCAGTGAGAGGGCGCCGTCGCCGTCGGCGTCCATGACGGCAAACATGATGCGCATGCCCGCGCCATGCATCATGGCCGACCTCATTCCGTCGCCAGGCCCCATCCGTCCGCCGCGGCGGTCGGCGTCATGGTGCCGTCTCCCTTTCTTCCACCCGCCGCCGCACTCTCGGGACATGGGCCCGTCGGGCATCATCTCCATCATCATGCCGCGCATCATCTCCCGCATGGCGTCCGAGTGCATTGCGCCTGGCTGCGACGGCATCATGGCGTCGTCGGACGGCGAGGCCGGCGCAGGGTTGGCGGTATCGGTCTGCGCCAAAGCGGGCGCGGCGCTCAGGGCCAGTGCGACTGCAGTCGCTGGAAAAATCATTCGGATGGTCATCGGGTTCTCCCTTGCTTCATGTCATGACAGCACAACCGACGCGCTGATCAGAACCCCCATCCTCTCCCGACTTGTGGCCAAAGCCGGGCACGGCAGGCTGTTTCTCGCGGCAACGCCCAACACCGGCTTCCGCGGTCTTCGAAGACGGCAGGACGTCTTACGCCAGGTTGGGAACGGATCTCGAAATGGTTGGAGTGGCAGGATGTGAAACCTGCTTTCGGACCCATGCAATGAACTGCTTGGTTAGTGGTTTGGTCACGCCGGCAGGAGTGGCGACGTAGTAACCAACCCGATCCACCTTAGCCAAGCCGCCAAACTGTCTCACCAGGCGGGACCACCTCAGAAGGCCAAGCTGCGGTACCTGACGACCGGAAAATGGCCTCCGGGATACCACGATGAATAGTCCCTCCGAGAGTCGCTTAACGGCCTCCGGTTAGCGTCTCTCGACACTTATGCCGCCCACACGTGCGGCCTAGCCGACAATCACGCAACCGCACTCGACGCCAATCTGCTCGTCTGCATGCAAGGCGGTATCTACCTGCGTGACAGATGGGATACGGCCCTGACAAAACGATGCGGGACCGATAGTGCCGTATCGGTCCCGCTACATGCGCGCCAAGGGAGGTCTCGGCGAGCAACAAGAAAATTGACACTGAACGAACCGCCGGATGGGCGGTTGCAGACCAGCGGGTCGGCTATGCCGCTGCTCGCCGGTCGCGCTGGAATATTTCCTTGACCTTGGCGGCGATCGCCTTGCCCAGGTCCAGATTGTTCTGGGCGGTGAAGTGAATGCCATCACAGCCGTCGGTGGTGATGAATTCGCCAGCGTCGAGGAAGTCCACCTTCATGAAATCGGCCATGTCCCTGTACTGGCGGCCGAGTTGGGCAGTTTTTGCATGGCCGCCACCAAACATACCCTGGAAGTAGGGATGCGGCATCGGCGTCAGCGGCGGGGGTGCAACGACCAGGCATCCGGGAGCTGGATAAGGCGTGCCGATGCCGCCGCCGCCGGTCAGCACCTGCCCGACGAGCTTGGACATGCCATAGGCGATGTCATACGGCGTCCGGTTGAAAAAGGGCTTGGTGTCGTTCGTGCCAAGCATGATGATGACGAGGTCGAGCGGCAAATGGCTGGCAATCGCCGACGGTAGGTAGGCGCTGCCATTCAGGCGCGGGTCGTTGGGATCGTCTGCGCTGGTGGTGCGGGCGCTCAGGCCTTCCTCAACTATGTGGTAGCCTTCGCCAAGGCTTGCCGCCATCGCGCCGGTCCATCGTTCGGCGTACGGGTAGCGGTGTGTCGGCGCTCCCTCCACCACTGGGATCCATCCCCAGGTCAGAGAGTCCCCGAAGCATAGGATCGACTTTGTTGCGGACATTGGTACCTCCTCGATACGGAATGCATTGTTAATGGGATCTGGCGGAACGAACGCCATAGAAGATGGCCGCGAGAAGGATGATGAGGCCCTGCGCGATCAACTTTCCGGGCTCTCCGATGCCAAACGTCGTCATCACCACGAACAGCAGCGCGAAGGAGAGGACTCCGAAGAATGGACCCCAGACGCCCCCTTCGCCACGGCCGAAGACGACGCCGCCGAGGATCGTAGCTGCGACGGCAAGGATCGGCAGATCGAGGCCTACACGCACGCTGCCGACGGCGATCGAAGCCGTCTGCACAAGCGCAGCGATACCGGCGATGAACCCGGCGATCGTATGTGCGAGAATCACCGTTCGGGCGACCGGAACACCTGAGAAATGCGCGGCCGTAGCGTTTTCGCCGACTGAAGCGACATAGCGCCCGAATACCGATTTCGATAGGAACGCGGCCATCAGCGCGGTCAACACGAACCAGAACAGGACAGGCACAGGCACGGGCCCGAGGCGGACGTTGTAGACCTCGTTGAATATCCTCGGCACGTCCCCCGGCGGCTTGCCGCTCGACAAAAACTGGACAGCGCCGACCAGGATGATGCTCACCGCAAGCGTGGTAATGACGGCGGAGACACGGCGGATACCGATCATGTAGCCATTGAAGAGCCCGACCAGCGTACCGGTAGCTAGGGCTAGGGCGATGAAGAAGGGGAGCGAGGCCCCGGCGAAGATGCCCGAGGATATGAAGTAATTGATCAGCAGGATCACGCCGCCTGCGGAAAGATCGATGCTCTTGACCCGCATCACAAGAAGCTGACCGAGCACCAACACACCGAGCGGGGCAACCTGGCGGATAAAGATGCCCATCACGTTCGCATTCAGCATGTTGGGTTTGGCGACCCACAGGACGAGCAACAGGGCTCCGAACACATAGTATGCGGGTGGAACGCGCAGGATGCGCTGGGCGATTCCGGCGCCGGGCAGTGCGGCCATGATCAGAGCCCCATCTTCTTGCGGGACTGCAGACCCACGACGAGCAGCAGAATGCCGCCCTTGATCGCCGTCTGGATGAACGGCGATACGTTGAGCAAGTTCATGCCGTTGGACATCAGCGCAAGCACGAGCGCCCCGACGATAGTTCCGTGCAGGCTTCCTATGCCACCCGACAGCTGCGTGCCGCCGATCGCCACTGCAGTGATGGCGTCGAGCTCGAACAGCAGGCCGACATTAGGGTCGCCCGACACGATGCGACCGGCCAGGAACACTCCGGCAAGCGCAGCGAAGCAGGAGCAGGCCACATAGGCGAGCATGATGTTGCGCCGCGTAGGCACGCCAAAGTTGCGGGCCGCGTCTTCGGTGCCCGCTGCAATGCCGCCGCCGATCGCGAAAAGATGCAGCCCGAACCGCGATCCGTGCAACAGCTTCCACGCTAGCAGCACTACGGCCGCGCCCCAAAACACAGGCATCGGAAGGCCGAGGAACGAACCCGCCACCGAGGAGATCACGGTATCTGGCACTGTTCCGCCGGACACGGGTCGCAGGATTCGCGTGACGCCCAGTACGACATATTGCATTGCAAGGGTCGCGATGATCGGGTGGACGTTCAGGCGCGTCACCACCAGACCGTTGGTGGCACCGATAAGTGCGGCGAGCACGAAGACCGCCGGCACGAGGACATAACCCGGGGCGTCGAGCGCAAGTACCGCCGTCGTGAAGCTGATCACCGATCCGACCGATAGGTCCAGGCCACCGACGACGATCACAAACATCTGGCCGATCGCCGTTATCACGAGGGGCATCGCCTGCGCGATCAGATTGGCAAGGTTCTGCAGCGTCAGGAATTGTCCTGTGCGAAGCGAGAGGACGACCGCGATGGCCATGAGCAGCAGTAGTGGAAGGATCCACAGGCCCTGTCGGCCGCGGCTTTCGGTCAAGCGTTTCGCAAACGGCTTGTTCATGGTGGAGCCCTTTGCCTGCCGCGTCATGCGCCAAGCGCCGCGTCGAGGATGTCGTGCTCGGTCGCTGTCGATGCGGGCAGTTCCGATACGACTGTGTCGCCGTGTACGACGTAGATGCGGTCGCATAGACCGATCAGTTCGAGCGTCTCGCGCGACAGGACCAACGCGGCTCCGCCCGCATTGGCAAAGTCCCTGAGCAGTTTGTAGATTTCGGACTTCGCGCCGACGTCAACGCCGCGCGTCGGCTCCTCCACCAGCAGGATGTCCGGCTTGGTAGCAAGGTAGCGGCCAAGCAGGACTTTCTGCTGATTGCCGCCTGACAGCGCGCCGACCGTCGCGGCCGCACCGGCGGCAGCCCTGATGTTGAGGTCGCGGATGGCGTCAGCAACGGTCTGACGGTGGTTCTTGGCAACCGACCATTCGTTCTGCCGCGCATGCAGCCCGATCGCGATGTTGTGCTCGACGGACAATCCGAGGAACAGGCCTTCGTCCTTGCGATCCTCGGGTATGAACCCCACCCCCGCTGCCTTCAGCCTGCGGATACCGGCGGCAGGAGACGCCGGTAGCGAAAGTCGCTCGCCCTTGATCATGATCTCGCCTGAAAAGGGCTGGAACTGACCGACGAGCGAACGCAGAAATCTCTGTTGGCCCTGCCCTTCCAAACCAGCCAGAGCGACGATCTCACCGCCGCGAAGCTGCATCGAGAAGGGGCGGGTTTCGGGTCCGACCCTGAAGTCGCGTACATCCAGGACGACGTCGCCTGTGTCCACAGCACGGGGAGGAAACAGATCCTGAAGTTCGCGCCCGACCATCATGGCGATGAGCCCGGCAGGCGTCATGCCGGCGAGCGGTCGCGTGCCGATGCATCGTCCGTCCTTCAGCACGGTCACCGTATCGCAGACCTGAAAGATCTCCTCCATGCGGTGGGAAATGTAGACGATCGCCTTGCCTTCATCGCGCAGCCTGCGGATGTGGCGATTGAGCACCTCGACGTCGGCGGCGTTCAGTGCGGCAGTAGGCTCGTCGAGGATGAAGACCGCTGCGTCCGCCTCGATTCCGTGCGCAATCTCCACGAACTGGCGCTCGGCGATGGAGAGGTCCGCCACCAGCGTCTCGGGGTCGAGATCGAGCCCTAGTTCACGAAGCGCCTTGCCGGTCTCGGCGTTCATGCGGGCGTAGTCGATGCGGCCAAGACGGGTCACTGGCTCCCGGCCGAGAAACATGTTCTCGGCAATGGTGAGATTGGCGAGCAGCGACAATTCCTGGAAGACGGTCGAGATGCCGGCCTCGAGCGCCTCCCTGGGGTTGGCGAAAACGATTCTGCGGCCGTCCCGAAGGATAGCGCCACTATCTGGCTGGTGCACACCCGCGAGAATCTTCATCAGCGTCGACTTGCCGGCGCCGTTCTCACCCATCAAGGCATGCACCGAACCTGCCTGCAACGCGAACGAAACCCGATCAACGGCAATGCTGCCGCCGAACGACTTCGAGATGTCCGCCATCTCAACAAGCTCGGTCATCGTCGCCTCCTGCCGGCAAAGCCCCGAAACACTAAGCGGATCGCCTGGCGGGACTACCGTCCCGCCAGGCGCGCCACCCTGGGAGGGTTAGTTGTTGCCGTAGAGTTCCTTCAGCTTTTCCTCGGGCAGTTCGGTCGGCCACCAGACGTTGGCCGAAAGGTCGTCGCGGTAGTACTGCTTGACCTTCTCGATGCCCCAGCCATCCGGGTTGTAGTCGTAGTGCTTGTAGAGTTGCTTGCCTTCAAGCAGAGCGATCGCGGCGCGGACACCGGCAGCGCCCTGGGCCGGCGCGTATTCGGCCGAGATCGAGTCGAAACCGTCACGGATCCACTGCCCGAAGAAGCCGTTGTTGCCCTCTCCCGAGATCGGCGGAATGGCGGCGCCGAACTGCTTGAAGACGTCGACGCAGGCGCGCGTCATGTCGGCGCCGGAAGACCAGATGCCGTCGACTTCAGGGTTGTTGAGGTAAAGGGTCTCGCAGACGCTCTTGCCCTTGTCATACTGCCAGTCGCCATGCTGTTCGGCGATGATCTCGACGTTGGTCCCTTCCAGCGCCTGCTTCAAGCCATTGTAGCGATTGGTGTCCTCGGGATGGCCGGCCAAGCCCCGCAGCACCCAGATCTTGCCGTCGTTGCCGACCTTCTGCACCAGCCAGTCACCCATCACCTTGCCGAAATGCTCGGCGCCACCCTGAATCTCGGTGGTGTAGGCGTCGCCCTCAATGCGCCCGGTGTGCAGAACGACGGGGATACCGGCGGCGACGGCCTTGGCGATCGAAGCATCGGCCGAAGTCGAGGTCACCGGCTGGACGATGATCGCGTCGACGTTCTGAGCGATCAGGTCTTCGATGTCCGCGACCTGCTTCTTCTGATCGAATCCGGCGTCGAGCAGGATGAACTTCTCGATGCATGAGTTCTTCTTGGCCGCAGCCTCCGATTCGTGCGCCACCTGGACGGTCCAGGTATTGGCATTGACGCCGAAGTGGCTCATGCCGATCACCCAGGGGCAATCCTTCTTGAACTTGCCGGCGTCGGACAGTGGATTGTCGCCGCCTCGCGCGGTCACGCCGTCCATCAGTTGCACGTCCTCGGCCAGGGCAGGTGCGGCAGCCGTCATGGCTATCAGCGCCGCCGCGGCGACAGTACCTATAAGGATATTCATCGAGCGCTCCTCCGTAATGAGCTCAAAGTAAATCAGTGCGCCCGACGCATTGGGGCTGGCTCTCCACTGCCCCCACGGTCCAGGCCGCCACCAGCCCGTCCGCTGTGCAGACAAGGCTGGCGGGTCGCATCGAGAACGGAATCCGGCCACACAAAACCACCGCCACGAAGTGCGCCAATGGCCCTTCGACAGCGCTTGCCGACTTCACGAACCTGTTGGAAGTTCCTCCTCCCGGCTTGGACAAAATCACGCACGGCGGAGGGTGTCAATAGTTATTCAGATTGAATGAATATCCTATGGCGCTTGTCAGGACGGCCCTTCGGTGGCATGTATGCGGCCATTAAGGAGCGATTGCAGCGGCACCATATCTTTGTTTTTGCTAGGCTAATTGGACAGGCACCATGCGCACGGTCTTGTGCTACGGAGACTCCAACACCCACGGCCAGATCCCCGGCGGGCTGACGCTCGACCGATACGCCCTGCATCAGCGGTGGCCGGGCGTGCTGGCAGGCGAACTTGGCGACGCCTGGCACGTAATCGAGGAAGGCCTCAGCGGCAGGACGACGGTTCGAGACGACCCCATCGAAGGCGCAGGCAAGAACGGCAGAACATATCTTCGTCCTTGCCTGATGAGCCACGCGCCGCTCGACCTCATCATCGTTATGTTGGGCACCAACGACCTCAAGGCGCGCTTCTCTCAACCGGCCTCGGAGGTCGCCATGGGCATCGGATGCCTGATCCACGACATCAAAGAACTTGCGCCGGGACCCGGCGGTCGCGCTCCCGAAATCCTGGTCGTCGCGCCGCCTCCGATGCTCGACGACATCAAGGCATGGGAAGGAATCTTCAGGGGCGGCCCAGAAAAATCCCGCGAACTGGCGCTTCAGTTCGAGATCATCGCCGATTCTCTCGAAGTGCATTTCTTCGACGCCGGATCCGTGGCGGCCTGCGACCCGCTGGACGGATTCCACATCAACCACGACGCGCACCGGGCACTCGGGTTGGCTCTCGCGCGCGAAGTGGAGGCGATCGGCTGGCCATGAACCACGACGTCGCGAAAATGAGTGAAGCCCATGCCTGACATGCGCTTCGCGCCCCCAAACCCGCTCCGGATCGCTGACCGCGCCTCCGGCCTGAACGCGGTGAGCGTGCGCAGCTACAACGAGCGGCTTGTGCTCTCCCTTCTGCTACAGAAGGCGTCTACGACCCGCCTAGAGATCGGCGAGCGTACCGGCTTGTCCGCCCAGACGGTCTCTGTGCTCGTACGCTCGCTCGAGCAGGAGGGACTGGTCGCCAAGGGCGAGGCGCAGAAGGGTCGCGTCGGCCCGCCTACGGTGCCCATCGTTCTCAACCCTGAAGGCGCGTTCTCAATCGGCATCAGCGTCGGCAATGACCATACCGACGTCGTCATGATCGACTTCGTCGGCGAAGTCCGCTTCCACACGATGCTACCGAACCCGGAGGTCGACCGCGTCAGCAATCATTCGGAGTTCCTCACTACCATCCGCGAGGCAATCGAGATGCTGCCCCGAAAGGCGCGTGAGCGCCTGGCGGGCGTCGGTCTTGCTCTGCCACACAGCGTGGCCGACAGAAGGAACGGCGAAGCCTATTTCAAGGCTCTTCAGGACGAGATCGAGCAGCATCTGGCCGTGTCGGTGTTCGTCCAGAACGACATTACGGCCGCCGCCAGCGGCGAGAGCATGTTCGGCGCTGCCAAGCCGCTCACCGACTACATGTATTTCTATCTCGGCGCGAACCTGCATGGGCGGCTCGTGTTGAACCACCAGATCTACAACGGCAACTCGCCGGTGAGCTTCGACGTGGGCATCGCTGCGTTGGAGAGACAACTCGCGGAGGAAGGTCGGCCGGTTGCGCTGCTGCGCGATATCGAAGCAGACTGGTCCGGCCTTGGCGACCTGCTCGCCGACTGGGAAAAGCGGCTGGTCGACCAAATGGCTCACTCGCTAGACGCCGTCAGCCAGTTCGTCGAAATCGACACCGCCGTTGTGTCTTCTACCGCGCCCCGACAGGTCTGCGCCGGCGTCTGCCGCAAACTGGAAGCCTCGTCGGGCGTCAAGGTGATCGCCGGCACGATTGCACCCTCCCCCAAGGCGGTCGGAGCGGCCAGCCTTCCGCTCAGTTCGCGCTTCATGGTCGAGTGACGCCAGTTTGTTCAATGCGCCCCGTAGCGTCAGCAAGAGCAGACTTCGCCATCTCATCACGCGCAATAGTCTCGGTAGGCAAATCGGCAGTTCGACGCGAAGACGATGACTGGCGGCGCTGTTGCGACATTGACGGCCAAACGGCAAGAAGCAGAAAGAACTGGGATGACCATGCCCGGTTGACAGACCGGAAATGGCCAGGAACGCAACGACGAATAGTCCCTCAAAGAGGCGCTGACCGGTCGGATAGCGCCTCTCGAGCTCTTTCAGCAGCCATTCGTTTTTGGAGGCTAGGGTCGCTCGTTTTCCAAGCTGGGCATGTGGGTTGTGCTACCGGCTCAGGCGCGCCTCAACCAGCCGGCGAGCTGGGACCAGAACGTCGCGTAGTGGCGCCAAGCCATGAATTGCGGGCTTCCCCAGTGCGGCGAGCAATCCGAAGCGAAGGCCGCGACGCGCCCTTGTCCGTGCTGACCGACAACAAGGAAAGGATCGTCGCCGACCGATAGTAAGACATCGCTGCCGGACTTGGCCTTGAACTGGTTGTAGCCGAGGAAATACGGCCATTCCCCATCGATACCCGCGAGGATCGCGTGGTCCTTGGCAACGGTCGGCGTAACGCCTTCCGGCTCTTCTACACGATCGTCGCCCCTGGCGATCTCGACGGGAAGGACGTCGGCCAGGGGGGTCATCGCATAACGGCCGCGCCCCTCAAAACCAGCGAACGACATGAAGCCGCCGATCATCAGCAGGCCGCCGCCCTGGTCAACGAACTTCGTCAGCGAGCGGAGACGGTTCGGCCGGCGCTCGCCTTTGACGAAGACCGCATGCGGCAGCAGCAGCGAATCGGCCGGCAGATCGCTGAGCACGACCAGATCGAAGCGTTCCGTGATCTCTTCCACGGAATAGGGAAAAGCCTCGACCGCTTCATGGTTGCGTAGGTAGGTAACGTCGTAACCTGCATCCTTCAGCGAACCTAGCAGCACCGTTGCGCCTTCGTCGTAGCCCGAGGTCGTATAGGAACTCGCGCCTTTGGTGTGTATTGCGTAGCTCGTCCAGCTCTCGCCGGCGAAGAGAATGCGTTTCTTCGACATCTGGATTCCTTCTGGTTGTCGATCCTACAGATTCGGCGAATTCGCGCGGACTAGGCGAACTAATGTCCCGTGGAAAGAAAATTCTCCAGCGTTTCTGCATGGGCAACGATTTCGGTGAGTCGTACAGCTTCGTTGATCTTGTGGATGCGGTTGAAGTCGCCCGGCCCGAATATGACAGTCGGGCATTTCAGATTGCGACTGATCAGCCTGCCGTCGGAGCCGGCAGGAAAGCCGCGGGGGTGCACAGCGTCCCGACCGAGCGCACGCGCAAGTTCGCGCACGGGTCCAAGGTCCGGATCCGTCGCGAACGGATGCACGTTATGGAGCTCGCGGAACTCCATCGTGATCGCTGGAGGCTGATGCTCCCGCCATTCCTCGACGATCGCGTCGATTTCGGCAATCAGCGCATCCTCGTCATTCGGGTGATATGTGAAGCACACCTCCATTTCGCAGTCCGGCGCGACGCTGGTGGCGCCGATGCCGCCGTGTATCCGGCCGATGTTCACAGAGGTCGCTCCAAGCAATGGATGGATAAGCCGATGCGGCATTTCCGCCCATTGCCCGAGACGCATTGCTAGGTCGATCGCGGCCTCGACCGCGCTCGCGCCCGAAGGTTTCATGTTGGCATGCGACTGCGCGCCCCCGAAGGTGAAATGCATCGCGCGGCTGCCTACCTGCGCCGTCGCGATCTCGACGCTGGTCGGCTCGCAGACGATCGCGAAATCAGGAATCCGTCCGCCCGACAGCATATCGTCGACGCATGCAAGGGTACCGGTGCCGCCTCCATCTTCCTCGTCTGGGACGGAGTGTATCTCGACGTACCCCCGAAGCCTCCCGGCCGCCCTTGCGCGCGCCACCGCCGCAATCGCTCCGACAACGCCCGCCTTCATGTCCGCCGAACCGAGGCCGTTCATCCAGCCCTCGGCAATCCGCGGTTCATAGGGATCGATTTCCCACCCGGCGGTCGCCGGAACGGTATCCACGTGGCCATTTAGAACGACAAAGGGTCTTGTTGCAGGATCGCCCCACGAACCTACCAGCGCGAACATGCCTTGCGTCGGCGTCGGCGTGCGGAATCCATAGCGTTCTTCCAGCCTAGCCGCATCGACTGGCACGGCGCGAACGTCGTTGGCGCCCGCCTCGCGCATCAAGCGCTTCACGATCTCCTGCGCCGCGCTCTCGTTGCCGGAGAGGGAGGGCGTCGAGACCAGTTCGGCGAGGGCACCGGTGATCCAGGCTTCATCGCCGATCATCGCGGCGATCCCGTGCGCAATGGCTTCACGGCCTCCACGAGTGCCTTGACCCGTCCGAGTTCGACCGGGTTCCACCAAACGCCCCCTTGCTTAAGGCTCGACCCGACGATCGCCCCGTCAAGCAGCGGCAGGATCGTTGAGGCGTTTCCCACGGTTATCCCGCTGCCAGCTATCACGGGAAGGCGCGTTCCTTCGCGGATCGCCGATATCTCATCCTGGGGCACCGCTTCACCGGTTCGGTTCCCTGTGGCGATCGCGACGTCCGCATCGTAGAATTCGACATCGCCTGCCTGTTCCCTGACCGGCCGGTCGCTGACGATTGCATGCGACCCGTGCTTGACGTGCACGTCGGCAAAGATGGCAATATCCTCCGCTGCGATCTGCTTGCGGTAGCGAAGCGCTCTGGCGCTTTCGCCCTCAACCAAGCCCTCGTTCGAGACGTAGGCGTTGACCCATTGATTGACGCGAATGAAGCGCCCGCCGCTGGCCTTGGCGATCGCGAGCGCACCGAGCGACGCGTTGGCGAGCAGATTGATACCGACGGGCACGCCAGCGGCGTCGGCGACGCGCGCGGCGATCGCCGCCATCGCAGCGATGATTTCAGGTCCGATCTCGTTCGGCTTGAGGAACGGGATATCGCCGTGGTTCTCGAGGATAATGCCGTCCATCCCGCCCTTTTCAAAGGCTTCTGCGTCGCGAAGCGCCCGATCGATGATTGCGATCATTGTCTCGCTGCGGTAGCGCGGCGTTCCGGGCAGTGGCGGTAGGTGGACGTCGCCGATAAGCGGAATCCTCGTGTTGAAAATCGCTTCGAGTGCGGAAGGTCGGCTGCCGGATATCTGCATCAATTCTTGTCCAGTTTGTTCAGTAGGAAATCGCCCGCGTCGCTGCACGGATGTCGTCGAGCCTGGCCTTGCGTTGCTCGTCGGACGGAATGCAGGTCTCGAGAGCGCCGTAGGTTTCAACCACGTAGGAAGCGGAGACCGTTCCCATGGCGGCGGCTGCGACGGCGTCTTCTCCCGCCACCAGCCCCGCCACGAAGCCGCCACAAAAGCCGTCGCCCGCTCCAGTGGTGTCAACGACGGCGGCGGCATATGCAGGAACATGTGTCAGCACACCGGTTGCGGCTTCGCAGACAAGCGCGCCGCGTTCGCCGAGCTTGGCGACCATATGGCAGCGGTGCCGCACGGCGTTTTCCTTCAGCCAGCCCTCGATGGAACCCGGGCGCCAGATGCGGGCGATCTCCATCTCGCTCGGCAGGAAAGCCGTGAGATGTTCCAGGAAATCCAAGTCGTGGTAGAGCGTGGCGTTGACGAAGCTGTCCGCGAGGATGTCCATCGTCACGATCGGCTTCTGCGGGAAGGCGGCTATCCGGCGTGCGTTCGCGACGCCGCTTTCCGGCCCTTGCGGTGCAAGATGGAACCCGAGTGCCTGCGCATGCGGACCGTTGACCGGCCCGCGTTCCGCATCGAGCCCAAGCGCGTTCGACGACGACAGCTTGGGGATCTGCTGCTTGTGGACTTCGCTTTCGTGAAGAAGCCAGAGTTCCAGCCCATTGCCTTCGCTGCGCATGATGCTGGATGCATCAATCCCCCGCGCCTCGATCTGGGTCAGCGTGTCCTTGTAGTACGGCCGCCCGGCAACCGAGTGGATGCCGACCTTGGGATTCCACATATGCGCCCCGACCGCCGAGTACAACGCGCCGCCGCCACGCGAAGCCATCTTGCATGTGCCGTTGGTGAGGACGATGTCATCGATCGTCAGCCAGCCAATCGTGGTGATGTCAATCAACGGACGCTCCGGGATTGGTCGGACATGGTGCGAATGATCGGACGCAGCAGGGCCGCGTAGACCAGCGCCTTGGACAAATCGACAATATCGCGCGGATTGGCCTTGGGGAGACCCGTGTCGAAATGGCGGTCCAGGCCGGGAAAACCGAGAAGCAGGATGTTCGGTGTCTTCAGCATCACACTGACGTCGTCGCTGCGAGAGGTGTAGCTGTTCTGCGGCTCCTGGACCTTCACCCCGCGCCTGTCGATCAGGCGGACAAGGTGACGAGCGAGACCGAGAAGATGAGGTGGCGTTACCGCGCCGCGGCCAAGGCTTGAGAATTCGCTGAGGACAGCGCCCTTTCCCAACCGCACAGTGTTGTTGTCGGTACTGCCAAGGCCGGCATTGTCGCCGGCTTGCTGCATGTCGGCTACCAAGGCGAGGTCGGGGGGCGGCAGGCGATCGATCAGGCGCGAACCGCCACGGCCGATGACCTGGTTGCCCGAACCATGCGGTCCCTCCTCCTCGTCCGGCAACGCGAGCATGGCATCGAAGCCCGCTTCGGCCAGAACGGGAGCGGCGACGGCGAGCGCCGCGACGCCTCCTGCATTGTCGAAATGGCCGGTCCAATGCCCGTCGGCGTCTGGCGCGCAGGAGGTAACCGGCACGACACGGTCGCCGCTGACCAGCCTGAACCCCGGATTGTTTGGCCGGAAGTAGGGCCGGCCCGCTTCAGATTCGAGGAAGCCATCGGCCGCCACCATGTAGCGTGCGCATTGAAGGTCGAAACGATAGCAGAGGGCGTCGCGCCGGCCGTCCTGGGTTAGGTGATAACAGAAGGGCACCAAAGGCTGCCGGTCGCCATCGGCCGGACCGGCAAGATAGCTGATCGTGTCCAGATGGGCGAAATACCAGAGGGGTTTGGACCCGGCAGCCGAGCCCGTCAGGATAACAGTGTTGCCCGTATTCCCATGGTTGGCGTCCAACGCAAGCCGTTTGCCGTGCGCTCCATCCCCTTCCAGCAGCTCTCTCAGCACGGGAGCCCGCATTGCGCTCGCTGCCGTCGACGGCGCCGGCGTGTCGGCAAGCACCTTGAGATAGCGGGCTATGCGCTCGCCAGTGATGTAACTGTCGACGAGTGGCCTGAGCCTCTCGATGTCGGGTTCGAGCTTGGCCAGCAGCTCAGCGAGCGGAAGCAACGAGGTCGACCGTGCATCCTGCATATTCAAGCTCGGTCCGTCCTGGACATGACATAAACGGCAACGACGATCAGCGCGCCCTTGAAGAGTTGCTGCACATAGGGATCGACGCCGGTCAGGTTGAGGATGTTTGCGAGGACGCCGATGATGAGAGTGCCAATGAAGGTGCCTGCGACCGTACCCTTCCCGCCAAAGAGCGAGGTGCCGCCGACAACCACGGCGGCAATCGCGTCCAGTTCATAGCCTTGTCCGGCGATTGGCGTACCGATGCTGAGCTGCGATGCGTAGACGAGCCCTGCCAAGCCGGAGACGAGCCCGGAAATGACATAGACGATGACCTTGTAGGAATTGACAGGAACGCCCGACAGGCGCGCGGCCTCCTCGTTTGAACCGATGCCGTAGATGCTGCGGCCGAACGGGGTAGTCGACAGGATGACGGCGCTCACGACGACTACCGCGATCAGGATAAGCGACGGGATCGGAATGCCGGCCACATAGCCGTTGCCAAGGCTGTAGAAGTTCTCGTTGAGGATCGGGATCGGCGTGCCGCCCGTGTAGATAAAGGCGAGCCCCCTGGCGAAGGACAGCATGCCGAGCGTCATGATGAAAGGGGGTATGCGCGCAAAGGCGACACCGATTCCGTTGACCAGTCCAGCCAGCATGGCCGCGCCAAGCCCTAGCGGGATGGCGACCGCCATGCTGTAGTCCTCCAGCAGCCCGGCATAGAGCACGACCGAGATGCCGAGCAGCGACCCGACCGAGAGGTCGATGCCCTTGGTAAGGATCACGAAGGTCATGCCTATGGCCAATATGCCGACAATGGCCACCTGGCGCAGGATGTTAAGGAGATTGGGCAGCGTCAGAAAGCGGTCCGACAGCATCGATGCGGCGATGATCAACAGGACGAGCGCGGCAAAGACGCCTACCCGCCGCCAGATCCTAGCAAAGGAAGCCACGTTCGAGGAGAATGCTATCGTCATCGATTACCGTCCGCTCGTTGTTCAACCCGCAAGGGCGGCTGCATGCATTATTGTGGATTCGGTCGCCTCCTCACGGCTCAGGGTGGACGCCACGCGCCCCCGCCGGAGGACGACGACTTTGTCGGAGAGGCGGAGGATTTCCTCGAGTTCCGATGAGATGAGGACCACGCAGATACCGTTGGATACCAATTCCTCGATGATGGCGTAGATCTCGCTCTTGGCGCCGATGTCGACGCCGCGTGTCGGCTCGTCGAAGATCAGTATCCTGGGGTCGATGGCCAGCGCGCGTCCGATCAGGACCTTCTGCTGGTTGCCGCCGCTCAGCGTGCGGATCTCGACGTTCATCCCGGCCAGCCGGATGTCGAGCTTTCTGATCATCTCGCTGACGTAAGCCCGTTCCATGCCCAGCCGTATGAAGCCGAAGCGCCGAAAGCGCGACAGCTTTGAAATCGTTGTATTCTCTCTGACTGGGCGATTTGGCATCAGTCCGAGCGCCTTCCGGTCTTCGCTGACATACGCCATGGCCAGCCGGGTCGCGGCCTTGGGATTGCGCAGACAAACCTTGCGACCGAAGACGCGGACTTCTCCCGAGGTCGGGCGCCTCACGCCGCAGATTGCCTGGGCAACCTCCGTGCGCCCGGCGCCGACAAGTCCGGCCAAGCCGACGATCTCACCCTTGTGGGCGGTGAAGGAGACGTCCTCGAAGACGTTTGAAAGTGTTAGGCCCTTCACCTCGAGGGCAGGTTCGCCGATCTTGCGCGTTCCTGCAGAGAATTCCGGAAAGTCGCGGCCGATCATCCTCGACACCAGCCAGTTCTGGTCGATGTCGGACACCACGCTGGCGCCCGTCTTTTGGCCGTCGCGGAGAACGGTCACCGTGTCAGCAATCCGCAGGACTTCTTCGAGGTGGTGGGAGATGAATATGATGCCCAGCCCGTCGGCCTTGAGCTTGGCAACAAGGTCGAACAGTGTCCCGACCATTGCTTCGTCGAGGACAGCCGTCGGCTCGTCGAGGATCAGCACCCTGGCATTGAAGGAGATCGCTTTGGCGATCTCGATCATCTGCTGCTGGGCGATCGACAGGTCAACTGCGAGCGTCCGGGGGTCGATATCAATGTGAAGACGCTGCAGCAGATTGCGGGTCTCGTCACGGATCCTGCGGCGATCGACGAAGCCAAGGCGCGTCCGGGGAAAATGGCCGAGAAAGATGTTCTCGGCCACCGAGAGGTGGGGGGCGAGCGAAAGCTCTTGATGAATGACCACGACGCCGCGCCCTATCGCATCGGCGGGCGAACGAAGAGTTGCTTCCTTCCCGTCGAGCAGAAGCCGGCCGGCGTCCGGCCGATGGACACCGCCGAGCATCTTGATCAGCGTCGATTTGCCGGCGCCGTTCTCGCCGACGATGGCATGCACTTCACCTGGGTGAAGAGTGAGGTCGACGTCCTTCAGCACGACGTTGCCGTCGAAGGCCTTGGTCAGCCCTCGCGCTTCGAGCAATCGCCTGTCGCGGCTAATCGGCATGAGCGTTCTGTCCCCGTGGAGGAAGCCTGTCCGTCCAGACAGGCTTCCACAATGCTCACTTCTTGCACGGATCCGGGGTCGGCTCGAAATCTCCCCAGCCCCGGCCGATCCATTCATCGGCATTGGCTGCGACCACGGTCGGGGAATCCGGCAGCAGGAGGCGGCTGCCCGGGGCGTCATAGGCGCCAGCACCCGGGATCTCCTTGCCGGTCAGCTTATAGAGGGCGGCGCGCAGACCGATGTCGGCAATGAAGGGCGTGTAGTTGCCGTCCGCGCCGAAGGTGCCTTCCTTGACGGCCTTGAAGCCGGCGTTCGAGCCGTCGAACGTATAGTGGCGGATGCCGTCGGCGCATCGGTTGGCTCGGGCGACCGCCAGTTGGGCCCCCCAGGATGACTCCTCCGCATGGGAGAAGACGGCGTTGATGTCCGAGTGAGCCGTCAGAAAGTCTTCCATGAGCGGCACCGCCGGTTCCCGGATCCACTGTGCGTCGCCGACCGCGAGCACTTTGATGTCGGGATACTTCGCCAGCACGTTCTCCATACCCTTGTTGCGGTCGACAGCCGGCGAGGAGCCCTTGAGGCCGGTCAGGACGACGATGTTGCCCTTGCCACCCAGGTCGGCCGCCATCTTCTCGGCCACCTGCTCGGCCATCGTGACATTGCTCTGTCCGATGAAGAGCGTCTTTTCGGCGGGAACGTCTCGATCCATCACGATCAGTGGGATGCCAGCATCCGTCACGGCGCGGGCCGCGGGAACGAGCGCCGCCGATTCGACCGGGCTGAGCAGAACGGCGTCGACGCCGCGCACCAGAAGATCGCGGACGTCGTTGCTCTGCTTGGCGACGTCGACATTACCGTCGAGGACGACGAGCGAGACGTTGGGGTGGCGGCATGCCTCGGCCTGCAGCGATTCCAGCATCGACACGCGCCAGGGATGGTTGAAGGCGGTCTGCGAGAAGCCGATGGTGATGGCCTTCTCGTTTCCGTCGATGAGGACCGGACCTTCATCGAGCGGAAGGACGTCGGTGAAAGGCAACTGCTTGTATTGAGCGAGCAATTGCTCGCAGGTTTTTCCCGAGATGGGCTGGGCATCCTGCGCATGAGCGAAGATCGGCGCAAACAGTGCGACCGACAAGCCAAGTAGTGATCTCTTCAACATCGACAATTCCCTTTTCTGGTAGGTGGATCTCGCTGGGGACGTTGAGCGACCCTCTTGTTCTCTTGGGAGTTCCGGCATCTGTCTTGCTGCCCGGAAGCCCGGGCGGCGCTGCCTTTCATCCAATTCTGATTTGCGTTATGGCTTCCTCGAACAATCTGTCTTCGCATTCGATCGAAAGGGACGAACCGGGTGAGGCTGGGTGCGGCGATGCAATGTTGGTTACGCCCCTTCAAATGTCATGACGTTCGTACGATATGTCCTAGATGTGGAACAAACCGCTTCAAGAGTCCAGCCCTCTTCCGCTCTGGTTCCAGATCGCGGAGCGCTTGCGCCAAGCGATCGCCGACGGCACCTTCGCGGCCGGCGACGCCCTGCCGTCTGAAAGCCAGCTGAACGAGGTGTTCGGCATAAGCCGGGCGACGTCCCGTACCGCTTTAGACAGCCTCGAGCAGGAAGGGCTGATTGTCCGTAAATCCGGCAGGGGCTCTATCGTTCTGGCGCCGCGCGTCGAGCAGCCGGCAATGGAGATGTACGGATTCTCCGAAGACATGCGTCAGCGCGGTTTGCGGCCCTCCTACCAGACGATCTTCGCCGGGCGCGCGCGTGCCAATGTCGAGGTGAGCGAGGCCTTGGGCATTCGTGTAAATTCGCCGATCTATCATTCCCGCCGTGTGCTGAGAGCGGACGAACAGCCGGTCGGACTTGCACTGTCTTGGCTGCCGCTCGGCATCTTCGGCGAAGTCGCGCCGCCGACTATCGAGGAACTGAATTCCAACTCGCTTTATCGATGGCTCAACGAGAAATGCGGTGTAAAGGTCGCCGGCGCGCGCGAAACGATCGAGGCGACCCAGGCCGAAGCCGATGCCGCCGCGCAGTTGGAACTGGTCGCAGGCGCGGCGTTGCTCGTCGTCCGGCGGCGTTCGGATACCGCCGAGGGACTGCCGGTCGAATACGCCATTCTGCTCTTCCGCTCGGATCGGTATCGGCTCCACCTCGAAACCGGGTTGCTCGGTCGGGAAAGATCTTAGGTGCAGTAAAGTGGCGGAAAAACAGTCGATCTGCTTCGCAAGGTCAAACCATTCAATTGATCCCGGTTCCGAATTGGAGAAGGCTGGATAGCACCAAGAATAACAACAACAGCAAAGATGCCGTGGCCAACCGTCCCGCGATTTTGCCCTGGTTCATCACTTGGACGCGTCTACGACAAGCCCAGCAAAGGGGTCCCCCGCTTACAATCGAAATAAGTCTACGCCAATTTGAAAACCAGATCGCGGTAAAACGACCCGTGGTTCGCGAGTATCTGTCGGCATGCTTTGATCTGTGCCAACTGGGATGGGGACATGTTTGCCGCCATGCTGGGCAACCCAGCCGCCGTCGGACTGCCAGGTTTTGGGATTGATCGGCCTTGTGGGGGTTTGACGCGCCAATAGTGGCGACGCCAGCGCCTTCCCCGAAGCCTCACCATGAACACGCCAAGCTTCCCATTGGACGGTTCTGGTTGAGGCAGAGGGTGGTGAACGACAGGCCTCTCCGACATCTACCCGTGTTGACCTGCCACTGAGTTTTTCCTCCATCTGAGATTGGAGTCCGGCCCTTGATCGAAGGACGGACTGATGAAGCGGAAGCGATTTACGGAAGAGCAGATCATTGCGGTTCTGCGCGAGCATGAGGCGGACGCGAAGGCTGGCGATCTTGCTCGCAGGCACGGGGTTTCCGAGGCGACGCTGTATAACTGGAAGGCGAAGTATGGCGGGATGGACGTATCCGACGCCAAGCGCCTGAAGGCTGTGGAAGACGAGAACGCGAAGCTGAAGAAGCTGCTGGCGGACCAGATGCTGGAGGCCGCGGCGCTGAAGGAGCCTGTCAAAAGATGGTAGGGCTCCCCGCCAAGCGCGAAGCCGTCGCGCATCTGCAGGCCGTTGTGGGCCTGTCGGAGCGGCGGGCCTGTTCCTTCGTCGGTGCGGACCGCAAGATGATCCGCTACCGATCGTGCCGCCCGCCAGAGACTGTCTATCGCCGAAAGGCTCTGACGGAGACAACCAGCTTGACCACGAGCGTGCGCTTCGCGCACATGGCAGTCATTCCCAGGTCCGACCCATTCGCCAAAACGCGGACGCCACCGATGCCACAGCAACGCTTGTACGCACGCGCGCACAACAGAGACGTTTAACGCTGGATCGCGCACCATTCAGCCCAAGCCGAGCGAGCCAAAAGGCATCGGTGATACCGCCTATCCTAGTGAAATATGCAAAGCAGCCGGCACAGGTCCCCTGGGACAAACAGCCGCGCAGCAGGCTTACGTACGTGGGAAGAAGGGCTCGGGCCCGCTGAGCGCTAGGCCCGAACCGTGCTTGACGCCGCGCTAGAACTTGCTGTTTTCGTCGTAGAATTTGATCGCATTGTCCATGGTAATGATCGGCGACGGCAGCGCGGTCTCCTTCTCCGGCGCGCCCCCGGCGACGATCGCCATGGCGCGGTTGAAGCCGGCGCGGCCGATCTGGTCGGAGGAGTTGCGGCCGGTCGCGCCGTAGTTCGAGCCTTCCCGCATGATCTCCTTCAGCGTGCCCATCTCGCCGTCGACCGAGGTGATGAAGATCTGCTCGGCCTTGCCAGCGTCGGCGATGGCCTTCTGCGCGCCGAGGCACATGGAGTCGTTCTCGCAGAAGACGGCGTTGAGATCGTCATTCTTGGAGAGCATGTCCTCCATCTGGGTGAAGCCGCCGTCGGCGCTCCACTCGCCCCAGCCCGGTGCGACGACCGCTTCGATGCCGGTGCTCCGGAACTTCGACTGCACGCCTTCCGAGCGGTTGGAGCCGATCGTGTTGTCGGCCGGACCGCCGCGGATAACCGCCACCTTGCCCTTGCCGTCCAGGCGCTTGACGATGTAGTCGCCGATGCCCTCGCCTATGGCGCGGTTGTCAGGGCCGACCCAGGCGGTGAAGTCTCCGCCCTTGAGCATGCGGTCGACCATGACGATCGGCGTACCGGCCTGGTTGATGGCTTCGAGCGCGGCGGGAGCCGCCTCGATCCAGGCGCCCGAGATGATGAACACGTCGACGTTCTGGTTGAGCAGATCCTCAACATCCGAAGTCAGCTTGGCGACATCGCCCTTGGCGTCGGTCGACAGCACCTTGACGTTGGAAAAGTGGCTCGCCTCGTCCTTCACGGCGGCGTCCATGCCGACGAAATAGGCGCAGCAGAGCGACAGGTTCACCATGCCGACCTTGATCTCCTTGTCCTGCGCCGAAGCGGGCACAGCGGCAAGCGCGGTCAGCGCAAGGCCACCGATCGCCGCGTTTCTCAATTTCCCGATAAGTCTCATGTGATCCTCTCCCTTTGATGAGCCGGCCGTGCCGGCGGCTTAAGCTTTCTTGCGCCTGGCGAGCACCGCCACCAGGATGATCAAGCCCTTCAGAAGCTGCTGGTAGTAGGAGTCGACGTTGAAGAGGTTGAGCACATTGTCGACGACGGCGAGCGCGAGCACGCCGCCGAGCACGCCGACCGCAGTCCCTCCCCCTCCTCCGAGCAGGCCGCCGCCGATCACCACCGCTGCGATGGCGTCGAGCTCGTAGCCGATGCCGACGCTCGGCTGCGCGATGCCAAGCCGCGACGCCAAGAGCACACCGGCGATCGCCGCGAACAGGCCGCAGGCGACATAGGCGAAGATGAGGTGTTTGTTGACGTCGACGCCGGCGAGCCGCACCGCTTCCTTGTTGACGCCGAGCGCGAAGGCGGCACGGCCCGAGACGGTGTGGTTCAGATAGAACCAGACACTGGGTGCGGCGAGTGCGAAGATGATGAAGTTGACCGGGATCGGCCCGACGAAGGCGCCGCCTATCAGTGCGCGGAACATCTCGTCGACGGGATAGCGCGGCGTGTCGGCGTAGACATAGGTCAGGCCGCGCAGGCTGCCCATCGTCGCCAGCGTCACTATGAAGGGCTGCAGGTTGAAGCGCGCCGTCAGCCAGCCGTTGAGGAAGCCGACCGCAGCCCCCATCGCCAGCGCGACCGCGATCGCCGCCGAGAAATGCATGTGTTCCTGCAGGCCGGTGGCGAGCAGGCCGGCGAGCGCCAACACCGAGCCGACCGAAAGGTCGATGCCGCCCGTGCGGATCACCATCAGCATGCCGAGGCTGAGGAAACCGTTGGTGACGAGCTGGCGCGAGATATTGACGAGGTTGCGCTGCGTCAGGAACGCCTCCGACGCCACCGCCGCGAAGACGATGAGCAGCAGGATCGCAGCGACGAAAAGCAGATCGGCGCGGCTGAAGCGCTGCAGCAAGGCAGGTTGCGGATGGGCGGACACTGTCGCGATCTCGGTCAATGGAGCCGCTCCGGTCTCGCCTCGCCGGCTTCGATGCCCGCCGCATGGGCGAACACCGTTTCAGGCTGGAAGTTCTTCGGCAGGAGTTCGGCGACGATCCGCCCGTCGCGCACGACGAGCAGCCGGTCGGCCATGCCAAGCACCTCGGGCATCTCGGAGGAGATCATCAGCACTGCGACGCCGCTGTCTGCGAGGTCACGGATCATCTGGTAGATCTCGACCTTCGTGGCGATGTCGACGCCGCGCGTCGGCTCGTCGAAGATGAAGAGCTGGATGTTCTCGACCAGCAGCCACTTGGCGAGCACCACCTTCTGCTGGTTGCCGCCGGACAGCTGGCGCACCGGCTGGGCCGGGTCGGCGAGCTTGATCGACAGTTCGCGTATCTTCTCGCCAACGAGCTGGCGCCGCCTCGCTCCATCGATGATGCCGTTCGGCGCATAGCGCGAAAAGCTCGCCAGCCCGGCATTGTCGATGACGCTGGCGTCAAGCGCCAGCCCGTCGCCCTTGCGGTCCTCGGTGATCATCGCAACATGCCCCCGCACTGCTTCTGATGGTGTCGCAAAACCTGCGTCCTTCCCCGAAAGGCGCACCGTGCCGCTTTTTGCAGGCGTCGCGCCGAAGATCGCCTTGGCAATCTCGGTGCGGCCGCTGCCGACCAGCCCGAACATGCCGACGATCTCGCCGGCGCGAACCTCGAAGCTGACGTCGTCAAAGACGTCGCCCAACGTGAGCTTTTCCACTTCGAGCACCGGTCTGCTGGCTTCGCCCTTGCGCTTCGGAAAGATCGCCGACAGAGGCCGACCCACCATGGTGTTGATCAGGCGCTCCTGGCCGAGTTCGACGACCTCGCCGGAAAGCACGCTGCGCCCATCCTTAAGCACGACGATCTCGTCGGCGATGGCGTAGACCTCCTCCAACCGGTGAGAGATGTAGATCACCGTCGTCCCGTTGGCGGCGAGGCTGCGCACCTTGTCGAACAGCTTTGACGCCTCGGCGGCCGAGATGACGGCGGTCGGTTCGTCGAGGATGAGAATCTTCGGCTCAGCAACCAGCGCCTTGGCGATCTCGACGATCTGCTGGCGCGCAACGCTGAGCGAGCCGACCAGCGCCGTCGGATCGATCTCCGGGAAACCGAAATCGGCAAGCACGCGCGCGGCGATGCGATTCGCCTCCGGCCAATCGACCACGAAGGAGAGGCCGCGAGTCGGCATGCGGCCGAGCAGCATGTTTTCGGCGACGGAGAGATGCGGCAGCAGCGAGAATTCCTGGTAGACAGTGCGGATGCCGAGCGCCATCGCGTCGGAAGGTCCGCCAATCGCCACCGGTTTGCCGTCGAGCAGGATCTCGCCGGCATCGGGCTTCGTCGCGCCGGAGAGCATCTTCATCAACGTTGACTTGCCGGCGCCGTTCTCGCCGCAAAGCGCCAGCACCCTGCCCGCCGCGACCTCGAAGGAGATGTCGCGCACGGCCGGGTTGCCGTCGTAGCCCTTGGCGATATGGCTGACCGCGAGATGGGGCATCAGGCGGCAGCTCCGAACACTTCGTGCAGCAAGAGTGTCTTCTCCTTGCTCATCTCGTGCAACGTGTCGTGAATGCCCTCGCGGGCATTGCCACTGTCCTTGTTGCCACCAAAAGGCAGTGTTTCGACGCGCACCGCGGTTGTGTGGTTGACCACCACAGTGCCAACGTCGAGCGCCTCATAGGCGCGCATCACCTTGCGCAGATCATGCGTGAAGATCGCGGCCTGCAGCCCGAACGGGCTGTCGTTGGCGAGTGCCAGCGCATCCTCGAAGCGTTCATAAGGAATGAGCGGCAGCACCGGTCCGAAGGTCTCGTCGGCGAAGGCCGCCGTGCCTGAAGCGATGCCGGTGAGTATGGTCGGCTCGAAGAAATTGTCGCGCCTGACACCACCGGTGACGACCTTGGCGCCGTCGGCCACCGCCTGGCGCACCTGCGCCTCGACGCGTTCGGCGCCGCGCAGATTGATCAGCGGCCCGACATCTGTCGAAGGATCCATCGGATCGCCGACCTTCAGCTTGCTGGTCTTCGTCGCTACAGCGTCGAGCAGCTTCTGGTAGATTGGCTTTTCGACCAGCACGCGCTTCACCGCGCAGCAGATCTGGCCGTTGCCGGAGGTGAAGCGGCCAGCGATGAGCGCAGCCGCCGTCGCCTCTATATCGGCGTCGCCGCAGACGATTGTCGCGTCGTTGCCGCCGAGCTCGAGATGCACCTTCTTTAGCGTCGCTGCTGCAACTTCGAGGATGCGTTTGCCGGCAGCCGTCGAGCCGGTCATGGCGATCATCTGCACGCCCTCGGCGCGGACCAGCGCCTCGCCGACATCGCGTCCTCCGGTGAGAAGCTGATGCGCGCCGGGCGGCAGTCCGGCCTCCTCCAGATAGCGGCTGACTTCGATGATGGCGAGCGGGCAGTCTTCAGGCGCCTTGGTGATGACCGCGTTGCCAGCCGCGAGCCCACCCGCCACCTTGTGGCTCCAGAGCTCGACCGGATAGTTGAATGGCACTATTGCCGCGACGACGCCGAGCGGCTCGCGCGTCGTGATCGCCAGCGACTTCTCGCGGCCGGGGATGGAGTTCAGCGGCACCGAACGACCGAAGATACGCTTTGCCTCCTCCGCGTAGCCGCGGAAGATGCGCGCGGCGACGCCGACCTCGCTGGTCGTTTCGCCGATGCGCTTGCCGTTTTCACGGCAGAGCAACGTGCCGAGCTCGGCCTGGTTTTCCTCGATGCGCCGGGCGACGGCTTCGAGAATCTCGTAGCGCTGCCAGGCTGGCATGGCGCACATTGCCGCCTTGCCGCGCTGTGCGGCGGCAACGGCGCGCTCTACGTCTGCGACGGTGGCGCGGGGCACAGTGTCAATCTGACCATTGGTGGCCGGATTGAGCACGAGATCGACCTGTCCGTCAGACGCACCCGTCCAGCTGCCGTCGATCAGCATGTCCATAAAAATTCCTCCCATCGACGCGCGGTCAAGCCACGTATCGTTAGAAAGCAGGGGTAATTCAAGAATAGAATTACGTCAACGATATGTGATCTTGTCTGGAGATTTTGGTCTGTGTATACGAATATTGAACAAATGGATTCGGCTGAATGAGCGATCTGGACACCAACATAAGTGCCACCGCCCTTAAGGCGCTGAACGTACTCGATTTTGTTGGAGAGCAACGACGGCCTGTCACCGTCGCGGACGTCGCAACGGGCATTGACGCCGATCGCGCCACAGCCTACCGCATGCTTATGACGCTGGTTCAGTCGGGCTATGTACAAAAGGCAGCCGACGCAAAACACTACAGATTGACATTCAAGGTGCTGTCGCTCGCCCGCCATCTGGTCGGCGAAGACGAGCGCGCCGGCCGCATCCTCAGCTGCCTGCGCGCCATCTCCGACGAAACCGGCGAAACTGTTCACTACTCGGTACTCGAACGTGATGCGGCTGTGCTTGTTTACCGCGCAAAAGGTACGCAACGCGTTGCCGTCGACTTCCAGATTGGCGACCGCTCGCCGCTTCATTGCAGTTCGATTGGCAAGGTGCTTCTCGCGTTTAGGGACGTGCGCATTACCGAGGCGATCATCGCTGCCGGGCTGGCCAAGGTTGCGCCCAACACCATAACCGATCCGGACGAATTGCGCCGTTCCCTCGCCCGCGTCCGAGCCGACGGCTACGCCTACGACGACCTCGAATTCGCGCCCGACATGCGTTGCGTCGCACTGCCCGTTTTCGAGAATGGCGGCGAGGTGCCAGGCGGTATCGCCATCTCCGGCCCTGCAAGCCGCTTCGATCTCGACAAGCTCGCTGTGCTGCGCGTCGTCGTCCAGCGTCACGCGGCGAATCTCTCGCGCGAACTTGGCGGGATTCTCTAATTCCGCCTGGCACACCGATGTCACCTGCCGCTTCCAATTCGTTCGCCGTTGCCGTCGAACAGATGCGACTGGCCGGGATCGAAGAGGAGATCTATCTCCTGTCCCTTGGCGAAATCTGTCTTGCCGCGCTGCTCCAAGGTCAGCAGCTGATCCAGCCCGTCGACCTGGACGTAAAGCAGGCTGGAGCCCCCGAGATGCTCGACCACGACGATCCTCCCGGGAACGGCGAGGTCGTCGCCGGGTCCGGCGATCGATATCGCGTCCGGACGAACGCCCAGTTCCACCTCCGATCCGTCCGCGACCGGAACGCCCTCGCCGAGCCTCAGCACCGCCCTGCCGGAAGCGGCGATCGCCAGGGTGGTGCCCGCCTGCGAAGGCCCGGCGAGCGTCGGGATGAAGTTCATCCTGGGCTGTCCGAGGAAGCCGGCGACGAAACGGTTGGCCGGTCTTTCGTAGAGTTCCAGCGGCGAGCCCTGCTGTTCGATCTTGCCCCGGTTGAGGATGACGATGCGGTCGGCGAGCGTCATCGCCTCGACCTGGTCGTGGGTGACGTAGATCATGGTGGTCCGGAGCCGCTCGTGAAGCCGGGCAATCTCGACGCGCATCTGCGCCCTGAGGCCGGCGTCAAGATTCGAGAGTGGCTCGTCGAACAGGAAGACGTCCGGCTGGCGCACGATGGCGCGGCCGATGGCGACGCGCTGGCGCTGGCCGCCGGAAAGCTCCCTAGGCTTGCGGCCGAGCAGTTCCTCGATCTGCAGCACGCCGGCCGCTTCCGCGACCTTGCGGTCGATCTCGGCCTTGTCGGTGCCGAGCATCTTGAGCGCAAAGCCCATGTTCTCGGCCACCGTCATGTGCGGGTAAAGCGCATAGGACTGGAAGACCATGGCGATGCCGCGGTCGGCGGCGGCCACCGCGTTCATCGGCTTGCCGCCGATCATGAGTTCGCCGGAGGTGATCTCCTCCAGTCCTGCGATCATGCGCAGCAGGGTGGACTTGCCGCAGCCTGAGGGGCCGACGAAGACGACGAGTTCGCGGTCCTCGATGGTCAGCGAGACGTCGCGGACGGCCTCCACCCGGCCGAAGGACTTGGCGACATTCTTGAGTTCTACGGAAGCCAATACCTCAATCCTTCGACTTGACGGCCCACATCTCGACCTCGACCAGGAAACCCGGCAGCAGCACCGCCTGCACCGCCGTGCGGACCGGCAGCGGCTCGGCCATCATCTCCTCATAGACGGCGTTGAAGCGGGCCCATTGGGCGAGATCGGTGAGATAGATGTTGACCTTGAAGACGTCGCCCAGCGTGCAATCGGCGCTGGCCAGTTGCGCGGCGCAATTTTCCAGGGTGGCGCGGGTCTGCTCCTCGATCGTGCCGCCGACGACCCCGCCGTCCATGTCGACAGCGACCTGCCCCGAGATCACGACGAGCCGGGTGGCGTCGACCTCGAGCACCGGCGAATAGGGCCCGGCGGTGGCATGCTGCCTGGCGCCCTTGGGGCGCGCCTTCAGCGGATGGTGGGTGTCTGCCATGTCCTATCCCTTGACTGCGCCGCTGAGCAGGCCTTCGACCACGAAGCGCCAGACGAAGACGACCAGCACCAGCGTCGGCACGATGGCGATGAAGATCGCCGTGTTGAGCAGGCTCCACGAAACGTCGGTGTTGCGCGCAAGCGCCGCCATCACGACCGAGACCGGGCGCGTCGCCGCGTCGCCCGAAAGCACCATCGAGAACATGTATTCCGAGTAGGAGAGCATGAAGGCGAAGAGGCCGGTGGCGCCGACCGACGGCAGCGCCAGCGGCAGCGCGATGCGCCAGAAGGTCTGGAAGCGGCTGCAGTGATCGAGCACCGCCGCCTCGAATATCTCGGCTGGCATCTTGCGGAAGAAGACCGACAGGATGAGCACGGTGAAGGGCAGCGCCTTGGCCGTGTGGACGAGGATGATGCCGGCCTGCGTGCCGACCAGACCGAGCGTCTGCAGCATGATGTAGACCGGCGTCACCAGCGCGACCGCCGGCACCAGCGGCGACAGGATGAGGAACATGAAGGTGAGCTTCTTGCCCGGAAAGACGTAGCGGGCGAAGACATAGGCGGCCGGCGCGCCGATCAGCAGGTTCAGCACCATCGAGGAAAAGGCGATGATGCCGCTGTTGAGCAGGCTTTGCGGGACCTGCCGGGCGGCGTCGGAGATCATCGCCCGGTTGGCGGTCTCGGCAAGGTAGGAATCCGGCAGCTGGCCGGTGAAGACATAACGGTAGGTCTCGAAATTCAGGCCCTCGCTGAACAGCGCCTTGCTGCTGTCGAGCAGGATGCGGTCCGGCACCACGCTGCCGATCAGCGAGAGGATGACCGGGCCGCCGGTGAACATCACGATGAGCGTGGCGAACAGGAAGGTCAGGAAGGGGTTGAGGCCGCGCTGCATCCCACTACTCCCCGAACAGGTCCGAAGGAAGGGCGCGTGTGATGGCGACGATCAGCACCGCCGAAATAGCGACGACGATGAAGGCGACCGCCGAGCCGCTGCCGAAATCGTACATGGAGAAGCTCTCCCGCCAGATCTGGAAGGACAGCAGCGTGGTCGCCGTGCCCGGCCCGCCTCCGGTCATGGCGTAGACGAGGTCGTAGCTGGTGAAGGCGGTGAGCGCGTTATAGACGATCAACACGACGATCATCGCCTTGATCTCGGGAAAGACAATGTAGCGGAAGCGTTTCAGCGCGCTGCGGCAGTCGATGGCGGCGGCCTCCAGCGTCTCCGAGTTGATTCCCGAAAGCGCCGCCATGAGCAGCACGACGGCGAACGGAATCTGGGTCCACACATGGGCGACCACGACCGAGAAGAGTGCCAGCCGCGGCGAGGTCAGCCAGGGGATGGAGCCGTCGATCAGGTGCAGGTCGCGCAGCACGCCGTTGAGCACGCCGAAGCTTGGATGGAACACCCAGATCCAGAGGACCGCACTGATGGCGCCCGGCAGCACCCACGGCAGCAGGACGATGGAGCGCACGACCTGCGAGCCGAAGAAGCGCCGCTGCAGGAAAAGCGCGATCAGCGTGCCGATGATGACGACCAAGGGGGCGGCGATCAGCGTGAAGACGAGCGAGTTGCGGAGCGCGTCGTGGAAATAGTTGCTGCTGACCACCCGCTTGTAGTTGTCGAGGCCGAC
This sequence comes from Mesorhizobium marinum, assembly GCF_040813675.1. Classification (NCBI taxonomy): domain Bacteria; kingdom Pseudomonadati; phylum Pseudomonadota; class Alphaproteobacteria; order Hyphomicrobiales; family Phyllobacteriaceae; genus Mesorhizobium; species Mesorhizobium marinum. The sequence goes on along the minus strand of NZ_JBFOCI010000001.1, from coordinate 313,923 downwards.
GAAAGGCTCGCCGGGAAACAGCAGCATCACCGAATGCAGGCTGGTCCAGAACGCATAGGCGACCGGATAAAGGGTCATCAGCGCCACCGGCAGAAGTGCGGGCAGCAGCCAGAGCGCCGGAAAGTGTTTGATGGTCCACATGGAGGATCAGCCGAACTCGAAATTCGCAGGAAGCGGCGGACGGCGCCTCGACGCCGTCCGCCGGCATTACCGGAGCCTAGCGATTGGCGAACTGCTCCTTGAGCTGGTTCCAGCGGTCCGCGCCGTCCTTCATGGTCTGCTCGACGCTCGCCTCGCCGACCATCGCCTTGGCCAGCAGCGGGCGGAAATAGGCCGACCAGACCGAGCTGTACTCGGTGTAGGTGCCGGCCTTGGCGATCGCCGCCTGGTCGCCCAGCGCCTTGACGTCGGCCCACTTGCCCCAGGCCTCGATCACGTCCTTGTCCTGGAACAGCGGCAGCTGGCCGAAGCCGAGACCCTTCTCCACCGCCCAGCGCTTGGCCACGGTGTAGGGCTTGCCGGCCATGAAGTTCACGAACTTCCAGGCGGCCTCGCCGCGCGCCGGATCGGCGGCGGCCTTCGCCGTCACCACATAGGACTTGGCAAAGCCGAGCGTCGAATGGGTGGTGCCGGGCATCGGCGCAAGCGCGAACTCGCCGGCCCGCGGCTGGTCGGCCGTGTTGTTGAGGGCGGCGAGAACGTAGGTGTAGACGATGGTGAAGGCGTGCGCGCCGGTGTTCATCGCCGGGATGATCTTCGATTCATGCGTCTCCGACTGCACGAGACCCTTGGAATAGGCGTCCGCGATCCACTGCAGCTGCTTGAACGACCCGTTTTCCGGGTCGGCGAAGAGCGGGTTCAGGTCCTTGTCGAAGAGTTCGGCGCCGCGGCCATAGGCTTGGGCGACGAAGGCGTCGTAGAAATTGGGCAGTTCCTGGTTGTACTCGTAGACGATCGGGTGCTCCATGCCGCCCGCCTTGAGCTTCTCGGCGGCGGCGGTCACCTCTTCCCACGTGGTCGGCACGGCGATGCCGGCGTCGGCCAGTATCTTCTTGTTGTAGATGAAGGAAATCGTGTCGGCGTAGTATGGCAGGCCGTAGACTTGGTCCTTGTAGGTCACGTCGGTGAGCGCGAAGCCGGCGATGTCCTTCTTCAGTTCGTCGACCGCGCCGGCCGGCGCCACCGAATCCAGCGGCGCGATGAAACCCGCAGCGCCCCAGGCCGGCAACCAATCCTGACCGCCATAGATCACGTCGGTCGGTGTATCGCCGCGAAAGCGCAAGACGAGACTGTCCTGATAGTCCGGCCAAGTGTAGTCGGTGACCTTTACCTTGATGCCGGGATTTTCCTCCTCGAACTGCTTCACATTGTCCTGGATGGTCTCCAGCGAGTAGTTCCAGACGACGAATTCAAGCGTGATATTGTCCTGGGCCGCACCCGGCTGAGCAGCAAGAATGCCGGAAGCCAGCAGGCCGGCTGCGAATAGTGTTCTGGTTTTCATATGTTCCATCCTCCGTGTTGGGCCGACGCCTGAGCGCCCCATTCGGCCCGTGGCGTCCAATTTTGATCGTTGACATTGGGCGTCCTGGATCGGACTATAAAAACCAATATGGATCAATTGCAACCGCTTTTCTTACGGACGAACCAATCAATGGGAAGTGACGGAATTTCGAACTTTATCGGCGGCGTCTGGCAGGCCGATGCCGCCGGCGAGATCAAGCCGGTGCGCTCGCCGATCGACGGTTCGGCGATCGGAACGATTAGCTGGAGCTCCCGCCAGGCGGCCGTCGAGGCTATCGCCGCCGCCCGCCAGGCGCAGCCGGAGTGGCGCAAGGTGTCGATCTGGGACCGCGCCAGGGCGATGCGCCGTACCGGCGAGGCGATCGCGGCGCGCCGCGCCGAACTGGCGGCGCTGCTGACGCTCGAACAAGGCAAGCCCTATGCGGAAGCATTCTTCGAAGTCGGCAAATCGGTGGACGGCTTCAACCTCGCCGCCGATCTCGTCAAATATCTCGAAGGCGACACCATACCGACCGAGGACCCCTCCAAGCGGGTGATGACCTTCTACCGGCCGCGCGGCGTCTACGCGGTGGTGACGCCGTGGAACTTCCCGGTGAACATCCCGGTCGAATACATCGCGCCGGGGCTCGCCGCCGGCAACACCATCGTCTGGACACCTGCCCCGACGACCTCCCTTGTCGCGGTAGCGCTGATGCGCGCCATCGAAGAGGCCGACCTTCCGCCCGGCGTCATCAATCTGGTCACCGGCGCGGGAGCTGTCGTCGGCGACGAGATCGTCTCCAATCCGGGCACCGACGCCGTCGGCTTCACGGGAAGCGCTGCGACGGGCAAGCAGATCAGCGTTCGCACGGCGGGCAAGCCGCAACTGATGGAACTCGGCGGTAATGGACCAGTGGTGATCCTCGACGACGCCGATCTCGACCGGGCGGTGGCAGCGACGGCCTCCGGCTGCTTCGTCAACGCCGGCCAGGTCTGCTCGTCGTCGGAGCGCATCCTCGTGCATCGTAACATCCACGATGCGTTCGCCGAGCGCCTGGCGGCGGCGGCGCGCGCGGTGGTGCTTGGCGACCCGCGCAAGGACGAGGTCACCATGGGGCCGCTCAACAATGCCGGCGTCGCCGCGAAGGTCGCGAGCCATGTGACCGACGCGCTGGAGCGCGGCGCCACCGCCGTCACCGGCGGCAAGGCAGCCGCCGACTATCCGAGCCCGCTTTATTTCGAGCCGACCGTGCTCACCGGCGTGTCGCGCGACGCCCTCATCAACACCGAAGAGACGTTCGGTCCGGTGGCGCCGCTGCTCATCATCGACAGCGACGAGGAGGCTTTCGAGATCGCGGCCGACAACCGCTACGGGCTGGTCTCCAGTGTCTTCACCCAGGATATCGACCGGGCCTTCCGCTACATCGAGGAAATGCCGACCGGCATCGTCAACATCAACGACACCTCGAACTACTGGGAGCTGCACATTCCCTTCGGCGGCATGTCCGGCAAGGACAGCGGCACCGGCAGGGTGGGCGGCCGGCACGCGCTGGCGGCCATGTGCGATCTCAAGACCGCGACCTTCTCGGTGAAATGATGCGTTTCGAAGAACTCACCTCGCCGGAAGTCGCTAGCCTCGACCGCGAGAGGACGGTGTTCATCCTGCCGCTCGGCTCGGTGGAGCAGCACGGCAACCACATGCCGCTCGGCACCGACACGCTGCTCGCCCTCGCCGTATCGCTGGCCGCCGCCGAACGGTCGCCGGGAAAGACCGCCGTCCTGCCGCCGCCCTGGTACGGGTTCTCGGCCCATCACATGCGTTTTCCGGGCAGCGTCACCCTCAGGGCCGAGACACTGATGGCGGTGGCCGAGGACATCGTCGGCTCGCTGGTGTCGCACGGCTTCCGCCGCATCCTCATCGTCAACGGCCACGGCGGCAACGGCGGCGTCATCGATCTTCTCGCTTCGAAACTCGGGCACAGGCACTACGGCAAGGCAAGGATCGCCGCGCTCACCTATTTCCAGCTTGCGCGCGAGGCTATCGCCGCGCTGCGCCGGTCGGAGGCGGGCGGCATGGGCCATGCCTGCGAGTTCGAGACCGCGATGATCCAGCACATCCGGCCCGAACTCGTGAAAATGGAGCGCGCCGTGGCGACCTATCCGGATCCCGGCTCGCCCTACCTCATCACCGATCTGCTCGGCGGCTCGGCGATCAGAACCTATCTCGATTTCGCCGATCTCTCGCCGACCGGGACGCTCGGCGATCCCTCGCTCGCGACGCCGGACGCCGGCGGAAAATTCTTCGAGGCAGTGGTCGGCGAACTCGCCGCCTTCATCGAGGATTTTCGCGGCTGGGCGATTGCGGAGCAGCCGAAATGAGCGGGACCCTCAAGACAGGCGTCATCGGCCTCGGCTTCTTCGGCAGCCGCCACGCCCGCATCTATGCCGACCACCCGGCGGCCGAACTTGTCGCTGTATGCGACAGTGATCAGGCTCGGGCCGCGGCCGTCGCCGGCGAAACGGGCGCGCAAGGCTTCGACGATCTGCACGCGCTGCTGGCCCTGCCGGAACTCGAGGCGGTCAGCATCTGCCTGCCGGACCGGCTGCACGAAGAGGCTGCGCTCGCCGCGGCGGCAGCCGGAAAGGCGATCCTTCTCGAAAAGCCGCTCGCCCACGACGCCGCGACGGCGCGCCGCATCGTCGAGGCGGTCGAGAAAAGCGGCGTGCGCTTCATGGTCGGGCATATCCTTCGCTTCGATCCGCGCTACGTCCAGACCTTCTATGCAGCGGCGCCCGAAAGGCTCGGTACGCCGATACATATCCGCGCCAAGCGCAGCGGCATCCGCGCGACCGCGCAGCGTCTCGGCGCGTCGAGCTCGATCCTCTTCTACATGGGCGTGCACGACATCGACGCCATGCAATGGATCGCCCGTTCGAGGATCAGCCGCGTCTACGCGCAGAAGGTCGAGTTGCTCGGCACGGGCAATGAGGACGCGCTCTACGCCGTGGTCAATTTTGAGAACGGCGCGATCGGCAACATCGACTATAGCTGGGCCTGGCCCGACGGACTAATGAACGGTTTCCGGTCGACGCTCGAAATCGTCGGCACGAAGTCGGCCGCCTATCTGGATTGCACAGACCAGGGACTTTATGTCGTGGAGGATGAAGGAACGAGCGGCGGCGACACGCATCTCTGGCCGGAAATAAACGGCCGCATCGCCGGCGACCTCGCTGATGAGCTCGGCCATTTCGTCCAGGCCACCTTGTCGGGCAAGCCCTATGTCCAGCACTACCGCGAAGCGCTCGACGCCATACCTGTGCTCGATGCACTGGCGCAGTCGGCGCAAACCGGCGTCCCAGCTGAAGTGGTGCGTTGATCGATCCACAGTGCTCCGAAATGGTTGACAACAGAAGCGCGACTCTGCTCATAGGCGGCTTCTCGCTGGGATAATCGCAAATGCCTTCGGATTCTGCGCTCGCGCAGCTCGCCGTCATTGCCACCAACGACCGCGCCACACCATCACTGGTCTACCGCGCACTCCTGAGGAGCATCCGCGACGGACAGATGGTACCGGGCGCTAAGCTGCCCAACGAACGGGAGCTTGCGCAGCAGTTGAACACCAGCCGCACCGCGGTGCGTAGCGCGCTGGCCATGATGGAGCGGCAGGGGCTGGTGCTGAGGCGCGTGGGCAGCGGCACCTACCTCACAGACGATGCCGACCTCGTCTTCGACCGAATGGACCAGACCAGCGTCGCAAGCCATGACACCGTTCCCTCCTTCGCCGAGATCGTCGAAGGCCGGCTGCTGTTCGAGCCGGCGATGATGCATCTGGTAGTCAACCGCGTGCAGGAGGAGGAGATCCTCGACATGCGGCGCACCCTCGAGCAGATCCTCGCCGCACCAACCTGGGAAGATTTTAAGGAGCAGATCTATGCTCTGCACCGGCAGATGTTCGCCAGCACACAAAACAAGTTCCTGATGCAGATCATGTCGAGCATCCTGGACGACCGCCGCGCGGTGCTGTTTGACGGGCGGGATACGGACAAGCCTGCGCCCCAGGCCGTGCGGCAGCAGACCTACAAGGACCTCAAAGCAATCGTTGACGCGATTGGCACTCGCAACGCTAAGCTTGCGGAGGAACTGGTGTCCGATCACCTGATGCGCACGCTGGCAACTATCAATATTTGGCAATAACAAGAGCAGCGAGAACGCCGTCAACGTAGTTCATCCCACAGCGTAGCTCCCGATATGCAGGGGGCGCTGCCGGCAGATCCTGCGCAGGTGCAGTGGACCTTCTGCTCCGAGCTTCGAAACAAACATTCTCCACCTGTTCCAGTCTGCATCTTATGCGACATTAGCGTGCGAATGACCGCTTCGCGCCTCTAGTCGGTCGTCTATTTTGCGTTAAGCGTCTCCCAAAGCGGACATCGCTATAGGACATTCCCGGCAACGAAACCCTCGACCTTCAAAAATATAGCGGCAAGCCAGGATGGCTCGCAGCCTACAAGCAAAATGTGGGTTGGTTAATTTGTGGTGAATCAGATAATCTTCCGAGCGCGGAACAACAACTATGCACACCCAGGCACTGCGAATTCGCAACTTTCGCCGACTAAAGAATTCTCGCATCGACCTCGAAAAGGATATTTTCGATTTTCGTGGGTGCGAACAACAGCCGCAAGACCTCGGCTGCTCACGCGATAGGCCTGTTCCTCGGCGACGAGACCGACGGCCTGACCGTGCACGACCTCAATGTGGATAGCTGGGCGCAAATTGACGCCTTCGGCAACGAACAGCCTGGCGCTGAGCTGCCCAAAATCTCGATGGACCTTTGGTTGACAGTTGGCGAGAACGATTGAGGTGGTCCCGCCTGATGAGACAGTTTGGCGTCTTGGCTAAGGTGGATCGGGTTGGTTTCTACGCCGCCAATTGCTCCGTCATTTGTGCCGTAGCATAGACCTCGTCGGGTGTCCTGCCGCCGAAGGTCGAGTGTGGGCGTCGCCGGTTGTAGTAGTCGATCCAGGAACCGATGCCGCTGCGAGCTTCGCTGCCGGTCTCGAAGGCGCTGAGGAAGACGCATTCGTATTTGAGACTGCGCCATAGCCGCTCGATGAAGACGTTGTCCATCCAACGGCCACGCCCGTCCATGGAGATGCGGATCCCGGCATCCTTCAGCGTCGTGGTGAAGGCGAAGCTGGTGAACTGGCTGCCCTGATCGGTGTTGAAGATGTCGGGTCGGCCGTGACGGGTGATCGCCTCTTCGAGGGCAGCGACGCAGAAGTCGGCCTCTATCGTGTTCGACAGCCGCCAGGCCAGCACCTTGCGGCTGAACCAATCTATGATGGCGACGAGGTAAAGAAGGCCGCGCCGCATTGGGATATAGGTCACGTCGGCGCACCAGACCTGATCGGGCTTTCGATGTTCAGATGACGCAGCAGGTAGGGATAGATGCGATGCTGCCGATGCGGCTCGCTGGTCTTCGGCGCCTGGTAGATCGGCGACAGGCCGATTTTGCGCATCAACCGCCGGACCCGTTTGCGTCCGACGCACCAGCCCTGACGGCGCAGATGCCGGGCCATCTGGCGCGATCCATACCAGGGCGTTTCCATGAACGCCTCGTCGATGATGCGCATCAGTTCGAGGTTCTCGGGCGTCTCGCCGGCCGGCTGTCGATAGAACGACGCCCGCGAGACGAGACCAATTCGCACTGGCGACAGATCGAGAGCCGTGGGTGATCGGGATCGATCACCTTATGCCCCTGTCTCAGAAACCGGCACCACCTCACTACCTATGCACGACACTAGTGGGGAAGCCGGACGCCTTCGCCGCATATCCTTTGAAAAATCTATCAACATAATGATTGAAGTGGTGCCAATCTCCACCTGCTGGTCGACGCTGCATGGTCCGAATACGGCGATCGGAAAGCGCAGGGGTCCCTGAAGAAATGTTGCCCCGTTAGTTACCCAGAGCTTCACGAATCACTCAGAACCTGAAACGCAAAAGTTCATAAGTGGTTGTTTTCTTTGGTGGGCCCGGAGGGACTCGAACCCCCAACCAAGCGGTTATGAGCCGCCGGCTCTAACCATTGAGCTACAGGCCCCACGCCGGCTGCATTAGTGGCTTTTGGCGCAGGGCACAAGTCGCCGGGCGCCGTGTCCTGAAGATCGTGCGGTCAAGCCGGGCCGCGACCAGTTCCAGGCCGCGCCAGTCAGCCTGCATCGTGTTGCGCAGATACCCGCGCCGAGCATGATTCGAAGCCTGCCGATGTCTGTCAGGCAAGGCGGGTTCGGCCTTGCGGCGGCGGCAAGGCCGCGCACCGCGACCGCGGCCAATGCCGGGACACGGCGCATTCTCGGCGACGAAAGCCGCTCAGGCCGCGGGCTGCTCCGGCGACGCCGGCTCCTTGCGCTGCGCGCCGCCGAACAACTCGCCCATCTTCTCGAACAGCACGAACAGCGATGGGATGAGCAGGATGCCGATGACGGTCGCCGCCAGCATGCCGCCGACCACCGTTGCGCCGATCGAGATGCGGCTCGCGGCGCCCGCGCCCGACGTGACGACGAGCGGCACGGCGCCGAGGATGAAGGCGATCGCCGTCATCAGGACGGCGCGGAAACGCATGTGCCCGCCCTCCACCGCGGCCTCCTGCAGGGTCTTTCCGGATTCGTAGCTCTCCTTCGCGAACTCGACGATCAGGATGGCGTTCTTGGCGGCGAGGCCGATGAGCAGGACGAGGCCGATCTGCGCATAGATGTTCAGGCCGAGCCTGACCATCTGGATGCCGAGGATGGCGCCGAGAACGGCGACCACGACGGAGGCCAGGACAGCAAACGGGATCGTCCAGCTTTCATACTGCGCGACCAGAAACAGGTAACCGAAGATGATCGCCAGCGCGAACACCGCGACGGTGCCGCCGCTCGCCACCGCTTCCTGGAAGGACAGCCCCGACCATTCGAACGCATAGCCCTGCGGCAGCGCCGTGGCGGCAAGCCTGGTCAGCGCATCCAGCGCTTGGCCGGACGACGCGCCCGGCGCCGGCGTGCCGTTGATGGTCGCCGCCGTGAACTGGTTGTAGCGCGACAGCAGCGTCGGCTGCAGGTCGGTTCTCACCGTGGCGAGCGCCCTCAGCGGCACCATCGCTCCGGTGGTGCTGCGCACGTAGATCTTGAGGATGTCGTCGGCGGTGCGCCGGTAGTTCTGGTCGGCCTGGACGTTGACCTGGTAGACCTGCCCGAGGATCGTGAAGTTGTTGACGTAGGCCGACCCGAGCTGCGCCGCCAGCGTGTTGAAGATGGTCGAGACCGGCACGTTGAGGCGCTGCGCGCTGACCCGGTCGATGTCGAGGAAGAGCCCGGGCACCTCGGCCGAGAAGGTCGAATAGGCGGTCCCGATCGCCGGGTCCGAATTGGCCTCCACGATAAACGACCGCATCACCTGGGCGAGTTCTTCCGGCGGCTGCCCGCCGAGCGCCTGGAGGCGCATGTCGAACCCTTCCGCATTGCCGACGCCCGGAATGGCCGGCGGCGGGAAGATCACGATGTTGGCTGCGCCGAGCGCGGCGAACTCGTGGTTCAGCCTGGTGTAGATCGCCCTCAGCCCGGTCTCGGCGGTCTTGCGCTCGTCCCAGGGCTTCAGCACGATCAATGCGAGGCCGCTGTTGGGCTGCACCGCGCCGGTGAGCAGGCTGAAGCCCGAAACCGTGACGACGTTGGCGACCCCCTCGGTCTGCCGCGAAATCTCCTCGATCTTCGTCAGCACGTCCTGCGTCCTCGGCAGCGCGGCGGCGTCGGGCAGCTGGATGTTGGCGAACAGCACGCCCTGGTCCTCGTTCGGGATGAAGGCGGTCGGCGTGCGATAGAAGCTCCATGTGGCGAGCCCGGCGAAACCGGCGATGATGGCGAGCGTGATGACCGTGCGGCGCGCCAGGTGCCGGTTGATCGCCGAATAGCCGTCGCGCGTCTTGTCGAGCCCGCGGTTGAAGTGGCGGAACAGGCCACGCGCCTCGCGCGGCGGCCGCAGCAGCACCGCGCAAAGCGCCGGGCTGAGCGTCAGCGCGTTGAGCGCCGAGATCGCCACCGAGGCGGTGATGGTGATGGCGAACTGCCGGTAGAGCTGGCCGGTGATCCCGGGCAGGAAGGCGACGGGAACGAACACCGCGAACAGCACAAGCGTCGTCGAGATGATCGGCCCTGTCACCTGCGCCATCGCCTTGTGCGCGGCGTCGGCGGCGGTGATGCCGGGCTCCTCCTCCATCACGCGCTGCACGTTCTCGACCACCACGATGGCGTCGTCGACGACCAGGCCGATCGCCAGGATGAGGGCGAACAGCGTGACGGTATTGGCCGAGAAGCCGAAGGCGAGCAGCACCGCGAAGACGCCGATCAGCGACACCGGAATCGTCAGCGCCGGAATGATCGTCGCGCGCCAGTCCTGCAGGAAGATGAAGACGACGCCGAGAACGATGAAGCCGGTCAGGATCAGCGTGAAGATGATCTCGTGGACGGTCGCCTTCACGAAATCGGTCGAGTCGTAGATCACCTCGTAGGAGACGTCGTCGGGAAAGCGGCTCTTCAGCGCCTCGAGCTCAGCCTTCACGGCGGACGCGACGCCAAGCGCGTTGGAGCCTGGCGACTGATAGACCGCCATGGTCGCCGCCGGCTTGCCATTCAGACGGCTTTCCGATGCGTAGGTCTGCGCGCCGAGCTCCACCTTGGCGATGTCGCGCACCCTGACGATGGCGCCGGCCGAACTGGTGCGGATGATGATGTCGGCGAACTGGTCCGTGCTGGTCAGGCGGCCGAGCGCGGTGATCGAATACTGCAGCACCTGGTCGTCGGGGATCGGCGGCGCGCCGATGAGCCCCGCGGCCGCCTGGACGTTCTGCTGCTGGATGGCGTTGGTGACATCGTCGGCGGTGATGCCGAGCGCTGCCATGCGCTGCGGGTCGAGCCATACGCGCATCGAATAGCTGAGCCCGCCCATGAGGTTCGCCGAACCGACGCCGGCCACGCGCGCCACAGGATTGACCACGTTGATCTGCGCGTAGTTGGAGAGGAAGAGCCCGTCATGCGTGCCCTCCGGCGAGAAGATGTTGGCGATCAAAAGGAAGTTGGGCTGCTGGGCCCGCACGTTGACGCCGAGCCTGGTCACCGCATCCGGCAGCAGCGGCGTCGCCAGCGCGACGCGGTTTTGCACATTGACCTGCGCAATGTCGGGGTCGGTGCCGACCGCGAACGTCACGGTTAACGTGTAGAGACCGCTCGAACTGGCTGTCGACGACATGTAGATCATGCCCTCGACGCCGTTGACCTGCTGTTCGATCGGCGCTGCGACGGTATCGGCCAGCGTCTGCGCGTCGGCGCCGGGATAGCTGGCGCTGACCTGCACGGTCGGCGGCGTGATGTCGGGATACTGAGCGACCGGGATGTTGATCATCGCGATCGTGCCGGCAAGCGTGATCACGATGGCGATCACCATCGCAAAACGGGGGCGATGGATGAAGATATCGGCGAACATCGGTCAGTTCCCCGCCGGCTGCGGCGTCACGGTGACACCTGCCTGCACCTTCTGGATGCCCGAGACGATGACCATTTCGCCGTTCGCCAGCCCGGACGTCACCGCCCAGTTCGTGCCGACACGCTGGCCGAGCGTCACGCGGCGGATCTGGGCCTTGTTCTGATCGTCCAGGCCGAAAACATAGGCGCCCTGCTGGTCCTGCAGGATCGCCGAGGCCGGCACCACCGGCAGATCGACGCTCTCGCCGGCCTGCACGGTGACCTGGACGAACTGCCCGGGCACGAGCTTGAGTTCGGGATTGGCGAACTCGGCATAGACCGCGATCGTGCCGGTTGATGGGTCGATCGTGTTGTCGAGGAAGGCGATCTTGCCAGGCTGGTCGTATTCCGTGCCGTCCGGCAGGGTCAGCTTCGGCGTGTAGCCCGACGCGTTGGAGGCGACGCCCTTGTTGTCGGGCTTCAGCGACTTGACCGCCTGCAGGTATTCGCGGTCCGAAATCGAGAACACGACCCGGATCGGATCGCTCTGCACGACGGTCGCCAGCGTTCCGCTCTGCGGCGATACGAGATTGCCCTCGGTGATGTTCGCCTTGCCGATCCGCCCGGTGATCGGCGACTTGACGTCGGTGAAGGAGAGGTTGAGTTCGGCGGTCTTGAGTTGCGCCTGCATCTGCGAAACCTGGGCCTTCGCCTGGTCGACCTGCGCGGCCGCGCTGTCGCGGGTGGCCTGCGCCTGGTCGACGACGGATTGCGAGACCGCCTGCGTCTTCACCAGTTCCTGTTGCCTGAGCAGGTTGATGTCCTGCAGCTTGAGGTTGGCCTCGGCCCCTGCCGTCGCCGCCTGGGCAGCTTCCAGCTGGGCCTTGGCTCCATCGAGCGCCGCTTCGTAGGTATCCTTCTCGATCACGAAGGCGACGCTGTCGGCCTGCACGAAGCTGCCTTCCTTGAAGTTGACGGCATCGAGGAACCCTTCGACCCTGGCCGTGAGCGCCACTTCCTGTTCGGCGACCACCGACCCGACGAACTCGACCTGGGTATTGACGGGGGCGAGCGTGACCGGCGCGGTCTGGACGATCGGTGCGGTAGGCGCCTGCTGTTGCGCGAGCGCCGCGGGCGCCGCGGACAGGACGAGGATTGCGGCGATTGAGATGCTGCGTCGCACGATTTCTGTATCCCTCATCTGGCAGGGCGAGGCCCTCAGGTGTGGGAGTCTTAGAGATTCTTGTCGCGTTCGGCCAGCCTCCAGCATCGCAGCCCGGGCAGGCCGTGCTATGGCAACGAGGCTGGGCGCGGAACGATCGAACTGACGCCGCCGCAATGCATCCATAATCGCGGCATAGGCCGGACGCTCAACTGATGATCGGAGACATGATGAACAGACGAATGATGGCACTCGGGCTCGCGGCGGCGATGGCGTTTCCCGTGGCTGCGTCGGCAACCGAAGCGCCGGTCCAACCGCGCATCGTCGTGACGGGCGAAGGCGAGGCGACCGTTACGCCCGACATGGCTGTGCTTTCACTCAGCGTGATGCGCGAGGCCCAGACGGCGCGCGAGGCGCTCGACGCCAACAGCGCTGCCATGACCGATGTGATAGAGGCCATCAAGGGTCTCGGCGTCGCCGACCGCGACCTGCAGACGGCCGGCCTCCAGATCATGCCGCGCTACAACTACACGAACAAGCCCGACGGAAGCCAACAGGCCGACCTGGTCGCCTATCAGGTGATCAACACGCTTACGGTGCGTGTCCGCGACCTCGCCAAGACCGGCGAACTCATCGACAAGGCTGTGTCCTTGGGCGTCAACCAGGGCGGCAGCATCGTCTTCACCAACGACGATCCCTCCGCGACCGTCACGGAAGCGCGCAAGAATGCCGTTAAGGAAGCGATGGCCAAGGCAAACGTGCTGGCCGAGGCCGCCGGTGTAAGCCTCGGCAAGGTCATCGAGATCTCGGACCAGTCCTTTGCCGCGCAGCCAATGTCGATCGAGGCAAAGGCGTTCGACCGTGTCGGCGCGGCGCCTCCGATCCAGGCAGGCGAGAACGCCTACCGGGTACAGGTGAACATGACGTTCGAGCTGAAGTAGCGCGGTCGCGCCCAATCAACGAATAAGCCCCCGGAGGCAGGCCTTCGGGGGCTTGTTCGTTCAGGCGGGCCTTTCGGCACCGCTACCAGCGGATGATCGGGCAGTTCGGCGCGCGGGCGAAAGTCATGCGGATGCGGTCACCCCACTTGCGACCGGCGACCGTGATGGTGCGGCGGTCGACGTCGATGACGCGGGCGCGCCGGACGCCGTAGCGCTCGGCCTTGTCGAGCGCGCGATCGGGCGTGCAGCGCCTGTATTCGCGACGCTCGTGACGGCGGTCATACCGGTAGTCACGGCGATAGTCGACGCGGTCGTAGTCGCCGAACTGGACGCCAACACCGACGCCACCGCCATAGTTGAGGTAAAGATCATCGGCCTGGGCCGTGGCCGGCACGGCCGCGAGCGTGCCAAGGCCGATCAGGGCGGACAGGGCGGCGGTCTTGAGCTTGGCAAACATTGTCTTCTCCATCTTGTCTGTGTCGCCGGAACCGACGATGGCGCGAGAATGCGCCAGCCAAGCTGAACGCGGCGGGAACCGCGCGTTCATCCCGGGTTCATGGAGAGCGGTTCGAGGCTGACAGCCCGCCGCCTACGGCTCGCCGTCGAGCATGTGGTCGAAATAGTCCTCCGGATCGTCCATCTCGGATTCGGACGCCGTGACGCGACCGCGCACGGACATGCCGGCTTCATGGATGGTGTTCCGATCGCCAGATATAAGGTGGTGCCAGGAAAATAGGTCGCGCCCCTCCGCAACCAGCCGGTAGGCGCAGCTGCTGGGCAGCCAGGCGATGGTGCGAACGTTCTGCGGCGTCAGGCGAACGCAATCGGCGACGATCGACAGCCTGTTGTCGTAGTCGCCGCAGCGGCAGGTTCCGGCATCGAAGAGCCGGCAGCCGACGCTGGTGAAGTAGATCTCGCCGGTATCCTCGTCCTCGAGCTTGGACAGGCAGCACTTGCCGCAGCCGTCGCAGAGCGATTCCCACTCGGCGGCGTCCATCTCTTCCAGCGTCTTGGTCTTCCAGAACGGCTCGCTCATACCGCGCATGTGATGCCTTCGGCGCACAAGGTCAAGCGCCGTGGTCCGCCGCCATTTGGCCGGGAATTGGCCATGACTTGGCCGGCCTTCCGCCCGACGGTGGCGTCAGAATTGGCGCCCCGTGGGAACCAAAGCCGCCGATTCGGGGTTTCGGCCGGGACAGGGACGAGAAACATCCAGGAGAAAGCGATTTATGAAACGCCAACCACGGATACTGGCGGGCACGGCGATCGGCCTGCTCATGGCATCCGCGCCGCTGAGTGCGGCGCAACTGTCTGAGACCGCCTTCCGCGCCGCCGTCACGCCGTCGGCGCCGATCATTCTGGCGCAGGCCGAGTGCGAAGGCGAGGATTGCCCGCCGGCGCAGGAACAGCAGAAGCTGGAAGAGGAGCAGCAGCCCGCCCCCGAAACGGAGGCGGCTCCCGAACCTCAGCCCGAGTCGGCGCCGGAATCCGAACCTCAGCCCGAGGCTGCCCCCGAACCGGAACCCGAGCCCCAGCCGACGCTCGAGCCGGAGCCCATGCCCGAGGCAGAGCCCGCTCAGGAAGCCGCACCGCCGGCTGAGCCGCAGCCCGATGCCGAAGCAGCCCCAGCCGAGGAACAGGCGCCTGCGGCGGAAGAGGCAACTCCGGAACAGCCCGTCCAGCCTGAGCCCGGCGCCGAAGAGCCCGCCGAACAGCAACAGCCCGCGCAGCCCGACGCGCAGCCGGAAACCATGGAGCAGCAGGAACAGCCGGCCGAAGTTCTGCCTGAACCGCAGCCTTCGCAGGCCCCTGCGGCCGGCGAACAGCCGGAGCAGTCCGACACCGCCGGACCCGATGCGCAGCCGGGCAATCCCGATGCGGCGCCCATCCTCGACAGCCAGAAGGAGGCCGCGCCGGATCAGCGGGAGAAGAAGCGCCGTCGCGACGGCGCCGAGCAGGATGGACAGGCCGCCCAACCCGTCGAGCCCGTTGATCAGGGTCCGCCACCCGCCACGGATGCCGCGGCGACCGAGGCCGCCCAGCCGGCACGGATCGAGGCGGTGACCGAGGAGAAGGGCACGCGGCGCGACCGTGCGCCGGACGACGAAGAACGCCGCCGCCGCGAGCGTCCGGAAGGTGTCGATGTGCTTCGCGAGATCGGCGACCGCATCATCATCCAGCTCAACAACCAGGTCATCGTTGAAAGCAACGACCGTCCGCGCATGACGCGCGGCGCGCGCGACGTCTACTATGAGGATCTGCCACGAGGTCGGGTCCGCGAGACGATCCTGCGCGACAACGGCGTGCGCATCGTCACGATCCGCAATCGGTACGGCGACGTGATCCGGCGTTCCCGCATCATGCCCGACGGGCGCGAATATGTCCTCGTCTATGTCGACGACGACAATTTCGACCGCGTGCGCGAGTGGCGCGATCCCGGCCTCGACCTTCCGCCGATGCGTCTCAACATCCCGCGCAACCGGTACATCCTGGAATCCGAGTATGTCGACGACCCCAACGACTACTACGAGTTCCTTGAACAACCGCCGGTCGAACGGGTGCAGCGCCTGTATTCCGTCGACGAGGTCAAGCGCTCGGCGCGCGTGCGCGACATAGCCCGTCGTGTCGATCTCGACACGTTGACCTTCGAATTCGGCTCGGCCTCCATCCCGGAAAATCAGGTGAGGAAGCTGGAAGGCGTCGCGCGGGCCATGGAGAAGCTGCTCGATCGCAACCCGGCGGAAACCTTCCTCATCGAAGGCCATACCGACGCGGTCGGATCCGACGTCGCCAATCTGGCGCTGTCGGACCGGCGGGCCGAATCGGTTGCCGACGCGCTCACCAATGTCTTCGGTATTCCACCGGAGAACCTTGCGACGCAGGGTTATGGCGAGCGCTACCTGAAGGTGAAGACCGAGGAGCCGGAGCGGGAGAACCGCCGTGTCGCGATACGTCGCATCACGCCACTCGTCGCGCCGGTCGCAAGCGCCAACTGAGATTGTCCTCCCGCGTTTCGGACAACCATTGAAACGCGGGAGGCAAGCACCAGATTCAAGGCAAGGCTTCCCTGCCCCGTCCCGTTCCCTGGGACAGAAACCCGGCCGGTTCCCCTCCCCGGCCGGGTTTCGCATTTTCAGCCCCATGCGACTTTCGCCCCGGTGACGAAGCGGCAAACGGATGTCAGACTGGCGGGGCTATGGAGGGGAAGCACACAAAGGCGGTAAGCGGGGCCACGCCTCTGGCGGCTCTCGAGGCCGTGGCCGTCGATACCGAGACCACCGGGCTCGACACCGCCAAGGCGCGCATCGTGCAACTCGCCGGCGTCGCCATCGCGCCCGGCTCTTCCCGGGCGGGACCGGCCTTCTCGACGCTGGTCGATCCAGGCGTGCCGATTCCCGCCTCCTCCACCGCCATCCACGGCATCGGCGACGACGCCGTGCGCGACGCCCCGCCAATTGCGGAGGCGCTTGCGCGTTTTCGGGAATTTCGCGCCGACCGGCTGCTCGTCGGCCACTCGATCGGGTTCGATCTCGCCGTAATGGAGCACGAAGCCAAGCGCGCCGGCCTTGCATGGGAAAAGCCGAGGTCGCTCTGCGTGCGGCTGCTCGGC
This sequence comes from Mesorhizobium marinum, assembly GCF_040813675.1. Taxonomy (NCBI): domain Bacteria; kingdom Pseudomonadati; phylum Pseudomonadota; class Alphaproteobacteria; order Hyphomicrobiales; family Phyllobacteriaceae; genus Mesorhizobium; species Mesorhizobium marinum. The sequence continues at coordinate 297,218 of NZ_JBFOCI010000001.1, read as the reverse complement.
TCGATCGTCAATCCGCGCCTGCCAGAAGGCTCGCTCGACGCGCTCGCGGCATGGCTCGGCGTCGCGATCAGCGACCGCCACACGGCGCTTGGCGACGCGCAGGCCGCGGCCGGCATCTTCAAGGCGCTGGTGCCGCGCCTGGCCGAGCGCGGCATCCACACCCTGGCGCAGGCCGAGCGCGCCTGCCTCGACCTGTCCGACCGGCTCGAAAGCGGCTACCGGGCCGGCTGGAGCGAACCTGTGACGTCGCCGCGCCCCTCGGATGCCAGCCTGCTCGACCCCTTTGCCTATAGCCACCGCATACAGGACCTGATGCGTACCGATGTCGTGGTGATGCCCGACGACACGCTTGCGCAGGCGGCGATCGACACGATGGTGCGCCACGGCATTTCGTCGATCTTCGTCTCGGCCGATGGAACTCCGGGCGGCCCGCTGCGGGACTACGGCATCGTCACCGAACGCGACATCATGCGGCTGATCGCCCGGAACGGCGCCGAGGCGCTCGCCATGCCGGTCGGCGGCTTCGCCTCGCGGCCGTTGGCCAGCATTGCGGCGGGCGCCTTCGTCTATCGCGCCATCGGCCGCATGGATCGGCTAAAGCTGCGCCACCTCGCCGTGCGCGACGAGCGTGAGCGGCTGGCCGGGGTCATCTCCGCCCGCGACCTGCTGCAACTGCGCGCCGGGGCCGCATTTCGCCTGGACGACGCCATCGGCGCGGCCACAAGCGCGGAAGAGATGGCGCAGGCATGGGCCAGCCTGCCGACCGCGGCGCGCCTGCTGGTGCAGGAAGATCTCGACTCCGGCCTCGTCGCCGGGGTGATCAGCGAGGAAATCCGCGTCATGACGCGCCGCGCCGCCGAACTGGCCGAGCAGGCCATGCTCGCCGCAGGCCGCGGGCCGCCGCCCTGCCCCTACGCCCTGATGGTCCTTGGCTCGGGCGGCCGCGGGGAAAGCCTGCTGGCGCCGGACCAGGACAATGCGATCGTCTATGCGACCGGTGAGCCCGACGGGCCGGAGGACAGCTGGTTCGCCGACCTCGGCGCGCAAATCGCCGACACCCTCAATCTCTCGGGCATCCCCTATTGTTCGGGCGGCGTCATGGCCAGGAACGCGGCCTGGCGCGGATCAGTGGCGACATGGAAGGAGCGGATCGACGGCTGGGTCAGGCGCGCCCGGGGAGAAGACCTCCTCAACGTCGACATCTTTTTCGACCAGCGACCGGTCCATGGCGACCTCTCGCTCGGCGCCGAGTTGTTCGACTACGCCTTTGCGGCGGGTGCCGAAAACCCGACCTTCGCGAAGCAGATGGGCGAAAAGCTGTTCGCCCGGCCGAGCCCGTTCGGTCTGCTGGGGGGGCTCCAGACCGTGCACGGCCGCATCGACCTCAAGTTCCACGGCCTCTTCCCGATCGTCACCGCCGCCCGAACCGCCGCCATCCGCCACGGCATCCGCCGGCGCTCGACGCGACGGCGGCTCGGCGGCCTGGCCGAGCGCGGACTGGGCAACGCCGAGGAACTGGCCGAACTGGCGGGCGCCCATCGCCTGTTCATGGCGGTGATGCTGGAACAGCAGGCACGCGACCTCGAAACCGGTATCCCCGTGACCAATTCGGTCGAGGTCGCCGCGCTTTCGCGCGCCAGCCAGGCCAAGCTGAAATCCGCCCTGAGGACAGTGCAGGTTGTCCCCGATCTCGTCCGCGGGCTGATGTTCGGCTAGCGGGCCCGGCGGCGGACGATCGGGCTACGCCCCGGCCCTGCCCGCAGCCGAAAGCACGACCGAACCGCTCCCGCGAGCCTCGCCTCTCCCCCATCGCGACAAAGCCGCGCGGTCACGGCCGCAGCCCCTTGCAAAGCGACCCTTCCTGACCGAAATAAGCGCGCGAAACGCATCCGGTCCTTCCATGAAACGCATCGAACTTGCCATCGAATCGATCATCCTGGCGTCGCGCTGGCTGCTCGTCGTCTTCTATGTCGGCCTCGCGTTGGCGCTCGCGGTCTACGCCGTCTCGTTCGGCAAGAAGCTCGTCGAATTCATGAGCAAGGTTCTCGTGATGAATGACACCGACACCATCCTGAAGATGCTCGGCCTGATCGACGCCGCCCTGGTCGCCAGCCTCGTCGTGATGGTGATCATTTCCGGCTACGAGAACTTCGTCAGCCGCTTCGACGGCGAAACCGGCGACGTCCACTGGCTGGGCACGATCGACGCCGGCTCGCTCAAGGTGAAGGTCGCCTCCACCATCGTCGCCATCTCGTCGATCCACCTGCTGCAGGTCTTCCTTAACAGCGCGACCTACACCAGCGGCCAGTTGATGTGGATGACGATCATGCACATGGCCTTCGTCGCCTCCGCCCTCCTGCTTGCCTACATCGACCGGCTGACCGGGTTGAAGGCGGGCAAGAAGGCCGACGGCAAGCCGAAGGAACTCGACATCTGACGCGAGCGGGCCGCTAGCCGAAGGTTCGCGCCACCTTCGTCGGGCTGCGCGCGAACACCTCGTCGGGCACGAAGAAATCTCCCGCGAGCGCGCCCTTGGCGTCCGGCGCGTAGTGCGAGAAGTCGGAGACGCCCTCCTCGCGCAGGACCTCCTCGTCGATGTAGAAGTTGCCGGTCGCCTCGCGCGACGGGCGATTGAGGATGGCGTAGGCTGCGTCCGCCAGGATGTCCGGCGTCCTGCTCATCGAGGCGACCTGCTCGCCGCCGAGAAGATTGCGCACCGCAGCCGTGTCGATCGCCGTCAGCGGCCAGAGCGAGTTCACCGCGATGCCGTCTCCGGCGAACTCCGCGCTCATGCCGAGCGTGCACATCGACATGCCGAACTTCGCCATCGTGTAGGCGACGTGTCCCTTGAACCACTTCGCGTTCATGTCGAGCGGCGGGGCAAGATTCAGGATGTGCGGGTTGGCCGCCTTCCTCAGATGCGGGATGCACAGCTTCGAAACCAGGAAGGTGCCACGCGTGTTGATCTGGTGCATCAGGTCGTAGCGCTTCATCTCGGTGTCGAGCGTGCCGGTCAGGCTGATCGCGCTGGCATTGTTGACGCAGATGTCGAGGCCGCCGAACTTTTCCACGGTCTTCGCCACGGCGTCGGCCACCTGCGCCTCGTCGCGGATGTCGCAGAGCGCCGGCAACGCCTTGCCGCCCGCCCTCTCGATGTCTTCCGCCGCCGTGTAGATGGTACCCGGCAACTTCGGATGCGGCTCGGCCGTCTTGGCGGCAATGGTGACGTTGGCCCCGTCGCGGGCCGCCTTCAACGCGATTGCGAGCCCGATGCCGCGCGATCCGCCGGAAATGAACAGTGTCTTGCCCTTCAGGGACATGGGTATCCTCCACGGTTGGCGCGAAACGCCGCTTGCGAAGCCGCCTTGCGGCAGGCCCGCAGCCAGGCGTCCGCCAGATGTCGCGTCCGCCAAAATATTCGACCGGCCCCCGCGCGAAAACCCGGCAACTCCGCTATTTCTTCTTCAGGCGATTCCCGCCGGTGCCTGCGATCGACCGAGTCACGCGCATGATCACCCTGTCGGTTGCGGTTTTCGTACTTGCCTATCTCGGCATGGCGCTCGGCCGGGTTCCCGGCCTTGCCATTGACCGGACCGGCGTCGCGCTGCTCGGCCTGATCATCCTTCTGGCCTCCGGCGACCTGTCGCTTGAGGAAGCCGGCGCTGCGGTCGACATGCCGACAATAGCGCTGCTCTTCGCACTGATGATCCTGTCCGCGCAGTTCGAGCAATCGGGCTTCTATGGCTGGATCGCCCATCGGATCGTGCAGGCCGCCCGCAGCCCGAAACGGCTCCTCGCCGCGCTGATCGCCGCCACCGGCATGCTGGCCGCGATCTTCACCAACGACGTCGTCGTCTTTGCCCTGACGCCGGTCGTCGCGGCCGGCATCGCCTCGCAGCGGCTGGACCCACGGCCCTACCTGATTGGGCTGGCCGGCGCAGCCAATGCCGGTTCGGCGGCAACTTTGATCGGCAATCCCCAGAACATCCTCATCGGCCAGGCGGGCGGGCTCGACTTCTGGACCTATCTCGGCTTCGCCCTGCCGCCGACGCTCGCCGCGCTGGCGATGACCTACATCGCCGTCGCCTTCACATGGCGGCTGAGGCCGGCCGTGGACGCAGCGATCCCCGGCACGGAAGCGCCTGCGATCGACCGTTTCCAGTTGGCAAAGGGGCTCGCCGCCATTGTGATGCTGGTTGCGCTTTTCCTGACGCCTCTTCCGCGCGAATTGTCGGCGCTCGCCGTCGCCGGCCTTTTGCTGATGTCGCGCCGACTGTCCTCGCGCACAATGATCGGATCGGTCGACTGGCAGCTCCTGCTGCTGTTCGCCTGCCTGTTCGGGATTACCGCCGCCTTCGTCAAGACAGGCCTTTCACAGGACGGTCTGGACTGGCTCGCCGCCAGGGGTCTCCTGCCCGACCGCCTGTCGGTGCTCACCCCGCTGACGCTCGCCGCTTCGAACTCGATCGGCAACGTGCCCGCCGTGATCCTGCTGATCAAGCTCGTCCCCGACCTTTCGAACGGNGCACAATGATCGGATCGGTCGACTGGCAGCTCCTGCTGCTGTTCGCCTGCCTGTTCGGGATTACCGCCGCCTTCGTCAAGACAGGCCTTTCACAGGACGGTCTGGACTGGCTCGCCGCCAAGGGTCTCCTGCCCGACCGCCTGTCGGTGCTCACCCCGCTGACGCTCGCCGCTTCGAACTCGATCGGCAACGTGCCCGCCGTGATCCTGCTGATCAAGCTCGTCCCCGACCTTTCGGACGGTGCTCTCACGGCATTGGCGCTTCTGTCCACTTTCGCCGGAAATCTCCTGCTCACGGGGTCGCTCTGCAACATCATCGTCGCTGAACGCGCTGCAATGTCGGGCGTCACACTTTCGTTCGTTGATTTTGCCCGCTCCGGGATCCCGATGACGCTTGCAACCTTCGCCGCGACGGTTGGCTGGCTATGGGCGATCGGGCTCCTTCCCTTCTGATCCGCCGGCGCGTTCGTCTGAGCTTACATCCGGCGTGCCAATTTGCTTATTATCCCCGGAAACGAGGGAGAGTGGCCTGTGTCGAAGCGCGCCGAGAAGGTCTGGGACCTGACGATCGCCCCGGACACGGTGCGCCTTATCGTCGAGAAGGCGCGGACGGTCAGCGCGGCCGTCAACGGCGACTACGAGGACGGCGCGGAACACGAGGTCGAGTTCGACGACACCCAGGATCTCCACCATCACGACGGGCTTGCCGAGGAGGAGACCGAGGACCAGACCGAACGAGAACTACGCCAGATCGTGCGGACGCTGAACGTCGACGAGGCGGCCGAACTGATCGCGCTCACCTGGATCGGCCGCGGCGACTTCGAAGCGGGGGAATTCGCCGAAGCCGTCGCGGAGGCCAAACGGCGCAACTACCGGCCGATCCGCTATCTGCTTGGCATGCCGATGCTTGCCGACTGGCTCGATGAAGGGCTGGAGGCGATCGGCGTGGCCGCCGCCGAGTGAACCGCGATCAGCCTGGGCCGGGCCGGGCCGGTGCAACCAGTTGTCGTGCGGAAACGTTGACGGTCATGGGCAAGCTTTCGATCCTCCGGCTGGTCTTTGCCGTCTCGATCTCGGGACTGTTCCTTTTCCCTCCTCCGGATGCCCGGGCGGCGCCGGCTTGGCTGGAAAAGCTGTTCCAGGCGCCGCGGGACAAGCCTCCGAAACGGCGAAAGCCCCGCCCGGAGGCGAAAGTGGTTACGCCCGACACCGCACCTGTGCCGACGGAGAAGCCGGACGGCATCGGCGAGCCGGGACCGTTTGCGGGCACGCCGCCGGGCGATCCGCAACCAGTCGCCTCGGCAGGGCCAGATGCGGCAACGGCCTATGCACCCGTTTCGGCTCCCGTTCCCGAGCCCAGCCCCCGCGCTTCGGCGGAAACGGCCGAGCCCCGGCAGGACCCGGCAGAAACCGTCCAGGAACCGCCGGCGGCGCCACTCGAAAAACCCGTCGCAAGCGACGAAGCACTGCCGCAAACAGTCCCCGTTCCCGAGCCGAATCCCCGCCTGGCGGCCGCAACACCCGACGACGCGCTCCTCGCGGCCCGTCCGGGTCCAGTTCTGCCCGACCCGCGTTCGGCAGAACGCCCGAACCCGTCCGGCGACCTGCCTGAGGACGAAATCGCCTGCCGGCAACGGTTGGCGGAACTGGGCGTAAAGTTCGACAACAAGCCGCCCGAAGCAGACCCGATCGGTTGTTCGATGCCCTATCCGATCGTCGTGAGTTCGCTCGGCAGTGGCATAGAGCTGCAACCCCGCGCCGAAATGAACTGCGCCATGGCGGAGGCCGCCGCGCGTTTCGCCGGCGATGTCGTCTCGCCCGCCGCGCAGCGGACGTTCGGCAAGCCGCTGCAATCGGTCGCGCATGCGTCGGCCTATGTCTGCCGGCCGCGCAACGGATCGCAGAAACTCTCCGAGCACGCCTTCGGCAACGCGCTCGACATCGCTGCCTTCACGCTGTCTGGCGGCACGACGATTGCCGTCCAGCCATCCCCGCCCGAACGATCGTCCGAGTTCCTCGACGCTGTTCGCAGCGCCGCCTGCGGCCCCTTCAAGACCGTGCTCGGCCCCGGCAGCGACGCCGATCACGCCGAACACATCCATCTCGACCTCGCGCCGCGCCGAAACGGCGGCACCGTCTGCGAATGAATGCCGCAATTTCGCCGCAGAGGTGAATCCGGGCGCTGAGCTTTCCTTTACGTTTCGGCAATAGGGTGACGCTTCTCCAGGCATGATCCCGGCCGCGCCGCAGCGGGTGGCGATCATTGCTTCATTGTTGCGAGTTCGGAGCCCTCCCCCGATGGCGGACCATCGCCGCGCCAGCCAGCCGGCCCAGGCCGTAAAAGCAGCCAAGCCACGCCGCATCCAGGCGGCGGGCGTGCTGGCGCTGCTGGCGATTTCGGCCGCGGCCTGCACGACGGGAAGCGTGCTCAATCTCGAACCCGCGGTCGACGTCGGGGCCTCGACCGCCGGCGTCCCGCGTGTCGAGACGGCCGCCGTCATCGCCCCGCCGGCCCCGGGCGTCGGCTTGCAGACCCTGGTTCCGTCCGACCCCTACCTGATCGGCTACCCGCGCATGGATACCCCGGTGGCGCCGCAGACCGACTACATGCCGCCGGACGAAGTCGACTGCCGGCGCGAACTGAAGCGGCTGAAGGTGGATTTCGTGGACCTGGCGCCGATCAGCGAAGGACAATGCGGCATCGAACATCCGGTCAAGGTTTCCGCCATCGGCAGCGTCGACATGAAACCCGCCGCCACCCTTTCCTGCGACATGGCGCTGACCTTCGCGCAATGGACCAAGAACGAACTGGTACCGGCCGCCCGCCGCCGCTACTTCACCGGCGTGAAGACCATCCACCAGGGCTCCAGCTATTCCTGCCGCAAGATCGCCGGCAGCCGCACCCTGTCGGAGCACGGCAAAGGCAACGCCCTCGACATCATGCGCATCGAGTTGAACAGCGGCCGCGACATCGACGTCAAGAAGCCCGGACTGTTCTCCTTCCGCCAACGCGGGTTCCTGAACAATGTGCGCGCTGACGGCTGCCAGTACTTCAACACGGTGCTGGGCCCCGGCTACAACTACGACCACCGCAACCATTTCCACTTCGACATCAAGGAGCGTCGCCGCGTCGCCTGCCGCTGAAAATCTGGCAGCGCGAGCGCCCGGTTCGCTCGACCGGCTTCCCAGCGCGGTTTGCGTCGCGTACAATCCGCGCAAATGTCCACCGCTCCTGTCGAGCCCGAAAAGCACTGGCGACGAAGGGCCCGCCCGGCCGCAACCGCAACGCTGATGGTCGTTCTGGCCTACGTGGCCATCGCCTATGTCGCGGCGCCCGGCTTCTGGCTGTTTCGCGACGATCACGCGCCGCCGCCGCTCATGCGCACCACGACGACCGACGGCATTCCGGGCGATCCGCTCAACATCGGCCTTGCCGGCAGCCATCAGGATCTCATCCAGGCGTTCACCGCGGCCGGCTGGCGTCCGGCCGACGCGATCACCCTCAAGACGAGCATCGAGATCGGCCTCAGCGTCATCCTCGACCGGCCGGACCCGGATGCGCCGGTCAGCACGCTGATCTACGAAGGCCGGCGGCAGGATTTCGCCTTCGAGAAGCCGGTCGGATCGAGCGCCGACGAGCGCCACCACGTTCGCCTTTGGCTCAAGCAACCGGACCAGGACGACCAGCAACCGCTGTGGCTTGGCTCGGCGAGCTTCGACCGCGGCGTCGGCGTCAGCCACGACACCGGCCAGATCACCCACCATATCGGGCCAGACATCGACGCCGAGCGCGATTTCCTGATGCGCGACCTGACCTCTGCCGGCTGGATCCGCTCGACCTACGATATCCCGGGATCCGGAGCCACCGACGACGGCCGCAACGGCGGCGGCGACCGCTACTTCACCGACGGAAAGGCGATCGTCGGCGTGCTGGGAACGGCAGGTTGATCAGGAATTCCCGCTATCCGGCGACGCGCCGGCCAAGCCATCGGGGCGTCGTGCGGGGATGAACGCGCGACACTCCCGCCAGCGATTGCGGAAGCCCGCACCGCCCCCCGTCCCACCCATTTGCCCGGATTGCAGCTGACCCCCATGGTTTATGTCGAAATCGCGATCGTCGCCGCGCTGATCTGCCTGAACGGCCTCTTGGCCATGTCCGAACTGGCGGTCGTGTCGGCCAGGCCTGCCCGCCTCAAGGCGATGATCGACCGCGAGGTCAAGGGAGCCGGCAGGGCACTGCAGCTCGGCGCCAACCCGGGCCGCTTCCTGTCGACCGTGCAGATCGGCATCACGCTGGTCGGCATCCTTTCCGGCGCATTCTCCGGTGCGACGCTCGGCCAGCGGCTGGGTGAACTGCTCGTCGCCTCCGGCATGTCGCCCGGCGTCGCCAACCCGCTCGGCGTCGGCATCGTCGTCGCCCTCATCACCTATGCGTCGCTGATCGTCGGCGAACTGGTTCCCAAGCAGATCGCCCTGCGCGATCCCGAGCGCATCGCCGTCAAGGTGGCTCCGGCCATGACGCTGCTGTCGCGGATTGCACTGCCGCTGGTCTTCCTGCTGGACGTTTCGGGGCGCGCGGTTCTCTGGCTGCTCGGCCGCTCGGAGGAGTCGGAGGACAAGGTGACCGACGAGGAGATCAAGATGCTGGTCGCCGAAGCGGAGCATCACGGCACCATTGAATCCGACGAGCGCCGGATGATCGCCGGCGTGATGCGGCTCGGCGACCGCGCCGTGCGCGCGGTGATGACGCCGCGAACCGAAATCGACTGGCTGAACCTCGAATGGGACGAGGCGACGGCGAAGAAGATGCTCCTGGAGACGCAGCATTCGCGCCTGCCGGTCGGCGAAGGTGCGGTCGACAACATGGTCGGCGTCGTCAAGACCCGGGACCTGCTTGCCTCTTTGCTTGCCGGCGAGCCGTTCGACCCCCGCAAGCAGATGCGTACGGCGCCGATCGTGCACGACCAGGCCGACGCGCTGGATGTGCTCACCACGCTGCGCGAGGCCGACGTTCCCGTGGCGCTGGTGCATGACGAGTACGGGCATTTCGAAGGCATCGTGACGCCGGCCGACATCCTGGAGGCGATCACGGGCGTATTCCGCTCCGATCTCGACGAGGAGGAGGAACCGCCGGCGGTTCGCCGAGAGGACGGCTCCTGGCTGCTCGCCGGCTACATGCAGGCCGACGAGATGGCCGACCATTTAAGTATCGAGCTTCCCGAGAACCGCGACTACGAAACCGTCGCCGGCTACATCCTCTCGCACCTTCACCGGCTGCCGACGACGGGCGAATGCGTCGATGCCCAGGGTTGGCGTTTCGAGGTCGTCGATCTCGACGGCCGCCGTATTGACAAGGTCATCGCCTCGCGGCTGCCGGGCGTCCACCGCGCTGGGAGGAAATGAACCGCGCGGCATGAAAAGGGGGGCGGCGCCTTGCCGCCCCCGCGCCCGCCTTGGGAGGATGGGTCAGTCTTATTCGGCGGCCTGCTTGACCTGGAGGTCGTCCTCGCGCGCCTGCTTCAAGACCTTCGCCCACCAGGCGAGGTCGTCGAGCGCCGTTGCGGCGGCCTGGTTGAGGTGCTCGAAATCCTCGATCTTCTTCCCCTGCTGCAGGATCTGGATGAAGTCGCCCCAGACGATGTGCACGGCGAAACGGCTCGGCGCCATCTGCAACTCGACCGCATGCTGCCTCAACTGCTCGATCGCGCGCGCTCCGCCGACGCCGCCATAGCCCACGAAGGTCACCGGCTTGCGGTTCCACTCGGTATACGCGTAGTCGATCGCATTCTTCAGCACCGCAGTCGGCCCGCGGTTGTACTCGGCCACGGTCACGATGAAGCCGTCGAACTCGGCCACCTTCTTCTGCCAGCGCAACGCGACTTCGTTCTTCGACGGCGCCCAAAGCGACGAGGCCGCCTCTTCGAAGAACGGCATCGGATAATCGCGCAGGTCCACGATCTCGACGTCGAAATCGCCGCGCGCTTTTGCTAGATTGGCGATCCACTCCGCCGGCTTGTCGGCGAAACGGGTGGCGCGGGTCGAGCCGACGATCACCGCGATCTTGGGTTTGGACATATCAGTCTCCTATGAAGCTCTAGTATCCGTTGGATACCTGAACTACATAGGATACTGACTCGGAGGGCCGCAAGGAGGCACCTTTTTGAAACCAAGGCACATTCACCGCAGCGAGGATTGCCGCGCTGTCAGCGACATCCTGCAGCGGGTCGGCGACAAGTGGACCGTGCTGGTGGTCGGCAAGCTCGGCGACGGTCCGCTGCGCTTCAACGAACTGCGCACCGCAGTCGGCGGCATCTCGCAGAAGATGCTGACGACGACGCTGCGCGGGCTGGAGCGCGACGGCTTCGTGACGCGTACGGTCTATCCGACGATCCCGCCGCGGGTCGACTACGAACTCACCGAACTCGGCTGCGAGCTCCTGAAGCCGGTCAACGCGCTCGGCGAATGGGCGCGCAGCAACACCGACCGCGTCAACGCCGCACGGGCGCGGTTCGATGCGGCGAACCTGCCCGGCCAGATGAAGCCGGTTTTGGTTTCCGGCAAGTAGGGCTGTTCATTCCCCAGGCACCGGCGTTGGCTTGCCGTCGCCGTCCAGCGCCACCATCACGAACTCGGCGTCGGTCACCTTCTCCATGATGTGGGTCAGGTAGCGCTGCGCCCACGCTTCGACCTTCAGCGTCATCGAGGTGCGGCCGACGCGCGTCACCTCGGTGTAGATGCTGAGCGTATCGCCGACCTTCATCGGCGCCGCGAATGACATCTCCTTGACCGCAGCGGTCACCACGCGGCCGCGTGCCCGTTCGGCGGCGCGGATGCCGCAGGCAAGATCCATCTGCGCCATCACCCAACCGCCGAAGATGTCGCCGGCAGCGTTGGTGTCGGCGGGCATCGCCAGCGTGCGCAAGGTCAGTTCGCCATTCGGTCGAGTGCTGTTGCGGGTCACGTCGATCACCTCGCTTGATGCCTGATCCTCCCCTCATGCCGCAGACGCGACCGCAAGGAAAGGCCGGTCGCAATTTCCACAAGCCATGCCGGAAGGGCGCGGGACGCAAAGGCGGCGCCCGGACTAGCTTCGGCAAGCTCCCGGGACCAGCCACGCCATGCAGACATATGATTTCATCGTCGTCGGCTCCGGCTCCGCCGGCTCGGTGGTCGCCGAGCGGCTGTCGGCGAGCGGCCGCTTCTCCGTATTGGTGCTGGAGGCCGGCGGCAGCGACAGGCGTTTCTACGTGCAGATGCCGCTCGGCTACGGCAAGACCTTCTTCGACCCCGCCGTCAACTGGAACTACCGTGCTGAACCCGACCCCGGGCTGTCAGGCAACGCCGACCACTGGCCGCGCGGCAAGATCCTCGGCGGGTCGAGCTCGATCAACGCCATGGTCTGGATCAGGGGCCAGCGCGAGGATTTCGACGCCTGGGCGGCCGCTGGCAATCCGGGTTGGGGTTATGACGACCTGCTGCCGGTCTTCAAGGCGATCGAAGACAACGAAGCCGGCGCCGACGCATGGCGCGGCGCCGGCGGCCCGGTTCACATCACCGACACCAGAGACAGGGTGCATCCACTGACCCAGCGCTACCTCGCCGCCGCCGGGCAGGCCGGTCTGCCGCTCAACCCTGATTTCAACGGGCCGAGCCAGGAAGGCGCCGGCGTCTACCAGATCAACGCCAAGAACGGCCGCCGCATGTCGGCGGCGCGCGCCTTCCTGCGCCCGGCGATGAATCGGAAAAACGTGCGCATCGAGACGCACGCCTTGGCGACAAAAATCCTGTTCGACGGCGCGCGCGCTGTCGGCATCGAGTACGAGCAGCACGGCCGCACGCATATCGCAAAAGCCGGAAGCGAGGTCATCGTCTCGGGCGGCGCGGTCAACTCGCCGCAGTTGTTGCAGCTTTCCGGCGTCGGTCCCGCTCCGCTGCTGCAGGGCCTCGGCATCCCGGTGGTACACGCCAACGCCCATGTCGGCGCCAACCTGCAGGATCACGTCGGCATCAACTACACCTTCAAGGGGCGGCTGCCGACGCTGAACCAGATCCTGCGCCCCTGGTGGGGCAAGGCGCTGGTCGGCATGCGCTACATCCTCCTGCGCAGCGGGCCGCTGTCGCTGTCGATGAACGCGGCGGGCGGCTTCTTCCGCACCGACCCGGCGATGGCGCGGCCAAACATGCAGCTCTATTTCCAGGCCTTCTCGACCGTCATTCCGAAGAACGGCGAGCGGCCGATCCTCACGCCGGACCCATGGCCGGGTTTCTCGGTCGGCCTCTCCAACTGTCGGCCGTCGAGCCGCGGCGAGATCATGATCCGGTCCCAAAACCCGCGCGGCTATCCGAAGATCGTCGCCAATGCCTATTCCACCGAAGCGGATGTCGCCGAGATGCTGGCCGCGGTGAAGTTCGTGCGCAAGATCGCGGCGCAGCCGGCCCTGGCGGAGATCATCGAGGAGGAGGTGCTGCCCGGCCCGTCCGTCACGTCGGACGCCGACCTGATCCAGGATTTCCGACAGCGCTCGGGCACGGTCTACCACCCGGTGTCGACCTGCCGCATGGGTCCAGACTCAGGCCACGCCGTGGTCGACCCGCGCCTGCGCGTCCACGGCATTTCCGGCCTGCGGGTCATCGACGCCTCCATTTTTCCGGATAACATCTCGGGCAACACCAATGCGGCGGCCATCATGACCGGCTGGAAAGGCGCGGGCATGGTGCTGGAGGAGCAGACATGAAGATCACCGACGTAAAAACCTGGGTCGTCGGCAATCCGCCGCCGGGGATCGGCGGCAAATATTTCATCTTCGTCAGGGTGACGACCGATTCCGGCGTCACCGGCTACGGCGAGGCCTACAACGCGACCTTTTCGGCGCATGTCACGGCCCGCATGATCGAGGACATGGCCGAGCGTTATTTCATCGGCCACGACCCGCACGACATCGAGGTGTTCTTTCGCCGCTGCTATTCCTCCGGCTTCACCCAGCGGCCGGACGTCTCCGGTATGGGCTGCTTCTCGGCGCTCGAAATGGCCTGCTGGGACATCGTCGGCAAGGAAGCGAACAAGCCGGTCTACAAGCTCATCGGCGGCCAGGTGCATGAGACGCTGCGCTCCTACACCTATCTCTACCCGCACACCGGCTCGGTCCACACCGAAGATGTTGCGCCGAAGAACGTCTACAACGACCCCGACATGGCAGCCGAATGCGCGCTGCACTATGTCGAGCAGGGGTTCGACGCCGTAAAACTCGATCCGGCCGGACCCTACACCGTCTATGACGGCCACCAGCCCAGGCTCTACGACATCGACCTCTCCACCCGCATGGTGAAGGCGATCCGCGAGGCGATCGGCAACCGCGCCGACATCCTGTTCGGCACGCACGGCCAGTTCACCGCGTCCGGTGCGCTGCGCATGGCCAGGGCGATAGAACCCTACGACCCGCTGTGGTTCGAGGAGCCGGTGCCGCCAGACATGCCGGAAGTGATGGCGCAGGTGGCGCGCGGCACGTCAATCCCGATCGCCACCGGCGAGCGGCTGACGACGAAGTTCGAGTTCGCCCGCGTCATCGAGACCCGTGCAGCGACCATCCTGCAGCCGGACCTCGGCCGCTCGGGCGGCATCCTCGAGACCAAGAAGATCGCCGCCATGGCCGAGGCCTATCACATCCAGGTCGCGCCGCACTGCTATTGCGGCCCGATCGTCGGCGCGGCCAACATCCAACTGGCGGCCACCCTGCCTAACTTCCTGATCCTCGAATCCTTGAAGCAGTGGGACGGCTTTCACGAAAAGCTGCTGAAGAAGAAGATCGAATGGCAGGACGGCCATGTCATCCCCTCGAAGGAGCCGGGGCTCGGCGTCGAGTTGGACGAAGCCGTCTGCGAGGCGCATCCCTATGACGGCAAGGCGCTGCATCTCGAGATGACGCAGTCGCCGCTGTTCCCGTGACGCCGATGGACAAGCCCGCCTACGCCTTCATCGGTCTCGGCCATCTCGGGGGCAACCTCGCGGCTTCGCTGCTGCGCGCGGGCTTCGCCGTCACCGTCCACGATCGCGACCCGGCCGCTGTCGCCCGCCTCGTCGCCCTGGGCGCTGCGGGCGCCGGCTCTCCGGCCGAAGCCGCCGCTCGCGCCGGCAACGCCATCACCTGCCTGCCCTCGCCCGCCGTCAGCGAGGCGGTGCTCACCGGCAAGGACGGCCTGTTCGACGGCCTCCCCGCCGGCGCGACCTGGATCGAGATGTCGACCAACGGCCGCGACGAGATCGTCCGCCTCGCCGGGCTGGCCGAAGCGCGGGGCGTCGAGACCCTCGAATGTCCCGTCACCGGCGGCGTTCACCTCGCCGCGGCGGGAAAAATCACCGCGCTGGTCGGCGGCGATCCCGCCCTATTCGAAAGGCACCGCGCCGCGATCGAGGCGATGTGCGCGAAAAGCTTCCTGATGGGACCGATCGGTTCGGCCGCAGTGATCAAGGTCATCACCAACATGCTGGCCTTCATCCACCTCGTCGCCGCCGGCGAAGCGCTGATGCTGGCGAAACGCGGCGGGCTCGACCTCGCGCAGGCCTACCATGCAATCGCCGCGTCGTCGGGTACCAGCTTTGTGCACGAGACCGAGAGCCAACTCGTGCTCAACGGCTCCTACGACATCGGCTTCACCATGGACCTCGCACTGAAGGATCTCGGCTTCGCGCTCGCCATGGGCAGGGAATTCGGAGCGCCGCTCGATCTTGCTGCACGCGTCAATGCGATCTTCCAGGAAGGCAAGGCGGCCTATGGCGGCAACGCGTGGTCGACCATGATCGTTAAGCTGCTGGAGGACGCAACCGGCACCGACCTGCGCGCGCCCGGCTTTCCCGCGAGACTTGAAGCCTGAGTAAATTTCGCTTTCCGGTCAGTGACTTGCGCCTTCGCAGTGAATCTTTCCGGCAGGAAACTGATTCAATCCCGCAGCGTGATCGCTCCTGGCAGGATCTCGAACGTCGCGGGGATGCGCCCGGGCGATTCCCCATCCGCCTCGATCAGCATCGGAGCGGCCGCGTCGGCCAGCGGCTCCACCACCAGCTTCCGGCCGCGCAGGATGGTGATTGCCCGGTGGTTGCGGTGGAGACCGCCATAGAGCAGCCTGATGTCGCGGATCAGCCCGAGCTTGCCGGCGGCGCGCAGGATGACGATGTCGAACAGCCCGTCGTCGAGCAGGGCGTCGGGCGCGACCATCATGCCGCCGCCGAAAAAGCGCCCGTTCGCAGCGACGACGAGGGCGACACGTGCCTCGGTCGGCTCGCCGTCGTCGACGGTGATGCGGACGTCCCGGAAGCGGTAGCGGATGAACTCGGTCACGGTGCGCCAGTAGAACAGCGCCCTAGCCGAGACGCGGCCCTTCCGCTCGTCGCCGTTGACCGCGCGGGCAACGGCGCCGGAAACGCCGAGGCTCGCAACGTTGATGAAATGGCGGCTCGCCAGTGCGCCGTGGTCGTCGACGAACGAGACCCGGCCGGCATCGATCGCCCTGCCCCGCGATTGCGCCATGCGCCGGATCGCCACCGCATGGCTGTCGCGCAGGCCGAGGCCTCGGGCGAAATCGGTTCCCGTGCCGCAGGGCAGGATACCGAGCGACGACTTGCTGCCCTCCGCGGCGGCGGTGACCAGCCCGTCGGCGACCTCGTTCACGGTGCCGTCGCCGCCCGCGGCGATCACCAGGCCGCATCCGGCGGCGGCGAGGTCCATCGCCAGTGTCACCGCATCGCGCGCGGCCTGCGTCTCGCGCAGGTCGATGTCGCCGAACGCGCCCTTCAGGGCAGCGCCGATCTCCGGCCAGTCTTTGCGGAGACGGCCGCCTCCCGCGACCGGATTCAGGATCACGCCAACCTTCATCCGCCTGCCTCCCGCCGGCCACCCTGCGGCAGTTCGCGACAGCCGGCAAGCGGCCATGATTTTAGCCGGCTCGTCCCCGATAATCCCGTTTTCCACAGGCGCGCGGGCATTCCCTCGGCCGGCATCGTCACCTAAGGTCAACCCATCTCAGGCCCGAAACCGAAACGGCGCCGCAAGGCGAAGCGGAAGTGGAGGGAGCAACCTGGGGACCCCGAAACCGGGGACGGGAAGGCGGCGGGCTTGCCCGTTACGCGCCGGTCTGACGGACGGGGACCGCGGGAAGCGTGCGAACGCCAACGGCGGACCGATGCTGCCATGAAAGTCCGGGAAAGACTTTCGATGGCACGTCAGCGGACCCTTCGGGAGAAGCAGGCGTAGGTTCGGACAGATGCCGCATCTTTCGGGAAGCGCTTTGCCGGACCGTCAAGACAAAGGCCGGCGCGGCCTGTCGCTCTTCGGGTGGCGGCGCCTGCGCAAAGGCTCTGGTCTGACAGGGAGGCGCTGGGAGAAATCCCGGCGCCTACTCTGTTTTCGGGTCCGCCGACCCGGCCTTGCGCACCAGCGCTGCGGTCGCCAGCAAGGCGGCCAAGTCGGCGATCATCGGCTCGACATGCGCCGTGTAGTCGATCGGCTCACCATCGGCCGGCAGTTCGAACAGGTTCCGTGCCAAAGGAATGAGCAGGAACCCGTCGCCCTCCCGCAGCGCCAGCCGCGCCGGACTTTCCGGCCAGGTTTCGGCGAGCCATTCCAGCGCCCGCGCAAGCTTGCCGGTAACCAGCGGACGCGCCGCATCGGGATTGTCCGAGCGGAACTCGTAGATCTCGTCGAGCGCGGCGACGCCGCTCTTCAACTCCTCCAGCCTGTCGCCGAACAGCCCGCGCAAGAAGCCGACGGACGCCTTGTCCGTCCTGTGCGCCGCGACGAGCAGGCCTGGAAAGCGCGTGATCGTCCCGAACGCCACGACGACGCCCCTGAAGACCTCCGACCGGGTGTCGCCCGACCCCTCGCTCAGGACCGCCTCGTAGAGTTCGAAGGAAAAATCCTCGTGGCGGCCCGATATCACGTCGTCGAAGCGTTCCCGGTCGAACGACTCCACCGCCTCCCGCGGCAGGCGTGCGAATGACGCCGGCGTGACGCCTCGGCGATAGCGGATATCCTCGATGAAACTGAATATCTTCGGCATGATGCTGGCGCGCAACGACTGCTCGTGCCGCGCGGGGCGGCGGCGCCACACGACATGGCCCACGACAAGGACCGCGAAGCCCAGCAGGTAGAGGAACAGGTGGGGCGCCGACAGCCATTGTTCCCTTGGGTCGGCGAAACGGTTGAACAGAAGCGCCAGCAGCACGACCGCTGCCAGCACCAGTCCGTCGAAAACCGCCACGCGCCACCATGCCGAGCGGCGGGTACGCGCCCTTTCGGCGCGGTAGCGTTCGAGTTCGGCCTTGATCTCCCCGATGGCCTCGGCGTCCGGCATCATGTCCTGTGCATGCATGGCGTCATCCGTCTCGGGACCGGTCACGGACCTATAGCTGTTTTGCCGCGGTTTGTCCGGTTTTCGGCACGAAGATGCGCGAAACGAGCGCCGCCGCGCGATCTTCCGGCCTGACCGGGCGCAGCCGCTCGCGCCGCCCTTGTCTCTCGCGCAGGAACGGAATGACCCTGTGCGCCGCCACCCGGCCCCATGTGTCCGCGTCGGTGCTCATCTCGACCGAGAGCAGCGCGCCGATCCTGAGCGGCCATGGCGGGCTCGCCATCACCGTTCCGAGCAGGTCTCCAAGCCCGTAGGCGACCAGCGTCTGGCCCATCCGTTCCACCGGCTGCACGACATGCGCATGGCCGCCCACGATCAGGTTTGCCCCCTGCCCCGTCAGCCGACCTGCCAGGGCTCGGGTGGTGGCTTGCGGGAAATGTCGGAACTCGCGATCCCAGTGCGGCATGGCGCAGAGGACATCGACGCTAGGCGCAACCGCGAAACCTCCGGCAACGTCTTTGGTCATGGCGACGCGCCCGGCATAATCCGCCGCGCCGCCGTTTCGCCACTGCGTGAAGGCAAGGAAACCGAGTGCCAGGGGACCCGCGTCGATGCGCTGCACCTGCCCCTTCGCGGCCGCGCCGATCGTCCTTGCCCCGAGGTCGGCGAGCGCCTCGGCCGTCCGCTCGAACCCCAACGGCCCCTGGTCGAGCGCGTGATTGTTGGCCAGCGACAGCACGAGCCGCGCCGGCGCGATGCCGGCCGCGACCAGCACCTTGCCCACGAAGGCCGGCGTCATGGCATGGCGAAGGCCGAGCCGGGTCGCGACCGGAAAGGCCGGCCGCTCCACCACCGGGCTCTCGCAATTGGCGACGACGAGATCGGCGGCCTCGAACAGCGCGCACAACGAAGGGTCCACCTCGGGCGGCTCGCGGCTGGCGACGGCGGATATGTCCCCGGCAAACAGCAGCCGAACTGCCTGTCGCGGCTGCAGCCATCGCGCCTCGATCGGCCCGAAACGACGCCCCCCAGCGGCGAGCGAAGGCTTCACGAGCCTCGGCAGCCAGGACAGCCTGTAGGACAGCGGAAAATTGGACACGGCTGCGACCTGATCGCTTTCCGGCCGGTTTTGCAAGCGGCCGCCGCGGCTCCTGACAACCTGCTGTCAGGATGGCCGCCTGGCGCGCTCCCCAAGGCCAACTGCCACTTTCCATTCGGGCGTTCTCACCCCATATTCGCGGCATGGCCAAAACCCCAGGAACGAAGGCGCGCCCTCGGGCGGCAGATGACAATGGCGGATACCGCCGGCGCGGCAGTCCGCTGACCGACTATCTCGACGCCGCCGAGCCGTTTGAGCGCGGCGGTCTCGGCGAGGCGCCGCAGCCCGATCTCGCCGGACGGCCGCTGTCGGGCTCGATTTCGGACTGGGCCGAAGACATCGCCAGGCAGGCGGAGCAGGCTCCCGCCAAACCGTCAAGGAAGATCCCCGAGCGCTCCTCCGCCCCGACCCGGACCGGCCGGGGCACCTCGATGGGCGGGGCAGCCACCCCGAAGGAGCGCGCGGCGGCCGGCCTCAACCCGGTCGCCGGCCTCGACATTGCGCTGGAGGACGTCGAGAAGCTGTCCTCGACCGGCGTCACCGCCACCGTCAAGGCGCTTTCCGACCTGATCGAGAGCGGCAACCCGCTGCACAAGAACGGCGAACTCTGGGTGCCGCACCGCCCAGCACGGCCCGAAAAATCCGAAGGCGGCGTCGCCATCAAGATGGTCTCGGACTTCGAGCCGGCCGGCGACCAGCCGACCGCGATCAAGGATCTCGTCGCCGGCGTGGACGATGCGGAGCGCACGCAGGTGCTGCTCGGCGTGACCGGCTCTGGCAAGACCTTCACGATGGCGAAGGTGATCGAGGAAACGCAGCGCCCGGCGCTGATCCTCGCCCCCAACAAGACGCTGGCCGCCCAGCTCTACGCCGAGTTCAAGAAGTTCTTCCCCGACAACGCTGTCGAGTATTTCGTCTCCTACTACGACTACTACCAGCCGGAGGCCTACGTCCCGCGCACCGACACCTTCATCGAGAAGGAAAGCTCGATCAACGAGCAGATCGACCGCATGCGCCACTCGGCGACGCGCTCGCTCCTGGAGCGCGACGACGTCATTATCGTCGCCTCGGTGTCCTGCATCTACGGTATCGGCTCGGTCGAGACCTATACCGCGATGACCTTCCAGATGTCGGTCGGCGACCGGCTCGACCAGCGCCAGCTGCTCGCCGACCTCGTCGCCCAGCAATACAAGCGCCAGGACATCAACTTCGTGCGCGGCTCGTTCCGCGTGCGCGGCGACACCATCGAGATCTTCCCGGCCCACCTCGAGGATTCGGCCTGGCGCATCTCCATGTTCGGCGACGAGATCGAGAGCATCACCGAGTTCGACCCGCTCACAGGCCAGAAGACCGGCGACCTGAAGAGCGTGAAGATCTACGCCAACTCCCACTACGTCACACCGCGTCCGACGTTGAATCAAGCCATCAAGTCGATCAAGGAAGAGCTGCAGCATCGCCTGCAAGAGCTTGAAAAGGCTGGACGTCTTCTCGAGGCGCAGCGGCTGGAGCAGCGCACGCGCTTCGACCTGGAGATGCTCGAGGCGACCGGCTCCTGCGCCGGCATCGAGAACTATTCGCGCTACCTGACCGGCCGAAGGCCCGGCGAGCCGCCGCCGACGCTGTTCGAATACGTGCCGGACAACGCGCTGATCTTCATCGACGAGAGCCACGTCACCATCCCGCAGATCGGCGGCATGTATCGCGGCGACTTCCGCCGCAAGGCGACGCTGGCGGAGTACGGCTTCCGCCTGCCCTCCTGCATGGACAACCGTCCGCTGCGTTTCGAGGAGTGGGACGCGATGCGCCCGCTCTCGGTCGCCGTGTCGGCGACGCCCGGCGGCTGGGAGATGGAAGAGGCCGGCGGCGTGTTCGCAGAACAGGTCATCCGGCCGACCGGGCTGATCGACCCGCCCGTCGAGGTGCGCCCGGCCAAGACCCAGGTCGACGACGTGGTCGGCGAGATCCGCGCCACCACCCAGGCCGGCTACCGCACGCTGGTCACCGTGCTGACGAAGCGCATGGCCGAGGACCTGACGGAGTACTTGCACGAGAACGGCGTGCGCGTGCGCTACATGCATTCCGACATCGATACCCTGGAGCGCATCGAGATCCTGCGCGACCTTCGCCTCGGCGCCTTCGACGTGCTGGTCGGCATCAACCTGCTGCGCGAGGGCCTCGACATCCCCGAATGCGGCTTCGTCGCAATCCTCGACGCCGACAAGGAAGGGTTCCTGCGCTCGGAGACATCGTTGATCCAGACCATCGGACGCGCTGCGCGCAACGTCGACGGCAAGGTCATCCTCTACGCCGACACCGTCACCGGCTCGATGGAGCGGGCGATGGCCGAAACCAACCGCCGCCGCGAGAAGCAGCTCGCCTGGAACGAGGCGAACGGCATTACGCCCGAAAGCGTTAAGTCGCGCATCGCCGACATCCTCGATTCCGTCTACGAGAAGGATCACGTCCGGCCCGAGATCACCGCCTTCGCCGACGAAGGCGCGATGGTCGGCAACAATCTCAAGGCGCATCTGGAATTCCTGCAGAAAAAGATGCGCGACGCCGCCGCCGACCTCAACTTCGAGGAGGCCGCGCGGCTGCGAGACGAGATCAAGCGCCTGACCGAGCTGGAGCTTTCGATCTCCGACGATCCACTGGCGCGCGAGGTAGAGGGCCAGAGCCCGGCGTCCGGCCGCGAGAAGGGCAAGCACAACAAGGGCGTTGCCAGGCACCGCACGACCGAGGAGCAGGAGCGTTTCCGCAAGCTCGACGCCGCGCGCGCCGCCGAAGAAGCGGCCAGGGCCAGCCGGCCCAACCTGTTCCGCAAGCCTGATATCGACGAGATGGGCCCGGGCACCGACATGGCGACGCCGGCGGGCGCCGTGTCGCGTTCGCTGTTCAAGAGGCAGAGCGCCGCCGAGGCGCATGGTTCCGACTATGGCGTGCCCGACGACGGCAGGTCGCTGTTCCGGAAGAACAGCCTCGACGAGATGACGGTGCGCCGTACCGAGAAGCCTGTGGAAAGCGTGAAGCCGGTGAAGCGCGCCAGGATCGGCGCCGGTTCCTACGAAGACCCGGCCGAGGAGAAGGAGCGCAGGAAGCGCACAGGCAAGACCGGCAGGCCGGGCAGCTGACCAGCGTAGGTGCCCGGAGCCGTTCGCCTCGCAGCCCGTATCGACGCGGCCCGGCCTTCCCTGCCTGAACCTTTTTCGCGTAGATGCGTTCTGGGGGTATTGGGACGCATTTCGAGGAACCTTCCATGAATCTGCTACGCCTTGCATGGGCGGCCTTTGTGGCCGCCAGCTTCGCCTTCGTCGCGCCCGCGGGCGCGGCGCCTCTGCCCGCCTCCCAGCCTTCGGGCCAGACCCTCGTGGTGCCGGTCCGCGGCTGCCATTCAGACGTCCGCCGGCATTATGTGCCGGAATACGGACGCACCGTGACGCATCGCCATCGCCGGGACTGCCGGCCCGTCCGCGTCGACGGCAACGGATCGCGCGACTGCCATCGGGACGCGCGGCGGCATTTCGTGCCGGGATACGGCCGCGTCCTGCACCGCCACGTCGGCCCGGACTGCCGCGTTCGCGTGCTGCGCCGCTGGGACGGCCCCGGCGGACGCGAATGCGCCTTCATCGGGCCTGTCCGCTACTGCGTCTACTGATCCAGGAAGTCTTCCAGACAGAACGGGCCGGTGTCGGATCGACGCCGGCTCGTTCGTCCTTGAAGGGACAACGATGGAGACGATCATGGCCTATGTAGACGGTTTCGTGCTCGCCGTGCCGAAAGCGCGGTTGGACGAATACAAGGATATGGCCCGCAGGGCCGGCACGGTCTGGATGGACCACGGCGCACTGAGTTACGTCGAGGCGATTGGCGACGACGTGCCCTACGGCGAACTGACCTCGTTCCCGCGCGCGGTGCAGGCAAGGGACGACGAGGTCGTGGTCTTCGCGTGGGTGACCTACGAATCCAGGAACGAGCGCGACCGCATCCTCAAGCTGGTGATGGATGACGAGCGCATGCAGGGCGACAGGGACACGATGCCCTTCGACGGCAAGCGCCTGATCTTCGGCGGTTTCGAGGCGTTCATCCAGGTCCAGCCGGGCGGCGGCGAGCCCTGACTCTCGGCCGCCGGGAACCGTTTCGCGTCAGCACTCGCCCCGGCCGACGACGCGCCATCCGGCGGCGTCCGCCTCGCAGGCATTGCCGAAGGTGCGCAATTGCCCGCGCCGCTGTGCGCAGACCGGCCGGTACTCCCGGGTGCAGAAGCGCTGCTCGCCTTCATTGTTCCCGCGCCGGCATTCGCCGCGATGGACGACGCGGTAGCCCGCGCGATCGGCCAGGCAGGCGTTGGCGAAGGTCCGCCGCTCGCCAGCGGCCAGGGCACAGACCGGCCGGTAGTCGCGCGTGCAATATCCGGGACCGGGACCGGGTCCCGGCTCCTCGACAACGACGGTACAGGCCGAAAGAAGGATCAGCGCGCCGAGCGCGGCTACAACGCCACGTAGAAAAATTACACTATCCATAAATGCCGGCTCTCCTCTTCGTTGCCTGGCAACAGACAGGCGATCCTTCACGATGAACGGAGGCAAGGCAAGGCACGTCCGGCGGGCTGTGCATGGTGGTCCTCGGCCATGCCGTGACGGCAATCGGCTTGTCAGCGCTTTGGTTCCATGCCATAAAAACCGCCGTTCGGGCGTTTGCTGACCCGGAGACTGGAACGTTTGATCGGCCCTTTCCCCGTAAATGTGAATTTCTGACGCCTCGCTTTGGCGGGGGGTATATCTGTGCGTGAATGCACGGCCGCCAAGACAGAACCGGGCCCTGACCGCCGGGCGATGCGGCGGATCTGGGACCAGACGAGCAACGGGCGAAGGAGTTATCCATGTCCCAGACTGGTACCGTGAAGTTCTTCAATGCAACCAAGGGTTTCGGCTTCATCACGCCGGACGGCGGCGCCAAGGACGTCTTCGTCCACATTTCCGCAATCGAGAAGTCCGGCCTGCACACGCTCGTTGACGGGCAGAAGGTCACCTTCGACGTTGAGCCCGACCGCATGGGCAAAGGCCCGAAGGCGGTCAACCTGCGCGCCGACTGAAGTGTGACGCCGCTTCCGGCGGCTTCGGAATGAAAACGGGGAACGGCGCGATATCGCCGTTCCCCGTTTCCGTTTGGGGTGCCCCCTCTCGCTGCGGCGATCGTGTTCGGCACCTGTTTCGGCGCGGCCGTGCAACGAAAGGCGGACGTGGGGTCACCTGGCTGGGTCAAGTTTCCGCTTGCCCGTGGACCAAAAATGAAGGAAAAATTTGGGCTCGGGCATGTGCCGGCCCGGAGACGGAAGTGGACTGCGCCCGGAAACAGGGGTCCAGGCGTACCGTAGACAGAGGACGAAAAGTCCCATGCGGAAGAACCTTCCCATATCCCCCGGCGGATGCCGGAGCCGGTCGATGAGGGTTCGGCCGGCAAGCAGACTGGGATAGAGGAGTTTCCCATGCCGCAGACCGGCACAGTCAAGTTCTTCAATCACGCCAAGGGGTTCGGCTTCATTACGCCGGAAGGCGGAGAGAAAGACGTTTTCGTCCATATTTCGGCAGTACAGGCGTCCGGCTTGCCGGGGCTTGAGGACGGCCAGAAGGTCAGTTTCGATACCGAACCGGACAAGCGCGGCAAGGGTCCCAAGGCGGTCAACCTGACCGTCATCTGACCTTCGTGGCGGCAACAGCCGCCACGAACTCTCTCAAAGGGCAGTCGTTGCCGAGATTTTAGCCGGCATCTTGGCGGGCGGTGGCTTCGTACGCCGCCTCTTCCGACCGTCGGACATCGTTCAGGCAGCATTCACGTTGGTCTTCATAGTCTGCGTTCCATGACCGGGCCTTCTTCGGGCCGGTGCAAAGGAGACGACTATGAACAGGCTACTGAAGACCGTCGTTCTGTCCCTGGCGGTCGGCGCCACCACGCTTGCCACCTTGCCGGCGGCCAGCGCCGGCGACCGATACTGGCGGCATTCGGGCCGGCACTATCATTCCGGCGGCAACGATCTCGCCGTGGCAGGCATCCTCGGGCTGGCGGCCGGCGCGCTCGCCGTCGGGCTCGCGTCGCGCCCGGCGCCGGTCTACGTCGAGCCATACCGCGACGTCCCGCGCTACCCGGTCCGCGACTACCCCGAACCGGTCTACGACGATTATGCAGGCGGTCTCGAGCCGTGGAGCCGCGCATGGTACGACTACTGCTCCGACCGCTACCGCAGCTTCAAGCCGCGCAGCGGCACCTTCACCGGCTATGACGGTCGCGAGCATTTCTGCGTCGCCGACTGACGCCCGTAACACAAGTTCAGCCCGGGATCGCCCCGGCCGCCGCCCCCGCCGGGGGCGATCCGGGTTTCAGACCAGAAAGGGATTTCCGCGCCGCTCCTCGCCGAGCCGCCCGCCCGGTCCGTGCCCGCAGATGAAGCCGACGTCGTCGCCGAGCGGCAGGAGCTTCTCCTTGATCGAGCGGATCAGCGCGTCATGGTCGCCGCCCGGCAGGTCCGTGCGCCCGATCGAGCCGCGAAAGAGCACGTCGCCGACATGCGCGAAACGGGCGTCGCGATTGTAGAACACCACATGGCCCGGCGCGTGCCCCGGGCAGTGCAGGACCTCGAACACGTGGCTCCCGAAGGAGACTGTTTCGCCTTCGTTCAGGAACCGGTCGGGCTGGCAGTTGCGGGCGCCGTCGCTCAACCCGAACCGCCTGGCCTGGTCTTCGATGTTGTCGAGCAGCGGCGTGTCGGCCTCGTGCGGGCCGATGATGTCGACCCCGAGCGCTTCCTTGAGGTCCATCGCCCCGCCGGCATGGTCGATGTGTCCGTGCGTGATCCAGATCGCCACGACCTTGATGCCGTGCTCCTTGATGACGCCGAGAATCGTATCGACGTCTCCGCCGGGATCGACGACGACGCCGGTCTTGTCGTCGGTGTCGAACAGGATCGTGCAGTTCTGCTGGAACGGCGTGACCGGCACCACCCCGGCGTTGAGTTGACCCATGCGGAGTTCCTCGCTTGCGCATTGTCCAGGACGTTTCGGGACGGGATAGTGCGATCGGCGCGCCAGCGCAAATGAAACGGGCGGCCCCAGAGGCCGCCCGCAGAGATCTTTGTGGGCAGCGCCGCGAGGCTACTTCTTCATCGCGCCCATAACGGCGCCGACGATCGCCGTCAGGATGGCGCCGCCGCCGGCGCCGCCGACCACGTCGCCCAGCAGACCGCCCATCGCGCCTGTCGTGGCCGGGTCCATGCCGGCGCCGCCGCCGAGTAGACTTCCCAGAATGGCGCCGCCGCCGAGACCGCCGACCGCGCCGGCCAGGATCTTCGGCAATTGCCCCATTGCTGCCTGCTTCAACGCCGCGCCGACCGCCTGGCCGCCGATGATACCCGTGACCACCTGTATGATGATTGGAAGAAGCGCTTCCATTGCCAGTCCTCCAGGAAAGCCGATTTCGCACGAATCGGCCCGACAATCAGACGCCGACTGCTACGAAAGTCAAACATGGCCGAGCACAAGCAAAAGGGGCGGCCGAACGGCCGCCCCTTGAGACAGGTCGGGTGAAATACTATTCCGCAGCGATGGCGTGCTTCGGCTGCACCTCGGCGGAATAGTCGTTCATCAGTGTCTCGGCGATCGTGCCGACCGTGAATTTGTAGGGCCCGATCTCGGAGACCGGCGTCACCTCCGCGGCCGTTCCGGTCAGGAAGCACTGCTCGAAACCTTCCATTTCCTCGGGCATGATGATCCGCTCGATCACCTCGATGCCGCGACGCTTCGCAAGGTCGATCACCGTGCGGCGCGTGATGCCGTCGAGGAAGCAGTCGGGCTTCGGCGTATGGATCTTGCCATCCTTGACGAAGAACACGTTGGCACCGGTCGCCTCGGCAACCTGGCCGCGCCAGTCGAACATCAGCGCGTCGGCATAACCCTTGGCTTCGGCGGCGTGCTTGGAGATCGTGCAGATCATGTAGAGGCCGGCCGCCTTCGACTTCGATGGCGCCGTACGCGGGTCGGGACGGCGGTATTCGGCGATGTCGAGCCGGATGCCCTTCAGTTTCTGGGCCGGGTCGAAATAGCTCGGCCACTGCCAGATCGCGATGGCGCAGTTGATGCGGTTGTTCTGCGCCGAAACGCCCATCTGCTCGCTGCCGCGCCAGGCGATCGGCCGAACGTAGGCGTCCTTGAAGCCCTGCTTCTTGAGCAGCGTCCGGCAGGCGTCGTCGATCTCTTCGACGCTGTAGGGAATCTTGAAGCCGAGAATGCGCGCCGATTCATGCAGCCGCTCGGTATGCTCGGTGAGCTTGAAGATCTCGCCGCCATAGGCGCGCTCGCCCTCGAACACGGCGCTGGCATAGTGCAGGCCGTGCGTCAGCACGTGAATCTTCGCATCCGCCCACTGGACGAACTCCCCGTTCATCCAGATGAATCCGTCGAGCTTGTCGAAGGACGTTGTCATTTGGAGTTCCTCCCGCGGGTCCGCGCCCGATCCATCGTTGATCTCTCGATACAGGCCGGGCAGATAGCATCACTGCGCGGCCAAAGCTTGGCGGATCGCGACCACGAAGGCAAATTTGCGGAAATTCCGGAAAAACCGGAAGCTGCTTGCCTTTTCGTTCGCAATCGGCCGAATACCTTGGCAAAAATTACCAGAGCTCCAAAAATATGTCAATGGTGCTGACGTATTTTGGAATCGAGCTAGGATGACACATGGCCGAGAGCGCCTCGAAACCGATCAGGACCGCCATCACCAGCGACGACGGCATCGATTTTGCAATCATCGAACTGTTCTTTTTCGCCTACCGCGACTTTACCTCCGACCCGGACGAGATCCTTGCCGACTACGGCTTTGGCCGGGCGCATCACCGTGTGCTGCATTTCGTCAACCGGATGCCCGGCCTGACGGTGGCCGAACTCCTGGACGTGCTGAAGATCACCAAGCAGAGCCTTGCGCGCGTGCTCAAGCAGCTGATCGACACCGGCCATGTCATCCAGGTCCAGGGTCCTCGCGACCGCCGCCAGCGCGAGCTCTACCCGACAGCCAAGGGCCGCGCGCTGGCGCTCGCCCTAGCAAGGCCACAGTCGCGCCGCATCCATGAAGCGCTGCAGGGAGGGAATGCCGCCGACCGGAGCGCCATCGAGCGCTTCCTGAAGGCCATGGTCAATCCCGAACTCAGGACCCAGTTCGACAGTCTGCCGTCCGGCGGCGCCGGGCCAAGCGCGGGGAAGACCGATGGAAACCAGTGACAGGGCCGCAGGCGCCACGCCCCCCGGAGACGACGCGCCGCATCTGCTCGTCGTCGACGACGACACCCGCATCCGCAACCTGCTCAAGCAGTATCTCAGCGAAAACGGCTTTCGAGTGACGGTCGCGGGCAACGCCGCCGAGGCCCGCCGCAAGCTCGAAGGGCTCGATTTCGACCTGCTGATCGTCGACGTCATGATGCCGGGCGAGAACGGCGTCGACCTGACCAAGTCGCTGCGTGCGCAGAAGGACGTTCCCATCCTGATGCTGACGGCGCTGTCCGAGACCGACAGCCGCATCGCCGGGCTCGAGGCCGGCGCCGACGACTATCTGCCAAAGCCGTTCGACCCGCGCGAGCTCATCCTGCGCATCGGCAACATCCTGAGACGCGGCGGACCGGCCGCGACACCCAAGGTCGAGCAGCTCGTCTTCGGCCCCTATACGTTCCAGATCGCCCGGCGCGAGCTGAAGCGCGGCGGCGAGCCGCTGAAGCTGACCGACCGCGAGCGAGAGATCCTCGCCATATTCGCCGGTCGCGCCGGCGAGACCATTCCCCGCCACGAACTCGTGGCCGGAGAGGCCGATGTCGGCGAACGCACGATCGACGTGCAGATCAACCGCCTTCGCCGCAAGATCGAGCGTGATCCGGCCAACCCGGTCTGGCTGCAGACCGTCCGCGGCGTCGGCTACCGGCTCAGCATCGAGTAGTCCGCCCGTCAGAACAGCGGGCCGAGAATGGCAATGGTGTTGTTGAGCAGCCTGCGCGGCAGCGACCAGCGCGCCACCTGGCCGCGCGTCACCTCCCTCGAATGCGCGATGTACTCCTTCTGGCGCGCACGCATCGCCTGCGTCAGTTCGCGGTCGTGGACGAGGATGTTGTTCTCGTAGTTGAGGTCCATGCTGCGGCGATCCATGTTCGCCGATCCGATCAGCATGAGTTCGCCGTCGACCGTCAGCGACTTCGTGTGCAGCAGCCCGCCGACATATTCGTGGATCTTGACCCCTGCCGCCAGAAGGTCGGCGTAGTAGCTGTGGCTGGCCCACGCCACGATCATGGAATCGTTGCGCGCCGGAAAGATTATGGTCGTGTCGACGCCGCGGTATGCCGTCGCGCAAATAGCGTTCTGCAGCGCGTCGTCGGGAACGTAGTAGGGCGTCGTGATGATGACTTCGCGTCGCGCCGAAAGCAGGAGCGACTGGAAGATTTCCTGCATCGCCGAATAGCGCACGGTCGGCCCGGTGCCGATCACTTGGGCCGGCATCGATGTCGTGTCCTCTGGCGGCGGCGACGGCGTCAGCAGATACCCGATGTCTTCCTTCACGCCCGCCATCCAGTCGCCCGCGAACAGCAGCTGGTTCTGGTGCGCGATCGGCCCCTCGAAGCGGACCACGGCATCGACCCAGGGCGCATAGCGCGCCTTCACCCTGAATTCCGGATCCGCGCAGTTCTGGCTGCCGCAATAGGTGATCCATCCGTCGATCACCACGATCTTGCGGTGATTCCTCAGGTCGATGCGGCTGGTCATCAGCCGCAGAAGCGGATTGCCCACCGCCAGGCCGCTTGCGGTCCGGATGCCGGCGTCGCGCATCGCCTGCCAGTGCGGCGAACGGACCAGCGCGCGCGAGCCGATGTCGTCGACCATCACCCGGCAGGTCACACCACGCGCCGCCGCCCGCTCCAGCGCCTCGATCACCTTGCGTCCGTTGTTGTCGGCAAGCCAGATGTAGAACAGCAGGTGTACATGGTTCTTCGCGGCGTCGATGTCGGCGACCATCGCGTCGATCGTCGCGTTGGAATCGGCGAGCAGCGTTCCCTTGTTGCCGCCGATCGGCCGGAAGCCGCTGATCGAATGGCCGAGCCGGAACAGGTTCCTGAACCGCCAGGGGACGATTTCGTCGTCACCCTCGATGTATGCCGGCATCCGGGCCAGCGCCTCGCGCACCCTGGCGACGCGGCGTCGGCCGATGCTCACCTCCCCCAGCAGCAGGTACGCCACCATGCCGACGAGCGGCACCGCGCCGACGACCACGAGCCAGGCGACGCGCGAGGCCGGCGTCCGATTGGGTCGGAGCACGATGCGCGCCATGACGACCAGCGTCAGGACGAGGTTGAGGAGCGGAAAGATGCTGAGCAGATCGTAGCCTAGGACGGTCATGGCATGTTCGGCTGAATGAAACGAAATACGTGCAAACGACGGCGCATTTGCGCATAGAATTGCCCGAAAAGACACCGGGTGCGGTGCCGGCCCTGCCGAAACGCGGCGATCGCGCAACATGCGCTTTGAAACCTGGCGCCTGGCCGAACGGTTTCCGAACCGAGCCGCGTAGCCTAGTATGAGCGTCGCGGTCTCAAGACGAGGCCGGCGCGAATGGAACCACGATGGCGACCACCGAGATCGAGGCGCGGGGAAAGCAGGAAGGCGGCGGCTTGCTCGCGCGCTTCAAGCGCGCGTCCGGCGTCGTCTCGTCGAGTTGGAACCGGTTCTGGCGCCGCGTCGGCATCTACATGCCGAAAAGGCTCTACGCACGATCGCTGATCATCGTCATCACGCCGATGATCCTGCTCCAGTCGGTCGTCACGCTGGTCTTCATGGAGCGCCACTGGCAGACGGTCACGCAACGCCTGTCGACCGCCACGACGCGCGATCTGGCCGCGATCATCGACATGATCGAGACCTATCCGCACGATGCCGACTACTCCAATGCGATCCGCATCGCACAGGAGCGGCTGTCGATGAAGATCGACATCCTGCCGCCGGACCCGTTGCCCCCGCCCGGGCGCAAGCCATTCTTCTCGATCCTCGACCAGATCCTGTCCGCCGAGATCACCAGGCGCATCGACCGCCCCTTCTGGATCGACACGGTCGGCGATTCCGACGTCCTCGAGGTGCGCATACAGCTCGAGGGCAAGGTCCTTCGCGCCTTCATCCGGCGCAACCAGGCCTATGCGTCCAACACCCACATCTTCCTCGTCTGGATGGTCGGCACGTCGCTCGTGCTGCTGATGATCGCGATCCCCTTCCTGCGCAACCAGATCAAGCCGATCCTCAAGCTCGCAGAAGCCGCGGAGAGTTTCGGCAAGGGGCGACCGATGCCGCAGGACTTCCGCCCGCGCGGCGCCGAGGAGGTGCGCCGGGCCGGTCTCGCCTTCATCCAGATGCGCGAACGCATCGAACGCCAGATCGAGCAGCGCACGGCCATGCTGTCGGGCGTCAGCCATGACCTCAGGACCATCCTGACGCGCTTCAAGCTGCAGCTTGCGCTGTCCGGTTCGAAGCCCGACATCGCGGCGCTGAACCGCGACATTGACGACATGCAGTCCATGCTGGAAGGCTATCTCGAATTTGCCCGCGGCGAAGCGGCCGAGGATCCTGGCCGCTTCGACCTCGCCGGCTATTTCGAGACGCTCGGCAAGGAAGCGGAGCTCAGGCAGCGGGGGCTGACTACATCGCTCGCCGGCGACCCGACGATCCATGTGCGCCCCAACGCCTTCTTGCGGCTGCTCGCGAACGTCGTCGGCAACGCGCTGCGCTACGCGGAGAATATCCGCGTCGACGCCGTGCACACCAGGGGCTCGCTGACCGTCATCGTCGACGACGACGGTCCAGGCGTGCCCGAGGAGCGCCGCGAGGATGTCTTCAAGCCCTTCGTGCGGCTCGACGAAGCGCGCAACCTCGACTCCAGCGGCACGGGGCTCGGCCTGCCGATCGCCCGCGACATCGCGCGCAGCCACGGCGGCGACATCACGCTCGACAACAGTCCGCTCGGCGGGTTGCGGGTTATCATTCGCGTTCCGGCCTGAGCCACGTCTTCAGCCCGGCCGGCAGTTCATCCATCCACGATCCTGCATCAGGCAACATCGGTCTGGCGCAAGCGGCGATCTTGCCGATACTGTGCGGCGTGCTGCCTGGGAGGAGCCAGGAGGCGGACGATAGCCAAGGCCCGGAGGAGACATGCTCGAAAAGACTGCGAATGCGAAACTGTCGGAGTTCCTCGACCGCTTCGGCGGTGCGCTTGCGGCGCGCGACATCGATGCCGCGACAGCCCTGTTCCGGGACGACTGCTACTGGCGCGACCTAGTGACGTTCACCTGGAACATCAGGACGCTCGAAGGCAAGGATGCGATCCGCGACATGCTTGAGAACCAGCTCGACGCCACCGCCCCGTCCGGCTGGACGAGAGCGCCCGGCGAGGACGCCAGCGAAACCGGCGGCCTGCTCGAAGGCTGGTTCACCTTCGAAACGGGAGTGGCTCGCGGCATTGGCCATGTCAGGCTCAAGAACGGCCTGGTCTGGACCCTGCTAACCAGCATGGTCGAGCTCAAGGGCCATGAGGAGCCGCTCGGTTCCGCCCGTCCGCTCGGCGTCCCCCACCGTTCCGACATGGATGCCGCGAGCTGGCAGGAGGAACGCGAGGCGGAAACCGCCGAACTCGGCCGTTCGCGCCAACCCTATTGCCTCATCATCGGCGGCGGCCAGGGCGCCATTGGGCTCGGCGCACGCCTGAAGCAGCTCGGCGTGCCGACGATCATCGTCGAGAAGAACGAACGTCCCGGCGACAGCTGGCGCAAGCGCTACAAGTCGCTCTGTCTGCACGACCCGGTCTGGTACGATCACATGCCCTATCTGCCGTTTCCTGCGAACTGGCCGGTTTTTTCGCCGAAGGACAAGATCGGCGATTGGCTCGAGATGTACGCCAGGGTCATGGAACTGAACTATTGGGGCTCGACCGAGGCAAAAAGCGCCAGCTACGACGAGGCGAAGGGCGAATGGTCCGTCATCGTCGACCGGGCCGGCGAGACGATCGAACTGCGGCCGAAGCAGTTGGTCTTCGCGACCGGCATGGCCAGCAAGCCCATCGTCCCCGAGCTTCCGGGCCAGGACGTCTTCAAGGGCGACCTGCACCATTCCTCGCGGCATCCCGGGCCTGACGGCTACGCAGGCAAGCGCGCGGTGGTGATCGGCTCCAACACGTCGGCGCACGACATCTGCGCAGCACTTTGGTCGGCCGGCGCCGACGTCACGATGGTTCAGCGCTCGCCGACCCACGTGGTCCGCTCCGAACCGCTGACCGAGCTTGCCACCGGCCTCCTCTATTCCGAAAAGGCGCTGGCCGACGGCATCACCACCGAGAAGGCCGACCTGATCTCGGCCTCGGTTCCCTACCGGCTGATGCCCGAGTTCCAGAAGCCTATCTACGACAACATCCGCGCATTGGACGCCGACTTCTACGCGGCACTCGCCGACAGCGGCTTCCTGCTCGACTGGGGCGACGACGAATCCGGCCTTTTCATGAAGTATGTGCGCCGCGGCTCGGGCTACTACATCGACGTCGGCGCCAGCCAGATGATCATCGACGGCAAGATCAAGCTGAAGGTCGGCCAGGTCGACCACTTCACGGAGACGTCGGTGGTCCTGGAGGACGGCACCGCCCTGCCCGCCGATCTCGTGGTCTACGCCACCGGCTTCGGGTCGATGAACGGCTGGGTGGCCGACCTGGTGAGCCAGGAGGTCGCCGACCGCGTCGGCAGGGTCTGGGGGTTAGGCTCGGACACGACCAAGGATCCCGGTCCCTGGGAAGGCGAGCCGCGCAACATGTGGAAGCCGACCCAGCAGGCCGCCTTGTGGTTCCACGGCGGAAACCTGCACCAGTCGCGCCACAACTCGCTGTTCCTGGCGCTGCAGTTGAAGGCGCGCATGGAGGGCATCCCGACACCTGTCTACGGGCTGCAGGAGGTCCATCACCGGAACTGACCGGAACCCGGCATTCCCGCGCCTTCGGCCGATTCATGCGCATGTCATGAAACGATGCTCAAAGGCGCGCCATGCACCAGGTTCGAATCAGCGCCGATCCGAGCTCGTTCGAAAAGGCCCGGGACGGTCGCGCCGTCGCGCGCTGGGTCGATGGCCCGAAACGCATCCTGATGGTCACCGACGCCTGGCGGCCGCAGGTCAACGGCGTCGTCCATACGCTCGAGCGACTGACCGCCACGCTGCAGACGTTCGGCGTCACGGTCGAGTTCCTCACGCCGGCCCGGTTCAAGACGCTGCCGATGCCGACCTATCCGGACATCAGGCTGGCGCTGACGACGCCCGGCCGGGTGTGCCGGCTGATCGACGAAAGCAAGACCGACCACGTGCACATCGTGACCGAGGGTCCGCTCGGCATGATGGCGCGGCGCTACTGCCGCGCGCGCGGCCTGCCGTTCACCACGAGCTATCACACCCGTTTTCCCGAATATGTGGCCGCCCGCTTGCCCATCCCGCAGGACTGGACCTACCGCTGGCTGCGGAACTTCCACAATTCCGGCAACGGCACGATGGTGGCGACGCCGTCGATGGCGCGCGACCTCGAGACGCGCGGCTTCGACAAGCTGCAGCCGTGGACGCGCGGCGTCGATGTCGAGCATTTCAGCCCCGACAAGCGCGACGACCTCGACTTTCCACGCCCGATCTTCCTGTGCGTCGGCCGCGTCGCGGTGGAGAAGAACCTGCCCGCCTTCCTCGACCTGGACCTTCCGGGAAGCAAGCTGGTCGTCGGCGAGGGTCCTGAACTCGAACGTCTCAAAGCAAAATATCCGGACGCGCATTTCCTCGGCCACAGGCCCAATAACGAACTTGCCCGCCTCTATGCGTCGGCGGATGTCTTCGTGTTTCCGAGCCGCACCGACACATTCGGCAACGTCATCATCGAAGCGCTGGCGAGCGGCACCCCGGTCGCCGGCTTCCCGGTGACCGGCCCGATCGACATCGTCGGCGACGGTTTCGGCGGCATCGTCTCGGAAGATTTGCGGCAGGCGGCGCTGACTGCGCTCGACGTCGACCGCGCCGCGGCCCGGGAGCGCGCCTTGCGCTACACCTGGACTGCGTGCGCGGAGATGTACATGGACAACATCTGCGCCGCGCGGGCGTCCGCCGTGGCAGCGAAAGCCGCCTAAAACAGCCCGCCGCCGTCCGGCACCTTGCGCTCGATGGCGCCCAGCACGACGTCGCCTTGCTCGTCGGGGAAGCCCAGCGTCAGCACCTCCGACATGAACGGGCCGATCTGGCGCGGCGCGAAATTGACCACCGCGAACACCTGCCGGCCGACCAGCGTCTCGGGCGTGTAGTATTTGGTGATCTGCGCCGAGGACTTCTTCACGCCGATCGGCGCGCCAAAATCGATCTTCAGCTTGAGCGCCGGCTTGCGCGCCTCGGGAAACGGCTCGGCCTCGATGATCGTGCCGGCGCGGATGTCGACCCGGTCGAAGTCCGCGAAGCTGATCTCCGCCTTCCGCTCGCCAGTTGCACGCATCGTCGCGTCAGGCGTTGCCGTGCGTTTCGAAGAGCACGCTTGAAAGCGCGTCCTTGGCCGACGTGCCGGACCACACGACGAACTGGAACGACTGGAAGTAGCATTCGCAGGCCTCCAGCGCCGAGGACAGCAGCACCTCGACCTGTGCGCTGGTCGGCTCCGCTCCGCCCGCCAGCAGCAGCGACTGGCGGAACATTATCGCGCCTTCCTGCTCCCAGAGGTCGAAATGGCCAAACAGCATCTGCTCGTTGATGAGCGAAAGCAGCCGCATCACCTCGAGCGTACGGGTCTCCGGCACCTTGATGTCGAAGGCGCAGGCGAGGTGAAGCGCCTCGAAATCCTCCATCCAGGAAAAGGAGACGTGGTAGTCCGTCCAGCCACCGGCGACCGAGATCGAGATTTCATCGTCACCGGTTCGCTCGAAGGCCCAGTCGTTGCTGTGCGCCACCTGCTCGATCACATCCACCGGATGGATCTCGCGGGCGATATCGAGTTCGATCAGTTCCATGTAAATCTTCCTGTCGTTCCGGGAGCACCCGACGCGCTCCGCGCAAAGGGCACACGACGAACAATTTCGTAATCGAACTCAGACGGCAGGACACACGACGGGCCTTCTGCCGGACCCCACACCCCACTGCATGACCCGGCTTCGAATCATGCAACAAATTCAGTCTATTGATGCAGAGTCGCGTGACCAGCCCCTTTTTGAGGCAAGGCCCTACGCGGGTGTGGAAACCGCTCTCGGCAAAGATTCACGCACCCCCGGTAAGCGATTCAGGAACAATCGCTTTTCGCCGATCGGGCTTTGTGGAAAAGTTTAAGAAATTATTTTTTTGCGCGCGGCTTGGACGCCGTTTCCGGACTGGTATCGCCTCCGGCGGAGCCAGTCAGAGCCGCGATTTTCGCCTCAAGCTCGGCTACCCTTGCGGCAAGCGCCTTGTTTTCGGCCCGCGCCTTCACCGCCATGTCACGCGCCGCCTCGAACTCCTCGCGCTGCACGACATCCATGGAGTTCAGCATCTTTTCGGCCTGCGCCCTGAACGCCGTCTCGACTTCCCGGCGCACGCCCTGGGCCGCGCCGGCGGTGTCGGTCAACAGCTTGGCGAATTCGTCGAGGATGCGGTTGGGTCCGGTCGACATCGCAAATCTCCTGGGCGGATCTCGTGGCGCCTTCGCTTGACCTAGTGGCGCGAAGGCCGGAATGCAAGCCTTGGCGGCGCGGCGATCCGCCCGCCTTGACCCCGCCATGCCCCTGCAGCATGGTCCGCGCCGACTGACGAGCGGAGTACCTCCAGTGATCGACCTCATGATGCTGCCGCTTGCGGCTTTGCCGTTCCCCGACATCGACCCGGTCATCGTCCAGATCGGCCCCCTCGCCATCCACTGGTACGGCGTCGGCTACGTCGTCGGCATCCTGTTTGCCTGGTGGTACGGCCGGCGCCTCGTCACCAACCCGCGGCTGTGGCCCGAGGGCGTCAAGCCGATGCGGCCGGAGGACATCGACGACTTCCTCGTCTGGGCCGCAATCGGCGTCGTGCTCGGCGGCCGCGTCGGCTACATCCTGTTCTACGACTTCGCCCGCTACCTCGCCAATCCACTCGACATCTTCGCCGTCTGGCAGGGCGGCATGTCGTTCCATGGCGGTTTCGCCGGCGTGACGATCGCCATGATCCTGTTCGCCCGTTCGCGCGGGATCGGCATCTGGACGCTGTTCGACGTCATCTCCGCCGGCGTGCCGGTGGGACTGGGCCTTGTCCGTGTCACCAATTTCATCAACGCCGAGCTTTGGGGAAGGCCTACCGACGCCCCGTCAGGCGTCATCTTCTGCAACGATCGTCTTCGAGAGTTGGGAGGCGGCCAGTGCATCGCTGGTGAATTCGCCCGCCACCCCAGCCAGCTCTATGAAGCCGCGCTCGAAGGGCTCGTCCTGTTCCTGGCGATGCGATTGCTGACGCACACCTTCCTGAGGCTGAAGAATCCCGGCTGCGTCTCCGGCACCTTCCTTGCCGGCTACGGCATGTCGCGCATTTTCGTCGAGTTCTTCCGCGAGCCCGACGCCCATATCGGCTATCTCGCCGGCGGCTGGCTGACGATGGGCATGGTGCTGTCGGCGCCGATGGTGCTGTTCGGCCTCTGGGCCATCCTGCGCTCGAGGTCGCAGACGGCGCAGTCCGCCAGGGCATGAACAGCCTAGCCGAGCGGATCGCCGGACAGATCCGCGCTGCCGGGCCACTCTCGGTCGCGGACTACATGGCGATCTGCCTGTTCGATCCCGAGGACGGCTACTACACGAATCGCGAACCCTTCGGCGCCGCCGGCGATTTCGTCACGGCGCCGGAAGTCAGCCAGATGTTCGGCGAACTGGTCGCCGTGTGGCTTAGCGAAGCCTGGCGCGCCGCCGGCTGTCCGCCCGAGGCGACGGTCGCCGAGGTCGGGCCGGGGCGCGGCACCCTGATGAAGGACATGGCCCGCACGCTGCGCCGCATCGCGCCCGACCTCTGCGCGGGAGCGGGCTTTGCGCTGGTCGAGGCCAGCCCGCGTCTTGCGGCCGTGCAGCGCGCGACGCTTGCCGGCGCCGGCCCCGACTTCACCTGGCACGATACGCTCGACAGCCTGCCCGACGCCCCCCTGTTCATCGTCGGCAACGAGATCTTCGACGCTCTGCCGCTGCGCCAGTTCGTCAAGCGCGACGGCAGATGGCTGGAGCGCGCGATCGGGCTCGGCGACAATGGCGGGTTCATCTTCGGGATCGGCACGGCGACACTCGCCGCCGACGCGTTGCCGCCGGGGGCTGCGAGCAAGCCGGACGGAACCGTCTTCGAGATCGCGCCCGTGCGCGAGGCGATGATGGCGATGATCGGGGCCCGCATCGCGCGGCGGGGCGGCGCCGGCATCTTCTTCGACTACGGGCATCTCGCGCCCGGTTTCGGCGACACCTTCCAGGCCGTCCGCCGGCATCGTGGGGCCGACGTGTTCGGCGATCCCGGGCAGGCCGACCTCACCTCGCATGTCGACTTCGCGGCACTGGCCCGCGTCGCGCAAGCGCATGGGTTGCAGGCCGAGATGTCTACACAGGCGGAGTTCCTGCTCGGCATGGGCCTGCTGGAGCGCGCCGGGCGGCTCGGACAGGCCGCAGATGAAACCGCGCGCGAAAAGATCGCATCCGAGGTCGAGCGCCTCGCCGGACCGGACCAGATGGGGGATTTGTTCAAGGTGCTCGCCGTGCTTCCGACCGGGGTCGACGCCCCGCCCTTCCCCGGCGCGAGTTGACTTGGCCAGACCGCTGGCCCACTCTCCGCCCGGTTTCGCGGAGGTGGCTCCTGTATTGACGAAACCCCTTTCCGAAACGCACAAGACGGCCATGCTGACGAGAACACGACCGGATCCGCTCCGTTCCCCGCTGCTCGACGCGATCGCCCCGGCGGGCATCAGGCACGGCTTCTTCACCAGGGTGGGTGGCGTGTCGGAGGGCCTGTACCGCGGGCTGAACACGGGCTCCGGATCGGCCGACGACCAGGAACTGGTGCGCGAGAATCGTCGCCGCATCGCCGAGTGGATGGGCGTCTCCGCCGACCGCCTGCTGACGGCCCACCAGGTGCATTCACCTGACGTCATCGTGGCGCGCGAGCCGTTCCCGGGCGACCGGCCGAAGGTCGACGCCATCGTCACCGACCGGCCGGGCATCGCCGTCGGCGCCTCCTCGGCCGATTGCGGCCCCGTGCTGTTCGCCGACCCCGAGGCGCGCGTCGTCGGCGCGGCGCATGCCGGCTGGAAGGGCGCGTTCACCGGCGTTCTCGAGAACACCATCGCGACGATGGTGACGCTCGGCGCGCGCCGCGACAATATTATCGCTGTGCTCGGCCCCTCGATCAGCGCCGTCAACTACGAGGTCGGCCCCGAGTTCGTCGACCGCTTCGTCGCCGCCAATCCCGCCAACAGCGGCTACTTCACGCCGTCCAGAAACCCCGGCCATGCCATGTTCAACCTGAACGCCTACACGGTCGACCGCCTGGCCGCGGCGGGCGTGGCGGCCGCCATGCTCGGCCGATGCACCTACGCCGACGAAGATCTCTTCTATTCATACCGCCGGGCCACGCATCGCTCCGAATCGGATTATGGCCGGCACATCTCCGCGATTGTCCTGGAGCAGATTTGATGGCCCTGCATTTTGAACGATCCGAATTCGACGCCCGGCGCGACCGGCTGCTGATCGAGATGGCCGAGAAGAAGCTCGACGCCGTTCTGCTGTTCGCACAGGATAGCATGTACTGGCTCACCGGCTACGACACGTTCGGCTTCTGCTTTTTTCAGTCGTTGGTGGTGAAGTCCGACGGCTCGATGGTTCTGCTCACCCGTTCGGCCGACCTGCGCCAGGCCCGCCACACGTCGATCATCGAGAACATCGTGGTCTGGACGGATCGCGACGGCGCCAACCCCGCCGTCGACCTGCGCAACCTCCTCAACGACCTCGATCTGCTCGGCAAGCGCATCGGCATAGAGTACGACACGCATGGGCTGACCGCGCTCAACGGCCGCCGCCTCGACGAACAGCTCCAGACCTTCGGGCAGATCGCCGACGCGTCCGGCATGGTCGGCCGCCTCAGGCTGTTCAAGAGCCCCGCCGAGGTCAAGAAGGCGGAGCGGGCCGCCGAACTGGCGGACGACGCGCTGGACGCCGCCCTTCCGCTGATCAAGCAGGGCGGCGACGAGGCGGCGATCCTGGCGGCCATGCAGGGCGCCATCTTCGCCGGCGGCGGCGACTATCCCGCCAACGAGTTCATCATCGGCTCCGGTCCGGACGCCCTGCTCTGCCGCTACAAGGCCGGTCGCCGCAAGCTCACCAAGAACGACCAGCTCACGCTGGAATGGGCCGGCGTCTTCCACCACTACCATGCCGCCATGATGCGCACGGTCCTGACCGGCAAGCCGTCCAAGCGGCATCTCGAACTGTTCGAGGCGGCCAGGGACGCCATCGTCGCCGTCGAGAAGGCGATGACCCCGGGCAACACATTCGGCGACGTCTTCGACGCCCACGCCCGCACCATGGAGGCGCACGGGCTGACCAAGCACCGGCTGAACGCCTGCGGCTACTCGCTCGGCGCCCGCTTCGCGCCGGCGTGGATGGACATGCCGATGTTCTACCAGGGCAATCCCGAGCCGATCGCCCCCAGCATGACGCTGTTTGCCCACATGATCATCATGGACTCCGAAACCGAGACCGCGATGACGCTGGGGCGCACCTATCTGACAACCGATTCGCAGCCGAAACCGCTGTCGCGCCATGATCTCGACTTGATCGTGCGGTGACGATGTTGCACGTATTTGTCAGCTAAGCATCGGACCCGAAAGCGCCGAGCGGTTCGGGGAACTCGTTGACTGAGCAAAGTCTAGTATCGCGTTGGAGGGAGACCGGGGCATGAAGCGACTGCCTTTCCTGGCTGGATCGCTGCTTGCCGCGATTGCCGCAACGGCCTGCTCGAGCACCCAGGACGTGCTCGAACCCTCGGCCATCGCTGCCTCGCCGCCCGCGCCGGGTGATCTGCAGTCGGAAACGCAGGCCGGCCTGGCCGTGCAGACCGCGTCGACCGGCGCCGGCGCGCCGCTCAACCCCGGCATCGCCCAGCGCACCCGCTTGCGCTTCGACCCGATCGTCGGCGCCACCGTCGACGCCGCCACGCCGCTGACCGAGCGGCTTGCCCAGCGCGCGCGGGCGCGCGGCATCAGGCTTGCCGGCAATGCCGACCCGTCGACCACCCATGTTCTGAAGGGCTACTTCTCGACGCTGACCGAGGGCGGCCGCACCACGGTCATCTACGTCTGGGACGTCTACGACACGGCCGGAAACAGGCTCCATCGCATCAACGGCCAGCAGAAAGCGCCGGCCGGCAAGGG
Source organism: Mesorhizobium marinum (assembly GCF_040813675.1). Lineage (NCBI taxonomy): Bacteria > Pseudomonadati > Pseudomonadota > Alphaproteobacteria > Hyphomicrobiales > Phyllobacteriaceae > Mesorhizobium > Mesorhizobium marinum. The sequence continues at coordinate 255,811 of NZ_JBFOCI010000001.1, read as the reverse complement.
CGAGGGCTGGGCCTCGGTGCCGCCGGCAACCATGCAGGCAATTGCGGATTCGACGGTCGACCAACTGACTTCGTGGCTCGCAAGCAGCACCGGATGACGGCGGCAGGCGTCGAATCTTTGGGTTAATTGCTGTCTGGCGCTTGCAATGCCGGCGCTTGGCGCTAAAAGCCCGATCATCATCCAGGCAACACCGCCGAGACGCTTCATGAAACTTTTCGCGGGCAATTCCAACCGGGTGCTGGCCGAGGCAGTAGCGCGCTACCTCAATATCCCGATCGGAAAGGCAAGCGTCAGACGGTTCGCGGACCAGGAAATCTTCGTCGAGATCCAGGAGAACGTGCGCGGCGAGGATGTCTTCATCCTGCAGTCCACGTCCTATCCGACGAACGACCACCTGATGGAACTCTTGATCATGATCGATGCGTTCATGCGCTCCTCGGCGCGGCGCATCACGGCGGTCATTCCCTATTTCGGCTATGCCCGGCAGGACCGTCGCGCCTCGGGCCGCACGCCGATCTCGGCCAAGCTGGTCGCCAATATGATCGCCCGGGCCGGAGCCGACCGCGTGCTCACCCTCGATCTCCACGCCGGCCAGATCCAGGGCTTCTTCGACATCCCGACCGACAACCTGTTCTCGATCCCGGTCATGGCCCGCGACGTGAAGGCGAAGTACAAGCAGCTGGCCAACGTCATGGTGGTCTCGCCCGACGTCGGCGGCGTGGTGCGGGCGCGCGCGCTCGCCAAGCGCATCGACGCCCAGCTCTCCATCGTCGACAAGCGGCGCGAGCGTCCCGGCGAGTCCGAAGTGATGAACATCATCGGCGACGTGCGCGGCAAGGACTGCCTGCTGATCGACGACATCGTGGATTCGGGCGGCACGCTGTGCAACGCGGCCGACGCCCTGCTTGCCAACGGCGCGACCAGCGTCACCGCCTACATCACCCACGGCGTACTGTCGGGCGGCGCTGTCGCCAGGATCGCCGGCTCCAAGCTGCAGGAACTGGTCATCACCGACTCGATCCAGCCGACCTCCAGCGTCGATGCCGCCGCCAACATCCGCGTCGTGTCCATCGCCGACCTGATCGGCGAGGCGATCTCGCGGACCGCGACCGAAGAATCGGTCTCCAGCCTCTTCGACTGACCGCGCCGGCGAAGCGCTAGACCAGCGTCCACGCGACACCGGCGAGCGCCGCCACGACAAGTACCGCGATCATGTTCGCCTTGTAGCGGATCAGCGCGACGCCCGCGCCGAAGGCGATCAGCGCCGCGGCGGCGTCAAGCGTCGCCAACCGGGGCATCGGCAGATGCAGCGGACCAAGCACGACATCGCCGACGCCGGCGAACAGCACATGCATTGCAAACCAGAGCCCCAGGCTTGCGATGACGCCGACGACGGCGGCAGTCACCGCAGCCAGCGCGCCGGCCAGCCAGCGCACGCCGCGCAGCGTCTCGACATAGGGCGCGCCGACGAAAATCCACAGGAAGCACGGCACGAAGGTGAACCATAGCGTCACCCCTGCGCCCATCATCCCACCGGCCAGCGGCTCCCAGCCGGACAGGCGCGCGCCACCGAGAAAGCCGACGAACACCAGCACCAGGATCAGCGGACCGGGGGTCGTCTCGGCGAGGCCGAGGCCCGTCAGCATCTCGTCCGGCTTCAACCAGCCGTGGATCTCGACCGCCTGCTGGGCGACATAGGCGAGCACGGCATAGGCCCCGCCGAAAGTGACTGTCGCCATCTTGGAGAAGAACTCCGCCTCGGCGGCGAACACATGGCCCCTGCCAAAAACCAGCAGGATCGCAACCAGCGGGCCGAACCAGATCGCCAGCCAGACCGCGAGCGTCGACACGAAACGCACCGCGCTCGGCTGGGTCCACTCGGGCATTGCCGCCACATCGTCTATTCGTCTCGCCTCCCCTGCTCCGGTCCCGCCGGACAAATGGCCAAGCGCACCGGCGAGGGCCGCCGCGCCGATCACCAGGGGAAACGGCAGCTTCAGGAAGGCGATCGCAACGAACGCGGCCACCGCCATGAGCGCCATGGCCAGGCTGCCGATCGCCCGCCTGGCGACCCGGATCAACGCTTCCAGGACCACCGCCAGCACCGCCGCCTTCAGGCCGAACAGCAGTCCCTGAATCACCGGCACGTGGCCAAGCATGGCGTAGAGAGCCGACAGCAGCACGATGATGGCCGCACCCGGCAGAACGAAAAGCAGCCCGGCCACGAGTCCACCGCGCACCCCATGCAGCAGCCAGCCGACATAGGTGGCGAGTTGCATGGCTTCCGGCCCCGGCAGGAGCATGCAGTAGTTCAGCGCATGCAGGAAACGCTTCTCGTCCAGCCACCGCTTCTCGTCGACCAGGATACGGTGCATCAGCGCGATCTGGCCGGCCGGCCCGCCGAAAGACAGCAGGCCGATGCGGCCGAAGGCGCGCGTCGTTTCGGAGAACGAGGGGGCCGGCCCCTCCAGGTTGGTGTTCATCTCACGCCGCCCTTGCCGGCCAGTTGTGCGTCTCGTCTCTCGCATGCCGACACCAGCCGTAGAGCCCGTCGTACACGATCATCCCCTTCTCCAGTTGTGCGTGATCGTCGTCCTCGACGGCCGAAAGGCCAAGCGACAGGGCAAGAAGTCCCGCGGCCTGCGGCTCAAGATCAAGCCGCGCCGTGTCGGCTCCCCGCACGATGCGGGCAAGGTGCAGGAGAGCGGGATCCGTCAGGCGGAACTCCGACAGCAGCGTGTCGAAGGTGCATTCGTCGGCGCGGTGCGAATAGTCAACGCCCGCGATGTCGAAGGGGATGGCGCCGATCTCGTCTGCGACGTCCCCGACCCATTCCGCCGCGACGAAATGAACGACCGCGAGCGGATCGATGAAACGCCGGATCAGCCAGGGGCAGGCGATGCGGTCGATTTTCGGCCGCGTCCGCGTCACCCATTCGCTCGGGCGCTGCGTTGCCGGGTCCAGTCCGGGCGCGGTTCGCGCCAGCACCACCCGCCTCCTCCCATGCATCGATCCCGCCTTCGAGCATCAGCGCATCCGCGCCGGCGGCGCGCAGCCTCGCCAGCGCGATCTCGCTGACTTTGTGCCCGTGGGCGCAATAGACGACGATCCGGCGTCCCCCGGGCAACAGGGGCAGCCATTGATCGACTTTCGTGTGGTCGCGCCAGAGGCTGGCCGCGATTCGTGTCGGCGCCTCGGCGAAGACCGTGTCTCGGCGCACGTCAACGATCAGCGGGCATTTTTCGGCGCCGACGAGGCGGATCAATTCTTGCGATGAGATCATCCTGGGCATGGCTTTCCTCCGCACAGTCCTGCGAAGGCGGAACTTGGGCCATCCGGCCTCACGGGGAGTCCACCATGCCCCCGACTTGCGAATTCTATTTGAAAGCGCGCGCTGCTTCAATCACCGAAGGACGCCGTCCAGGACCGGCAGGCTGATGATGGCGGCCGCGGCGATCAGGCTGTAGCAGGTGCGCCTGAAAACGGCCTCGTTGGCGCGGCTGAACAGGCGCGCCCCGGCGAACAGTCCGAAGCCGAACGAGGGGCCGATGATCATAGACAGCGTTACCGATTCCGGCGTGATAATTCCCGCCGTCAGGTAGGCCGCGACCGACAGCACGCTCGAAATCGCGAAATAGAGCACGATGTTGGCGCGGACCGTCTGCGGCGAGATGGCCGCGCCCAGCCAGTAGGCGACGACCGGCGGGCCGCCGACCTGGGCCGCACCGGAGAACAGGCCCGACAGGAGCCCGACCGCGCCGGTCAGACCGGCATGCGGGCGACCGTGATAGCGCCATCCCGACATCAAGAGCGCAAGCAGTGCGACGACGATACCGACGATCGCCCAGCGGATGACGATGCCGTCGACATGGGTCAGCAGGTAGGTGCCCACCGGGACGCCGAGCGCCGCGCCCGCCGCCATCAAACCGACATTGGCGCGGTCCGCGTTGCGCCATGCCTTGGGGATGAGGGCCGGCGTCAGCACGAGGTCGACGATCAGCAGCAGCGGCACGGCCAGCTTCGGCCCGATGATCGAGCTGGCGATCGGCACGAAGATGAGAGCGCCGCCAAATCCCGAGAATCCCCGTGCGCATCCGGCCACCAGCGCGGTGACCGCAAGCACCGCGAGGCTGCCCGCCGACAGATTGACCGGAACAAGTTCGTGCATCCGCTGCGCCGGACCGTGACCTCAAGACTTCCGGCGTGATAGACAAGGCTGGCGGCGGATGCGAGCGGCCACAGCCGCTTTTGCAGGCTGCCAGGACGCGAATCGCCCGTCTTGCGCCGTTCGCCACCTTCCGCTATAGGACCGCCACCCGCGTAGACACCCTTGGAGGCAACGCGGACGAGGGCCGCGAATTCGCGGCTTTCGACATTTTCGGCAGACCGCTCCGGCGGCGACGGAAATGCTCCAGCAACGCGAAAGGAAAAGCCATGAGCCACGATACGTACGAGCTCAAGGCCGAAGCGCGCGAACAGGTCGGTAAGGGGTCCGCCCGTGCAGTTCGCCGCGACGGTAAAGTGCCTGCAGTCATCTACGGCGACAAGCAGCCTCCCCTGGCCATCGCCCTGTCCTACAAGGACATCTTCTACAAGATCCACGGCGGCGGGTTCCTGACCACGGTCGCCACGATCGACGTCGGCGGCAAGAAGATCCAGGTCCTGCCGAAGGACTATCAGCTCGACCCGGTCCGCGACTTCCCGATGCATGTCGACTTCCTGCGCGTCGGCAAGAACACCGAGGTGAACGTCGACGTTCCCGTGCACTTCATCAACGAGGAGAAGTCGCCCGGCATCAAGCGCGGCGGTGTCCTGAACATCGTGCGCCACGAGGTCGAGTTCCACTGCCCGGCCAATGCGATCCCGGAGTTCATCACCGTCGATCTCGCCGGCGCCGAAATCGGCGATTCGATCCACATCTCGGCAGTCAAGCTGCCGGCCGGCGTCAAGCCGGTCATCGCCGACCGCGACTTCACCATCGCGACGATCGCCGGTTCGGCGGCGATGAAGCCGGAAACGACCGAGACGGCCGAGGCCGAAGAGGCCGAGGACAAGGCGGAAGCCGAAGAGAAGTAAGGATTTCGCGCCCCGGAGGACCGGATCGATGCTGCTTTTTGCAGGTCTCGGCAATCCTGGCGCGAAATACGCGAACAACCGGCACAATGTCGGTTTCATGGCGGCGGACGCGATTGCCCGCCGCCATTCCTTTTCGCCCTGGACGCGAAAGTTCCAGGCCGAGATCGCCGAGGGCAGGATCGGCGGCGAGAAGGTGCTGCTGGTCAAGCCGCAGACCTTCATGAACCTGTCCGGCCAGTCGGTCGGCGAGGCGCTGCGCTTTTACAAGCTCGATCCCTCGGCTGTGACCGTCTTCTACGACGAGATCGAACTGCCGGCCGGCAAGGTCAGGGTCAAGACTGGCGGCGGCTCTGCGGGCCACAACGGCATCCGCTCGCTCGACCAGCATATCGGCAAGGACTACCGCCGCGTGCGCATCGGCGTCGGCCATCCCGGGGCCAGGGAAATGGTGCACGGGCATGTGCTCGGCGACTTCGCCAAGGCCGACCGCGAATGGCTGGATGTCCTGCTCGACAGCATCGCGGACCATGCCGCCCTGGTAGCCGGGGGCGACGAGAACGGCTTCATGAACAAGGTGACGCTTGCTTTGCGGGACAGGCTGCAGCCGACCGGCGAGGACGACCGTCCGCCGCCGAAGCAGCCCAAGGCCAGGCCACAGCAGAGCCACATCCGCCAGGCCAGGCCGCAAAAGCCCCAGGTCAAGCTCCCCGAAACCGGCCCCATGGCCGCCATGCTGAAGAAGCTTCTCGGCGGCGACAAGAACTGACGGCCGGCCCGTCCAACGCGAAGGTAGTGGAAACGTCGCCGGCAGGGCTCCGCCGGCGCAAAGGTCGCGCGCATATCGTCGACCCCCATCGCAATCTTGAAACTGCGACCTTCGGGGGTTAAATCACGAAAACACGAAGTTCGTGTTTTCGTGGAGCTGGATATGAAAAACGTCACGATCTCGATGGACGATGAACTGGCGCACCTGACCAGGGTTGCAGCGGCAAAGGCTGGCAAGAGCGTTTCCAAGTTCCTGGCGGAAGCGGCGCGGGAGAAGATTGCGGGTGACGCTCGCGGCCATGCCCCCGACCGCAACGTGCAACTAGATGCTATCGAGCGTTTTCTGGCAGGTCCCCCCTTGAATATTTCTGGCGATGGCCGGATGCCCAGAGCCGAGGAACGCAACCTGCGGGGCTGGCAGAGTGGTATTCGTTGACACCAACATCTACTTCTACGCCCATGACGTCCGGCTGCCGGAGAAGCAGGCGGCTTGCCGGTCATGGCTAGTCGCTCTTGGCGCGCGGCGCCTTGGCAAGACAAATCTGCAAGTCGCCAACGAATTTGCAGACGTCGTCCTTCGGAAGCGTCGCGACATCAGCCCGGACATCGTCTTCAGTCTGGTTGACGATATCCTGGTTTGGGGATCGGCGCCGATCGACAGCGAAACAGTTGCGGCGGCGCGGGCGATTCACCTCCGCTACGGCTATTCCTGGTGGGACTGCCTGCTGCTCGCATCCGCGATCCAGCTTGGCTGCACGCACTTCCTCTCCGAGGATTTGCAGGACGGGCAGCGCATCGACACCTTGACGATCGTCGATCCTTTCGCCCATAGCCCTGAGCAAATTCTGATCTCCCGATAGGACTGCACCACCATGGGCTTCAAATGCGGCATCGTCGGCCTGCCGAACGTCGGCAAGTCGACCCTCTTCAACGCGCTGACGCGCACGGCTGCCGCGCAGGCCGCCAACTATCCCTTCTGCACCATCGAGCCGAACACCGGCGAGGTTGCGGTGCCCGACCCCCGCCTGAAGAAGATCGCCGGGATCGCCGGATCCAAGGAGATCATCCCGACCCGCATCTCCTTCGTCGACATCGCCGGCCTCGTGCGCGGCGCCTCCAAGGGCGAAGGGCTCGGCAACCAGTTCCTCGCCAACATCCGCGAGGTCGACGCCATCGTGCATGTGCTGCGCTGCTTCGAGGATGACGACATCACCCATGTCGAGGGCCGCATCGACCCGGTCGCCGACGCCGATACGGTCGAGACCGAGCTGATGCTGTCCGACCTCGAGAGCCTGGAGCGCCGCATCGTCAACGTGCGCAAGCGCGCGCAGGCGAAGGACAAGGAGTCCATGACGGTGCTGCCGGTAATGGAGCAGGCGCTGGCGCTGCTGCAGGACGGCAAGCCGGCGCGCGTCATGCTGAAGGGTATCGCAATCGAGGACCTGCGCATCCTGCAGGGCCTCAACCTGCTGACCGCGCATCCCGTCCTCTATGTCTGCAACGTCGCAGAGAAGGACGCCGCAACCGGCAACGACCATACGAAGGCCGTCGAGAAGATGGCCGAGGCGCAGGGCGCGCGCACCGTCGTCATCTCGGCGGCGATCGAGGCCGAGGTCGCACAGCTTCCGGACGACGAGGAACTGGAGTTCCTGGCATCCATGGGTCTGGACGAGCCGGGCTTGGACAAGCTGATCCGCGCCGGCTACGAACTGCTCAACCTGATCACCTATTTCACCGCCGGGCCTAAGGAGACGCGGGCCTGGACGATCAGCAAGGGCACCAAGGCTCCGGGTGCTGCCGGCGTCATCCACACCGACTTCGAGCGCGGCTTCATCCGCGCCCAGACCATCGCCTATGACGATTTCGTCACGCTCGGCGGCGAGGTGGCGGCCAAGGAGGCCGGCAAGGCGCGCGACGAAGGCAAGGAATACATCGTCCAGGACGGCGACGTGATGCTGTTCAAGTTCAACACCTGACAGGCGACGGCGGCGGCTGTCGCCCTTGCGTCGCCCGTGAAGCCGGTTCAAATTATCGTACAAGCTTGAACAGGATGCCGATGGACAAGATCGCTCCGGCAATTGCCAGGAAATGGGCCTTCGAGGATTTCGCCGAAGGCGTCACGATCGACCTCGGCGCCAAGGACGTCACCGCAGCCGAGATCGTCGATTTCGCAAGCGAGTTCGATCCGCAGCCGATGCACCTCGACGAGTCAGCCGGGCAGGCCAGCATCCTCGGCGGCCTGTCGGCGTCGGGCTGGCACACCTGCTCGATGTTCATGCGGCTGCTCTGCGACGCGATCCTGCTCGACTCGACCTCGCAGGGCGCACCGGGCGTCGATCACATCCGGTGGAAGAAGCCGGTGCTCGCCGGCGACCGGCTGAGCGGCCAGGCCACCATCGTCGCGACCCGCCTTTCCAAGTCGAGACCGACCCTCGGCCTCGTGACGATGCGCTCCGAACTGATCAACCAGCGCGGCGAGACCGTCCTCGAGCTGGAAAACACCGGCATGTTCCTCAAGCGCGGGGCAGCGGCATGACGCACGATCCCGCGCTCGACGCATTCTTCGAGATCGGCGTCGCCGTTCCGCTCGGCGCCCACACCTTCGACGCCGACGGCATCAAGGCCTTCGCCAGAAAATACGACCCGCAGCCCTTCCACCTGGACGAGCAGGCTGCCAAGAACAGCGTTTTTGGCGGCCTTTGCGCTTCCGGCTGGCATACCGCCGCCGCGTGGATGAAGCGCAACCTGGCCACGCCCGGCAAGGCATGGGCCGGCGAAGGCCCCGCCCCCGAGTTCGGGCCGTCGCCGGGGATCACCGGCCTGAAATGGCTGAAGCCCGTCTACGCCGGCGAAACCATCGCCTACAGCCGGACCGCCCTGTCGCACCGCGCCATCGCCTCCCGGCCGGGCTGGCGGGTGCTTACCGTGCGTGCCGAAGGTATCGATTCCAAGGGCGACAAGGTCATCGAGTTCGACAGCGCAGTGCTGGTCAAGGTGGATTGAGGCAGCCGGCCGCACTCTGGGGCGCGGCAACCGAACCCGCGTCCTGCGGCCCTCAGTGCCCCTCGAAGGCGATCAGCGTCCGCACGTCAACGCCGAGATTTTCAAGCTTCCTGCGCCCGCCGAGATCCGGCAGGTCGATCACGAAGCACGCCGCGACGATGTCCGCGCCCATCTGGCTGAGCAGCTTCACGGCGCCTTCTGCCGTGCCGCCGGTGGCGATCAGGTCGTCGACGAGGATGACCTTCTCGCCCGGCGCCACCGCGTCCTTGTGCATCTCCATCTCGTCCAGCCCGTATTCCAGGCTGTAGGCGACGCGCACCGTCTCGTGCGGCAGCTTGCCCTTCTTGCGGATCGGAACGAAGCCGGCCGAAAGCTGGTGCGCGATCGCACCTCCCAGGATGAAGCCCCGCGCCTCGATCCCGGCGATCTTGTCGACCTTCAGGCCGACATAGGGATGCACCAGCTCGTCGATCGCCCGCCGGAAGGCGCGCGCATTGCCGAGCAGCGTGGTGATGTCGCGGAACAGGATGCCCGGCTTCGGGTAGTCCGGAATGGTCCGGATCGACGCGAGCAGCGTGTCTTCGAGGGTGGTTTTCATCGGATCGGCCCCAGCGCCCCCTAGTTTTGCCGGCACAGGCGGCAAAAGAAAAGGGCGCATGCCGCGCCCTTTCTCAATTCGATGGCCGTCCCGCTCAGTGAGCGACGTTCGACCAGACCTTGCGCTTGGTCGCATAGACCAGGCCGCCGAAGAGGATCAGGAAGACCATGACGCTGAAGCCGGTCTTCTTGCGGCTCTCCAGGTGCGGCTCGGCAGCCCACATCAGGAAGGCGGAGACGTCGCGCGAATACTGATCGACGGTCTGCGGGCTGCCGTCGTCGTAGGTCACCTGGTCGTCGGACAGCGGAGCGGCCATGGCCAGCGACTTGCCACCGATGAAGTAGGGGTTGTAGTGCGTGCCCTCGGCGATCTGCATGCCGGCCGGCGGCTCCTTGCCGTATCCGGTCAGCAGCGAATGGATGTAGTCGGGGCCACCCTCTGCGTACTGCGTGAAGATGTCGTACACGAAGGTCGGGAAGCCGCGGGTTACGCCGCGCGCCTTGGCGATCAGCGAGAAGTCCGGCGGAGCGGCGCCGTTGTTGGCGGCGGCGGCTGCCTCGTGGTTGGCGAACGGCGACGGGAAGTAGTCCGACGGGATGGCCGGGCGCTCGAACATCTCGCCATCGGCATTGGGGCCGTCCTGGACCGTGTATTCGGCCGCGAACGCCTTCACCTGGGCCTCGGAATAGCCGAGGTCATGGAGCGTGCGGAACGCAACGAGCTGCATCGAGTGGCAGGCCGAGCAGACTTCCTTGTAGACCTTCAGGCCGCGCTGCAGTTGTGCGCGGTCATAGGTACCGAACGGGCCTGCGAAGGACCATTCCTCCTCGACCGGCGGCAGGATGGGGAAGTGTGTCGGCTCGGCCTCGCTATGGCCGCCCTCGCCGGCTGCCGCTGCGATGCCGATCGCGCCACTCATCACCAGGCCCGCGGCGGCCAGAACGCTGAGAATCCTGTTCATCGGAAATATCCCTCTCACGCTTTCCGGTCCGCTCAGCCTTTGTCCGCCGGCGCGGCGGTCGCGCCTTCGGGATGCCCGGCCCCGCCCTTGCTCTTCGCCAGCACGGCCTCGGTGATCGAGTTCGGCAGGCGACGCGGCTTCTCGATCAGGCCGAGCAGCGGCATCACAACGATGAAGAAGGCAAAGTAGATCAGCGTCGAAATCTGCATCGCCGGGATGTACCAGCCCTCGGCCGGCTTGGAGCCGAGCCAGCCCAGGAAGATGGCGTTCGCCGCGAATATCCAGAAGAAGATCCTGTACCAGGGGCGGTAGACCGCCGAGCGCACCTTCGAGGTGTCGAGCCAGGGCACGAGGAACAGCATCACGATCGCGCCGAACATGGCCAGCACGCCACCGAGCTTGGAATCGATCGGCCCGATGTTGAAGGTCACGGCGCGCAGGATCGCGTAGAACGGCAGGAAGTACCATTCCGGAACGATGTGGGCCGGCGTCTTCAGCGGATCGGCGACGATGTAGTTGTCGGCGTGGCCGAGATAGTTCGGGATGTAGAACACGAACCAGGCGAACATGATCAGGAAGACCACCATCGCCAGCCCGTCCTTGACCGTGGCGTAAGGCGTGAAGGCGAGCGTGTCGGTCTTCGACTTGACCTCGATGCCGGTCGGGTTGGTCTGGCCGACGACGTGCAGCGCCCAGATGTGCAGGATGACGACGCCGGCGATCATGAACGGCAGCAGGTAGTGCAGCGCGAAGAAGCGGTTCAGGGTCGGGTTGTCGACCGCGAAGCCGCCGAGCAGCAGCTGCTGGATCCAGTCGCCGACCAGCGGAATGGCGGTGAAGAAGCCGGTGATGACGGTGGCGCCCCAGAAGCTCATCTGGCCCCACGGCAGCACGTAACCCATGAAGCCGGTCGCCATCATCAGGAGGTAGATGATGCAGCCGAGGATCCACAGCAACTCGCGCGGAGCCTTGTAGGAGCCGTAGTAGAGGCCGCGGAAGATGTGGATGTAGACCGCGATGAAGAACATCGACGCGCCGTTGGAGTGCAGGTAGCGCAGCAGCCAGCCGGAGTTGACGTCGCGCATGATCTTCTCGACCGACTGGAACGCCAGCCCGGTGTCCGAGACATAGTGCATCGCCAGCACGATTCCGGTCAGGATCTGCGACGCCAGCATGAGGGCGAGGATACCGCCGAATGCGTAGGCGTAGTTCAGGTTGCGCGGAACCGGGTAGGAAACGAAGGAATCATGCATCAGCCGCGGCAGCGGCATGCGTGCGTCGAACCAGCGCTCGATGCCGGTCTTGGGCGAATAGGTCGAGTGTCCACCGCTCATTGGATTTGTCCCCTCAACCGATCCTGACGCGGGTGTCGGATATGAATGCGAAATTCGGCACGGCAAGGTTCTCCGGCGCCGGGCCTTTGCGGATGCGGCCGGCCGTGTCGTAGTGTGAGCCGTGGCACGGGCAGAACCAGCCGCCGAAATCGCCTGCCTGGCCGAGCGGCACGCAGCCCAGATGGGTGCAGACGCCGACCATCACCAGCCAGTTTTCCTTGCCCTCGCCGGCAGCGCGGTCGCTGTCGGTCGCCGGCGCGTCGGAAGGCAGGTTCGCGTTGCGGGCGACCGGGTCCTTCAGCTCGGCGAGCGGAACGCTCTTGGCCGCCTCGATTTCCTCCGGCGTGCGATTGCGGATGAAGACGGGACGGCCGCGCCACTTGACCGTCAGCGACATGCCGGGGCTGACCTGCGAAACGTCCACCTCGACAGAGGCCAGCGCCAGCGTCGAGGCGTCGGGGCGCATCTGGTCGATGAACGGCCACGCGACGGCCGCGGCGCCGACGGCGCCAGCCATGCCGGTGGCGACATACAGGAAATCGCGGCGTGTGGGATCGTGGGTGTCGGTCGCGCTCACGGGACTCCGTCCTTTCGTCTCATGATCGCCGGCGGTAGAGCAGTTCCCCTCGCTCACCACACGCCGGCCCGACTGCGCATGGCAACGAGCTAGCGAGATCCTCCGGCAATTTCGTGGTTTGGTTTATGCGTGACGGTCGTTTTTGTCCAGTCGCTGCCAAGGGGCAGGGCAGATTGTCGCGGAGCATCGCCAAAGCCGACGATTCAGGCGCTTTCGGCAAGGTCCGTCGGCGCGTCCGGCCAGGGAATGCGGCCGTCTCCGGCCGCTCAGCCGCCGGCGCGGGGCCGGGCCCCGAGGCGGACCAGCACCGCTTTGGGAATCGCGTACTCGCGGATTATCGCTTCATGCCGCCGAAAGCCGCAGAGTTCGCGCTGGATGAAGTAGGCCTGTACCGCGTCCGCCGCCGCCAAAAGGAGCGCTTCCTGGTCATCGCCTTCGCCCGGCCCATCCTTGAGCGCGACCAGCGCCGCCCTCGCCTTCTCTCCCGCCTTGCCGAGCGCCGCGGCCTTCTCGGCCATGATCTCGTGGCCGAGCAGGTCGAGCCCCGAATCGGCCGGCAGGCCGGGCCACATGGACGACATGCGTTGCGACAAGCGCTTTTCCCGCTCTATTCGGCGGCCAGCCGGTCGCCCAGGAAGCCGCCCGACTGCCTTTTCCACAATTGCGCATAAAGCCCGCCGCGGGCAAGCAGGGTCTCATGCGTGCCCTCCTCGACGATCCGGCCCTCGTCGAGCACGATCAGTCGGTCGAGCGCGGCGATTGTCGACAGCCGGTGCGCGATGGCGATCACCGTCTTTCCTTCCATCAGGCGGTAGAGGTTGTCCTGGATCGCCGCCTCCACCTCCGAATCCAGCGCCGACGTGGCTTCGTCGAGGATCAGGATGGGCGCGTCCTTCAGCATCATGCGCGCGATGGCGATTCGCTGCCGCTGGCCGCCCGACAGCTTGACGCCGCGTTCGCCGACCTGGGCCTCATAGCCGGTGCGCCCCCGCGGATCGGCGACGTCCATGATGAAATCGTGTGCGGACGCCCTCAGCGCGGCATCCTCGATCTCCGCCTGCGTCGCGCCCGGCTTGCCGTAGCCGATGTTCTCGCTGATCGCCCGGTGCATCAGCACCGCATCCTGGCTGACGACGCCGAACTGCGCCCGCAGCGACGCCTGGGTCACCGAACGCACGTCCTGCCCGTCGATCAGGATTCGCCCGCTTTCGACGTCGAACAGCCGGAGGATCAGGTTGACGACGGTCGTCTTGCCGGCGCCCGAAGGCCCGATCAGCGCGACCCGCTCGCCGGGCCGGATGTGCAGGTTGAGACCTTCGATGACCCCCTCGCCCTTGCCGTAGTGGAAGCCGACGTTCTCCAGCCTTATGTCGCCGGACGCGCGCGCCATCACCTCGGCCCCCTCGGCGTCGCGGATCGCCGGCCTGACCGAGATGGTTCGAGTGGCGTCCTGCACGGTGGCGTAGTTGCGCACCAGGCCGTTGATGTTGAACATCATCCAGCCGGACATCTGGTTGAGCCGGAACACCAGCGCGAGCGACGCGGCGATCGCGCCGGTGGAGATACCGCCGCCGGTCCACTTCATGATGCAGATCGCCGCCACGGCGCTCATCATGATGCCGTTCAGCAAGGCGATCGCCGAGCGCACCGTCGACACTGCCCGCGTCAGCCGCACCACGGCCGCCAGGAAGCTCTCCAGGCCGTCGCGCACATAGGCGTGCTCGCGCCGTCCGCTGTCGAAAAGCTTTACCGACATGATGTTGGTGAAGGCGTCGACCAGCCGTCCGTTGAACACCGACCGTTCGTCGGCGGTGGCGCGGCCGGCCCTGCGCATTTCCGGCAGCAGGAACCAGATGATGCCGACATAGCCCAGGAACCACGCCGCCACGACCAGTCCCATCCATGGATCGACCGACGCCAGGATGGTGATGGCGAGCACCATGAAGGTCAGGAACGCCCACATCGTCTGCAGCACGTTGACGATGAAGTCGCCGACCGCTTCGCCGCCCTGCATGATCTTGGTGGCGATCCGGCCGGCGAAATCGTTCTGGTAGAAGGCGTAGGGCTGCTCGATGACGCGCCGGAAGGATTGCCAGCGCACCATCGAATAGAAGCCGGGGACGATGACCTGCTGCTCGACAATGGTCGAGCCGATCATCACCGCCGTGCGCACGACCAGAAGCAGCGCCAGCAGGCCGAGCAGTTCCGGCCAGTGCTCGGCGAACAGCGTCTGCGGGCTCGACGAGTCCAGCAGGTCGATCAGCCAGCCGACCGACCAGTAGAGCGCGGCATCGACGGCGCCGGCGAGCCCGCCGACCGTCAACAGCAGCAGGAACGGCCCCTTCGCCTGCCGGGCGAAGTAGAGGATGAACTGCCAGGCGGTATCCGGCAGCACCTCGCGGTCGGTATCGTGGAAGGCGTCGATCGCGCCTTCGAACCGGCCCCACAGCCTTTCCCGGAAATCGCGTTCGGTCATGCGCGATGCCTGCCGGCGTTTTCGTGTCTGATACCTCCCTCTGGCCTACCGGACATCTCCCCCTCATGGGGGGAGATTTCCTGTCGCGCTAACTTTCGCCAATCGCCAATGTTGCGGAAGGAGCGATGACGTCGAAGCTGCCAATCTCCCCCCTTGAGGGGGAGATGCCCGGCAGGGCAGAGGGGGGTGACTTGGCAAAAGCCTAGCGTCATTCCGCGGCAATGTCCTCGGCCGGTTGCGGTTCCGCCGCCGCATCGTCGAGCAGGAAGCCGCCCGACTGCCGGCTCCAGAGCTGCGCATAGAGGCCACCCTGCGCGATCAATTCGTCGTGCGTGCCGTCCTCGACGACACGGCCACCGTCCATGACGACCAGCCGGTCCATCGCCGCGATGGTCGACAGGCGGTGGGCGATGGCGATGACGGTCTTGTCCTGCATCAGCCGGTAGAGATTCTCCTGGATGGCCGCCTCGACCTCGGAATCCAGCGCCGAGGTCGCCTCGTCGAGGATCAGGATGGGCGCGTCCTTCAGCATGACGCGCGCGATGGCGATCCGCTGGCGCTGTCCGCCGGACAGCTTCACGCCGCGTTCGCCGACATGCGCGTCGAACCCCTTCCGGCCCTTGGGGTCGGTCAGTCCCGCGATGAACTCGACCGCCTCGGCCCGCTTGGCGGCTTCGAGCATCATCTCCTCGCTCGCGTCGGGCCGGCCGTAGAGGATGTTCTCGCGCACCGACCGGTGGAGCAGCGAGGTGTCCTGGGTCACCATGCCGATATGCGCGCGCAGGCTGTCCTGCGTCACCGAGCCGATATCCTGGCCGTCGATCAGGATCGCCCCCTTCTCGAGGTCATAGAAGCGCAGCAGCAGGTTGACCAGCGTGGATTTTCCCGCGCCCGAGCGGCCGACGATGCCGACCTTCTCGCCCGGCCGGATGGTCAGCGAGAGGTCCTCTATGACGCCCTTGCCCTTGCCGTAGTGGAAGCCGATGTTGCGGTACTCGATCGCGCCGTCGCCGACGACGATCTCCTTGGCGTCCGGCCGGTCCTCGACCAGTCGCGGCAGCGAGATCGAGCCGATGCCGTCCTGCACGGTGCCGATGTTCTCGAACAGCGCCGACATCTCCCACATGATCCACTGCGACATGCCCCAGAGCCGGAGCACCAGGCCGATGACAACGGCAACCGCGCCGATGCTGACCGCATCGCCGAGCCACAGCCAGATCGACATCGCGCTGACCGCGAACAGGAGCAGCGAGTTCATCAGGTAAAGCAGGCCGTAGAGCGTGGTGACCAGTCGCATAGAGCGATGGACCGTCTGCAGGAACTCGCCCATGCCTTCCCGCGCATAGGTCGCCTCACGCCGCGCATGGCTGAACAGCTTGACCGTCTGGATGTTGGTGTAGCTGTCGACGACGCGGCCCGTCATCATCGAACGCGCGTCAGCCTGCTGCTCGGCAACCCTGCCGAGGCGGGGAATGTAGTAGCGGAGCAGGAGCACGTAGCAGATCAGCCAGGCGACGAGCGGCGCGGCCAGCCGCCAGTCCGACGAACCGACGATGAAGAGCATGCCGATGAAGTAGACGATCACGTAGTTCAGGACGTCGATCAGCTTGATCACGCATTCGCGCACGGCGAGCGCCGTCTGCATCAGCTTGGTGGCGATGCGGCCGGCGAACTCGTCCTGGTAGAAGGTCATCGACTGCTTGAGCAGGTAGCGATGCACGTCCCAGCGGATGCGCATGGGATAGTTGCCCATCAGGGTCTGCTGATGGAACAGCGACTGCAGCAGGGCCATGCCGGGCAGCACCACCACGACGACCAGCGCCATGCCCGCCAGCTTCCAGAACTCCGTCTGGAGGAACGTCTCGCGGTTCTGCGCCGACAGCCAGTCGACGATCGAGCCCAGGAAGCCGAACATCCAGACCTCGGCGATGGCGATCGCCGAGATCAGCAGCCCGGCGGCCGCGATGTAGGGCCACGTCCCCCGCGTGTAGTGGATGCAGAATGCGACCAGCGTCTTCGGCGGCTCCACCGGCTCCATGGCCGGGAACGGATCGAGGCGATTTTCAAACCAGCGGAACATGCAATGCTCTTTCAAGGAATTCGGTATCGATACGCCGCGCGACGCTCAGGCCGCGCGGCTCGTGTCTTGCGAGCCGTCGGGCTCACGGGGTCTGGCCAGATCCGCTTCCTGGTCGAGAACCCATACATAAGGCTTTCGACCGGATTCGCCGAGTGGCGTGCTTTCGCTGGCCGGGACGGCGGCCTCCGCCTGCCCGGCGTCACCGCGCAAGCGCTCGGCAACCAGCCCGGCCAGCCGTGCGAACATCCCGGGGCGCTGCACCGCGCGGGCGAAGTCAACATCCGGCAGCCTGCCCGGATGCGACCGCGACCGCGGGCGGTAGCGCGGCGTGCGCGGGTCACCGAGCGCCGTCGCCCACGCGTCAAGACGCGTATCGTCCAGCCTGATCGGGTCTTCGTAGTCTCTTATCGGCAAGAAGTGCGGATCACGGCGTCCGCGGTGGGACCTGAAAAACATCGCAAGAATCCTTGGAGAACCGGGAAAGGTTTCCGGCGGAATCCGCGATCGGCTTTTTGGAAGTGTCTAAAGCGTCGAACCGATTCCGCCCTCAGGCGAAACCCCATCGAATGGGGCGGTGGATATCTACGGTCATCATGAATTCCATATCCGCCTCCGCTGGTTCGAGTTGACAACGCCGCCCCTATAGCCGCATTCCGCAGCGAAAGCCACTCCGAATGGCCGCGCCGCATCGCTCTCCTGACGACTGTGGCCATCATGCAACTCGCACCCGGTGAGCCCCGTGGCGAACTTCCGCATCGCGCTCTACCAGCCCGACATCGCCGGCAACACCGGTGCCATCCTGCGGCTGGCCGCCTGCCTCGGCGTCGGCGTCGACATCATCGAGCCTGCCGGCTTCGACCTCTCCGACCGCAACCTCAGGCGCGCCGGCATGGATTATCTCGAAATGGCGGCGCTCACCCGGCATCTCGACTTCGACCGCTTCGAGCAATGGCGGCGCGGCGAGGCGCGGCGGCTGGTTCTGTTCTCGACGACGGCCGCCCTGCCCTACACGGATTTCGCCTATGCGGACGGTGACGTGCTCCTCTTCGGCCGCGAATCGGCCGGCGTGCCGGCGCATGTCCACGACCGGGCAGATCGGCGCCTGCTCATCCCGATGCCGGGCGGCGGCCGCAGCCTCAACCTCGCACTGTCCGCCGCCATGGCCGCCGGCGAGGCAGCGCGCCAACTCGGCTAGGCTGCCGGCGCCCGCGACGACGTCGCACAGGGCCTGGAGCCTGGCAGACCTCGGCGTCGGAATGGCGAATTCTCGGTCGGATATCGGCATGGCTCTCTCCCGGTTTGCACGTCCCGGAGACAGCTGCTACGACCTCAACCAAACTTGAGGTCAAGCGGCCATGCAAAAGGAACTGACGGTCGGCGAAGTCGCGCGGCGCGCGGGCGTTGCGGTCTCCACGCTGCATTTTTACGAGCGGCGTGGCCTGATCCGTTCGAACCGCACCGTCGGCAACCAGCGCCGCTACGGCCGCGACGTGCTGCGCCGCATCGCCGTGATCCGCATCGCGCAAGAGGTCGGCATCCCGCTAGCCGCCATCGCCGCGGCGCTCGATTCGCTGCCCGACGGGCGCACGCCGACGCGCCAAGACTGGGCGGCGCTGTCGACCGCCTGGCGCGACGACCTCGACCGCCGGATCCGGCAACTGACCGACCTGCGCGACGGCCTGACCGACTGCATCGGCTGCGGCTGCATGTCGATCGACAGGTGCCCGCTGCGCAACCCCGGCGACAGGCTCGGCGAACAGGGGTCAGGCGCCAGGCGGCTGGCGCCGCGGGCAGGCTAGTCCGCCACCGGCAGCCTGCGGATCGTGAACTCGATCACGTCGCCCGGCCGCTCGAACCAACTCTCGATCTCGGTCCAATAGGCCTGCTTCGGCCAGCGGTCGAACCATTCCCGCGCCTTGTCGCGGGCGGCATTGCGCGGCAATACGAAGGTCTCGCGCAGGAAGCCGTCGCGCGATTTCGAACCGTTTTCGGCGCGGGAGCGTTCAAGTCGCTTCCGCAGGCCGTCCAGGGGCGGTCTGGCGGGTGTGCGCATGCACCGATTCCTTGACCCTTCCATCGGCCAGACTAGAGGCTTTCGACGCCGAGGAGAAGCACCGGATTTCCCCTGCGGCAGGCGGCAGGCTGGTCGCAGTGTCGATGTGGCGCATCGACCGGCCGACCAAAACGCCCTAGGCATCCTCCGAAAAGGACCGGTCCTCGTCAGAACCTTCTGGAGCGCCCATGGAACGCCGACCCGAAATCGCCGCCGGACTGCCGGCAGACATCGAAGAGCGCAAGGAGCGCGCGCGCCTTTGGTTCGAGACGCTGCGCGACCGCATCTGCACCGGTTTCGAGAAGATCGAGGACGACGTGACGCTCCGACAGTCCGCCGGCGCGGCCGGCCGCTTCGAGCGCACCCCGTGGCTGCGCGACGAAGGCAAGGGCGGCGGCGGAACCATGTCGATCCTGCACGGCCGCGTCTTCGAGAAGGCCGGCGTCCACACCTCGACGGTGCATGGCGAGTTCTCGCCCGAGTTCCGCAAGCAGATCCCCGGCGCCGAGGAAGATCCGCGCTTCTGGGCGTCGGGCATCTCGCTGATCGTGCATCCCTGGAATCCCAACGTGCCGGCCGTGCACATGAACACGCGCATGGTGGTGACATCGCGCTGGTGGTTCGGCGGCGGCGCCGACCTGACGCCGGTCCTCGATCGCCGCCGCACCCAGGAGGATGCCGACAGCGTCGCCTTCCATGCGGCCATGCGCACAAGCTGCGAGCGCCACCCCGCCGTCGCCGACTATGCGCGGCTGAAGGCCTGGTGCGACGAGTACTTCTTCCTGCCGCACCGCAACGAACCGCGCGGCATTGGCGGAACTTTCTTCGACTGGCAGCACTCGGCCGACGAAAAGGGCGGCTGGGACGCCGACTTCGCCTTCGTGCAGGACACCGGGCTGAGCTTCCTCGACATCTACGACGCCCTGGTGCGCCGCAATTTCGACCAGCCATGGACCGAAGCCGATCGCGAAGAACAACTGGTGCGGCGCGGCCGCTACGCGGAGTTCAACCTGCTCTATGACCGCGGCACCATCTTCGGGCTGAAGACCGGCGGCAATGTCCTGTCTATCCTCTCCAGCCTGCCCCCGACGGTGAAATGGCCCTGATCTCGTCCAGGCCGCCGCAAGCACGCGGGGCCTGACGGAGGCCGCTTGCATTGACGCGCCAGACGCCAGCGTCTAGGGGATGCGCAGCATCGAGGCGCGGCATCCATGCATTGCGGCCGCCCGACCGACCCAAAGAAAGAACTCCCGTGACGATCTCAGCAAACATGGTTCCGGCGCTGGCCGGGGCGCTTGCGGCGCGTGGTTATGACACGCTGACCGCCGTGCAGGCGGCCGTGCTGGCCCCGGAGGCCGATGGCGCCGACCTCCTCGTCTCCGCGCAGACCGGCTCCGGCAAGACGGTCGCCTTCGGCATCGCCATCGCACCGACGCTGCTTGGCGAGGCGGAGCGTTTCGGTCCGCCCGGCGCGCCGCGCGGCCTCGTCATCGCGCCGACGCGCGAACTGGCCATCCAGGTGCGCCGCGAGCTGGAATGGCTCTACCGCGACGCCGGCGCCCGCATCGGTTCCTGCGTCGGCGGCATGGACATGCGCAAGGAACGGCGCGCGCTTGACGACGGCGCGCATATTGTCGTCGGCACGCCCGGCCGCCTGCGCGACCATATCACGCGCGGTTCACTCGATATTTCGGAGCTCGGCGCCGTCGTCCTCGACGAGGCCGACGAGATGCTCGACCTCGGGTTTCGCGAGGATCTCGAGTTCATCCTCGCCGCCGCACCGCAGGAGCGCCGCACGCTGATGTTCTCGGCGACCGTACCGCGGCAGATCGCGGAACTCGCCAAGCGTTTCCAGCGCGACGCGCTGCGCATCACCGCCGCCGGCGAAAGCCGCCAGCACGACGACATCGAATACCGCACCATCCTTGTCGCGCCGGCCGAGCGCGAGAATGCCATCATCAACACGCTGCTCTATTTCGATGCGACCAGCACGATGGTGTTCTGCGCAACCCGGGAGGCCGTGAAGCATCTTGCCGCAAGGCTCGGCAATCGCGGCTTTTCCGTCGTCGCGCTGTCCGGCGAGCTCAGCCAGGCCGAACGCTCGAACGCGCTGCAGGCGATGCGCGACGGGCGCGCCCGCGTCTGCGTCGCCACCGACGTCGCCGCGCGCGGCATCGACCTGCCGAGCCTCGACCTCGTCATCCATGCCGACCTGCCGTCGAACCCCGAGACGCTGCTGCACCGCTCGGGCCGCACCGGCCGCGCCGGGCGCAAGGGCGTCTGCGCGCTGATCGTGCCCTACCACCGGCGCGGCAGCGCCGCCCGCCTGCTGAAGCTGGCAAAGCTCGCGGCCGTGTCCCAGCCCGCCCCCGGACCGGCCGAGATCGACGCGCGCAACCGCGAGCGCATCATGGCCGACCCCGCGCTCAGCCAGGCGCCGGTTGAGGAGGAAGCCGAGTTCGTCCGCGACCTGCTGGCGGCGCACGGCCCCGAACAGGTCGCGCTTGCCTATCTGCGCCAGCAGCTCGCCTCTCGGCCCGCGGCCGAGGAACTGTCGGAAGCCGCACCCCCGGCCTTCGATGCGTCGAAGGGCGAGCGCCCCGACGCGCGCTTCGAGAACGGCGCGTGGTTCACCGTCTCGCTCGGCCGCAAGCATCGCGCCGAGCCGCGCTGGCTCCTGCCGCTGATCTGCAAGGCGGGCAACGTCACCCGGCGAGAGATCGGCTCGATCCGCATCCTCGACACGGAGTCGCGCTTCGAGATCGCCGCCGACCGGGCCGACGCCTTCGCCGCCGCCGTCGGCCGCGGGCCGGTCGAAAAGGGTGTCGTCATCCAGCGTTCGGAAGACGGCGGACAGCCGGAACGGCCGGCGGGTTTCCGTCCCAAGAAGCCGCATCGCAAGGGTCCATACGCGCACGCCCCGGCGCGCCCCGCCGCAGCGCCGAAGGATCGGCCGGGACAGAAGCCCAAGAAGTTCAAGCCGAAGAAGCCCAAGAAGCAGTGACCGCCTTGCGGCGCATAGCCGCAATCCGGCCCGCCAAATTCGTGCCGCAAAGCCGCGAATTCGATCGCGATTGTGTCGGCGGGCGCGTCCCGGACTTTCTTTTTCGTCTAATGGCCACCGGCTGCGGGACGACTATCTCTAGGCCCGGGCCGGAACACGCCGGCGGACTTGCCCCCAAGACCGCGACGCGACGTGTCCGGACGGCCCGCACCGACGCGGGACACAAACCGGTTTCGAGCGATCGGACCGGCGTCCCGCCAATCCAGGAGAGCCTGCCATGCGCAAGCTTCTTGTCCCGGCAGCCGCCGCTGCCCTTCTCGCCACCTCCGCCCTGTCCTTCGCCGCCACCCAGCAGCACGCGACGGGCACCATCAAGGCCTATGACGCCAAGGCACAGTCGCTGACTCTGACCGACGGCACGGTCTACATGCTGCCGAAGGTCTTCAAGGATCCCGGCCTGAAGGCCGGCGAAAAGGTGTCGATCAACTGGGAGATGAAGGGCACCACGAGGACCGTCGACCAGGTCGTGATCGTCAAGTGACACTCCGGGCATGATCGCGAAGGGCGGGAGCCGGTCTTGCAGCGATCATGCCGGGGTCTGCGGTGGAAGGCGCGGCCGCGAGCGGCCTTCCACCGCGGCCATCCCCATCTTGCCGCTTCCGTGCTATGATGATGCGCCAGGCAACAGGAAGAGAAGGAGGAACCCGTGAAGGAATTTTTCTGTGGCTCGCTCGTCCCCGGCTGCGACTGGCATACGCGGCATGAGGACGAGGCCGAAATCATCCGCCGCGCCGCCGAGCACATGCGCCAGACGCATGGCGAGACGATCATTCGCGAAACCATGATCGAAGCGATCCGCTCGCGCATCGAGAAGGCCCGCAGCGCGGCCTAGTCGTTTGAACCGACCTTTGCGGCGCGCTCGAGCAGCGCGTCGCGCCCGGGCCTGAAGTCGGCCTCGATCCACTCTTCCTCGAGTTGTTTCAGGAGCCTGCCCATTCCGGGGCCTGCCGGAACGCCGAGCCCCTTGAGGTCCGCGCCCTTCAGCGGAAAATCCGGCGCCGCCCATTTTTCGGCGAACTTCAGCTGGCGCGCATAGCCGCCGGCCTCGATCAGCGCCACATCGCTCTCGGCGGCCCGCACCCGCGCCGATGCCAGCGAAAGCCTGAGCCTGTCCACGATTGGCTGGCGTCCGCGTCGATAGAGCGTCCGCGCCAGTTCGCGCTCGGTCGTCGCCGAAACTGCCGCCGGCGCCATTGCCCATTCCGTCAGACGTTCGGCGTCGGCGTTCGACAGTTTCAGCCGCTCGGCCAGCCCCCGCATCCTGTCGGGGTCGGGCGGAACCATCGCCGCCAGCCTCAGCATCGCATCCGGGCGCCAGCCGAGGTCACGCTCCGCCGCCACCAGGCCGTGGATAGCGTCGATGCCCCACTTCTCGCTTTCCGGCAGCGCCTTGGTCAGCACGCCGGCCTGCCGCATCCACAGGAGCGCGCGCGACGGATCGGGAGCCGACAGCAGCTTCTTCAGTTCGCTCCACACGCGCTCGGCCGATAGCCGCTCCAGCCCGTCCTTGAGGCGCGCGCAGGCTTTCAGTCCCTCCGCGTCCGGCCGTCCGGAACCGTAGTAGGCAAAGAAGCGGAAGAAGCGGAGGATGCGCAGGTAGTCTTCGCGGATGCGCGCCTCCGCGTCGCCAATGAAGCGAAGCGTGCGGCTCTCGAGGTCGGCCAGTCCGCCGACCAGGTCGATCACCGACCCGTCCGCCTCGGCATAGAGCGCGTTGATCGTGAAGTCGCGGCGTTCGGCGTCCGCTTTCCAGTCGCGGCCGAACGCTACCTTGGCCCGCCGCCCATCCGTCTCGACGTCGGCCCTGAGCGTCGTGACCTCATGGCCCTTGCCGCCGGCGATCACCGTTATCGTTCCGTGCTCGGCTCCTGTCGGCACCGCCTTGAACCCTGCCTGTTCGGCGCGACGCATGGTCTCGTCGGGGTGCGTAGTGGTGGCGATGTCGACGTCGGCGACGGCTTCGCCAAGCAGCGCGTTGCGCACCGCGCCGCCGGCGATCCTCGCCTCCTCGCCGCCGGCGCCGAGCACCTGCAGCAAACGCTGCAGCTCCGCGTCCTCCAGCCAGGCAGAGCCTGCAACCGAAGCGCCGCTCACAGGTAGAGCCTTTCGTAGAGGGTGCGGATAATGCCCGCCGTCACGCCCCAGATACGCTGCTCGCCATAGGGCATGTCGTAAAACACCCACATCTGCTTGTTGAACTCGCGACTGCTCTGCTTGTGGTTGGCCGGATCCATCAGGAAGCGCAACGGCACCTCGAAGGCGGCGTCCACCTCGTGCTGGTTGAGCGCCAGTCTGAAGCCTGGCCGCACGACGGACAGGACCGGCGCGATGCGATAGCCGCTGCCCGACACGTAGTCCGGCATCCGCCCGACCAGTTCGACGTGGCTCAGGTCGAGCCCGATCTCTTCCTGCGCCTCGCGCAGCGCCGCGTCCTCCGGCGACGCGTCGGTCGGATCGATGCGCCCGCCCGGAAAGGCGACCTGGCCGGAATGGCTCGACAGCGTCTCGGCCCTCTTGGTCAGGATCACGCTGGCCTCGTCGCCGCGGTCGACGACCGGGATCAGCACCGCCGCGTCGCGCAGCGTCCTTGGCCCGGTGACCCGTGGATGGCCGGGATTGAAGCTGTGGTCGCCGTAGTCGAAACGCTCGTGCGGGCCGTGGTCGATCGCCGCGCGGCGCCGAAAATCCTCGGCCGAGAACGGCAAGACGCTGGCGCCGGCCGTCATGTGCTGAGCCGCGTCAGCGTTGCGGAGGGCATCACCGGATAGACCGCCCCGTTGGAGCGCACCGCGAACATTGCCTGCCCGTCGACCTCGATTTCCTCGCCATGGTTGACGAGCTCGTACATCACCGGCCGCGCCACCAGCGCCTCCAGGCGGCCGCGCACCAGCACATAGGGCTTCAGGCCGCCGGTGCCGGCCTCGTCCTCGAAACGCAGCGGATGCGCCGGCCCGACCTCGACGACGTCGCCGACATTCGTGCGGAAGGTGATGACCTGGCCTTCGCCGCTGCCCGACACGTCGGCCTCGACGGCGACGAACGGCGCGTCGACCACCCTGATCCCGACCTTCTCGACGGGCGTCACCAGATAGGTCTTTCCGTCCGCGTCCTTGCGCAGCACCGTCGAGAACAGCCGCACCAGCGGCATGCGCCCGATCGGCGTGCCGAGATAGAACCAAGTTCCGTCGGCCCTGATCTCCATGTCGAGGTCGCCGCAGAAGTCGGGATTCCACTTTTCGACCGGCGGCAGCCCCTTATCGGGATGCGCCGCGCGCGAAATCAGGGCGGACAGCCCGGCCGCGTCCGCCGCAGCCGCCAGGGGCGCGGAATCGCTGCCTTCTGTGGGTTCCTTGTGATCGGCCATGGTCACGAAATAGTCACTGTTCTTCTGCTTGTCAGCCGGGTCAGGTGATTTAAGTTCGGTCAAGATGCGCCGCAGGGCGCGAGTCGCGGTGTCCTGCGGCGTCGGCATGCCGGACATGACCCCGGTCCGGCCCTAGGAGTTCCGCATGAGCGTCATCATCAAGCAGACCACGTTGAGCGAGCAGGACATGATCGCCGAGGCCGAGCGGGCGCTGGCGGACATCTCCCGCGTCCGGCAGGGGGTCGGAAAGGTCATTTTCGGCCAGGAAAGCGTTGTCGAGCGCGCGCTGGTCGCCCTGCTTGCCGGCGGCCATGCGCTGCTGGTCGGCGTGCCCGGCCTCGCCAAGACCAAGCTGGTCGAGACGCTCGGCGTCGTGCTCGGCCTCGACGCCCGCCGCATCCAGTTCACGCCGGACCTGATGCCGTCCGACATCCTGGGGTCCGAGGTGATGGAACAGGACGAGCACGGCAGGCGGTCGTTCCGCTTCATTCCCGGCCCGATCTTCGCCCAGTTGCTGATGGCCGACGAGATCAACCGCGCCAGCCCGCGTACACAGTCTGCGCTGCTCCAGTCGATGCAGGAGTACCACGTCACGGTGGCGGGCGCCCGCCACGACC
>NZ_JBFOCI010000001.1:196372-229774 GCF_040813675.1 Mesorhizobium marinum | reverse complement strand
CCCCCCCCCCACGACCTGCCGTCGCCGTTTCACGTGCTGGCGACGCAGAACCCGCTCGAGCAGGAAGGCACCTATCCGCTTCCGGAGGCGCAGCTCGACCGCTTCTTGATGCAGATCGACATCCTCTATCCGGAGATCGAGGCCGAGCGGCGCATCCTCGTCGAGACGACCGGCGTCGAGGACGTGCGCGCCGAAAACGTGCTGGATCCCGCCCGCCTCAAGGACATCCAGACGCTCATCCGCCGCATGCCGGTTCCCGAGAGCGTCGTCGAGGCGATCCTGAAGCTGGTGCGCTCGGCCCGCCCCGGTCAGGGCAATGCCGAGACCGACCGGATCGTCGCCTGGGGACCGGGACCGCGCGCATCGCAGGCGCTGACGCTCTGCGCCCGCGCCCGCGCCCTCTATGACGGCCGGCTCGCGCCGTCCGTCGACGACATCCATGCGCTCGCCGAACCCGTGCTCCAGCATCGGATGGCGCTCACCTTCGCCGCCCGAGCCGAGGGCGTCACCGTGCGCGACGTGATCGCCGGGCTGGTGAAAGCCCAGGGCTGACCGTGGCGAGCGCCGCAGCGAGGGAGCGTGATGGCGAGCATCGGTGAAATCGTCGCGCCCGTCGCGGCGCGCGACGCGCTGGCCAGGGGGCGGCTGCGCGCCTCGCTCGTCCCGGATCTGCTGGTCGAGGCGCGCCGCATCGTGAACACGGTCATCGGCGGCTGGCATGGCCGGCGCAAGCGCGGCATCGGCGAGAATTTCTGGCAATTCCGGCCCTATGTCGAGGGCGACGCCATGTCGCGCATCGACTGGCGCCGCTCGGCCCGCGACGACCACACCTATGTGCGCGATCGCGAATGGGAGGCGGCCCACACCGTCTGGCTCTGGGCCGACCCCTCGCCGTCGATGCTCTACAAGTCGGCCGGCGCCATGGTTTCCAAGGAATCCCGCGCGCTCGTCCTGGTCCTCGCTCTGGCCGAACTGTTGTCGCGCAGCGGCGAGCGCATCGCCTGGCCGGGGCTGACCGACCCCTTTACCGCGCGCAACGGGGCCGAACGGCTGGCTGCGCGCCTCGCCCATGCCGCCGACCTGCCGGGCCGCCCCGACCTGTCGAACATCAGGCGCTTTTCCGATATCGTGCTCGCCGGAGACTTCCTCGATCCCGCGGATGACGTGATGGCCTGGCTCGACGTTCTGGCGCGCCACGGTGTGCGGGCCCACCTCATCGAGGTGGCGGACCCCGCCGAGGAGGCCTTCCCCTATGCCGGCCGCACCGAGTTCACCGACCCGGAGACCGGCGAGAAGCTGACCGCCGGCCGGGCCGAGACGCTGCGCGACGACTATCGCCACGCCTACGCCGCCCGCCGCGAGGAACTGGCGCGCCGCTGCAAGCGGCTTGGCTGGAGCTACACCGTCAACCACACCGACCGGCTCGCTTCCGAGGCGCTGGTGGGGGTGCACATGGCGATGACGGCCGACGGCGGCTACGCCGCGGGCATGCGCCGATGAGCTGGCTGCCGCTCAGCTTCGGGTTTCCGGCGATCCTCTGGGGCCTGCTCGCACTGCCGGTCATCTGGTGGCTGCTGCGGCTCACCCCGCCGAAACCGCGCATGGAAGTGTTCCCGCCGCTGAAGATCCTGGCGCGCGTCCTGCGCAAGGAGGAAACGCCGCACCAGAGCCCATGGTGGCTGACGCTGCTTCGCCTTCTGATGGCGGCGCTGGTGGTCCTGGCGCTCGCCGAACCTATCTGGAATCCGCGCGAGCGCCTGCCGACCGGCGGCTCGGCGCTGGCGCTGGTCATCGACAACGGGTGGGCCTCGGCTGCCGGCTGGGACCGCAGGGTTGCGACCGCCGAACGCCTGATCGCCGATGCCAGCGCCACCGGCTCGCCGGTCGTGCTTGCCTTCACCGCAGAACAGCCCAACGCCGAGATCGGCCCCTTCGACGCGGCGTCGGCGCTCGACAAGCTCAACGTCGCCGAACCGCGCCCGGTGCCGGTCGACCGCCCTGCCGTCTATGCCCGCGTCGCATCGGCACTCGAGCAATTGCCGGGCGCCTCCGTCGCCGTCCTCGCCGACGGGCTGGCCGCCCCCGGCGACGAGGCCGCCTTCTCCGCCCTGCTGGGGCGTGGCGCGGCCAACCTGTTCTGGGCGGTTCCCGACCGGCTCGACATGGTCGGTCTGACCGCCGCCGACAACGACGTGGCGGGCTTCAGCCTGACTGCCATCCGCCCGCCCGGCGACGGCGCGCCGCGCCAGGTGACAGCCGGCGCCTTCGACGATCGCGGCCGGCGCATCGCCGACGCCGTCATCAGCTTTGGCCCCGGCCAGACCACCGGCAGCGGGCAGATGAACGTTCCCTTCGAGCTGCGCAACGATTTCGCCTCGGTCGTCATCGACGGCGAGGCGCAGGCTGCCGCGGTTCGCCTGCTCGACGAGGGCTCGAAGCGACGTCGGGTCGGCCTCCTGTCGCAGGCCGAGGCCGATCAGGCCCAGCCGCTGCTCTCGCCCCTCTACTACATCACCCGCGCGTTGCAGCCCTTCGCCGATCTCGTCGAGCCTTCCAGCCGCGACCTCGCCGAGGCCATCCCCGAGATCATCGACCGCAATCCGGCGATGATCGTCATGGCCGATGTCGGCACCATCCCCGACGCCGCGCGCACGCAACTGCTGGAATGGGTGCGCGACGGCGGCACCCTGGTGCGCTTCGCGGGATCGCGGCTGGCCGCCGCCGGCAACGACGAGGATCTTCTGCCGGTGCGCCTGCGCCTCGGCGAACGTTCGATGGGCGGCGCGCTGTCATGGACGACGCCGCAACCCGTATCGGACTTCCCGCCAGGCGGCCCCTTCGCCGACCTCGCACCGCCGGCCGAGGTCAGCGTCACGCGCCAGGTGCTCGCCGAGCCGACATCCGACATCGTCGAGCGTACCTGGGCCAGCCTTGCCGACGGCACGCCTCTTGTCACCGGCGCGCGCCGCGAGCGCGGCACCGTCGTGCTGTTCCATGTCACGCCGGAGGCGACGTGGTCGAACCTGCCGATTTCCGGCAGCTTCGTCGAGATGCTCCGCCGCATCGTCCAGCTCTCGCGCAACCAGGGCGCGGCGACGGCCGGCGCCGAGGGCGCGACCGTCTCGCTTGCGCCCTACCGCATGATCGCGGCGGACGGGACTTTGGTGCCGCCGACGCCGGATGCCCGCCCGCTACCCGCCGGCGCCGGCGCGCGCGCTGTCACCCTCGAGAACCCGCCCGGCCTCTACGGCGCCGAGGAAGGCGTCGTCGCCCACAATCTCCTCGAGGCCGACGCCGCCTTCGCGCCGCTGCAGCGGCCGGCGGTGACTGCGCCGGTCACCGAACTGCGATATGCTTTCGACGAATCGCGTGACCTGAAGGGGCCGCTCGTGGCTGCCGCACTCGCGCTCATGCTGCTCGACACGCTTGCCGTCTTCTGGATGGGCGGGCTGCTGTCGCGCCGCCCGCGCGCGCTGAAGCGCACGGCCGGGGCAGCCGCGTCGGCGCTCTTGGTCGCCGCAGCCCTCCTCCTCTCGCCCGACAGCGCCACCGCGCAGGACGCAAAGCCCGGAGACGAAGACGCAATCGCGGCGATCTCCACCACGCGCATCGCCTATGTGATCACCGGCGACGCCGCCGTCGATTCGATCAGCCGCGCCGGCCTCACCGGCCTGTCGCGCTTTCTGGTCGAGAAGACCGCGCTCGAACCCGGCGAGCCGGCCGGCGTCGATATCGCAAGCGACGAACTGTCGTTCTATCCCATCATCTACTGGCCGGTCGACGCCAATGCCGAAATGCCCAGCGAGGAGGCCATTGCCCGCGTGGACGCCTACATGCAGGCGGGCGGAACAGTTCTCTTTGACACCCGCGACCAGTATTCGACCGGCATCGACGCCGGCTCCGCCAGCCCGGCGACCCAACGGCTGCGCGACATCCTGGCCAGCCTCAACGTA
This sequence comes from Mesorhizobium marinum, assembly GCF_040813675.1. Lineage (NCBI taxonomy): Bacteria > Pseudomonadati > Pseudomonadota > Alphaproteobacteria > Hyphomicrobiales > Phyllobacteriaceae > Mesorhizobium > Mesorhizobium marinum. The sequence goes on along the minus strand of NZ_JBFOCI010000001.1, from coordinate 225,821 downwards.
CCGCCGCTCGAGCCGGTGCCTGCCGACCACGTGCTGACAAAATCCTTCTTCATCCTTCCGGAGTTTCCGGGCCGCTTCAACGGCAGCCCGCTCTGGGTCGAGGCCTCGCTCTATGCGGAGAACATCGAGAACCGGCCGGTGCGCACCGGCGACGGCGTCAGCCCGATCATGATCACCGCCAACGATTTCGCCGGCGCGTGGGCGATCGACGCGTCGGGCAACCCGATGCTGCCGACCGTGCCCTCCGATCCGATGCAGCGCATCTACGCCTTGCGCTCCGGCGTCAACATCATGATGTACATGCTGACCGGCAACTACAAATCCGACCAGGTGCACGTGCCGATCCTGCTCGAGAGGCTCGGACAGTAGATGAACTGGTCGCTCGCCTTCGAACCGCTTCTGTCGTGGGAATGGCTGGCCGTCATCCTCGTGCCTATCGCCCTGCTCGCGCTGGCCGGCCTTGTGTTCCGCCAGCGCGGCGCGTGGCTTCGCGTCACGGCGCTTGCCGCGCTCGCCGCCGCACTGATCAACCCGGTCCTGCTGGACGAGGAGCGTGAACCGCTGAAGAGCGTCGTCGCCCTCATCGTCGACCGAAGCCAGAGCCAGGACATCGCAGACCGCCAGGCGGAGACCGATGCCGCGCTGGCCGGTCTGCAGCAGCGCCTAGCCCGGTTCCCCCAGTTCGAAGTCCGCGTGGTCGAGGCCGGACGCGCCGACGCCGCGGACGACCGGACCCAGACCCGCCTGTTCGGCGCCCTCGACACGGCGTTTCGCGACGTGCCGCCCTCGCGGGTGGCCGGCGCGGTGATGATCACCGACGGCCAGGTTCACGACGTCCCCGCCGGCGCCGAGCCGTTCCAGGCGCCGCTTCACGCGCTGATTACCGGCGACGAAGGCGAGCGCGACCGCCGCATCCGCTTCGAAAATGCGCCGCGCTTCGGCCTCGTCGACAAGCCGCTGCAGATGACCTACCGGGTGATTGCCAGCGACGGCCGGCAGGGACCGGTCGAGGTTCGCGTCTCGATCAACGGCGAACCGGTCTCCACCGAGCGCGCGGCGATCGGCCAGCCGATGCTTCTCGACATCGTCGTTCCCAATGCCGGCCGCAACATCGTCGAGCTGTCGATCCCGGACGAGGACGGCGAGATCACCGACACCAACAACCGCGCGATCGCCATCGTCGACGGCATCCGCGAGAACCTGCGCGTCCTGCTCGTCTCCGGCGAGCCGCATGCCGGCGAACGCACCTGGCGCAACCTCCTGAAGTCCGACGCCTCGGTCGACCTCGTTCACTTCACCATCCTGCGCCCGCCGGAGAAGCAGGACGGCACGCCGATCAACGAGCTGTCGCTCATCGCCTTCCCGACGCGCGAGCTGTTCGTCGAGAAGATCGACGATTTCGACCTCATCATCTTCGACCGCTATCAGCACCGCGACGTGCTGCCGATCCTCTACTACGACTACATCGCCGAATATGTCGAAAAGGGCGGCGCCCTGCTGATCGCCGCCGGCCCCGAATATGCCGGCGAGCAGTCGATCGCCCGCACCCCGCTGATGTCGGCCCTGCCGGCCATGCCCTCCGGCCTTGTCGTCGAGCAGGCCTTCTATCCCCGCCTCACCGATCTCGGCCAGCGCCACCCGGTCACACGCGGCCTCGACGGGTCGGCCAGCGAGCCGCCGCACTGGAGCCGCTGGTTCCGCCTCGTCGGCATCGACCGCCCGGAGGGCGAGGTCGTCATGAAGGGGCCGGAGGACCGTCCGCTCCTGCTGCTCGACCGCAAGGGCGAAGGCCGTGTGGGCATGCTGCTGTCAGACCAGGGCTGGCTATGGGCGCGCGGATTCGAGGGGGGCGGGCCGCATGTCCAGCTCTACCGCCGCATGGCGCACTGGCTGATGAAGGAGCCCGAACTCGAAGAGGAACGCCTTGTCGCCAGCGGGCGCGGCATGACGCTCGACGTCGTCCGGCAGACCATGTCGGACGATCCCGGTCCGGCGACGGTCATATCGCCGTCGGGCAAGGTCCTCTCCCTGCCGCTTGCATCCTCGCAGCCGGGCGTCTTCACCGGCTCCGCTGAGGTCGGCGAGATCGGCCTCTACCAGGTCGGCAACGGCGACCTGTCGGCGCTCGCCCATGTCGGGCCGGTCAACGCGCCGGAATTCGCCGACACGATATCGACCGGCGAGGTGCTGCGGCCGGTTACCGAGGCGTCGGGAGGATCGGTGCGGCGCATCGCGTCCCTCACGGGCGTGTCGCTGCCCGGCATCGTTCCCGTGCGCTCGTCCGCCAACGCCGCCGGAAGCGACTGGATCGGTCTCCGGACCACCGACGACAGCGTCTTGAAGTCGGTCAGCCGCGTGCCGCTCTTCGGCGGCTTCTTCGGTCTCGGCCTGCTTCTCCTGGCGCTCGGCTCGATGTGGTACCGCGAGGGACGCTGAGCTTCCCGCCGACGCCGGGCGGCCCAGCCGGAAATCCCGCAAAGACACGCCGGCCGTCTACAGTTCCTGCAACTTCGGCAAGCAGGGCTAGTCGGGTTGTTGCGCGTCGCCGGCGGAATTCACTTGTGCCAGCATCATTTTGGCCGCGCCCGAAATCGCCGCAGAGGTTACAGAGCAAATCCCGCCGCGTCATCGACAGGAAACGCACCGCGGCGAATGTGCGGCCCAAATGAGGGACAGCCAGATGATTTTCGTCGCCGGCGGCATGCCGACACAAAGCGCAGGACGTGAAACCGACGCCGGCCGCGCCGCACCGGGAAGCCGGCCATGCTGACGCTGTCCAACCATGACGTGCCGCCGCCCGAGCAGCTTTCCTATCTGCACGATTTCGTCGCCCGCAGCGTGGCCGGACTGCAGTTCACGCCGATCGAAAAGACCCGCTTCGCCTTCGAACTCGTTTGCCGTGGCCTCGTCGGCGACACCGTCGTCGGTTCGGCCCGCTATTCTGCGACGCGCATCGAGCGTACCCGCGAACTGACGGCGGACGGCCGGCAGAACTACATGCTGACCCTGCACGACGCGGACTACGAGGTGTCGATCACGGGCGGCCGGCGCGTCGGCGTTTCGAAAGGCGACATCATGATCGTCAACGAAAGTCTGCGCCAGTCCTTCAACCTCCCGGAAACCCGGCTGACCGCAGTCGTCCTGGACAGGCGACAGATGGCCGAGCTCGCTCCGGCGATCGGCAGCCGGCCGTTCCACCACATTCCGGCGGCGGCGCCCGGCGCGGCGCTCATCGCGGGATATGCCAGGCTGCTGCTCGACGGCATCGCGCTGGACGATGCCGGCGCGCGTCTGGCCGCAAGCCAGCTTCACCAACTCGCCGCGCTCGCGATCGATGGCCGCGACGACCCCCTGCCGATCGACCTGCCCGGCGTCGGCGGGGCGCGGCTGGCGCTGATCAGGACAGACGTTGCGCGCCACCTCGACGACCACGAGCTCGACATCGCTTCCGTCGCCCGTCGCCACGGCGTCACGCCACGTTACGTGCAGCGCCTGTTCGAGCGCGCCGGAACGACGTTCGGCGAGTTCCTGCGCAACGCCAGGCTGGATGCCGCGCACGCGGCGCTCGCGGCGCGCAACGCCGCGACGATCGCGACGATCGCCTTCGACTGCGGCTTCGGCGACCTGTCCCACTTCAACAGGACATTCCGCCAGCGTTTCGGCAGGACACCGCGCGACGTCAGGGCGGCCGCGCTTCGCCGCATGAACTAGCGCCGACGCGGTTCGTCCGCACCCGCATCCGTTCGCGCGACGCCAAGACCAGGGTTCCCCGTCATCGTAGACCCGCCGGCACACCAGCGCCCGCTTCCCGCGGCCGCAGGACAATCCGGACAGAGGAAATACGATGAGAATAATCGCAGTGCTGTTCTGCGGCGTCCTCGCCGCATGCAGTCAGACCGGTGGCAACGAGGTCGCGTCGAGAACGAAGGCCAAGCCCGCCGCCGGAACGGAATCGAAACAGGCGACCAGCCGGTCGGCGACGGCGCGATGCCAGGACGCCGTTGCGCAGGCGCGGCGCGGCGCAACCAACGCCGCAATGCTCGGCGGCGCGCTGTCCATGGTCGGCGGTCTCGGCGGCTTCGGCGGGCGCGGCGGCGCCATCGCCGCGCAGGCCGTCTCGGTCGGAGGATCGGTCGTACAGGCCAAGGCCGAAGCCGACACGCAGGGCGTTATCGAGCGGGAGTGCCTGTCGTGAGGAAGCATGGTCTCTTCCGCCGCTCGCTGATCGCCGCGATATCCGGCATCGGCCTGGCGCTCGGGCTGAACCTGCCCGCCAGGAGTTTTACACCGGACGACGCCGGACGTGTCACCGCGCTGCTGGTCGAGCTGCTGCCCGAGTTCGGTCCGTTCGCCTACGATGAGGAAGAGGCCGACCGCATCTTCGACGAGGACGCCGTCACGGACGGCCGCATCATGGCTGCCGGCTTCACCCGCGAAACCTGGAGGCGCGCGCTTGGCCAGGCCTTCCGCGGGTTCCTGGCGACAATCCCCGCGAACGTCATTTCCGAGCGTTTCACCCGTTCGCTCGAGAGCCTGGACGGCGCGTCCCACCTGAGCGGGGAGCAGAAGGCCGAACTGCGCGCCCTGATGGAGGAGCATGTCGCCGGGATCGAACTGATGCGCGCCGAGGGCGCCGCCTATGCCGACATGGTCAGGCCCTATGCGGCGCAGTTCGAGGCGGCCTTCGACACCGGTCTCGAGCACGAGGACTGAGAAGCCGGAGCATCCGCTTCCTACCGGTGGCTCCAGTCGCCGGCATCGGCCGAATTGTTCGGCGACAGGCCGAGGATGTCGCCGTCGGTGGTGATGCCGAGGCCGAGCACGGTGCGGTTGGCGTAGGCGAAGTAGGCGACGACCTGATTGATCTCGAGGATCTGTCCGTCGTCGAAGCCGGCGCCGCGCAGCGCCTGCACGTCGCCGGGGCCGACCTCGGAGGGGCTGCGCGTCAGCTTGACCGCATAGCGCAGCCCGGCCTGCTCGCGCGCCTCGAACGCGCCATCGAAGGCCCCACCTTCGATGGCGGCACGCATCGTGGCGGCCCGGGCCGGGTCGCCGAGCAGCCGCGCCAGCCCGGCGAAATGGTGCTCGACGCAGTAGGCGCAGCGGTTGATGTGGCTGACCAGTACGCCGAGCGCCTCCAGGAACCACTTCGGCACGGTGTTGGCGGAGTGGTGCAGCACGTATTTGTACAACGTCATGTGGCCGTCCATGGTGTGCGGCCTCAGGCTGTGCGCCATCATGATGTTGTCGACGTTGTTGTCCGGCCCCTTGATGCGGTCGTAGAGCTGCCGCAGCCGCCCCGTCGACTCGTCATAGGCAATCGTGTTGATCCAGGTCATTGGGCATCCGTTTGGAGAATGTGCGAAAAGCCTGCGGCGGGCCTCGTGCGCCGCCGCCGCGTGCCGTTGGAAGTCGATCGTCTACCTTCGCAGCACCGCGCTCAGCACGTCCCTGACGCCGATCGAGCCGACGAAGCGCGACTGGTCGTCGAACAGCGCAACGGGCGCCGTCTGCGAACGGTGCATGGCCAGCATCACGGTCTTCAGCGAGGTTCCCGGGCGCGCCCAGAAGATGTGCGGCTCGGAGACCTGGATGCCGTCGATGTCGTCGCACGACGTCCACACGCAGGGCTTGCCGTCACGTTCGGCGGCCACCACCAGCCCCTGCTCATCGAGCTTGAAGCGCGATGTCTGTCGCCGGTCGAGCCAGAGCCAGCCGTCGCCGGCCGGCTCGAGGTCGCGGCGGTCGCGCATCACGTTCCAGGCAGTCAGCACCGACAACGGATTCACGTTGGCGATGAAGTCGCGCACGTAGTCGTTGGCTGGCCTGAGCACGATGTCTTCCGGCGCGCCCGACTGGACGATGCGCCCGCCCTCCATGATGGTGATGCGGTTGCCGATCTTCAGCGCCTCCTCCAGGTCGTGGCTGACGAAGACGATGGTCTTCTTCAACTCGGTCTGGAGTTGCAGCAGTTCGTCCTGCAGCTTGGTACGGATCAGCGGGTCGAGCGCGGAAAACGGTTCGTCCATCAGCAGGATGGGCGCCTCGGTGGCGAAGGCGCGGGCCAGGCCGACGCGCTGCTGCATGCCGCCAGAGAGTTCGTGGGCGTATTTGCCGGCCCACTGGTCGAGATTGACCAGCTTGAGCTGCCTGGCGACGCGCTCGCGGCGCTCCGCCTCGGGAACGCCGGCCAGTTCGAGCCCGAAGCCGACATTCTGCTCGACCGTGCGCCAGGGCAGCAGCGCGAACTGCTGGAACACCATGGCGACGCATTCCCGGCGGATCTTGCGCAGCTCGGTCGGCGAGCAGGTGACGACGTCGGCCGACCAGCCGTTGTCGTGCACGATCACCTCGCCGCGGGTCACCTTGTTGAGCCCGTTGACGGCGCGCAGCAGGGTCGACTTGCCCGACCCCGACAGGCCCATGAGGACGGAGATCTCGCCTTCCTCAACAGCGAGGTTGGCGCCCGCGCAACCCAGCACGTTGCCGGTCTTCGCCAGGATCTCGGCGCGGTCGGCGCCGGCGTCCAGCATCGCGAGCGCCTCGCGCGTGTCATCGCCGAAGATGATGTCGACGTTACGGAATTCGACGGCGTTCATCGGGCGCCTCCGACCTGCACACGCGACATCCGGTCAAGGATGATCGCGAGGACGACGATAGCCAGCCCTGCCTCGAGCCCGAGCGGGATGTTGACCGAGTTCAGCGCGCGCACCACCGGCTTGCCGAGCCCGTTGGCGCCGATCAGCGCCGCGATGACCACCATCGACAGGCACAGCATGATGCACTGCGTGAGGCCCGCCATGATCGTCGGCAGCGCAGCCGGCAGTTCGACCTTCCAGAGCAACTGCCGCTTGGTCGCGCCGAACGCCTCGCCCGCCTCCAGCATCGGCGTCGGCACCGACTTGATGCCGAGATAGGTGAGCCGAATCGGCGCCGGCGCGGCGAAGATCACGGTGACGATGAGGCCCGGCGCGATGCCGAGGCCGAACAGGATCAGCACCGGGATCAGGTAGACGAAGGTGGGCATCGTCTGCATCAGGTCGAGCACGGGGTTGAGCCACGCCCAGGCGCGCGGGCTGTGCGCCGCCCAGATGCCGATCGGCACGCCGATCGCCATCGATGCGGCGGCCGCCCCGACCACCAGAACGATCGTCTCGATCGTCTCCTTCCAGAGACCCTGGTTGACGATGAACAGCAGCCCGAGCGCGACGCCGAGCGCGAGCTTCCAGCTTCTCTGCAGCCACCATGCGAGCGCGGCGATAACTGCCACCAGCACGACCGGCGGGAACCACAGGAGGAAATCGATCAGGCCGTCGAGCACGAAGGTGACGCCGTCGGCGATGGAATCGAAGAACCACTCGAAGTTGGTCGTCAGGAAGTCGAAAAATGCCTTTCCCCACGACCCTATGGGTATCTTGGCGCTTCTGATGAGTTCGCTGATCGGATCCAAGTCGCCCCTCCCTCAATCTTGCTTGCCCACGAAAAGGGCGGCCGTCCTGCCAGAACGGCCGCCCCAACCGTCAGTGCGTCAAAGGCATCCGCGGATCACATCCCCAGCGCGGACTTCACGGCGGCCGCGGCGTCGCCGCCGTCGAACGTCGTGACGCCCTCAAGCCACGGCGCGACGGCGTCCGGGTTGGCCTTCAGCCAGTCGGTGGCGGCGGCCGGCGCGTCCTTACCGTCGTTGAGGATGGCGCCCATGATCTCGTTTTCCATCTTCAGCGAGAAGACGAGGTTGGAGATGAACTTGCCCACGTTCGGGCATTCGCCGACATAGCCCGCACGCACGTTGGTATGCACGGTGGCGCCGCCGTAGTCCGGGCCGAACACATCGTCGCCACCCGAGAGATAGGCCATGTCGATGTTGGCGTTCATCGGGTGCGGCTCCCAGCCGAGGAAGACCACGTCCTCCTTCGAGCCGGCTGCCTTCTGCACCGCCGCCAGCATGCCGGCCTCCGAGCTTTCCACCAGCTCGAAGCCGCCGAGGTCGAACTGGTTGGCCGCGATCATGTCGAGGATCAGGCGGTTGCCGTCGTTGCCGGCCTCGATGCCGTAGATCTTGCCGCCGAGCTTGTCCTTGAACTTGGCGATATCCGCGAAATCCTTGAGGCCCTCGTCGAACGTGTATTTCGGCACCGCGAGCGTGTACTTCGCGCCCTCGAGGTTGACCTTGATCGATTCCACCGACTTGTCGTCCAGGTATGGCTTGATGTCGGCTTCCATGGTCGGCATCCAGTTGCCGAGGAAGACGTCGATGTCCTTGGACGACAGCGAGGTGTAGGTGACCGGAACGGACAGAACCTGCGTATCAGGCGCATAGCCGAGCGCCTCTAGGATCACCGATGCCGTCGCCGTCGTTGCGGTGATGTCGGTCCAGCCTACATCGGCGAACTTGACCGACTTGCAGCTGTCCGGATCGGCCGCCAGCGCGCCGGTCGACAGCATCGCCGTCAGGCCGAGGGCCGCGGCCAAGGACATTTTTCGCGACATATGTCTTTCTCCCATTTGTTGTTGCTTGCGTCCTTGACCCGAATTTTTTGCGTGCAATTGCCGCTTCGAGCCCGTTTGCGCCAGCCAAACACCATTTTCATGCCGATTCAAGCGTCATGACGCGGCGTCGCGCGGCGAATCGTAATCCTTCTGCGACATCGTCGTGCGCAGCGGCCGGATCGATCCCGCAACGGCGGACCGGAATCGTTCCGCAACCGTCCTTCTCGCCTTTCCATCGTTATCCAGCACCCATATATTCCGGGCCGCGTCACGCTAAGCCGGGAGATACGAGGATGGCGACACTGCAGAACTTCGATGCCGAAATTGCCAAGACGAAAAAGGTCGTGGAAGACATGCGCTCGAAGATCGAGCAGTCCGGCACCGTGCTCGACAAGCTCGCCCGGACCGACGACAAGATCGGCGCATCCGACTTCGACATCGAGAACGCCCGCATCGAGGACGTGCTGAGGCAGCAGAAGGTGATGGAAGGCAACATCGCCGACCTCATCATCGGCCTCGAGGACGCCACCAACGTCTTCGGCGCCGAGTTCGAGAACATGAAGAGCTTCACCGGCTGGGAAACCTTCATCGGCATCTTCTCCCCCGAGTCCAAGCAGCGCATGCGCACAGAGCGCGTCCGCAACATGTCGCTGTCCGGCAATCTGCAGGAACTGCTGTCCAAGTCCGACACCATCGTCGGCATCCTCACCGCCCAGAAGCAGATTCTGGAACAGCGCTATTCCACATCCGAGTCCAGCCTCTCGCAGGTGATCGAGCGCCGCAAGGCCACGATCGAGACCCTGACCGGGGTGCAGAAGCGCATCGAGGAACTGAACCCGATGCTGCTCGACATCGAGAACAGGATTTCAGCCTCGACCAGCCAGACCGACCGAACCCAGCTTGAGGGCGAGCGCTCAAAGATGGCTACCGAGTACAACGAGATGCAGGCCAAGGAGCAGGAACTGCTGGCCGAGAGCCAGACGCTCGAGCGCTACACCTCGATGTTCCAGACCTTCGTGGATTCGCTCAACAACCAGATCGCCGCGCAGAACACGCTGATCAACAAGCTGACCATCGACACCGAGCAGCGCATCGTCCTCTACAAGGCCCTGGAAGACAGCTTGAAGACCGCCGCCCAGCAGGAGGTCGCCCACAAGATCAACACGCTTGGATCCAAGGTCGACAACACCGCCGAGGAGACGATGGCCGGCATCGGCGCCGCTGCGCAGAAGCATATCGGCGACCTGCTCGAGATGCATGAGAAGAACATGGTCTCGACCGCCGACATCCAGCGCCGCAAGAAGCTCGCCGACGAGGCGTTCGCACGCCGCTTCGAAGAGGTGATGCGCAAGCACAACGCGTCCGACTACGTGCAGGCGTGACGGGCTAGATAACTCGCATGGCCAACGACACCGACGCCGCGTCGCTCTACTTCTCGGCGATCTCCGCGGCGCTTCGCGGCCTCGAAATCTTCATGCGCGACGATCGCTCGCCGCTCTACCGACACGGCATCGTCGCCAAGGTGGTGGCCGAATACATCGTGCGGCTGGAAACGTCCTTCTCCTGCTGGCGAAACCGGCTGGGTTTCGTCGACTCGTTCCGCATATCGAGGGCCGAGAGCGGGTTTCCCGTCTTCCAGAACCTGCTCGAACTCGAGAACGACCGCCGGCAGGCCGAGCAGCGGCTGGCCGGTATTCCCGCAGCCGACGAACTGCGCGCCGAGATGGCGGACTTCATCCTGCGCCACAAGGACTTTCCCGCCGCCCTGCAGAAGTCGATGGCCGAGCGCCTCTATCTGGAGGACGTCAAGGACGGCGACATCTTTGGCCCCTTCACTTTGGCGCAGACCGTCCGGGTCTCCGTCAACCCGAAGACCGGCAGGCCCTTCTACCTGGTGCACTGGGCAAGCTTCGACGGCACCGCCAACCTGCCGCTGATCTACATGGTCACCGTCGAGGATTCGTCCGAGGCGATGGTCAGCCAGCTCGTCGATCGCAACGGCAAGCTCAACGAGAAGGTCGAGATTCCCCTGCCCGTCGAGGGCCTGCTCAATCCCGAGCTTGCCCATCGCTTCGACGATTTCACCGAGAAGAACTCGGCCTACACGCTGTCGCCGGCGACGATCGCCGGCAATCTCGACAAGGATTTCGCGACGCTCCATCCCAAGCAGCTGAGGCGCGTGGTGCTCGGCCCCTTCTACTCGGCCGGCATCACCGAGCACAATTCGGTCGTCTCCGACGTCTTGTCCAAGGTGCGCAAGGCGGAGAGCGCCTGGCTGCTCACCTGGACGGTGCAGGAGGTCTACTCCAAGGCCGAAAAGCCCGGCCGCAAGGGCCTGTTCTCCAGCGAGCAGCCGGCGGAGGAGTTCTACATCGACACCGACGACCTCGAGGCCGCGCGCCAGGGCGTCTCGAGCTACGAGAAGCACGCGCTGATCCCGCACGAGGCCTACCAGGCGCTCTACGCGGCGGGCGAGGCGCAGAAGATCTTTTCCGGCTACAAGGTGCATATCCTGTCGAAGGGACAGGTGATCTCGGATGTGTGAGGAACAATGGACACCGGCCTGACCACCATCCCCGAAGCCGACATCGAGAAGCATCGCGGCACCGCGCAGTCGATGATCACGCGCGTCGTCGTTCTGGAGGATACCTCCGGCCAGTCCGCGACGCCGCTTGCCGGCACCGGGCGCCGCTTCGTCTCGACCGTTTCGACCGGCTCTGTCCGCAGGACGCGCGAGGTCGAGCTGGCGAAGACCGTCGCCGCGGTCCGACCCGACGACCAGCTCATGACGATCCCGCAGCACACGCTGCTCTATCGGGCGCGGCGCGGCATCGCCATCGCGCTTGCCGTCTCCGACGTCTTTGCGCGCGCCGGCGAACTGGAGAGCCTGCAGGCGAAGAACGCCCGCGCGCCCCTCGATGGCGACGACGCGGCCCGCTTCCGCAAGCTGCTGTCGGCATCGGCCTATGTCTCGGCCTTCGCTTTCGCCTCCTATCTGCTCCAGTTGATCGACGATGACGGCGAGGCGCCCAACGACGTCAGGGAACCCGACTTCCTGTTCGATACGCCGCAGGACGCGTTGAAATCGATGGTCGCCGGCCTGGACGGCGCGCTGTCAGGCGCCAAGGCCGATACCGAGCTTGCGCTGCGCGCCCGCACCTTCGCCCGCGTCGCGGTCGATGGCCTGCTCGCGCGAAAAGGCCGCTTCGACGGTCTGGGCGCCTTCGAGGATGCGCATATCCGCATCGATGCCGACGACTTCACGCTCGACGGCTTCGACGTCGCGCCGGGCAAGCGCTCGAAACCGCTGGAGATGACCTTCAAGAAGCCGGAAGAGGTCGTCGGCAACCACATCGCCAAATACCAGTCGGTCAAGCTCGCCAAGATGCTGATGGCCTACGACTTCGACCGCCAGATGAACCCCTTCGTCGAGCTTGGCGGCTTCCTGTTCACCTTCATCGGCGACGGCGCGCCCGGCACCGGCAAGACGACGCTGATCCAGATGATCGCCGGGCTGGTCAACGGCTACTGCCAGGTGGCGGGCTATCCCTTCCACTACGAGAATTTCGGCGTCGACCAGATCTCGTCCTACCAGGGCAAGTCGGGCCAGAACTGCCGCGCCTTCATCGACAACGTGCTGAACCCGCGCGCCATCGGCTTCGGCACCATCGACGACATCGACCAGGTGGCGGCGAAACGCTCGGACGACCGCGCCTCGGCCGGCCAGCACGAGATCACCGGCGTGCTGATGAGCGCCTTCTCCGGCGCAATGACCGTCATCCGCGGCAATTCCACCTTCGGCATGTTCTCCAACTATCCGGAAAACGTCGACGATGCGCTGCGGCAGCGTGCCGGCGCCCGCTGGCTGGTCGACGGCCCGCAGACGCGCGACGACTACATCGACATCTTCGTGCTGCTCGCCGGCAAGAACCACCGGATCGAGCTCGGCGATCACCAGCTCTACGCCGCGCAGGAGATCCAGCGTGCCGTCGACACCGCCTATGAAAGCCATGCGAAGCCACATGAAGACGGCCTGATGAACGTCTACGAGCGCTTCATGAAGGAAAACGGCCAGCCGAAGACCCTGGCCGACGTCGGCACATACCTGCATATGATCAAGGAGGCGGAGCCGCGCTTCACCGGCCGCGCCATCAAGAACGTCACCGACGCTATCAAGATGCGCGCCATGGACATCGAGCTTCCCGACGACTGGTTCGAAAAGCCAGAGACCTTCATGCACAAGGGCTACGACGAGAAGAAGGCGATGGTCGAGGAGCTGCGCGGACCCTTCGACATGGCGATGGTGATGCAGGAGATCAACCGCTACGCCGACTCAGAATTCCGCTACTCCGACCGCGCCGACGACGCCGCGGTGGAAAAGCTGCTCCGCGACCAGCGCCTGCGCGAACGCGCCGCCCGCGAGATGGAAGAACTGAAGGCGAAAGGGCTTTGGAAGGCCTGATGAACCTCCTGCGCGACAACGAGCTGATCTACGGCCGCCTGCTGCCGATCGAGGAGCCGCATCTGATCGAGCGCTACAACAAGGCGCTCGTCGCCTTCGGCCTCAAGCCCACGGCGCTGAAATCCTTCGAGATCGACCGCACCGGCTTCTCCCCGCAGGTGGCCGAGGAGCTCGGCGACTACCAGTATCTCGATCCCAACGAGGTCAATCGCCGTTTCATCATCCTGACGCCGTCGCAGATCGACCTCCCGGTCGTCCACACCGCCTTCTCCAACACCTCGCAGCTCGTCTACGAGTTCATGACGAAGAACCAGCGCGCCATCGACGCGCTGACGATCAAGGACGTCATCTACGGCGAGATCGAGGATTCCGTCTCCAAGGTCGAGGACATCGAGGACCTGCTCTCCATCAGCCAGGTCGAGTTCCGCGTTCTCTCGGCGGAGGACGTGCTCGGCAAGGCGGCCGAGCTCGGCCGCCTCGTCGACCGTCTGAAGCAGGAGCCCGACGCCTGGCGCGACGACCGCATGCTCAACCGCATGGTCGAGCTCGCGAAGGTCACCGGCGACATCCGCGAGAACGCGCTGGTCCCCGACCAGGTGATCTTCCGCCACAACGCCTTCTGGACCAGCCATTTCGGCGGCCTCTACGTGTTCGTCGACCCGGACATGACAACGGTGATCTCCGACCCGTCGGCGCCGGGCTTCCGCCGCTCGCGGCCATGGCAGGTCAGCTACCTGTCGATCCGCGACGCCGACCGCGTCTTTCGCTTCCTCGCCTCGACCGGTCGCATCGAGCTGCCGCGCGCCTCGTGGCTGGAGACGTCGGGCTATCTCGAACATCGCGCCGAGATGGTGATCCGGAGCCTCATCCGCGACAGCGAGCCGAATCGCGATCTCACTCGGGTCGACAAGGTCTGGCTGCAGACCTGGATACACGCCAATGCCGGGCTGATCGCCAGCGAAGGCACGTTCCCCTTCCTCAACGCCGCAAAGCGCGAAATCGCCCAGTACGGCCAACTCAGGCTCGAGGAGGTGTTCCCGTTGCACCGCTTCCTCGTCGTGCGCGCCAAGCCCGACCATCCCGACGCCTGGCTGACCAACCGGCTGATCTCGGATTTCGTGCCGTCCGACTTCGTGTCGCGCTACATCTTCAACAAGCAGGGTTTCTACAAGGACTACGAGGATTGGTCCGAACCCTGGCGCGCCCATGTTGTCGATACGCTGAAAACCACATATCTGAAGGACAAGGCGGGTTATCGCGCCCACCTCTACGGGTTGCTTGACTAGCCCGCCCGGACAAGCGGGCAACCAGGGAAAAGCCGCATGCTCGATCCGATCGTGAACTTCTTCACCCGCATCTTCCAGTGGATCGGACGCGGCATAGGCCTCGTCATCGGCGTCATCCTGTGGCCGTTCATGTGGCTCGGCCGGTGGTACACGCACCGCGGCTGGATCCTGAAGACGGTGCTCGGCGCCGCCGTTCTGGCGCTTGCCTGCCTCTATGCCTACTTCTTCTGGTCGACCCAGCGCTGGACCGGCTTCGACCCTGACTATGTCGCGCGCTACAACTTCGAGAAGCGCAACGTGTCGGCCGGCGAGGAAATCCAGGCAGCCGAGGGCGCGACCACGCCAAAATCCTGCGGCCGCTCGGCCATAGTCGACGTCACCGCCGACCTCATCGACTTCAATGTCAACGAGAATGCCTGGGTGCCGTCGATGATCCTGTCGAAAGCCGGCCTGTTCGGCGTTCCCTGGCGCCACACGCCGTTCTTCGACAACAAGGCAGCGTTCCAGCTCGGCATCAACCAGGCAGTGCGTCGGACCGCGATCGAGCTGGTCGACACGCTCGGCCGCGTGCGCGGGACGTCGCAGATCGACCAGAACCTGCAGGACGCCCGCGGCGCCGTCACCTTCGACGAGGAAACCTGGTACTTCGGCATCAATCCGTTCGGCCCGAAGACGCCAACGCCGAGCTTCTACCGCGCCGCGATCAGGGACCTGCAGGCATTCAACGAAAGGCTGGCGGCCTGCAACGCCACATTCGACGCGCGCGCCGACAACCTCGTCACCTTCCTCGACCGCATCGCGAACGACATCGGCTCCACCTCCGACATGCTGCGCGTCAGGTCGGAGACCTACAATTCGGGCTGGTTCGACACCCGCGCCGACGACCGCTTCTGGTTCGCCTATGGCCAGCTCTACGCCTACTACGGCATCATCCACGCGACCCGTGCCGACTTCGACGACGTCATCAAGTCGCGCGGGCTGGTGCCGCTGTGGGACCGCACCGAGCAGCAGCTGCGCGCAGCGCTCAACATAACCCCGTTCATCATCTCGAACGGCAAGGAAGCCGGCTGGATCATGCCGACCCACCTCGCCACGATGGGCTTTTACGTGCTGCGCGTGCGCTCGAACCTCATCGAACTCCGGTCGGTGCTGGACAGGTAGGTTCGGGGCTGCCAGGCAGTGCGACGATCAAAGGCAGGATGCATGCTCAACTCATGATTGCATTTGCGAGGATGCATTCGATGGGGCGCCTGTTCCTTGTCGCTTTCCGTTCATTGCACGGCTGTTTTGAGACGGCGCTCCGCACCGGCCTCGGGCTCTATTCGCTCGCAGGACGGGCACTGCTTCCGTCCATCGGGATAGTTTCTTACAGGGAAACAATTTTGCATGCTGGTTGACGAATGCGCCGCGGAAAGCTTAGATCGCGGCGTGTTTTCGTGTGCGGCTTGACCCGCCGCCGCGCCACCAGGAAGCCGCCACTCAACGACAAATTCGAGGGAACGCCATCATGGCCGAAGTGAAGTCCGACATCGAAATCGCCCGCGCGGCCAAGAAGAAGCCGATCATGGAGGTCGGCGAGAAGCTCGGGATCCCCGCCGAGCACCTGCTACCCTACGGCCACGACAAGGCGAAGATCTCGGCCGAGTTCATCGCTTCCAGAAAGGGCGGCAAGGACGGCAAGCTGATACTCGTCACCGCCATCAACCCGACGCCTGCCGGCGAAGGCAAGACGACCACCACGGTCGGCCTCGGCGACGGTCTCAACCGCATCGGCAAGAAGGCGATCGTCTGCATCCGCGAGGCGTCGCTCGGGCCGAACTTCGGCGTCAAGGGCGGCGCCGCCGGCGGCGGCTATGCTCAGGTTGTGCCCATGGAGGACATGAACCTCCACTTCACCGGCGACTTCCACGCCATCACCACCGCGCACAACCTGCTCGCGGCCTTGATCGACAACCACATCTACTGGGGCAACGAACTCGGCATCGATACCCGCCGCGTCGCCTGGCGCCGGGTGATGGACATGAACGACCGGGCGCTGCGCCAGATCAACTGTTCGCTCGGCGGCGTCGCCAACGGGTTTCCGCGCGAGGCGGGATTTGACATCACGGTGGCTTCCGAGGTCATGGCCATCCTTTGCCTCGCCACTGATCTCAAGGACCTGCAGAAGCGCATCGGCGACATCATCGTGGCCTACCGCCGCGACAAGAGCCCGGTCTACGCCCGCGACCTCAAGGCCGACGGCGCCATGGCCGTCGTGCTCAAGGACGCCATGCAGCCCAACCTCGTGCAGACGCTGGAGAACAACCCCGCCTTTGTGCATGGCGGGCCGTTCGCCAACATCGCGCATGGCTGCAACTCGGTGGTCGCCACGACCACCGCGCTCAAGCTCGCCGACTACGTCGTCACCGAGGCGGGCTTCGGCGCGGATCTCGGCGCGGAGAAGTTCTTCGACATCAAGTGCCGCAAGGCCGGCCTGAAGCCGGCGGCGGCGGTCATCGTCGCCACCGTGCGCGCCATGAAGATGAACGGCGGCGTCAAGAAGGAAGACCTCGGCACCGAGAATGTCGAGGCCGTCAAGAAGGGCTGCGCCAATCTCGGCCGCCACATCGAGAACGTGAAGCAGTTTGGCGTGCCGGTGGTCGTGGCCATGAACCACTTCACCACCGACACCGACGCCGAGATCCAGGCGATGAAGGACTTTGTCAAGGAACAGGGCGCCGAGGCGATCCTCTGCAAGCACTGGGCCCAGGGCTCGGCCGGCATCGAGGATCTTGCCCGCAAGGTGGTGGAACTGGCCGAATCCGGCGCGTCGCAGTTCTCGCCGCTCTATCCCGACGACATGCCGCTGTTCGAGAAGATCAACACCGTCGTCAAGCGCATCTACCGCGGCTCGGAGGCGATCGCCGACAAGTCGGTGCGCGACCAGCTGCACGCCTGGGAACAGGCCGGCTACGGCAACCTGCCGGTCTGCATGGCCAAGACGCAGTATTCCTTCTCGACCGACCCGAACCTGCGCGGCGCGCCGACCGGCCACACGGTGCCGGTGCGCGAGGTCAGGCTGTCGGCTGGCGCCGGCTTCGTCGTCGTCATCTGCGGCGAGATCATGACGATGCCGGGCCTGCCCAAGGTCCCGTCCTCCGAGAAGATCTACCTCAACGAACAGGGCCAGATCGAAGGCCTGTTCTAGGAGGCCAACGCGCCGTCGGCATGGTCGCGCATGGTGGCCATGCCGATGGCGTTGAGCTTGCTCCATGTCGGGGCAAGCACGGCCTCGTCAAGGTCCAGCCTGAACAGGTCGCCAAGGCAGTCGCGCAGCGCATTCAGCGATTCGACCGTCCATTTTTTGGTTCCGTTCGGCGTTTCGACCGATACCTGCCTGTCGAACAGCGACACCCGCCCGCCGGCTCGGTGCAGATTGAGCATCAGGTGCGACGGGAACGGCGACTTGTGCCACCGCGAGCACACTACGTTCGAGGCCTCGATGTCGGCGTCGGTCACCGGTGCGCCGTCGAAACCGTACAGGGACAGCCAGCCATCGCTCTCCTGGCGCTCGAGTACCAGTTCGCCCGTCGCATCGTCGCCGCGGATGCGGAAGGTTCGCGCACCGACGCGATGCGGCACATCCGGGTTCAGCGGGACGACGCCGTGGGCGCCCGGTCCGCCGAAGCCCGCGTCCATCAGCACGTCCCGTCCTCCGGCCGTGACGATCCAGGCCAGGTGGCTGCGCGGACCGCCGACCGGCGCGCCCATGCGCACCCGCCCGAGAACCGCCCGCTTCGCCACTCCGAGCGCGTCGAGCGCGTTCCCGAGCAGCGTGTTGAGTTCCAGGCAGTAGCCGCCGCGCCTTTCCACGACCAGCTTGCGCCAGATCGCGTCATGGTCAAGGTCCGGCATGCTGCCGAGGAACGGGTCGACGTTCTCGAAAGGGATGGCGCTCATCTGCGCCTTAAGAAGGTCGTCGAGCCGGTCACTGGTGGGGTCCGCGCCGGTCAGGCCCAGGCGGTTGAGGTAGGCGCCAAGTTCGAATGTCATTGCGTTCGCTCCAGTTGCGCGGCCCTTCTCGTTCGGTTGACAGGTCGGGGACAATCCACGAATTTGCGGACCGCCATGCAAATCCGGATGGGACGATGATCTCCGACTGGGGCGACCTCCAGACGATCCTGGCGATTGCGCGCACCGGAACGCTCTCGGGCGCGGCTCGGGACCTTGCCGTCAGCCAGTCGACCGTCTCGCGGCGTCTTCAGTCGATCGAGCGGCAGGCTGACGGACAGGTGTTTCTGCGCGGCGACGGCAGGCTGGTCGCAAGCGAGCTTGGCCAGGCGCTGGTGGCCGCGGCGGAGCAGATGGCACGCGCCTTCGACGCCGCGCGGGACCGGCTGGACGAGGTCGGCCGTCCGGTCCGGTTGGCGACCTGCGAAGCCATCGCCAACGCCTATCTGGTGCCGATGCTGCCGCGCTGGACCGCCGCCGGCGGAGGGAGCGTCGACGTCGCCGTCCACCATGACCTGTTCGCGCTTCCCGACGACGCCTTCGACGTTCTGGTGACGCCGCTCGAATCGGCGCCGCCCGACATGGTGGGCAGCCGCATCGGCCGCCTCGATTGGCGGTTCTACGCCGCGCCCGCCTACCTCGCCCGCTCGCCGTGGCAGCCGGGCTGCGTCGACCTTTCGGGACATTCGACCATCCGCGCCTCCGGGTCGCTGGCCGAGGTCGAGGCGTTCCGCTGGCTCGCACGGCAGGGCGGCGACGTGGCGATTTCGGCCAGCAGTCCGCTGGCGATGATCGATCTCGCCGCGGGCGGCGCCGGCATCGCCATAGCGCCCACCATCATGGCCGAGCGCGACGCCCGCCTGGTGCCGCTCGATTACCCCGGCATGCCGGCGAGCGACATCTGGATGGTCGCGCGCAAGCCGGCCGCCAACCGTTCGCGGGTCGCCGCCTTCCTCAAATGGTCGCGCAAGCAACTCGCCGCCGGGCGGAGGGCCGCCTAGCACCTCCCGCCGTTGCGCCGGTCGGCCGCTGCCTGCATAAAGGGTCGCGGAGGAGCATGGCGCATGACATCACGATGGCGATGGCTGCTCGGTCTGATGACCCGCAGGCTCTGGTTCCGGGCGACTCTGATCTCGCTTCTCGCGGTCGCCGCCGCGCTGCTGTCACTGCTGGTCTCGCCCTTCCTGCCGGAAGGCATCTCGGCCGGCAGCGGCGCCGACTCCGTCGACCGCATCCTCAACATCTTGGCGACCAGCATGCTGGCCGTCACAACCTTCTCGCTGTCCACCATGGTCTCGGCCTATTCGGCGGCGACCAGCAACGTCACCCCGCGCGCCACCAAGCTGCTGATCGAGGACACCACCACCCAGAACACGCTGGCGACCTTCGTCGGCTCCTTCCTGTTCAGCCTCGTCGCCATCATCACGCTGTCGACCGGCGCCTATGGCGAGCGTGGCCGCGTCGTGCTGTTCGTCACCACCGTGCTGGTCGTCGTCCTCATCGTCGGCACCCTGCTGCGCTGGATCGACTACCTGCTGCGCCTCGGCAGGGTAGGCGAGACGACCGAGGAGGTAGAACGGGTCGCCATGGACGCGATGAAGGCCCGCCGGCGCACGCCCAATCTCGGCGGCGTTCCGCTGCTGCCCGAGGAGCCGATGCCCGCCGGCGCGCGTGCCGTCTATCCCGACCTGATCGGCTACGTTCAGCACATCGACGTCGGCGCGCTCGACAGGTTCGCCGAACGCAACGAGGCGTCTATCTTCGTCGCCGCCCTGCCAGGAACCTTCGTCCATCGCGGCCGCCCGGTCGCCTTCTTCGTCGGCGACAGCGAGGACGACATCGACGCCGCGGTCCGCGACGCGTTCTCGGTCGGCGACGAGCGCTCCTTCGACCAGGACCCGCGCTTCGGCCTCTGCGTGATGGCCGAGATCGCATCGCGCGCGCTGTCGCCGGCGGTGAACGATCCCGGCACGGCGATCGACGTGCTGGGACGCGCGGTGCGTGTCCTCGGCGTCTGGGCCGACGCTGCCGAGACCGAGGTCGAGTTCGCGCATGTCCACGTGCCGACGCTGAGGCTCGCCGACCTCTTCGACGACATCTTCCTGCCGATCGCGCGCGACGGCGCGGCGATCCCGGAGGTGCAGATCCGGCTGCAGAAGTCGCTGGCCGCGCTCGCCGCCTTCGAGGGCCAGGAGCGCTACCGGGAAAACGCTGTCGGCCACGCCCGCGGCGCGCTGGCCCGGGCGCGCTCCGCCATCGCCTTTGCGCCCGACATCGAGCGCGTCGAGGCTGCCGCCGCGCTTGCCCGCGACTGACGGCGCCGCCCGCCGGTCTGGCGGGCGGGCGCCGCGGGTCAGGCCCGACGGACCGTCCTGGTCCAGTAGGCATGAAGGCCGTCGATGTCGACGCTGGTGAGCAGCGCCATCGCGCCGGCCAGAAGTTCGTCCGGCCAGTCCCACCACTTCATCTCGACGAGCAGGCCGATCTGCCGGTCATCGAAACGTTTGCGGATGAGCTTGCTCGGGTTTCCGCCCACAATGGCGTAGGGCTCGACGTCGCGCGTGACCAGCGCCCGCGTGCCGATCACGGCGCCATCGCCGATCCTGATGCCCGGCATGACGATCGCCTCAGAGCCGATCCACACGTCGTTGCCGATCACTGTGTCACCGGCCGGCCGGTAGCCGTTTTCGGCTCCCGCGAAAGCCGGCACTTCCGGCATCCAGTAGAAGGGAAACGTGCTCGCCCAGTCGTTCCGGTGGCCCTGGTTCCCGGCCATGATGAAGGCCGCGCCCGAACCGATCGAGCAGAAGCTGCCGATAACCAGGCGGTCAGCGCCTTCGTCAGGGATGAGATAGCGGGCGCAGTCGTCGAAGCCATGCCCGTGATAGTAGCCGGAATAGTAGCTGTAGCGCCCGACGACGATGTTCGGGTTGGTGGCCTGCTTGTCCAGCGTGATGCCCTTGAACGGGCTTTCGAAGAAGTTTTGCATCGGAAGTCTCTGAATGGTTTGCTCGGGGCCTGCGCGCGCGCAGGCCGGCTGAACGCCGGGACCCTTGGGTCCCGCGCCCTCTCCCCGCATCCTGCGCGGGGGACATTCAGATCGTTCGCGGTGCAGCCTTCATGATTGTCTTGCCGGCGTCGCCGGCTCAGTCCTTGGCGCGTTCGACGTAGCTGCCGTCGGCCGTCATGACGACGATGCGCGTGCCGGTCACGATGTGCGGCGGAACGGTGGTCTTGACGCCGTTCGACAGGATGGCCGGCTTGTAGGACGACGACGCGGTCTGGCCCTTGGTCACCGGCTCCGTCTCCACCACCTCGAAGGTGGCGCGCTGCGGCAGCACGATGGCGATGCCGACGCCCTCATGCACCGACAGCGACACGCTCATGCCCTCCTGCAGGTAGGGCGCTGCGTCGCCGACCACGTCCTCGGCCACGGCGATCTGGTCGTAGGTCTCGGGGTTCATGAAGTGGAACCCCTCGCCGTCGGCGTAGAGGAACGTGTGCTCGCGGTCCTCGACATGCGCCTTTTCTACCTGCTCGGTCGTGCGGTAGCGCTCGGACACCTTCACGCCGTCCGAGATGCGTCGCATGTCGAGTTGCGTGACCGGCGTGCCCTTGCCGGGGTGGATGTTTTCGGCGAACAGGATGACGTAGAGCTTGCCGTCCTTGTCGACGACATTGCCCTTGCGGAGCGAACTGGCGATGACCTTCACTGGCGGACTTTCCTGAAACGAACGGTTTTTCGTGTTTTTTGGTGGCTCGGACGAGCCTTCGGACGCCGCTTACCCTATCTTTTGCGCCGCCGCCAGCCCTGCGCGCCGCCGCTGCCCCCCTCGCCCTTCCCGCAGGGAGGGGCTAAGGGAGCGCGAAAGCGCCACCGGCGCGCAGGAACCGGGACAGATCATGACGACTCCCTCGCCCTGGTGGACGCCCCACCGCCACGCTGACCGCCGCCCCCGCCTGATTGCGCGCAACGCCATCGCGGCCGCGATACGCGACTGGTTCGGCAAGCGCGACTTCGTCGAGGTCCAGACCGCGGCGCTGCAGGTCTCGCCCGGCAACGAGACGCATCTGTCGGCCTTCGCCACCGAGGCGATCCTGCCCGACGCGACGCGCGCGCCGCTCTATCTCCACACCTCGCCGGAATTCGCCTGCAAGAAGCTGCTCGCGGCGGGCGAGGAGCGGATATTCAGCTTCGGCCCGGTCTGGCGCAACCGCGAGCGCGGGCCGCTGCACCACCCCGAATTCACCATGCTCGAATGGTACCGCGCCGGCGAGACCTATCGCAGACTGATGGAGGACTGCGCGGCACTGCTTGCGCTCGCCGCCGCGACGGCCTGTGCGAAACGGTTCGCCTTTCGCGGCCGCGAGGCCGATCCCTTCGCCGAGCCCGAACGCCTGACCGTCGCCGAGGCCTTCGTCCGCCATGCCGGCATCGATCTTCTCGCCACGGTCGGAACGGATGGCGCGACCGACCGCGACATGCTCCATGCCGCCGTCGCCGGCGCCGGCATGCGCACCGCGCCGGACGACACTTGGACCGATCTCTTCAGCCGCGTCATGGTCGAGCGCATCGAGCCGGGTCTCGGCGTCGGCCGGGCGACCATCCTGTGCGAATATCCGATCCCGGAAGCGGCGCTGGCCCGCCCGAGCCCGCGCGACGGCCGGGTCGCCGAGCGCTTCGAGCTCTATTGCTGCGGCGTCGAGCTCGCCAACGCCTTCGGCGAACTGACCGACGCGCAAGAACAGCGTCGCCGCTTCGAGGCCGACATGGACGAAAAGGAGAAGGTCTACGGCGAGCGCTATCCCATCGACGAGGACTTCCTCGCCGCGCTCGATATCATGCCGGAAGCTTCCGGCGCGGCGCTCGGCTTCGATCGCTTGGCCATGCTGGCGACAGGCGCCACGCGCATCGACGACGTCATCTGGACCCCGGTCGCGGGCGGTTAGCAGGGCATCAGTTGCCGAGACGCGAGATCGCTGAGCTGGAAAGCTCCACGAAGCGGTCGAGCAACGAGAAGAATATCTCTATGCTGAAGCCAATGACGAACGCAAAGGTGAACAATCCCAGCCCCGCCGCCTGGAATTCCGAATTGCTGCCGAAGGCAGGTTCCCAGAACCATCCTGCGATCACGCCAGCGAGAGCGGCGAGCGCCATCCGGTGTACCAAGCGATTGACTCGCGGGCTCGGCTGGGTTGGATCGACGAGGAGCCTGAGGAAGTAGATCATGGCGCCCAGGCAAGCGAACAGGGCCGGCAGTATCCATGCCGCGTAGGGCGCAATGATGCCTTTCACCTGCAGCGCCCACAGATTGACTGACGGCACCGTCATCGACGTGTAGCGCAGGGAGTAGTCGCAGGCCTGCCTTACGATTTCTTTCATGTCCATGCCGAGGACGATCGGATACCGGTCGAACTCCACGGCTTGAGCCGACGACCCGGGCCCGCTGTCTTGACGTGCACAGAAATGGTTGGTGGTGAACGTGGTCGACAATTTGTCGTTCGGCCCGGATATCACAGCACCCGCCGCGCCCTGACCGCTGTCGCCGGCTGCCTCGGCCTCGCTGGATATTGCGCGGTGCCAAAGGTCGCTTGCCCAGTTCCACAGCCTGCCGAGGCCGGGCACCGGTGATGTCGCCAATTTCTGGAAGTCGTTTTTTCTGGCTTCGAGGGAACTCAACGAAAGATTCAGGTCGCGCAGTTCATGCAGCAGGGCATAGGACGCCTCCTGCGCAAGTTCGTCGATCGCATTTTCGGTGCTTTGGGGGCAAGGATGTGTTCCTTCAGGGCAGTCAGCCGCCCCCTCGGCCGCCTCGAACAGGTCGGAACGGGCAACCAGCAGCTGGCGCTCGAGCTGGCCGAAGCGCCGGTCGGGCTGCTTTGCGGACAAGGTCTGCATTTCCGCGAGAAGAGCCGCTCCCTGGTTGTAGAAGACGTATAGCGAACCAACCACGAACATGATCAGCAATGAGACGGCGACACAGGCATAGGTCATCTTTCGTGGCCCGCTGCGGTTCACCGCGCACTCCCATAGCCAGGCCTGCTCCACCTCTTGGCGAAGCGCGATTGTTTCAGGATCGCTGACGCCCAGGTTGGCGATGCCCTTTGCGTCGGCCGCGTTCCTTGCGTTGTCGAGCGGACCATGGTTCGGAAGGTTGCCACCCGGCCAGCGGCTAAGCAGCCCGGTCGCTTCGCCGTAGAGTTCCTTGACGTTCATGCTTCCAGGAATCTGGACCATTGTTTCAGCCCAGCGTTCCGGGAACGTAGCCGTACGGGCCGGGACACCCGCAGGGTGCGCCCGGCGGCCCCGGCCACTCCGCCCAGCACCAGAAGTTCGGCGTGAAGCAGATAGTGCCCGGGGCATGGGGAGGAACTTGTGCGAAGACCTGATGGGTGAGGCACGCCGACAGGATACCGGCGCACAGGATGACGACCTTGAGTGATCTCATGCCCCAAACTCCCCCGGCTATGCCGGCCCCGCAGTTCGATCATATCTGCAACTATAGAGATTTTTTTTCACAAATACAATCATAGCGTGTGATTTTTTGCTCACATCTGTCGCCCCTTCATCCGTAGCTCGATCCCGCTGGCGCCTGCCTCCGTCCTCGGCTACCGTTGCGTCAAGCGGCCGGCCGGCATGAGCCCTTCTCTGCCGGATAGGAGCGCGCCCACGCAATGCATCGAGGGGATCCATGCTTTATCTGCTTGCTTTGCTGATCGGCGTGGTCGCCGGTCTTCGCGCCATGACCGCGCCCGCCGCGGTCGCCTGGGGCGCCTACCTCGGCTGGCTGCCGCTGTCGGGCACCTGGGCCGGTTTCATGGGCCACTGGATCGCCGTCGCGATCTTTTCCGTCCTGGCACTTGCCGAACTGGTCAGCGACCAGCTTCCATCGACGCCGAGCCGCAAGGTGCCGCAGCAGTTCGTCGCGCGGTTCGTCGCGGGCGGCTTCGCGGGCGCGGTCATCGGAACGGCCGGCGGAGCGCTGGTTCCCGGCCTTGTCGCCGGCCTCGTCGGCGCCGTCATCGGCACCTATGGCGGCGCGGAAGTCCGCGCCCGCCTCGCCCGCGCATTTGGCCGCGACCTGCCGGCGGCCCTGATCGAGGACGTGGTCGCCATCCTGCTCGCATTCGGAATTGTCTCGGCCGCCGCATGACGAGAAAGTTCGACGCCATCGTCATCGGGGCGGGCCAGGCCGGGCCGTCGCTCGCCGGTCGGCTGACGGCGGCCGGCCAGTCAGTCGCCGTCATCGAACGAAAGCTCTTCGGCGGCACCTGCGTCAACACTGGCTGCAAGCCGACCAAGACGATGGTTGCCAGCGCATATGCCATGCAGATGGCGCGGCGTGCTGCCGAGTACGGCTTCTCGACCGGCGGTCCACCCGTCGCCGACATGAAGGCCGTGGCGGCCCGCAAGGACAAGGTGATCCTCGATTCCCGAGCCGGCATCGAGGATTGGCTCGGCGGCATGGAGGGGTGCACGGTCTTTCACGGCCACGCCGCCTTCGCCTCGCCGCACGAAGTCAGCGTCAACGGCGAGATCATCTCGGCTGACCGCATCTTCATCAATGTCGGCGGGCGCGCCAACGTGCCGGCGATGCCGGGCATCGACACGGTCAGCTACCTTACCAATTCGACCATGATGGATGTGGACTTCCTACCCGATCATCTCGTCGTCGTCGGCGGCAGCTATATCGGGCTCGAATTCGCGCAGATGTTCCGCCGTTTCGGCAGCCGCGTCACCGTCGTCGAAAAGGGGCCGCGCCTCGTCGCCCGCGAGGATCCCGACGTCTCCGACGCCATCAGGGAGATCCTCGAAGAGGAAGGCGTCGCCTTCCGCCTGAAGGCCGAATGCATTTCCTTCGCCCCGCAGGGGACGGGCGTGTCGGTCGGCGTCGATTGCGATTCCGGCGACCGCTCCGTCGTCGGCACGCATGTGCTGCTCGCCATCGGCCGCGTCCCCAACACCAGCGACCTCGGGCTCGACAGGGCCGGCGTGAGGACCGACGAGCGCGGCTACATCACGGTCGACGACGAACTGCGCACCAGCCAGCCGCATATCCATGCGCTCGGCGACTGCAACGGCCGCGGCGCCTTCACCCACACCGCCTACAACGATTTCGAGATCGTCGCGGCGAACCTGCTCGACGGCGAGAGCCGCCGGCTCGGCGACCGCAAGACCGCCTACGCACTCTACATTGACCCGCCGCTCGGTCGCGCCGGAATGACCGAGGCGGAAGCGAGAAAGTCGGGGCGGAACATCCTCGTCGGAACGAGGCCGATGACCAAGGTCGGCCGCGCCGTCGAGCGCGGCGAGACGAAAGGCTTCCTGAAGGTCATTGCGGACGCTGACACCAAGGAACTGCTCGGCGCGGCGTTGCTCGGCGCGAGCGGCGACGAGGTGGTGCACGGCATGCTCGACCTGATGTATGCCGGTGCGCCCTATACGGCGCTGCAGCGCACGGTGCCGATCCATCCCACGGTGTCGGAACTGCTGCCTACCGTCATCGCCGACATGCAACCGGTGGCGTGACCGCCGCCCTCATATCGGGCCATTCGTTGCCGCGCCTCATGTCTGCTCCATATTGGACGATAGGATGACTTTACAGAGCCGGCTCGGTAGCGCTACCATCGTCAGCCCGGGGGTGCGTCCAGGCATTCGTCGGCAAGATAATCGGCGCGTTCCATCGGAGGGCGTCGCAGAAGCAAGCGTTCGGGAGGAACGATGGCGTCTGTCGGAATTCGCGACGTCTACAAGTCTTTTGGAACAACTGAAATCCTGCATGGCGTGAGCATCGACATCGCCGATGGCGAGTTCGTCACGCTGGTCGGCCCGTCCGGTTGCGGCAAGTCGACCCTGCTCAGGATGATCGCCGGCCTGGAGGGCATTTCGCGTGGCGAGATCGCCATCGGCGAGCGCGTGGTCAACCGCGTCGCGCCCAAGGAGCGCGACATCGCGATGGTGTTCCAGAACTACGCGCTCTATCCGCACATGACGGTCGGCGAGAACATGGCCTTCTCGCTGATGTTGAAGAACGCGCCGAAATCCGAGATCGATGCCAGGGTCGCTCGCGCCGCCGAAATCCTCGGCCTCGTGCCACTGCTCGAGCGCTACCCGCGCCAGCTCTCCGGCGGCCAGCGCCAGCGTGTCGCCATGGGACGCGCCATCGTGCGCGACCCGCAGGTGTTCCTCTTCGACGAGCCGCTCAGCAACCTCGACGCCAAGCTGCGCGTCGCCATGCGCGCCGAGATCAAGGAACTGCACCAGCGCCTCAGGACCACCACCATCTACGTCACGCACGACCAGATCGAGGCGATGACAATGGCCGACAAGATCGTCGTCATGCATGACGGCATCGTCGAGCAGATCGGTCGCCCGCTCGAGCTCTACGACCGCCCCGACAACCTGTTCGTCGCGAGCTTCATCGGCTCGCCGGCGATGAACTTCCTGCATGGCGCGATGGCCGGCGAAGGTCCCCTCGCCTTCCAGGGCAAGGGCGGCGTTTCGCTGGCGCTGAACGGCGCCGCCGGTGCGCCGCGCGGCACGCCCGTGGTGCTCGGCGCCAGGCCCGAGCATCTCCGGCTGTCCGACGACGGCTTCCCCGTCGAGATCGTCGTCGTCGAGCCGACCGGGTCGGAACTGCAGATCATCGGCCGCACGCCGGGCGGCGAGGAGATCGTCGCCAACTTCCGCGAGCGGCACGCCTTCGAGCCGGGCCAGACGGTCAGGCTGGCCGCCGACCCCGACCATATCCACCTCTTCAACGGAGAAACCGGAAAGCGGCTCGCGGCATGACCCTGTGAAAGTCGGGGCCAGGGCCGCCAAACCGGACGACGCAGCGACCAGGCAAGTCTCACCAAGGAGGAAGTGACGATGAAATTCACCAGACGTGACGTTATCCGCACCACCGCCGGGGCCGCCGCCGGCGTCGTGGGCAGCCGCCTGCTGGGCAGCACCCCGGCCTTCGCGCAGAGCGCGCCCACCTATACGCCCGAGCCCGGCGCGACGCTGCGCATGCTGCGCTGGTCGCCCTTCGTGCAGGGCGACGAGGACGCCTGGCTCGCCAACACCAAGCGCTTCACCGAAGCCACCGGCGTCGAAGTCCGCGTCGACAAGGAAAGCTGGGAGGACATCCGTCCGAAGGCGGCGGTGGCCGCCAATGTCGGCTCCGGCCCCGACCTCATGCTCGTCTGGTTCGACGACGCGCACCAGTACCCGGACAAGCTGCTCGACGTCTCCGACCTCGGCGAATATCTCGGCGGCAAGTATGGTGGCTGGTACGATGGCCCGAAGGGCTACGCCACCCGCGACGGCAAGTTCATCGGCCTGCCGCTCGCCGCAATCGGCAACGCCATCGTCTACCGCGACAGTTGGGTCAAGGAAGCCGGCTTCTCCGAATTCCCCAAGGATACCGCGGGCTTCCTGGAGCTCTGCAAGGCGCTGCAGAAGATCGGCCACCCGGCCGGCTTCACCCATGGCCACGGCGTCGGCGACGGCAACAACTACGCGCACTGGCTGCTGTGGAGCCATGGCGGCAAGATGGTCGACGAGGGCGGCAAGGTCGTCATCAACAGCCCGGAGACGATGAAGTCCATCGAATATGCGATGGAGCTCTACAAGACCTTCATCCCCGGCACCGAGAGCTGGCTCGACGTCAACAACAACCGCGCCTTCCTGGCCGGCGAACTCGGCGTCATCGCCAACGGCATCTCGGCCTACCGCACCGCGCAGATCAACAAGGACAACGACCCCAAGCTCGCCGAGATCGCCAAGGACATCCGCACCACCAACCTGCCGATCGGCCCGGTCGGCCAGTCGGTAGAACTGCACCAGACGACAGTCGCCGTCATCTTCAACTACACACCCTATCCGAACGCGGCGAAGGCCTACCTGCAGTTCATGTTCGAGGCCGAGCAGATGAACGACTGGATCAAGGGCTCGCTCGGCTATTGCTGCCAGACGCTGAAGGCATTCGCCGACAATCCGGTCTGGACGGAGGATCCCGTCGCGACCGCCTATTCCAAGGCGTCCGAGACGTTGCGCCCGAACGGCTATGCCGGGCCGCTCGGCTACGCGTCGGCCGCCACCATGGCGGACTACGTGCTGGTCGACATGTACGCCCGCGCCGTCACCGGCCAGGCGACGCCGCAGGAGGCCATGGAAGAGGCCGAGAAGCGCGCCAACCGCTACTACCGGGTGTAGCGCCCCCGCCGTCTCCCCGTC
>NZ_JBFOCI010000001.1:0-196261 GCF_040813675.1 Mesorhizobium marinum | reverse complement strand
CGGGACGGACGCGGGGTGGCGCGGCGCTTTCCAGGGTGAGCGCCGCGCCACCCCGTCCCGCCAGGCAACGCTGCCGCAAGCCGGGAGCAGGACGTCAATCGAAAACCGAGGAGCCGATGGCCACCTCCGACACCGCAGCCGACCAGCCCGCCGAGCCGCTCGCAAAGCGCCTCGGCGAAAGCCGTGGCTTTCTCTCCTTCGGCTTCATGCTGCCGGCAGCCGCCCTGCTTCTGGTCTTCCTCACCTATCCGCTGGGGCTCGGCGTCTGGCTCGGATTCACCGATGCCAGAATCGGCCGCCCCGGCATCTTCATCGGCCTGGAAAACTACGAATATCTCTGGGACGACAGCGTCTTTTGGCTCTCGGTCTTCAACACGCTGCTCTACACGGTCTCGGCATCGATCCTGAAATTCGTTCTCGGCCTGTGGCTGGCACTGCTGCTCAACGAGAACCTTCCGGTCAAATCCTTCTTCCGCGCGGTCGTGCTCCTGCCCTGGGTGGTGCCGACCGTGCTGTCGGCCATCGCCTTCTGGTGGATCTACGATTCGCAGTTCTCGATCATCTCCTGGGCGCTGATCGAGATGGGCATCATCGACCAGCGCATCAACTTCCTCGGCGACCCCACCAATGCGCGCGCCTCCGTCATCGCCGCCAACGTCTGGCGCGGCATTCCCTTCGTCGCCATCACGCTGCTGGCCGGCCTGCAGACCATCCCGCAGTCGCTCTACGAGGCGGCGACGCTGGACGGCGCCAGCCGCTGGCAGCTGTTCCGCTATGTCACGCTGCCGCTTCTCACCCCGATCATCGCCATCACCATGACGTTCTCGGTGCTGTTCACCTTCACCGACTTCCAGCTCATCTACGTGCTGACGCGCGGCGGCCCGGTCAACGCCACCCACCTGATGGCGACGCTCTCCTTCCAGCGCGGCATATCGGGCGGCCTGCTCGGCGAGGGCGCGGCGATCGCTGTCGCCATGATCCCGTTCCTGCTCGCCGCCATCCTGTTCTCCTATTTCGGGCTGCAGCGCAGGAAATGGCAGCAGGGCGGAGGCGACTGAGATGGCCGTGACCGAAGTCCGCAAGCACGCCGCCGGCCCAAAGGGTGGCGACGAAGGCGGCATGGGCTACCTGGAAAGCCTGCCGCGCCGCATCGTCACCGTCTGGCTGCCGCTGCTCGTCTTCGTCTTCGTGTTGCTGTTCCCGTTCTACTGGATGGCGATCACGGCGGTGAAGCCGAACAACGAGATGACCAACTTCAACGACTTCAGTCCGTTCTGGGTGGTCGAGCCGACGCTGGAGCACATCCGCTACCTGCTGTTCGATACCTCCTATCCCGGCTGGCTGTGGAACACCGTCCTGATCTCGGTTGGCTCGACCTTCCTGTCGCTGCTCGCCGCCGTCCTCGCCGCCTACGCCATCGAGCGGCTGCGCTTCACCGGTTCGCGCCAGGTGGGACTGGCGATCTTCCTCGCCTATCTGGTGCCGCCCTCGATCCTGTTCATCCCGCTCTCGGTGATGGTTTTCAAGCTCGGCCTCTACGACACCCCGTTCGCGCTGATCCTGACCTACCCGACCTTCCTGGTCCCGTTCTGCACCTGGCTCCTGATGGGCTATTTCCGCTCCATCCCCTACGAACTCGAGGAATGCGCGCTGATCGACGGCGCCAGCCGCTGGCAGATCCTCACCAAGATCGTGCTGCCGCTGTCGGTGCCGGGCCTCATCTCCGCCGGCATATTCGCCTTCACGCTCTCCTGGAACGAGTTCATCTACGCGCTGACCTTCATCCAGTCCTCGGAGAACAAGACCGTGCCAGTCGGCGTGCTGACCGAACTCGTCCGCTCCGACGTCTACGAATGGGGCGCGCTGATGGCCGGCGCCCTGATCGGCTCGCTGCCGGTCGTCATCCTCTACTCCTTCTTCGTCGAGCACTATGTCTCGTCGATGACCGGCGCGGTGAAGGAGTAGCGCGGCCGACGCCCCTACTCTCCCAAATTCTTCTTCACCGCCGCCCGCACCAGCGCCGTCAGCGCCGCCGCGTCGATCTCATCCCCCTCGAAAACATCGATCGCGCGCCGCTGCTTCCCGTCGAGGCTTGAATTGAAGAGCCCCTTGGGATCGTCCAGCGCCGCGCCCTTGTCGAAGGTCAGCTTCACCTTGTCCTTGTAGGCCTCGCCGGTGCAGACGATGCCGTGATGCTCCCACACGGGTACGCCCGACGGGTTGGTCGGCTTTTGCCATTTCACCGTCTCGACGATCCCCGGATCGGCCGAGCGGATGATCGCCCGCAACCTGGCCAGCGTCTCGCCGCGCCAGCCGCCGAGGGCTGCAATCTTCGCGTCGATCAGTTGAGCAGGAGAGGGCTCCCCATTGGTGTCCGGCTTCATGACCGCCTTTCCGCATCAGCCTATGGTCGCGCTGCGGGTTGAAACAGCTCGACGACATTGCCGGACGGATCCTCCAGCAGGATCTGCGAGCCTCCCGGGCCGGTTACGATGTCGTTGCGAAATGTCAGGCCGCGGGACCGCAGGCGTTCGACTTCGGCCGCGAGATCGGCCACCACCAGCTCGAACCGGTTCCAGCCCCCCGGTTCCGGACGTCGACCATCCGGCATCGGCCGGCCGGCGGAACTTTTCTCTCCGCTCAGCAGCAGCCTGAGCGCTCCGCGTCTCACGTCGGCAAAAGCAGGCGCAGCATTGGATATCTGCTGGAATCCGAGATGCGTCACATACCAGTCGACCGACGCCTGCACGTCGCGCACCATGTAGCGGACATTGACCTGTTCCTCGGACAAGTGGACCTCCCGTTGTCAGAAGCTCCCCGACTTTAGCCGATCCGACGCAACAACGTTCCCGGACGAACACCCCCTCACATCTTCTCGCCCGGCAGCTTGCTCGCCTGTTTCACCCAATCCGAAAACTGCTTCTCATTCAGTTCATCGGTCTCGTGGATGTGAAAGTACCGGACATGCTTCTGCTTCGAGGCGACCGGCGGCGGCGGCTCCATCTCGGCGCCCCGGAAGAACGCGACCTTGATGTATCTCGCGAACACATGAATGCCGAGGAACCAGTGCCGGCCGTCGAGGCCGTAGAACCGGCTTCGCGTCGGCCAATTGAGGCGGCGTGCGCTTGGTCGTCCTTGAACTTGTCTCGCCGGCCATGTCGGAAATTCCTCTAAAGCGGGTTCAGCACCAATCGCCCATAGGCAATGAACGCGCACAGGGCGGCCACGACAAGCCAGTAGATCAACTGGCCGTGTGCCGGATCACCGGACGCAAGGTGCAGGGCGCAGAACAAAACCATCTCCGCGGCGATCACGAGCGCGGCGATCGGAGCGAGCACGGCGAGCGGCCTGTAGAGCAGCGGGACGACCAGGCCCGCCACGCAGGCGAGTTCGATAATGCTGAGCGCCAGCCAGCCGCCGGCCGGGATCGCGGAGAGCGACGGCAGACTTTGCGCGGGATTGGAAAACTTCCAGATCGCGCCGATGGCGGTGTGCAGGGCGAGAAGGATCTGCAGGATCCAGAGCAGGATGTTCATCGGAAAGACTGCCTTTTGACTTGAGCTTGAATGGCGGGGCCGGGGTCGCCGGTGCGACGCCGCGGTCGAACGGGCGGGGTGTTCTCAAATTTTGTGCGATGGCCGGCGTC
Organism: Mesorhizobium marinum; assembly: GCF_040813675.1. Classification (NCBI taxonomy): domain Bacteria; kingdom Pseudomonadati; phylum Pseudomonadota; class Alphaproteobacteria; order Hyphomicrobiales; family Phyllobacteriaceae; genus Mesorhizobium; species Mesorhizobium marinum. Next base: position 192,615 of record NZ_JBFOCI010000001.1, on the reverse strand, counting down.
AGTCCGTCCGCGCCAGCACCTCTTCCAGCCTGTCCAGGAACCGCGGCCAGCCGACGGTCGCTCCCCGCAAGTAGGCTTGCTGGTCCGCGCGAAAACCTGCCTGCTCCATGCGCAACCGCGTTCCCTTGTCCGTCGGGGTGAGCGTCCAGGTGACGACGCTTTCGAGGTCCTTGGTGTCCCAACTGTAGGTCAGCGTCCTGTTCGGCACGAGCGCCTGCACCTGGCATTCGACGCCGCCCCAGTCGGCGCTCAAGCTGAAGCGATGGTGCACGACCGGCTTGAAATCGTTCTTCATCAGCCACTCCTCGATCAGATGTGGTTGCGTCAGCGCGCGCCAAATCTTTTCCGGCGGATAGGGAATCTCGCGCTCGACGACGACGGAGCGCGTTTCGGTGTCTATCACTGGTCCATCCTTTTCAGCAGGTCTTCCAGATCGTCGAACGTCCTCTCCCAGAAGCTGCCCATCTGTTTCGTCCAGTCGACCAGAGGGGCCAGCGCGCCGGTGCGGGCGCTGTAGTGGGTCTGCCGGCCGGCTTGGCGGTCGCTGACCAGCCCCGCCTGCTTCAGCTGGCCGAGATGCTTCGAGACCGCCGGCTGAGACACCCCGGCCGCTGCCGTCAGCGCGCCGACCGTCTGCTCGCCCTCGCGACAGAGACGCTCGAAGATGGCCCGCCGCGTCGGGTCGGCAAGCGCCCTGAACAGAAGGTCGTGCGCGTCGGACATCGATAACCCGTTGGCTATTGATCTGACGTATAACCATCGAGCTATGCGTTGGTCAAGCCTAGGAACGCCGCCTTGGGCGTTGACGGGGCTTGCCGAGAGGTCGCTGGCCGCAAAGCGCGCCGGGCATCGCGCCCAATGGCGCGTACCCCCCCGGAGGCCAGCGAGCGACCAGAGCGCCCGGCCGTGAGCGAAACAGAGTGGACGCAGGCGCCCCCATTGCACCCGCCCACGGCAACGGGCATGGTCCACGACCGCACAGGAGGCCCTCAATGAAGACGACAATCGAAAAATTTGCCGGCGACACCGAGGGCGTGTCCTACGAACTCACCGTGTTCCGCTTCAAGGGAACGTCAAAGACCGCGCCCTCGGCCTACATCCAGGCGGCGCTGCATGCCGGCGAACTGCCGGGCGTCGTCGCCATCCACGCGCTGATGCCGAAGCTGCGCGCGGCGGAAGCCGAGGGACGCATCCTCGGCGACATCACCATAGTTCCGGCCGCCAACCCGGTCGGCCGCGCGCAATATGTCTTCGGCGAACTGGAGGGCCGCTTCCACCTCGGCACCCGCACCAACTTCAACCGCGATTTTCCCCTGCTCGACCGGCCTGACAAGGCCGCCCTGCCCCCGCCGCCGCGCAACGCCACCGTCGACGTGCACCTGAAGCGGCTGCTGGTCGGGCTTTCGGTCGGTCACGACATCGTTCTCGACCTGCATTGCGACGACGAGGGCGTGCCCTACCTCTACGTTCCGGCCCAGCTCTGGCCGGCAATGCAGGATTGTGCAGCCGCAATGGGCGTCGAGGCCGTCATCCTGTGGGACGGCGAGTCCGGCGCCGCCTTCGAGGAAGCAGCGATCCATCCCTGGCTGCAGCTTCCAGCCGAAAAGGCCCCTCTCGAGGGCCGCGTCGTCACCACCGTCGAGTTTCGCGGTCTGGCGGACGTCTACGACCGGTATGCACGGACCGACGCCGAGGGCATCTACCGGCTGCTCGCCACCCGGGGCGTGATCGGCGACGCCAAGGCCGCCCGCCCCCGAAAGTTCTCGGGCGTCGCGGCGCCCATCGACCGCGTCGAACTGATCTCCATGCCGCGCGCCGGCGCCATCCTCTTTCACGTCGAGCCGGGCCGGAGCGTCCGCAAGGGGGCCAGGCTGGCGACCATCGTCCACACGCCCGGCGAACCGGACGGGTCGATCGACATCCTTGCGCCGCAGGCCGGCTACGTGTTGACGCGCGTGTCGAAACGCTCGGGCCGCGCCGGTGACGACATCATCAAGCTGATCGGCGAGGCACGCAGCGCCCGCCCGAAGGCCGGCGCGCTGGAGGACTGAACGTGAAGAGCCCGGACCAGCCGGGCTCTCGCGCAATCTCCGCAATCGTCGTCGTCAGATGACGAAGATCCAGTTCGCGACCAGCACCACGACGACGCCGGCGACGAGCGTCAGGTAGGGCAGCATGCCGGCCTTGCGCACCGCCAGGTCGGTTTCCTTGAGGCCGAGATCGTCGAGCATGTGCGGCGGGAACTTGCCGCCGTCCTGCACGTAGTGGCGGTAGCAGAACACCGGGATGATCAGCGCCGCTGCGATGACGCCGGCCCACAGCGCCCACGGATTCCAGACCTTGGCGCCGGCGCCCATGAACATCGCGTTGACGAAGGACAGGATGCAGCCCGCCGCGATGAAGATCGTCGGCGCCTTCCACGGCCGCGGGATGTGGCCGTTGTCGATGCGATGGATCCAGCCCGCGTTGAGGTTCAGGAAGTTGAAGATGATGTAGCCGCAGTTCGAGACGGCGAGGATGAAGAAGTAGCTCGTCGCGTCGGCCGCGGCGATCGCCAACAGGCCGAGGTTGAAGACGAGGTCCGTCCACATCGCCGCCGTCGGCGCCCCGTGCGGGTTCACGTGGCTGAGGTATTTCGGCAGCCAGCCGTCCACCGAACCCTGGTAGAGCGTACGCGAGGAGCCGGCCATCGCCGTCATGATCGCCAGCATCAGCGCCAGGATCATCAGCATGATCATGATCGAGGTGACGATGCCCGCACCGCCGACCATCTCGGCCATCGCATGGCCGACGCCGGAGCCGTCGACGATCGGCCCGGCCAGCATGCCCTCGAGGCCGAGCACGCCCTGGAAGGTGAACGGAACGATGCTGTAGAGGACGAGGCAGAGCAGGCCGGAATAGAGGATCGCCCTCACCGTGTCGCGTGCCGGGTTCTTGAACTCGCTGGTAAAGCAGATCGAGGTCTCGAACGCATAGGCCGACCATGCCGCAATGAACATGCCGCCGAACACCAGCGTCCAGCCGGCGATGTTCCATTCGCCGGGTTCGGGCGCATAGGCCTCGGCCAGCGGCACGAAGGGCGAATAGTTGTCCCAGTTGATCTGGCCGGTGAGGATCGGCACGATGCCGACGATCAGCATCGGGATGATGACCACAAGGCCGATGAACTTCTGCACGTTGGCGGTGCCCAGAATGCCGCGGTGCTGGATCGAGAAGACGATCAGCATCAGGATCACGCCGATCCAGAAGACGGCGTTCAGCGAGAAGCTGACTGGACCGAGCGAACCGCTGTAGAGCGTCCAGTCGCGGATCGCCGGAGTGCCGGCGGCCGTCAGCGACGCGACCGCGTCGGCAGCGGCCTTGCCGGCATTGGCCGGATCGGCGAGCCACGCCGCGACCTCGGGCGAGGCTTCGCTGAAGCCCGGTATCGGAGCAAGCGCGCTCAGGATGTAGGCCGCCGCGATCGAGCAGCCGAGCGACAGCACCGGCGTCCAGGCGAGCCAGTTGCACCAGACTGACAGCGGCGCGATGAACTTCGAGTAGCGCAGCCATGCCGTCGCCCCATAGACCGACGCGCCGCCTGATTTCGACGGGAAGAGGCCGGCGATCTCGGCATAGGTGAAGGACTGGATCAGGCCGAGGACCACCGAGGCGATCCAGATGGCGAAGGCAAGGTTGCCGGTGGTGCCGGCAATGCCGCCGATCGAGAACAGGACCAGCGCTGGCACGCCGCTGGCGACCCAGAAGGCGCCCCGCCAATCGATGGTCCTGTGCAACTGGCCGCCCCGAAGGGCGCCGCCGTCCGTCGCGATAGATGTCATGCTGAAGTCCCCTCCTCAAGAGCGCCTTGTTGCGGCGCCGGTCCCGTGTCTCGCTCCCCGGAGCGGAAACCGTCCCGCCTCCTCTCTGGGGACAGAGCTTTCCGCTCAGTTTGTTTTTTTTCTTCTCAGTGAAGATTGACACAGCCAGCGCCCGCGTCAAGTGGCCGCACCCCGTCGTCAACCGTTCGATGCCGCCGGCGCGAATCCGGTTGCGTGGCCGGCGGTTCGCCGCTAAGGAAAATTCATGTCGAAGCTTTCGAACGCGATGCTCTGGTGGTGGGCCTGCTGACAGCGGCCTGACTGCGCGTGCGCGCGAGAGATTATGTGGCCGCAACGGAATTCCGGGCGGCCATTTGTTTTTCAGGTGCTTTCCGGGTCCCAGGGCAGAACGGAGACGGGGATGACGATCGAAGTGCTTGAAGACGGGGTGGAACGTTTCGTCACCGGAGGCGGCGTCACGATCACCCGCGACCGCCACGACACGCCCTATGCCGGCGCCATCGACGCCTATATCGAGGGACTCAACAGCCGGCGCGGCGCGGTATTCTCCTCGAACTACGAGTATCCCGGCCGCTACACCCGCTGGGACACCGCCATCATCGATCCGCCACTGGTCATCTCCGCGCGTGGCCGGGCGATGCGCATCGAGGCGCTGAACGCCCGCGGCGAGGCTCTGCTGCCGATCATCGGCAAGGCTCTCTCGGCGCTGAAGGAAGCGACGCTTACCCAGACAACCAGACAGCGGCTGGCGCTGACGGTGGCCGAGCCCGATCGCATCGTGACCGAGGAGGAACGCAGCCGCGTTCCCTCGGTATTCACCGTGCTGCGGGCGATCACTGCTCTTTTCCACACCGACCAGGACGCCAATCTCGGCCTCTACGGGGCTTTCGGCTACGACCTCGCCTTCCAGTTCGACCCGGTCGACTACGCGCTGAAGCGCGCCGACAGCCAGCGCGACCTGGTGCTCTACATGCCTGACGAGATCCTTGTGGTGGACCACCACCAGGCCAAGGCCTGGCACGACCGCTACGACTATTCCGGCAACGGATTCTCGACCGCGGGCCTGCCGCGCGACGGCGAACGAAAGCCCTTCGCGCCGTCCGACCGCATTCCGCCGCGGGGCGACCATGAACCCGGCGAATACGCAAAGCTGGTCACCCGGGCGATGGAGAGCTTCCGGCGCGGCGACCTGTTCGAGGTGGTGCCCGGACAGATGTTCTACGAGCGCTGCGAGAACGCGCCGGCGGACATCTCGCGCAAGCTCAAGCAGATAAACCCCTCGCCCTATTCCTTCTTCATCAACCTCGGCGAGGGCGAGTACCTGATCGGCGCGTCGCCGGAGATGTTCGTGCGCGTCAACGGCCGCCGAGTCGAGACCTGCCCGATCTCGGGCACGATCAAGCGCGGCGACGACGCGATCTCCGACTCGGAGCAGATCATCAAGCTGCTGAACTCCAAGAAGGACGAGTCCGAACTCACCATGTGCTCGGACGTCGACCGCAACGACAAGTCCAGAGTCTGCGAGCCCGGCTCGGTGCGTGTCATCGGCCGGCGCCAGATCGAGATGTATTCGCGCCTCATCCACACGGTCGACCATATCGAGGGGCGCCTGCGCGACGGCATGGACGCCTTCGACGCCTTCCTGAGCCATGCCTGGGCGGTGACCGTCACCGGCGCGCCCAAACTGTGGGCCATGCGCTTCATCGAGCAGAACGAGAAAAGCCCGCGCGCCTGGTATGGCGGGGCGATCGGCATGGTGCACTTCAACGGCGACCTGAACACCGGCTTGACGCTCCGCACCATCCGCGTAAAGGACGGCATCGCGGAAGTGCGCGCCGGCGCGACGCTGCTGTTCGACAGCGTGCCCGAGGAAGAGGAAGCCGAAACCGAACTGAAGGCGTCTGCCATGCTCTCCGCCATCCGTGACGCAAGGACCGGCAATGCCGCAGCCTCCGAACGCCAGACCGCGAAGGTCGGCGACGGCGTGAACATCCTGCTCGTCGACCACGAGGACAGTTTCGTCCACACGCTGGCCAACTATTTCCGCCAGACCGGCGCCAGCGTTTCCACCGTGCGTTCGCCGGTCCCCGAGGAGATCTTCGACCGGCTCAAGCCCGATCTTGTCGTGCTGTCGCCCGGCCCTGGCCTGCCCAAGGACTTCGACTGCGCCGCGACGATCAAGAAGGCGCGCGACCGCGACCTGCCCATCTTCGGCGTATGCCTGGGCCTGCAGGCGCTCGCCGAGGCCTATGGCGGCGAGTTGCGGCAACTGCACGTGCCGATGCACGGCAAACCCTCGCGCATCCGGGTGTCGAAGCCCGGCGTGATCTTTTCGGGCTTGCCCAAGGAGGTGACCGTCGGCCGCTACCACTCGATCTTCGCCGACCCGGTCCGGCTGCCCGCAGACTTCATCGTCACGGCCGAGACGGAGGACGGCGTCATCATGGCCTTCGAGCACCGCAAGGAACCGGTCGCCGCGGTCCAGTTCCACCCTGAATCGATCATGACGCTCGGACAGAACGCCGGCATGCGCATGATCGAGAATGTCGTTGCGCATCTGCCGCGCAAGGCAAAGGACAAGGCGGCCTAGCGTACGATGACTTCCGCGTCGCCATCCAGCGCCACCAAGCGAAAGGTGGCGCGCCTTGCCGCATGGTCGATCGCCGTGGCGTTTGCCGTGCTGGGCCTCAAGCTGTTCGCCTGGTGGATCACCGGGTCCGTCGCGCTCTATTCGGACGCCCTTGAATCGATCGTCAACGTGGCGACGGCGATCGCCGCCCTGTGGGCGATCAAGATCAGCCACATGCCGGCCGACCGCGACCACCAGCACGGCCACCACAAGGCGGAATACTTCGCGGCGGTCCTCGAAGGCGTGATGATCATCGTCGCGGCGCTGCTCATCATGTCGCAGGTGCTGGAAGCCTTCGGCAATCCGCGCACGATGGAGCGCCCCTGGGAAGGGCTTGTCGTCAACGGACTGGCCGCAGGCCTCAACGCGATCTGGGCGTTCGTGCTGATCCGCCAGGGCCGCAGCGCAAAGTCGCCGGCGCTGGAGGCTGACGGGCACCATCTGATGACCGACGTGCTGACCTCGGTTGGCGTCATAGGTGGCCTGGTGCTGTCCGTGCTGACTGGCTGGACCCTGCTCGACCCGCTGCTTGCCGGCCTCGTGGCGATCAACATCCTCGTCCAGGGCTGGAAGATCATGGGCGAGTCGCTGAACGGCCTGATGGACAAGGCGGTGAGCACCGAAGAGCACATCCGCATCCGCGACATCATTTCCGCCCATTCGAAGGGCGCGATCGAGGTGCACGACCTGAAGACGCGCATTGCCGGCCGCGCAACGTTCATCGAGTTCCATCTGATCGTCGACGGCGACATGGCCGTGCGCGAGAGCCACGTGATCTGCGACCGCATCGAGGAGGCGCTGCGCGCCGAAATCCCGAGCGTGCGCATCACCATCCACGTCGAGCCCGACGACGAAGCCAAGCTGCCGCCGGGCACGAGCGCGGTGCCGTTTGCCTGAGCCGATGCCAGCCTGCACGAGCGACACGTCGGCTGGGGCACGGCGGCGCCAGCGGGCGCGCTGGGCCTAGCCGTGGATCCGGCGCCCTCGGACCCAGCGCCGCGCCTGTCGACCTGGCGTCCCGCCGGGCAATGGGCGGTGCTGCTCGCGGCGTCGCTCCTTTTCACCGCCGCCCTTGAAGCCGCGCGCCTGCCGGCCGCCCTGCTGATCGGTCCGATGCTGGCGGCGATCGTCGCCGGCGCCAACGGCGCGACGATCCGCGTCCCCGCGCCCGGTTTCGCCGGCGGCCAGGCCGTCGTCGGCTGCCTTGTCGCGGCTTCCATCTCGCCGGCGATCTTTGCCGCTTTCCTGGACGACTGGCCGCTCTTCACGGCAGTCGTGGTGGCGACGCTCGCCGCATCGAGCTTCCTCGGCTGGTTCGTCAGCCGCCTCAGGGTTCTGCCGGGAGCGACCGCCGTCTGGGGATCCGCGCCAGGCGGCGCCACCGCGATGGTGCTGATGGCCGGCGCTTTCGGGGCCGACGTGCGCCTCGTCGCCTTCATGCAGTATCTGCGGGTCATCATGGTCTCGATCGCCGCCGCGCTCGTCGCGCGGCTGTGGGTCGGCACCTCGGGCGTCGAACCCCAGCCGCATGTCTGGTTTCCGGCCCTGGATGCGACCGCCTTCGGTGCCACATTGGCGATGGCGGTCGCCGGCGGATTTCTCGGTCGGCTCGCCCGGCTCCCTTCCCCCTATTTCCTCGGGGCGACCATCCTTGCGGCCACGCTGCACCTTGGCCTCGACGTTCCGATGCAGCTTCCAGAATGGCTGCTCGCCGTCGCCTATGTGCTTATCGGCTGGTCGATCGGCCTCAATTTCACGATCGGCATCCTGCGCCACGCGCTGCGCGCGCTGCCGCAGATCATCGCCTCGATCATCGCCCTGATGGCGTTCTGCGCGGGGCTTGCGTGGTTCATCAGCCACGAGCTCGGGATTGACCCGCTTACCGCCTATCTGGCGACCAGCCCGGGCGGTCTCGATTCCGTCGCCATCATCGCCGCGGCGTCCGAGAACGTCGACATCTCCTTCGTCCTCGCGCTGCAGAGCGCGCGCCTGCTCATCGTCCTGGCGTTCGGTCCTTCGCTGGCGCGCCTGGTGTCGCGCTGGGTGCATCCCTGATCCGCCTTGCCTCCTGGCCGCCTCTCCTGTATGAGACCGCCATGTCCACGCGCCAGGCCATAGCCAAGTCCAGCCAGCCCGCTTTCGCGGCTGAGACTTTGCGCGCGCTGTCCTCGACGCTTCTGCTCCTCGGTCTTATCGGCGATCGCCGGGTCCGTTGAGGAGCGCCCGGCGGTCGATCAAGCCGCGTTGCGCCGCCAGCTCCTTTCAGTTCCGTTTCAGCATGAAGACTAGTTAGGCGTGGTCTGCCGTGGAGGCAGCCGCCGGGAGCAGATCAAGATGGACGCAAAGATCGAGAATTCAGCGCGCAAGGGCATGCCCGACGCCGCGCGCAAGTACCAACCCTACCCGATGGTCGGCCTGAGCGACCGGACCTGGCCTTCGAAACGCATCGAGAAGGCGCCGGTCTGGTGCTCGGTCGACCTGCGCGACGGCAACCAGTCGCTGGTCGACCCGATGGGCCACGACCGCAAGGCACGCATGTTCCAGCTGTTGCTCGACATGGGCTTCAAGGAAATCGAGGTCGGCTTTCCGTCGGCCTCGCAGACCGACTTCGATTTCGCCCGCTGGGCCATCGAGGAAGGCAACGTCGCCGAGGATGTGTCGCTGCAGGTACTGGTGCAGTGCCGCCCCGAGTTGATCACGCGCACCTTCGAGGCCCTGCAGGGCGCCCACAGGCCGATCGTGCACTTCTACAACTCGACCAGCGAATTGCAGCGCCGGGTGGTGTTCGCCAAGGACGTAGCCGGCATTAAGCAGATCGCCACCGACGCCGCCAAGATGATCACCGACATGGCCGCCAAGGCAGGCGGCGGCTACCGCTTCCAGTATTCGCCGGAGAGCTTCACCGGCACCGAGCTGGAGGTTGCGCTGGAGATCTGCAACGCGGTCGCCGAGATCGTGAAGCCGACGCCGGACGACAAGCTGATCATCAACCTGCCATCGACGGTCGAGATGGCGACGCCCAACATCTATGCCGACCAGATCGAATGGATGTGCCGCAATCTCGACAACCGCGAGAGCCTGGTCATCTCGCTGCACCCGCACAACGACCGCGGAACCGGGATCGCGGCGACCGAACTCGGCCTGATGGCCGGCGCCGACCGCGTCGAGGGCACGCTGTTCGGCAACGGCGAGCGCACCGGCAATGTCGATGTGGTGACGCTGGCGCTCAACATGTTCACCCAGGGTATCGACCCCGAGCTCGACTGCTCCAACATCGAGCGGATCAAGGAGGTCTACGAATACTCGAACCAGATGGCCATTCCCGAACGCCACCCCTATGTCGGCGAACTGGTCTACACGGCCTTTTCCGGCTCGCACCAGGATGCGATCAACAAGGGCATGAAGGCGATCAAGGTCGCCAACAAGCCGCTGTGGGAGGTGCCCTACCTGCCGATCGACCCGCGCGACGTCGGGCGCAGCTACGAGGCGATCATCCGCATCAACTCGCAGTCCGGCAAGGGCGGCATCGCCTATGTGCTGCAGGCGGACTACGGGCTCAACCTGCCGCGCTCACTGCAGGTCGAGTTCAGCCAGGACATCCAGCAGATCACCGACGCCGAAGGCAGGGAAGTGTCGCCGAAGCGCATCCACGAGCGCTTCCTCGAACGCTACGTCGATCAGCCCGGGGCGCGGCTGAAGTTCGTCGATCACCAGACCTTTCCGGATACGGTGATGAAGGGCCGCCGCGTCGTCGAGGCGACGATCGTCGACAACGGCCGGGAAATGACGATCACCGGTACCGGAAACGGCCCTATCGACGGCTTCGTCGATGCGCTTTCGCGCCATGTCGGCATCGACCTGTCGGTGCTCGACTATTCCGAGCATTCTATCCAGCGCGGCTCGAATGCATCGGCGATCTGCTACATGGAGATCGAGCATCCCGGCGGACGCCTTTTCGGCGCCGGCATCAACACCAACATCGTCGCGGCTTCGCTCGAAGCCGTGGTCTCCGCGGCCAACCGGATCCTGCAGGGACGATGACCTTAGGGCGGCTCAGGCGCGCGCCGCTTGAGCCGCCCGTGGAAAACGGGGTATGTTAGCGGTTTGTTAACCAGGCCCGCCGGGCCGGAGCCGCCAGCATGACCGACAATGCCGAGAGCCAGCAGTGGACCGCCCAGGAGCGCAGGCTCGGCGAAGTCCTGCGCGAGGTGAAGAACGCGGCCGCCGACCGCGAGGACGTGGTCGTCGAACTGCGCGAGGCGAGCCGCACGCGGCTGGAACTGATGGCGGCCGAACTGGCGCCGCTTTTCGAGCAGGTGCCGGCCGACATCGACCTGTTCGACTTCACCATCTCGTCCGGCCTGCAGCCCCGGCTCTGGATCGACGCGGTGAGCCATGTCGCCATGGCCCGCGACCGGCGGACGTACCGCTTCGTCAGGGATACGCGCGCCGGCCGTGTCGTGCTCGCCGAGGATTTGTCGATCAAGCCGGTCGCCGATCAGGTCGCCCGCTACATCGCCGAGCGCATGATCGAACGCGAGCGGCTGATGGACGGCGGCGCCGAGCCGGCCGTGCCGGGCCTGATCCGGCCGGACGCCGAGCCGGAGACGGTCGTCAGGCGCGGCGGATGGCCCGCCTTCCTGTCCGGACTTGGGCTGGTCGCGGCCGGCGCGCTGGTCGGCCTGATCGCCTCGGCGATGGCGCTGTGGGACCGCCTGCTGACGGCCTTCGGCTCCGCCCCGTAACGCCTCAACTGGTGTGGCGCACTGTTTCGAGCGGCGCCGGCCTTCGCATCAGGTCCACCCGTGAAAGTTCGCCGACCGGTATCGTCGGTCCCGACAGCCCGCGGCGGATCAGTTCCAGGCGCCATGCGCCCGGGTCGCCCGAAATTTCGATCAGGTTCCATTGCGCCGCCGGATGCGAGCCGCCGATGCCCTGGCCGCCGGCGGCGACGCCGACAACCGGAACCTGGCTGTGCCGCTTGCCGCGGATCCAGTAGAGCGTCGGGTCATGCGAATGGCCGTGCAGGACGAGTTCGGCGCCGTGCCGCAGGATCGTCTTCTGAAAATTGCCGATGCCGAAGAGCCGCTTGTGCTGCGCCACCGCGCCGCGCACCGGCGGATGGTGGATCATGACCACGCGGAACAGCCCGCGCCTTTCCGCCTCGTCGAGCAGCCGTCCCAGCCGATGCGACTGGTCCTCGCGAAAATAGCCGTTGGCCATGAAGGGCGCGGTAGCCCTCGCCGACGACACCCCGATCAGCGCGACCCGGCCCCTCACCCGCAGATAGGGAAAGGAATGCCGGTCGACCGGCGCATTGAGGCCGTCGCCCGTCATCCAGGGGCCCCAGGCGCGGCAGACCTTGTCGAAGGCGCCCGGCACGTAGGCGTCGTGATTGCCCGGCACCACGGAGACGTTCGCGGGCGCGCCGAGCGTCTCGAGCCAGAGCCTGGCAAGCTCGATTTCCGCGTCGAGGGCAAGGTTCACCAGGTCGCCGGTGACGGTCAGGTGATCGACAAGCGTCGCCTCTATGTCGTCGGTGATGGAGCCGACAACGCCATCATGCATGATATGGCGACGGCTGCGCTGCCAGTTGACATAGCCGACCATGCGCTTGGACGCGAGGTCCCGATAGGTTACGTCGGGCAGTGGACCGAGATGAACATCTGAGAGGTGGGCGAGCCTGAACATCGTGCCTTTGTAGGATAGGCAGCAGGTGCTTTCCACCCGGAGACGGCCGAATGAACGCAACCGAGGACGATCGCTTTCGCCAGACCGGCTGGCCTGGCCTGCGGGCAGGCCTGTTCCACCTCTATTTCCGGCTGACGCGCCCGGTGACGTTCGGCGTGCGCGGCCTTGTCCACGACGCCGAGCGGAACGCCGTCTTCCTGATCCGCCACACCTACGTCCCGGGATGGCAGCTTCCGGGCGGCGGTGTCGAGGTCGGCGAGACCGTGCTGGAGGCGCTGCGCCGTGAGCTTTCCGAGGAAGCCAACATCGAACTGACCGGCGCGCCAATCCTCAGGTCGATCCATTTCAACCGCCAGGCAAGCCGGCGCGACCACGTCGCCCTCTACCTGATCCAAGACAGCCGGCAAACCGCCCCGAAGCGGCCGGACCGCGAGATCGCGGAGGCGGGCTTCTTCCCGCTCGACCGGCTGCCCGAGGCGACCACGCCCGCCACCCTGAGGCGCATCGCCGAAGTGTTCCACGACGCTCCGGCTTCGCCTGACTGGTAGAACGATCAGGCCGTGCCGAAGCGGGCCCGGTCATGCGCCGCCTCAAGGTGCATCTCGGGGCCGATCGGAACGACGCCGGTCGGATTGATGGTCTTGTGGCTGCCGTAGTAGTGCGACTTGATGTGGTGGAAGTCGACTGTCTCCGCCACGCCTGGCACCTGGTAGAGATCGCGCAGATAGTTCGACAGGTTCGGATAGTCGGCGATCCGCCGCAGGTTGCACTTGAAATGCCCGACATAGACAGGGTCGAAGCGGACGAGCGTGGTGAAGAGCCGCCAGTCGGCCTCCGTTAGGGCATTGCCGACCAGATAGCGTTGCGCCGACAGCCGACCTTCGATCTGGTCGAGGGCGGAAAAGAGGTCGCCGAACGCTTCCGCATAGGCGTCCTGGGTGGTCGCGAAACCGGCCCGGTAGACGCCGTTGTTGATGGCCGGGTAGACGAGCGCGTTGACCGCGTCGATCTCGGCCCGCAGCGCCTCGGGATAGAAGTCGAGCGACGCGTCTCCCCATTCGTCGAAGGCCGTGTTCAGCATGCGGATGATCTCCGAGGACTCGTTGGAGACGATCGTCTGCTCCTGCTTGTCCCAGAGCACCGGCACCGTTACACGGCCCGAATAGGCCGGGTCGGCACGGGTGTAGATCTGGTGCAGGAACCCCGAGCCGTAGAGGGTGTCGCCCGTCGCGCCGTCCTCGGCCAGGAAGGTCCAGCCGTCCTCGCCCATATGGAAGTGGACGACCGACACGGAGATGACGTCCTCGAGTTTCTTCAGCTTGCGGTAGATCAAGGTGCGATGTGCCCAGGGACACGCAAGCGAGACATAGAGATGGTAGCGGCCGGGCTGCGCCCTGAAGCCGCGTTCCCTCCCGCCCGTCGCCTCCCCGTCTACGGTAACCCAGTCCCGCCAGACAGCGTCCTGGCGCACGAACCTGCCGCCCGATGTCTTGGTGTCGTACCAGCGGTCGACCCACTTGCCGTCTACCAGAAGTCCCATCGTTCAATCCTTCCTTCCCGCTCCATGTAGCGCGGCAGATCGCCCGCGCACAGGATCGGTCGGGGTGACACTGCGTCACCCGCCGGTATGAAGCCCGTAGACGGCATCCCAAAATGATGCTAGCCGGCGCTTCATGCTCGCAATCCGGATCAACCGACGACGAATGGAGGATCGCGCCTAAAAGGCGCCGATGGCTCGCCGCGCATTCGCGGCACACTCCTTCTTCCTCGACCGGACGAGACAATGACTGTTGACGTGACCTATCTGCCGGAATGCTCCGAGCACGATCCCGAGATCGAACACCTTAACGAGGAAGCGTTCGGACCCGGACGCTTCGCCCGCGCAGCCTACAAGATCCGCGAAGGCGGCCCGCACGACCGCTCGCGCTCTTTCGTCGCCATCCACCGCGGCGCGGTCATCGCCTCGGTGCGCATGACCCCCATCGCCGCGGGGAAAGGGCGCGGCCTGCTTCTGGGTCCGCTTGCGGTGCGGCCTGCCTTCAAGAATCTCGGTATCGGCCGGCGCCTGGTGGCGATGGCGCTGGAGGCAGCCGAAAAGTCCGGCGTCCCGGCGGTCCTGCTGGTCGGCGACGAACCCTACTACGGCCCGCTCGGCTTCAAGCGCGTCCCCCGCGGTCAGGTTTCCATGCCCCGGCCGGTCGATCTCGACCGCATTCTAGCAGTCGAGTTCGCGCCCGGCGCAGCCGCGCGCTTCACCGGCGAGATCGGCCATGCCGACCTCGTCCCGGCCGAAAAGCCCGAAAGTCTCGCCGAAGCCTGAACATAACCCTGGGCGGCGGCCTCAAAGGACACTTGTGCAATCGATCCGCCCGCGCAATAACTGGACAAACGACATCCAGTTTGATGCCCGGAATGAACGACAAGCCCGCGACCGTCATCCGCGAGACCGACGCAGACGCAATCAGGCTGGCCAAGACGCTGGTGCGGACCGCGCGCTTCGGCTCCCTGGCCGTGCTCGACCCGACGACCGGCGCGCCGCTGGCAAGCCGGGTCGGGGTCGCGACGGATGCCGACGGCACGCCGCTGATCCTCGTTTCGCAACTGGCCGCGCATACGCAGGCGATCCTAGCCGATGCGCGTTGCTCGCTGCTTGTCGGGGAACCTGGAAAAGGCGATCCCCTCGCCCACCCGAGGATCGCGCTGACCTGCCGCGCAGCGAGGCTCTTGCCGGGGACACCCGAGCAGGAGCGCGCACGGCGGCGCTATCTGAACCGCAATCCGAAGGCGAAGCTTTATGTCGGCCTCGGCGACTTCTCGTTCTTCAGGTTGGACGTGGAGCGGGCGAGCCTGAACGGCGGCTTCGGCAAGGCCTATCTCCTGGAGCGAGACGACCTCATCGTCCATGGTCCGGTGACCGACGACGTCAGCCGCGCCGAGCAGGGCGCCCTCGACCACATGAACGATCACCATGCCGATGCGATCGCGGTCTATGCACGACATCTCGCGAAGGCGGAGGGCGGGGACTGGAGCATGACCGGCATCGACGTCGAGGGTTTCGACCTTGTGTCGGGCGACCAGTCCAGACGGGTGTTTTTTGCTGAGCCGCTGAAGGATTCCGGAAGTTTGCGCGCCGCGCTGGTCGAGATGGCGAAGGCGGCGCGATCATCAGTTCGTGAAGAAAGCTAGTTTCGCTCGTGCCGTGCATTGAGACATCTTGAGAATCACTAACTTTACGCTAGGTTGCATTCTGCCAGCGGACCGGAATTGCCCGTAGCCGCGAAGAAAATGCCAGAAAATTCGCAACTGTCGCCTCGGCGTCCGTGACGAACATCGGCGCAGGAGGAAGGATGGTTTCGAAGAAACTGCTCGATAACGCCGAAGCCGCCGCTGAATTCCTCTCCCTCATCAGCAACGAAAAGCGCCTGGCGATCCTCGCTCATCTGCTCAATCGGGAAATGACGGTCGGCGCCATCGCCGACAAGGTCGCCCTGAGCCAATCGGCACTGTCGCAGCACCTTGCCAAGCTGCGCGGTCTCGAACTCGTTGAAACGCGCCGTGACCGGCAGATGATCTACTACTCCTGCCGGTCCGACGCGGTCAAGAAGATGCTGCAGACGCTGGACGTGCTCTACGGCGAAGCCTGATTTTTTCAGGCCCGGGAAATTTTTCGCCGCAGCCTTGACCTTCCCGTGACTGGAAGCCCTATCTCCGAAAAAATCGGAAAACAGGGCTTTTGTCATGATCATCCATCTGAAGGTTTCAGGCATTCACTGCGGGGGGTGCGCGAACGCCATCCGCGCGGCGCTGGCGGCCACCCCGGCGGTGACATCGACGTCGATCGACATCGCATCGGGGCGCGTGGCGGTCGAGACCGCCACGGCAATCGACGACGCGACACTCATCGCCGCGGTCGAAGCCGCCGGCTATGAAGCCTCCGTCGAACGCTGATTCGGGCATCCAGCCATGAGCCGCATCGCCCTCGACATCTCCGGAATGACCTGCGCCGCCTGCTCTTCGCGGGTGGCAAAATCGCTGGCCCGCGTCGACGGCGTCAAGGACGCCGAGGTCAACCTGGCGCTTGAACGCGCCACGCTCGACCTGGCCGACGGCGTCACGCCGGACGAACTTATCGCAGCGATCGAACGCGCCGGATACGGCGCGAAGCTGAGGAGTTCCGACGAGGCGCGCCGCCGCGCCGACGACGCGGACCGGGAGGCGGCTCGCCTCGCCGAGGAGCGGCAGACGCTGCTCCGATTCGCAGGATCGGCACTCCTGACGATGCCGCTGGTCATCGGAACGATGCCGATGATGCTCGGTACCGGACATGCCTGGATCGGTGCGTGGACCCAGGCCGCCCTCGCTGCCGGCGTCATCCTCCTCTCCGGCACGCGATTCTATCGCGAAGCCTTCAATGCGGTGCGCGGCGGCGGCGCCAACATGGCCGTCCTGGTGTCGCTCGGAACGTCCGTCGCCTTCCTGGCCTCGCTGGTCGAGGTCATTCGCGGCAACACGCATGCACATCTCTACTTCGAGGCGGCCGCTGTCGTCCTGACCCTTGTCATGCTCGGCAAATACATCGAGGCGCGCGCCAAGCGCGGCGCAGGCGCGGCGCTTGCGGCGCTAGGGCGGCTGCAGCCGGCGGAAGCCGAACTCGTCACCCCCGGCGGCACGCGCACGGTAGACGCCACGGCGCTGAACCGCGGCGACGTCGTGCTGGTGAGGCCCGGCGCCCGGTTCCCGAG
Source organism: Mesorhizobium marinum (assembly GCF_040813675.1). NCBI lineage: Bacteria > Pseudomonadati > Pseudomonadota > Alphaproteobacteria > Hyphomicrobiales > Phyllobacteriaceae > Mesorhizobium > Mesorhizobium marinum. Next base: position 175,732 of record NZ_JBFOCI010000001.1, on the reverse strand, counting down.
CGACGGCGTCGTTCTCAGCGGCCACTCCTCGGTCGACGAAGCGCTGGTCACCGGCGAAAGCCTGCCCGTACCGCGTGGCGAGGGAGACCCCGTCCTGACCGGCACGATCAACGGCGAGGCCGCGCTCGAGGTCACCGTGACGAATGTCGGCGAGGACACCAGGCTTGCCCGCATGGCGCGGTTGGTCGAAGAGGCGCAGGCTGGCGATGCGCCGATCCAGCGGCTGGTCGACCGCATATCGGCTGTCTTCGTTCCAGTGATCCTTGTCATGGCGGCTGCGACCTTTCTTGTCTGGTGGCTGGCGTTCGCCGACCCCGCCGGGGGCCTTGCCGCGACGATCGCCGTCCTCGTGATCGCCTGTCCCTGTGCATTGGGGTTGGCCACGCCGACGGCGCTCGTCGCCGGTACCGGTTCGGCGGCGCGCGCCGGCATCCTGATCCGCGACATCGAGACCCTGGAACGCGCTGTCACCATAACCACCGTCGCCTTCGACAAGACAGGCACACTGACGGTCGGGCGTCCGACCGTAGCCGGCACGGTTGCGCTTGACGGCGACGAAGCCGCCCTGCTCGCCCTGGCGGCGTCGGTCGAGGCCAGGAGCGAACACCCGCTCGGCAAGGCGCTCGCAGCGCACGTCGCCGAACAGGGCGCCGACGTCGCGCCGGCCTCCGGCGTCCGCGCCATTCCCGGACAAGGGCTGACCGGCATCTTCGACGGCAGGACGATCGCCGTCGGCAACGAGACGCTTGCCATCGGACTTGGGACAAGCCCATCCGAACTGGCTGCAACGGCTAGCAGGCTTGGCGCCGGCGGAACAACCGCCTTCGTGCTGGTCGACGGCAAGCTGGCCGGTGCGATCCGTTTCGCCGACGAACCGCGTCCCGAGGCGGCAGCCGCAGTCGCGGAACTGCGTGCGCGCGGCCTGCGGACCCTGATGCTGACCGGCGACAACGAGGCGGCTGCCAAGGCCGTCGGCGATGCCGTCGGCGTCGACGAGATCCATGCACGACTGATGCCGGAACAGAAAGTGGCCGTGCTGAAGTCGCTCTCGGAAGCGCAGGATGACGCGGTCGCCTTCGTCGGCGACGGCGTCAATGACGGCCCCGCGCTCGCCACCGCACGCCTGGGCATCGCCCTGTCGTCGGGCAGCGACGTCGCCCGCGAAGCCGCGCCCATCACCCTGATGCGGCCCGACCTGCGCCTTGTCCCGGCCGCTCTCGACATCGCCGCGAAGACCCGACGCACCATCCGCCAGAACCTCGGCTGGGCCTTCGTCTACAATCTGGTCGGCATCCCGCTGGCGGCAACCGGACTGCTGTCGCCGATGTTCGCAGGCGCGGCGATGGCGTTCTCGTCGGTCTCGGTGGTCGCAAACTCGGTCTTGCTGGCGCGCTGGAAACCGATCAAACGTCGGGCATGAACCTGATCAGCATCGACGACCCTGGCGACCCGCGCGCTGCCGCCTATCTCTCGATCCGCGAGCGCGACCTCGCCGGACGCCAGGGTCGCTTCGTTGCGGAAGGCAAGGTCGTGCTCGAGGTGCTCTTCTCGGCGGCTCGGTTCGAACCGGAATCCGTGCTCGTGCTGGACAAGCGCCTGGCCGGCCTGACCGACACGCTGCACAAGGCCCCGCCTTCGATGCCGGTTTACGTCGCGCCGCAGTCCGTGATGGACGAAATCGCCGGCTTCCACATCCATAGGGGCATTCTCGCGGTCGCACGCAGGCGTCACGAGGACGACGCCGAGGCCCTGATCGCGTCGCTGCCGCCCCGCGCGGTCGTCCCGGTGCTGGTCGGCCTCTCGAACCACGACAACGTCGGCGCCATCTTCCGCAACGCGGCCGCGTTCGGGGCCAACGCCGTGCTGCTCGACGCGACCTGCTGCGACCCGCTCTACCGCAAGGCGATACGCGTGTCGGTCGGGGCGGCGCTCAAGGTGCCGTTCGCGACCGTCGAGAGCGCGGGCTCGCTGGTGGATCTGCTCGATCGCCACGGCTTCACCCAGATCGCGCTGTCGCCAGCAGGAACCACCGACATCCGCGACGCCTCGCCGCCGCATCGCCTCGCCCTCTACCTCGGCGCCGAAGGTCCGGGGCTGCCAGACGAGCTTCTGAGCCGCCTCCAGACAGTTCGCATCGGCATGGCGCCGGGCTTCGACAGCCTGAACGTCGCCGCTGCGTCAGCGATCGCGCTGCACCGGTTCGCAAACTAGCGTCAGCCCGACGCCGCCGCCTTCTGCAGCGCGCGCACCCTATCGGCGAGGCTGCTGACCTTCGCGCCGGCATCTCTAGCGGAAGCCTGCCCAAGCGCCGCGTTCACGGGCGAATCTGCCCCATCGAGCGCGGCGGCCAGGCGCACCACCTCGGCCGCGAGTTCGTTCATCTGTTCGCGCAGGATGGCGCTCTGGCGACGCTCGCCGCTCCATTCCTCCGACTTCGTCCGCTCATGCACGGCGACATCGACCTTGAGCTTGCGGTTTTCGCGCGTCAGCGTCTTCAGCCGCTCCTCGAGCAGGTCGCGGTCGGCCGACACCTTGGCCATCAGCTTTTCCATCTCCTGATGCCGGGCGCCGGAGACATAAGTGGACAACTGTTCGGACAGCGCCGCCTTCTCGTTTTCCAGCGCGGCCTTTTCGGCGACGAGCGCCGCGATCTGCGCCTGCAGGCCGCCTTCGGCGTCGGAGTTCGCCTTCACGGTGTCGCGCATCCGCGTCACCTCGCGCTCGCCGCGGTCGATCTTCTCGTCGCGGTCGGCCACCGTCGCGAGCAGGCGCTCGATCCTGCCTTCGAGCCCCTGAGCCCTCTCCTGCTCGGCCTTCAGCGCCTCGCGCGCCGCACGGCTTTCGCCTGTGATCTCCTGGCTCTGCCGGTCGATGTCGCGGCGTTCGTTGCGCAGCGTCAACATCTCCCCGTTCAGCTTCTCGATCTCGCTTTCGCGGGCGGCGATCTCGAGCTGCCGGTTCGACGCGGTGAAGCTCGCATCCTCGTACATGCGCCCGAGCTTTTCGATCTCGTCGGCCCGCCGCTGCAGCAGGCTTTCGGCCTGCTCCAGCTTCTCGGTCAGCATTTCAAGCTCGTCCTCGCGGCGGCGCAGTTCCGCGCGGATCTCGCCGGCCTGCACCTCAAGCCGGGTCAGCGCCTCGTGGCGCTCGTTACGTTCAGCCATCAGTTGCTTGAGTTCTTCGCGATTGCGGTTGATCTCGACGATCTGCGCCGCCGCCTTCTCGCGAAAATTCTGGAAGTTGATTTCCAGCCGGCGCGTCGCCATCGCGAACTCGGCGCGCATGCGATCCTTGTCGGCCTGGATTTCCGCCTGGGTCAGCGGTACCGACGCCTGGATCCGCTTGCGCGTCAGCGCGACGGCCCTGCGCCAGACCATCGGGGCGACGATCAGTGCGATGAATCCGGCCGTCAGGAAGCCGAGTACGAAGACGAGGCTGGACTGCATGGTTCTCCCGGGCGCGGGACGGCGCGGCAACGTACCGCTTTTGCCATGCCGCGCGGCCCGAAATCCAGTGCCGTCGTGGAAACTTCAGGAAAAAATACGGCCCAGAGAGCCCGGGTGGCGTCAGCCGGACACACAACAGCACGAGGCGTCCATGCGGCACCGCCGCGCAGCGCGCGGCGGCAAGTGTGCGTTCGTCAGAATGGGTTCCAGGTCGGCCGGTCGGTCAGCTTGAGATAGCCGACATTGACGCCGAGGCGCGCGCCGACGCCCGTGCGGACCGGCACGAGCAGGATATTGCCGTTCTTCAGGACGTTGAAGCCGAGGCCGGCGACGACATAGGCCGAGCCGGCGACACCCGCGAAGCGGTTGTAGAGGTTCGGCACGTCGTCGAGATTGTAGACCAGCACCATGGTGCGCGAGCCCTGCCCGCCGAAGTCCCAGCCGAGCGACGGCCCCTGCCAGAAGACCTTATGGTCGCCGGCATTCTTGGTGTAGAGGGTGCCCTCGCCGTAGGTCAGGCCGCCGACGATCGCGCCCGATCCCTCTTCGCCGAGCACGTAGCCGTTGGGCAGTCCATAGGACGCAAAGATGTGCTCTATGACGCTGGCCAGCCCGCCCGACGTGGCGCCGAAGAAGCGATGACCCGATTCGACGATTTCATCGGCGGTGTACTCCTGCGCGCGCGACGGCATGACAGACGCCGCCATGATGCACGACAGCGCCAGAAACGTTACGATGAGCCGGACGGGGGTCCGGTCCTTCAGTCGGGAAAACATGCTTCCAAATCTCCGTCCGGGAGCCTTCACCGACGCCTCACCCGGCTGCGACGCTTGGCGGCCGCTTGACGGGAATCGAAGACAAACTAGGCCCCATTCCTTTTCCAACTGTTAAGCATGACGAGTTTGGCGGATTGAGGACGGATTTTGGCGTCGCGAGCGTCATCCTTGCCGCTGATGGCGAGGCTGTATACCAATTGCGCCGGGGGGATGATGGTGATTCGCTTGGGAGAGGGCTGGGGCACTATTTGCAAGGGGACCTGTCGTTAAATGTCTGATCTTTTTACGCTTTCGGCGCCCGATCTGGCTGCGCTGCTGTGCAGCCGGGTGTGCCACGACATCATCTCGCCGGTCGGCGCGATCAACAACGGGCTCGAACTGCTCGACGAGGGCGGCGCCGACGAGGACGCGATGAACCTCATCCGCCAGAGCGCCAGGAACGCCTCGGCCAGGCTGCAGTTCGCCCGAATCGCGTTCGGCGCGGCCGGTTCGGCCGGAATGCAGATCGACACCGGCGACGCCGAGGCGGTGACCACCGCGTTCCTGCGCAACGAGAAGCCGGAGCTGGTCTGGACCGGCGCGAGGGCGCTGCTGCCGAAGAACCAGGTCAAGCTTCTGCTCAATCTCGTCCTGGTGGCGCTTGCGGCGATCCCGCGCGGCGGCAAGATCGCAGTCACGCTTGAGGAAGGGCAGCCGAACCCGAAGTTCACGCTCACGTCGAGCGGTCCGATGTTGCGGGTGCCACCGAAGTTCCTGGAACTTCACTCCGGCCAGAAGCCGGAGGAGCCGATCGACGCCCATTCGGTGCAGCCCTACTACACGCTGCTGCTGGCGCGCGAGGCGAACATGACGATCTCGATCCATGCCACCGCCGACGAGGTCGTTCTCACGGCCAACTAGGGCCGGTTGTTACGACAATTTTTACCTAACCGTTTTTCGGCTTGTTTACGCAGGTCAGATAGGGTGCTTGCATTGAGCCGGAAGTCGCGTTTCCCGGCACCATGCAAGGACCCCGGTCATGAAGCGCTGTTTGTTCGTCGATGATTCCGCCGTTATCCGGAAGGTAGCCAAGCGCATTCTGGGCGGACCCGACCTGCAGATCATCGAAGCGGCTACCGGATTCGACGCGATCGCCGTCTGCGTCACCGACATGCCCGACATCATCGTCGTCGACGGCGCATTGCCCGACATGACGTCGGTCGAGTTCATCCGGCGGGTGCGCGGCATCGACGGCCAGGTGAAGCCGCAGATCGTCATTTCGCTGACCGAGGTCGACATCGCCGCCATCATGCGTGCCAAGCGCGCCGGCGCCCAGGGCTATCTTCTCAAGCCCTTCAACCGACCGCAGCTTCTCGACCGCTTCCGCACCATCCAGGCCGCCGCGGCCTGATAGAAAATCGAACGATTACAACTGCTTGAAAAGAGAAAGCCCGGACAAGCGCCGGGCCTTTTTTCAGATGCCGACAGGCGTCAGGCGATGTCGCGCAGATCTTCCGGCTCGCGCAGGACGTAGCCACGCCCCCACACCGTCTCGATGAAATTCTGCCCGCCGGACGCGGCGTCGAGCTTCTTGCGCAGCTTGCAGATGAAGACGTCGATGATCTTGAGTTCCGGCTCGTCCATGCCGCCATAGAGGTGGTTCAGGAACATTTCCTTGGTGAGCGTCGTGCCCTTGCGCAGCGAGAGCAGCTCCAGCATCTGGTATTCCTTGCCGGTCAGATGCACCCGCTGACCGCCGACCTCGACGGTCTTGGCGTCCAGGTTGACGATGAGGTCGCCAGTGGTGATGACCGACTGCGCGTGCCCCTTGGAGCGGCGGACGATCGCATGGATACGCGCGACCAACTCGTCCTTGTGGAACGGCTTGGTCATATAGTCGTCGGCGCCGAAGCCGAGCCCGCGGACCTTGTCCTCGATGCCGGCCATGCCGGAAAGAATGAGAATGGGCGTCTTGACCTTCGAAAGGCGAAGCGTCCTCAGCACCTCGTATCCCGACATGTCGGGAAGATTGAGGTCCAGCAGGATGATGTCGTAGTCATACAGCTTGCCGAGATCGACGCCCTCTTCACCGAGATCCGTGGTGTAGACGTTGAAGCTTTCCGACTTGAGCATCAGTTCGATGCTCTGGGCGGTTGCACTGTCGTCTTCTATCAGCAGAACGCGCATTCTATTCCCCTTTTCTGCTGCCAGACCGTTTCGAGCGGGCGTCCGGTATCGGAGCAGTTCATGCCTGAATCAGAAGCTGCCATCGAATGGTTAACAAAACCTAATTCGACTTGGCAAGTGAAAACCGTTCGTTCAGCCAACCGAGACACCATCTTGAATCTTAAGCTGAATCGCCCCAATCGCTCCTTAACGTCCTACATGAACGGAAAGGGCTAACCCTTCCGTGCAGAAGTCGCGGATTCGACGCAGTTGCGAGCTTCGATCTTTACCCTGCCTTAAGTCCTGCCGCGTATGATTAACAATGCGCGTAAACGAATGGTTACCGCCGGAGAAATATCTTAGGGATTTGTTTCCCATAGGGCCCGGCCGCGACCTTCGTCGACGTGGAGATTTCGTATCGGAAGGTGTCGGCGTTTGCGGGAGTTTCGGGCCATGAAAACACGTGAGAACCTCGTTCGGCTGAAGCAGTTTCAGGTGAACGACAAGCGCCGGCAACTCATGCAACTCGACATGATGATCGCCGAATTCGAGCGGATGGCGAACGAACTCGAGGTCCAGGTCGCCGCCGAGGAAAAGAAGGCGGGCATCACCGACATCAATCACTTCGCCTATCCGACCTTCGCCAGGGCCGCTCGCCTGCGCCATGACAATCTCAAGAACTCCCAGCAAGACCTGCTGCTGCAGCGGGCCATGGCCGAATCCATACTCGCCGAAGCTGAAGCGGAGCTTTCCAAGGCGGAGGCGCTGGAATCGCGAGACGCCAAGACCCGCGAGGCCGACACCGGCATGCGCAGCGCCATGATCGGCTGACGGCCGCCCGGGCCGCAACGACCACCGGCCGACAACCGACCCAGGATATCGACCAACGACCGGCAATGCGCCGAATTCTCCTCCCGTTGACCCTGTTCGCGTCCACGCTCGCGCTTGGGCTGGGGCTCGTGCTGCCGCTGGTGCGCGTGGAACGGCTCTACTTCCTTACCGACAACCCTTCGCTCGTCGCGATCATCGCCGGCCTGTGGGCCGAGGACGAACTGCTGCTTGCGACGATCATCGCGCTGTTCTCGGTCGTCTTTCCCTGCATCAAGCTGGCGGCGCTGCACATCGCGGCCCATGCCGGCGACGACGCTTCGAGAAGGGTGCCCGCCTGGATGCGCGCGCTTTCCGGCTGGTCGATGCTGGATGTGATGCTTGTGGCGCTGGTGGTGTTCGCGGCCAAGACCAGCGGCCTCGCCACGGCCTACACGCAGCCGGGGCTATGGTTCTTCGCGGCCTCGGTCGTGCTGACCGCGATCGCATCGGCGATGCTGAAGCGGAGCGGAGCAGAAACCGGCTAGGCGCGAAGGGGCGAACGGGCGCAAGCGGCAAACGAACGGCTCATCGCCTGCAGCGACGGCCACGCCTGCCCGGAAGTACTTTGGAAGTCCGTCAGTTGCGCGCACGACCATGCCCCTAACCGGGAGGCGTCCGCGCCTGAAGTGGCGGGAGGCTAGTGCCTGTATTGCTGGATGCGCGTGGTGCGCAAGCCCGCAAGGCCGTATTCGTCGATCGAAGCCTGCCAGGAGAGGAATTCTTCGGTGGTGAGCTTGTAGCGCTGGCACGCCTCGTCCAGGCTGAGCAGGCCGCCCCGGACCGCAGCGACCACTTCGGCCTTGCGCCGGATAACCCAGCGCCGGGTGTTGGACGGCGGAAGATCGGCGATCGTGAGCGGACTTCCGTCCGGGCCAATCACGTACTTGACGCGCGGTCTAATCAGATCGGTCATCGTACTCTCTACACACAACCACAAACGCTACGACGCAATGGCAGTCACAATACCGCCACAGCTTTAAAAATTGCCTAAGCGTTTCCTAATGGGTAAGTAACGTTCCTGAATCCGTCGTTAGGGATTCCGTTAAGATTTGAGGCAGCCCGCCATTTCCTTCGCCGCAGCCTGCGGTTGGCACAGCGTGGGCGGCTAACCTATATTCGCATGGCGCAGCACAGATGGCGCGCCACGGAACGACAAAGCCATGAACAGCCTAGACCTTCCCGGACGGCCCGAAGACACCCGCATCGTCGTCGCGATGTCGGGTGGCGTCGATTCCTCGGTCGTTGCGGCGCTGCTTAAGCGGGAAGGCTACGACGTCGTCGGCATGACGCTGCAGCTCTACGACCATGGCGCGGCCGTTCACCGGACGGGTTCGTGCTGCGCGGGACAGGACATCGCCGACGCGCGCCGGGTCGCCGAAACGCTCGGCATCCCACACTACGTGCTGAACTACGAGCAGCGCTTCCGCGAGGCGGTGATCGACCCGTTCGCGGCCAGCTACGTGGCGGGGGAGACGCCGATCCCCTGCGTCTCGTGCAACCAGACCGTCAAGTTCGCGGATCTCCTCGCGACAGCCCGGGAACTCGGCGCCGCCGCGCTTGCCACGGGACACTACATCCGCAGCCGCCCCGGCGCGGGCGCGGACGGTAGGCACCGAGCGCTCTACCGGCCGGTCGACGCCGATCGCGACCAGAGCTACTTCCTGTTCGCCACCACGCAGGAGCAGATCGACTACCTGCGCTTTCCGCTGGGCGGCCTGTCGAAGCCGGAAGTGCGCGCCATCGCGGAGGAGGTCGGCCTGACCGTGGCGGCCAAGGCCGACAGCCAGGACATCTGCTTCGTGCCGCAGGGCAAGTATTCCGACATCATCGAGAAGCTGAGGCCGGCAGCCGCCGCTCCCGGCGATATCGTCCACATCGACGGGCGGGTGCTCGGACGCCACGACGGCATCCTGCGCTACACGATCGGTCAGCGGCGCGGCATCGGCGTCGCAGCCGGCCAGCCGCTCTATGTCGTGCACATCGACGCCGAGAAGGCGCGCGTCATCGTCGGCCCGCGCGAGGCGCTGGAGACCCGCAAGGTCTTCCTGCGCGACGTGAACTGGCTGGGCGACCAGCCGCTGTCCGACATCCCGCATGAGGGGCTGGAACTGTTCGCGAAGGTGCGCTCGACGCGGCCGCCCAAGCCGGCGACGCTGCGGCGCGACGCAACGTCTGTCTGGGTCGAACTCGGCGACGGCGAGGCAGGTGTCGCGCGCGGACAGGCTTGCGTGTTCTACAGCGACGACGGCAACCAAGCCCGGGTTCTCGGTGGCGGGTTCATCGAGCGCTCGGAGCGCGGCCGCGACGCCGAAGACATGCTGGCGCGGCTGGCCGCTGCGCCGTCGACGGCGGCTGCCCTCTAGCCGGGAAGAACCCTCAGACGTGAACGACCGTGCCGGCGGTGAGGATGCGCAGCACGGTGATCGCCTCTTCGCCGCCGGTGCGCGGCTCGGCGCGCGTTTCCATGCAGTGCAGGAAATGCTCCAGTTCGCGCGTCAGCGGCATGCCCTGCTCGATGTCGACATAGGTCGGCTCGTTGGTCGTGAAAGCCCACTGCCCGCTGTCCTGCCACACCGCATGCCGGTAGAGGGCGAGCTTGCGCTGCCAAGGCTCGACGTCGTCGAGCACCGCCATCGCCTTGGTGCCGACGACGGTCAGCCGCCGCTCCCGGTAGGGATTGAGGCGCGACGCGAACAGATGGCCGCGCACGCCGTTGGGAAAGCGCAGATGGACATGCGCGAAGTCGCTGAGGTGGTCGAGCAGTGCGGCCCCCTCCCCGCGCACCTCGACCGGGGCGACCCCCGTTATCGCAAGGATCATCGACAGGTCGTGCGGCGCGAGATCCCAGAGCGCATCGTTCTCGGTATGAAACTTGCCGAGGCCGAGCCGGTGCGAATGGATGTACTTGACGTCGCCGAGTTCGCCGGCGTCGATCAGTTCCTTCAGCTTCTCGAAGGCCGGGTGGTAGCGCAGCACATGGCCGACCATGAACACGCGCCGGTTCCTGCGCGCGGCCTCGACGGCGCGTTCGCCGTCCGCGACCGTCAGCGCGATCGGCTTTTCCACCAGCACGTCCTTGCCCGCCTCCACCGCGCGGATGGCAAGGTCGGCGTGGAACTGCGGCGGCAGCGCCATGACGATGCCGTCGATGTCTTCGCGCTCGAACAGCGCGTCCGGATCGATCGCGAGGCAGCCCTGCTCGCTGGCGAAGCCTTCGGCGCGCGCGCGGTTGGCGTCGGAGACCGCGTGCAGTGCGCCGAGCCCCTTCAGGGTGCGGATATGGTTCGAGCCCCAGTAGCCACAGCCCAGGACTGCTATGCGCGGTTTCATATCGTGCCAGCTCAGGAAAATTGTGACGGAGACATAACGGCGCAGCAGAGCTAACTCAAGCGCCGAGCGCCGCATGGCGGACGATTTGCCGCGCGCGCCGACGCCGGCCGGGGACGGCGCCGGGGCGGTTTGCCCCGTTCGCCCGGACAGCCCCGCGGGCCGGCCCGCACCGACGGGCGGCGGGCGACCGAAACGGCGGAACTTGCGGCTTGACAGTTTCCACCCCCCAACCGTATATCCGCGCCACCTTTGCGGATGTTTCGCCGGCCCGCCGGTTCGACGTCGCCGCATGGCGGAGTAGCTCAGTTGGTTAGAGCAGAGGAATCATAATCCTTGTGTCGGGGGTTCAAATCCCTCCTCCGCTACCACCGTTTCCCCCACTCGTGGGTGGGCGCAACGTCCAAGACGGCCTTCCGCCACCAACTCTTCTTTAACATTCAATCAACTCTGGTTTCGCTTCCACAACGGCCGGTGCGCCGGCCTGCCTATTGCGGTTGGCGGGTGGCGTCTGCTTTGATGACTTAAACTCAGGAGGCGATCCCATGGTTCGGATATTGATTGCTTTCGCAATCGGCGCCACTGCAATGGCGTCGACGGGCTGTCAGGCAACGTCAACTTCGGTTGCCAGCGGTTACCACCCCGCGAATTGCGCGATGGTTGGGTCGAGCTGTTCCCGGGACCGGTAAGTGGTTCGGGCTGGTGGCGCCTATGAAGCTGCAGCCCTCAATGATATTGTTTCGGCGGCCGCAATCAGGTGCACTACCCGTCTCCCGTGGTCAGGAGGGGCAGAGCGTAGCAGTTCCTCGGCGGCAAGGTTCTCTTGAAGGGGGGCGAGGGTGACATGAAGAAATCCTACGCGAAGCCGGCTCTCCAGTGCCGAGAAACGTTGAGCCAGGTCACTTCCAAAGTTGTTGCCGTCGTTTCAGGGCAGCCTAGGCCAGCATAGGCACGTACTGCCGTCCTGCTTGGCGCCGTCTTCGGGCGGCGTTTCCATTTGGTGGCCTGCACGGGCGGCTATCGAACCGGACCAACGGTTCATGCCGCCCGTCCGCGACGGGACGCCACGTTCGGCATCCCGAGTTCCAAAGAGCATGGCTCGCCGTTCGCCGGCGGCTTCCGCCACTCATTCAGCTTCTCGATGTCGACCGCCTGCGTTTCAAGGGTTTCCCAATGAGGTGAAGCAGGTCGCCCAACCAATTGGCACCATTCGCCTCCGACTCAGCCCGCGACGGCAGGTGACGGTTCTGCTTCCAGAAGTCCGCGAACCTATCCGCGTCGAGCAGATTGGCCCCGCGAAAGGCAAACGCCTTGGCTACGTCGTCATCTGCGTCCTGTAGGGCACCCGTGGTAGCGTAGTCGAACAGCCACCAGTCGGCGAGCCGAGCGTGACGCCGCCGACGCTGTGGATACGCATCCGCGCGGCAATCACCGTCGTGCCTGTCGAGAACTCGATGTATGCGGGCGTGTTCCCCGGCGACCAGACACCTTCCGCGCGACACCGAATGAGGCGAAGGGCTGTGAAGTTGGTTCCATGGTGGCCATGAAAGGCGAGATTGCCGAAGACGTCGTGTTCTTGAAGATCCGCCTTTCTGAATGGCTGCCGTGGGTAAAACACGGAACTCGCCCGAGTATGCCGGGTGTGTACGTCATCGCTCGGGATCAACCCGGCAACGGTCCGAAAGTTATGCATGACATGCACATTCTCGATTTTTGCTCCCGCCTTGAGCAGTCGCCCTAGGGTTGCCCGCGCCCGGTTGCTCTCCGCTGGCAGCAACAGAACCTGTCGACCATCGCATCTGTCAGACGAAAGTGGCCAGCGAAGGATGGCGCGGTCCAAAAAATCGGCCTAACGTAGATGTGAACCACCCAATGCACCGGCGGCCACCGCTGCCTGAACCGTGATCGAGATCGCGTGCACGACGGGCAATTGCCCGTCATCAACCTGGGAGGGCAATGTCATGAATGACCTGAACCTAACCGGCCTGGAATCGGGCTCACGATCCGTGGGCGCCTCGGCGGTCGAGACGCTCCGGGCGAAGCTGAAGGGCCGTCTGCTGCAGCCGGGCGACCCGTCCTACGACGAGGCCCGAACCATCTGGAACGCCATGATCGACCGCAAGCCCGGACTGATCGTGCGCTGCGCCGATGCGGGCGACGTCGTTCATGCCGTCCGCTTTGCGCGTGACAACGGCCTGCTTCTTGCCGTGCGCGGCGGCGGGCACAACATTGCCGGAAACGCCGTCTGCGACGGCGGCCTGATGATCGATCTCTCGCAGATGAACGCGGTTCGCGTGGACGCGGCCGCGATGCGGGCGGTGGTCGGGCCGGGCGCGACGCTGGCCGATGTCGATCGCGAGACGCAGGCGGCCGGTCTGGCCGTGCCGACCGGCATCAACTCCACTACCGGCATCGCGGGCCTGACGCTCGGCGGCGGGTTCGGCTGGATCACGCGGAAGTTCGGACTGACCATCGACAACCTGGTGTCGGCCGAGGTGGTCACGGCTGACGGCGAAATCGTCCGGGCGAGCGCGAGCGAGCACCCGGACCTGTTCTGGGCGCTGCGCGGCGGCGGCGGCAACTTCGGCGTCGTCACGTCCTTCGAGTTCAAGCTGCACAAGATGGGCCCCGAGGTGCTGGCGGGACTGGTCGTGCACCCCTTCTCGGATGCCCAGGCGATCCTCCAGCAGTACCGGGAGGTGGTCGCGACCGCACCGGACGAACTGACCTGCTGGGTCGTCATGCGGCAGGCCCCGCCGCTCCCCTTCCTGCCGGAGGAATGGCACGGCAAGGAAGTCCTCATCCTGGCCATGTGCTACTGCGGCGACATCGAGGCGGGCCAGAGGGCGACGGCCGCGCTGCGGGCGATCGGCAAGCCGATCGTCGACGTGGTCGGGCCGAGCCCCTTCGCCGGATGGCAACAGGCCTTCGATCCCTTGCTGACGCCGGGTGCGCGAAACTACTGGAAGAGCCACGACCTGACGAAACTGCCCGACGCGGCGATCGGCGTGCTGCTCGATGCGATCCGCGCCCTGCCCGGCCCCGAATGCGAGGTGTTCATCGGCCATGTCGGCGGCGCGGCCGGCCGGGTGACCCCCGACGCGACGGCCTTCCCACAACGCAGCGCGCATTTCGTGATGAATGTCCATACGCGGTGGCGCGAAGCCAGCGACGACCGGAGTTTCATCGCCTGGGCGCGGCAGCTGTTCGACGCCATGAAACCACACGCCGCCGGCACAGCCTATGTCAACTTCATGCCGGACGACGAGGGCGGCCGCGTCGAGACGGCCTATGGCGGCAACTACGGCCGCCTGGCGGCGATCAAGAAGCGCTACGACCCCGGCAACCTTCTCAGGCTGAACCAGAACGTGAAGCCGGCCTGAACGGTCGGCACAACACGCCTTAGCTCGCCATCATTGCCGGCGCCATGACGGCGCCGGTATAGGGAACAGTGCGCAGGGACGTCACGGCTTCGTACTGGCTGAGGAAAATCTTGCCGGTCAGCTTCTCCAGGAAGTCCGTCTTCTTCAGCCGGTCCATGACCGGACCCTTGACCTCCGAGAGATGGAAGGCGATGCCGGCATCCTTGAGGCGATGATTGATCTCTTCGAGGCTCTCCAGCGCGCTGGCATCGATGTCGTTGACCGCCGGGCACATCAGGACGACGTGGCGGATGTCCGGGCTGTCAGAGACGAGGGCCGCGATGCGGTCTTCCAGATAGCGGCTGTTGGCGAAATAGAGGCTTTCGTCGACACGTATCGACAGTATTGGTGGATCGGTGACGACCTTGTGCCGATTGATGTTGCGGAAATGCTCCGTACCGGGCACCAGCCCGACCACCGCCATGTGCGGCCGGCTGGTCCGGTAGAGATGCAGCGCCAGCGAAAGCAGCACGCCCGAGAGAACGCCCGGCTCGACGCCCCAGAACAGCGTGATGAGGATGGTCGTCGCCATCGCCGCGAAATCCGCCTTCGAGTAGCCGAAGACGGCGCCGATGGCCTTGAAGTCGACCAGCGACAGCACCGCCACGATGATCGTCGCGGCGAGCGTCGCCTGCGGCAGGTTGGCGAGCAGCGGCGTCAGGAACAGGGTGGCGATGGCAATGCCGACGGCGGTGAATATCCCCGCGGCCGGGGTTTCCGCCCCGGCGTCGAAATTGACGACTGAGCGCGCGAAGCCGCCGGTGACAGGGAAACCGGACGAGATTCCGGAGGCGATATTCGCCGCGCCGAGGCCGATCAGTTCCTGGTCCGGAACGATGCGCTGACGGCGCTTGGAGGCAAGCGTCTGCGCGACAGACACCGACTCGACGAAGCCGATGGCGCTGATCAGCAGCGCCGGCCCGGCAAGCGTGGCGACGAGGTCGAGCGAGAAAGCCGGAATGCCCGGAACGGGAAGACCCCGCGGGATCGAGCCAACCAGGACGACGCCATGATCGGCGAGGTCGAACGCGCCGGCAATGAGGATCGTCGCCGCGACCGCCAGGATGGGCGACGCCTTGGTAATGATGTCGGACAGCCGGCTGTTCAGCCCGGTGCGGTTCAGCAGGCCCTTCAGGCGAGTGCGCGCGAAGAAGAGGAAGGCGACGACGCCGATGCCGATCACCAGGGTTATCGGATTGGCGTTGCCAGCCTGGGACAAAAGCCCTTCGGCGATCTCCGGCAGCGTGTCTCCTTTGACCGGGACGCCAAAGATGTGCTTGAGCTGGCTGGCGGCGATCAGCAGACCTGACGCCGTGATGAAGCCCGAAATCACCGGGCGGCTCAGGAAATTGGCGAGGAAGCCAAGCCGGAACACGCCCATCAGCACGAGGATCACACCCGACAGCAGCGCCAGGACGATCGCGGCGGTCAGGTAGTCTGCGGTCCCCTGCGCGGCGACCTGGCCGACGACGGACGCTGTCATCAGTGAAACCACCGCGACCGGGCCGACCGCCAGCACCCGGCTGGTGCCGAAGATGGCATAGGCCACCAGCGGCAGGATCGAGGCGTAGAGCCCGACTTCCGGCGGCAGTTCCGCCAGCATCGCGTAGGCCAGCGACTGCGGGATCAGCATGATCGTTACGATCATTGCCGCCACGAGGTCGCTGGTCAGCACGGAGCGATTGTAGGCCTTGCCCCATGCGACGATGGGGAGGAACGTCTCGATTCTGTTCATGGTTCTGCTTGCTTCGACGGCCCTGGCGCTCTCGCTAGAGAGTGTTGACGGGCACCTTGAGGAACGTCTTGCCGCTGTCGTCCGCCGGCGGGAGTTGGCCCGCCCTCATGTTGACCTGCAGCGATGGGATGATGAGCCTGGGCATGTCCAGCGTCGCATCGCGGGACTCGCGCAGCTTCACGAACTCGTCCTCGCCAATGCCCTTGCCGACATGGATGTTGTGCTCGCGCTCATCGGCGACCGTAGTCTCCCACTGGATGTCGCGACCGTTCGGGCCGTAGTCGTGGCACATGAACAGGCGCATCTCGCCGGGCAGCGCAAGCACACGTTGGATCGAGCGGTAGAGCGTGCGGGCGTCGCCACCCGGGAAGTCCGCCCGGGCCGATCCGCCGTCCGGCATGAACAGCGTGTCGCCGACAAAGGCGGCGTCGCCGATGCAGTGGGTCATGCAGGCGGGCGTGTGGCCCGGCGTATGGATGACATGCGCCGTCATGCCGCCGATCTTGTAGCTGTCGCCGTCCTTGAACAGCCGATCGAACTGCGAGCCGTCGCGCTGAAACTCGGTGCCCTCGTTGAAAATCTTGCCGAAGGTGTCCTGGACGATGGTGATGTTCTCGCCGATGCCCAGCTTGCCGCCAAGCTTCGTCTGGATGTAGGGCGCCGCCGAAAGATGATCGGCGTGGACATGGGTTTCGATCAGCCATTCCAGCCTCCAGCCGTGTTCACGGATGTAGGCGATGATCTTGTCGGCGCCGTCATAGGTGATGCGGCCGGCGGCGTAGTCGATGTCCATGACGGAATCGACCACCGCGCAGGCGTCGGACGCCGGATCCTTGACTATGTAGCTGATCGTGTTGGTCGGCTGGTCGAAGAACGGGACGACAACGGGCGAGACCGAAAGATCAGGCGTGAAGGGAAGCGGTTCAGCCATTTGAAAGGCTCCTTTTCAGGCGTGTTTCGAGGCGACGGCGGCGCTTGTCGCCTGGCGCAGAAGGCGCGCCAGCACGATGCCGGCGATCATCGCCGCGACAAAGATGAAGGCTTCGGATTTCATCAGGCCGAGCGCGGGGATGGCCCCACCCGGACAGAAGCCGGCAATGCCCCAGCCGACGCCGAACACCGCCGATCCGGCCAGCAGCGGAAGATCCAGTTCCTTCTTGGCCGGCAGATGGAACTTCTGCTCGAACGCCGGAGCCGGACGCTTGAAGACCAGGAAGTAGCCGATGCTGGTGATCACGAGCGCTCCGCCCATGACGAAGGCGAGCGAAGGATCCCATGTTCCGGCGACATCAAAGAAGTTCAGCACCTTGGCCGGATTGATCATGCCCGATATGGCGATGCCGGCGCCGAAGATCAGGCCGATGACGAGAGCGGAAAGGACGCGGGCCATCAGAAGCCTCCCAGAACGTGGCGGACGACGAAGACGGTGACGGCGGTGGACGCCATGAAGGTCAGGGTCGCGCAGATCGAACGAAGCGACAGGCGGGCCATGCCGCAGACGCCGTGGCCCGACGTGCAGCCGGAACCGTATGTGATGCCGACGCCGACGATCAGGCCACCGATGACAAGCCAGGGGGTCGGCACGGGGCTGTCGAAGCCGATGGCGTAGTCGCTGAAGGCGAGGATCATGGCCGGAGCTGCGATCGCGCCGACAAGGAAGGCAGCCCGCCAGGCCCAGTCGGAGGCAAGCGGCGGGATAACGCCGCCAAGGATGCCCGACATGCCGGCGACGCGGCCGTTGAAAGCCATCAGAAGGACGGCGGCCAGGCCGATCAGCCCTCCGCCTGCAAGCGAAGCCAATGGAGTGAATTCGGTCATGGTGTCGGTCTCTGCGTTTTGCTTTTGTGTTGCGGCGGCCGGCAGAAGAGCCGGTGCATCGTGCTGATGAAGATTTCGACCCGCGGATCGCCGAGCCGGTAGAAGACCTGCTTGCCTTCCTTGCGGCCGACGATCAGGCCGGCAGCCCTGAGCTCGGCGATCTGCTGCGACAGGCCGGGCTGGCGGATGCCCAGCAGCTCCTCCAGCTCGCGCACCGAGCGCTCGCCGTCGATCAGCGCGCATGCGACCAGGAGCCGGTCGGGGTTCGCGAGCTTCTTCAGAAAGCCCGACGCCTCGTCGACATTGGCCTTCATGGCGGCGGCGTCCGCTGGCGGATCCAGCGGAACCGGCTGCCCCGGCGGCTGCCGCCGCGAGGCATCCTGCCCGCCGTCGGTGTGGACCGTCTCGCGAAGGTTCACTTTCCGCTCACCGCCGGGCAGGTGTTAATGCCCGCGATCGAATAGAGCGGGCAACTGGACGCGAGGCCGGTCAACAGCGGCACGAGGCCGACCAGACCCCACCAGCGCACACTGCCTTCAAGAAGGAAGACGAGCGAAAGGAGGGCTATTCCGACGACGATCCTGACGATGCGATCAGCGCTTCCGACGTTCCTGGTCATGCGTGGCTCCCTTGTTTCTTCGATTAAGATATAATGATTGCAAAAAAATGCAAGTGTAAGCCAAAAAAGATTGTGACGGCCATCAGCAACGCCGAGGACCGCCACTCAGGTCGAGGATGAGGTTTGTAGGCAGTTCGCCTTCGAGGTGGCGATCAGCCACCCCGGCGGCGCTCCTCCGGAGGCCGCTTCGACCTCCGGATGTCTGCCGATCGCCTACAACGGCTTGTAGGCCACGGCCTCGATCTCAACCAGGATGTCGATCATCAAACGCGACTCGGCGGTCGACCGCGCCGGCTGATCCTTGGGGAAGAACGGCCCGTAGGCGGCGTTGAACTCGGCGAAATCTTCCGCGCGCTTCAGCCAGACCGTCGTCTTCACGACGTCGGACAGTTCGCAGCCCGCCAGCGCAAGCGCGGCGGAAATGTTCTCGAGCACCTTCCTGGTCTGCGGGCCGACGCCGCCTTCGACGATCTTGCCATCCTTGTCGACGGGAACCTGCCCGGACACGAAGACGTAGTCGCCGGCGCGCACGGCCGGAGAGAGCGGAACATGGGAGGTACCGAAATGCTGTCTCGTCATATCTTTTCCTTTTCAAATCGATTTGCCTCGCGCCTCGACGGGCAAGGCGCCGGCAAGCTTGCCGTCGTTGACCACATACATGCGATCGAACAGGTTGGTGACCACGCAGGTGTGATTGGGCAGGACGTGGATCCGGTCGCCCACCTTCGGCGGGACGGCGCAGCCGGAGACGTCGACCATTCCGTGCTCCTCGTTGAGCGCGTAGATCACGGCTTCCGGATGCTCCAGAATCTGGCCGTGGCCGTTCAGGCCAAGCAGATCCGAGGTGAGCGCCTTCGAGCCGGCGTCGATGATCGCGCGCTCGGCGGTCGGCCGGCTGACGACGGTCGCCAGCACGGTCATCGCGCACTGCTCGGGTGTCGCGGTGTCACGCGAAAGCAGCGCCCGATCGTTGTAGATGTAGGTGCCGGCCCGGTACTCGGTCACCGGCGCCAAGCCGTCGTCCTTCCACATGTCCGGGCTGCCGCCGGACGAAACGACCGGCACATCCAGACCAGCGGCCGCGCAAGCTTCGATCGTTGCCTGAAGGACCTGCTCGCCCTGCAGGCGTTTGCCCGCCGCCGGATAGGTCATCAGGCCGCCGAAGCTCAACCCCTCGCTTGCGGCGATGTGCTTGGCCAGACCGGCGATGTCGGCCGGGTCAGCGAGACCGCACCGCCCGGCCCCCGACTCGATCTCGACGAGCACGCGAATGCGCGCGCCCGCCGCCTTCGCGGCGCCGGCAACGGCGTCGACCGCCTCCTGGCTGTCTGCAACGACGGCAAGCTTGGTTCGCTTGGCCACCTCGCCCAGCCGGGCGAGCTTCGCCGCGCCGAACGTCATGGTGGTCAGGAACAGGTCCCTGATGCCGGCATCCGCCATCACCTCAGCCTCGCCGACGGTCTGGACGGTGATCCCCTTTGCGCCGAGTTCGACCTGGCGCAACGCCCATGCGACGCTTCGGTGCGTCTTGATGTGCGGCCGGTTGACGAGGCCGGCTGCGTCGCAGCGTTCCTGCCACCGGCGCAGGTTCGCGTCGGCGACGTCGGCGTCGATGAGAACGGCCGGCGTTTCCAGCGTTTCAAGGGTCCGGTTGACGGGCTGGAGCCGCGAACGCACGGCCTCGGGCAGTTCAGTCATGGGGGTACGATCCTGTCACAAAGCGGGCCGGCGACGAGCCGCGCGGACGCGGCTCCCTAGTTACCGAACCAGCCGTCCTTAAGATAGCGCATATACTCGAAAACCATGCCGTGCTTGCGCACGAAAACGACCTCGAGGAAATCGCCGACCGTGAAGGGCGGTATCAGGATCTCGACGCCTTCGGCCTCGAGATGCGGCCTCAGGTCCTTGACCCGGAAGGCGACATGCGGGTTGTAGCGCACTGCATCCGGCACGGTGGAATCGTCGCGGTAGCGCAGGAATTCGATGTGCTCCGGATGGTTGCGCGGGTTGGTGACCCAGATCTTCGAGGCTTCGACCCAGTCCTCCTGCGGCTGCACTTCGGTCGTCATGATGCCGACATGATCGAAGACGAAATCGGGCTCCGCCATCACGCGATCCTCACGACGTCGCCGCTGCGCGCCGATTCCTCGGCGGCGAGCGTGGCTTGGAGCGCGGCGGTCGCATCTTCCGGAGTGCCGATCGTGACCGGCTTCCCGTTGATCGCGCAGTCGGCGAAATAGTTGAACTCTTCGCGCAGGGCGCCACCGCGCACGCCGTTGAACATCGGCCAGTAGGTGGTGTCTGGCGAATGCAGCCTGTTGCCGTCGACGATGCCGAGATTGGGGAACGTGTCCTGGACCTGGATGATGCCCTCGGTGCCGATGATCGACATGCGCTCGTCGATGTCGAACGGCGTCTTTTCGGGCATACACCACACCGTTTCCAGCGTCGCGGTGGCACCGCCGGCGAAGCGGAACATCGTCTGGCCGATGTCGGGATGCTTGAGGCCGCGCACGTCGGTTGTCTGGGCATAGGCCGAGACGATCCTGTCGCCGGTGAACCAGAGCATGATGTCGGTGTCGTGGATGGCGTCGCCGACGATCGGGCCGATCTTGTTGAGGATGGTCGGCGTCCACGCCGCCGGGATGTTGCGCCGCGACGACATGGCAACGATCTTGCCGATCCGTCCTTCGTCGATCGCCTGCTTGGCCATCCGATAGCGGGGGTTGAAGCGGACGACATGACCGATGAAGAGGATGCCCTTCGCTCCCTTCGATGCCGCGGTGATCGCGCGGCCGTCCTCGACGGACGAGGCGATCGGCTTCTCGAGAAACACATGCTTGCCGGCCTTGAGTGCGGCAACGGCCGGCTCGCGATGCTGGTCCCACATCGTGCAGATCGAAACTGCGTCGATGTCCGGATCGGCCAGCAGATCGTTGTAGTCGCGGTAGAGTTTCTTCACGCCGAACTTCTCGCCCATCGCGGCGAGCCTGTCGGGCGTGCGCGTGCAGAGCGCCGCGAGTTCCAGGTTGGGTACGCCCGCTATGGTTTCGGCATGGATTTCGCCGAACCAGCCAAGTCCGATTACCCCGATGCGCAAACGTTCCATGTCAACTCCCCTGGGAACTAGAAATCCTCGAGCGTCAGCTCCCGCGCCATGACGATGTTGCCGGCGGTCAGTCCGCAGTCGACCGGGATGGCGGCGCCCGTCACCGCGCTTGCGGCGTCCGAAGCGAGGAAGGCGATGACGCAGGCAACCTCCTCGGGCTCGACGATGCGGCCGAGCGGATACCAGCGCTCGAGTTGCTTCAACACGTTCGGGTCCTTGGCCTTGCGTTCATCCCAGATCGGCGTGCGCACGGTGCCAGGCATCACGCAGTTGGCGCGGATTCCATAGCGGCCGTACTCCTGCGCCAGCGACCTGGTCATGGCGATCATGCCTGCCTTGGCCGCGCTGTAGGCGGGGTCGCCGAGCGCCGCGAGGCCGTTGACCGAACCCACATTGACGATGTTGCCGGACCGGCGTGCCACCATCTGCGGCAGCACCGCATGGGCGCAGGCATAAGCGCCGTTCAGGTTCGACGCCATGTCCGCCTCCCAGCCGGCCGGGTCGGTGGCGGCCAGCGTCGGATGGCGCGATACGCCGGCATTGTTGATCAGCAGATGCACGTCGCCGAAGCGCGCGAAGGCGGCTGCCACCTCGTCAGCCCTCGCGATGTCGGCCACTGCCGCTGTCGCCTTCATGCCGTCGCGGCCGAGCGTATCGGCCAGGGCGTGCACCTTGTCGCTGCGGTCGAGCGCGGCGATGCTGGCGCCTTCCTGGCCGAAGAAGCGGCAGAGCCATTGTCCGATGCCGCCAGCGGCACCGGTAATGGCGACGGTCTTTCCCGAAAACTGGCCGCTCATGTCGTCCCCCGCAAGGCATCGCCGATCCAGGCGAGGTTCGCCCGCCGAAGATGACCCCAATTGTAGAAGGCGAGATCTTCCACGCCGCCTTCGCGCAAGGCAGCGATCGCTTCCAGGAACTCGCCCTTGCTCGCAAGGTCGGGATGCGACGGGCGCAGGATGCCGCGCAGCGTCCCCTTGCCCTTCAGCCGTCGCCTGATGTCGAACAGGTCGGCCTTCACCCGCATCGCGCTGGGTTCGTAGAAACAGGCTTCGACAATGCCGGCGGTGTCGGCCATGGCGGCGAGGTCGCTACCCTCGTACCAGGCGCCGCCCGTCGGTCGCGCGACGGATGGGATCACCGCGACCTCGGCGTCCTTGCGGACGGCGGAGCGGATCTCGCCGATCAGCGACGTGACGACGCCGCTGCGGAAATCGAGATAGCGGCGCAGGTCTACATTGGTTGCGACATCCGCCCGCCAGAACGCCTCGGCCATGTCGGCGGGATAGTCGATATCGCTGTCGAGATAGGTCGCGACGTCGCCGGCGACCTCCGCCTTGAAGCGACGGGCTTCGATTCCGGCCTTCTCCGCCCCGGCAACGCAGTGGCTGCAGAAGCAGAGGCCAAGCATGTTCTCCAGCCAGACGTTCGACTTCATCAGCGCGAACTCGTGATGATAGCCATGCGCGTAGGGCGTGAAGCCGGGCGCCTCCACGGAAATGCCGCGCACGGGATAATTCTCCGTGACGTCCCTGGCGAGGCCGACCGCGTAGGCGCGCGCATCGGGCGACGAGGGGCAGAGATTGTAGAAATAGGGATCGTCGAAGGCATTGCGGACGACCGCTTGCGGGTGGACCATGCCGAGACGCGTATTGTGCAGCAGCACGAGCCAGACATTGACCGCCATGCTGCCGTCGTCGGTCAGCTCGCGTAGCAAGTCGCGTTCGCCGAGCGGCCCGTTGGTCGCCGGCTTGATCGCGCCGTAGCGCGAGGGATCGGCGTTGAAATAGACGGTGCCGTCGTCGGGGAAGAAGACCTTGCCAGCCTTGCCGTGCGGACGCATGAACTTGCCGGCGTGGTAGCTGCCGGCGATCGTCACCGTGTCCAGCCCGAGATCACGGAACTCCGCGGTGGCCGCGGCGACGCCGGTTTCCGCCAGATCCCAGGCGTAGGTGTAGATCGCCTTGTAGCTCAACGCATACCTCCTCAGTGCTGGTGTCCCTGGCATCCGCCAAGGATGAACGGCTCCTCGAAGGGCCGGCGCGCGACCTCCATCGATTTGCCTCCGAGATAGACCGCGACCGGCTGCAGAAGGGTCGTGCCTTGCCGCCTCACGCCAACCACGTCCTCGAACACGTAGTTGCTATCGACCTGCTGCAACACGGTGATGTCGGCGGGAGCGCCGACGCCGAGATGGCCGAGTTCGGGCCGGCGAATTGCAAGCGCCGGCCGGTTCGCCGACATGCCGATGACGTCGGGCAGGGTCATACCGCAATTGAGCAGCTTGCTCATGGTGTGCAGGAGGTCGAAGCCCGGTCCCTCGACCGCGATGACATGCACGTCGGACGAGATGAGGTCGGGCAGGAAGCCGTCCTTCAGCGCACCCTCGGCTGTTTCGTAGCCGAAGGCGCCCATTCCGTGGGCGATGTCGAACAGCACGCCGCGCTCGCGCGCGTCGCGCACCGCGCGCAGCACCTTGCCGTCGGCATCCAGCGCCGAGTTGGGTGACGGGCGGAAGCAGTGGGTCAGGATATCGCCCGGCCGCAGCATGGAAACGACGTCGGCATAGCTCGGGGGCGCGGTCCCGATATGCGTCATCAAAGGCAGGCCGACGGCATTGGCTGCCTCCAGCGCAAGTTCCAGCGCGCCGAGACCGAGTTCGCCGGTGACCGGACCGCCGATCCGCACCTTGACGCCGACGATGCGGTCGCGGTTCTGCTCGATTTTGGCAACGCAGCGGTCGACCGGCAGCATATGGCGCAAGGTCGCCTCGCCGATCGAAACGCCCTTGTCGAAGCCGAAGATGCCGGGAAACGAGATGTTGAGGAACGCGAAGATGCGATAGGGCGAGTTCGCCATCACATAGTCGCGGAAACCGTCATAGTTGCCCGCGCCGGCGCTACCCGCGTCGACCAGCGTCGTCGTTGCCGAACGTCGGGATATGAAACCGGGATCTATGCTGAGCGACGTCGCCTTGTGGTAGACATGCGTGTGGATGTCGATCAGGCCTGGCGCAACGATGGCGCCACCGACGTCCTCGACACGCTTGGCCTGGCCGGCGAGGTCGCTGCCGACGGCGGCGATCCGGCCGTCCTTGATCGCAACGTCGAGCACGCCGTCCACGCCGTTGCGTTCATCGAGAACGCGACCGCCTTTCAGGACGAGATCAAAGTCTCGCACGGCACTCATCGGGATTTCTCCGTTGGTTCAGCCGGCACCGGGCAGGCCGCAAGGCCCGCCCGCATGTGCTCAGGGAATGGCCCTCAGGCCAGTTCGACGACGCGCTTCTCGTTGATCGACTGCTCGGCCGCCAGCACGATGCGCAGGCTGTTGACCGCGGCGTCCATCGATTCCGTCAGGTCGAGATCCTCCTGGATGGCCTTGAGGAAGAAGGCCTGCTCGCGGTCGCACAGTTCCTGGTGGCCGGGCTCGTCCGTCATGTTGAACATTTCGTCTTTCTTGACGAAATTCTTGTCCGGACCGACCTCGGCATGGTGGTAGCGGATGGCGTCGGTCTTGGTGTGCCGGTCGATGTCGGCCGAATCCGAGATATCGGCCAGCTGGTCCTTGCCCTCGGAATGGCCAGGCACGATGGAGACGGCGCCTTTCGGACCGACTACGTCCTTCACGAAGAAGGCTTCCTCGCTCATCATAGGGCCCCAGCCGGCCTCGTACCAACCGACCGAACCGTCGTCGAAGGTGACGTGCAGGTGGCCGTAGTTGGGCTTGTCCGCTTCGGCCCACAGCTTGGCGCCGATGCCGTGCACGCGCACCGGCTTGGCGTCGGTCAGCTGGCACATGACGTCCACATAGTGCACGCCGCAGTCGACGATCGGGATCAGGCTGTCGATCAGGTTCTTGTGCCAGCTCCAGGCCGGCCCGTTGCTCTGCTGGTTGAGGTTCAGGCGCATCACCAGCGGCTTGCCGAGCGTCTTTCCGAGCTCGATGAACTTCACCCAGCTCGGATGGACGCGCAGGATGTAGCCGAGCACCAGCTTCTTGTTCTTCTCGCGCGCCAGCTTCACCACCGCCTCGGCGTCGGCGATGTTTGTCGCCAGCGGCTTCTCCATGAATACGTGGGCGCCGGCGTTGATCGCCTTCATGGCGTAGTCGGCGTGCGTGTTCGGCCAGGTGTTGATCGACACCGCGTCCGGCTTCGTCACCCGCAGCGCCTTTTCGTAGTCCTCGAAAAGCGGATAGCCCTTCAGCTCCTCGGGGATCTTCTTCGACTTGATCGTGCGGCTGGTAAGGCCGACGATCTCGAAACCGGGATTGCGATGGTAGGCGCTGGCGTGCGAGGCGCCCATGTTGCCGAGACCGACGACGAGTACTTTCACTTTATCGGCCATCTGGCCCTCCCCATCCGCTTGTCATGTGGTGGGGCGGCTGAACGCCGCCCCACACTGTTCTTCGACGCAGGTCAGCCCTTGACGGCCTGGTCGTAGAGATGCGCCTTGACGTTCTCGACGTCGATCGCCGCGAAGGCGTCGCTGAGCTTGTAGGCATCGGCGTCCGCCTTGACCTTCGCGTGGTCGAAGTCGTTGGCCGCCGCGATGCAGGCGTTGGAGCAGACGTCCTCGGCCTTGATCGGGTTGGAGACCTGCTTCAGTTCGTAGATCTTGTCGAAGAAGGTCTGCCACGCGCCCATGTCGTGGTCGCCCCAGCCGGCGCGCTTGTCCATGTCTCCGCGGAACACGGTGATCTGCTGAAGGATCGACGTGGTTCCGAGGTCGGGGCCGATGTTGGTGGCGAGCGTCGGGAACTGTTCGAACACGGCTTCGACGGCTGCGCGCGGGTTGTGGTAGCCGAACTCGAGGCCCATCGCCCAGGCGCGCAGGTACTTGTCGAGGAACGCCTTCTTGTCGGGATCCTCGAGATCGGCGGCGCGCACCACGAAGGTGTTGGCGAAGAGCGGCGAATGCTGCACGCCCAGCCAGTATTCGAACTCGAGCTTGCTGCCGATCCATTCGGCGCGCAGGCCCTCCCACGACAGCGCCGCGTCGCCCTGGCCGGCGGCCAGCGCGGTGCCCCAGGTCGGCCAGCCGGCCTCGGCGTACTTCACCTTGGTGACGTCGACGCCCTGAACGGCCAGCATCGGATCGACGATCGACTGCCAGGCGGCCGAGCCGAGGAGGATGGTCTTGCCTTCCAGCGTCTTCAGGTCGTTGGTGCCCTCGCCCTTGCGGAAGGCCAGGCTGAAGGTGTCCTTGGCGCCCATGTGGAAGGCCGACTTCAGCTTCATGCCGTTCTCGAGGCCGAAGGAGAACACGCCGGGCGACGGGAAGCCCATGTCGGCCTGGCCGACATCGACGAACTTCACGGTGGCGGTGCCGTCGGACGGGCCAGGCTGCATGTCGGTCTCGATGCCGAGATCCGAGAAGTAGCCCATCTTCTTGCCGATCCAGTAGGGATAATCGTCGAGCACCTCGAGCGTGCCGCGCGGCGAGATCCAGGTGAACTTCGGATAGGCCTCGGCGCTGGCGACGCCGGTGCGGCCGAGCGTGCTGGCGGTTACCACGCCGGCGGCGGAAACCTGAAGGAATGTACGGCGATTCATCATGTCAGTTACCCCTATGTTGACGTTCGTTTCATTGTTCTACTTCTGGCGCCGTTTCCTCCCGGCGGCAGTCTCAGGCCTCCCAGCTCGCGAATTTCTTGCCCAGCTGGAAAAAGAGCACATAGATCAGGATGCCCAGCAGCGAGAGGATCAGAACGACCGCGAAGAACTGCGGCATCTGGATCATCGACGAATAGGACGTCAGGCGATTGCCGAGGCCGAAGCCGCCGCCGACCATCTCGGCGCCGACGGCGGTCAGCAGGCCGAAGATCGAACCGACCATCAGGCCCACGAAGATCATCGGCAGCGCCATCGGCGCCCGCACCTTCCAGAATATCTGCAGCGTCGATGCGCCATACGAGCGGGCAAGCGCGATCTTGCCGGAATCGACGCGGCGGAAACCGGTCGCGGCATTGATCATGACCATCGGGCCGGAGGCGAGCGCGACGGCGATGATGCGTGGCTCGTAGCCGAAGCCGAAGCGCAGGATCAGCAGCGGCACCAGCGCCAGCATCGGCGTCGTCACCAGCAGAAGGATGTAGGGCGTGACGATCTTCTCGACGAACGGAAACTGCGTGATCACGGCTGCAAGCACCAGACCGACCGAAGCGCCTATGGCGAAGCCGGCGAGCAGTTCGACGAGCGTGTGCCCGAGATGCGGCGCGATCAGCGGAAATTCGGTGACGAGGGCTATCGCGATCTCGCTGGGCCTGGGAAGGACGTACTGAGGCACCTCGAAGACCGCGACCAGCAGCTCGGTGCCGCCGATGATGAAGACGGCGACGAGAACGATCGCCAGCACTTCGCCCAGCGACTTGATTCCCGCCCCCGACGTCAGGGCCGACATGTTTGTGATGCCGACGTCGCCGCCGGCGGACTTGGCCTTGAACTCGGGAATTGCGTCGGTTTCGCTCACGCTGTCCTCACTGTGCTTCGGGCTGGGCTTCGGCGACCCGGGCCGGATAGCGGCTCTGTTGCGTGCCGACGATTTCCAGCTTGATCACGTTGGTCAGGTCGAAAACTTCCTTGGTCGACATGATCTCCGGCGAGCGGGGGCGCGGGAACGGCACCTCGTGGATGCTCGCCACGCGCCCTGGCCTCGGGCTCATCACGACAATTCTGTCGGACAGGAAGATCGCCTCCTCGATCGAGTGCGTGATCAGCACGATGGTGGTCGGCGTGTCGAGCCAGATCTCCTCGACCAGCCGGTTCATCTCCTCGCGCGTGAACGCGTCGAGCGCGCCGAACGGCTCGTCCATCAAGAGGACGGAGGGCTTGTAGGACAGCGCCCGCACCAGCGCGGCGCGCTGCTGCATGCCGCCCGACAACTCGCGCGGGAAGCGGCTGCCGAATTCGTCCAGCCCGACGCGGCCGAGCAGGCTGTCGATCCAGGCGCGATCAGGCTTCGTGCCCATGATCTCGAAGGGGAAGTTGATGTTGGCGTCGAGGTTGCGCCAGGGCAGCAGGTTGGCCTCCTGGAAGACCATGCCGATATCTCGGCTCGGACCCGTCACCGGCTTCCCGTCGAGCAGGACCTCGCCGGACGTCAGCCCGTGCAACCCGGACATGGACCAGAGGAAGGTCGTCTTGCCGCAGCCGGACGGACCGACGATGGAAACGATCTCGCCGGCCTTGATGTCGAGCGAACAGCGATCGATCGCGATAAGGTCGCCCGAGCGCGTATGGTACGCCTTCGTCGCGTTCCTCACCCGCAGCTTCGGTTGTCCGGAAGTGTCTTGCGTCATCGGCTCGCCGTTCCCCTGTCGACGTCAGGGCGGCATTGTGTGATGCTCGAAGCCGCCCTCATATAGTTTGTAACTATCCGACTTTCTAAGTCAAGCAATCAAAATGAGCTACCCCATGAATCGCTTGCGAAACAGATATGTTTGAAATATATGGATTTTCCTAGCTTGCAACGACTGTAAGTTTCTTACAGGATGTCGATGCAGTACGAGTTCTGGGCCGGATTGAAAAGAACGAGCGAAATATCGGATCGTCACGATGGCAGATGCCGGATTGCAGGGGGGACGCGCGATGCCTCGGGCAGGCGGAGAACCGGATGACACCTCGGAACCCTACGCCGGGCTGATTCCCGACATCCTCTCGCAGATCAGGGTTTCCTACAGCGACCTACGCCCGGCGGAAAAGCGCGTCGCCGACGCCGTCCTTGCCGACGTGACCTTTTCGGTCGATGCCTCGAATGCCGAGATCGCCAGGCGCGCAAATGTCAGCGAACCGACAGTGACGCGATTCTGCAGGGCGATCGGCTGCGATGGCGTCCGCGACTTCAAGCGCAAGCTCGCGCAAAGCGTGGTCGTCGGACATTTCTATCTCGCCCCCCTGCCCCCGCCCGAGCCCAACCAGAACGGCTCGCCACTCTGGAACATCGTGTTCGGCGAGGCGCGCATGGCCCTAAACGCTGTCGAGCGCAGCATCGATCCGGCCGATGTGCTGCGCGCTGCCGATCTCATCGCGGGCGCGCGCCAGGTGTTGGTGTTCGGCCTCGGGGGCAGTTCGACGGTGCTCGCGCAGGAAACCCAGAACAGGCTTTTCCGCTGCGGCATCATCGTGACCGCCCACTCCGACCCCTATGTGATGAAGATGACGGCGTCGACGGTGAAGCCGACCGACGTCGTGATCGCCGTCTCGAGCACCGGCCGCACCCGGGAAGTCGTCGAGGCGGTGTCGCTCGCCAGACACTACCGGGCCAAGGCGATTGCGATCACCGCGCCCAAGTCGGACCTGGCGTCCGAGGCCGACGTGACACTTGCCGTCGACGTTCCGGAGTTCCCCGACCCGATGAAGCCGACCGCATCACGCTACGCTTTTCTGGTGATCCTCGACCTGATCTCGACCGCAGTCGGGTATCGCCTTGATCCCGAATCGCGTGAAACGCTCCGCCGCATCAAGTACACGATCCTGAACCACCGCAAAGGCAAGGTTCTGGAGCCGCTCGGCGACTAATTTCAGGCGGCGTTTCCTGCCGCGCAATCAGAGGTAAATGGAATGCACGACACCGCACCTGCAGCAAAGGCTGCCGCCTGGCTCGCCGATCTGGGCGAACGTCTCGGTCGCGGGGAGATCGCGAGAGCGCTCGAACTCTTCGCTGACGACTGCTACTGGCGTGACCTCGTCGCCTTCACCTGGAACGTGAAGACGATGGAGGGCAAGCCCGCCATCGCGGCCATGCTCGAAGCGACGCTCGCGCGGACGGCCCCTTCGTCCTGGCAGGTCACCCAGGCTTCCGGCACCGGAACGGAACCCGTCCAGGCGTGGTTCACCTTTGCAACGGCGACCGGAAAGGGTCGCGGGATCCTGACGCTCGAGAGCGGCAAGTGCCGCACAATCCTGACGACGCTGCAGTCGCTCGACGGCCATGAGGAGCCGCTTGGCGCGACCCGCCCGATGGGTGTGCGCCACGGCGCCGACCGCAACCGAAAGAAATGGACCGAGCGCAGGGCGGCGGAAGAGGCCGCCTACGGCAACGGCGCCGACCCCTACTGCCTGATCATCGGCGGCGGCCAGGGCGGCATCATGCTCGGCGCGCGCCTGCGCCAACTCGGCGTTCCCGCCGTCATCGTCGAGAAGAACGCCAAGGCCGGCGATTCCTGGCGCAACCGCTACCGCTCGCTCGTGCTGCACGATCCCGTCTGGTACGATCACCTGCCCTACATTCCCTTCCCCGCCAACTGGCCCGTCTTCACGCCCAAGGACAAGATGGGCGACTGGCTGGAAATGTACGTGAAGGCGATGGAACTGACCTACTGGGGCGGCACCGAATGCACGTCGGCAAGCTTCGACGAGAAGGAGAAGCGCTGGACGGTCGAGCTTGTTCGCGACGGCAAACCGGTCACGCTGCGGCCGGCGCAACTCGTCTTCGCGACCGGCGCCTACGGCCCGCCGAAGTTCATCGACCTGCCGGGCGCTTCCGATTTCAGGGGCGAGGTGCTTCACTCGAGCCAGTACTCGGACGGCTCGGCCTATGCCGGCAAGAAGGTGGTCGTCATCGGGGCGGCCAGTTCCGCCCATGACGTCGCCGTCGACCTCTGGGAGGCCGGCGCTGACGTCACCATGGTCCAGCGCTCGCCAACCACGGTGGTCCGCTCGGAAACGCTGACGGAACTCGCCTTCGACACCTACAGCGAGGCGGCGGTCGAACGCGGCATCGACGTCGACACCGCGGACCTGCTCGGCGCGGCGACGCCGTTCGCGCTGCAGCCGGCCAAGCAGAAGGCGCTCTACGACCGGATTCGCGCGCGCGACGCCGAGTTCTACCGCAAGCTGGAGGCGACCGGCTTCCTGCTCGATTTCGGCCACGACGAGACGGGGCTGATGATGAAGGCCTACCGCACCGGCTCGGGCTATTATGTCGACGTCGGCGCCTCCCAGCTGATCATCGACGGGGAGATCGGCATCAAGGCCGGCGTCGGCATCGAGACGCTGACGCCTGGTGGCATCCGTTTCGCCGACGGCTCGGAAATCCAGGCCGACACGATCATCCAGTCGACGGGCTTCCAGTCGATGCACGAAGTGGTGGCCAAGATCGTCTCGCGCGAAACGGCCGATTCGATCGGCACCTGCTGGGGGCTCGGCTCGGGCACGCGCAACGATCCCGGCCCGTGGCACGGCGAGCTGCGCAACATGTACAAGCCGGTGGCGCAGGAGAACCTCTGGTTCCAGGGAGGCAACCTCGCGTTGTCGCGCTTCTTCTCGAAGTTCGTCGCGCTGCAGATCAAGGCGAGGATGGAAGGCATCCCGACGCCGGTCTACGCCACACCGCTGGTCTAGCGACCGACGAGAGGCACGGCGGGGGCGCGGCGCTTCGCCCCTTGCCCGTGCTCTCTGGCTGATGCTTCTATGCAGCCATGGCTCGCCGCTGCGGCCACCCCCACGCGACGAGGCGACGATGCAGGACGTTTTCAAGGCTTTTTCTCTGGTGGGCCGCATTGCCGTCGTCACCGGCGCCAACCGCGGGCTCGGCCGCGCGATCGCCGAAACGCTTGCGGCAGCCGGCGCAACGGTTGCCGCCGGTGCGCGCGATCCGGCGTCTCTGGACGAAACCCTCGGCGCCATCCGCGCCCAGGGGGGCACGGCGGTCCCGCTGGCGCTTGACGTCCGCGAGATCGACGCCTGCTCAACCGCGCTTGGCGAACTCACCGGCCGGCTCGGCCGCATCGACATCCTGGTCAACAATGCCGGCTACGAGGAGGTGCGACCGTCGCTCGACGTCGACGAGGCGCTCTGGGACCGCATCGTCGATACCAATCTCAAGGGCGCCTTTTTCTGTGCGCAGGCGGCGGCGCGGTCGATGGCGGCGGGCGGGCACGGCGGCAGCATCATCAATCTCTGCTCGCTCACCTCCTATGTCGGCATCCCGACCGCCGTCGCCTACGGGTCCTCCAAGACCGGCCTGCTCGGCATGACGCGCGCGCTCGCCGCGGAGTGGGCGCCGGCGGGCATTCGCGTGAACGCCATCGCACCGGGCTATTTCCGCACCGATATGACCGAGGTCTTCTACAGCGATGCGGCCTGGGAAACGTCGATGCTCGCCAAGATCCCGCAGGGGCGCTTCGGCCGGATGGAGGACCTGTCGGGCGCCGTCCTGTTCCTCGCCGGCGATGCCTCAGCCTATGTGACCGGCCATTGCATTCCTATCGACGGCGGCTATCTCGCCTCAGTCTGAGCGCCCATCAGCCTATTGCCGGGCGATGTTGTACATGCTTGTATATACCACACTGATGCACCGACTTGCCCCTTCAGGGAATACATAATGCGCCATGCGCCCGATCTTGCGGCAGATGACGCCGTCCCGGCCGTTTCCGTCCGGAACGTCAGCAAGGTGTATGACGGCCTGCATGCGGTGAAGTCCGCGTCCTTCGACCTGGCCAGCGGCAGGTTCCTCACCATCCTCGGCCCTTCCGGCTCGGGAAAGACAACGCTGCTGCGCATGATCGCCGGCTTCCTGCGTCCGACCAGCGGGGAGATCGTCATCAACGGCGAAGCCGTCAGCGCGGTGCCGCCGCACAAGCGTTCCATCGGCATGGTGTTCCAGAGGCTGGCGCTGTTCCCGCACATGACCGCGGCCGAAAATGTCGCCTTCCCGCTCAAGATGCGCCGGGCCGACGCGCGAACGATTCCGGAGCGGGTCGAGCGTTATCTCGACCTCGTCAAGCTGACTGGTCTCGGCGGCCGGCGGCCGCATGAACTGTCCGGCGGCCAGCAGCAGCGTGTAGCGATCGCGCGCGCTCTGGTTTTCGAACCCGACCTGCTGCTCCTCGACGAACCGCTGGCGGCGCTTGACCGCAAGCTGCGGGAAGAAATGCAGCTCGAGTTCCGCCGCATCCAGCGCGAACTCGGCGTCACCACCATCAACGTCACGCACGACCAGCGCGAGGCGCTCGTCGTTTCCGACGAGGTGATCGTGATGGACGGCGGCGAAATCCGGCAGAACGCCCATCCCGTTGAGACCTACCGCAAGCCGGCCAGCGCCTTCGTGGCGGGCTTCATCGGCGTCACCAACTTCATTTCCGGCGCGGTCACAAAGGCTACCGGCGACCTGGTTTTCTTCACGCAGGGCGCGCACCGGTTCACCGGGCGCCTGGCTGGCGGTGGAGCGGTCGTGGTCGGCGACGAGGTGCGCGGCGCGGTGCGCGCCGAGCTGGTGCGGATCGCCACCGACGCCGACGCGCTGAAGGACATGGACGTCGTCCTGCCCGGCACTGTGGCCGACGTCATCTTCGAGGGCGATCGAGTCGTCTACGAGGTGCAGGCGCCGCTTCCTGTCGACGGCCTTCTGCGCATCTTCGACCGCGACCCCGCGAGCCACAACCAGCTCGACGCTGGCGCGGCCGTCTTCGTCGGCTGGAACGGCGTCGACATGCACGTTTTCAAAGCAAATCCGGACCACGCCGAAGCTGGGGCGGGAACCCGGTCAACCAGAGGAGAATGAACGATGAAAGGCACGAAGTTTCTGACCGACACGATTAGCCGCCGATCCTTCATGCAGGGCGCTGCCGCCGCCGGTGGCGTCGCCGGAATCTCGGCGCTCGGCCTGCGCCCGGCGATGGCGCAGGAGCCGGACAAGCCGGCTGAACTGATCATCCGCGCATGGGGCGGCAGTTGGGTCGACAGCCTCAAGGCGGGCGTCTCCGACAGCTTCACCGCCAAGACCGGCATCGCCATTCGCCACGACCTGACCGAGGACAACGAGATCCAGCCCAAGGTCTGGGCCGCGGTCGCCCAGGGGCGCGTTCCGCCCATCCACATCAACTGGGACACCACCACCAACGCCACCAAGTCTGCGCTGCGCGGCGTCACCGAGGATCTGTCGGACCTCCCGAACCTGAAGAACACCACCGACCTGGCCAAGCCGGTCGGTCTCGATGGCTACCCGATCGTCAACACCTATGGCTATGTCTACGTCCTCGCCTATCGGCCGGAGGCTTTCCCCGACGGCGCGCCGAAGTCCTGGAAGGACCTGCTCGACCCGAAGTTCAAGGGCCGCCTCGCCTTCTACAATGACGGCATCGGCTTCCACTTCCCCGCCCAGGTCGCCGGCGGCGGCAAGCTCGAGGACATCCCCGGCAACATGCAGCCGGCCTGGGACTTCATCACCAAGATGAAGGAGCAGCAGCCGCTGCTCGGCGAGGACCCCGATTTCACCACCTGGTTCCAACGCGGCGAGATCGACGCGGCCTGCACGATCTCCACCAACGCCCGCGAGGCGAAGAAGAACGGCATCGACATCAAGTGGGTGGTGCCCGAGGAAGGCTGCAAGTTCGACACCGACGGCCTGTGGATTCCCAAGGGACTGCCGGCGAACGAACTGTACTGGGCCAAGGAATACATCAACCACGCACTCACCGTCGAAGCGCAGCAGGTCTGGCTCGACGGCCTCGGCCTGCCCGGCGTCGTCCCCGGCGTCAATCCGCCGGCGGACCTGGTCGGCGACCCGTCCTATCCGACCAAGCCCGAGGACTTCGAGAACCTGATCCGCATCTCGTCCAAGATCCAGGTCGAGAACGAGAGCGAGTGGTTCGCCAAGTTCAAGTCGATCATGCAGGGCTGATCCATATCGGGACCGCCGTCTCCGGCGGCGGTCCCATCTTGTCACGGAAAATCCTCGTGCGATCGACCAAAGCCTATCCTATCGGCTGGCGCGTCATGGACGCTGCGGAAGCGCTTGCAGCCGCGCTCTGGCCGGCGCGGTTCGGCAAGGCGATCCCCTATCTACTGATCGCCCCGGCGGTGCTGGTGGTCGGCCTCCTTGTGCTCGGTCTGGTCGAAATCACAGATGCCAGCCTGCGCACGCTCGACACCTCGACCTTCCTGCCATCCGACTACTACACGCTCGCGAATTTTGAGCGCGCCTTCACCGAATCGCTGTTCCGGACGGTCGCAACGCGAAGCCTGCTCGGCGCGGTGATCGTCACCGCGATCACGCTGGTGCTCGCCTTTCCCTACGCCTACGTGATGGTTCGCACGCGGTCGCCCTGGCTGCGCAAGATCCTGCTCATCGCGCTCTTCCTGCCGTTCTTCATCGGCCAGGTCGTGCGCGCCTATGGCTGGCTGATCGTCCTCGGCAACCAGGGCATGGTCAACGAGGCTCTCGGGCTGATCGGCGTCGCGCCGCTCAGGCTGCTCTACAACTATCCTGCCGTGCTGTTCGGCCTCGTCCAGTACATGCTGCCTTTCGCCGTCCTGATGCTGGCGCCTGCCATGACCGCCATCCCCGAAGAACTGGAAGCGGCGGCGCAGTCGCTCGGCGCCAACTGGGTTCGCGCGATGGTCCACGTCGTCCTGCCGCTCGTGAGGCCAGGGCTCGTCGGGGCTGGACTGGTGGTGCTGACGCTCTCCCTGACCGACTTCGCGATGCCGGCGATCCTCGGCGGCGGGTCGCAGGACTTCATCGCCAACGCCATCTACGACCAGTTCTTCCGCACCTCCGACCAGGGCCTCGGCGCGACGCTAACGCTCCTTCTGGTCGCCGTCGGCTCGCTGCTCGTCGGCCTCGTCTTCACGGTCTTCGGCGCAGGAACCCTGGCGAAGGAGGCGCGCCGATGACCATGCCGCTCAGCCAGCGCATCGTCTTCTGGACGGTCGTCTGCTGCGTGCTGGCGATCCTGTCGATCCCGACTGTCGTCGTGGTCGGCGCCTCGTTCACGGCCGGCAACATCATCGCCTTTCCGCCGGAGGGCCTGTCGCTCAAATGGTATTCCAGGATCGCCGGCGCCGGCGACTTGTGGCGCGCCTTCGGCCGCTCCCTCTATGTCGCGGCGGTCTGCACTGCACTCGCCATTCCCGTCGGCACGCTGGCCGGCATCGCCTTGGCGAAATACCGCCTGCGCTTCGAGACGCCGTTCCAGATCTACCTGCTTTTGCCCTTTACCATTCCTCTGATCGGCTCGGGCATCGGCCTGATGCTGCTGTTCGGCGAGATGCGCATCCTCGGCCAGCTGTGGCCAGTCGGCGTCGCCTGCACGGTGATCAACCTGCCGTTCATGATCTGGGCGGTCATGGCCAGCGCGTCGGGCCTGGAACCCGACCTCGAGCTTGCCGCGGCGAACTGCGGCGCGCCGCCGCTTTCAACGTTCTTCCACGTGACGCTGCCGGCGGTCGTACCGGGCATCATCAGCGGCTCGCTCCTGATGTTCATCCTGGCGCTCAACGAGTTCCTGGTCAGCCTGCTTCTCGTCGATGCCCGCATCGTCACGCTGCCGGTCCAGATCTACAATTCCATCCGCTCGATCATCACGCCCGACCTGGCGGCGATCTCCGTGATCTTCATCGCCTCGGCGGTGGCTGCGGTGATCCTGCTCGACCGCCTTGTCGGGCTCGAGATTTTCCTCAAGTCGAAATGAAGGCCGGCCGCCGAGTCGGAACTGCACCATGACCGAAGTTTCCTTCCACGAAACCGCCAGGCTCGACCAGGCAGCCCGCGCCGGGCTGCTCAGGCGGTCCGAGACAGACCTTTCCGCCTTCACCGAGAAGGTCCATCCGATCATCGAGGCGGTGCGCACCGAAGGCGACGCGGCGCTGGTCCGCTTCGCCAGGGAACTGGACAAGGCCGACGTCAAGGCCGGCGGCCTGAAGGTCACCGAGGCCGAAATCGACGCCGCCTTCGGCATGGTGGACGACGAGGTCGTCGAGGCCATCCGCTTCGGCATCGACAACATCCGGCGCTTCCACGAGGAACAGAAGCCCGAGGCCATGTGGCTGAAGGAGATTCGGCCGGGCGCCTATGCAGGCGACCGCATCACCCCGATCAAGTCGGTGGCGATCTACGTGCCGCGCGGCAAGGGCGCGTTCCCGTCGGTGACCATGATGACGGCGGTGCCGGCCGTGGTCGCCGGCGTGCCCGACCTCGCGATCCTGACGCCGCCCGCGCCTGACGGCAGTGTCGATGCGGCCACCCTGGTCGCCGCCCGCATCGCCGGCGTCGAGACGGTCTACAAGGCAGGCGGCGCGCAGGCCGTGGCGGCTGCGGCATTCGGCACCGAGACGGTGAAGCCCGCCCTCAAGATCGTCGGCCCCGGCAGCCCGTGGGTGGTCGCGGCCAAGCGGCTGCTGGCCGGCGTCATCGATCCCGGCCTGCCCGCCGGCCCGTCCGAGTCGATCATCCTGGCCGACGAGACCGTGAAGGGCGGCCTCGCGGCGCTGGACCTCCTGATCGAGGCGGAGCACGGGCCGGACTCGTCTGCCTATCTGGTAACGCACAGCCGGCGTGTCGCCGAGGAAGCGCTGGCGGCGCTGCCCGAGCACTGGGCGCGCATGACCGAGCAGCGCGTCGCCTTCTCGAAAGCCGTCCTGACCGGCAGCTACGGCGGCATCGTGCTGACGGCTTCGCTCGAGGACAGCTACGCCTTCGTCAACGACTATGCGCCCGAGCACCTGGAGATTCTCTCCACCGACCCGTTCCGGCATCTCGCGCACATCACCGAAGCCGCGGAAATCCTGATGGGGCCGCACACGCCGGTCTCCATCGCCAATTTCGGCCTCGGGCCGAACGCCGTGCTGCCGACAAGCCGATGGGCGAGGACCTATGGCCCGCTCTCGGTGCACGATTTCGTCAAGCGCTCGTCGGTCGGCTATGTCACCGCGTCGGCCTATCCCGACTTCGCCAAGGCCGCCAGGACACTGGCCCGCTACGAAGGTTTCTCGTCCCACGAGCACGCCGTCTCCGACGTGCGCGAGGACTATCTCTGAGGCGCACATGAAGGCGGTCAGGCTCCACGCGGCGGGCGATCTCAGGGTCGAGGACATCGACCCCTGCGACGCTCCGGCTGCGGGCTGGGCCGTCGTTCGCACCACCGCCGCCGGTATCTGCGGATCCGATCTCCACAACTACAGGACCGGCCACTGGATCAGCCGCGCACCCTCGGTGGCCGGGCATGAGTTCGCCGGCGTCGTCGCCGCCGTCGGCCCGCACGTCACCGGACTTTCGGTAGGCGCCACCGTGGTTGCGGATTCGCGCTACTGGTGCGGGGAATGCGAGGCCTGCCGCGCGGGCCGCACGAATGTCTGCGCCAGTCTCGGTTTTGTCGGCGAGGTGTGCGACGGAGGTTTTGCCGAGTACGTCGCGCTGCCCGCCCGACTGCTTTGCCGGCACGATCCCTCGCTCGACCCCGTCATCGCAGCCATGGCCGAACCGATGGCGGTCGCGCTCCATGCCGTGCGCCGGCTGGCCGCACCCACCGGCGACCCTGTCCTTGTCGTCGGCTGCGGTGCGATCGGCGGGTTCGTCGCGCTCCTGCTTTCCCGGCTTCACCGGGGACCGGTACTGGTCGCCGACCGCAATCCTGAGCGTGCGCGTCTCGTCGCGAACGTCACCGGGGCGACTGTGGTCGACCTCGACGCCGCCTCGATCCGCCGAGCGCTGGGCGACAAGTCCGTGCGGCATGCCTGTGACGCCACCGGCGACGGGCGGGTGCTGAAATCGCTGCTCGACATCCTTGCGGGCGGTGGATCGCTCGCGCTTGTCGGCATCGCCAATGCGCCGGTGGAGATCGACCTCAACATGCTGGTCGAGCGCGAGACAGCGCTTGTCGGTTGCCATGCCTTCATCGACGAGTTGCCCGACGCGGTGGCGATGCTGCCGGACCTGTCGCCGCAGCTTCAGCGCCTGATCGACGCCGAGATCACCCTCGACGACGTGCCGGCCGCGTATGAGCGCCTCCTGCGCGGCGAGGCGCGCGGTCTGAAGACCGTCATCCGCATCGGGGAGGCGGGGCGATGAGCCGGAAGGCCGACGCGATGGACCGGTCCGGGCAAGGCGCCCTGCCCGACTCGGCCGGCCCGCTCTACGAAAAGGTCAAGGCGTATGTGCTAGCCAACATCGGTAGCGGCGCCTGGGGCCTTAACCACAAGCTGCCGTCCGAGAACGAACTCGTCGCCTCGCTTGGCGTGTCGCGCATGACGGTCCATCGCGCCCTGCGGGAACTGACTTCGCAGGGGCACCTGCTGCGCGTGCAGGGCGTCGGTACTTTCGTTGCGCCTCCGAAGGCGCAGTCGGCGCTGATCGAAATCAACAACATCGCAAACGAGATTGAGCAACGCGGCGCGCGCCACAATGCGAGAGTCATCGTGCTGGAGGCCACCCTTCCCTCCCCCGATCTGGCCGCCGCCTTCGAATTCTCGACCCGCCGCCCGGTCGCGCATTCCGTCATCGTCCATCACGAGAACGGCGTGCCGGTCCAACTCGAGGAACGCTTCGTCAATTCGCAACTGGTGCCGGACTACGAGAACCAGGATTTCGAGGCGACGACCACTTTCGACTACCTGCAGCGGAGCACCCCGCTCACCGAGGTAGAGCACGTCATCTCGGCGGTCGCTGCCGACGCGGAAACGGCGGACCTTCTGATGATCGAACCCGGCACGCCGTGCCTGCTGCTCCACCGCCGTACCTGGTCCGGAGCATCCGTCGCCACGGTCAACCGGCTCGTCTATGCCGGCAACCGCTATTCGCTCGGCAGCCGATATTCTCCCAGAAGCTGAGGGGCTCGAAGAGTTCCGGCTCAGATGCCGGAGCCGAAGAGCTCTTCCGCATCCTCGCCAGCCCAGGGCGCGGGCAGACCGGCGTCACCCTCGACATTGGCGGTGGGCAGGGGCATCCAGCACTTCAATTCTGGATCGGCATAGGCGACGATCTGGCCGGGATGGGAGTCTCCGGCCCGCCATCCCTCGATGCCGAACTGGTCGGCCCTCGACCAGTAGGCGACATCGACTTCGGCCGGGCCCTGCTCCGACGGCCGCACCGTCACCAGAATGCGGCTTCCGTCCTTGGGAGCGCTCGACATATGGCGCCAACGGGATTTCTCCAAGCTATTCCTCCATCTCGGCGGCATCGTCGCCTCCTGCAAGCCATCATAGGATCGCACGCGTGGCGGGGGCAAGTTGGGGCCTCAGCCCGAGAGACCCGCCTTGCGGAAACGAATTCAGGTAAGATTTTCTTCTAAGCTTAAAAGTTTTTGAAGTACTCTGCAGACCATCGACCCCGACACCGATCCGATATCTGAAACCAAATACATCCTCAATTCGTACTTGCTTGTGGCAGGCCACTTCAGGCCTGCCCACGAACCATCGAGGACAGGACCATGACCAAGATGATCTGGAAGATCTCCAGCGCTTTGGCAGCTGGTGCAGTTTTTGCTGTGTTGTGCAGTCCGGCGCAGGCGCTGGACATCGGAGCTGGCGCATCCATTGGCGGCAGCGGCGGAGTGAATGCCGGTCTCGGTGTCTCGCTCGGCGGTAGCGGCGGCGTAAACGCCGGCGCTGGAGCAAGCATCGGCGGCGCCAGCGGCGTGAACGCGGGCGCTGGGGCAAGCATTGGCGGCACGAGCGGCATCAGCGCCGGTGCGGGCGCCACGGTCGGCGGCAGTTCGGGCGTCCAGGCGGGGCTCGGCGCCAATGTCGGCGGAACCGGAGGAATAAGCGCCGGGGCGGGTGTGGGCATCGGCGGCACGGGCGGCACCGGCACGCCTGGAACCCCTGGCAACCCCGCGGCACCCGGCGCAGCGGGCCTGAGCAGCCTGGTGGCGAACATGTCGGCCGGCGAACTGCGTCGCACCAAGCTGCAGTGCCGGCAGGTGCTGGCCAATCGCGGCGCTTTCGACCGCAACCTGGTTGCCTTGTGCCGGATGGTACAGATGGCAAGCCGCTAGGCTCGTTCTTCGGCCTTGACCCGGCGTTCCGACGCCGGGTCGTCACCTGCGACGTTCTGGACGGAACCAACGCGCGCCTCGGCGGTTGTGTTCTATCCAACTCGACAGGTGATGCATGAGAACGGTCAACGCATCATTCGACTTCCATGACGAGGTGACGGCTGCGGTCGACGGCCTCACGGATATGGGCATCGCCAGCAGCAACATCGATGTCGTCACCCTTCGCAGGGGCCTGGTGAGCGACGTCGCCACCGCAGCGGGGATCGGCTCCGCTGTCGGCATTCTGGCCGGAATCGGGGCGTTCGCGATATCGGGCGAAGGGCTGTCGGCCGGCCTGATGTGGCTGGTTCCGGTCGCGCTGGGTATCGGGGCGGGCGGCCTCTGCGGCGGCTTGATTGGCTGGCTCAACGCAGGGCCCGGCGACCCGGGCCGTGTCGATCCGGCACTTGAGGCCAGCCATACGGGGGCGACACTCGTCGCCGCCCGCGTCCATGACGATGAAGTCGCCGAGGCGCTTGCGCTGCTGCGCCAATGCGGCGCCATGGACGCTGCAGCCGGACGCGCCAGATACGCCGCCGACGGATGGGACGGGTTCGGTGCACAGGACATCTGGGAGGACGATATCGGCAGAGAAGAAGCCGGAGAATCCGGCTGGCCCGCTGCCTCGCCCCGGGCGTCAGACGCGTCCTCGATGCGGCACGCCAGCTTCCGCTGAGTCTGCCTGCGGACTCGACAGCAAACTTTTGTCAATCGGCATTTGATGTCCGATTCCACAGCAGTTAAATTAGACCCGAATCAGCCGATCCTCGGGGGGCCGGCGAACCACCAGATCTCTGAATTTCCGGGGTTTTTCCCGGTGCAGGGGCGCGGCCGGCTTCGCGCAAGCTACCGATTCGGCGGGTTGCTTGCAGCGTCAGTATTCAAGCGTAATCCACCCAATCGAAGGGTAACCCGGCTCCGGTTCGACCAGGGCCGGATCGAGAACGATTCCGACCGGACAATGACCAACGCCGCCCTTGCCGCCACCGAACCAGACAGCCTGGCCCTGCGCCTGGCGTCGCGGGGCGACCTGACGGCGTTCCTGATGGACATCACCGCGGAAATCGGCGCCGACGCATACATGCTGGTCGCGGTCACGCATGAAGAGGACCGCAACATCGCCCGCATCCTGGCGTCCAACTGGATACACGACGCCATCGAACTGGCCGGGCGTCGCCTGATCGCCAACCTGGCGGAAGCGCCGGCGACCGCGCCGGGAACGCGCCCCCGAAGCATCCTTGCCAACGAGAGCCCGGACCTGCCCGGTCTGGTGGACGGCGAGGAAGCCGCACTGCTTGACGTGCTCGGACACCGCGAAATCTATCCGCTGAGGCTGCAGGTCGGCCGTCACCGCTATTTCGTGCTGTTTTCGGCCGAACGCACCGACAGGATCGACCTGAACGCCCTCGGCGGCGCGCAGATGCGCTGCTGCTATGCCCTTTCGCAAATACCGGAAATGCTGCGCGCCGACGTCGCCCAGGATCCGCTTTCCGACCGCGAGCGCGAATGCCTGCTGTGGGTCTCGGAAGGCAAGACGACCGACGAGGTCGCCTTGATCCTGGGTGTATCGGCCAACACGGTGAACAACTACATCACGCATGCCATCCAGAAGCTGTCCGCCAGCAACCGCGCCATGGCGATTGCAACGGCGATCAGGAGCGGCATCATTTGACAGCAGCAGCCGAGAAAGCAGCGGACGACCTTGCGCCCGGCGGGCGACGCGGGCTGTTCGGCGACGTCTCGCTCGTCGCCGAACAGCAGCGGACGACGACGCTCCCGGACGCCGTGCGGCGCTGCCGCTGGATCGCCATCGACATGAACGCGGCCGGCTTCACCCTCCTGTTCGCCGAATCCTCGCTGGAGCGTCCGCTGCTCGCTCCGTGCTTCGATTCCGACTATCCGGAGGTCTCGGCCGCGACGAAACTGGCGGCAGGCCCGGATCGCCTCATGCTTGCCAGGCATGCCCGGGCCTCGAGCGTGCCCTGCTGGTGGTCGGACATGCCGGGTTCCGCGTCCGACGCGGCGCTCTCCGCCCTGCGCTGGGCAAATCGCATCGAACCGCTGATGCCCGGCGCCTGCGGCGTGGCCTTTCCGGTGCACGCCGACTACGGCCGATACGGCCTGGTGGTCTTCTTCGGACCGGACATCATGCTGGACTGCGAAGGCCTCTTCGACGCCCACGCACGCTGCTTCTCGCTGTTCGAGGCGGTGGCGCGCATGCGGCCGGGCGACAGCGCCCGGGTACCGTCGATCTCGAAGCGCGAACTCGAATGCCTGAAGCTCACGGCCAACGGATACACCAGCGAGGAGATCGCGCGGTTGCTCAGCCTGTCGGTGCACACCGCCAACCAGTATCTCAGCAACACCACCCAGAAGCTCGACGCGGTAAACCGGATGCACGCCGTCGCAAAGGCCTTGCGCATGGGACTGATCGACTAGGCTTCGGCCCGCGACCTGACAAAAGCCGTTCAGCGCGAGGCGGCGACCGCCGTCTTGCGTATCCTGGAACGCTCGATGGCGTCGGCAAGGTAGGCTGTATTGCAAAGCGGGTCGGGGTCAGGCCGGTCGAACGACACGTAGTTGACCACCACAGCGGCCCGCTCGTCTTCCAGGATCAGCGCGAAATAGACCGTGACGCCTTCGGGGCGCAGTTCCAGGTCGAGCACGATGCGCGGCGGATCCGACCAGCTGACCTCCGCCTCGCCGCCATGGCCGAGCTTGAGCGTGCCCGGCGCGAAGAACAGCTCAGCCGCGGAGTCGACAATGTCGGAGACCGTCGAGAAATGTTCGAGGCGAATGAACGAGATGTAGTCGGCCGCGTCCACGAGGCGCAACTCGCCGACGACGTCCTTGATGGCTTCCGCCACGATCGCCTCGCGCGATGCCGAATGCGGTTGTCGGTTCATTGGACTCTTGGCTTGGCCTTGTTGGCGTAGACGACACGGATGAGTTCCGCGACAGCCTGGTAAAACTGCTGCGGGATCACGCTATCCACCGAAACTTGCTTGTACATGGAACGGGCGAGCGCGACGTCCTCGAAAACCGGGACCTTGCTCGCCTCGGCGATCTCGCGGATTTTTAGCGCGACGAGGTCGGTTCCCTTGGCGAGGACGACCGGCGCGTCGTCCTGTTCGCGAACATATCTGAGCGCGATGGCATAGTGGGTCGGGTTGGCGATGACCAGAGTCGCCCGCGGCACCGCGGTCATCATGCGCCGCCTGGCCCGGTCGCGGGCCAGCGAGCGCAGGCGGGACTTGACGATCGGATCGCCTTCCGACTGCTTCAGCTCGTCCTTCACTTCCTGCTTGGTCATCCGGAGGTCCTGGCGCCAGTGGAAGCGCGACCAGACAAGGTCAGCCGCCGCGATGAGCCCCAT
The DNA here is from genome assembly GCF_040813675.1 of Mesorhizobium marinum. Lineage (NCBI taxonomy): Bacteria > Pseudomonadati > Pseudomonadota > Alphaproteobacteria > Hyphomicrobiales > Phyllobacteriaceae > Mesorhizobium > Mesorhizobium marinum. The sequence continues at coordinate 131,337 of NZ_JBFOCI010000001.1, read as the reverse complement.
CACGGCGACGATCGAGAACAGGATCTCGATGGCCATGCCGCGCACGACGACCATGTAGTCTGTCGTTAGGGTCAGCATGCCCGTCAGGAACTGCCTGACGCTGTCGGACAGCACGAAGCTCAGCACGGCCACGGCAAGGCCCAGTTTGCCGAGCGACTTCAGGAACTCCACGAAACCCTGCAGGCCGAACAGCCGCTTCCAACCCTTGCTGATCGAGATGCGCGAGGCCTGCGGGCGAATCCGCTCGCCTACGAACTGCGGCATGTTCTGGAGCGCCGAGGCTCCGACGCCCGCGACGACCAGCAGTATCAGCAGGCTGGCGACCGCCTTGCCGATCTCCAGCGTCACCAGGCGCGACAGCTCGACCAAATCGTTGGCCGTGTCCATCGGCCAGGCGTCAGGCTTTTCCAGGAAGATCGACAAAAACGACCCGAGTTCGGCGATCGAGCCGCCGGCGAAGAAGATGGCGAACAGCAGGATGGCGACAAAGGAGGCGAGGATGCCCGTTTCGCGCGAATGCGGAAGTTGACCCTTTTCGATCGTGTCGCGGATCTTCTTCTCAGTCGCTTCCTCGGTTTTGCTGTCCTTGTCGACGTCTTCCGCCATGGCGACTTCGCTCTGTTGGGGTTAGCGACGCGCGGGCGGAATCACGCGGCCGAACTCTGCGCGCTCGGCAGCTCGAATGCGCCTTCGCGCGCCATCCGGATTGCGGCGGCGGCGATCGACTTGCGGGCACGCACGATGTCCTGCGCGCCGACGCTGTCAGACCCCTGCCCGAGCTCGGATTCGATCATACGACGCGCGCGCGCGCCGATCGACGACAGGACGGCTTCGGTCAGGGCGGGCGTCGCGTTGCGCAGCGCCAGCGTGACCAGTTCGGTCGAAATGCTGTCGAACAGGGCGACGCGCGCCTTCTGCGTAAGCTGGACGATGTCCTCGAAGGCGAAGAGGCGTGAGCGAAGCGCCTGCATGTCGGGCGTTCCGGATTGCTCGAGATCCTGCATGACCTCGTCGAGCTTGTCCTTGTCCATCTCGTTGAGGACGCTTGCGACGCGGATCTGGCCAGCCGACGTGTCACGGGTCGCGCTTTCGGCAAGCAACCGCGCGCGGATCTGGTCCTCGATGATGCCGGTCGCGATTTCGGGAATGACGGCCATCGACATCATGCGCTTGACGATTTCGTTGCGGACGGGCTTGTCCAGCACAAGGAGCGCATTCGCCGCCGCCCCGGGCGAGAGCTTGGAGAGCACCAGTGCGGCGGTCTGCGGGTGTTCCTCGCCGAGGAAGGCAGCGAGCCGCGCCGGATCGGCGGTCTCGACCTCCGGCCAGACGGGGGGCGGTCCGCGTTCCTCCTCGACGGGCTGGTCGACGCCCATCAAGGCGCTGACTTCCTCCGGCGTCAGCGACTCGTTGATGATCGTATCCATGCGGTCGCCGGAATCCATCAGTCCGGCGCCCTCCGTGAACTCCGCCTCGAATTCGGCGACGATCTTTTCCAGGTCGGCCTGGTTGATGGTGCGCAGCAGGCGCGCGCCTTCCACGAGCGCCTTCAGTTCCTCCTGCTTGAAGAACTTCAGCAGCTTGCTGGCGGAGGGCTTGCCCATCGCCACAAGGATCGCGGCAGCCTTCTGCGTCCGCGTCATTGCCTCGGCGGTGCTCATGCGAACGCCCTGCGCACGACGCCCATCACGCCTGCTTAGACCCGGTGCTGATTTCGGTCAGCTTGATGCCGAAGCGCGACGGATCGTTGTCGAGCACGGTGATCTCGCCGCGCGCGATGCGGCGGCCGTTGACCATCACGTCGACGGGCTCGCCGACGCGCCGGTTCAGCGCCACGGTCGATCCCTTCTGAAGACCCATAAGGTCGGAAACAGCCATCTCGGTGCTGCCGAGCACGATCTGGACCTCGACGGGAATGTCCATGATAAGCGACGAGTTCGCGCCCGAAGGCATCGCAGACGCCGACTGGGATGCCGGCCGCTGCTGCTCCTCTTCGTGCAGCGCACCCCTGAGTTCCTCGATCGCCCGGTTCAGTTGTTCCTGGGAAGCGTTCTCGTCGAGGGCCGGTTGCGTCATCGTCTTCTCCACCTTTCGCCGGTTGCCGCCTATCGGGCGCCAACCAGGCCTTCCATCACGTCCTGTCCGGCATCGAAGGGGTGCCTGACGCGGACCGTATAGTTCTGACCCAGCTTGCCGAACTCGCAGACGAACAGCGTCTTGTGACGCGTCGAGAGTTTCGTCTGCGACTGCGCGTCCGGTTCGAATTCAATGACCTGCCCGACCTGCAGCCCGGCGATCTGTCCAAGCGTCATCCGGGCGAGCGGCATCGTCGCCTGCAGTTCGACGCCCGAGCGCATCACCTCTTCGCCAAAGCGTTGACGCCACTGCGTTTCCGGGCCCGACTGTGACGCTGCGCCCGACCCGCCCTTCAACAGAAGGCGCTGCGGCATGGTGAGCGTGATCGCGCCCTTGCCGGCCGATGTCGAGATGACCAGTTGGACGCGAGCGCCAGGGCCGTCGCGCAACGGATGCGTCCTGAGATCGTCTCCTGCTACGGCGTGCGGAATGGGCAGCGCGAGATCGGCATAGGCGCCGCCGCCGGCCACCGCCGCCGCGATCTCCTCGAAGACGCGCGTGGCGACCGTGATCTCCGTCGGCGAGAGTTCCCGCCGGATGGGGGCGATGGCGATGCCGGGATCGCCGCCGAACAGCATGCTGACCACAAGCGCCACCGCATCCGGGTCGATCGTCATCACCAAGGCGTCGGGCACGTATCCGGCAGCCGCCACGGTCATGGCGTGACCTTCGCCGCCGGGCCGGGCGTCGACCATGCGCGAAAGCTCGACGCCCGACAGGTCGAGCGCGACGTCGAGCGACAGCTTCTGCCTAAAGCCTTCCCTGATGGACGGGATCGCCTTCTCGATCAGGGCCCGTGCCGCGTCGGTGACGCGCTCGGGCTCGCCGGTCTCGCCGACCAGCCGCTCGACGATGTAGGCCCGCATCTCGGCGGGGTTGGCGGGTGTCGCCGCGTTCATCGGGCGCTCACGGTCAGGCGGCCTTCTTCTCGGCGGCGGCGGAATTCATCGTGCTCTGCTCGACGGCGTCGATCGACGGCCTTTCGTAGGACGAGATCGTCTTGCGGCCGAACTCGATTGCCACCTGCGGCAGGGCGCCGTTCATGTAGGCCAGGAGCGTCTGCTTTACGATCACGTAGAGCCGGTTCTTCTTCTCGCGCACCATCTTCACCTTGCCGGCGATCGGACCGACCACGCAGTAGGACATGAAGATGCCTAGGAAGGTGCCGACAAGTGCGGCGCCGATCAGGCCGCCAAGGATCTCGGGCGACTGGTCGAGCGCGCCCATCGCCTTCACGACGCCGAGGACGGCGGCCACGATGCCGATGGCCGGGAAGCCGTCGCCCATTACCGTCAGTGCGTGGTAGGCCTTCAGCTTGTCGGCGCGGATCGTCTGGATTTCCTCGTCCATCAGGGCTTCGATCTCATGCGGCCGCGCATTGCCGATGATGATGATGCGGCAGTAGTCGCAGATGAAATGCGTGAGGTCGTGGTTCTTCAGCACGGTCGGGAACGCCTGGAAGATCGGCGACTCCTCGGGATTGTCGATGTGCGCCTCGACCTCGCTGCGGGACTTGGATTTGAGTTCGCGCATCAGCGAGTGCAGCACGCCGAGGGTTTCGAGGTAGTCCTGCTCCTTGGGAATGGCCTGCTTGAAGGCCTCCATGCAGGCCTTGCCGGTGTCCTTCACCACCTTCATCGGATTGGCGACGAGGAAGGAGCCCAGCGCAGCGCCGCAGATGATGACCACTTCCCACGGCTGTATCAGCACTTCCACATGGCCGCCCATGGCCATGTAGCCACCGATCACGCAGCCGAAGGTAACCACCAGTCCGATCAGAATTCCCACGGGTCCGTCCTTCGCAGGGCAACGCTGCCCCAGACGTAACGCGCGTGCCTTGTGTGAGGCTTGAATCGACGACGCGCGCCCGCAGCTTCAAGCCTCGCGCAAGCAAGCCCCCCTAGCCTCTGCGGATAAGCTTCGGCCGGAGGCCTGCCTTGCTCAGCACCTATGTCAGCTACCAGCTCATTACCCGGGACATGCCGAAGGCAATCGACCGGGTCGAGCGCGAGCCGACGGTCGATCGCGAGACAAAATATTACCTCGAGAACATTTCGAAGGTGAAAACCATCGAGGAGTTCGTCAAGGACGATCGCCTGTTCCGCTACGCCATGAAGGCGCACGGGCTGGAAGACATGGCCTATGCCAAGGCCTTTATGGTCAAGGCGCTGAAGGAGGGCGTGCGCGACCCCGACAGCTTCGCCAACAAGCTGCAGGACAAGCGCTACGCGGAATTCGTCAAGACCTACAACTTCGAGCGGTACGGCGAAAAGGCGACCATCTACAACCGTGCGCTGCATGACGCGCCGACGAACTTCGCCTCGACCGTGGTCATCGGCACGATGGATGGCGGTTTCGGCTTCGTCGAGGACGAGGTCGGCTACTACGTCTCGAACATTTCCAGCGTGGCCTCGATCGACGAGTTGATGGCCGACAGCAGGCTGCTCTATGTCGCCATGGGCGCCTTCGGCCTCGATGCGAACACCGAAACGCCGGAGCGCATCCGCGAGATGCTCGAGGGCGGCGTCGCCGATCCGCAAAGCCCGGCAAACAGCCTCGCCGACAAGCGCTACGCACACTTCGTCGCGGCGTTCGACTTCGCCGCGCACGGAGCCGAGACGACGAGCCGCGAGGTGGTCCAGGATGCGCCAAAGTACTTTGTGATCAATACCGGGCTGGCGCTCGTCAAGCCCGACGCCGCTTTCGTCAAGGCCGAGACAGACTACTACAAGGCGAACATCGGCAAGGTCAGGTCGATCGACGACCTGATGCGCGACCAGCGCCTGCTGCGCATCGCGATGAGCGCCTATGGCCTGAATGCGGACACCGAGGAACCCCGGCAGATCCGCGCGATGCTCGCCGGCGGCGTCAGTGATCCTGGCAGCCCGGCAAACCAGCTTGCCGACAAGAGCTATGCCAAATTCGTCGCGGCCTTCAATTTTGTGGACCACGGCGCGGCAACGACCACCCGCGACGCCGTCCAGAAGGACACGCTGAAGCTCTACACGGTGAAGACCGAGAGCGGCCTTCTGGCATCGAGCAAATACTACATCGACGTCGAAACGAACCACTATCTCGCCAATGTCGGCAACATCAAGTCGATCGACGACCTGATGGCGAACAAGCGCCTGCTTGACTATGCGCTGGCCGCCTACGGCCTCGATCCTACCCTGGAGCCGCCGGCGCGGGTGCGCCAGATGCTCGAAGGCGGCGTCGCCGACCCGAAGAGCCCGGCCAACCAGCTGACGGACAAGGCCTATGTCGCCTTCGTGACCGCCTTCAACTTCGCCGAATACGGCGAAGCGGCCACGACACGAACGCCGGCCCAACTGCCGTCTATCGACAAGTTCCTTCGCCAGACGCTCGAGGAAAATGCCGGCAAGGAAAACGAAGGCGTGCGCCTCGCCCTCTACTTCGAGCGCAAGGCGGCGTCGCTAACCAATTTCTACGAGATCCTGGCCGACCCCGCGCTCGCCGAGGTCGTCCGCACCGCGCTCAGCCTGCCGGACTCCTTCGCGGCGGCCGACATCGACCGCCAGGTCAAGCTTTTCGAGGAGCGGCTCGACATCGAGGACTTCACCGATCCGGCACGGCTGGAGAAGTTCCTCACCCGCTTCACCAGCATGTGGGAGATCAGCAACCCCTCGGCCCCGGCGCAGGCTCAGATCAGCGTCCTGTTCTCGCAGCCGGTGGAGTTCGGGGTTTCGACCGACCTGCTGTTCGCCATCCAGTCGATGAAACGGTAGGAGCGCGCGCCCTTGCAGACCGGCCTCTACGTCGCCCTTTCCTCGCAGATCGCTCTGGAAAAGCGTTTGAACACCATCGCCGACAACGTCGCCAACTCCTCGACTGTCGGCTTTCGCGCCACCGGCGTCAAATTCGAGGATGTCGTGTCCGGCCTCGACAACAAGGCCATCTCCTTCGTGTCGACGGGCGACACCTACATGTCGACGGCGAGCGGTCCCTTGCGCGAGACGGGCAACCCGTTCGACTTCGCCATCCGGGGCGAAGCCTGGTTCGGAATCGAGACGCCGGCCGGCACGGTGATGACCCGCGACGGCCGCTTCACGCTGACCGAGAACGGCGAACTCGTGACGATCGAGGGCTACCCGGTGCTGGACGCAGGCGGCGCACCGATCCAGCTCGATCCGCGCAACGGGCCTCCGCAGGCCGGCGCCGACGGCTCGCTGCGCCAGGGCGAACAGCAGGTCGGCGCGCTGGGGCTTTTCAACTTCGATCCGGGCCCGAATTTCGTCCGGTTCGGCAATTCGGGCATCGTCCCGTCGAGCGAGCCCGAACCGGTCGTCGACCGCATCGACGCCGGCGTCGCGCAGGGTTTCCTGGAGGACTCCAACGTCGATCCGATGCGGGAGATGGCGCACCTGATCATGGTCCAGCGCGCCTTTGACAACAGCGCAGCCATCCTGCGCGACTCCGAATCGTCATTTGACGATGCGATCAAGACGCTCGGCTCCAGATAGCCGGTGACCGCAACATGACGCTATCATTGCCGACCTCGCGCCTCCACCGCCAGGACAATCCCCTGGACGCGCTGGAACGCGCCTGGCGGCGGGTCGCCGGCGATCATGCGCTGATCCGGCGCGGCGGCCGCATCACCGAAGTCTCGCCGACGCATTTTCGCGTAGCCGGCCTATCCGAGGTCGCTCGCCTCGGCGACATGGTCGAGCACCGCAGCCGCGCCGGCATCCGCCACGGCGAAATCGTCCAGATCTCGCCCGACGAAATTCTGGTCTCTCCCTTCGAGCAGGCTGGCGACGCGGGCGTCGGCGACACCGTGATCGAGCTTGGCCCCTTCACCGTTCTTCCGCACGACAGCTGGCGCGGACGCGCCATCGATGCGCTCGGCCGGCCGATCGACAGCGGGCCGCACCTCGCGCAGGGCGATCCCGAGGAGGCCGCCAGGATCGCCACGCCGCCGGCCATGGCGCGCCAGCGCGTCGGCGACGGCTTTACGACCGGCGTCAAGGTCATCGACATCTTCACGCCGATCTGCTTCGGCCAGCGGCTTGGCATCTTCGCCGGTTCCGGCGTCGGAAAGTCTACCCTGCTCGCCATGCTGGCCGCGGCCCGCGCCTTCGATACGGTCGTGGTCGCGCTGGTCGGCGAACGCGGCCGCGAGGTTCGCGAATTCCTCGAGGACACGATCGGCCCGGACTGCATGGCAAAGACCGTCGCCGTCGTCTCGACTAGCGACGAGAGCGCGATGATGCGCAGGCGCGCGCCCGACACCGCCATGCGCGTGGCCGAGCATTTCCGGCTCAAGGGCGACCGTGTCCTGCTCATCCTCGATTCGATCACACGTTTCGCCCATGCACTGCGCGAGGTGGCGACCGGCACCGGCGAACCGCCGGTGGCGCGCGGCTACCCGGCCTCCGTCTTCACCGAACTGCCGAAACTGCTCGAACGTGCCGGTCCCGGCGTCGAGGGTTCGGGATCCATCACCGCCATCATCTCGGTGCTCGTAGACGGCGACGACCACAACGATCCGGTCGCCGATTCCGTGCGTGGAATCCTCGACGGGCACATCGTGCTGGACCGGTCCATCGCCGAGGAAGGACGCTATCCGCCCGTGAACCCGCTGTCGTCGATCTCCAGGCTCGCATCGCGCGCCTGGAGCGACGACCAACGCACGCTCGTGACGAAGCTGAAGGCCATGGTCTCGCGCTTCGAATCGACCCGTGACATCCGCCTTCTCGGCGCTTACCAGCCGGGCGCCGACGTCGAGCTGGACACCGCCGTCCGCCAGGTCCCGCTGATCTACGAAGCGTTGACCCAGACGCCGCGCGACCCGGCGTCCGCCGATGCCTTCGCCGACCTTGCCCGCCACCTGAAATCGAAGGAAAGGCCGCATGTTTCGCCGCCCGGCTGACCGCATCCCGAACAACACGCCGCCCGCATCGCTGACGCCGGAGCAAGAAGCGAAACGGCGCGACCGCCGCAGCGACATCACCGTCGCCGCGCTCGGCGTGACGCTCGGGCTGATCTGCGCTCTATTTCCCTGGTACATTTTCTTCAATCCGGAGGAATTCGGCGTCCGCGCGATGCGGTTCGGCGGAGCCGGCGAAGGCGAGGCGCCAATCCTGCTCGGCGCACAGCCGGAGCGGGTCGGCGCGCCCGTGGAAAGCCAGGAACCAGTACCCCTGGACCTCGACCTGCTCTCGACCGGTACGGCGACGAAGCTGGACGAAGAGACGGCCGATGCGCTGGCGACCGACCTGGTGGAACAGCCCTATCCGCCACCCGCAATCGCCTTCAGGGTGGTGCAGATCGCCAACGGCCGCGCGCTCCTTGAAGACGACAGCGGACTGTTCGTGGTCCAGCCCGGCTCGATGCTGCCCGACAGCAGCCGCATCCGCACCATCGAAGAGCGCAACGGCAAGCCTGTCCTTGTGACGGACACCGGGCAGGTTCTCAAGATCGCCCCCTAGGCTGTCGCAAGGCCCGCGCAAGACTGGCGGCATACGCTCCGGAAACCTGGCCGGAGATTTGCATGGAGTCCGTCAACCTTTTCGCCCTTGCCACGCAGCAGTCCCGATGGCTGGCCGTGCGACAGACGGCGGTTGCCGGCAACATCGCGAACGTCAATACGCCGGGCTACCTGGCGGTGGACGTCGAGCCTTTCGAAAAGGTTCTGGACAACACCGGCGTGACGATGGCGGCGACGCAGGCCGGCCACGTCTCCGGGCGCGCGGGCGCGGCCGGCTTCGCGGTCAGCGAGCAGCGCGACGACCCGTCGATTCTGCCGTCCGAGAACTCGGTCGTGCTGGAGAACGAACTCCTGAAGGCCGGCGAGATCCGCCGCCAGTTCGAGCTCAATACCGCGATCGTCAAGGCCTTCCACCGCATGCTCATGACGACGTCGAGAGGCTGACGATGGATCCGCTGGCCGCTGCCCTCAAAGTCGCCGCATCCGGCCTCGGCGTGCAGTCCGAGCGGTTGCGCGTCGTCTCGGAAAACCTCGCCAACGCACAGTCGACCGGCGACGCTCCCGGCGCCGATCCCTATCAGCGCAAGACGATCAGCTTCGCGGCCGAACTCGACCGCGCGACCGGCGCTTCGCTGGTCGAGGTCAATGACATCGGTCGCGACGCCTCGGACTTTCCGATCCAGTTCATCCCGGGTCACGAGGCCGCTGACGAAAAGGGCTACGTCAAGATGCCGAACGTCAACATGCTGATCGAAATGGCCGACATGCGGGAAGCGAACCGCTCCTACGAGGCCAACCTGCAGGTCATCAAGCAGGCCCGCGAACTCATATCGATGACCATCGACCTGATGCGGAGCCAGTCATGATCTCGGGATTGGGCGCACTCGACTTCAGCAGGATCGGCGGCGTTTCAGCGACGTCCCCTGCAGGGCCGGCGACTGCGACAGACGCCACCGGCGCGACCGGTTCCTTTGCATCTGTTCTTTCCGATCTGGCCACGCGCACCGTCGGCACGCTCGAAAACGCCGAGCAACTGTCCGTCCAGGGCATCCAGGGCCAGGCCGACACCCGAGAGGTGGTCGATGCGGTGATGAGCGCCGAGCAGGCGCTGACCGCCGCCGTCGCCATCCGCGACAAGATCGTCAGCGCCTACATGGAAGTCAGCCGCATGGCGATCTGATCGCCGGCGCAGGAGGGTAATCCGTCATGAAAGCACTCGCCATCGCCGCCACGGGCATGAACGCGCAACAGACCAATCTCGAGGTCATCGCCAACAACATCGCCAACATCAACACCACCGGCTTCAAGCGGGCGCGGGCGGAGTTCTCGGACCTCCTCTACCAGGTCGACCGCATGCAGGGCGTGCCGTCGCGCGCCGATGCCAGCGTCATTCCCGAGGGCGTCTCGATCGGCCTCGGCGTCAAGACCGCGGCCGTCCGCAACGTGCACGTCCAGGGCGGATTGACCAGCACCGGCAACAATCTCGACCTTGCCCTGACCGGCAACGGCTGGTTCCAGATCGAGGGCGCCGAGGGTCAGACGCTCTATTCGCGCGCCGGCGCCTTCAACACCAATGCGACCGGCCAGCTCGTCACCGTCGATGGCTACAACGTCATCCCGGCGATCACGGTTCCGACGGACGCGGTGGACATCGTGGTCAACAAGACCGGTCAGGTCTATGCCCGCATCGAGGGCCAGACCGACCTGCAGGAACTCGGGCAGCTGACGCTCGCCGCCTTCGCCAATGAGGCCGGCCTCGCCCCGCTCGGCGACAACCTGTTCCAGGAGACGGCGGCGTCCGGCCCGGCCACCATCGGCGCGCCCGGCGATCTGGGCTTCGCGACGATCGAGCAGGGCTACCTGGAAAACTCCAACGTCGATCCCGTCAAGGAGATCACCGAGCTGATCTCCGCGCAGCGCGCCTACGAGATGAACTCCAAGGTCATCCAGGCGGCCGACGAGATGGCGGCCGTCGTCTCCAAGAACATCCGGTGACAGGAATGACGAGGCGAATCCTGGCCCGACTGCTCGCACCCCTCGCACTGGCGCTGCTTGCCGGGGCATCGCCGGCTCTCGCGCAGGACGTCGTCCTCATCCCCAACCGCGTCATCTATCCCGGCGAGACGCTCGAACTCGCCATCCTCCGGGAAGTGACGCTGAAGCCCGGCAAGGTGATCCCGCCGGCGGTCGCCGTCGCCGCCGCGCAACTCGAAGGCAAGGTTGCCAAGCGCACCCTGCTTCCCGGCCGTTACATTCCCGAAGCTGCCCTTCGCGAGGCGTGGGTCGTCGAACAGGGCACGCCGGTACAGGTCATGTTCGTCTCCGGCTCCCTCGTCATCTCGGCAACCGCGGTAACGCTGCAGTCCGGTGCCGCGGGGGATATCGTGAGGGTGCGCAACCTGGACAGCGGCAAGACATTTTCCGGCATCGTCATGGGCGACGGCACCGTCAGGGTCGGGGCGTCATGAACAGGCTGCGCCCCACCGCGTTCCTGTTGGCGCTGACGCTGGCTGCCTCGCCGGCGGCCGGCGCTGACTATTTCGAGGGTACGCCCCCTCCGCCGGTGTCCGCGGAGGGCGCCTACATCGACCGCTTCCCTCCGCCCGTCGGCGGCGTGCCAATCGGCCAGGAGGGCGCGGGCGCCTACGCCAAGTTCCCGGAAGCCAAGAGCACGCTTCCGAAGCACGGATCGGCCGCGCGCATCAAGGACATCGCCCAGTTGCAGAGCGCCCGCGACAACCAGCTTGTCGGCTACGGCCTGGTCATCGGCCTGCAGGGGTCGGGCGACAGCCTGCGGAACGCGCCCTTCACCGAGCAGTCCATCCGCGCCATGCTGGAAAATCTGGGCATTGCCGGCGAAGGCGGCCGCGCCAGGGCACGCAACGTCGCCGCGGTGATCGTCACCGCCAACCTGCCGGCCTTCGTCAAGTCGGGATCGCGCATCGACGTCAGCGTGGCGTCGATGGGCGACGCCACCTCGCTTGCCGGCGGCACGCTGGTCATGACGCCGCTGAAGGCCGCCGACGGCGAGATCTACGCCGTCGCCCAGGGTCCGGTTTCTGTCTCGGGCTTCACTGCCGAAGGACAGGCGGAATCGCTGACACAGGGCGTCCCGACGGCCGGCCGCGTTCCCAACGGCGCGATCATCGAGCGCGAGGTCGAAGCGAGCTTCGCCGCACAGTCGAACCTCGTGCTCCAACTCCGCAACGCCGACTTCTCGACCGCCGTCCGGGTTACGGACGCCGTCAACGCCTATGCAGGCGAACGCTATGGCAAGCGCGTGGCCTTCGAGCAGGACTCGCGCACGATCGTCATCAAGAAGCCCGACAACATCTCGCCGGCGCGCTTCTTCGCCGAACTGGAAAACCTGGTCGTCGCCGCCGACGCGCCGGCGCGCGTGGTCGTCGACGAGCGTACCGGCACCATCGTGATCGGCAACGACGTTCGCATCTCCCGCGTCGCCATCAGCCACGGGACGCTGACCGTGCGCATCACGGAAGCGCCGATGGTCGTCCAGCCCGAGCCATTCTCCGACGGCGAGACGGCGGTGGAGCCCTATACCGAGATCGACGCCATGCAGCCGGACGCGAATGTCGCGGTTCTCGACGGCCCTGACCTGCAGACGCTGGTGTCCGGGCTCAACAGCCTCGGCGTCAAGCCGGACGGCATCATCGCGATCCTGCAGGGCATCAAGTCCGCCGGCGCGATGCAGGCCGATCTCGTCCTCCAGTGAGCTGACCCATGACCCCTCCTCGCGCCACCCAAACGAGACGGACGCCAGGCGCATTGCTGATCGCGGTCGCCACGCTGCTGCTCGCCGGTGGCAGCCTCAGTGCGACGGAGATGGTCGTCGAGCACCTCGACGAGCCCGGCCTGCTCGCGCCGGAAACCGATTCCGGAACGACTGGGACCGTCAAGTCGGGGCCGCTGGAGACAGGCTCGGAGATCGAGCGATTCTGCTCCAACATCGCCGACGCAGCGCGCGACCGCCGCTATGCGCTGCAGACGGAAGAGTTGCAGGCCCTTCAGCAGGAAGTCGACAAGCGCATCCTGTTGCTGGAGGAGAAGCGCGCCGAATACGAGAAATGGCTGAAGCGGCGCGAGGAATTCCTCGCCAGGGCCGAGGACGGCGTGGTCAAGATCTATTCTGGCATGCGGCCCGACGCCGCCGCCGAACGCCTCGCCGCCATGGACACCGTGCTGGCGGCCAGCATCCTGATGAAGATCGACACGCGCAAGGCCGGCGTCATCCTGAACGAGATGGAAAAGAAGGCCGCGGCGATGCTGACGGGCATCATGGCCGCGACCGCGCGGAGAACCGATCCGACATGATCCGCGCCGGCATCCTCCTTCTTGCCACCTCGCTGCTTGCCGGCTGCGGCGGCATGCGCGAGATCGGCGTCGAGCCGGAGCTATCGCCTGTTGGCGCGGGCCTCGTCGGCGCGCCGGCGCCGCCCGTCGAATATGCCGGCTACCCGCCGCCGCCGCAGAAGCGCTTTTCGCTCTGGAACGACCGCCAGAGCAGGCTGTTCACCGATCCCCGCGCACTCTCGCCCGGCGACATCCTGACGGTCAGGATCAGCATCAACGACCGCGCCCGCTTCAAGAACGAATCCGACCGCAAGCGCACTGCCAGCCGATCGCTCGGCGGCGCCATCGACTACGAGTGGGACGGCCTCGGATCGAGCGGCAGCGCGGACGCCAGCGTCAACTCCTCGACCGCCGCGGCCGGCGACGGCGAGACCAAGCGCTCGGAAGATCTCGAGCTGTCGATCGCAGCTGTGGTTGTGGAGGTTCTCGGCAACGGCAATCTCGTCATCCAGGGCTCGCAGGAGGTTCGCGTCAACGCGGAGCTGCGCATCCTGACCATCGGCGGCATTGTCCGGCCGATCGACATCGGACCGCAGAACACCATCGCCTACGAGCGAATCGCCGAAGCCCGCATCTCCTACGGCGGACGCGGCAGGCTTACCGAGGTTCAGCAGCCGCCCTACGGTCAGCAGATCCTCGACCGCGTGCTGCCCTTCTGATGGCCGCCGCTCCCGCAGCCGCCGACGCGAAGCCCGGTCGAGGCGGGCCGTCCCTGGTGATCCAGGTCGGCCTGCTCGTCGCGCTGACCGGCGCGGCGGCCGGCATGGGCTGGGTTTCCGGCGGCTTTCTCCAGGGAGGCGGGTCGGGCGCCAAGGAGGCGCACGCGCCCGCGGCCGACACGCATGGCGCGAAGAAGGCCGACGCCTCAGACGGCCATGGCGCAGCCGCGCCGGATGCCGCAACCATCGTTCCGCTGCCCGCCATCACTGCCAACATCGGATCTCCCCGAGACGTCTGGGTTCGCATGGAGGTTTCGCTGGTCCTCGACGAGCCGCAGCCGCCGGAACTCTCCAACGCCGTCCTCCAGGACCTCCTCGCCTACATGCGCACGGTGAAGCTGCACGAGATCGAGGGGCCGAGCGGCTTCCGGCATCTCAGGGACAGCATCGAGGAGCGGGCGGCCATCCGCAGCGACGGCCATGTGCGCCAGGTCTTGATCAGGACGCTGCTGTTCGAATGAAACGCTGCGGCCTAACAGTTCTCCTGCTTCTCGCCGGCGCTTCGGCCGCCGCGGCACAGCAACTCGACCTCGGCGCCATCGGCCAGGCCGACGGCACGACGATCGGCCGCATCATCCAGATGTTCGGGCTGCTCACCGTCCTTTCGGTGGCCCCCGGGTTGCTGATCATGGTGACCAGCTTCACCCGCTTCGTGATCGCGTTTTCGATTCTGCGCGCCGGCATCGGCCTGCAGACCACGCCCGCCAACCTGATCATCATCAGCCTCTCGCTGTTCATGACCTTCTATGTCATGGGGCCGACGTTCGATCAGGCCTGGAACAACGGCGTCCGGCCGCTGATGGACAACCAGATCGACGAGGCCGAAGCCTTCAAGCAGATTTCCGACCCGTTCCGCGGGTTCATGATCCGCAACGTGCGCGAGGAGGACTTCAACCTGTTCGCCGACCTCGCCCGCGAACGCGGCGACACCGTCGAGCCGGATACGGTCGATCTGCGCGTGCTCGTGCCCGCCTTCATGATCTCCGAGATAAGGCGTGGCTTCGAGATCGGCTTCCTGATCGTGCTGCCGTTCCTGGTGATCGACCTGATCGTCGCCACCATCACCATGGCGATGGGCATGATGATGCTGCCGCCGACCGTGGTGTCGCTGCCGTTCAAGATCCTGTTCTTCGTCCTGATCGACGGATGGAACCTGCTCGTCGGCAGCCTGGTGCGCTCCTTCAACTGAACGCGCACCCATTTTCCTAACAATAACTTTTGGTTAACCACGTTCGTTAGCCAAATGGAAGGCATGACGCCCGCATGGTCGCCCCATGATGGCGGGTGATCGCAGGGACGCGGTCATTGGCATGATGCCGTACCGTCATACCGGTCGAGCCGGTATGCAAAAAGACTTCCGCAAAAGGTACGCGTATCATGTCCAGTATCATGACCAATGCATCGGCGATGACCGCCCTGCAGACCCTCAATGCCACCAACAAGTCGCTCGCCACCACCCAGGGCCGCATCTCGACCGGCTATCGCGTCGCCGAGGCCGCCGACAACGCGGCATACTGGTCGATCGCCACGACCATGCGTTCGGACCATAAGGCGCTGTCGACCGTGCAGGACTCGCTCGGCCTCGGTGCCTCGAAGGTCGACACGGCCTATACCGGCATGAACAAGGCGATCGAGATCGTCAACGACATCAAGGTCAAGCTCGTCGCCGCCAACGGCGCCAGCACGGCCGACAAGGAAAAGATCCAGGTCGAGATCGAGGCGCTGCAGGGCCAGCTGAAGAGCTACGCCGATTCCGCAACCTTCTCCGGCACCAACTTCCTCTCGGTCATCTCCGACAAGACGGCGGCCGGAGCGGCAGCCGGCACCGCCGACGCCGTCCAGCAGGACGTGAAGATCGTCTCGGCGTTCAACCGCTCCTCGGCCGGCGCCGTCTCGCTGGCCACCATCGACGTCAAGATCGAGACCGTGAAGCTCTTCGACGGCGGCGCCGGCGCGGCGGTCAAGAACGACGGCATCCTCGATCGCCAGACCTCCATCTGGAGTTCATCGGCGGCGCAGGCTGCCTACGACACGGCCTACAACGCCGCGCTCGCAGCCGGCGACAGCGACGTCGACGCGGCTTCCGATGGCGCGACCGCGGCAGCGGCCGCCGACGCCACGGCGACCTCCATCGCCAGCATTTCCGTCCACAACCTCGACATCACGGCGAGCGGCGTGACCGACGGCTTCATCACCAGCATGATCACCAAGGTCGAGGGCGCACTGAAGTCGATGACCGACGCCGCCACCAACCTCGGCGCCGCAAAGAACCGCATCGACCTGCAGAAGACGTTCACCACCAGCCTGATGGATTCCATCGAGCGCGGCATCGGCCAACTCGTCGATGCCGACATGAACAAGGAATCGACCCGCCTCCAGGCCCTGCAGGTGCAGCAGCAACTCGGCATCCAGGCGCTCTCGATCGCCAACGGCAACTCGCAGTCGATCCTCTCGCTCTTCCGCGGCTGATCGCCCGCGAAGCAGACTTCTTCTCGACAGGAAGGCCGCGCCCCCAGCGCGGCCTTCCTGCGTTAGGAACTGCCGGTTGCGACACCCTCAACCTGATGAAAAAAGCAGCAAAAAGAGAACGTTAACCAAGCCGGTTATCCAAATCTCAGCAACTGGCCGCGATAGTGGCCCCAGATGGCGGGTTGATCTCATTGGTCATTGGCATGATGCCGCACCGTCATACCGGTCGGGCCGGTATGCAACGAATTCAAGTAAAGGTACGCGTATCATGTCCAGTATCATGACCAATGCATCGGCGATGACCGCCCTGCAGACCCTCAACGCCACCAACAAGTCGCTCGCTGCCACGCAGGGCCGCATCTCGACCGGCTACCGCGTCGCGGAAGCAAGCGACAATGCCGCCTACTGGTCGATCGCCACCACCATGCGCTCCGACCACAAGGCGCTGTCGACCGTGCAGGACTCGCTCGGCCTCGGCGCTTCGAAGGTCGACACGGCCTACACCGGCATGCAGAAGGCCATCGACACGGTCAACGAGATCAAGGTCAAGCTCGTCGCCGCCAACGGCGCCAGCGCGGCCGACAAGGAAAAGATCGACGTCGAGATCAAGGCCCTGCAGGGCCAGCTGAAGAGCTACGCCGACGCGGCCACCTTCTCCGGCGCCAACTGGCTGTCGGTCGACACGACGTCCGGCCACACGGCTGCCGGCACGTTCGACGACGTCAAGATCGTTTCCGCCTTCAATCGCTCGGCGGCCGGCTCCGTGTCGCTCGGCACGATCGACATCAAGGTCCAGGACATCAAGCTCTATGACAACGCCGCCGCGGCGACCGGCCTCACGGACGGTATCCTCGACGCGCACCGCCTCGGCACCACCGGCGCCCGCATCGCCGCCGCTTCGGCGCCGGTCGCCGGCACCGACGCCGCGGGCGACACCTACACCGTGTCGACGCTGACTGTTAAGGGCTTCTCCGACGCGCAGATCACCAAGCAGCTCGCCGTCGTCGAAGGCGCGCTCAAGGAAATGACGACCGCCGCCACCAACCTCGGCGCCGCCAAGAGCCGCATCGACCTGCAGAAGACCTTCACCAACAGCCTGATGGACTCCATCGAGCGCGGTATCGGACAGCTCGTCGACGCCGACATGAACAAGGAATCGACCCGCCTCCAGGCCCTGCAGGTGCAGCAGCAGCTCGGCATCCAGGCGCTGTCGATCGCCAACGGCAACTCGCAGTCGATCCTCTCGCTCTTCCGCTAGGCGGAAGCGCGGGCGGGCCTACCCGCCGCAAGCAAACCGCGAACGGAAACGTTCGCACCGGAACGGGCCGCGCCAGCGCGGCCCGTTTTGCGTTCAAGCGACCGCGCGCGCCAGGATGCAGGCCGCCGGCGCTCCGATGCGTTTTCCTGACATTGACGTTCCGAAACGGGTGGCAAAAGGTTACCGAAGGGAATATGCGCTTAATCGGCTGTTAACCATATGCCTGTAGTCATGGTTAACCAATCGCTATGGCGGGCGGACCATGACGGCAAAGGCGGCATGAGGCCGCCCCTGGCATGACGCTTCCTTCAGGCGATTTGATCCGGTCTTTGGGGGCCGGCAGGCTGATCGAAGAAGGGGTGAGTATCGTGTCAAGCATCATGACGAACGCTTCGGCGATGACGGCGCTTCAGACTCTCAGCGCGACAAACAAGTCGCTCGAGACTACGCAGAACCGCATCTCCACCGGCTATCGCGTGTCCGAGGCCAAGGACAACGCCGCATACTGGTCGATCGCGACCACCATGCGTTCCGACAACAAGGCCCTCTCGGTCGTCCAGGACGCACTGGGCCTCGGCGCTTCCAAGGTCGACACCGCCTACACGGCGATGAACAAGATCATGGAGCGGGTCGACGAGATCAAGGTCAAGCTCGTCGCGGCGGTTGGCGCCAGCGCCGAGAACAAGGACAAGATCCAGTCCGAGATCGAGGCGCTCCAGACGCAGCTCAAGAGCTTCGCGGACTCCGCGAGCTTCTCCGGCACCAACTGGCTCTCGGTCAATGCGACCGTCGCGGCCGGCAATCCGGCCGCCGGCGTGCACGCCGATGCGGAGATCGTCTCGTCCTTCACGCGCGATGCGGCCGGCAACGTGGTGCTCGCCAAGATCAAGATCGACGTCCAGTCGATCAAGCTCTACGATTCCGCCGCCACCACCGCCGAGACGCGCGGCATCGTTGAAGGCCTGCGTCTCGCCACCACCGGCGTGCGCGACGACACCGCGACCGCCGGCGTCGCCAACACGATCGCCGCGACCGATGGCTACTCGGTCTCAACGTTGACGGTGGTCGGCTTCACCGACGCGCAGATCACCCAGATGATCACGGTCGCCGACCAGACGCTCTCGGAAATCGCCGACGCGGCAACGCTGCTCGGCGCGGCCAAGAAGCAGATCGATCTGCAGAAGGAATTCACCACCAGCCTGATGGATTCCATCGAACGCGGCGTCGGTCAGCTCGTTGATGCCGACATGAACAAGGAATCGACCAGGCTCCAGGCCCTGCAGGTCCAGCAGCAGCTGGGCATCCAGTCGCTGCAGATCGCCAACAGCAACGCCCAGCGGGTGCTGTCGCTCTTCCAGAACTGATCCGGTCTCTAAGCTTCCGGCATTCGTCACACCGGATCGCTTGAAAAGGGCCTGAATCGTTCCCGAAAAGGGATCGCTTCAGGCCCTAGCTATTTGTTCCGAAAGCTTTTTCGGCAACATTTTCTTCCTGCAGCATCCAGCCCATTTCATCCTCGCACAAGCTTCGCAGCCTAGGCTCCCGTGGTCGAAGCAGCGGATCGTCCATGCCGAGCGGTTCGCCGCCGGCAGGTGTCCTGGAGAAGGCGGGAGCAAAGATCAGTGCCCGAGCAATTGAACGCCGTCGTTCAGAACCTCAAGGATTTCGGTCCGCGCCGGATCGCCCTGATGGGCGGCGTCCTTGCCCTCGTGCTCACCGTCATCCTGGTCGCCTCGATCTACCTCAACCGGCCGGCTTATGACACGCTCTATGTCGGCCTCGAGCGTTCCGACGTGAACCAGATCGGCCTGGTTCTGGGCGAGGCCGGCATCGGTTTCGATGTCGCCGCCGACGGCACGACTGTCCTGGTGCCCGCCGGCACGACCGCGCAGGCGCGCATGCTACTCGCCGAGAAGGGGCTGCCGACCAGCGCCAACGCCGGCTACGAACTCTTCGACAATGTCGGCTCGCTCGGCCTCACCTCGTTCATGCAGCAGATCACCCGGGTGCGCGCGCTCGAAGGGGAGATTTCGCGCACCATCCAGTCGATCGCCGGCATTCGCGCCGCACGCGTGCACATCGTCATGTCCGAGCGCGCCAACTTCCGCCGCGACGGCCAGAAACCGTCGGCTTCGGTGGTCATCCGCGCATCGGAGATGGACGCCGGCCGCGCCGCCTCGTCGATCCGCTACCTCGTAGCCGCGGCCGTGCCGGGCCTCAACGCCGCCGACGTCACCGTACTCGACTCCTCGGGCACGTTGCTCGCCGCCGGCGACGATCCCAACAACACCAGCGTCAGCCGCTCGTTCGGCGTCGAGCGGACGGTCGAAACGCAGATCGAGGACAACATCCGCCGGGCGCTCGCCCCCTATCTCGGGCCCGACAACTTCCGCGCCAGCGTGAAGGCCGAGGTCAACACCGACACGCGCCAGACCGAGGAGACCACCTTCGATCCGGAATCGCGCGTGGAGCGCTCCGTGCAGATCGTGCGCGCCAACGAGAACAACAGCCAGAAATCGGCAGGATCGACGACAAGCGTCGAGCAGAACCTGCCCGAAGCCGATCCCACCACGACCGAGGGCCCGCAATCCTCCGCGCAGAGCGAGCGCAAGGAGGAGACCACCAACTACGAGATGAATTCGAAGCGCGTGGCGACCGTCAGCAACGGCTACACCGTGACCAAGATGTCGATCGCGGTGGTGGTCAATCGCGAACGCCTCGCGGCAATCCTCGGCGCCGACGCCACGCCCGAGAAGATCGCCGAGCGCGTCGCCGAGATCCAGGCGCTCGTCTCCTCGGCGACCGGCTACAGCGAAGCGCGCGGCGACGTCGTCAACGTATCCGCGGTCGAGTTCATCGACGGCCTCGACGGCGTGGAAATCGAGGAACCCGGCATCATGGCGGCGCTCGGCAGCCATGCCGGCACAATGATCAACGCCGCGGCGTTCATCGTCGTCGTCTTCCTGATCGCCTTCTTCGGGCTGAAGCCGATGGTCGCGGCGATCGGCAAGCCGGCTGCACCGGCCATCGCCGGCCCGAGCTTCGAGGAGGTGCAGCGCTCCCTGCCTGGCCCCGAGGCCGATGCCGAGGCCAAGGCAGCCGCAACCTCCGCCGCGCGACCAGCGCCGACGCCGCTCGACGAACTGCGCCAGAAGATCCGCCCCGCCCCGCAGGACAGGCTCGCCCGCATGGTGGATCTCAATGAGGAGCGCACGGCATCGATCCTGCGCAAGTGGGCGCACCAGGAGGCGGCGGCGTGACGGCACTGGCGCTCTTCGACGTCCTCACCGATTTCGGCTCCCGGCCGCAGCCGGCTGCTGTGCCGCCGCGCCATCCGGAGACGGTCTCGCCTCAACCCGATATCGGCGCGACCGTGGCAAGCGAGGTCGCCAGGGCGGAGGCGGCGCTCGAGGAGCGCCTTTCGCTCGCGCACGCGGCCGAACTCGAGGCGCAGCGGCAGCAGCACGCCGCCGAGATGGACGCCGTCTTTCGCCAGATCGGCGAGACGGCCGGCGAGACCATCGCGTTGCGGCTTGGCGAGATGGAGGAACGCATCGGGCACCAGGCAGCCATGTCGGCCGCCCGCGTCCTCGGCACCTTCCTAAGCGACGAACTGCAGAAGCGGTCGCTGGAAAGCCTTGCGCAATCCATCCGCAAGGCCGTTGCGGGCAACGAGGCCGCCAGGGTCGACGTTCGCGGGCCAAGTTCGCTTCTGGAGGCGCTGCAGGCGGCGCTGGGCGAACGCGCCGCCGGTTTCGGTTTCGCCGAGGCGCCGGGCTTCGATCTTTCCGTCACCATAGACGGCCATCTCCTTGAAACGCGCCTGTCCGAATGGTCGGCGATCCTGTCGGAGATCGTCGAATGAGCATGGCGGCCCCCGGCGAGGAACCCCGCCAGGAAATCATCATCGTCCGGCGCAACCACGACCATGACGAGGGCCACCACGGCGGCGTCTGGAAGATCGCATTCGCCGACTTCATGACGGCCATGATGTGCTTCTTCCTGGTGATGTGGCTGATCAATGCCGCCAACGAACAGACCAAGGCGGCGGTGGCCAGCTACTTCAACCCGGTCAAGCTGATCGACCGCAACTCCTCGAAGAAGGGGCTCCAGGACCTCGGCGAAGGCCCCAACGCGGCGGGCGCGGCGCCCGAGGACGAGATCGCGTCCAGCGGCAGCTCCGGCGAGGACGCCAAGGGCGAAGCCAAGGACACCTCGAGCAGCGACGTGGCCGACAAGGACGGCGCCGAGACACATTCGGACGAGCATCTCTTCGCCAATCCCTACGCCGTGCTGGCGGAGATTGCCGAGGAGACCGGCCTGCTTCAGAACGTCAGCCTGAAGGGCGACGGCGGCGCCGCGGACGCCGGTCCGTCGACCGGGGCGTCCGGTGGCGTCGCGTATCGCGATCCCTTCGCACCCGACTTCTGGACCGAGCAGATGGCGAAGCGCGGGGATACCGCCGAAGGCACGAAGGCATCAGGGACCGGGCTTCCGGAAACGCCGGAGAGCACAGCCGCCCGTTCCGACGTCGCGCCGCTTGAACCGCTGGCCAGCGAGGCCCCGCCCCCGGAGAAGCCCGCAACGGCAGTGCAACCGGCGCAAGCCGAAGCCAGTTCGGAGGTCGAGAAGGCGGCGGATGCGATCCGGCGGGAACTCGCCGAAGCGCTCGGGCCCGACAGCAAGCTGGCGGAAGGATTGACCGTCGTCGCCGGCAAGGGCGGCGTCACCATCTCCGTCACCGACCAGTTCGACTTCGGCATGTTCGAGGTCGGCTCCGCCGTGCCCCTGCGCGACATGGTCCTAGCGATGGAAAAGATCGGGAAAATCCTGGCCGCGCAGAAGGGTACGATCACCATCGACGGCCATACCGACGCCAGGCCGTTCCGCAACGAGAACTACGACAACTGGCGGCTTTCGACAGCCCGCGCACATTCTGCCTACTACATGCTGGTGCGCGGCGGGCTCGACGAAAACCGCATCACCACCGTCGCCGGCCATGCCGCCAGGCGACCAAAGGACAAGGCCGATCCGCTCGCCGCTTCGAACCGCCGCATCGAGATCCTGCTGGACGTCGGCGGATGACCATGACGCGCTGGAGCCTGGCCGGCCTGCTGGTTCTGGGCACGGCGCTTCCGGCGTCCGCCGAAACGGACGCGGCCGCGGCTCTGGAACCGCAGCAACTCGAGCCATACCAGATCGTGCGTTCGCTCGAACTCGTGCAGGACCGCCTTGCCGGCGGCGATCACGCTTCCCAGCCGATGCAGCGCAAGCTGCTGGAGATGATCGATGCGCGTTTCGCGACGCGTGAATCGGCGCGCTTCGAGAACGAGCTCAACCGCCGCGCGCTGCTGATCTACGCCATGTCCGGCGGCAACCCCGCGACACTCGAAGCCGGGCTTGCGCATCTCGGCAAGGACGATCCCAACCGGCTTCTCGGCGAAAAGATCCTGCTCTACGTCAATGGCAAGCCAAACGAAGCTCTGGAAGCCTTCGCCTCGGTCGATCCGATGACCTATTCGCCGGACGTCGGCATGTATGTGGCGCTCGTCAAGGGCTCCATGATGGCAGAGGCCGAACCCGGCAAGGCGCTGCCGATGCTCGACCGGGCGCGGCTTCTCGGCCCGGGAACACTGGTGGAGGAAGCGGCGCTGCGGCGCTCGATTTCCGTCGCCGTGACGCTTGGCGATACCAAGCGATTCCTTCGATATGCCGAACAGTATGTGCGCTCCTACCTGCACTCGCCCTACGCAAGTCAATTCGCCGATACCTTCGTCGCGGGGGTCGTCGCTCTCCAGGACAAGGTGGATCGTCGCGCCGTGGTCGACCTTGCCGCCATGATGGAACCGGAGCAGGAAAAGGTGATCTACCTGCGCATCGCTCGACGTGCGGCCATCGACGGCTTGATCGACCTGGCAGCCTTCGCGGCCACCCAGGCGGAGGAGATGGCCGACGATCCCCGCGCCGAACTCTACGCAAGCCTTTCTCTGGTCACGTCGGGTGAGATCGACAATGTGCTGGAAAGGCTGTCCAGGATCGACCGGGAGCGCCTTTCCGAAAATGACCGCCGGCTGCTGGACGCGGCGAGCGCGATCGCTGCGGAACTGACCGCTGGAACGAAGCCGGCCGGCGCGCAGTCGCAGGCCCGTCCGATCCGCAGCGTCGGCCCGGAGCCGGTAATCACTGCCGCGGGCGACGAAACGGCGAAAACGACACCGGTTCCTTCACGCTCGCGCAGTCCTGGCCCCGGCCGCGGAGTCGATGCGTCGGTCGAGAAGGCCGAGGCGATGGTCGCCGCAACGCGCGCCAAGCTGGCCGACATAGACAAGCTGATCGGAGACATGCCGGAATGACGAGTGGAGTGACGCAGGCGCTGCCCCAGATGCCTGCGCCGAAGGCGGGAATCGAGGACAAGGCCGCCCGCAAGGGAGCCCCGCATGGCGATTTCGCGAGCGCGCTGGCACTGGACAAACCTGCCGGCGTCGGCAGGCACGCAGCAGAACCGGATTCCGAAACGCGCCCGTCCTCGTGGCCACGCGTGACGCCGAAGTTCAACGGCGCGACCAACGCCGGCGCGGGCCGGTTGCCGGACCAGGAAACGCCGCAGGCGACGGGCGAGGCAACCGGTGAAGCGGCCCCCGACGTTTCGGGCGACGTCTTGCCTGACGAGCATCGCCAAGAGCCGCCTGCACGCGGCAACGAGGAGGCCCTATCGCGGGTAGCGGTCCCTGACCCGACACAAGGCGTGGCAGTCCCGCCCATTGCGGCGGCTCAGGTTTCGATGCGGGCCGAGGCTCGGCCAGCAGAAACGCCTGCGACGATCCCGGCAAAGGGAACGACTGGCATCGACGCCGAATCCGCGTTCGGCCAGGACATTTCTTCGCCGCCCGATGACCAGGCCAAGGCGGAAAGGCCGAAAGGCGCCTCGTTCACGCCGTTCGGGCGGAGCGAACAGGCAGAGCCCATTCGCTTCGAACCTGCCGTTCGGCCGTCGCCGATCACGGACCGCACCCCGGCGGATCGCGCGCAGGCGAAGGACATGTCGCCGCCGCCCACCGCCGAAAACGCGACGAACGCGCCCCGCGTGACCGTGCTCGCGCAACACAATATTCCAGCGCCGGCGTCGTCAACCGCGCTGTCGCTCGTCGACAGCATTGTCGGGGGCAAGCTGCTCGAAAACGCTTCGCCGCGCCACGCACCCGAAGCCGTCCACGCTTCCGCCACGCATGCTTCGGCGCAGTCGCTGAAGATCCAGTTGCGACCAGCCGAACTCGGAATGGTCACCGCGACGCTGCGCTTCACCGGCGAACAGCTTTCGATCGAGCTTCAGGTCGAGAACCAGGAAGCCTACCGCCGGCTTTCGACCGACAGCGAGAGCATTGTCGGTTCGCTGCGCAGTCTCGGCTACGACGTCGACAAGGTGACGGTCCTGCAACCTGGGCATGTATCCGCTTCGGCCGCCCGCGCCGACGCTCCCGCCCCGGCTGCATCCGGACAAGGCCGGTCGGCCGAGCAGTTCGGTTCCGGCATGGCAAACGGCGGGAGCGGCGGATCCGGCGGCCGTTCGTCCGAACAAGGCGCAAGCCATGGCCAGGGCGGGCAGCGCAACACTCCGCAGGCAGCAGACCCGTCCGGCGGAGAGCTCTACATCTAGCCGGCCGATCCGGCGCCCGCGCACCACACGCCAGCCTTGCAATCCAGGCGTGATTTCCCGGCAGTCTGCCAATCCGGCGTACGTCCAGCCCCACCCTTCCCGCGCCGGACGGATCCGTCGCCCGGCAGGGTCCGGAGCATCGAATCCGCCTCCCGAGAAAAGGGGGGCAAAATATGACGGTTAGGCAGGATTCGCGACCCGCGATACGAATTTCGCATCAGAGAAAATTCTGATTCGGAGGGCGGGCCGATGATAGTGATCGTAGACGAGCGAGAGCTCGTACAAGAAGGATATAATTCGCTTTTTGACCGCGAGGGGGTGGCTACCGCCTCCTTCGGATCGGATGCGTTCGGCGAGTGGGTCACAAGCGCGGCCGAGGAAGACCTCAAGTCGGTTCGCGCCTTCCTGATCGGCGACTGCGACAAGGCGGCCGTGTCGCCCCGGCAGATCCGCGACCGCACCGGCGCGCCGGTCATCGCGCTCAGCGATCACCACTCGCTCGAGAACACGCTGATGCTCTTCGAGTCGGGCGTCGACGACGTCATCCGCAAGCCGGTCCACATCCGCGAGATCCTGGCGCGCATCACGGCGATCCGCCGGCGCGTCCAGGAAGAGCAGCAGTTCACCGAGATCGGTGCGATGCGCATCTTCATGGATGGCCGCGAGCCGGAGATCGACGGCGAACCGCTGCCGCTGCCGCGCCGCGAACGTCGCATTCTCGAATATCTTGCGGCGAACCGCGGTCGTCGCGTCACAAAAACCCAGGTCTTCAACGCCATCTACGGCATCTTCGACGACGAGGTCGAGGAGAACGTGGTCGAGAGCCACATCTCTAAGTTGCGCAAGAAGCTGCGCGAAAAGCTCGGCTTCGATCCGATCGATTCCAAGCGCTTCCTCGGCTACCGGCTGGTCGGCTGATGCCCGCGGCAGCGGCGACGCGACCGTCGCCGCGCCTCTGCGCCAGTTTCGCGCAAGTCCACTGCCCTATGCTGCTTGCCGGTACGGTTCGAGGTCGGGAGAAGCCACGATGAGTCTCTACGGAATGATGCGGACGGGCGTGTCCGGCATGAACGCGCAGGCCAACCGCCTGTCGACCGTCGCCGACAACATCGCCAATTCCGGCACGACGGGCTACAAGCGGTCCTCGACCGAGTTCTCGTCCCTGATCATCCCTTCGACGACGGGGAACTACACGTCCGGCGGCGTCACCACGACGATCCGCACCTCGATCTCGCAGCAAGGCGACCTGAAATACACCTCATCTGGCAGCGACCTCGCCATCAACGGCGACGGGTTCTTCGTCGTGCAGAATTCCAGCGGCACGCCCTATCTGACGCGCGCCGGTTCATTCGTGCCCGACGGCGAGGGTCGCCTTGTCAACGCGGCCGGCTTCTACCTGATGGGCTACAGCTTCGCAGCCGGCCCGCCCTCGGCGACCGCCAACGGCTTCGGCGGCCTGGAGATGGTCTCGATCGCACAGGAAGAACTGATCGCGGTGCCATCGACCCAGGGCGTCTTCACGGCCAACCTGCCGGTCGGCGCCGATGTCGTGGTGCCGGGCAACTTGCCGTCGGCCAACGCCGCCACCGCCACCTCGACCCAGAAGACGTCGCTCGTCGTCTACGACAATCTCGGCTCCGAAGTGATGCTCGACATCCACTACGCCAAGACCGGGCCCAACACCTGGGAGATCGCCGTCTTCGACCAGGCGGGTGCGGCGCCCGGCGCGCCGTTCCCCTATGCGCCCGGTTCACTGCTGGCGACATCGACCCTCACCTTCGACGGCACCACGGGCGCGCTCACCGCCCCGCTCGCCGGCGTCGACATCCCGGTGCCCAATGGCGGCACCTTCAATCTCGACATCTCGAAGATGACGCAACTCGGCACGGACTACACCCAGTTGAAGGTCGAGGCGAATGGCAACGCGCCTTCCGGCATCGAGAGCATCGAAATCGGGTCGGACGGCACCATGTACGCGCAGTACAAGAACGGTTCCTTCCGCGAGCTCTATCGCATTCCGCTGGCAAATGTTCAGAGCCCCGACATGCTGAGGGCGCTGCCCGGCAACGTCTACACGCCGAGCGCCGACTCCGGCGACCTGCAGATGGGCTTCCCCGGTTCCGGCGGCCTCGGCTCGATGGTCTCCGGCGCGCTCGAGAACTCCAACGTGGACATCGCCGAGGAACTCACCGCCATGATCGAGTCGCAGCGCAGCTACACCGCGAAATCTAAGGTGTTCCAGACCGGCGCCGACCTGATGGACATCCTCGTCAACCTCAAGAGGTAGCCCGGTCTCGGAACCTGAAGGCTTCTGAAAGCAAGCATGTCGCTGTCCTCTGCCCTCAACATCGCCCAATCGTCGATCAGGAACACTGCGCGGCAGACCAGCATCGTTTCCCGCAATGTGCTGGAGGCGAACAATCCGGACTACAACCGGCGCGCGGCCGTCACCACCACATCGCCCGGCGCACGCGCGGTCGAGATCCAGCGCGCCGCAAACGAGCAGCTGTTCCGGCAGAACCTGCAGGCGGTGTCGGCCTACAACGGCCAGGGCGCCCTCTCGAGCGGCATGGAGCGCCTCAACCTGTCGATCAACGGCGTCGACAACGCGACCTCGCCGGCGACTGCGCTCGGCCGGCTGCAGGAGGCGCTACAGCTCTATTCCACGTCCCCGTCCAACCGCAATCTCGCGGAGAACACGCTGGACGCCGCGCGCCAGGTCGTGCGCACGCTGAACGATGGCACCAGCGCCCTGCAGTCCTTCCGCACGGTCGCCGACCAGGAAATCGCGATCGCCACCGGCGAGTTGAACAGGCTGCTCGCCGACCTCGAAGCCGCCAACAACGCGGTCGTGTCGGGCACGCGCTCGGGTCGCGACATTTCCGATGCGCTGGACCAACGCGATGCGACGCTGAAGAAGATCGCCGAATACGTGCCGATCTCCACCTACACGCGCGGCGACAACGACATGGTGGTGAGCACGAGGGACGGCTCGATGCTGTTCGAGACCGTGCCGCGCAGCGTCAGCTTCACGCCGAACGGCGCATACGCGCCGGGCACCACGGGCAACCAGGTCTACATCGACGGCGTTCCGGTTTCGCTCGGCACCGGCGGCAACACCGATGCCTCGGGGCGCATCGCCGGCATGATCCAGCTCCGAGACGGCGTGACCGTCACCATGCAGGCCCAGTTCGACGAGATCGCGCGAGGGCTGATCTCGGCCTTCGCCGAGACATCGCCCGGGGGCGTCCTTCCGGACGCGCCGGGCCTGTTCACCTGGCTCGGCGCCCCGGCCATGCCGGCGACCGGCACGCTGGTCACCGGACTTGCGGGCCAGATACGCCTCAACCCCGCGATCGACTCAGCTCAGGGCGGCAACCCCGAACTGCTGCGCGACGGCGGCGCGAACGGCGCCGGATACGTCCACAACGCTGGCGGCAACGCATCCTATTCCGCGCTGCTGCTTTCCTACGGCGACCGCATCGCCGCGCCGATGACCTTCGACCCGGCCGCTGGCATCGACAACTCGAGCAGCCTCGCCGACTATTCGACGGCCTCCATCGGTTGGTTCGATGCGCTTCGCAAGGACGCCGCCGACGGTGCCAACGCCAAGGAAGCGCTCGCGGTACGCACCGCCGAAGCGCTGTCGAACGAGACCGGCGTCAACATCGACATGGAAATGTCGCTGTTGCTCGACCTTGAACACTCATACGAGGCCTCTTCCCGTCTGATCCGTGCGGTGGACGAGATGCTCGCCGCGCTTCTCAACGCAGTGAGATAGCCATGAAGGCGTCACCGGTCTCCTCCCTGTCGATATCCCAGGCGCTGCGCTATTCGGCAATGCGGACCCAGGGCGACCTGGTGAAGGCACAGAAGGAACTCGACACCGGAAAGGTCTTCGACAGCGGCCTGGCGCTCGGCGCGCGAACCGCGCATACCGTTACCTTCGCGCGCGACTTCGACCGCCTGAACGGCATCGTCGATTCCAACGGCATCGTGGCGGCACGGCTGACCGCAACCCAGGACGCGCTGTCCAACCTGACGGGCGCCGCCCAGGAGCTTCTCGGCGTACTGACCGCAAGTTCATCGGGCGACGCCGCAGCGTCGGTGACGCGCAACAGCGGCCGCGCCGCGCTTGCGGCTCTGACATCCATCCTCAACACGCCGATCAACGGCGAATACATGTTCGCCGGTATCAACACCGACGTGAAGCCGCTCGACAGTTTTGCAGACGGTTCTTCCTCGAAGGTCGCCTTCGACGCCGCCTTCCTGGCGCATTTCGGCTTCTCGCAGAACGATCCCGCCGCCGCCAACATCACGACGGCGCAGATGGACGCCTTCATGACCGCCGAGCTCGAACCGCAGTTCCTCGGCGCCGGCTGGCAGGCGAACTGGTCGGGCGCCACCGACCAGCCGATCGTCAGCCGCATCGCGCTCAACGAGACCGCCGAGACATCCGTCAGCGGCAACCACGACGCGATCCGCAAGCTGGCGATGGCAGCCGCCGCGATCGGCGACCTGTTCGACAGCAATCTCGGGGCGGCCGGGCGCAAGGCGCTCGTCGACAAGATGGTCGGGGTCGTCGGCGAGGCGATCAGTTCGCTCGCCGCGCTGCAGTCCGAGGTTGGCGTGGTCGAGCAGCGCGTCGAGGCGGCGAGCGAGCGCATGACCATGCAGGCCGATCTCTTCGAACGGATGATCGCCGACACCGAGGGCGTGGACCCCTACGAGGCGGCCAGCCGCGTGCAGAACCTGCTGTCGCAGATCGAGACTTCCTACGCGCTGACCGCGCGCATACAGCAGCTGAGCCTGCTTCGCTTCTTAGGGTAACGACGCCAGGGGACGGGATCGTTTCATGTACCAATTTTCCTACGCCGACATTCAGACCGACTCGGTCGCCGACGCGAAGGACCGCGAACGCCAGCTCCTGACCCGCTCGATAGACCTGCTCGTGGCGGCGCGTGCGGTCGGCCGCGACTCGATGGAGGCCATCGAGGCGATACATTTCCTGAATCGCGTCTGGAGTTCGCTCATCGAGGATCTCGGCAGCCCCGAGAACGCACTCCCCAAGGAATTGCGCGCCAACCTGATCTCCATCGGCCTCTGGCTGATGCGCGAGGCCGAGGATCTCCGCCAGGGGCGCGCCGACAATTTCGATGGAATAATCGAGGTTTCCCAGATCATCCGGGATGGCATCCAATGAAGAACACGTTGAAGATATCGCTGAAGCCCAACGAAAAGATCTATCTGAACGGCGCGGTCATCAAGGTCGATCGCAAGGTGACGCTGGAACTGCTCAACGACGTGCAGTTCCTGCTCGAGAGCCACGTGCTGCAGATCGACCAGGCGTCGACCCCGCTGCGCCAGCTCTACTTCATCCTGCAGGTCATGCTGATGAACCCCGACGGCGCAGACGACGCTTACGCGCTGTTCCGCCGCTCGCTGCCGCTGATGCTCGCGAGCTTCAGCGACCCGGAGATCACCGGTACGCTGAAGCACGTCGACCGCATGGTCGGCGAAGGCCACATCTACGAGGCGCTGAAGGCAATCCGCGGCCTCTATCCGCGCGAACTGAAGGTGATCGGTGGCAACGACGATCAGCCCGCAGAGGTGCAGGCAATTCGCCCCGAACTCGAAAAGCGGCAGGCAGCCCAGGCAGGAGCAGCCCGATGAGCATGACGGTTGCGGCCACGAGCGCGTCCAGCTACGCGAAGCCGACGGAAGCAGCGTCGAAGACGCAGGTGGACTACCAGTCCTTCCTGAAGCTTCTCGTCGCGCAGATGAAGAACCAGGATCCGACCAACCCCATGGACTCCACGCAGTACATGGCCCAGCTCGCCTCCTTCAGCCAGGTCGAACAGTCTGTCCAGATGAACCAGAAGCTCGACCAGATGCTCCAGTCCTCGACGCTGGCGCAGGCCGATGCGATCATAGGCCGGACGATTACCTCGGCCGACGGCAAGACGACGGGCGAGGTAACCGAGGTTCGCCTCTTCGCCAACGGCATCGTCGCCGTGCTCGAGGGTGGCAAGGAAGTCGTGATGGAACCGGGCGTCAGGATTTCCTGAAGTCTTGACGATGCTGAAGGCGCATCCCGATGAATGAAGCCGACGCTCTCGACATCGTCCAGTACGCCATCTGGACCGTGCTCACGGCGTCAGGACCGGCGGTCGCCGCGGCCATGCTCGTGGGCGTCGGCATCGCGCTGGTTCAGGCGCTGACGCAAATCCAGGAAATCACGCTGACCTTCGTGCCGAAGATCGTGGCCATCATGCTGGTGGTCGCCTTCACCGGCCCGTTCATGGGCGCGCAGATCTCCGCCTTCACGAACGTCATCTTCGAGCGGATCGAGACCGGGTTCTGACCCGGCCCACTGTTCTCGACGGACAAGGGCGGAGCGCACCTCAGGCCGCCCTTGCCGGCACCTCGGCAAAGGGGCTGAATCCCAGCCACTGCTGCATCGCGCGCGCGATCGCCGGATCGCCGTCGAACTCGATCGCGCCTGAATCGATCTCGCTTCTGAGCTTGGCCACGCCCATCCAGACCGCCGTCATGGTGCGCAGCGGCGACCGGACCAGCAGATCGACCTCGAAGCCGGGATCGTAGTAACAGAGATCGACCTCGCCTTCCTCCACCACCAGCCAGTAATTCTGCTTCGTCGGCGACAGTTCGGGGTATCGAAACTGTATCGTGCAGCGGCCGTCGGGCAGCGGATCGGGCACGAGGCGGCGGCGCATGTCCCACATCAGCAAAGTCGGATCAAGATTGCGCAGCGAAAGCTGCGATTCCACCCAGCGCGCGCCCCAGACGCCCAGGGCCAGCACCACCTCCCTCAGGTCCTCGCCGGCGGGCGTCAGGGCGTACTCGACCGCTCCGCCGCTGCCGCGCGAGACCGATACGATGCCCGATTTCTCCAGCTCTTTCAGCCGCTTGGACAGCAATGCCGGGGACATGCGTGGCACACCCCTGCGCAGGTCGTTGAAGCGCGAGGTTCCCGCGAGAAGCTCACGCATAATCAACGGAGTCCAGCGGGAGCAGAACACCTCCGCCGCCATGGAAACCGGACAGAACTGCCCGTAGCCACTGCGTTCAGGCATGGATCACCACCTCCTTTTGTCCCGACAATCCTGACAGTGCGGGGTTTCCGGACTTTGCCGCGCTCCGGCCCGGACGGTTACAGGGACCGGTCTCGCGCCCGAGGCCTTCGGGGACCAGTTCAGTTCCTGAACTGGACCCCGGTTGCTTCCGGGAGGATTTTCGCCCTCCAACTCAAACGAGGGTACGCGAAATGACGATGACCCAGGGAGTACGGACGATGGAAACCGGTAGCGAGACGATCGCTCAGCTTGCCGCCCGGCTTGGCCGGGAATTCGCCGCCGGCGCGCAACAGGCGGACGAGACCGACAGCTTCGTTGCCGCCAACTACGCAGCGCTCAAGGACGCCGGCCTCGTCGAAGCAGCCGTCCCCGCCGAACTCGGCGGACGCGGCGCCGAGATCGGCGAACTCTGCGACATGATACGGCTGATCGCGCATGGCTGCAGTTCGACCGCGCTCGCCTTCTCGATGCACACGCATCAGGTGGCGATTCCTGCGTGGCGTTGGCGGCACCAGAAGCTGGCCGTGGTCGAACCCCTGTTGAGGCGGGTGGCCACCGAGAGGATCGTGCTGCTTTCGAGCGGCGGTTCCGACTGGATCGGCGGATCGGGCAAGGCCGAGAAGGTCGAGGGCGGCTACCGCATCACCGCCCGCAAGGTCTTCACGTCGGGAGCCGCGGCCGGCGACATCCTGATGACAGGCGCCGTTCTCGAAGGCGAAACGCCTCCGAAGGTGCTGCATTTCGGCGTGCCCATGAAGGCTCCCGAAGTGTCGGTCGCCGACACGTGGCGGACGCTCGGCATGCGCGGCACTGGCTCCAACGACGTCGTCGTCGATGGCCTCTTCATCCCCGACGCCGGCGTCGCCCTGGCGCGCAACGCGGGCGAATGGCATCCGCTCTTCCAGATAATCGCGACAATCGCGTTCCCGCTGATCTACGCCGCCTATCTCGGCGTTGCAGAAAGCGCCCGCGACATCGCCGTCGAGATGGCCGGCAGGAAGCCGGCCAACCCCCACGCGATCAGCCTTGCGGGCCGGATGGACACCAGCCTGCGCGCCGCCCAGCTCGCGCACCGCCACATGATCGCGACGGTCGAGGAGAACGCGCCGTCGGCCGAGACGGTCAACGAGACGATGATCGGCCGCGCGCTCGTCGCCGAGCATGCCATCAAGGCCGTGGAACTGGCCCTGGAGCTTGCCGGCGGAGCCGGCTTCTACCGGGCCGCCGGCCTGGAGCGCCGCTTCCGCGATGTCCAGGGTGCCCGCTTCCATCCGCTGCAGCAGGGCCCGCAGGCCGCGTATGCCGGCTCGATGGCGCTTGGACTGCCGGTCGACAAGGTCTTCTGACCGCCGCTGGGGGCACAAGTCCAGGCTTGTGCCCCCAGCGAGACAGCGCCCGCTCCCGGCTTTTCCTCGCCAGGGCCGTATCCAGTCTCCAGCCGCGGGGTCTCCAACCGTATTCAGGGTTTGCCCAACCCTCGCACAAGCTTGGTCTCCTATCCTCACACGGCCTGCGCCTTGCGCGGGCCGCATGGGAATCCGACGCATGGCGATCGCCGAAACGGCAGCTCAAGACCCGATAGCCAGGAACGGCCGCGACATCTTCTTCGCGCTCGGCATCGTCGTCATCCTGGCGGTGCTGTTCCTGCCGATCCCCGCCTTCATGATCGACGTCGGCCTCGCCTTCTCGATCGCGCTCTCGGTTCTGATCCTCATGGTCTCGCTGTGGATCGCCCGGCCGCTCGACTTCTCGTCTTTCCCGACGATCCTGCTGATCGCGACCATGCTGAGGCTCTCGCTCAACATCGCGACGACCCGCATGATCCTGTCGAACGGCAACGACGGCACCCACGCGGCCGGCTATGTCATCTCGGGCTTTTCGAACCTGGTGATGTCGGGCGACTTCGTGATCGGCCTCATCGTCTTCACGATCCTGATCATCGTGAACTTCATCGTCATCACCAAGGGTGCGACACGCATCGCAGAAGTCGGCGCGCGCTTCACCCTCGACGCCATCCCCGGCAAGCAGATGTCGATCGACGCCGACCTGTCCGCCGGCGTCATAGACGACAAGACGGCCCAGCTGCGCCGCCGCGAGCTTGAAGAAGAATCATCTTTCTTCGGATCTATGGACGGCGCATCGAAATTCGTCCGCGGTGACGCCATCGCAGGCCTGATCATCACGCTGATCAATATCGTCGGCGGCATCACAATCGGCTATTTCCGGCACGGCATGGACCTCGGCAAGGCGTCGGACGTGTTCATCAAGCTGTCGGTCGGCGACGGACTGGTAACCCAGATCCCGGCGCTGATCGTCTCGCTCGCCGCCGGCCTGCTCGTCTCGAAGGGCGGCACCCGCGGCTCCGCCGACAAGGCCGTCTTCGGCCAGCTCGGCGCCTACCCGCGCGCGCTCTACGTCGCCGCGTTGCTGCTTCTCCTGCTGGCGTTGATGCCCGGGCTGCCGATGCTGCCCTTCGTCGCGTTGGGCGGGCTGATGGCCGGGCTGGCCTACGTGATCCCGCTCCAGCAGAACCGCAGGAACGCCGCGGCAGCCGCCGCCAAGGAACAGGAAGCAGCCGACAAGGCCGACGAGGAAAAGAACTCGGTCAAGGCGTCGCTCGCGACCGCCGAGATCGAGCTCCTGATGGGCAAGCAGCTTTCCACCCGGCTTATCGTCGCGCACCAGGAACTCGCCTTCCGCATGTCCAAGATGCGCAAGAAGTTCGCCACGCAGTACGGCTTCGTCGTTCCCGAGGTGAAGCTCACCGACGATTTCGGCATTCCCTCAAAGAGCTACCAGATCAAGGTGCACGGCACCGTGGTCGCCGAGCACGCCGTGCGCGTCGGCGAGATCATGGTTCTGCTCGGCAACCGTCCCGCGCCCGACATCCCCGGCGAGGAGGTTCGCGAGCCCGCTTTCGGCATGCGCGCCTGGTCGGTGCCCGAGATGTTCGCGGAAGACCTGAAGCGCGACCAGTACGCCTTCGCCGACAACATGTCGGTGCTGCTCACCCACCTTTCCGAGGTGATCCGCAACAACCTGCCGCAGCTCCTGTCCTACAAGGACATGAAGGCCCTGCTCGAACGCCAGGATCCCGAATACAAGAAGCTCGCCGACGAGATCTGCACCACGCACATCACCTATCCCGGCCTCCAGGCGGTGCTGAAGCTGCTGCTCGCGGAGCGTGTGTCGATCCGCAACCTGCATCTCATCATCGAGGCGATCGCCGAGATTGCGCCGCATGTGCGCCGCACCGAGCAGATCGTCGAGCATGTGCGCATCCGCATGTCGCAGCAGATCTGCGGAGACCTGTCCGAAGGCGGCGTCCTGAAGGTGCTGCGTCTCGGCAACCGCTGGGACCTCGCCTTCCACCAGTCGCTCAAGCGCGACGCCAAGGGCGAGGTGCGCGAGTTCGACATCGACCCGCGCCAGCTCGAGGAATTCGGCCAGGAAGCCTCGAAGGCGATCCGCTCGCATCTCGACGCCGGTGAGCGCTTCGTGCTGGTCACCGCGCCCGACGCCCGGCCCTATGTGCGCATGATCGTGGAGCGGCTGTTCCCGACCTTGCCGGTGCTCAGCCATGTCGAGATCGCCAAGGGCGTCGAGTTGCGCATCCTCGGAACCATTTCGTGACCGCGACGGTCGAAGGCGCGGTCATCGCCGCCTTCCTCGCCTTCTGCCGCATAGGCGCCTGCTTCCTGGTCATGCCGGGCCTCTCCAGCGTCCGCGTGCCGATGCAGGTTCGCCTGTTCGTCGCGCTCGCCGCGACGGCCGGCCTGCTGATGCTCCTGTGGGACCAGATCTATCCCTACGCCGACCGCCGGCCGGGCGTCCTTCTCCCGAGAATCGCGTCCGAACTCCTGATCGGCCTACTGATCGGCCTGCTCGCGCGGCTCTACATGCTCGCCCTGCAGTTCATCGGCGCGGCGATCGCGATGCTGATCGGCTATGGCGGCATGAGTGGTCCCGGCATCGAAGACGGCGAACCGCAGGCGGCGCTCGGGGCCATCATCTCCTTCTCGGCCCTGCTGCTGCTTTTCGTCTTCGACTTCCACCACGAGATCATCCGGGCGCTGGTGGCATCCTACAAGGTCGCGCCGCTCGACGTGCTGTTCAACCCTCAATCGGCCCTGGTCGACGTCACGGACACGCTTTCGGAGTCCTTCCTCGTCGTTCTCCGCCTCGGCAGCCCGTTCGTCGCCTATGCGCTGCTGGTCAATCTGACCATCGGCTTCGTCAACAAGCTCGTTCCGCAGATCCCGGTCTACTTCATCTCGCTGCCGTTCGTCATCGCTGCCGGTCTCGTCATCTTCTACTTTGGCGTCGCCACCCTGCTCAGCCTGTTCGCCGACGGCTTCATCGACATCACGATCGGGAGGTAGGCTTGGACGCCAGGGTTCAACGGCTGAAGAAGCTGCTCGTGCTTCAGGAGCAACTCAAGGCGATGCACGAGCTGCGCCACGCCGGCTTCGTCGCGGGTGCCATCGCCGCGAAGCAGGAGGCGGCAGAGATCGCCGACCGCTTCAACGCAGACGATTCGATGTCCGGCCTGTTCCCCGAAGTCTACCAGAGGCGGATCGCCTCCGCGCTGGCCCGCGAGGACGCCAACCTGCAGTCTGCCGGCAGGGAAGCGGCCAATGTCGCGGCGGCGAATGCGCGCACCAACATGGTGGAGCGCAACTGGCGCGAGGCGCGTGGCGCCGACGAGCGACAGCGCGGCGACCGCGAGCGGCTGGAAATCATCGGCCATCGCCCGATGAAGCCGGGCGCCAAGTAAGGCTGCCACAAGCTTGTCGCGCAATGATGCGGGCGAAGATGTAACCGGAACGGCAATGTGCCCATCGCCCCGCCCAGCCAGATAGGAGTGCAGCTGACACGCCAGCCGGCCTTGCCGGAACTCACCGCCGCACGCCCGAATGCGGCACGCGACGCAGGCGGCGCAGCATTCGAGGTCGCCGAAACGGAGGCGGCCGGCAAGCCCGCCAGCGCCGCGTCGCCGGAGAGCTTCAAGCGCTTCGAGGCGATGGTCCTGCAGACCTTTATCCAGAACATGCTGCCCGAGGACGGCGCGGCCGTTTACGGCAATGGCCTCGCCGGCGATATGTGGAAATCGCTTCTGGCCGGCAAGATGGCGGACGCGATCGCCGAGCGCGGCGGCATCGGCATCGCCGACCGGGTGCTCGGCGCGCACTACGCCACCGCCGCCAAGCCGACCGACGCGATGCCCGATACACCGGCGACGGCCGGTCCAGGAGAAAGTAGCCGGCACCCTGTCGCGCCCGGCGTGCTCGATGGCATGCAGCGCGCACTGTCCGCGCTGATCGCCGACAAACCGCAGCCGTCAGGCGAAATCCCAGTCCAGTCCACCAGCAAGCGCGGATAGTTCTATGTCCCTCTACGGTCCAAGCAGCCAGAATCTCAGCCTTGCCGTTCGCGCCGCGCCCGAGCAGGTCGTGCCGGCGATCAATCTGGGTGCCCTGATCGGTCGCATCGAAGAAGCGATCATCGAGGAAACCGACTCCATCCGCACCGACGTGCAGTTCGACATCCGGGCGTCGAATGCCAGGAAAAGCCGCTACCTCTACGAACTGACCCGCGCGCTGAAAGGCGCGCGCGAAGGCACGGTGCCCGCGGAACACCGCAACGGCCTGATCCGGCTGCGCGAAAAGCTCGCCGACAACGAAGCGGCGATCCGGGCGCATCATGCTGCGGTCAACGAGGTCGCCACGCTGATGCAGAACGTCATGCAGCATGCGGAGAACGACGGCACCTACTCGGCCGGCGAGTTCGGTTACGGCCGGTGATCAAGTTCGTCGCCGCCGCGATCTGGCTCTGCGCCGTCGCCATCGGCGCGGTCTTCTATTCGTTCCAGAACGCCGAGGCAAAGCTCGACGCGCCCGCGCCGCTGCCGCTGATGGGCGGCCTCGATTCGATCAAGACGGATATCGTGTCGGTGCCCGTGGTGCGGGATGGGCGCATCGACGGCTATTTTCTCGCCCGGCTGGTCTATGCGATTGAATCGCAGAAGCTGGCAAAGCTCTCGGTTCCGCCCGAAGCGCTCATCGTCGACCAGGTCTATTCCTATGTATACGGCAACCCCGACCTCGATTTTTCCGACCGCGAGACGCTCGACCTCGACGTCTTCCGCGCTGGCGTCCGCGACAAGATCAACGAGAAGGTCGGCGACGAACTGATCCACGAAGTCCTCGTCGAACAGGTCGACTTCCTGTCAAAGGAAGAGATCCGCGACAACACGATCCGCCGCCGGCTGCAGGCGGGACAGACGGCGCGTGAGATGGCCAAGGGCTTCAAGGAGCACTGAGCATCCGCGCAATGACGCGCATTGGAACCTGGCAATGCCCCGCGCGTCTCCTATCGTAAGGCCGCCATGGCTTGAGGTCGGCGGCTTTCAGTCTATCCTGCCTT
Organism: Mesorhizobium marinum; assembly: GCF_040813675.1. Classification (NCBI taxonomy): domain Bacteria; kingdom Pseudomonadati; phylum Pseudomonadota; class Alphaproteobacteria; order Hyphomicrobiales; family Phyllobacteriaceae; genus Mesorhizobium; species Mesorhizobium marinum. Next base: position 92,759 of record NZ_JBFOCI010000001.1, on the reverse strand, counting down.
CCGGGTGCGGCCCGCTTCGCGGCCGCGACAGAAGAAAGTCAGGAGATCGCCATGGGCGTGCAGCAGATTGCGGATCAGATCAAGGCAAGGGTGGAAAGCGCCGGCTTCGAGCGCTCGGTGAAATTCGACACCGGTGCGGACGGCGTCATCGTCATTGATGGCGCGACCATCTCGACGGCGGACCAGGAAACGGACTGCACGATCAAGCTTTCGCTCGGCGATCTGGAAGACATGATCGCCGGCGACCTCAGCCCGACCACGGCGTTCATGACCGGCAAGCTGAAGGTCGAAGGCGACATGTCCGTCGCCATGGCGCTCAGCCAGCTGATCGGCTGAGCGCCGAGGGCCGCCGCGAGGCAGCCACTTAGGCTGCCGCGACGACCCGTGTCGGCTTCGCCCTGCGGCCGGTCGGCTTCAGCACGCCGACGGCGCCGTCGAGAGCGCCGGGCGCGAGTTCGAGGGCGAGCAGCCGGTGGCGCTCATAGGGGCCGGGCATCGCGAGGCGCCCGGTCTTCTCCGCCGAGAAGCCGAAACGGCCGTAGTAGGCGGCGTCGCCGACCAGTATGATCGCCTTGTGACCGAGACGCCTCGCCTCGGAAATAGCGTGCGCCATCAGCGCTCTGCCGATGCCGGCATTGCCGAGCGATGGCTCGACGGCAAGCGGCCCGAGCAGCAGCGCCGTGCGGCCGTCGCCGGTGGCGACGTCCCAGAGACGAACGGTGCCGGCAAGCACGCCGTCCTCGGTCCGCGCGACGAAGGCCAGGCCCTCGGACGGGCGGCGCCCCCGGCGCAGCTTCTGCGACGACTTACGCTTCCAGTTCCGGCCCATGGCGCGGTCGAGCAGCGCCTCGCGCTCGGCCGAAGCGCCAGAACCGACCTCACCTGCGATGTCGAAAACGACGGCTTTTTTCCGCGCGATTTCAAGAGCTTCCATATTCCCGATCCTTCGGACCAACGGATGTTCGAAAGGAACGAAGACCGGCGACGGCTCGCCGGTCTTCGCGTGACGCGAGGGGCAAGGCCCCTCAGATCACGTAGGATCGGAGCGGCTCGAAGCCGTTGAACGCAACCGCCGAATAGGTCGTCGTGTATGCGCCCGTTCCTTCGATCAGAACCTCGTCGCCGATGGTCAGCGAGAGCGGCAGCGGATAGGGCGTCTTCTCGTACATCACGTCAGCGGAATCGCAGGTCGGGCCGGCGAGCACGCACGGCGCAACCTGCCCGCCGTCGCGCGGGGTGACGATCGGGTAGCGGATCGCCTCGTCCATCGTCTCGGCCAGGCCGCCGAACTTGCCGATGTCGAGGTAGACCCAGCGCACATTGTCGTTGTCGGCCTTCTTCGAGATCAGAACGACTTCCGACTTGATGACGCCGGCGTTGCCGACCATGCCGCGGCCGGGCTCGATGATGGTCTCCGGGAGCTGGTTGCCGAAATGCTTGCGCAGCGCGCCGAAGATCGCCTGGCCGTAGGCCTGCGCCACCGGGACGTCCTTCAGGTAGCGGGTCGGGAAGCCGCCGCCCATGTTGACCATCCGGAGCACGATGCCCTCGTCGGCCAGCGCCGCGAAGACGCGCTTGGCGTCGCCGAGCGCACGGTCCCACGCGGTCAGGTCGCACTGCTGCGAGCCGACATGGAAGGACACGCCGTAGGCGTCGAGGCCGAGCGAACGGGCATGGCGCAGCACGTCGACCGCCATCGCGGGCACGCAGCCGAACTTGCGCGACAGCGGCCACTCGGCGCCTTCGCCGTCGGTCAGCACGCGGCAGAACACCTGGGCGCCCGGAGCGGCCCGCGCGACCTTCTCGACCTCCTCGACGCAGTCGACTGCGAACAGGCGGATGCCGAGCTGGAAGGCGCGCTGGATGTCGCGCTCCTTCTTGATGGTGTTGCCGAAGGAGATACGGTCCGCGGTTGCCCCCGCATCAAGCGCCATCTCGACTTCGGCAACGGACGCGGTGTCGAAGGACGAGCCCATCGAAGCGAGCAGGCGCAGGATCTCGGGCGCAGGATTCGCTTTCACCGCGTAATAGATTCGGGAATCGGGAAGCGCCTTCTCGAAGGCGCTGTAGTTGTCGCGCACCACGTCGAGATCGACGACGAGGCAAGGCCCGTTCGGACGTCGGGTGGCGAGGAAGTCGAGGATGCGCTGCGTGGCCATCGGGTCTCTCCAGGCGCGTTTTGAGGCGCGCAAGCATGCTCATGCGCGCGGGCGCTCGGGCCACGCGACATGCGGTCAAACAAAGGCGGGACAGATGTGCATGGAACCAGCCGGTGGAGACCCCGGAACCATGAAAACCGTCTCGCGGCGATGGACCTTGGCCAGCCCGGCCACGATCCGCTTTGTCTGCCTTGGCTTGGATTGGGAGACCCGTTCCGCACTGCCGGCAATGAGGGTGTGCCTCTTCAGTAACCCCGGCTTTTGGACAACCGGGTGACACCAGAAAGGCCCGCACCGTCGTTGCTTCAAGGCGTCCTCGGATATGCGGTTGGCCGCTTATCCGACCGGGTTCGTTACTCCCCGGGTACCGTCCCGATTTCCTCGCCATTTCGAGGGTCGGGGGACGCCCACAGGCACGTGCGACTTTGGGCAAGCGCGATATAGAGATTCGCGCTGTCACAATCAATCGGAAAAATGCATGTTCAGCCGTCGCTGCCGGGGCTCAGACCCCGGCCGCGACCGGCTGCAGAGCCACGGGCCCCTGGTCTCCGGCCGAGGTGGCTTCCCACCAGTCGGCCAGCGCCTCGATGAGGGGCGTCAGCCGTTCTCCGGCCGGGGTCAGTTCGTACTCGACGCGCAGCGGATAGCCCACGAATTCGGTGCGCCGGACGATCCCGGCCTCTTCCAGCTTGCGCAGTTCCACCGTCAGCATCTTGTGCGAGATCGTCGGATTGTCGCGGCGAAGATCGGCAAACCGCTTGGTGCCCTCCTGCAGGTAGTAGATCAGGAGCGTCGGCCAGCGACCGCCCAGCACCTGCATCACCTCTTCGATCGGGCATCGGGAAACGAGGTCTTTCATCGGCGGCTCCTGGTTACGAAAAGGTGCGTAATTTACCCCGCGCGGCAACCCGCTATGGTCCGGCTCCGCTGCGCAGCGTGATCATCAAAAATCACGGAGAATAAAAATGGAGCCTATCCTTCTATATGGGCATCCAGCCGGAAGTTCGATGGGGCTGGTGGCAGCCCTCGAATGGCTGGGACAGCCCTACAGGCTGTGCCGCGTCGACATGCTCGGCGAGATGCGCCTGCCCGCCTACAGGCGGATCAATTCGAGGGTCGAGACGCCCGCCCTCATCACCGACCGGGGCGACGTGCTGACCGAAACGATGGCAATCGCGGCATGGCTGGAAGCGCGGGACACGGAGCGTCGCGTCAGCTTCGCGCCCGCGACGCGCGATGCCGACCGGATGCACCAGCTGATGGCGTTCATCAACACCGGCTTCACGGGCGCATTCGGCCCGCTTTGGGCAGCCATGGAGATGGAGCCGCCAAAGCCCGCGATGCAGGCCGCCCTCCGGGAATGGGGCGGCCAGGGCGTGATCGAGCGCCACGACCGGCTGGAGGAGATGATCGGCGAAACGCAATTCCTCATCGCCGACCGCCCGAGCCTTGCCGACGGCGTGCTGATCGGCGTCGCCCGCTGGCTGGACTTCCACCGAGTGGCCGAGAAGGCGCGCTGGCCGAAGCTTGCCGCACTCCGAAACCGCCTCGAAGCCGACGCCGCGGTCATCTACGCGTCGGCCCTGGAGAGTGGCGACATGCAACAGGGGAGCGGCGCCTGCAGGGGCCATGTCGAATTGGCCGAGCTGACAGAGCGATTCGCCGCTTGACGCCGGTCGGGGGCGGGCGCGACGAGACCCGCCCGCCCCTCAGCCGGCGGACTGCGTCGCGCCGGGCTGTCGGGCCGCCTTCATCGCGCACTGCACCAGCCGCAGCATGAATGCCTTGAAGCCGGCGTCCGGCAGGTCGAGCTGGCGCAGCCGTTGCCAGACAGGAAAGCTGAACAGCGCAGTTGCCGCATCGGCGACCACGCCGGGAGGAGCCGACGGTGCAAGGGCTTCCGCGACATGGGCCTGCACGCCAGCCTCGACCGCGCTCAGGAACTGGTGGAGTTCCGGCACCAGCTCGCGGTCGCGAGCGGCCAGGGCAAGCCGGTGGGCGCCGCGCAGGTAGAACGCATCGACCTCGTCGAACAGCCTCTCAAGCCGCTCGGCCTCGCCGGCCAGCCCCTCGAAGACCGCGCCGGCCACGTCTGGCACGAGCGGCCGCATCTCCTGCCAGGCGTGCTGGCCGCAGGTCTGCACCAGGTCGCCGAATGTTGGAAAATGCCTGTGCAGCGTGGCCTGGCCGATGCCCGCGCGCCGCGCAATGTCGGCAAAGGTTGTCGGCGCCACGCCCTTCTCGTCGTGCAGTTGCATGGTGGCCTGCACGATCCGCTCGCGGGTCTGTCGCGACGCGTCGGCGCGCTTGCGCATGGTGTATTCGCGAGGCATGCCTCACCTAATTGACAAAAATCGAATTCCGTGAAATACATAATCCGGCAAAGTTGCATGGGCAACTCTCTTTTTGCATAAGCAGCGAAATCAGAAGGCGACGTGAACCGATCGGGGGTTTCACGCACTCATGAAGCGAACGCGCAAGGAGGTTTGCCGGTGCTTCAGAATGCTTCCATCGCAATCGTCGACGACGAGCCCGACGTGCTGTCCATGCTGGCTGACGCCTTGAGGCGGGACGGCTTCGAGGTCGTGTGCTGCGCGAGCGCGGCAGACCTCGACGACGCACTGGATACCGGCGCGCCGGACCTCGTGGTGCTCGACGTCAACATGCCGGGAGAGGATGGCATCTCGATCGCGCGGCGGCTGCGGGCGACGCGCCAGCTTCCGATCATCATGCTCACCGCCCTGGCGGATACTATCGACAGGGTGGTCGGGCTCGAAGTCGGCGCCGACGACTATGTGACAAAGCCGTTCGACCCCCGCGAACTCGGTGCGCGAGTACGGGCCGTGCTGCGCCGCGCCAGGCTCATGAAGGAGACGCAGCCGGCCGAGCGGCAGGATGCGGTCCCGCAGAAGGCGCGGCCGGGTGCGGTCGCCTGTTTCGGCGAAGCGTTCCTCGATCTGGACGCCCGCTGCCTGGTCGATCGCCAGGGATCGCCGATGGCGATCACGGCGACCGAGTTCGAACTGCTCTCGACTTTCGCGCGGCATCCCAACACGGTTCTGACGCGCGACCGGCTGCTCGGCGACGCAGCCGCGCATGGCGCATCCTGCTGCGACCGCGCCATCGACATCCGGGTGACGCGCATTCGCAAGCGGATCGAGGTCAACCCGACAAGGCCGCAGATCATCCGGACGGTGCGCAGCGTCGGCTACGTCTACGTTCCTCCGGGTTGAGGTCCGGCGTTGGGGGACGCCGGGGAAAAGTCTGCAAGCACGTCGGAGGCTGATCCGCGTCTCGCCGATCTCGAGCGGGATGCCCTGGTCTATGCCGCTGTCGTCGATTCCGCCCTCGACGCGGTGATCGTCGTCGACGAGGACGGACGCGTGGTTACGATGAACGCGTCCGCGGAAGCCTGTTTCGGCTATTCGAAAAGCGAAGCGCTCGGCCGCTCGATCGGTGAGCTGATCGTGCCCGACCGCCACAAGGCGGCGCATGAAGCGGGCCTCGCCCGCTATCGCGCGACCGGCGTCCCGCATGTACTGGGTCGTCGGGTCGAGATGGAGGCGCGGCGCAAGGACGGTGCGACGATCCCGGTCGAGCTGGCGATCACCGAGGTCAAGCTCCCCGACCGGCGATACTTCACAGCCAACCTTCGCGACCTGTCGGCGGCGAAAGCCGCCGAAACGGAAATCCAGCGCCAGCGCGATGCGCTGCATCAGACCGAGAAGCTCGCGGCGATCGGCTCGCTGCTTGCCGGCGTGGCGCATGAGCTGAACAACCCGCTGTCCGTCGTCCTCGGGCAGGCGACGATGCTCGAGGAAGAACTCGCCGGCATCGCCGCAGCCAGCGCAACCGGTGCGCGCGCGACGCAGATCCGGATCGCCGCGGAGCGATGCGCGCGCGTGGTTCGCTCGTTCATGGCGATCGCAAGGCAGCACAAGGCGGAAAAGCGGGCCGTGCAGGCGCCGGCCCTTCTCGACGGCGCCGTCGAACTGCTGAGCTACGGCCTCAGGAGCAACGGCGTCGCTGTCTACCGCGACTATGACGGCCAGATGCCGGAGGTCTTCGTCGATCCCGACCAGTTGCAGCAGATCGTCGTCAACCTGATCGTCAACGCCAACCAGGCGCTTCAGGAGACCGAAGGCAGCCGTGCGATCGAGATCCGGACATTCGTCGGCGACGACGGCCACGCCCGGATCGTCGTGGACGACAGCGGACCGGGAATCCCCGACGCGCTGAGGGCGCAGATCTTCGACCCGTTCTTCACCACCAAGCCGATGGGGGTCGGCACCGGCATCGGGCTTTCGATCTCACGCGGCCTGGCGCAGTCGCAGGGCGGTCAACTCGGGCTCGTACCTTCTTTGCTCGGCGGCGCCGCGTTCGAACTGGTGCTGCCGGTGGCGACCCGCAACGGCGGGCAGGTCGAGCAGGAAGCGGGCGACCCCGCGCCCGACATCCAGCCCGCGACGGGTCTGCGGGCGCGCGTCGTCGACGACGAGCCGGATATTGCGAAGCTCGTCTCCGAGGCGCTCTCCCGCCACGGCTACCGCAGCGACCTGGCCGGCAGCGGCGCCGAGGCGCAGGCGCTGCTTTCGGCAACGGGGGGCGCATACGACGCAGTCATCTGCGACCTCAGGATGCCCGACGTCGACGGCGCCGCGCTGTTCCAGTGGATCAAGGCGCATCATCCTGCGCTGGCAGGCCGCGTCCTTTTCATCACGGGCGATTCGCTCGGCCCGGCGGCCGGTCTCTTCCTCGCCGAATGTGGCCGCCCCTTCCTCGAAAAGCCCTTCGCACCGGGCGACGTCGCGCGGTTGGTCGCCGGCTTTTCAACACTCCCCAGGGCGACGCCCGGCACTTGAATCAGTCGAGCCGGCCCGCCTCTCTTCGCACAGTCGGAACGCTCCAGGCGGCTTGCAAAATGCCTTCCGTCGAACGATCCTCTTCCCATTGTATAGGGATGTTGAACGATGACCCCTCTGAAGACGCGTGACCGGCTGAATGCCTTCCTCGACTATCCGGAGACGCCGGTGGAGGGCCAGACGGATGGGCCGCTCGCCGGGCTGACCCTCGGCGTCAAGGACATTTTCGACGTGAAGGGCTACGTCAGCGGCTGGGGCAACCCAGACAAGTTCGAGGAAGGGCTCGTCGCCACGGCGACAGCACCGGCGGTGCAGGCGCTGCTCGACGCGGGGGCACGTTTCATCGGCAAGACGCAGACGGAGGAACTGGCCTTCTCGATGATCGGCCAGAACGTGCATTTTCCGCATCCGGTGAACCCTGCGGCACCCGACCGCGTGACGGGCGGCTCGTCGTCGGGATCGGCTGCCGCCGTCGCCGGCGGACTGGTCGACATCGGTACGGGTTCCGACACCGGCGGTTCGGTGCGCGCGCCCGCAAGCTTCTGCGGGCTGATCGGACTGCGCACCACGCACGGGCTGATCTCGCTCGAGGGGACCATGGCGCTGGCGCCGTCGTTCGATACGTTCGGCTGGTTCGCCCGGGACGCCCGGATGTACGAGCAGGTCGGCGCGGTGATGCTCGGCGAAGAAAAGGCGGGGCCGGCCAGGCGCAGGCTGATATCGCTGCCTGCGCTCGACGAACTGGTGGCGGGACCGGCGGAGGCGACGGCCTATGGCCGCATGCGCCGGGTGGTGGAAAATACGCTAGGGCCGGTGCATGCGGCAAAGGCGCCACCGTTCGGCATCGACGAACTTTACTGGGCGACGCGCAAGCTGCAGGCGCATGAGGCATGGACGGCGCGCGGCGAGTGGCTCGAGATGAAGGGGCGCCGCGTCGGGCAGGCCATCTACGACCGCTTCGCCTTCGGCCGGACTGTGACGGCCGACGAGGTGCATCAAGAGACGCGCCGGCGCGATGCGTTCCGCGACGCCTTCGGCGACCTGCTCGGCGACGACGGCGTCCTCGTGCTGCCGACCGTCCCATGCGCCGCGCCGCGCGCCGACAGCACGCCGGAGCAGTTCGGCGCCTTCCGCGAGCGCGCGATCCGCCTGCTTTGCTGGTCCGGCCTGTCCGGCTTCCCGCAGATCAGCCTGCCGCTGGGTTCTGTCGACGGCGCGCCATTCGGCCTTTCCCTGCTCGGGCCCGCAGGCAGCGACATGGCGCTCATCCGGCTTGGCCGGACGGTCCTTGAAGCGGCTGGAAAGGCCTGACCGCATGGACACGCTGACGCGCATGCGGGCATTCATCGACGTCGTCGAAGCGGAGGGATTTTCCGCGGCGGCCCGCAAGATCGGCCGGTCAAAGGCGCTGCTGTCGAAATATGTGCGCGAGCTCGAGGACGAGCTCGGCGCCCTGCTGCTCAACCGCACCACCCGGCAGTTCTCGCTGACGGAGGCCGGCCACACCTACTACCGGCGGGCGTCCGAAATCGTGCGCGACGTCGACAGCCTCGCCGACACCGTGCGAGAATCCTCGGGCGACGTGCGCGGTCGCATCAAGCTCTCGGCGCCCCGCACCTTCGCCGACGCGCCGATCGGCCAGTCGCTGATCGATTTCGCCGTGGCGCATCCGGAGATCGTGCTCGAAGTCCAGCTCGACGACCGCTTCGTCGACCTCGTCGAGGAGGGCTTCGACCTCGCCGTGCGCATCACGCGGCTGGAGAATTCCTCGTTGATCGCGCGGCGTCTCTCGCCGTTTGCGATCAAGCTCTGCGCCTCGCCCGACGTGATCGCGAAATACGGCGCGCCCGAGCGGCCGCAGGATCTGTCCGACAAGCCCTGCGTGATCGACACCAACGGCCGCTGGCTCTCCAACTGGCCGTTCGTCGGCGACCAGGGTCAGATGTTCACGGTGTCCGTGACCGGCCGTATCGAGGTGAACAGCCCGATGGCCGCGCGCGCCGCCGCCGTCTCCGGGCTCGGCTGGGCCGTGCTGCCCGATTTCATCGCCGAACCGGAGATAAAGGCCGGGCGCCTGGTGCCGATGCTGGACCAGTTCATGCCCAAGGGCGGCGGCATCTTCGCGGTCTATCCGCACCGGCGCTATCTGCCGGCCAAGGTGCGCGCGCTCGTCGACTATCTGGTGCATTGGTTCAAGGCGGCCGAAGCGTGAGGAACGACGTTGCAACGAGACACGAACACGGACCGTCCGGTCCCAATTTCGCCGGGTTTATGGTGACCCTGTCGCGATCCTCCGGCGACAGCGAGCAGCACAGAAATCCGATGGCGACCGAAACGACGGCCCGTGGCGCATTTCCGAGGGCGTGGCTTCTGGCCCTGACCGCGCTGCTTGCGTCGACTGCGCCGGCCAGCGTTCACCCGCACGTCTTCGCCGAAGCGAGACTGGACGTCCTCGTCAATCCCGACAGCACGGTGAAGTCGCTGCGGCATCTGTGGCGGTTCGACGACCTGTTCTCCTCGACGGTCCTGGTCGAGTTCGACATGAACGGCGACCTGAGGCTCGACGACGCCGAGTTGCAGGAGATTTCGCAGACGGTCTACGCCTCGCTGGCCGACTTCAACTATTTCCAGCTGGTGACGGTTGACGGCAAGGACGTGGCTATGACGCCTCCGCCGCAACTGATGGCGAACTACGAAAACGACCAGCTCATCATCATGTTCGAATCCGAGCCGAAGGCGCCGCTTGCGCTGAAGGGCACGGTCGACTTCGGCATCTACGACCCGACCTTCTACACGGCGATCGACTTCACCGAGGACGAGAACATGGCCGTGCAGGGCCTGCCGGCGAGCTGCGCCCGCAAGGTGGTCCGGCCCGACCCGGACGAAGCGATCGCTCAGAACCAGGCGTCGCTGACCGATGCCTTCTTCAACGACCCCGCAGGCACCGACCTCAGCAAGATTTTCGCCACCAAGCTCGAACTGACTTGCTAGGCGGTGCCCGCCAGGCAGGCGCCGATACCGCAGCTCGGAGCAGAGGATACGCATTGAAAAAGACAACGATCCGCATCGTCTTCGGGTTGCTCGCACTGGCCTATGTGCTGAACCATTTCGTGGGCCATGCGCATGCGAGTTCGCTCGGCATCGGCACCAACGAGGCGACCGTGCCGTCGACCGGGCTCTTCGCGGGCTGGCTGAACTGGATCAACGTGCAGCAGCAGGCCTTCTACCGCGCTCTGACCGGCGCGCTGAAAGGCATGCGCGAGGACGGCGGCAAGCTCTGGGTGCTGGTCGGTCTTTCCTTCGCCTATGGCGTTTTCCACGCCGCCGGCCCGGGCCACGGCAAGGCCGTCATCTCCTCCTACATGCTGGCCAACGAAGTCGCCCTCAGGCGCGGCATCATGCTCTCCTTCGTCTCGGCCTTCCTGCAGGCGCTGACTGCGATCCTCATGATGGGACTGGTGTTCCTGGTTTTGCGCGGCACCGCCGTGTCGATGACCGACGCGACTTGGTTCCTCGAAGTGGCGAGCTACGTCCTGATCACGCTGTTCGGCGCATGGCTGCTCTGGCAAAAGGCGGGACCGAGGCTTGCCGGCCTCGTCGGCGCGCATCCGGCCCACAGCCTGTCGGCCGCGCACGCCCATGCGCACGCGCATCAGGAAGACCACCACCACCACCACCACGATCACGCCCATGCCCACCACGACCACAGCCATCACGGACACCACGATCACGGGCACGGCCACTCCCACGCCCCCGGCGAAGTCTGCGCGACCTGCGGGCACAGCCATGCGCCGGACCCGACGATGCTCTCGGGCGACCGCTTCAATTGGCGGACCGCTTGGTCGGCGGTCGTCGCCGTGGGGCTGCGGCCATGCTCGGGCGCGCTGATCGTGCTGACCTTCGCGTTCCTCAACGGGCTTTTCGTCGGCGGCGTGCTTTCCGTCATCGCCATGGCCATAGGCACGGCGATCACCGTATCGGCGCTGGCAACGGTCGCCGTCACCGCGAAGAACTGGGCGGTCGCCTTCGCCGGTGACGGTCGCATGGGCAACCGTGTCCACGCCGCGATCGAGATCGGCGGCGCGGGGCTGGTCTTCCTGCTTGGGCTGTTGCTGCTGAGCGCGAGCCTCGTAGGCTAGTTCCCGCCCCGGATCAGTCCCTGTTGTCCCGCCGGCTCCTGCCCCGCAGCCAGAACACCAGGAAGAATGCCGCGACGAACAGTATGGCGACGATGCCTGCCGCGACGGTGGAGAGATTGCCGACGGCGATCATGATCGTCGGCAGATAGTAGGCCCCGACGCCGAACACCGCGAGCAGGACCGCTGCGGCGATCGCAGCGCTTCGGTTTTCAGGGGTCATGGCAAGTCTCCACGAGTCGATACGCATTTCGCGGAGACGGCAGTTGGAATTGTCACAGCGAAAACCCGCCGTCGACGCTGATCACCGTACCGGTCGTGAACGCGGCTTCGTCGGATGCGAGGTAAACGACGACAGGGGCGATCTCGGCCGCGTCGGCGACGCGGCCCATCGGCTGGCGCTGCACGAACATCTCGAGCGCCTTCTCCTTGCTGCCCCATTCCTTGCCGAGCGTCTCGACGCGGTCTTCCCATGACGGCGAACGGAAGGTGCCCGGCGCAACCGCATTGCAGCGCAGGCCGTCGCGAATGAAGTCGGCGGCGACCGCCTTGGTCAGGCCGATAACGGCGGCCTTGCTGGCGCCGTAGGCGTAGCGGTTGGGAATACCGCGCACCGACGACGCTCCCGACGCGATGTTGACGATGGACGTCGTCTTGCCGGTCTCCCTGGCGCGCGCCAGCATGCCGGGCACGAATGCCTTGATGGTCCGGTGCATCGACTTCACGTTGAGGTCGAAGGAGAAATCCCAGTCCTTGTCGTCGGTGGTGAGCACCGTGCCGTGATGCACATAGCCGGCGACGTTGACCAGGATGTCGACCGGACCGATCTTGTCGGCATAGGCATCGACGGCCCTGGTGGAGAGCACGTCCAGCTTGGCCTTCTTGGCGCGCGCCAACCCCTCGAGCTTGTCGCGCGATATGTCCGATGCGTACACCGTCGCGCCCTCGGCGACGAGCGCCTCGGCGATCGCGCGCCCGATGCCCTGCCCCGCCGCCGTGACGACGGCGATCTTTCCCTTCAGCCTGCCTGCCATGATCGTTTTCCGATGACCCCTAGTGGAGATGACCCCGTGATGCGTCGGCGCAGGCGCCGAATTCCGCCTCCACCGTCGCATGGTCTATGCCATGTTTGCCAGCCAGGCGCGACTTGATCGCGGTGACTGCCTGGTGCGCGTCCGCGCCTTCTGCAAGGCAGGCGTGAAGCGTGGCCATGTGTTTCGAGCCATCCATCGACCAGACGTGCATGTGATGCACTTCGCGCACGGAGGCGACGCTGGTTTCAAGGTCGCGCGCGATGCCTTCGCGGTCGAGGTTCTCGGGAACCCCCTCGAGCAGCAGATTGCCGGCTTCGCGCACCAGCGACCAGGCGCTGCGGAAAAGCAGCACCGCAACCAGCGCCGACAGGATGGGGTCGATCAGGACCCAGCCGGTGAAGATGATGACAAGGGCAGCGGCGAGTGCGGCAACCGAGCCGAGCAGGTCGCCGACGACGTGCAGGATCGCCCCGCGCATGTTCAGGCTTTCGCGGTCGCCGCCATGCAGGACCAGGAACGCAGCGATGTTCACCACGAGGCCGAGCGCTGCGATCACGAGCATCGGCCCGCCGAGCACCGGCGCCGGGTCGCTGAGGCGGTGGAAGGCCTCGACGACGATCCACGCGCCGATGGCGAAGATGGCGATGCCGTTGGTGTAGGCGACCAGGGTCTTCACCCGGTCGAACCCGTAGGTCAGGCGCGCGGTCGCCTGGCGGCCAGCCAGATGGAACGCGTACCAGGCGAGCCCGAGCGAAATCGAATCGGTCAGCATGTGTCCGGCATCGGCAAGCAGGGCAAGCGAGCCGGTCAGCAGGCCGCCCAGCGCCTCGGCGACCATGAAGCCACCGGTCAGAAAAGCCGCGATGAGGACACGTGTCTTGTCGGTGGAGCCGTGGACGTGACCGAGCCCGTGCGAATGGCTCGCATGGTCGTGGCCATGGCCGCCATGGTGGTGCCCGTGTCCCTCCTGGTCATGAGCCTCGTGATCATGACCCGCGTGGCCGCGGTGATCGTGGTCATGCCCGCCACGTCCGGAAGAAGAAGCCACGAAGCACCCCTTGTAACGAAATAACCTTTCAGGCCAAAGACTTACGGAAGTCTTCCAGGCGCTGTTTCTGGTTTCCGTCACTATCAAAATTGGCCGGATCGAGCCAGCCCTCATATGCGCTTCTCAATGCCGGCCATTCCGGATCGATGATCGAGTACCAGGCGGTGTCGCGATTCTCGCCCTTGACGATCAGGTGCTGACGGAAGACGCCTTCGAAGGAAAAGCCGAAGCGCTCTGCCGCCCGCTTGGACGGTTCGTTGCGGTTGTTGCACTTCCATTCGTATCGGCGGTAGCCGAGGTCGTCGAAGACATATCTGGCGAACAGGAACTGCGCTTCGGTGGCGGCCGGCCTGCGCGCCACGAGCGAACCCCAGAGGATGTTGCCGATCTCGATGACGCCGTAGGTCGGGTCGATACGCATCAGTGTCTGGCGGCCGGCAACCTTGCCCGATGCCTTGTCGATCACGGCGAAGAAGAGCGGATCCTCGCTGGCCTCGGCCTTCTCCAGCCACGGCCCGAATGCGTCACGGCTTTCCGGCACGTGATCCGGCAGCCAGCGGAAGCGGTCCTGTTCGCCCTTGGCGACGGCTGCCTCGAACAGCCCGTCGCCGTGGAGCGCCGCCGAGAGCGGTTCAAGCCGCACATACCGGCCTTCGAGCGGCTTGCGTTCGGGGCGCGGGCGCGGCGTCCAGTTCCTGAGATCATCGATCAAGGCAGGCATCACTCCGGTTGACTTTGCTTCGCCACGCTCACAGAAACACCATCCTGGGATTAGCGCCAGATGTGGAGGAAAAATGCTCCAAACAGTCGCCGCCTTCGACCGGTTGGGCGAAGAAAACGCCTTTGCTGTTCTTGCCCGCGCCACTGCGCTCGCCGCCCAGGGCAAGGACGTCATCAACCTCGGCATCGGCCAGCCGGACTTCAAGACGCCCGGACACATCGTCGAGGCGGCTATCAAGGCGCTGCGGGACGGCCATCACGGCTACACGCCGGCGACAGGGCTGCTCGCCACCCGCGAGGCGGTGGCGCGCCGTACGCTGACCACGACCGGCGTCGAGGTGTCGCCGGAGACCGTCATGATCATGCCCGGCGGCAAGCCGACGATGTATGCGGCGATCGTCATGTTCGGCGAGCCCGGCGCCGAGATCATGTATCCCGACCCCGGCTTTCCCATCTACCGCTCGATGATCGAGTTCACCGGCGCGACCCCTGTGCCGGTCCCGATCCGCGAGGAGAACGGCTTTGCCTTCTCGGCGGACGAGACGCTGGCGCTGATCACCGACCGGACAAGGCTGATCATCCTCAACTCGCCGGCAAACCCGACCGGAGGCGTGACCCCGAGGAGCGAAATCGATAAGCTGGTGAAGGGGCTGGAGGAGCATCCCGACGTCGCCATCCTGTCGGACGAGATCTACGACGTGATGACCTATGACGGCGAAAGGCACACGTCGCTGCTGCAGTACCCGGAAGTCCGCGACCGGCTGATCGTTCTCAACGGTTGGTCGAAGACCTGGGCGATGACTGGATGGCGCATGGGCTGGTCGATCTGGCCGAACGGCGAGAAGAGCGCCAATCTCTACGACAAGGTGAGGAAACTCGCCGTCAACTGCTGGTCATGCGTCAACGCGCCCAGCCAGTTCGCCGGGATTGCGGCGATCGACGGGCCGCAGGACGACGTGGAGACGATGATGAAGGCCTTCGACCGGCGGCGAAAGGTCGTCGTCGAGGGACTGAACGACCTGCCCGGCGTCTCCTGCATCACGCCGAAGGGCGCGTTCTACGCATTCCCGAACGTGTCGGCTACCGGCTGGAAAGCCAAGAAGCTGGCCTCGGCGCTGCTCGACGAGACCGGTGTCGCGCTGATCGGCGGGCCGGACTTTGGAATCCTCGGCGAGGGCTACATCCGGCTCTCCTACGCCAACTCGGAAGAGAACATTCTGCGGGCGCTGGAACGGATGAAGGCCTTCCTGGAGCGGACCCGCAACCACAGCGGCGAAGCCTGAAACAGTCACGCCGCCGCGTTAGAGCCGTGCCGTCGCCAGCTTGAAGCCGGCAAACAGGAAAAAACAGCCCAGCCCGCCCTCGATCCACCGGCGCGCCCTCTGATAGGCGGCGCGCGCCGGCGCGGACGAGAGCAGAAGCGCGTAGGCGCCATGCCCGAGGAACGAGTTCAGGAAGGCGACCGCGACGAACAGCGCGACCACCGGCAGGGGCGCGTCGCCTACACCGCCCACGCTGGCGATGGCCAGCCAGAACATGATCGCCTTGGGGTTCGAGATCTGCAGCATGAAGCCGGCCAAACCGGTACGCCAGGCGCTTTCGCGCCCGACCTTGTCGACCGTGAGCCGAGGCGTCGAAGCCGCGTTGCGGAAAGCCTTGAAGGCCAGCCAGGCAAGATAGGCGGCGCCGGCCCAGCGCAGCGCATTCATCAGTTCGGCGACCTGGGCAAGGATCGCGGTGACGCCGGCCACCGTGGCGACCGAGAGCACGATCGACCCGCAGGCGACGCCGAAGGCGGTAACCAGCGACGCCAGCCGTCCACGCGTCGTCGCAACGCCCAGGATGAGCGCCACGCTCGGGCCGGGCGACAGGATGCCCATGGCCTGGATGGACCAAGCCAGGATCAATTGTGGCAGATAGTCAGCCATGTGCTTTCCTCGTTCAACTCATGCGCCCGAAATCGGGAGGCGGAAAGACCGCTAGCACGAGGCTGCTGACACCCTGGTGGCAGGATGGCCCGTCCGCGGTTTCCGACTGCGCGGCTCGCGCCCGCGATCCCGGCAATGCACCGCGTTCGAAAACCGGAGTCTGACCGCAATGCACTACGCAATCCTGGCCTATCACGTCGAACGGACCATCGAGCAGATGTCGCCCGCACAGGACGCCGCCCTCATGACCGAATTGCGCAAGGTAGACCGCCGGATGACGGCGGACGGAATGCTCGGCCCCGCAGCACGGCTCGACTTCACGCAATCGGCCCGCACGCTGAGGGACGGCATGGTCATCGACGGCCCGTTCGCCGAGACCAAGGAGCAGCTCCTGGGTTTCTACCTCGTCGACTGCGCCACGCATGATGAAGCCGTCGCTGCGGCGCGCGACCTCGGCCGCGCCAATCCGACAGCCGTCTACGAGATCCGCCCTGTCCTGCTCTACCTTCCCGGCGCGCCGCTGTCCGGCAGCGAAGCGGCGCAGCATGCCTAGCCGCGGCCGACGAACGGCATCTTGGTGGCCATCACCGTCATGAACAGCACGTTGGCGTCCGGCGGCAGGCTCGACATGTAGACCACGGCGTCGGCCACGCGCTGGACGTCCATCACAGCCTCGATCGCAGTCTCGCCGTTGGCCTGCGGCATGCCGGTCGTCATCGACCGCGCCATGTCCGTCAACGCGTTGCCGATGTCGATCTGGCCGCACGCGATGTCGAAGGGGCGCCCGTCGAGCGCCAGCGTCTTGGTGAGGCCGGTGATCGCGTGCTTGGTCGCCGTATAGGGCACCGATCCGGGCCGGGGGGCATGCGCCGAGATCGAGCCGTTGTTGATGATGCGCCCGCCCATCGGCGTCTGCCGGCGCATTGCAGCGAATGCCGCGCGGGCGATCAGGAACGAACCGGTCAGGTTGACGGCGACGACCTCGTTCCAAACCTCGACCGGCACCTCGTCGATCGTGGAGGTCTTGAAGCCGATGCCGGCATTGTTGAACACGAGGTCGACGCGCCCGAACGCGGCCTCGACTTCACGGAACAGCGCATCCACCTCGTCGGGCTTGGTAACGTCGCAGGCGACGGCGAGCGCTCTTGCCCCGCCATCGACCGAAGCGGCAGCCACCGCCTCGTCAAGCAGGTTCTTGCGGCGGCCGACGAAGACGGTGTTCCAGCCTTCCGCCAGAAGCGAGGCGGCCGTGGCCTTGCCGATGCCGGTGCCGGCGCCGGTGACGATCGCGGTCCTGCCGTTTGCGGGTTTTGCCATTCCGTCTTCCTCCGATTTTCAGAAGGCAACACATGGCAAAGGCGCGATGGCGAGGCAAGCGCGAAAGGCGGGTCTGCCCGGCAAAACAAGAAGGGCGGTCATTGGCGACCGCCCTCTAGTTCGCGGACCGTGCCTGGGAGGAGGAAGCAGATCCGACTTGGCGAATCATGCGCCCGATTGGTTAACCGAAGGTTAACGGATGTATTCCGCAGGGTACCGCAACCTGCCCGTGCATGCGCTACCAGCGCATGCGGCCGGAGTCGGGAATCGGAGGCACCGAGCCGCGCGACGTGCCGCCGGCATCGACGGGCGCCGGTTCCTTGGCGGCCGACACGGTGGCCTCGACATGGTCGACAAGTGCATCGGGCAACTGGAGCCGGCCGGCCAGCAGGTCGAGATAGCCGCGCTCGGCGCGCGAGTCCGGCTCGATGGTCAGGCGCGAGGCCGTGTAGAGCTCGACGCGCTGCGCCTCGGTCCTGGCCAGCGAGACGAGTTCGTCGAGATCGAGAGGCTTTTCCAGCTCTTCGCGCAGGAAGGCGGCCGCCTCCGCGCCAAGGCCGGCCAGCGCCAGCCGGTCGCCGATCTTCTTCCGCTCGTCGTCATCGATGTGGCCGTCGGCCTTGGCCGCCGCGATCATCGCCCGGATCAGCGCGAGCGAGAACTCCGCCTCCCCCTGCGGCGCGCTGGCCGGATGAAACTCGTTGTCGGAGGGTGGCGGCAGCAGTTCGGGCTGGCCCTGCGGCGGTTCCGCGCCCGGCTGGTTGCCCTTCTGGTAGTTCTGGTAGGCCTTGTAGGCAAGGCCGGCGACGGCGGCGAGCCCGCCCACCTTCAGGGCAGAGCCGGTTACCTTGCGGCCGGCGCCGGTGCCCAGCAGCACCGCGACCAGCGCGCCGGCTGCCAGCGGATTGTCCCTGGCCATCTGGGCGGCCTGGCCGGCCTTGTCGCGCACGGTGGATTCCGTGCCGGGTATCTTCGAGCCGAGCAGGTCGTCGAGCAGCTTCTTTGGGTCGAACATCAGGGCCTCCACGGTTTCGGTGATGGTGAGGTAGGCGCTGCCGGCGACATTACAATGACCCCTGGCGATTTTCGCGGTCTGGCCTCGGCCACCCGGGATCACCTGGCGGCACGGCCGCTCGCGCGTCAGCTGCCGATATGCGGGCCGTCGCCGCGCGACGCGGCAAGCGCGACCTGGCGATGGCGCTCGGCGTAGCGCGCGCGATCCTCGTCGGACCGCTCGTCGTGGCACGCCTCGCAGGACACACCTTCGCGGAATTTCGGCGACAGCCGGTCGGCCGCCGTGAGCGGACGCCGACAGGCGCGGCAGAGCTCCGCCTCGCCAACCTCGAGCCCATGCGCCACGGATACCCGCTCGTCGAAGACGAAGCATTCGCCCCGCCACAGGCTTTCTTCCGCCGGCACGTCCTCCAGGTATTTCAGGATCCCGCCCTTGAGGTGGAACACGTCTTCCATGCCGCGCGAGCGCAGGTAGGCGGTCGCCTTCTCGCAGCGGATGCCACCGGTGCAGAACATGGCGATCTTGCGGCCGGCAAGTTCGTCGCGATGGCGCTCGATCCAGGCGGGAAAGTCGCGAAAGCTGGCCGTGCCGGGATCGATCGCCCCGGCGAAGCTGCCGAGCTTCACCTCGTAGTCGTTGCGGGTGTCGATCACGACCGTGCCGGGATCGGCGATCAGGGCGTTCCAGTCGCCCGGCGCGACATAGGCGCCCGCGTCCGCCAGCGGATCGATATCCGCAACGCCCATCGTCACGATTTCCTGCTTCAATCGCACCTTCATGCGGTGGAACGGCATGTTTTCAGCGGTGCTGTACTTGACGTCGAGCCCGGCAAACGCCGGCATCGCATCGAGGTGGGCGATAAGTTCGGCGATGGCCGCTTCACTTCCGGCAACGGTGCCGTTGATGCCTTCACGCGCCAGCAGGAGCGTACCCTTGATCCCCCGGGCACAGCAGAACGCGGCAAGCGGCGCGTGCAACTCCTCGTGGCGCTCGAGCCGGACAAAGCGGTAGAGCGCCGCGACGCGGAATGCGGGCGTGGATGAATTCATGCGCCCGCCGGTACAGCGTCGATGCGGCGTTTTCAAGATCGCGGCCGGAAACCACGTGCTTTCAGCACTTTGCCTGGCGTCGCCCGGAAGAATGTCGAACGGGTTGCGCCAATTTCGCCGGCCATTTTGTCCACCCTGGGCCGTCGTCGGCGACATTGAGGCGCGCAACGGAGCACGGACCAAGAATGTTCTCAAAGGCGACAGCGGACGAGATCGCGGAAGTGGCGGCGGAATTCGGCATCGAGGCGGCGGCGCTGCTCGCGGTCGCGGAGGTGGAGAGCGGCGGCTCGGCATTCGCCTCGATCGGCGGACGACAAGAACCAATGATCCGGTTCGAGGGTCACTATTTCGACCGTTGCCTTTCGGGCGATGCGCGCGCCGTTGCCCGCGCGGCGGGCCTCGCCTCCCCCGTCGCCGGCGCGGTCGCCAATCCGGCGTCGCAGGCTGCACGATGGCGAATGCTGGAACGCGCCGCGGCGATCGACCGGAAGGCGGCCTACGAATCGACGTCTTGGGGGCTCGGCCAGGTGATGGGCGCGCATTGGGCTTGGCTGGGCTTCGAGAACGTCGACAGGCTGGTCGCCGAAGCCCGCGCAGGGACGGCTGGCCAGACCCGACTCATGGCGCGCTTCATCGTCAAGGCCGGCCTTGCCGATGCTTTGAAGCGGCACGACTGGAGCGCGTTCGCGCGCGGCTACAATGGGCCGGGGTACCGGCGGAACGCCTATCATGCCAAGCTGGCGGCAGCGCATCGGCGTCATCTGTCCGACACGCGCAAGGGGATGGTCGAACCTGCCGCCCCCGCGCAACTCACCCTGCATATTGGCGCTCGCGGCGCAGCCGTTCGCGACTTGCAGCGGCAACTGGCGGCACTCGGCTACCCAGTGGCGCCGGACGGCATCTTCGGACCGGACACGGAGACCGCGTTGCGCGCATTCCAGCGCGATCACGGCCTGATCGCCGACGGCATGGCCGGGCCACGGACTTGCCGGGCGATCATGGCGGCGCTGCCGTTGGAAGCCTGGTGGCGCCGTACCTGGCGGATGCTGTCCGGATGGTTCGGGCGCATGTGAGCGTCGTCGCCCGAGCCTTCATGGACTCACCGCAACCGTTCTGCTAACCGATTGAAATTCCGCATCCGCAGAGTGACCAATGTCCAAATCCGAAAAGCTCATCTCCCTGCTCGGCGGCCAGCCCGTCATTCCCGTGATCAAGATCAAGAACGCGGCCGACGCCGTGCCGCTTGCCCGCGCGCTCGCCGCGGGGGGCTTGAGAATGATCGAGATCACCTTGCGCACCAAGGATGCGCTGGAGGCGATCCGTCGCGTTGCCAACGAGGTCGAGGATGCTGTGGTCGGCGCGGGCACGGTGCTGAATCCCAGGCAATTCGACGAGGCGGCTGCTGCCGGCTCGAAGTTCATCGTGAGCCCGGGTCTCACGGGCAGCCTGATTTCGGCCGCGGCCGGCAGCGAGGTGCCGCTGCTGCCCGGCACCATCACCCCGGGCGAAATCATGACGGCGCTGGAAGCCGGCATCGACTTCCTGAAGTTCTTCCCGGCCGAGCAGGCAGGCGGCACGACCTTCCTGAGATCGCTGGCCTCGCCGCTGGCGGCGGCTCGCTTCTGCCCGACCGGCGGCATCTCCGCGCTCAACGCCGAGGAGTATCTCGCCGTGCCCAACGTCGTCTGCGTCGGCGGCTCCTGGGTCGCTCCGGACGACATGATCCGCGAGGGCAAGTGGGACGTGATCGAGTCGCTCGCCCGGCAGGCGAGCGGCCTCAAACCCGCCTGACGCGCAGTCGCCCCAGGTCCATCAACGAAAATGGCCGCCCCGGGGGCGGCCATTTTTCTGTTCAGTGGTCGAGGATCAGTTCGTCTCGAAGCGGGCGACCGGCATGAAGCTGACGGCCTTGCCGGTGAAGCGGGCGGCGTCGGCAATCACCGTGTCGCGCTGGAAGCCGGTCGCGTAGACCTGGTCGGGCACGCTCCGCACCATCAGGTGGGCAACGGCGGGCGCCTTGCTGTCATAGGCGAGCGCGGCGTCCGCGCCGAGCGCCCAGCGCGCCGCTTCCGGCTGCGCGGCGACCACCTGCGGCTTCGGGGCCGGCTTGGTGGCGCCGACATGGGCCCGGTCAGACTTGTCTGTGGTCTTGGTGCGGCCTTCCGGCGTGGCGACGACGCGCGACTTCTTGGAGAGGACTGCAACGGCTTCGTCGAGGCCGTCGGAGTTGGACAGCACCGCCAGCCGGCGGCTGTTTTCGCCGAGCGCCGCCTCGAGGTCGCCTTCCTGCGAGGTCGTCAGGCCGGCGAGCGAAACCTCCTCGACCTGCGGGCGGCCGTCATCCGGCTGCGCGAGTGCGAGGAGCGAACCAGACTCGCCCCTGTCGGGCCGCCAGTTCGGCAACGGAATGTCCGCGTCCTCGCCGTATTCGTCATCTATGCCTTCCGAGGCCATGCCGAACGGAATGTTGTCGGGCTGCTCGGCGTCGCTGAGCGCCCTTTCGACCGCCGCCGTTCCGACATCGACCTGCGGACGCGGCGCGAAGGCCGGCAGCGGGATCTCGCGGACGGGCAGCGCGGCGATGATGGTCTCCGGCGTCTCGTCGACGCTTTCTGCTTCGTCGAACGGGATGCTGGCCGGGTTGGCCTCGTCGGGCGGAACGATGCGGATATCACCCGACGGCCGGGGCGCTTCCGCAGCCGGGGCCGAAGCGACCACGGTGCCACTCTCGCTGTTGTCCTCTTCCTCGTCGGCGCCGCCGCCGAAGAGCCGGGCCAGCAGGCCGCCGGAGCGGCCCGTCTTGGTCGGCGCGGCCGAAGCCAGCGCAAGCGCCGTCGTGCCGTTCTTCTTGCGCGCCTCGTAGGAGGCGACCGCCTGCTCATAGCCTGGCAGCGGCTTGCCGTCGGAGGGCACATGCAGCGTCTTGCCGTTCGGGAACACGCTGACCAGTTCCTTGCGGCTCATGCGCGGCCAGTGGCGAACGCTGCCGACGTCGAGATGCACGAAGGGAGAACCGGAACGCGGATAGTAGCCGACGCCGCCCGTCTGCATCCTTAGGCCGGTGTCGCGCAGTTGCTTCAGCGGCACCCCGGGAATGTAGAAGTCCATCGCCTTGCCGAGCATGTGCTGGCTCTTGTTGGCGACGCCCTTCGAGCGCTTGCGCAGCATCGAGTTGGTGGCCGGCGAACGATAGGCGGACACGACGTGAATGTAGTCCTTGGCGCCGACCGCGCGGTAGGTTTCCCAGACCAGGTCGAGCAGGCGCGGATCCATCTT
The DNA here is from genome assembly GCF_040813675.1 of Mesorhizobium marinum. Taxonomy (NCBI): domain Bacteria; kingdom Pseudomonadati; phylum Pseudomonadota; class Alphaproteobacteria; order Hyphomicrobiales; family Phyllobacteriaceae; genus Mesorhizobium; species Mesorhizobium marinum. The sequence goes on along the minus strand of NZ_JBFOCI010000001.1, from coordinate 70,215 downwards.
GGTAGGCTCGTTGCGCCGCCAGTCGCGGAGGAAATTGTTGATCTGGCGCAGACCGGCCTGGTCGTAGCGGCCGTTGCGCTTGAACGTGATCTCGGCGCGTTCCTTGGTGTGGACGAAATAGAGCTTGAGGGTGCGCGTCTCAGCCTGTGCGGCGGGGATGGCCAGCGCCATCACGCCCAGCGCAACCATGAACCCGGTCAGCCATCTTGGCCAGATCGCCGTCTTAACAATCGGCCGTTTGGGTCGGTCTGCTCTCGTCAAATCAAATGGCCTTGCAGGCTGCCGTTTGTCCCCGGAGATGACGAACGGATGCGTTAGCGGTACATCCGAATATCGATCCTAATGGTTAATCCCCGCTTATTGAAGTCGAAATGCGGTAAGACCGTGGCGATAATGAGGTCGCGGCCGGCCCACCGGAATCTTGGTAAACCGCGGGTTTAAATCAAATGCTGCGGAGCGGCTGGCGCATGGACGGCCGATCAGCTGGCGGCCGACCCGTTCGGCCTGCCGTCTTCAGGATCGATACCATGTTCCTTGAGCTTCCTGTAGAGCGTCGATCGCCCTATCCCCAGCCGCCGCGCGACCTCGCTCATCTGGCCGCGGTAGTGCTCGATGGCGAGCTTGATCATCTCGAGCTCGACCGCTGCCAGCGAGCGCACGTTTCCGCGCTCGTCGAGCGCCTCCAGCATGCCTGAGGGCCGCAGCGTGACGGGCGGCTCGACAACCTGCGGCGTAGCAGCCGTCTGCGCCGGCGCCGATTCGTCGCCGCCGAGATCGACGGATCCCTCGACCTGGGCGCGGATCTGGGGAAACTCCTCCTCCGTCAGGACATCGCCCTCGCACAGCACGGAAGCCCGGAAAACCGCGTTCTCCAGTTGCCTGATGTTGCCCGGCCAGTCATAGGCCTCGAGCATGGCGAGCGCGCGCTCGGAGATTGCATTGATGCGCGGCGCGCCCCCCCGCCCCGCCGTCACGCGTGCCATGAAATGGCGCACCAGATGCGCGATGTCGGCGCGGCGTTCGCGCAATGGCGGCACGACGATCGGGTAGACGTTGAGGCGGTAGAACAGGTCCTCGCGGAACTTGCCGTCCTTGACCTGCTGCAGGAGGTCGCGGTGGGTGGCGGAGATCAGGCGGATATCGACCTTGAGCGTCGACTTGCCGCCGACCGGATCGACCTCGCCGTCCTGCACGGCGCGCAACAGCTTGACCTGAACGTCAAGCGGAAGATCCCCGATCTCGTCGAGAAAGAGCGTGCCGCCATGCGCTTCGACAAACTTTCCGGTGTGCTTCTCGGTCGCACCCGTGAATGAGCCCTTTTCGTGGCCGAAAAGGATCGATTCGACCAGATTTTCGGGGATGGCGCCGCAATTCACCGTAACGAACGGCTTCGCGCGCCGTTCGCCCGATCCCTGGATGGCCCGGGCGACGAGTTCCTTGCCGACGCCCGATTCGCCCTCGATCAGGATCGGGATGTCGGACCCCGCGGCCTTCTGCGCCAGCCGGATCACCTTGTCCATCGCCGGGCTTCTCGTGACGATGTCCTTGAAGCTGACGGCGCCCGCCTTCTTGCGCGAACGCCTGGCGTCCTCGCCGAGCGCCTCGACTTTCAGCGCGTTGGCGATGGCGGTACGCAGCCGCTCCGGCGAGGCGGGCTTGACGACGAAGTCGAAGGCGCCGTTGCGCATCGCCGTGACGACGGTGTCGATGCCGCCCTGGGCGGTCTGCACGATGACCGGGGTGCGCATGTCGCGCTCGCGCATCGCCTCGAGCACGCCTATGCCGTCGATGCCGGGCATGGCGAGGTCGAGGACGACCGCCGAAATCGCCGAACCCGCGGCCGAATCCAGCGTGGCAAGGGCGGCCTCGCCGCCGTCCGCGAGCACCGGTTCGTAGCCGAAACGCGTGACGGCCGCCTGCAGCAAGCGGCGCTGGACCGGATCGTCATCGACTATGAGTATGGAACCTGCCATGAGAGATCGGTATTGAAGCCCTGTCTGGCGCCGGGTCGAACTGTGGCTGGATCAACTTGGCACAGGCTTCTAAACAACGGTTCAAAAAAGCCGGTGAACGAAGTCTTTAGACTTTTCACCGTTTCGAGCGGAAGGCGATCGGATGCGGAAGTTCTCAGCGCAAGGCAAGGGCGGCGCGGCGAACCCGGGCAAGGCCCTCGGCGATCTGCCGGAGTGGAACCTCGGCGATCTCTATTCGCGCATGGACGCGCCGGAACTGGCAGCCGACATCGCCCGCGCCGGAGCCGATTCGATTGCCTTCGAGGCCCGCTGGAAGGGAAAGCTCGCGGCCGAGGCACAGAAGGGCGCGGCCGGCAGCCTGGGCGTGGCGCTGCGCGACTACGAAGCGCTGGAGGAACTGATCGGCCGCATCGCCTCCTATGCGGGCCTCGTCTATGCCGGAGACACCTCGGATCCGCAGCGCGCCAAGCTCTACGGCGACGTCCAGCAGAAGATGACCGACGCGTCGGCGCATCTGCTCTTCTTTGCGCTGGAGCTCAATCTTATCGACGACGCGCTTATTGAACAGGCGCTCGCGTCAGACCCGCTGTTCGGCCACTACAGGCCGTGGGTGATCGACCTCAGGAAAGACAAGCCCTACCAGCTGGAAGACCGTATCGAGCAGCTGTTTCACGAGAAGTCGGTGACCGGGCGCGGCGCCTGGAATCGCCTGTTCGACGAGACCATGACCGAACTGCGCTTCGATGTCGGCGGCGAGGAGATGCTGCTGGAGCCGACGCTCAACCGGCTTCAGGATGCCGACGGCAAGGTAAGGCAGCAGGCGTCCGAGGCTCTGGCCGCCACGTTCCGCAAGAACTTGCGCACCTTCACCCTGATCACCAACACGCTGGCCAAGGACAAGGAAATCTCCGATCGCTGGCGCGGTTTCAAGGACATCGCCGATTCCAGGCACCTCGCCAACCGCGTGGAGAAGGAGGTCGTGGATGCGCTGGCCGATGCCGTCCGCGACGCCTATCCGCGCCTGTCGCACCGCTACTATGCCATGAAGGCGCGCTGGCTCGGCATGGACGCGATGAACCACTGGGACCGCAACGCGCCGCTGCCGGAAACGCCGCAGGCAACGATCGGATGGGACGAAGCGAAGAACACGGTGCTTTCGGCCTACCAGGATTTCTCGCCGGACATGGCGGAGATCGCGAGGCATTTCTTCGACCGCGGCTGGATCGACGCTCCGGTGCGTCCCGGCAAGGCGCCGGGCGCCTTCGCGCACCCGACGGTGCCGTCGGTGCACCCCTACGTCATGCTGAACTACATGGGCAAGCCGCGCGACGTGATGACGCTGGCGCACGAGCTCGGCCATGGCGTCCACCAGGTACTTGCCGGCGCGCAGGGCGCCTTGATGGCGTCGACCCCGCTGACGCTTGCCGAGACGGCCTCGGTTTTCGGCGAGATGCTGACCTTCCGGTCGCTGCTCGACCGCACGTCGGACCGGCGCGAGCGCAAGGCAATGCTCGCCCAGAAGGTCGAGGACATGATCAACACGGTGGTGCGCCAGATCGCCTTCTACGAGTTCGAGCGCAAGATCCACACCGAGCGCAGGAACGGCGAGCTGACGTCCGACAAGATCGGCGAGTTCTGGCTGGAAGTGCAGGCCGAAAGCCTCGGGCCGGCGATCCGGCTGCGCGAAGGATACGAGACGTTCTGGACCTACATCCCCCACTTCATCCACTCGCCCTTCTACGTCTACGCCTACGCCTTCGGCGACTGCCTGGTGAACTCGCTCTACGCGGTCTACCAGAACGCCGAACGCGGCTTCCAGGCGAAGTATTTCGAGATGCTGAAGGCCGGCGGCACCAAGCATCACTCGGAGCTGCTGAAGCCGTTCGGGCTCGACGCCTCGGACCCGAAGTTCTGGCAGGTGGGTCTCGGCGTGATCGGCGGGCTGATCGACGAACTCGAAGCGCTGGACTAGGCGTCCGAGCTCGAGCCGCGGAACCGCGCCGGTGCTGAAATCCCCCTTTATCCTCTTTCGCGACGACTTCTCCGGCGACGAGGTTCTGTTCGACCGGCCCCGCAAGATCATCGTCGCCGACAGGGTCGAGGAGTTCGAACCGGCACTCGCAGCCGCGCAGCGGGCGCATGGGCAGGGAAAATGGCTGGCCGGCTATTTTTCGTACGAGGCGGGCTACCTTTTGGAGCCCAAGCTCGCGCCGATCGTACCCGGCAACCGGCGCACGCCCCTGATGGTTATGGGCGTGTTTGACGGTCCGGCCGAAGTGCCCCTGCCCCGCGACCGGTCCGGCAGCGACGGCCCGATCTTCGGCGTCAGGGCGACCTGGTCGTTCGACGACTACAAGCTGCGTTTCGACCGCGTGCACCGGCATCTGCGAGAAGGAGACTGCTACCAGGCGAACCTGACCTTCCCGGTCGAGGCGAACTGGACCGGTGATCCCTTGTCGGCCTTCGACGCGCTGGTCGAACGACAGGCCGTCAAGTACGGCGCGCTGGTCGACCTCGGCGGGCCGGTCATCCTGTCGCGCTCGCCCGAACTGTTCTTCGAGATCGACGAAGAGGGCTGGATCGAGACGCACCCGATGAAGGGCACCGCCCCGAGGGGCGCCACGGCCACCGAGGACGAGGAGCTCAAGCGCTTCCTCGCCAACGACCCAAAGAACCAGGCCGAGAACCGGATGATCGTCGACCTGCTCAGGAACGACATCTCGCTGATCTCGGAGGTCGGCACGCTCGACGTGCCGGAACTCTTCCGCATCGAGAGTTTCGCGACCGTTCACCAGATGGTCAGCAAGGTGCGCGCGAAACTCCTGCCCGGGCTCTCGATCCGCGACGTGTTCGCAGCCCTGTTCCCCTGCGGCTCGATCACCGGCGCGCCGAAGATCCGGGCCATGGAAATCCTGCGCGAACTGGAGACCGCGCCGCGCAACGCCTATTGCGGCGCGATCGGCTGGATAGCGCCGGGCGGGCGCATGCGCTTCAACGTCGCCATCCGCACGATCACGCTCTTTCCCGACGGCGAGGCCGTCTACAATGTCGGTGGCGGCGTGGTGTTCGATTCGACGGCCGAGGAGGAATATGCCGAATGCCTGCTGAAGGCACGCTACGCGACGGGACGGCCGCCGGCTTCGAACTGATCGAGACGATGCGCTGGGAGCCCGATGCGGGGTTCGTCAGGCTGGGTCTGCATCTCGGCCGGCTGCTCGCCTCGGCGCATGCGCTCGGTTTCGCCGCCGATGCGGACGCTGTCGCAAAGGCGCTGCGGCAATGCGAAGGCGCACGCACGCCGCTCAGGGTGCGACTGGCGCTGGCAAGGGATGGCGAGGTCAATGTTGCCACTGCGCCGTTCGTGCCATTGCCGGCGGGCACGGAATGGACGTTGCGCATCGCGCGGGCACGCTCGGACTCGGCCGATCCGCTGCTTCGCCACAAGACCACGCGCCGGCAGGGCTACGAGGCCGCACGCTCGGAGTTTTCCCACGAGGAGGCCGATGAGGTGCTGCTACTCAACGAACGCGGCGAGGCCTGCGAGGGCGCGATCACCAATCTCTTCATCGACATCGGCGAACCCGTTCTGGCGACGCCTGCGCTCGGCTGCGGCCTGCTGCCCGGCGTCCTGCGTGGAGAAATGATCGAGCAGGGCCTTGCGAAGGAAGCCATCCTGACGCCGGCAGACCTCCGCGCAGCCAGGGCCGTCCATGTCGGCAACTCGTTGCGGGGCCTGATCCGGGCGCGGCTGGCCTAGCAGTCGGTCGTTGCAGCATCCGGGTCGACACGCTATCGCGATAGACGAGCAAGGCAGGTCCGCCGTGAACCAACACCCTATCCACACGCCATATGACGGCTCATCGAAGCTGTTCACCATCGGGTTGAGGCCGCTCGACCTCGCAACCTGGATCGAGATCGACGACAGCTTCGACTTCCAGCTCGCCGAGAAGCGGCGCATCCATGCCGACTATCCGGACAAGGTGTTCGTCGCCGAACTGGGCACGGAGAGCGCGCAGGCCGAAGTGCTCGGCCTGCTGGCGGACCATCTGGCGCAGCGCTACCCGCACCGCTACCGGCGCGACGGCGCGCGCCTCATCGTCGCCGGCCAGCCGGAACTGGACGATGTGCTAGCTGGCGACCTGCCAGCGCTACACAAGGCCTCCCTGCTCGTCCAGGAGGATCTCATCCTGATGCGGCGCGACGAAAAGGGCTGGCGGCTCGCCGCTGGTGCCCTGTGCTTTCCCTCATCGTGGAAGCTCACGGAAAAATTCGGCAAGGCGATATCGGCGATCCACGATCCGGTCCCGGGTTTCGGCCCGGGCACCCGCAACGCCGGCCTGATCGACCGCATGTTCGACAAGCTGCAGGTGGCGCAGCCGGTGGAGCGCTTCAACTGGTCGATCCAGGCGGGCGACGCGCTTTATCACCCGCTGTCGAACGTAGAGCGCATCGACCGCGCCACCGGCCGGCCTGTCCGTTTTCCCGACGTGAAGGCGGCGGCCCGTGCGTTCATCCGCGTCGAGCGGCAGACGCTCAGGAAGCTGCCCGTCTCGAACGACATCCTGTTCACCATCCGCATCCATCTCGACCCGCTGCGCCTCCTGGAGGGGCGGCCGGATCGCGCAGCGCTGGCCGCCTCCTTCGCCGGCCAGATCCTGGCGCTCGAGCAGGAGCAGCTCGACTACAAGGGCCTCACCGCCGATCGCGACCGGCTCATCGAGGCGCTGCGCTCGATCGAGCGGTCCTGATCCGGCTCAGTTCAGCGCGCGCTCGACATGCCTCAGCTTGTCGGGATTGCGCATGATGTAGATGCCGGCGATCTTGCCGTCGCGGATGTCGAGCGCGGTGGTCTGCAGCGTGTCATCGCCCTCCATCGAGACAAAACCAGGCAGTCCATTGATGACCGCGTAGCGCAGGAATGTCGATCCTTTCTGGGCGAACAGGCGGGCAAGACCGCCATGCAGCTTCATGACGTCCTCGATGCCGAAGATCGGTCGCATCGCCGCGCGTTTCTTGCCGCCGCCGTCGGAATGGACGGAGACGTCGGCGGCGAGCATGGCCGACAGCGCGGCCGTATCGCCGGTGCGCGACGCGCGAAAGAATGCGTCGACGATCTCCGCCCCCTTTTCCTTCGGCAGGTCGAAGCGGGGCCGGTCCGCACGCACATGGCTGCGTGCCCGGGCCGCGAGCTGCCGGCAGGCGGCGGCGTCACGGCCGAGCGTTTCGGCGACTTCCTCGAAAGCGACGCCGAAAACGTCGTGCAGGATGAAGGCGGCGCGCTCCAGCGGCGACAGCCGCTCCAGCGCCATCATCAACGGCAGAGTCACGTCGTCGGGCTCGTCGTCGCCGCTGTCCACCACCGGTTCCGGAAGCCATTCGCCCGGATAGATCTCGCGATGCCTGCGCGCCGCTTTCAACTGGTCGAGGCAGAGGCGCGTGACGGTGCGGCGCAGGAAGCTCTCTGGATGCCGCACCGCCGACCGGTCTGTCGCCATCCAGCGCAGGAACGCGTCCTGGACGACGTCCTCTGCGTCGGCGACCGAACCCAGCATGCGATAGGCGATCCGCGCAAGCTTGGGTCGTAGCGGATCGAACGCGACCGCGGGGTTCGGATCGCCTTCCATCACGCAGCCTTGCGCTGCTGCGAGATGGGCGGCACCTGGAAGCCGACGCCGATCCGGTTGAAGCTGTTGATGACGCCGATGAGAAGGGTCAGCGCGACCTGCTCCTTTTCGCTGAAATTCGCCTGCACGGCGTCGTAGATGTCGTCGGGCGCGCCCTTCTCCGACAGGCGCGTCAGCGCTTCCGTCCAGGCGAGAGCGGCTTTCTCGCGCTCGTTGTAGAGCGTCGTCTCGCGCCAGGCCGACAGCATCAGCACGCGCTCCTCCGTCTCGCCTTCCTTGCGCGCCTCCCTGGAGTGCATGTCGAGGCAGACGCCGCATCCGTTGATCTGGGACGCGCGGATCTTCACCAGTTCCATCAGGCTCTTTTCCAGCCCGTAGCCCTGCACGGTCACGCCAAGGTCGATCAGCGGCCTAACCAGCGCATGGTTGTTCAGGTAGGGGTTCATTCTGGCGGACATCGTCATCTCCTTTCAGACGGTTGCGGAGACAAGACGAGACGGCGATGCCGGATGTGACGCGGGCCGGAGAATTTTTCCCCGGCCCGTGCAGATTTTTCGCGAAGGCCCGTCCGGCGGATCACTCCTCCGGAACGATCCGCACCGCGCCCCGGTCGGCGCTGGTGGCGAAGGCAGCATAGGCGCGCAGCGCGGTGGTGACGTTGCGCTTGCGCTTCTCGACCGGCTTCCAGCCCTTCTTGTCCTGTTCGACGCGGCGGCTGGCCAGTTCGTCGTCGGCAACCTTGAGGTTCACCGTTCGGTTCGGGATGTCGAACTCGACGATGTCGCCGTCGCGCACCAGGCCGATCGCGCCGCCGTTCGCCGCTTCCGGAGACACATGGCCGACCGAGAGGCCGGAGGTGGCGCCGGAGAAGCGGCCATCGGTGATAAGCGCGCAGACCTTGCCCAGGCCCTTCGACTTCAGGTAGCTGGTCGGATAGAGCATCTCCTGCATGCCCGGGCCACCCTTCGGACCCTCGTAGCGGATCACCACGACGTCGCCAGCGACGACATGGTTGCTGAGGATCGCCTTGACGGCCGCGTCCTGGCTTTCGAAGACCTTGGCCGGACCGGCGAATTTCAGGATCGACTCATCAACGCCGGCGGTCTTCACCACGCAGCCGTCGGCGGCGATGTTGCCCTTCAGGACCGCAAGCCCGCCATCCCTCGAGAACGGGTGCTCGGCGGAACGGATGACGCCCTTTTCGCGGTCGAGGTCGAGGTCGTCCCAGCGGCGTTCCTGACTGAACGCGGTCTGCGTCGGCACGCCGCCCGGCGCGGCCAGGAAGAACTCGCGTACCTTGTTGTTGCGCGTCTGGGCAATGTCCCAGTTGGCGATCGCCTCGCCGATCGTGGCGGTATGCACGGTCGGCTGCTCACGGTTGATCAGGCCGGCGCGGTCGAGTTCGCCGAGGATCGCCATGATGCCGCCGGCGCGGTGCACGTCTTCCATGTGCACGTCCGACTTGGCGGGCGCGACCTTGCACAGCACCGGCACCTTGCGCGACAGGACGTCGATATCGTCCTGGGTGAAATCCACATCGCCCTCGTATGCGGCGGCCAGGATGTGCAGCACCGTGTTGGTCGAGCCGCCCATGGCGATGTCGAGCGCCATGGCGTTTTCGAATGACTTCTTCGACGCGACATTGCGCGGCAGAACGCTGGCGTCCTCCTGTTCGTACCAGCGCTGGCACAGGTCGACGACCAGGTGACCGGCCTCGACGAACAGCCGGCGCCGGTCGGCGTGGGTGGCGAGCGTCGAGCCGTTGCCGGGCAGCGACAGGCCGAGCGCCTCGGTCAGGCAGTTCATCGAATTCGCGGTGAACATGCCCGAGCACGAGCCGCAGGTCGGACATGCGGAGCGCTCGATGACCTTGACGTCCTCGTCGGAAACGCGGTCGTCGGCGGCCGCCACCATGGCGTCGACCAGGTCGAGCGCCTGCGCCTTGCCCTGGAGCACCACCTTGCCGGCCTCCATCGGCCCGCCGGAAACGAACACGGCGGGAATGTTGAGCCGCATCGCCGCCATCAGCATTCCGGGCGTGATCTTGTCGCAGTTCGAGATGCAGACCATCGCGTCGGCGCAGTGCGCATTGACCATGTATTCGACCGAATCCGCGATCACCTCGCGCGACGGCAGCGAATAGAGCATGCCGTCGTGGCCCATGGCGATGCCGTCGTCGACGGCGATGGTGTTGAACTCCTTGGCGACGCCGCCGGCCGCCTCGATCTCGCGCGCGACCAGCTGTCCGAGATCCTTGAGGTGCACGTGACCGGGCACGAACTGCGTGAACGAGTTCACCACGGCGATGATCGGCTTGCCGAAATCGCTGTCCTTCATGCCGGTTGCGCGCCAGAGGCCGCGCGCGCCGGCCATGTTGCGGCCGTGGGTGGTGGTACGGGAACGATAGGCAGGCATGGCGTTTCCTCGAAATGCGGCGGCCCGTCACGCGGGCCATCTCAGGCCAGCGTAATTAATACGAAACGGCAAGCCCGGCAACCAAAAACCGTACCGTACCGTACGGTACGGTTCACGGTCTCGATAGCTTGCGCTTTGCCGAGACTATCGTCGCCCCGCTGCGTTCAGCCTTTTCTTGACGAGAGCCCGTCAAGCAGAAGATCGAGCCCCTTTCGGAAAACCCCGTCCCAGTCGTCCTCCAGCAGCAGACGGGAGCGTTCGATCGTCGGGTAGCGCTCGCCGAACTCCGCAAGGCGAATCTGTGCGGCATTCCTGTCGTCGTCCGAACGATCGAAATTGCCGCGGGTTATGGTGGCGCCCATGACGTGGTTCCATACCGACCAGGTTGCGGCGTTCAGATCCGCGTCGGCGACGCCGGCCCTGGACAGGGCCCTGCTCAGCAGTTCAAGGCGATTGAGCATGTTCGGACCAAGCGCCAGGCGCGGTAGCAGCAGGGCCGACCAAGGATGGCGCAGCATGCTTGCGCGCCAGTCTTCGAGCATATGCACGACATCGTCGCGCCAGCTTTCGGTTTCGCCCACATGCTGCGGCGCGCGGTATTCGAGCACCGCGTCGAGCGCCAGGCCGAACACCTCCTCCTTGTTGTCCACGTGCCAGTAGAGGCTCATCGCACCCGCTTCGAGGTGATCGGCCAATCGACGCATCGTCAATCCACCGACTCCTTGGGCGTCCAGCAGCTCCACCGAGGCAGCCACGATACGCTCCAGGGACAGCGGCATCTCGCTGCTCTTGTCGTCGACGGACGGGCCTGCCTTTCGCGTCCGCCGGGATCTTTTGCCCTGAGTTCCGGTGGGCTTGGCTGCTGCCATCTAGGCTCCTCGATGTTGGACGGCGACGATCAATGCCGACAAAGCCAATTGACTCGTACGTCGTACGATGCAATCTAATCGTACGTCGTACGAGTCTTAAGGTGAAATCGTTCGTCATTCAACCATGCCGGCCGAGAGGTTCCTCTGGCGGTCGGCGAAGCCACGAGAAAACTCATGTCACGGACACTCAAGCAACTGCTTATGGGAGGAATACTCATCATGACCAATGGCGTCCCCGCGGTAGCCGCAGCCGGCGATCTCAAGCCGGCGATCGTCAATCCGCAGAACCTCTACGACCCGACGCCGAACGGCTACAGCACGGCGGCGGTCGTGCCGGCCGGGGCAAGGGTGGCGTACATCTCGGGACAGGGCGGCCAGGACGCCAACGGCGCCCTGTCTCCCGATTTCGCGGCCCAGGTAAAGCAGGCCTACGCAAATCTGGGCGCAGCCCTTGATGCGCTCGGCGCAAAGCCGGAGCAGGTCGCCAAGCTGACCATCTTCGTGGTCGACCACGACATGTCGAAGCTCGGCGTGCTGACCGAGAACGTCAAGGCTATGTTCGGAACCTCGCTGCCGGCGCAGACCTTGGTGCCCGTGCCGAAACTCGCGATCGACCCTATGCTCTTCGAGGTAGAAGCCGTTGTCGTGGTGGAGTGATGCGAGCGGAATGCCGGTGCTCCCACCGGCATTCCGGCCATCAGATCGATATCAGGCCTAGAATCAGGATGGTCGTCATCGCCGTGAAGGCGGTGACGTTCACGTCCCATTTGCCGCCTCCGATGGGCGCCTTGAACGGCAGATAGCCGTTCTCATCGTAGAGCAGTCCGCCATAGACCGGACGCGCAAAGAGCGCGGCAAAGAAGCCGCCATACATCGCGATGCCCAGCAGTCCTGCCAGGTACAGCCGTTCGGTCTGCATCGGCCCGCCGATCCAGATCAGGCCGAGCGAGATCAGCCCGACGCCGGCATAGCTCAGGACCTGCCAGACCACGTGGAAACGGGCATGCGGCGTCCACCGGGGGTTGGTGGCATGGGTGGCGTTGAAGTCGGCCTTGACCGTGACGAGGCCGTAGCCGAGCGTCGCGATGCTGAGCAGGATCCTGGCAATCAGGTGGCTTTCATAGGCGAAGGTCATCGTGTCCTCCCCTGGGAGCGTGATCGGTGGTCGTCTCGCAGCTTTCGGCGCCAGTCTGCCGGCACAGCCATTGTCAGCCTGCCGGAACGCGCCGCAGCATGCCCTCCGCGCGGAACACCTGGCCGTCGGCAAGCCGGGCATGGTTGTGGACGATGCGGTTCGCATGATCCTGCACCTGGACAATGAAGTTGCCGTTGTCCTCGACCCAACTCACCAGGAACACTTCGGGGCGCAGGTCCTCGATTTCGGCCTTCACGACCTGGTCGATGTCGATATCGCCGAGCTTTGCCTGGATCCTCAGGTCGCGCCCAGGGCCGAATGTCAGGCGCGGAACGAAGGCGCCGAAGTCGCAATCGAACGCTTGCCCGACCAGGGCTTCGGAAGCGTGGTGTGCAGATGCCATGATTTCCTCCTCGTGCAGGGAGCCTGACGGCTTTGCGATCAAACTGAAGCAGGAAGCATGCACTGATGGCGGGCACCCGAAATTGCAGAGAATCGGCAATTGGAGCGCTCCAAACAATCTAGTCCGCAAAATGCCGCCTGGTCAAGAAAATTCTTGGAGCGCTCCAATTATTCGCGTAGGACGGTGCCCATGAGAGGTGACGAATGCCGACGCTAGACGATGTCGGACGCGCTGCCGGCGTCTCGCGCGGTACGGTCTCCAACGTCTTCAACCGTCCCGAACTGGTCCGTCCCGAGTTGCGCGAGCGCGTCGAGGCGGCCGCGCGGGCGCTCGGCTATGGCGGCCCGGATCCCAGGGGCAGGCTGCTCAAGGAAGGAAAATTCAACGCCATCGGCTTCATGCCGCCCGGCGCCTATCCGATCGCCGAGGTCATCCGCAGCCCCTATGGACGCGAACTCGTTCTCGGGGCGGCGCAGGCCTGCGATGCGGCCGGCGCGACGCTCAGCCTCGTCAACGGAACCGACGACACACGCATTGCCAGCATACGCGAGGCGCTCGTCGACGGCTTCATCCTCGGCCACAGCGCGGACATCGACCTGGTGTCCTCGGCAAAGCGGCGGCGGCTGCCCTTCGTCATCGTCGAAAGCGATGCCGGCCCCGACGTCAACTCGATCCGCACCGACGGGAGAAAGGGCGCGCTTGCCGTGATCCGCCACCTGACTGGGCTGGGGCACCGAAACTTCGCGATCCTTTCGATCCGCCGCACGGCGGGTCCGGCGATCGTGCACATGCCGGGCGAGACGGAAAGGGCGCTGGCGTCCGGCTTCGCCCTCGATCATGAACGGCTCGGCGGCTTTGCCGATGCGCTGGCCGAGGCCGGTCTCTCCATAGGCCGGATGCCCATCATCGAGACGACGCCCGGCGACCCCGACGCCGGCGCTGTGGTGTTCGACCAGTGCGGCGATGCGACGGCGATCGTCGCCATGTCCGACTGGCAGGCGATCACAGTGCTCGACGAGGCGCTGCGGCGCGGCATCCACGTTCCGGGCACGGTTTCGGTCACCGGCTTCGACGGTACGGCAGAGTCGGCGCGCACGACGCCGCCGCTGACGACGGTCGCGCAGGACATCGTCGGCAAGGGCCGCATGGCGGCGGAGATGATCCTCGCCAACGCCCCGCCTCGGCAGGTCGTGATGCCGGTTGAACTGGTCGTGCGCGGCTCGACCGCCAGGCCCCACCGATAGCGACGCAGGCCGCCGGCCGCCGGCCGCCGGCAGATTCACCGGCCTGCCCCTTTATTGTGACACGGCCTTGTGCTTTCTGCTTGGGAATTGCGCAACAAAACGGAGTGCTGCCCAAAATGGCGGAACAGAAATGGCCGGTCTACGGCGAGATAACAGGCCCCATCGTGATGATCGGATTTGGTTCGATCGGACGCGGAACCCTGCCGCTCATCGAACGCCATTTCAAATTCGACAAGTCGCGCATGATCGTCATCGACCCGAACGAGGAGAACCGCAAGCTTCTCGACGAGCGCGGCATCGGCTTCCTCAACGAGGCGGTCACCAAGAAGAACTACAAGAAGCTCCTCAGCCCGCTGCTGACCCATGGCGGCGGCCAGGCCTTCTGCGTCAACCTTTCGGTCGATACCGGCTCGGTCGACCTGATGCATCTCTGCCGCAAGCTCGGCGCGCTCTATGTCGATACCGTCGTCGAGCCGTGGCTCGGCTTCTATTTCGACGCCAAGGCCGACAATGCCAGCCGCACCAACTATGCGCTGCGCGAAACGCTGCGCGAGGAGAAGCGCAAGCACCCCGGCGGCCCGACGGCGGTCTCCACCTGTGGGGCCAATCCCGGCATGGTGTCGTGGTTCGTCAAGCGCGCGCTGCTCGACCTGGCGACCGATCTCGGCCTGAAGTTCAAGGAACCGTCGACCGATGACCGGGAAGGCTGGGCCAAGCTGATGAAGAAGGCCGGGGTCAAGGGCATCCATATCGCCGAGCGCGACACGCAGCGCACCAAGAAACCGAAGCCGCTCAACGTGTTCTGGAACACCTGGTCGGTCGAAGGCTTCATCTCGGAGGGGTTGCAGCCGGCCGAGCTCGGCTGGGGCACGCATGAGAAGTGGATGCCGAAGAACGGCCGCAAGCACAAGCACGGTTGCAAGGCGGCGATCTTCCTCGAGCAGCCCGGCGCCAACACCCGCGTCAGGACCTGGTGCCCGACGCCCGGCGCGCAATACGGCTTCCTGGTCACGCACAACGAAGCGATCTCGATCTCCGATTTCTTCACCGTGCGCGACAAGGACGGCAAGGTGAGCTACCGGCCGACCTGCCACTATGCCTACCACCCCGCCAACGACGCCGTCCTGTCGCTGCACGAGATGTTCGGCGCGGCGGGCAAGGCGCAGCCGGTCCATCACGTGCTCGACGAGAACGAACTGGTCGACGGCGTCGACGAACTCGGCGTCCTGCTCTACGGCCACAAGAAGAACGCCTACTGGTACGGTTCGCAGCTCTCGCTGGAGGAAGCGCGCAAGCTCGCCCCCTACCAGAACGCGACCGGCATGCAGGTGTCGTCGGCGGTGCTCGCCGGCATGGTGTGGGCGCTGGAGAATCCCGAGGCCGGCATCGTCGAGGCCGACGAGACCGACTTCCGGCGCTGCCTCGAGGTGCAGATGCCCTATCTCGGGCCGGTCAAGGGCTACTACACGGACTGGACGCCGCTCGACGGCCGCCCCGGCCTCTTCCCGGAGGACATCGACAAGGACGACCCCTGGCAGTTCCGCAACGTGCTCGTGCGCTGACCAGCGAAAGCCGGCAGGGCGGCCGAACCAAGGCAATCGGCCGCCCGAACTGCCTTGCCAAAGCGTTGCGCGCGGGTCAGCCGGCGATCCGGCGCACCGCGTCCAGCAGGAACTCGTCCTGATAGTGGCCGGCAACGAAGGACAGGCCAACCGGGCATCCCTCGACCGTCAGCAGCGGCGCCGAGATTTCCGGAAGGCGTGCGACGCCTGAAAACGCGGTGATCGTCATCGTGCGATCGTAGAAGTCGAGCACCGCGTCGAGCGTGTTCAGTGAGCCTTTCAGTGGCGCGATCGTCGGCGTGGTCGGGAAGCAGACGACGGTGCCCGGCGAGAAGAACGCATTGATGCCGGCGAACAGCCGCCCGCAATTCGCGATGGTGTCCAACGCCGCGATGCGGTCGAACGTCCGGACGTTTCCGTAGGCCATGGTGAAGGTGAAGCCGAGCTCCGGCCTGCAGGCCTCGATCCAGTTTCCGACCGTGCTCTGGAACTCCGCGGTCTGCAGATCGCGCAGCCCTTGAAGATTACAGGAACTGAGCGGGGCATCCTCCCCCAGAATCTGCGCGAAAGTCACCGGTTCGACCGCGATCCCGGTGCGCGATGCGATCCGGTCCAGTGCGACGGCGACCTGGTCCCGAACGAGCGTATCCGCGATCTCCAGGGCGTCGGAAAGCACGAGGATGCGCGAAGGCGCAGCTGTGGTCGAGGAATGCCCCGCAAGCAGGACCCGCATCGCCGCGGCGAGCACGTCGAGGCGCTGCGCCAGGACGCCGACGGTGCTGACGCTCGGCTGGAACGGCAGAACTCCGGCCTCGGAGATCCTGTGCAGGCTGGGACGCATGCCCCACAGGCCGCAGAGGCTCGCCGGCACGCGGATGGACCCGCCTGAATCGGTGCACAGCGAAAAGTCCGCGAAACCGGAAGCGACCGACGCCGCCGAACCGCTGGAAGAGCCGCCGGGAACACGGTCCGGCGCCTTCGCATTCAGCGGTGTCCCGAAATAGTAGCTTTCGCCGTCGAGGCTGTAGGTGAACTCATCCGCCACCACCTTGCCGACGCAGCGGCCGCCGGCCGCAAGCAGCTGGTCGACGCAAAGCGCGTTGTGGACCGGCGCCGGATGCGCATCCCGCCAGGCGGGGCTTCCGTAGGACGTCTTGTATCCGGCGAGGTCGATATTGTCCTTGACCGTGAAGCAGAGCCCGTCCAGCGGACCCTGGCGGTAGGGAGCAAGATCGAGCTGTTCGATCAGCGCCCCGGACGGGTCGGCGACGGTATTGGGCATGCTGTCTGCTTTCTATGGAATCACGGTCAGGCTCGTCTCACTGGCACTATCCTGCGATCGGGTGTTTATCAACGACCGGACGGCCGCCGGCACGCAGCCGACCGCCGGATGAGCGGCGGAAGCTCCAGGTCTGCCTGGCGTTCCGGATTGGCCGCGCCGGCGACCCCGATGTCTCGAGGCAGCACGCCCGGCGGGCCGCCTATTTGCGCAGTTCGGCCTCGATGTCGTCGAGCGCCTTGTCCTTGCCGATGCCGGTGAGGAAGGCCAGGCCCTTGATGACCGGCTTGGTGACCGACGCGGAAATCGGCGTCGTGGCGACGATCAGGTCGACGCTCTCGGCCATGCTCGGCACTTCGGTCGCCTTGCACTGCATTGCGTTGAAGGTCAGCCCGCGCGCCTTCATCGCTTCGGTCACGGTCGCGTTGACGGCGGTCGATGTGGCGACGCCGGTGCCGCACGCGAAAAGAATGGTCTTCTGTCTGGTCATGCCGAGCGTGTCCTCCTTGTTCTCAGCCGAGCAAGGACCTGACTTCGCCAAAGGTCCTTGCGCGCGCAAGCCCTCCGAGCGTCGCCGGATCCTGGATCGCCTCCATGATCTCCTGGAGCATGTCGATCTGCTTGTCCTTGTCGTTGATCGCGAGCAGGAAGACCACCCCGACCGGCACCGCCTCGTCGGGTTCCTCCATGTTGGCGAAGTCGACCGGACGCGACAGCACGCCGAGCGCGACGCCCGGCTTGATGACATGCTGCGGATCGGTATGCGGAATGGCGACGTTGACGGCCTGGCCGAGCGGCAGCCCCGTCGGCATCGACGCCTCGCGCTTGACTACCGCGTCCGCGTAGGACGGCTTCACATAGCCCAGCGCCTCGAGCTTGCCGGCGAGCAGCCGGATCGCCTGTTCCGAACTCTGCGCGTCGATCCCGAGCGCGATCGCCTGCGGGTCCATGTGTGCGACGAGGCCTAGCGCCATCGTTGTCTCCTTGGGTTGTTTGGAGCCGGCCGCATGGCGGCCGGCTCCGTCGTTTCAGGCCCGGGCTTCGGCCTCGTCCTCGGCTCCGGCGGCCCGTTCCCAGGCCGCGGTGCTGCGGCGGTAGAGGCCGAAGGCGACGGCGATGACCAGCGCCAGCAGAACCAGCCCGGCGATGCCGAACCACTGGATCGCCTCGATGACCACGTAGGGTATCCACAGGAAGCCGTCGACGACCGACGTGATCTGCACCGCATTCTCGGGCAGCTGGAAGCCGGACGAGACAGCCGCGCTGGTGAACAGCGGCGCCAGCGCGTTGGCGACATAGAAGCCGACGGCCAGCGTGACCGTCCCGACCACGACCATGCGGAACACGTTGCCCTTGAGCAGCGGTGCCGTCATTGCGACGAGGAAGGGAATGACCGCGAGATCGGCGAACAGGATGACGCGGTTGCCCGGCAGGACGATCGACAGGATGATGGCGATCGGCACCAGGATCAGCGACGACGCGATAGCCGCCGGGTGGCCGATCAGGATCGCCGAGTCGAGGCCGACCAGCAGCTCGCGGTCTCCGGTGCGCTTGCGCACGAATTCCTGAGCGGCGTCGGAGACGGGCAGCAGGCCTTCCATCAGCACCTTGACCATGCGCGGCAGGAGCAGCATCACGGCGGCCAGCGTCATGCCGGTGCCCAGCACCTTCGACAGCACCGTGCCGAAGTCGCCGGCATTGTAGTAGGCGACCAGGCCGAGCACGAGGCCGATGATCAGGCCGAGCACGACCGGTTCGCCGAACACGCCGAACCGCTTCTCGATGGTGTCCGTGCTGATCTCGATGCGGTTGACGCCCGGAATCCGGTCCATCACCCAGTTCAGCACGATGGCGATCGGAAGGATCTGCGCCGAGGCCAGATGCGGCACCGAGACGCCCGGAATGCCGTAGAACTGCTGGACCGCGCGCGCAGACCAGTCTGCGAAGAGCAGGGCCAGGGCGGCAACGAGCGCGCCGACCACGAGCCCGTAGCCCAGGCTTCCGGTCGCGGCGGTCGCCAGCGAGCCGATGAAGGCGAAGTGCCAGAAGTTCCAGACGTCGACGTTGAGCGTGCGGGTCATGCGGGTCAAGAGCAGCACGATGTTGACCGCGATGCCGATGGGGATGATCCAGAGGCCGACCGAGGACCCGAAGGCGATAGCCGCTGCGGAAGGCCAGCCAACATCGACGATATCGCGCTGGATGCCGGTGTTCGTGACGATCGCCTGGGCGACGTCGCCGATCGAGCCGAGCATCAGCCCGAGCACGAGATTGATGCCGATGAACGCGACGCCGATGGTCACGGCGGCGCGGAATGCGCGGCCGGCCTTGGCGCCCAGTACGATGGCGATGATGAAGATGACGATGGGCAACAATACCGTCGCCCCAAGCGTATCGACGGCCGACTTCAGGCCCGTCAGTAAGGCATCCATTCTAACAGTCTCCTCCCGAGAAATAGGCTCCCGGTCCTCCGGGGAACATTTGTTGACTACGATGAACGAATGTTCGCTGTCAAAGGGGTTGCCGCGCTCGCGCTCGCTTTTCCCCGCTGATTGTGGCGGCCTCGGCGCGGCGGACGCGAAGCGCCGAAGCCGCGCCTTGATTTCACTTTCAAATCAGGCGATGGAAATAGCGTCGGAAACGAGAAGGTTTAGATCCATGACGATTGCACGCAAGCTGGTGTCGGCAAGCGCGCTCGCTGGCCTGTCCGTGATTCTCGCAGGCTGCCTCGGCGGAGGCGGCGGCGGCGGTTCGTCACGGCCGGTTCAGTCCGGCGTGGAAGGCACCTGGATCGACGCGCAGGGAACGGGTCTTTCGACGATCTCGGGCGGCATCTTCACGACGGTCGCCACCGACACCGGCCAGAAGCTCGCCGAGGGCAGCTACGCCCTGACCGGCACGACATCCGTCAGGATCACCGGCACCTCGCTGATCCGGCAGGCTCCGATCAGCTTCAACTGCCTTCTGGTGTCGACCAGCCAGTTGAACTGCACGAGTTCCGCCGGCACCCAGTTCGTGTTGACGCGGCGCGCCTGAGCGCCTGCCCGGACGCCTTCCTGAGCCGGGTCCCCGGCCTGCGGCACGGGCCGCAGGGCAGCTTGGCTGACACATGGTTTTCACTTGCATCGTTCATGACGGGGTGTGAACATCCTGTCAGGGAAACCGAAGGTTTCCGCTGTCCGGCTCGCCAGAAGCCGTCAAAAACGCTGTTTCGGGAGACCTCAGATGAGAAGAATAGCCGCCATTGCCGCGCTGTCGGCCTCCGCGCTCGGCCTCTCGGCCGGAGCGTCCTTTGCCGACTACACGCTGACGATCCTGCACATCAACGACTGGCACAGCCGCATCGAGTCGAACAACAAGTACGAATCCACCTGTTCCGAGGAAGAAGAAGGCAAGGGTGAGTGCATCGGCGGCGCCGCGCGCCTCGTCACCGCCATCGCCGACCGGCGCAAGGCAAACGAGGGCAACAACGTCCTGCTGCTCAACGGGGGCGACAACTTCCAGGGCTCGCTGTTCTACACGACCTACAAGGGCAAGGCCGAGGCCGAGTTCCTCAACCTGATGAAGTTCGACGCCATGACCGTCGGCAACCACGAGTTCGACGATGGCGAGGACGCGCTGGTGCCCTTCCTGGAAGAGGTCACCTTCCCCGTCCTTTCGGCCAACGTCCATCCCAATGCCCAGTCCAAGGTCGGCGACCGCATCAAGCCATCGATCGTGCTCGACGTCGGCGGGCAGAAGATCGGCATCGTCGGCGCGGTGACGACCGACACGCCTGAAATCGCTTCGCCCGGTCCGAACATCGCCATCGAGGACGACATCAAGACGATCACCGCCGAAGTCGAGAAGCTGAAGGCGGAGGGCGTCAACAAGATCATCGCCCTCACCCATGTCGGCTATCCCCGCGACAAGGAGATGATCGCCAGGATTCCGGGCGTCGACATCGTTGTGGGCGGGCACTCCCACTCGCTGCTGTCGAACACCGACGAAAAGGCCGAGGGGCCCTATCCGACGATGATCGACAACCCGGAGGGCTACAAGGTTCCGGTTACGCAGGCTGCGTCCTACTCCAAATACCTCGGCGAGTTCACCGTCACGTTCGACGACAACGGCGTGGTGAAGGAGGCCAAGGGCGACCCGCTCTTCCTCGACAAGTCGATCACCCCGGACCCGACCGTGCTCGCCCGCGTCAAGGAACTGGCCGGACCGATCGAGGAACTGAAGACCAAGGAGGTCTCCGAGACCACAGCGCCGATCGACGGCGACCGCAAGTCTTGCCGGGCGCACGAATGCGAGATGGGCAACCTCGTCGCCGACGCGATCCTCGACCGGGTCAAGGGCCAGGGCGTGACGATGGTCTTCCAGAACGGGGGCGGCCTGCGCGCCTCGATCGACCAGGGCGTCGTGACGATGGGCGAAGTGCTGACCGTGCTGCCCTTCCAGAACACGCTCGCCACTTTCCAACTGACCGGCAAGGACATCGTCGCGTCGCTGGAGCACGGCGTCAGCATGATCGAGGAAGAAAAGGGCGCCTTCCCGCAGGTCGCCGGCCTGAAATACAGCTTCGACAAGTCCGTCGCGCCGAACGCCGGCCGCATCAAGTCGGTCGAGGTGATGGAGAACGGCGCCTGGGCGCCGATCGACGAGGGCAAGCTCTACACGGTGGCCACCAACAACTTCACGCGCGGCGGCGGCGACGGCTACAAGCTGTTCAAGGAGAATGCCCAGAACGCCTACGACTACGGCCCGGGCCTCGAACAGGTGGTGGCCGACTATCTGACCGCCAACCGGCCCTACACGCCGAAGCTCGATGGCCGCATCACTGATGTGACGGTCATGGCCGAGGCACCCGCGGAGCCGGCGCCGGCCGAAGCGGTCGCCGCCGCGGAACCGACCCTGCCCGCACCGCCCGCGGCTTCGGCCGACATCGCATCGACGCCGCCGACCGTCGAGATCGCCGCCGCCAAGCCGGAGACGATGGAGGCGGCCGGGGCCACGCACACGGTGGTGGCCGGCGACACGCTGTGGACCATTGCAAAGAAGGTCTATGGCCAGGGCTCGAAATGGAAGGCCATCGCCGACGCCAACCCCGAGGTCAAAGCCGACGACCTGACCATCGGGGCGACGCTCAAGATCCCGCCGGCGGGCTGACCTGCCGATCGAGCGCAAGGGCCCGTCCGGCGAGACCGGCGGGCCCTCGGCCACATTGGCGGCATGGCGCTCCCTGCGGCCAGACGCAGCATTGAAAAGCTGCCCGCCGTCGTTATGTTCGCGCCATGTCGGAAACACCCGTTGAAACCGCAGTCCCAGCGCCATCGTCCGGCGAAGCCGTGAAGGCCGCCCCCCTGCCCGCCGGCCATCCGCCGGTGAAGCCGCGGCGGATCGGCGTCCTGCTCGTCAATCTCGGCACGCCCGACGGCACCGGCTATTGGCCGATGTGGCGCTATCTGCGCGAGTTCCTGTCGGACCCGCGGGTGATCGAACTGTCCCGGGCCATCTGGTATCCGATCCTCTACGGCCTCGTCCTGACCACCCGCCCCCAGAAGTCCGGCGACAACTACAAGAAGATCTGGAACCGGGAAAAGGACGAGTCGCCGCTCAGGACCTACACGCGCAGCCAGGCCGAGAAGCTTGCAGACGCGCTTGCCGACCTGCCCGAGGTGCGCGTCGAATGGGGCATGCGCTACGGCAATCCGTCGACGCGAAACGCCGTCCAGCGGTTGTTCGACCAGGGTTGCGACCGCATCCTGACCTTCCCGCTCTACCCGCAATATTCGGCGACGACGACGGCCACTGCCAACGACCAGCTTTTCCGGGCGCTGATGAAGATGCGCCATGCCCCGGCAGTGCGGTCGGTGCCGCCCTACTACGACGAACCCGCCTATATCGACGCGCTGGCGCGCTCGATGACGGCCGCGCTCGCCAGGCTCGATTTCGAGCCGGAGGTCGTGCTCGCCTCCTACCACGGCATCCCGAAGCCATATTTCGACAAGGGCGACCCCTATCACTGCCACTGCATGAAGACGACGCGACTGCTGCGCGAGAAACTGGGCTGGGACGAGAAGCGGCTAATCACCACCTTCCAGTCTCGCTTCGGTGCGCAGGAATGGCTGCAGCCCTACACCGACAAGACGGTCGAGCGGCTGGCCGGCGAAGGCGTGAAGTCGATGGCGATCGTCAATCCCGGCTTCTCGGTCGACTGCATCGAGACGCTGGACGAGATCGGTCGCGAGGTGCGCGACGAGTTCCTTCACGCCGGCGGCGAGAAATTCGCGCATATCCCCTGCCTCAACGACAGCCCCGAGGGCATGGAGGTCATAGAGGCCATGGTTCGGCGCGAGTTGCACGGCTGGATCTGACGACCAGCCCAGGCCGGCAGCCGCCCCCGCGCCTTCGACAATCAGGCCGCGTTAAGAACGATCGCTAACCAATCGACCACGGTATGATTGTATAGGCGTGCTCGGATTCCTAAGTGATTCTCACGCGGCGAACGCCGCTCCAACGGGGGAGAAGCGGAATGTTCTCGGGCTTCGACATCATCATACCGGCGCTGGTCGTCCTCGTCCTGCTGGTCATCTTCACCGGCATCAAGACGGTTCCGCAGGGCTTCAACTATCCTGTCGAGCGTTTCGGACGCTACACCAGGACGCTTGCGCCCGGCCTCAACATCATCATTCCGTTCGTCGACCGCATCGGCGCCAAGATGAACATGATGGAGCAGGTGCTCGACGTTCCGACCCAGGAGGTCATCACCCGCGACAACGCCATCGTCGCGGTCGACGGCGTCGCCTTCTACCAGGTGCTGAACGCGCCGCAGGCCGCCTACCAGGTCTCCGGCCTGCAGAACGCGATCCTCAACCTGACCATGACCAACATCCGTTCCGTCATGGGCTCGATGGATCTCGACGAACTGCTTTCCAACCGCGACACCATCAACGAGCGGCTGCTCAGGATCGTCGACGAGGCGGCGAGCCCGTGGGGCATCAAGATGACCCGCGTAGAGATCAAGGACATCAATCCGCCCGCCAATCTCGTCGAGTCGATGGCCCGCCAGATGATGGCGGAGCGCAACAAGCGCGCCCAGATCCTCGAGGCCGAGGGCCTGAAGCAGGCGCAGGTGCTGGAAGCCGAGGGACGCCGCGAGGCCGCCTTCCGCGACGCCGAGGCGCGCGAACGCGCCGCCGAGGCCGAGGCAAAGGCGACCCAGGTGGTGTCCGAGGCGATCGCCAAGGGCGACCTCCAGGCCATCAACTACTTCGTCGCCCAGAAATACACCGACGCGCTTGCCAAGGTTGCCTCGGCCACCAACAGCAAGATCGTGATGATGCCGCTCGAGGCGTCGTCGCTGATCGGTTCGCTGGGCGGCATCGGGGCGATCGCCAAGGAAGTGTTCGGCGACGCGCCTGCCGGAACGCAGCGCCAGGCCTACCGCACGCCGGTCGTGCGGCAGGACGACAACCAGTAGGCGACGGCAATGCTGGAGAAAGTCTTCACCGAACTCGGCCCCTGGAACTGGATGGCACTGGGCTGTCTGCTGCTGGCCCTGGAAATCCTCGTTCCCGGCGTCTTCCTGCTGTGGATCGGCCTTGCCGCATTGATCGTCGGCGCGCTGTCGCTGATGTTCTGGGACGCCGCATTCTGGGTCTGGCAGACGCAGGTCATCGTCTTCCTGGCGCTGTCGCTGGTTTGCGCCTTCGCCGGGAAGAAGGTGATGGGAAGCCGCGACGACGCGACCGACCAGCCGCTGCTCAACCAGCGCGGCGCCCAGCTTGTCGGCCGCACCGCGACGTTGACCGAGCCGATCACCGACGGCCGCGGGCGCATCAAGATCGGTGACACCATGTGGCGGGTATCCGGGCCCGACTTGCCGGCCGGAACCAAGGTGCGCGTCAAGTCGGCGACCGATCTCGACCTGGAACTGGTGGTGGAACCGGCCTGAGCGAGCCTCAGGCCGCGCCGATCACGAGCAGGTCGTGGAAGTGGACGACGCCGACCGGGCGTTCGTCCGCGACAACGATCAGCGCGCCGATCTTGTTCTCATTGAGATAGGCGATCGCGGCGCCCGCCGACATGTCGGGCGCGACTGTCCTCGGCGTGCGGGTCATGATCTCCTCGACCGCGACGTCCTTCAGGTTGCGGTGCAGGTTGCGGGCAACGTCGCCGTCGGTGATGATACCGACGAGCCTGCCGGTGTCGTCGACGACGACCACGCAGCCGACCTTCTTGTTCGACAGTGTCATCACCGCTTCGGGCATCTTGGTGCCGACCGGCACGACAGGCAGGTCGCCGCCGGTCCGCATGATCTCGGACAGGTGGGTCAGGGTTGCGCCGAGCTTCCCACCGGGATGAAAACCGCGAAAATCGTCGGGCGTGAAGCCCCGCGCCTCGAGCAGCGCTATGGCAAGGGCGTCGCCCATCACCAGTTGCAACAGCGTCGAGGTGGTCGGCGCCAGTCCGTGCGGACAGGCTTCCGGCACGCGCGGCAGGGCGAGCACCACGTCGGCTTCGCGGGCGAGCGACGACGCTTCGCCGGCGGTCACCGCGATCAGGGGAATCGAAAAGCGCCTGGAGTAGGCTACGATGCTCTTCAGTTCCGCGCTCTCGCCGGACCACGACATCGCCACGATGGCGTCGTCCCGGGCGATCATGCCGAGGTCGCCGTGATTGGCTTCGGCGGGATGCACGAAGAAGGCGGGCGTGCCGGTCGAGGCGAGCGTCGCGGCGATCTTGGCGCCGATATGGCCGCTTTTTCCGACGCCGGTCACGATGACCCGCCCGCTGATGGCCGAGATCAACTCGACGGCATGCGCGAACGCCTGTGAAAGTCCGTCGTCGAGCGCGGCCGATAGCGCGGCTATGCCGGCCTGCTCGGTCGCCACCGTTCTCAGCGCCGACGCGATCGAGGCGCTGCGCGCGGGAGGCTTCTTGCTGGGTGCGGGCTGCATGGCGCTGCGCATAGCGCTTCGCGCCACGCCTGTCCAACACAATCATCGGGCCGAACATGTCGGGCGCCTGCGCATTCTCAACGCTCCATTAACCATCGGTGTTTACCGTTCGGTAAGCATGGCGCGTCGCGCCTCATGGAATTCGGGACGAGATGCCGCCGGCGCATTCAAAGACAGGGAAACAAGCCGGTTTGGGCATCCTTCAGGCGTTGATCCTGACGGCATCGGCCGCGGGGCTGTCGATGCCCGCCCATGCCCAGGACGCCGGCGGCCTGCGCGGCGGAATCGGCCTGGAAGATGCCGACCAGGGAGGTGCATCGGGCTCCGGCGGCATCGCGCCGCCCTACGTTCCGATCAGCCCGGGAGCCTTGACCGATCCAGCCGACGATGACGCGACCGCGTTCTCCGGTGACGCCGCGGCGAGCGCCCGCACGACGGCGACCGTGGCATCGCCAACCGCCACCGAAACCGATGACACCACCACCGGGACGGTACGCCAACCTGCCGTCGATTCGGTAGAGAACCAGCCTCTCGATGAGGGAACGCAGCGCGCGCAGGCGATCGAGGGACTGGACCGGCCGACCGACGACGATCCCTACGAGGCCCTCGGAATCCGCTGGGGCAGCTTCATCCTGAAGCCGACGCTCGAAAGCGGAGTCACCGCGACGTCAAACGCCGATTCGTCCGCCGACGGGTCCGAAGCGGTGCTCTCGGAAACCACGCTGCGCCTCAATGCGACGTCCGACTGGACGAGCCACAGCGCATCGGTCGATGCCTACGGGACCTTCCGCAAGACGCTGTCCGGCGAGGAGATCGAAGACGTCGAGGGCGGCGTGGACGCGCAGATGGAACTTGAACTGGGCAAGGACTACCGCGCCACCGGTACGTTCACCTATTCGCTCGCCCCCGAATCCGCTGCATCCCCGGTCGTCATCCCCGGCACGGTCGACGAACCCTACGCGCAGACGGTAGGCGGCACCCTTGGCCTGGAAAAGGCCATCGGCAAGACGCGTTTCGGCGTTACCGGCGGCGTCAGCAACGAAAGCTACGGCGACGCCGATCTTCTCGGCGGAGGCACCCTATCGCAGAAGGACCGCAACGCGACGCTCTACACGCTGGCCCTGCGCGCGGGATACGAGATATCGCCCGCGCTGACGCCCTTCGTCGAGGCCGAGATCGGGCGCAACCAGTACCAGCAGGACGTCGACGCCGCCGGCTACCGGCGTTCGTCTGACCAGTACGCCGTGCGCGGCGGCCTCGAACTCGACCTCGGCGAAAAGCTCTCGGGCGAGGTCTCGGCGGGCTGGATTACCGAGGAGTTTGACGACGCCAGGCTGGAATCCCTGTCCACGCCAACCGTCGCTGCGGAGTTGAACTGGTCGCCGGTGCGCGGAACCGATGTCCAGCTGTCCGGTTCTACCGCGCTCGAAGGCACGACGACGCCGGGCGAGAGCGGTTCGGTGCTCTACTCGACGAGCCTGTCGGTCGAGCGCGCGATGCGGGCGAACCTCACCGGCGACGCGATGGTCGGCCTCGGCTACCGCAACTATTCCCAGTCGGACGGCTACGACTTCATCTTCAACGCCGAGGCGAGCCTGACCTGGTGGCTCAACCGCTATACCGGCCTGGTCGGACGGGTCGAGCACGAGACCGTCACAAGCAACCTGCCCGACCGCGAAAGCGAAACCAACAGCGTGTTCCTGGGACTCAAGCTCCAGCGCTGAGCGACGGCGCCGGCGGGATCAGCCGACGCCGCGCAGCCTTGTGCCCTTCTTCTCGTCCAATAGCCCGGCGACGATGTCGGCGATCTTCTCGGAAAGGTCGCTCCTGGCCAGCGCGAACGCCACATTGGCCTCCACGAAGCCCTCGGGCGAGCCGCAGTCATAGGTCCGGCCGCGATAGTGGTAGCCGTGGAAAGCCTGCTGCTTCTCCAGCTTCAGCATGCCGTCTGTCAGCTGGATCTCGTTGCCCGCGCCGCGCTCCTGCTTCTCGAGGATCGAGAATATCTCCGGCTGCAGGATGTAGCGTCCGTTGATGTAGAGGTTCGACGGCGCCGTCCCCGGCTTCGGCTTCTCCACCATCGAGGTGATCTCAAAGCCGCCGTGCTTCTCGGCGCCCTTGCCGACAATGCCGTATTTGTGCGCGTCGGCAGGATCGCACTCCTGCACCGCCACGACATTGCCGCCGGTCTTTTCGTAGAGTTCGACCATGCCGGCCATGCAGCTCTTCTGCGACTGCATGATCATGTCCGGCAAGAGCAGCGCGAACGGCTCGTCGCCGACCAGGTCACGTGCGCACCACACGGCGTGCCCGAGCCCGAGCGGCTCCTGCTGGCGCGTGAAGCTGGTCTGGCCGGCCAGCGGCTGCATGCGCTGCAGCTTGGCGATCTGATCGTCCTTGCCGCGCTGCGCCAGCGTCTGGTTCAGCTCGAACTGGATGTCGAAGTGATCCTCGATCACCGCCTTGTTGCGGCCGGTGACGAAGATGAAGTGCTCGATCCCGGCCTCGCGCGCCTCGTCGACCACATACTGGATCACGGGGCGGTCGACGACCGTCAGCATCTCCTTCGGGATCGCCTTCGTCGCGGGCAGAAACCGCGTACCCAATCCTGCTACCGGAAATACCGCCTTGCGAACTCGTTTCATGCCAGTCTCTTCCTCAGGCCGCCCATTCTAGGCGGCTTCCTTACGCTAGGACATCTTCATGCCGAATTTCGCGATTACGGGAAAGAAGTCACGAATTCGTGTCCGGCAGTGAAGCGTTTGGTCGCGTTTTTGTTCCCTCGGGCGAACATGGTAAACTGATTCATAACCCGTGCAGGAGATGAATGACCTTCCTGAATCGTCCAAGGAGGATAAAATGCATCTGATCGCCAGGGTCAGCCGCCGCGCCGGCGCCGCTGCGATGGTCGCCCTCGGCCTCGGCCTCTTGATGTCTCCCGTTTCAGTGCCATCCGCCCTTGCCGACGCAGGTTTCGAGCGCTGGGTGGCCGGGTTCCGCAAGACGGCAGCCGACAACGGCATTTCCCGTTCGACCTACGACCGCGCCTTCAGGGGCGTCGACAGCATCGATCCGGAAGTGCTCGAGAAGGCGAAATACCAGCCGGAGTTCACGGCTCCGGTGTGGGACTATTTCGACAACCGCGTGCACGAACATTCGGTCGAGGTCGGCCGCGCCATGGCGCGCAAGTACAAGGGAACCCTCGATCGCATCGAGGCCCGCTTCGGCGTCGACCGCCACATCCTGCTGGCGATCTGGTCGATGGAATCGAACTACGGCGAGATCCTGAAGAACGACAAGGTGATGCGCAACGTGGTGCGTTCGCTGGCGACGCTCGCCTACGCCGACAAGAGACGCGCAAAGTTCGCCCGCACCCAGCTCATCGCCGCGCTGAAGATCCTGCAGAAGGGCGACATCGACGAAAGCCACCTGACCGGCTCGTGGGCCGGCGCGATGGGCCACACGCAGTTCATTCCGACGAGCTACCAGGCCTATGCGGTCGATTTCGATGGCAACGGCAGGCGCGACATCTGGAATTCGGTACCCGATGCGCTGGCGACTGCGGCAAACCTCCTGCGCAAGAACGGCTGGCAGACCGGCAAGACCTGGGGCTACGAGGTCGAGCTGCCCGCGGGACGCAAGTTCCCCTCCGGCTCGATGACGCTGTCCAAGTGGCAGTCGATCGGCGTGACCCGCGCCAACGGCAAGGGCTTCAGGAATGGCGGCGACCGGGCTGAACTCAAGGTCCTGGACGGCCGCGCTGGCCCCGCTTTCCTGGCGACGAAGAACTTCTTTGTGTTGAAAGCATACAACAACGCCGACAAATATGCGCTCGCGGTGGGCCTGCTCGCCGACGAAATCGCCGGCTATGGCGGGCTCGTGCGCGACTGGAATCGGCCGTTCACCAAGCTTTCCTTTGCGGAAAAGCAGGAATTGCAGCAGCGCCTCTCCGTCCACGGCTATTATGACGGCAAGTTCGACGGAAAGATCGGCTCCGGCTCGACCAGCGCCATCAAGGCATTTCAGGCCCAGGCGGGCTTGACGCCGGACGGCCACCCGAGCATGGAGGTGCTCTTGAGGCTGAGGCAGCGATAGGAGCACCGATTGGCGGCGGGCACGGGAAATGAGGTTCGCTCATCCCGATTTGCAGCTTTAGTCCTCGCGCTGGCCGCCGTAACGGCGGCCTTCGCCATTCTCGCGCCATCCGCCAGCCATGCCCAGGAACGGGAGCGCATCGGTATCCTTAACCGCCTGTTCGGTGCACGCGACGCCGAGCGCGTCGAACCCCGGGCCGAAATGGTCAAGCCGAAGGTCAGGAAGAAGACCGCCGCCAGGCGGCCCGCCGAGGGCGAGGAGCCGCCGCAGGTCACCGTCATCAGCAAGCATTCCGATGCCCGGGTCGTGCTCGTCATCGGCGATTTCCTCGCCAGCGGCCTCGCCGAGGGGCTGACCACCGCCGTCATCCAGAATCCCAACATCAGGATCGTCGACCGGAGCAACGGATCCTCGGGTTTCGTTCGCAAGGACTTCTACGATTGGGCGGCCAGGATCGACGACCTCATCAAGGCCGACAGGCCCTCGGCGATCGTCGTCATGATCGGCGCCAACGACCGCCAGCAGATGCTGGTCGACGGCGTCCGCGAGACGGTGCGATCCGAGGCCTGGAACCGCGAGTACGCCGATCGCGCGCAGAGACTGGCCAAGGCGATCACCGCGCGCAACGTGCCGCTTTTGTGGGTCGGCATGCCGCCTTTCAAATCGTCGAAGACGATGCTGGACATGTTCGCCTTCAACGACGTCTACCGCACGGCTGCGACAGGCGCCGGAGGCGAGTTCATCGACATCTGGGACGGCTTCGTCGACGAGAACGGCGCGTATGTATCGAGCGGCCCCGACCTCAACGGCCAGCCCTCGCGCCTGCGCGCCAATGACGGCATCAATCTCGCACGACCCGGCAAGCGCAAGGTGGCCTTCTACGCCGAAAAGCCGCTCTATCGGGTGCTGGGCGAGGACCCGGCCGCCGCCGCCGCGCAGGTCTCCGCGCTGGCTGCAAGGCCCGCCTACCGCATCTTCGGGCCGTTCGGACCCTCCGAGCAGCAGGAACCGGCCGACATCGACGTGCTGGTCGACCCTAACGAGACAGGCCTTGTCGATCCGGCCCGCCCGGTCGCGTTGCGCACGCCCGCCCTCGACGGCGGCGCCGAACTGCTCGGCGCGATCGCCGAACCGCGCCGCGAGGCGGTGAACGCCGCCGAAAAGCTGGCGATAGAAGGACTGGCGCCGAAGCCACCGGCCGGACGCGCCGACCAGTTCGCGTGGCCCCAACTGGCCTCCGCCGCCGCGGTGACGCGGTATGTCAACATCGACACCACGCTGAACCGGCGCACCGCCCCGTCGCAGCCGGAGGAGGCGGCCGTCGATCGCGCCGCCGTCCGCGCGGTCCGCTCCAACGTGCTGACCGAGCCCGAGCCGCCTGTCCCGCCGCGCATGCCGCCGGAAGTGCAGCCGGACCGGATCGGCGAAATCTCGCCCGTGCAGGCCGCACCCGATGTCGCGGCCGCCGAACCGCCGATGACGTCGCCGGCGACGATCGACAAGGCGCATGCGCCGGACTACGCGAAGGGCGACCCGCTCGACCGGTCGCCGTCGCGCGGTGCGCCGCTGGAATCCTTCAAGCGGCCGAAATCCATCGGTCCCGAACCCAACCGGGCTCCGACGGCGGTGCCGGAACCGGTTGAAGAGATCGTTGCGCCGGTGGACGATGTCGTGCCGGCGCTTCCCGGCGACGCCATAGGCCCGGAGGAGTCCGAACCCGTCGCGGACGCAACGCCGGCGCAGCCGGATACCGCGCCAGCCAGGCCGCATGTTCCTTTGGCCGAGCCGGGCATCGTCGACGCTCTGGCGCCGGCGCGAGCCGCGCCGTTGAAGGCCGTGCCGACGCCAGTGGCGTCGCTGCCTGCCACCAAGGAAGCGCCGAGTGAAATCAGGCCTGCGCCGGTTGCCCCGGTTGCGCTCGCCCCGGCCGACCCGGTAGAGCCCACTGACGGCTTCGCCGCGGCCAGGGCGGTCGGCATGACGCCAGACGTCGCAAGCGCCCCACCCGCACGCTCCGCGCCGCTATCCGAGGCACCCGACACGGCGCCCGCGCCTTTGCGCGCCGCGCCGGGCGAACTGCCGGCCCCGGTCGCCGACACCCCGATCGCGTCGGCTCCCGCTGCGGCCCCGCGACCCGTTGCCGATCCCTCGCAGATCCCTGCCCCGGTCTCAGCCAAGGCTCCCCCGGCCGCTCCCGCGCCGCCGAGTGTGCTGCCGGAACCGCCCGAGGAAAAAGCGGCTTCGCCCGATGCCGGCGAGACAGAAGCGGGACCGGCCATGCCTGCGGGGACTGCCGAGCCTGCGACGCCCATCGCCCCGGCTCCGCCGCCGACCGTCCTGCCCCAACCCGCGCCGGCGCCGGCAGATGCCGCGCCGCGCCGCCGGGCCGAGCTTTCGGTCGAGCCGGATGTCACCGGGTTCGGCAACGTCCCTGTCAAGATTCCCTGATCGCAAAGACTCTCACGGCTTCCGGCATGCCGGCAGCCCCCGGCTTAGACAGCCGATCCGCGGTGCTGCCTTATTCGGGCAGCACCGTCGTGCCCATCAGCGTTTCGTCGATGGCGCGCGCCGCCTGGCGGCCCTCGCGAATGGCCCAGACGACAAGGGACTGGCCGCGGCGCACGTCACCGGCCGACCACAGCTTGTCAACGCTGGTGCGGTAGTCGCGATCGTTGGCGGCGACGTTGGTCGAGCGCCGGCTGTCGGTGACGAGCTTCATCTGGCCTTCGAGTTCCCTGGTCACGCCGCCGGCGATCGGGCCGGCGAAACCGATGGCGATGAAGGCGAGATCGGCGCGGATGACGAATTCCGTGCCGGCGATCGGCTTGCGCTTCTCGTCGACCTCGCAGCACTTGACGCCGGTCAACTGGCCGTCCTCGCCGATGAATTCCAGCGTCGCCACCTGGAACTCGCGCTCGGCACCCTCGGCCTGGCTGGAGGATGTGCGCATCTTGGTCGCCCAGTACGGCCAGACCGACAGCTTGTTCTCCTTTTCCGGAGGCTGCGGCCGGATGTCGAGCTGGGTGACGCGCACCGCGCCCTGGCGGAATGCGGTGCCGACGCAGTCGGACGCGGTGTCGCCGCCGCCGACCACGACAACATGCTTGCCGTTGGCAAGGATCGGCTTCTCCGGCCATGCGACGGACTGGATGTCCTCTCCGCCGACGCGCTTGTTCTGCTGCACGAGGTAAGGCATGGCGTCATGCACGCCCTGAAGCCCGTCGCCCGGAATGCCGGCCGCGCGCGGGGTCTCGGAACCGCCGCAATAGAGCACCGCGTCATACTCCGCGAGGAGGTCGGCGATCTTCCTGTCGATGCCGACATTGACGCCGCAGAAGAAGGTGACGCCCTCGCCTTCCATCTGAGCGACGCGGGAATCGATGTAGCGCTTCTCCATCTTGAAATCCGGAATGCCGAAGCGCATCAGCCCGCCAGGCTTCGACTCGCGCTCGAAGACATGCACGTCGTGGCCGGCGCGGCCGAGTTGCTGCGCGGCGGCCATGCCTGATGGCCCCGAGCCGATGATCGCAACCCGCTTGCCGGTCTTCTGCTGCGGCGGATAGGGACGCACGTAGCCGGTCTCGTAGGCCTTGTCGGCGAGCGCCTGCTCCACCGTCTTGATGGCGACCGGAATATCCTCGAGGTTCAGCGTGCAGGCTTCCTCGCATGGCGCCGGGCAGATGCGCCCGGTCCACTCGGGAAAATTGTTGGTCGAGTGCAGGTTGCGGATCGCCGCGTCCCAGTCGCCATTGTAGACGAGGTCGTTCCAGTCGGGGATCTGGTTGTGGATCGGGCAGCCGGTCGGCCCGTGGCAGAACGGGATGCCGCAGTCCATGCAGCGGGCGGCCTGTTTCTCGACCTCCTTGTCCGACATCGGCAGCGTGAATTCCTTGAAATGCCGGATGCGGTCGGAGGCCGGCTGGTACTTGTGCACCTGCCGGTCGATCTCGAGAAATCCTGTTACCTTGCCCATGGTTCACCTCGGACCTGCGCTCGACCGGGACCCTTGGCCCGCTTGGCCGTACGTGGTTTTGACTTCAGCCGGAGACAAGCCCCGGCATTGAAGGCCGCAAGCAGCGGCCCGTCAATCAGCGCGGACGCGCTCCGGGTTTGAGTGAGGGCGGCACGCCCATCGGAAAGATGGCGAACCGTATCATTCCGCCGCCACGCCCATCCTCATACGGGCCATCTCTTCCAGCGCCCGCTTGTACTCGACCGGCATGATCTTGCGGAACTTCGGCCGGTAGTCGGCCCAGTTCTCGAGGATCGTGCGGGCCTTGGTCGAGCCGGTGAAGTGCGCGTGGTTGGAGATCAACTGGTGCAGCCGCTCCTCGTCGTGGCTGGTCATGTCGCCCGACACGTCGACACGTCCCTTGTGGTCGATGTCGCCGCCATGATGATGCAGCTTCTCGAGCAGGTAGTCCTCTTCCGGCACCGGCTCGAGTTCGACCATCGCCATGTTGCAGCGCTCGGCGAAGTCGCCGGCCTCGTCGAGGACGTAGGCGACGCCGCCCGACATGCCGGCCGCGAAGTTGCGGCCGGTCTTGCCGATGACGACGACGATGCCGCCGGTCATGTATTCGCAGCCATGGTCGCCGACGCCTTCGACGACGACCGCCGCGCCCGAGTTGCGCACGGCGAAGCGTTCGCCGGCGACGCCGCGGAAGTAGCACTCGCCCTCGGTGGCGCCGTAGAGCACGGTGTTGCCGACGATGATCGACTCCTCGGCGACGATCTTTGATTCCTCGGGCGGGCGGATGACGATGCGGCCGCCCGACAGGCCCTTGCCGACATAGTCGTTGCCGTCGCCGATCAGCTCGAAGGAGATCCCGCGCGCCAGGAACGCCCCGAACGACTGCCCAGCGGTGCCGGTCAGCTTCACCGAGATGGTGTCCTCGCGCAGGCCCTTGTGCCGGTAGCGCTTGGCCACCTCGCCGGACAGCATCGCGCCGGCCGAACGGTCGACGTTGCGGATCGGCAGTTCGATCTCCACCGGCTGGCGCGAATCGAGCGCCGGCCTGGCCAGTTCGATCAGCTTGCGGTCGAGCACGTCATCGATCGGGTGCTTCTGCCGCTCGGTCCAGTGGGTCGCTTCGCGCGGCGCGTCGGGCTTGTAGAAGATGCGGCTGAAGTCGAGGCCGCGCGCCTTCCAGTGCGCAATGACGGCACGCTTCTCGAGCAGTTCGGTATCGCCGACGATTTCGTCGATATGCCGGAAGCCCATGGCGGCCAGCAGTTCGCGCACTTCCTCGGCAACGTAGAAGAAGTAGTTGATGACGTGCTCGGGCGTGCCCTTGAAGCGCTTGCGCAGGACCGGATCCTGCGTGGCCACGCCGACAGGGCAGGTGTTGAGATGGCACTTTCGCATCATGATGCAACCGGCGGCGATCAGCGGCGCCGTCGAGAAGCCGAACTCGTCGGCGCCGAGCAGGGCGCCGATCACAACGTCGCGGCCGGTGCGCAATCCGCCGTCGACCTGCAGCGCGACGCGGCTGCGCAGGCCGTTAAGCACCAGCGTCTGGTGCGTTTCCGCAAGGCCCATTTCCCAAGGGCTGCCGGCATGCTTCAGCGAGGTCAGCGGGGAAGCGCCGGTACCCCCGTCATAGCCGGAGATGGTGATGTGGTCGGCGCGCGCCTTGGCGACGCCGGCGGCGACCGTGCCGACGCCGACCTCGGAGACCAGCTTCACCGAAACGTCGGCGGCCGGGTTGACGTTCTTCAGGTCGTAGATGAGCTGCGCCAGATCCTCGATCGAATAGATGTCATGGTGCGGCGGCGGCGAGATCAGCCCGACGCCGGGCGTCGAATGCCGGGTCTTGGCGATCGTCGCGTCGACCTTGTGGCCGGGCAACTGACCGCCTTCGCCTGGCTTGGCGCCCTGCGCCACCTTGATCTGCATGACATCGGAATTGACGAGATATTCGGTGGTGACGCCGAAGCGCCCCGATGCGATCTGCTTGATCGCCGAGCGCTCTGGGTTGGCCCCGCCGCCCGGCAGCGGCAGGTAGCGATCCGGCTCCTCGCCGCCCTCGCCCGTGTTCGACTTGCCGCCGATCCTGTTCATGGCGATGGCAAGCGTCGTGTGCGCCTCTCTGCTGATCGAGCCGAACGACATGGCGCCGGTCGAGAACCGCCTGACGATGTCGGCAGCCGGCATGACCTCGTCGAGCGGCACGGGATCGCGCCCGGTCTCGCCGGCGAGCCTGATCTTGAACAGGCCGCGGATCGTCTGGGCCCGCGCCGTCTCGCTGTCGATCTGCGCGGAGAATTCCTTGAAGGTCGACCATGATCCCTGCCGCACGGCGTGCTGCAGCGATGCAACCGCGTCGGGCGTCCACATATGGGCCTCGCCGCGCATGCGGTACATGTATTCGCCACCGACCTCGAGCGCGTTGCGCAGGACCGGGTCGTCGCCGAAGGCGGAGGCATGGCGCGAAACGGTCTCGGCGGCGATCTCCTCCAGACCGACGCCCTCGATGGTGGTGGCGGTCCCGGTGAAGTACTTCTCCACGAAATCCGACTTCAGGCCGACGGCGTCGAAAATCTGCGCGCCGCAATAGGACTGGTAGGTCGAGATGCCCATCTTGGACATGACCTTGAGCATGCCCTTGCCGATCGACTTGATGTAGCGGGTGACCACCTCCGTGGCGTCGACCTCCGGCGGGAACTCGCCGCGCCTGTGCATGTCGATCAGCGTGTCGAAGGCGAGATAGGGGTTGATCGCCTCGGCGCCGTAGCCGGCGAGGCAGCAGAAGTGATGCACCTCGCGCGGTTCGCCGGACTCGACCACGAGGCCGACCGAGGTGCGCAGCCCCTTGCGGATGAGGTGGTGGTGCACAGCGGCGGTGGCCAGCAGCGTCGGGATGTCGATGCGGTCCGGTCCGATCTGGCGGTCGGATAGGATGATGATGTTGTAGCCGCCGGCGACGGCCGCCTCGGCGCGTTCGCAAAGCCGCTCGATGGCCGCCGGCATGCCGGCGGCGCCTTCCGCGGCCGCGTAGGTGATATCGATCGTCTTGGTATCGAACCGGTCCTCGGTATGGCCGATCGAGCGGATCTTCTCGAGGTCGCCATTGGTGAGGATCGGCTGGCGCACCTCGAGCCGCTTGCGCCGCGAGGAGCCGACCAGGTCGAAGATGTTGGGCCGCGGCCCGATGAAGGACACCAGGCTCATCACCAACT
Organism: Mesorhizobium marinum; assembly: GCF_040813675.1. Lineage (NCBI taxonomy): Bacteria > Pseudomonadati > Pseudomonadota > Alphaproteobacteria > Hyphomicrobiales > Phyllobacteriaceae > Mesorhizobium > Mesorhizobium marinum. The sequence goes on along the minus strand of NZ_JBFOCI010000001.1, from coordinate 33,489 downwards.
CCTCGCGGATCGGGTCGATCGGCGGGTTGGTGACCTGGGCGAAGTTCTGCTTGAAATAGGTGTAGAGCAGCCTCGTGCGATCCGACATCGCCGAGATCGGCGTGTCGGTGCCCATCGAGCCGACCGCTTCCTGGCCCGTCGTCGCCATCGGCGACATCAGGAGCTTGGTGTCTTCCTGCGTGTAGCCGAAGGCCTGCTGGCGATCGAGCAGCGACACGTCGCGCCGCAGTTCGCGCGGCTCGACCGGCTTCAGGTCCTCCAGGATCAACTGTGTGTTGGCCAGCCACTGCTTGTAGGGGTGCTTGGTGGCGATCTCAGCCTTGATCTCGTCGTCCGAGATGATGCGGCCCTTCACCAGGTCGATCAGCAGCATCTTGCCCGGCTGCAGGCGCCACTTGGTGACGATCTTCTCCTCGGGCACCGGCAGCACGCCCGCTTCCGAGGCCATGATCACCCGGTCGTCGTCGGTGACGATGTAGCGGGCGGGCCTCAGCCCGTTGCGGTCGAGGGTCGCGCCGATCTGGCGGCCGTCGGTGAAGACGAGCGCCGCCGGGCCGTCCCACGGCTCCATCAGGGCGGCATGATACTCGTAGAACGCCTTGCGGTCGGCATCCATGAGCTTGTTGCCGGCCCAGGCTTCCGGAACCAGCATCATCATGGCGTGCGCCAGCGTGTAGCCGCCCTGGAACAGGAACTCGAGCGCGTTGTCGAAGCACGCGGTGTCCGACTGTCCCTCGTAGGAGATCGGCCACAGCTTGGAGATGTCGTTGCCGAACAGCTCGGAATCGACCGAGGCCTGGCGCGCCGCCATCCAGTTGTTGTTGCCGCGGACCGTGTTGATTTCGCCGTTGTGGGCGACCATGCGGTAAGGGTGCGCCAGCTTCCACGACGGGAAGGTGTTGGTCGAGAAGCGCTGATGGACGAGGATCAGCGCGGTCTCGAAGCGCGGGTCCTTGAGGTCCTTGTAGTAGGCGCCGACCTGGTTGGCCAGGAACATGCCCTTGTAGACGATGGTGCGCGCCGACAGCGAGACGCAATAGGCGCCGATGTCCTTGTTCTCGTTCTCCGCATAGATGCGGCCGGAGATGACCTTGCGCAGCAGGTAGAGGCGCGCCTCGTACTCCTCGTCGTTGTCGATGTCGGGCGTGCGGCCGATGAAGACCTGGCGATGATGCGGCTCGGCCGCGGCGATTTCGGGCGCCTTGGACAGCGAGGCATTGTCGACCGGAACGTCGCGGAAGCCGATCAGCGGCAGGCCTTCCGACTGGGCCGATTCGCGGATGATTTCGTCAATGTGGTCGCGCATCGCCGCGTCCTGCGGCATGAACCAGTGGCCGACGCCATACTGTCCGGGCGCCGGCAGCTCGATGCCCTGCCTGGCCATGTCCTCGCGGAAAAGCGCATCGGGGATCTGAACCAGCACGCCGGCGCCATCGCCGACCAGCGGGTCGGCGCCGACCGCGCCGCGATGGGTGAGGTTTTCCAGCATGAACAGACCGTCCTCGACGATCTTGTGCGACTTCACGCCCTTCATCTGGGCGATGAAGCCGACGCCGCAGGCGTCGTGCTCGTTCCTCGGATCGTAGAGGCCCTGCGCTTCCGGCAAGCCCGGCAAGCTGGATAGGCCGGCGCGTTTGACGGACGCACCGCTCGTCTGGGCGGGCACGGTCTGCTCCGTCACAGAGGGCGCAAAGTCCGTCATCAACATCGTCTCCGTTCCTGGCCTTCCCGGGCGTGCCGAGGGGGCGGGTTCGTCTTCGCAGCGGCAGCGGCGCGCGCAAAGCCGGCGGGGCGACCACAATACGCCAAACCGCCGGTTCATGCGCGGATAAATAAGACAGCACTACTGTCCTATATTCTTATTGCAGAAACCAGGGCCGCTTACAAGACCGATTCGGCAAAAAAAGGTGCGGTCGGCGAAAGAAAATTGCGCGACGCCCCGAATTTACCGTCCTGAGATTCCGCTGGAGGTTGCCCCGGCGGCCAGGATTCCGGCCTGCGTGGCTCTTGCAGTCGCCGCGCAAAAACGGTCAGGTTGCGCGCCTCCAATGGGACCGGGACAAGAATCGTGATCTTTTCATCTGACAACTGGGCAGGCGCGCATCCGAGCATCGCCGCCGGCCTTTCGGCACGTGCTTCGGGCTTCGATCCGGCGTACGGCAACGGCGATCTGGACAGGGCGGTCGCCCGCCGGTTCAACGAAATCTTCGAGCGCGAAGTCGCCGTGTTCTTCGTCGGCACGGGGACAGCCGCCAACGCTTTGTCGCTGGTCAGCGCCGACAAGCCGGGCGGCCTGTCCTTCTGTCACCGCGAATCGCATCTCATCGAGGACGAATGCGGCGCGCCGGAATACTTCATGGGAGGTTCGCGCCTGTTCGGCGTCGACGGATCGCTCGGTCGGATTGACCCGGGCGCGCTGGCTTCGGCGGTCGGGCGCTTCGCCGGCGACAATGTGCATGCCGGCCGGCCTGCGGCGGTCTCCATCACCCAGGCCACGGAGATCGGCACGGTGTATTCGATCGAGCAGATCAGGGATATCGCCGCCGTCGCAAGGGAACACGCGCTGCCGCTGCACATGGATGGGGCGCGTTTTGCCAATGCCCTCGTCTCGCTCGGCGCGACGCCGGCAGAGATGACGTGGAAGAGCGGCGTCGACATGCTGTCCTTCGGCGGCACGAAGAACGGCTGCTGGTGCGCGGAGGCCGTCATTCACTTCGACACAGCAAGGGCGAAGGAGTTCGGCTTCATCCGAAAGCGCGCCGCGCAACTGTTTTCCAAGTCGCGCTTCATCGCCGCCCAGTTCAGCGCCTATTTCCAGGACGACCTGTGGCTCGAAACGGCGCGGCACGCCAACGCCATGGCCGACAGGCTCGCCGGGCACATCCGCCACTCCGGCGCGATGCGCCTCGCCTGGGAGCCCCAGGCGAACGAGGTATTCGCAATCATGCCGCCGGTGCATGCACAGGCGCTGCAGGACAAAGGTGCGCGCTTCTACGACTGGTTGACGCCGCACGGCTTCGATGGCGTGGCGACCGGAGAAAAGCTGTGGCGCTTCGTCACCAGCTTCGCGACGACGCAAGACGAGGTCGACCGGTTCGGCGATCTGATCGGCTAGCCGAACGACGTCATTCTACAAAAAAGAAGCGGCGCCTTTCGGCGCCGCTTCCGTCTCGGGAGGAGACGACGGGTCAGGCCGCGGCCTTGGCCTCGATCTGCTTGGCTTTGCCGCCATTGCCGATCTCGATCTTGCGCGGCTTCAGTTCCTCCGGAACCGTGCGCTTCAGGTCGATGTGCAGAAGGCCGTTCTTGAGCTGGGCGCCGAGCACCTCGACATGGTCCGCAAGCTGGAATCGGCGCTCGAAGCTGCGCGCGGCAATGCCGCGATAGAGCACCTCGGAGCCTTCGTCATTGGCCTCTTCCTTGCGCTCGCCCTTGACGGACAGGACGTTGCGGTGAGCCTCGATTGCGATGTCCTTCTCCGAGAAACCGGCGACGGCCATGGAGATGCGATAGGCGTCCTCGCCGGTGCGCTCGATGTTGTAGGGGGGATAGGACTGGCCGCTGTCGGGCTGGCCAAGCGAATCGAGCATCGTGAAGAGGCGGTCGAAGCCTACGGTCGAACGGTAGAGCGGCGAAAAATCAACGTGACGCATGGGTTTGTTCTCCTGTCGAGCAACATGGTTTGCGTTTGATCCCTTGCAGAACCCGGCTTGAAGCCCCTTGGCATTCCGGCTGGACCAGCGGTCCCGAGATCGGCGACCGCAGGAATGATCTGGGGAGCGAAACAGGGCATTTCAAGACTGCCATCCGGTCTCGCCCCCAATCGGCCGGCCGGGGCCGATGAACGCGCCATGAACCGTCGCTTCGGGTCGCGTTCAGGGTTGCCGGGCTAGTCTCTGCATCGTGACGAGGCGATGCGCGGCCCGCATCGCTCCGAGGCCGATCCGGGTGCAACGTCCCTTCCCCGGCTCGACCGGGCCGGAAGCCCGCCAAAAGCGGTCTTCCGGCCTTCCGTCCCTGCCTTGGCGGAAACTCGTTCCTTGCATTCTCGCCAGACGCTTTCTATCACCTGACGGCGCCACGCAGGCCAAGGCGCTACTCCATCGTCGCGAAAGCGCCCCATGACGGACGTCTTCAACGTAATCCCCAGCAACCCGCCGCCTGAAAAGGCGATCGGCGGATATTTCACGACGGTCGATGGCAAGAAGCTGCGCTATGGCCGGTTTCCCGCCGTGGCCAGGCCGCTGAAGGGAACGGTCATCATCCTTTCGGGCCGCAACGAGTGCATCGAGAAATATTTCGAAACGGCGCGCAACCTGTCCGAGCGCGGCTTCACGGCGGCCACGTTCGACTGGCGCGGCCAGGGCGGATCGGATCGCCTGCTGCGCGATCCGCAGCGCGGGCACGTGCGCGACTTCGCCAGTTACGTGAAGGACCTCGACAGCTTCTTCGAGGAGGTCGTGCTGCCGGATTGCCGCGGGCCGTACTACATTCTCGGCCATTCGACGGGATCGCTGATCGCGCTGCTCGCCACGCCATCGCTCGTGAACCGGGTGCAGCGCATGGTGCTGGCCGCGCCCTTCTTCGACTATATCGGCCTGCCGCTTTCGATGCCGACGATCGCCCGCATCGCAGGGGTGCTCTACTGGATGGGGCTCGGCCGCATGTACGGCGCCTGGGGGGCCAGGCCGCGCCGGTCGCCGCCCTTCGCGACCAACAAGCTGACCACCGACATCGGCCGCTACCGGCGCAACATGGAACTCTACGAAAAATTTCCCAAGCTGGCGCTGGGCGGGCCGACCGTCGCCTGGATCCGCGCCGCCTGCCGGGCGGTCGAGATCGTTCAGGATCCGGAGTTCATGCAGCGGATCAACATCCCGATCATGTTCGTCGGCGCCGGCAATGACGAGGTCGTCTCCACCCGGGCGATCGCCGACTACGCGCGGCGGCTGCGCGGTGGCCAGATCCTGACCATCGCCGGCGCCCGCCATGAACTCCTGCAGGAAGCCGACATCTTCCGGGAGCAGCTTCTCGCCGCCTTCGACGCCTTCGTGCCCGGCAACGACGCCAGGCTGGAACTGTCACATCCCTCGCTGTAGGCGAAGCCGCTCTGCGATCCCAGGCCCAGCCTAGCCGACCGGGTCGCTGCGGCCGGCATGCAGCATCTCCATCGCCGCCGCATGCAGTTCCGGGGTCGCCGCGGCGACAATGCCGCCGCCCTCCTCCGCCGGTCCCCCGTTCCATTCGGTGATCATTCCGCCGGCGGCCTCGATGATCGGGATCAGCGCGACGATGTCGTAGGATTGCAGCCCGACCTCGACCACCAGGTCGACATTGCCAGCGGCAAGCATGGCGTAGCCGTAGCAGTCGGTGCCGTAGCGCGGCATCCGCACGGCATTCTCGAGCCGATCGTAGGCGACGCGCCTGTCGCCCTGGAACAGCGCAGGCGTCGTCGTGCAGAGCGTCGCCTGGTCGAGGCCTGTAGTTCGGCGGGTCGACAGCCGCCGGCGGTCGCCCTCGGGCCCTTCGAGCCATGCTTCGCCAGCGCTCGCGTAGTACAGTTCGCCGGTGAACGGCTGCGCCATCATGCCCGCCACCGCGTCGCCCTTGTGGGTCAGACCGACCAGCGTGCCCCAGAGCGGAACGCCGGAGATGAACGAACGCGTGCCGTCGATCGGATCGATCACCCAGACATGATCGCTGGTCGCGTTCTCCGCACCGAACTCCTCGCCGAGGATTCCGTGGCCCGGATGTTCCGCCTTGATCAGTGCCCGGATCGCCTGCTCGGCCTCCCTGTCGGCCTCGGTCACGGGGTCGAAGCCGCCCTCAACCTTGTTCAGGATGTCGCCGAATCGGCGGAACCGCGGCAGGGTTTCCTGTGCCGCCGCGCTGGCAATCCGCCTGAAAAACTCAACCGGTACGTGCAAAACACATCTCCTGATGGCAAAGGGCGATGCAAAAATACAACGAACAGGCCGATTCGGTCATAATCTTCATTAAGTCTGACAAAAGCGGTTTGGGCCTCGTTGACATTTGTGCATCGCACAATATTCTCTGATTCGGACAGGTTCTCCTGTCCATGCCCTCCTTGGGCGTTTCCTCCCTAGACTTCGACCGCGTCGGTAACGATGCGGTCTTTTTTTGACCGCACCGCCTCCGGCGTCCTATTCGGCCGCCAGCCTCCGGTCCAGGGGATCGTCGAGGAAGTTGTGGTCGGGCATCGCCATCAGTTCGGACATGAACCGCGTGAGATCCTCGGCCAGCGCATGGAAGCCGGCGGTGCGCTCGAGCGTACGCTCGTTCATGTAGAGACCGCGATTGATCTCGATCTGCAGCGCATGCAGCCCGCGCGCCGGCCTGCCGTAGTGTTCCGTGATGAAACCGCCGGCATAGGGCTTGTTGTGCGCGACCGCATAGCCCATCGACGCCAGCGAGGCGATCGCAGCCTCGGTCAGCGCGCGGTTGGCCGAAACGCCGAAACGGTCGCCGATAATGAAATCCGGGCGCACCCCGCCGTCGCCGATGCGAATGCTGGCCGGCATCGAATGGCAATCGACCAGAACCGCATAGCCGAAGCGGGCATGGGTGCGGGTCAGCAGGTGCTTCAGCGCGTCGTGGTAGGGCTTGTAGACCGCTTCGATCCGACCCACCGCCTCGGCGAGCGGCAGCCGGCAGGCGTAGATGTCGAGGCCCTCGCCGACCAGCTTGGGCACCGTGCCGAGGCCGCCGGCAACCCGAGCCGACCGGATGTTGGCGAAGGGCGGCACCGGTTCGGTGAACATGCGCGGGTCGAGTTCCCAGGGCTCGCGGTTCACGTCGAGATAGGCGCGCGGGAAATTGGCCGCGAGAAGCGGTGCGCCAAGCGGGGGTGCGGCGCCGAACAACTCGTCGACATAGCAGTCCTCCGAGCGGCGTATCTCCACGCCGTCGAGCCTGGCCAGCGCCAGGAATCGCTCGGGATAGTGGCTGCCGCTGTGCGGCGAGTTGAAGACGAACGGGACCCGCTGCTCCGCGCTCTCGCGGATTGTGAACGGCGGCACGATCGCAAAATCGTCGGCCGCATTCATGAGCGGAACACCTTCATCGGGCGAAACTGACATCAGGCGGGTCCGCTGTCCAGCGCCCGCGCGAGCCCCGGTTCGCCAAGCGCTGGGGCCAGCAACATTCACTTGATGTTTACCGGCCAGGCTTCATATACAGCATGGTTAACAGGCCGGTTTGGGAGCGGGCCGGTGGGCGAAGCGGACGGGATTGGGATGACACGCATTCTGCTTGCGGAAGACGACGACGACATGCGCCGGTTTCTGGTCAAGGCGCTCGAGCGCGCCGGCTACGACGTCAGCGATTTCGACAATGGCGCAAGCGCCTACGAGCGGCTGCGCGAGGAGCCGTTCTCGCTGCTCTTGACCGACATCGTGATGCCCGAGATGGACGGCATCGAACTCGCCCGCCGCGCCACCGAGATCGACCCCGACCTCAAGGTGATGTTCATCACCGGCTTCGCAGCGGTCGCGCTCAATCCCGATTCGAAGGCTCCGAAGGACGCCAAGATCCTGTCGAAGCCTTTCCACCTGCGCGACCTCGTCAACGAGGTCGAGAAGATGTTGCAGGCGGCCTGAGCGAATTCCGCTGCGGCAGGTCGGCGGCGCGCGCGAACGCGACCGTGCATGCGCCGGAACGCCTCGGTCGTGCCCACCGTTTCGGCCGCCGCACCGCCCTGCGGCATAATCTTCAGAGCCGCCCAGACCGCTATTGACGCGCCCGGGCAAAAGTGGTGTATGCGCTCCGGTCGGATGGGCGTGTAGCTCAGCGGGAGAGCACTACGTTGACATCGTAGGGGTCACAGGTTCAATCCCTGTCACGCCCACCATCCGAAATCCCTAAAATCTTGTATCGGCCACGCTGCTGCGGCCTGATTCTAGCTGTGAATCAGCAGATTCGCGCCGATCCGGACGGCGTGCGGCAGACGAACAGGGCAAAGCAGCCGGTCAAGCCCGCGAAGCGACGTGCGAGTCTCCTATCGCGCGTCCAGCCGGCTCCCCAGGAGTTCGACGATCTCGGCGCCGGTCATCAGGTCCGCGTATTTCTGGCCCATGTCGAACAGGTTCGCCTCGTGCGGGCCGAGCGCGCGGTCGCCGACGCAGTCCTTCGCTACCGTGACGCGGTAGTTCATGCTCATCGCATCGATCGCGCTGGCGCGGATGCAGCCCGACGTGGTGCAGCCGGCAAGGACGATCGTATCGACGCCCCTTGCCACGAAATGCGCGCCGAGATGGGTGCCGAAGAACGCCGAGGCCTGCGTCTTGCGGATGACGAGTTCGCCAAGGGCCGGCGCCAGCGCATCGACGACCTGGCTGGCATGCGACTTCTCGATGAGGTCGCGCAGCCGCGGCACCTTCTGGCACCAGACGCCGGCATCGGCGCCGTCGTCGGCATAGACGATTCGCGTGAAGACGACCGGCAGCTTCGCGCGGCGAAAGAAGGCGAGCAGCGGCTTCGCCGCCTCGACCGCGTCGAGGATGTTGCCGCCGCCGAGGATGTCCGGATCGGTGAAGCCGTTGACGAAATCGACGACCAGCAGCGCCGGCAGCCTGCCGAAACCGATCTTCTGGCCGAACTGTTGCCTGGCGTAGACGTCGTCGGTCATGCTCCCTCCCCTCGTTTTCGCATTTCCGGGCCGGGCCCTTTCCGGCACCGGGAACGGCCTAGCCCCGCAGCCCGGCAAAATGGCGCAGCGACCGGTCGAGCTGCTCGGCCCGGAACCCGCGACCGATGAAGACCAGGCTGTTGTCGTCGCCGGCCGCGTCGGCTGGCAGGATCTCCGGCGACTGCACGATCTTGCGCACGCTCTGCAGGAGGAGGCGACCGGACGGAGCCGTCACCACGCCCTTGACGCGCAAGATGTCGTCGCCGCGTGCATGGATCAGCGCGCTCAGCCACACGCTGAAGGCCGTCCAGTCGATGTCCTCGCCGATGTCGAGCTTCAGCGCGCGGATCGGCAGGCCGCCTGCGGCCTCGCCCAGCGCGTCGAGTTCCTCGGGCTCGGCCCCGGAATGATCCGGCAGGGCGACATCGCTGCCCTTCACGGCGCCGGAAATCGCGGCGCCCGGGTTGATCGCCTTCAGCGTCGCCAGCAGCCGCGTCAGCGCCGCCTCGTCGGCCTCGTCGAGCTTGGTGACCACCAGCAGGTCTGCGAGCTCCATCTGGCGCCGGCTGAGCGGCTCCTGGCGCAACTGGTCCAGCCCGTAGACCGCGTCGACCGCGACGACGATCCCGGAAATCACGATGTGATGCGCCAGAACGGGATCGGAACGGATAGCCGCGACGATCGGAGCCGGATCGGCAAGGCCGCTGGTCTCGATGACGATACGGTCTGGCCGCGCGCTTTCGGCGCTGACGCGCTTGTCGCAGATCGACCGCAGCAGGGCGACCAGTTCGTCGCGCGCCTCGCAGCAGGCGCAGCCCCCCGACACCACGGCAAGCTCGGCCGACTGGCTAAGCAGTGCATCGTCTACCGACGTCTCCGCCGCCTCGTTGACGACGACGAACGCGTCGGCGAACAGGCCGTGGTGCAGATGATGCCGCAGCCACGTCGTCTTGCCGGAGCCGAGGAAGCCGCCCAGTAGCGTGAGCCGCATGCGGTTGTCCGCCGCGCCGGCGACCGGACCGCCCGCATCGTCGCGGTTGTCAAATTTGCCGGGTGGAAGTCGAACGTCCATCGGACCGTCAGCCACGGGGGTCAGTCGGCGTCGCCGATGAAGCGGGGATCCAGTGGATCGATTGCCTGTCCGGTGAGCCTCTCGGCTTCCCTCCAGACTTCCTCGAGGTCGCGCACGATGGCGTTTGCGCCGGACAGGGTGCCAAGCTGAATTCCCGGCACGTCCGCGCCGTCATGCGCCGTCAGCCCGTAGGCGGGCAGCACCGACCGCAGGACCTGCGCGCGGCGAAAGCGGGCGCGCAGGCGATCATGCGGGGTCGTCGCCCCGGCCTCGGTCCAATGGCCGGGCGCCGCCGGAAATCCGCATGCTGAACACATGATCTGGCCTCTTTCGGCGTCGGCATTGGCACCGGCGGCATCCTACAGCCGCCGGCTCGCCCTGTGAACGCTCAGATGACTTCCGGCCGCCCCTTGCCCTTGAAAGGATAGCGCTTGCGGAAGTCGGCGGCGATTTCCTCGAAAGTCATCCACTGCGTGCCGGTCTTGCCGTTGATGTGTTCGATCAGGCGCTCGAGCATCATCAGCACCTGCGGACGGCCTGCGACGTCGGGGTGGATTGTGAAGGCGAACACCGCATAATCCATCTCGCGATAGACCCAGTCGAAGGCGTCGCGCCACAAATCCTCGATATCGCGCGGATTGACGAAGCCGTGGCTGTTCGGCGCCTTCTTCATGAACATCATCGGAGGCAGGTCGTCGACGTACCAGTTGGCGCCGATCTCGACGAGGTCGATCTCCTTGCCGTGCTTGAGAGGATGCATCCAATCCTCGGCCTTCTTGGAATAGTCGATGACGTTCCAGCTGTCGCCGACGCGCGCATAGAAGGGCTGGAAATCGCGATAGCCCTGGCTGTGGTCATACTTGAAGCCGTATTTCTGAAGCAGCGCGGCGGTCGAGTTCGACATTTCCCACCACGGAGCAACGTAGCCGCGCGGCTTCTTGCCGGAGAACTTCTGGATGAGTTCGATCGACTTGACGAGCACCGCCTCTTCCTGGGTCGGCGTCATGGCGATCGGGTTCTCGTGCAGGTAGCCGTGGGCCCCGAGCTCATGGCCGTCCTTGACGATCTTCTCGATCTCCTTCGGGAAGGTCTCGATGGAATGGCCCGGAGCGAAGAAGCTGGTCTTGATGTCGTATTTCTTGAACAGGCGCAGAAGACGGGGAACGCCGACCTCGGAGGCGAAAATGCCGCGCTGGATATCGGATGGCGAATCCCCGCCGCCATAGGAGCCGATCCAGCCCGCGACGGAATCGATGTCGGTGCCGAATGCGCAGATGATTTCCTTCTTTGCCATGTCCTGTGCTCCCATTGTGGCCGTCTCGGCGGCGTGTTGGATTGTTCCAATCGCGTTGATAGGAACATGACCGCATTGAAAAATCCAGAATATTCTTTATCGTACATAACGACTTAAGCCATTGGCGTTCCACATTAATCTGGATTTCATATCAATCGATACGAGATTCTGGATCGCTGGGGGCGGGAGGAAAAGCCCGACAGGGAGGGGCCGTGACCAGCTTGAAAATCACCATCGCCGACATGGTGTTCGAGGCTCGCCTCGAAACCGAAAAGGCGCCGCGGACGGCAGCCGCCTTTGCGGAGCGCCTGCCCTTCGAAAGCAAGGTTGTGCACGTGCGATGGAGCGGCGAGGGCGTGTGGATCCCGCTCGGCGATCTCGACTTCGGGGTCGGCTACGAGAACCACACGAGCTACCCGGCGCCGGGTCAGATCCTTCTCTACCCCGGCGGCATCTCCGAGACCGAAATCCTGCTCGCCTATGGCGGCGTGCATTTTGCCAGCAAGATGGGCCAGCTCGCCGGCAATCACTTCATCACCCTGACCACCGGCCTCGACCTCCTGCCGGAGGTCGGCCGGCGCGCCCTTTGGCACGGCGCGCAGGACATCAGGTTCGAGGCCGCGTGAAGCGATGGGCGACGGCGGCTATTCCGACTGGATCGGACGGACCGAGGAACACCACGACCGGGTGACGTCAGGCCCGCTCGACCGGCTCGCCGCGACGCTCGACCGCGACGACCCGCATGCGAAAGACGGCGACAGCGTCCCGCCGCTCGGTCACTGGCTGTTCTTCCTGCCCGATGCGCGCCAGTCGGAAATCGGCCCGGACGGGCATCCGAAGCGCGGCGGCTTCCTGCCGCCGGTGCACGAACTGCCACGCCGCATGTGGGCCGGCAGCCGCATCGCATTCCCCGGCGACGTGAGGGTAGGCGACAGGATCGTGCGGCGTTCGACCATCACGTCCGTCACCGCCAAGGATGGTTCGAGCGGCCCGCTGGTCTTCGTCACCGTGCGTCACGAGATCGGCCGCGACGGCGAGGCCGCGGCCATCGTCGACGAGCACGACATCGTCTATCGCGGCCTGGAGACGCCGGCGGTGAAAGCCGCGCCGAAGACGGTCGAGCCTGGCGCGTGGCGGCGCGAACTCGTGCCCGACGCCGTCCAGCTCTTCCGCTATTCGGCGCTCACCTTCAACGGCCACCGCATCCACTATGACAGGGACTACGTCACGCGCGAAGAAGGCTATCCGGGGCTGGTCGTGCACGGTCCGCTCACCGCCACGCTGCTGGTCGATCTCGTGCGGCGCAACGCCCCCTCCTCGCGCATCGCGGACTTTTCCTTCCGCGCCGTATCGCCGCTGTTCGACGGTGGCCGGATGAGCGTCAATGCCACCCCGCCTGGCGACGACGGCCTCGTCAGGCTCTGGGCGGCGAATGCGCAGGGCCATCTCGCCATGACTGCCGAAGCGAGGCTCGCATGAACCGGCCACTCGACGGGCTGCTGGTCGTCTCGCTGGAACAGGCGATCGCCGCGCCCTACTGCACGCGGCTGCTGGCCGACAACGGAGCACGCGTCATCAAGGTGGAGCGCCCCGATGGCGGCGACTTCGCCCGCGCCTACGACAGGCGCGCGCGCGGCCTTGCCAGCCACTTCGTCTGGACGAACCGTTCGAAGGAAAGTCTCGCGCTCGACCTCAAGGAGCCGGCGGCGATCGAGGCGCTCGACCGCATCATCGCCGAAGCGGACGTCTTCGTGCAGAACCTCGCGCCCGGCGCGGCAGCAAGGCTCGGCCTCGACCATCAGACGTTGCGCACCAGGCACCCCCGGCTCATCACCTGCTCGATTTCGGGCTACGGCAGCGGCGGCCCGGCCGAGCGGCGCAAGGCCTACGATCTGCTGATCCAGGCGGAGGCCGGGTTCCTGTCCGTCACCGGCACCCGGGACGAGATGGCCAAGGCCGGCATCTCCATCGCCGATATCGCCGCCGGCGTGACGGCTTATCAGTCCATCCTGGCCGCCCTGATCAACCGGGGCCGGACGGGCGCAGGCGACAACATCGAGGTGTCGATGCTCGAAGCCATGGCCGAATGGATGGGCTTTCCGATGTATTTCGCCATGGACGGCGCGCCGCCCCCGCCGCGCAACGGCGCCGGGCATGCCACCATCTATCCCTATGGTCCCTACGACACCGCGGACGGCGGCGTGCTGTTCGGATTGCAGAACGACCGTGAATGGGCGGCCTTCGCCGAAGGCGTGCTGCTGCGGCCGGACATGGCCGCCGACAAGCGGTTCCAAGGCAACGCCGGACGCGCCGACCACAGGGAGGCGATCGAACCTGTCATCGTCGCGACCTTCGCGGCCATGACCTCCGCGCAGGCGGTCGAGCGCCTCGAACGGGCCGGCATCGGGACGGCGCGCATCAGCGACATGGCCGCGCTCTGGGCGCACCCGCAGCTCGCCGCGCGCGGTCGCTGGGCCGAGATTGGCTCGCCGGCCGGCCCGCTGCCGGCGCTGAAACCGGTCAGCGGCGACGGATGGCAGCCGCGACTCGACCCGGTGCCGGCGCTCGGCCAGCACACCGAAGCGATCCTCGCCGAGTTCGCCCTCGACCCCACCCGCATCACGAAGGGCAAGACATGATCCCCAGGCCCGACAGCCACCAGGAGATGCGCGAGGCTCTGCGCGCGCTCTGCGCGGAGTTCCCGGCGGAATACCACCGCAAGCACGACGAGGCTGCCACCTATCCCGTCGAGTTCATCGACGCGCTGACCAGGGCAGGCTGGCTCGCCGCGATGATCCCCGAGGACTACGGCGGCTCCGGCCTCGGCCTTACCGAGGCAACGGTCGTGATGGAGGAGATCAACCGCTCGGGCGGCAATGCCGGTCATTGCCACGGCCAGATGTACAATATGGGCACGCTGCTGCGGCACGGCTCCGCGCAGCAGAAGGCATTCTACCTGCCGAAGATCGCATCCGGCGAATTGCGGCTGCAGTCGATGGCGGTCACCGAGCCGACCACTGGCACCGACACGACGAGGCTGAAGACGACCGCCGTCCGGAAAGGCGACCGGTTCGTCGTCAACGGCCAGAAGGTGTGGATCAGCCGGATCCAGCATTCGGACCTGATGATCCTGCTGGCGCGCACGACGCCGCTCGCCGAGGTCCGCAAGAAGTCCGAGGGACTTTCGGTCTTCCTGGTCGACCTGCGCCAGGCACTTGGCAAGGGCATGTCGGTCAAGCCGATCCGCAACATGGTCAACCACGAGACCAACGAGCTCTTCTTCGACAATCTCGAGATTCCCGCCGAATGCCTGATCGGCGAGGAGGGCAAGGGCTTCCGGTATATCCTCGACGGCCTCAACGCCGAACGGACGCTGATCGCCGCCGAATGCATCGGCGACGGATGGTGGTTCGTCGACAAGGTCACGGGATACGCCAAGGAGCGCATCGTCTTCGACCGGCCGATCGGCCAGAACCAGGGCGTGCAGTTCCCGATCGCCCGCTCCTATGTCAACATTTCGGCGGCGAACCTGATGCGCTTCGAGGCCGCCCGGAAATTCGACGCCCGGGAAGACTGCGGCGCCGAGGCCAACATGGCGAAGCTGCTCGCAGCCGACGCCTCCTGGGAAGCGGCCAATGCGTGCATCCAGTTCCACGGCGGTTTCGGTTTCGCGGCCGAATACGACGTGGAGCGGAAGTTCCGCGAAACGCGGCTCTACCAGGTCGCTCCGATCTCGACGAACCTGATCCTGTCCTATGTCGCCGAACACATACTGGGCCTGCCACGCTCCTTTTGAGGCACTCCATGGCTAGCGAGAAGAACCCGGCGATGGCCGCGGCAACGGGCGAGGAAAGCGCCACGCTCGCGGCGTTCGCCGCCGGCCTGCGCTACGAGGACATCCCCGACGCCGTGGTCGACCGAACGATCGACTTCTTTGTCGACTGGGCCGGTTCGGTTCTCTCCGGCGCCGGCCAGCGCGCCATTGTCGCGCTGGAGAAGCTTGCGGAGACGATGGGTCCCTCCGAAGGGCGTTCCGAGATCCTCGTTTCGCGCCGCATGACCTCGCCGCTCTTCGCCGCGCTGGTCAATGCGGCGGCGGCGCACATCTCCGAACAGGACGACGTTCACAACGGCTCGGTCTTTCATCCCGCTGCGGTCGTCTTCCCGGCCGCGCTCGCCACCGCCCAGCATGTCGGCGCGTCGGGCCGCGATCTCATCGCCGCATCGGTCGCCGGCTACGAGGTGGGCATCCGGGTCGGGGAGTTCCTGGGTCGCTCGCATTACCGCGTGTTCCACACGACTGGAACCGCCGGCACGCTCGCAGCAGCGGTCGCGACCGGCCGCCTGCTTGGCCTCGATGCGGTTCGGATGCTGCATGCGATCGGCTCGGCCGGCACGCAGGCGGCGGGACTCTGGGAATTCCTGCGCGACGCGGCCGATTCCAAGCAGTTGCACACCGCCAAGGCGGCGGCCGACGGCCTGACCGCCGCCTTTCTCGCAATGGACGGCTTCACCGGCGCAAGGCGCATCCTCGAAGGCAGGCAGGGCATGGCCGCCGGGATGTCGTCCGACGCCGATCCGGCCAGGCTGGTCGACCGTCTCGGCGCACGCTGGGCCGTCCTCGAGACGTCGTTCAAGTTCCACGCCTCCTGCCGACACACGCATCCGGCCGCCGATGCCCTGCTCGGCGTGCTGGAGGCGAACGACCTCTCCGCAGGCGACGTTTCGCGCATCGTCGCGCATGTGCACCAGGGCGCGATCGACGTTCTCGGCCCGGTCACCGATCCGGTCACCGTGCACCAGGCGAAGTTCTCAATGCCGGCCACGCTCGGCCTGATCGCCACTCACCGGCGCGCGGGCATGGCCGAGTTCGACGCCTATCTCGGGGACGACGCGGCCCGCACCTTCCTTGGCCGCGTCGAGATGCAACTCGACCCGGAGGTCGATGCCGCCTATCCGAACCGCTGGATCGGCAAGGTGTCGGTCACGACGGCATCCGGAGAAGTCCTGCAGGGCCGCGTCGACGAGCCCAAGGGCGACCCCGGCAACACGCTCTCGCGCACCGAGATCGACGCCAAGGCACGGCGACTCGCCGCCTACGGCAGGACGCTCGACGCGGCTGGCATCGACCGCCTGGTGCCTGATTTGTGGTCGATCGCATCCCGCAACGAGATCGGCCGGCTGATCCCGTAGACGGCCCCGGCAGCGGGATAAAAAGAAGCCCTCCTTCCCGACGGGAAAGAGGGCTTTAAGTCGAGGGTATCTTCTATACGCCGATCGGCATGTGCTCGGCCGAGCGCGTGACGGCGCGCGGCGCGGTGAGTTCTTTCCAGGTCGATAGCGCCTTGTTCACGGCGGGGAACGGATTGCGCTTGACGAGCTTGCCGCGGCCGGGCTGCGGCTGCGAGTTCTGCCCATAGTGCCAGACGACCTCGCCGCGCGACAGCGTGTAGCGCGCCTGACCGTTGACCTTGAAGCCTTCGAACACGTTGTAGTCGATGATCGACTTCTGGTTGGCGGCCGAAATCGTCTTCGACAGCTTCGGATCCCAGACCACGATGTCGGCGTCGGAGCCCGGCAGGATCGCGCCCTTCTGAGGATAGATGTTGAGGATCTGCGCAATGTTGGTCGAAGTCACCGCGACAAACTCGTTGGGCGTGATGCGACCGGTCTCGACGCCCTTCGTCCAGAGCATGGCGAGCCTGTCCTCCAGGCCGCCCGTGCCGTTCGGTATCTTGGTGAAGTTGCCGATGCCGGTGCGCTTCTGCGCGGTGGTGAAGGCGCAGTGGTCGGTCGCCACCACCTGCAGCGACCCGGCGGCGAGGCCGGCCCACAGCGAATCCTGGTGGCTCTTGTCGCGGAAGGGCGGGCTCATCACGCGGCGCGCCGCGTAGTCCCAGTCCTTGTTCATGTACTCGCCCTCGTCGAGGGTCAGGTGCTGGATCAGCGGCTCGCCGTAGACGCGCATGCCCTTCTGCCGGGCCCGCCGGATCGCTTCGTGCGCCTGCTCGCTCGAGGTATGCACGATGTAGACCGGTACGCCGGCCGCGTCGGCGATCATGATGGCGCGGTTGGTCGCCTCGCCCTCGACCTCGGGCGGGCGCGAGTAGGCATGCGCCTCGGGTCCGGTCAGGCCTTCGTTCATGTACTTCTGCTGCAGCGCCGCGACGATGTCGCCGTTCTCGGCATGCACCAGCGGCAGCGCGCCGAGCGCCGCGCAACGCTGGAACGACGCGAACATCTCGTCGTCGTTCACCATCAGCGCGCCCTTGTAGGCCATGAAATGCTTGAAGGTGTTGATGCCGCGCCCGACCACCTTCTCCATCTCGTCGAAGTGCTGCTTCGACCAGCCATTGACGCACATGTGCAGCGAGTAGTCGGTCGAGGCCTGGCGCTTCGCCTTGGCTTCCCAGTCGTCAAGCGCCGCAAGCATGCCGTCGGGACCCGGGATGACGAAGTCGACGACCAGCGTAGTGCCGCCCGAGGCCGCGGCGAAAGTGCCGCTCTCCCAGGTCTCGGCGGCGGTCGTGCCCATGAAGGGCATTTCCAGATGGGTGTGCGGGTCGATGCCGCCCGGCATGATGTAGGCGCCGCCGGCGTCAACCACCGTGTCGCCCTTCAGGTTCGGACCGATCGCCGCGATCTTTTCGCCTTCGATCAGGAGGTCTGCTTCGTAGGTGCGGTCCGCGGCGACGATCGTTCCGCCTTTGATAACTGTCGACATATCAGTCTACTCTCCCATGTTCGTGAGGGCATTCTGCCCCGCCGAAACCCAAAAGTCAGCCTCGATTGCTCACGCCTCAGGCGGCGGTTCTGCGCCTTTTCGCTCGACGATCAGGCGATATGCCTCCGGCTCGCGATGCTTGGCGAAATTGAAGATCGTCTGCCGGTAGCGCTGGCCGAGATCGAGGTCGCAGCGCGCCGTGATCACCTCGTCCTCCAGCGAAACGGCCTGCGCGATGATCTCTCCCGACGGCGCGATGATCGCGCTCTGCGCGCACATGTTGGAGCCCTCCTCGACGCCGCACTTGGCGGTTCCGATGACCCAGGTCGCGTTCTGGTACGCGCCCGCCTGCATCGAGAGATGGTTGTGGAACTGCGTCAGGCTGTCGATGTCCTTGTGGCCGGTGTGATCGTAGGGCGTGTTGTAGCCCAGCATCACCATCTCGACGCCCTGAAGGCCCATGACGCGATAGGTTTCGGGCCAGCGCCGGTCGTTGCAGATGCACATGCCCATGACGCCGCCGAAGGCGCGCCACACCTTGAAGCCGAAGTTGCCCGGCTCGAAATAGCGCTTTTCCAGATGCTGGTGCGTACGGCCGGGTTGCGGCTCGGCATGTCCCGGCAGGTGCACCTTGCGATACTTGCCGACGATGTTGCCGGACCGGTCGACCAGGATCGACGTGTTGAAGCGGCGCTTGCGGCCGTCCTCATGCGCAAGCTCCGCATAGCCGAGATAGAAGCCGATGCCGAGCTTCTTCGCCTCGTCGAACAGCGGCTGCGTCTGCGGCCCCGGCATCTCCGTCTCGTAGTAGCTGTCGAGTTCAGCCTCGTCCTCGATCAGCCAGCGCGGGAAGAACGTGGTCAACGCCATCTCGGTGAAGACCACCAGATCGGACCCGCGCGCCTTGGCCTCGCGCATCATCTCGACCAGGCGCCTGACCGTATCCTTGCGGGTTTCGGACTTGGCGATCGGCCCCATCTGGGCAGCCGCTGCGTTGACGATCCGGGCCATTCTTTCTCCTCCTACGCCTTGCCGCCCCTGGCGGCGAGATATCTGTAGATTTCGGTGTGGTCCGCCCCCGGGCCGAGTTCCTCGGACGCCTGCGTCCACAGGGCGGCAGCGCCGCGAGCCCCCGCCGCATCGATGCCGAGGTCGTCGGCCAGTTCCGCGGCCGTGCGAAGATCCTTCGCCATCAGCGCCATCGAGAAGGCCGAAGCGAACGTGCCTGACAGCACGAACGGCTTCATCTTCACTTCCGTCGAGTTGTTGCGCCCGGTGGACGCGTTGAGCACGTCGACGAGCACGGCCGGATCGACGCCGAACCTGCCGGCGACGATCGCCGCCTCGCAGGCAGCGGCGAGACCCGCCGCAGAGACATAATTGTTGAGCGCCTTGACGGCATGGCCCGACCCGACCGGCCCGGTCGCGAAGATCGACCTGCCCATCGCCTCGAAGAGCGGCCGCGCGCGCTCGATATCGGCCGCATCGCCGCCTGCCATGATCGCCAGCGACCCGTCCTGCGCGCGCCGGACGCCGCCCGACACCGGTGCATCGACCAGCGATAGGCCCATCGCTGCGAGATCGCCGGCAAGCCGGCGCGTCTGCATCGGCGCCGAGGAACTCATGTCGACGACCAGCCCGCCCCGCGCGACGACGCCGGCCACCCCGCCGGATCCCAGCAGCGCTTCCCGCACGATCTTGCCGTCGGGCAGCATGGTGATGACGATTGAGGCGCCGTCGGCAGCCTCCCTGGCGGTCGAGAATGCCTTTCCGCCCTTCGCCGCAAAGGCATTCCGCGCATCCACCGACAGATCGCTGCCCTGCACCGCGAAACCGGCTTCAAGCAGTCGCGTTGCCATCGGCAGGCCCATCATGCCGAGGCCGACGAAGGCGACCGGTCCGGTCGCGCCTACGTGTCGCGTGCGGTCAGTCAATCTCCATTTCCTCGAACACGTCCCGGGCGATGCGGAAGCTGTCCATCGCCGCAGGCACGCCGCAATAGGTGCCGATCTGCAGGAAGACTTCCTTCAGCTCGTCCTTTGTCAGCCCGTTGTTGATCGCGCCGCGTATATGCAGCTTCAGCTCATGCGGCCGGTTCAACGCCGCGATCATGCCGAGGTTCAGGATCGAGCGGGAGCGCCGGTCGAGGCCCGGCCTGTTCCAGGTCCCGTCCCAGCACCATTCGGTGGTCAGTTGCTGCATCGACCAGTTGAACTCGTCGGCCTGTTCGAGCGAGCGATCGACATACTCCCGGCCAAGCACGGCCCGGCGCGTTTCCAGCCCGCGTTCGAAACGCTCTGATCTGGGTTTTCCGGTCACGTCTCCTCCTTCGCCTCCGGCCCTCATTGCGATGCCTCCCGCACGACGCGCTCGATCTCCAGGGCATGGCCGAGCAGGCGCTCGTCGGCTCCATGCCCGGCCTGGACAAGCAAGCTGGTCGGCAGGCCGTCGGCGTCGCGCCCGTTTGGCAACGCCACGCCGCAGAGGTCGAGGATGTTGCCGAGCATCGTGTTGCGCAGCGCCTTGATGTTGACGCGGTGGAACACCTCGTCGCTCGCTTCCAGCGGCGCGATCTCCGGGGCCGTGATCGGCGTGGTCGGCATCACGAGCAGCGCGGCGCCGAGCTGGGCGTGGAATTTGGGGATCAACCGCTGGCGGCCGCGCTGGATGGACAGCAGATCGTTGGCGGACATGTGCTTGCCGTCGACGATCCGTTTCGTCACGCGCCGATCGATCATGTCGACCTTGTCGCCGTCGATGACATCGCGATACTCATTGTAGGCTTCGGCGGCCGTCAGCGTGCCGTGCTTCGCGTTCATTTCGAGTATCTCGTCGAGCGTCTCCACCCGTTCACGCCGCACTGAGACTCCGGCGCGCGCCAGCGCTTCCAGCGAACGCTCGAAATTCGCGGCCACCGCATCGTCCGCGTCGTCGAGGACCACGTTCTGCGGCGCCAGTACTGTCAGCGCCGCCAGGTCGCCACGCCTGACAGGCGTCGTGACAGCGCCTCGCAAGGCCATGTCGAGAAGGATGCAGTCCTCGACGGAGCGCGCCAGCGGGCCGATCGTGTCGTAGGTGCGCGCCAGCGGCACCAGGCCCGTCGCGTCGATGCGGCCGGTGCTCGTCTTGTAGCCGACGACGCCGTTGAAGGCAGCCGGAATGCGTACCGAACCGCCGGTGTCCGAACCGATGGCGCATGGCACGAGGCGGGCCGCCACGGCGGCTCCGCTGCCTGACGACGAGCCTCCCGGCGAGCGTGGCGTCTTGCGATCGTTGGGGTTGGCCGGCGTGCCGAAATGCGGGTTGAGGCCAAGCCCCGAATAGGCGAGCTCGCTGAGATTGACCTTGCCGACCGACACCATGCCGGCTGACGCCGCATTGGCCACGCAGGCGAGATCGGCGGTCTTGACCGGCCCGCCCGAAAAATACTTCGATCCGGCGGTGGTCGGCGTCCCGGCGACCGCGAACAGGTCCTTCCAGGCGATCGGCACGCCGTCCAGCGGCGACAGCGGCGCACCGACCTCGTAGCGGCCTTGCGCCTTCTTTGCCTCGGCGCGGGCGCGCGCGGCGCTGACCGTGATGAAGATGTTGTCGCCCTTCGACCTGGCGATCCGGTCAAGCACGCACTCCACGAGGTCGATCGGCCCGGCCTCGCCCGAGCGGTAAGCGAGAGCGATGCCTGCCGCAGTTCGGTCGGCGATGTCTTCAATGCTGCTCAAGCCGCTCTCCTGCCAGTTTCCGGTGCGGCCAAGGCCGCCTTCCCTTGCTTCGTTCGTTTCCGGCATTTGGCCGCCATTGCGTCGGCGGCCTCTGCACGGTAAAGCTGGTCATCCGCCGACCGAGCAAACCTCGGGCGCCCGGACCTTCGCCAAAAAACATCCTCGTCACGCACGCAGCCGAACGTGCGCGTTCAACGTTTCACCTCATTTTTGCGATCTCAGCGTTCAGCCGCCACCGCAGTTTAGGCCGGGGCTAGATCCCCGGTTGCGTCCGCTTTCGTCAGTGGCCTCCCTCGAGATGGGAATCGCCGCCGGCGTCGGTATCGACCTTCGACAGCACGTGGACGTCGTCCGTGCTCCAACTCGCGACGACCTTGTCGCCCGTATCGACCTGCTCGGCGAAATAGGCACGGTCGGACACGTTGGCGACGAAGATGTCGTTCGCCGTCCTGATCGTTACCTTGACGAAGCTGCCCTGGTATTCTGTCGCCTCGACCGTGCCGGCGATGGAGTTGACTTCCTCAGCCGACGTGCCGCGGCGCAGCGCGACATGGTCGCGCCGCACCGAGAGCGAAAGCGGCGTGCCCGTCGCGGGCGCGCTGTCGATCTTCGTCTCGAAGATCGCGCCATCGGCGGACTTGAGCCTGATCAGGTCGCCGGAACTGCTCTCCACCGTCCCGCTAAGCACGTTCTGGCCGCCCATGAAGCGCGCCACGTAGGGCGTCGTCGGCTTGTTGAAGATGACATTGGCGGTGTCGGCCTGGTCGATGCGGCCGGTATCCATCACCACGACCATGTCGGCCAGCGCGATCGCCTCGGGCTGCGTATGGGTGACATGCACGAAGGTGATGCCGAGCTCGTCCTGGAGGCTCTTCAGTTCGCCGCGCATCTTCAGGCGCAGGAACTCGTCGAGCGCCGACAGCGGCTCGTCGAGCAGAAGGACCTTCGGGTTGGTGATCAGCGACCGCGCCAGTGCGACGCGCTGCTGCTGGCCGCCCGAAAGCTGCGCGGGCATGCGGTCCTTGAGGTGATCCAGTTGCACACGCGTCAGCATCTCGAGCGCTCTTCGCCGGCGCTCGTCTTTCCCGACCTTGCGCATCTTCAGGTAGAACGCGACGTTGTCCAGGATGGAGAGGTGCGGGAACAGCGCATAGCTCTGGAACATCATGGCCGTGCCGCGCTCGACCGGCGGCTTGCCCACCACCATGTCGTCGCCGATGTAGATTTCGCCTGAAGTCGGCGTTTCGTGGCCGGCAATCATCCTGAGGATAGTCGTCTTGCCGCAGCCGGACGGTCCGAGCAGGCAGCAATAGGAGCCGTGCGGGATCGTCAGGTTGATGTTCTGCACGGCGTAAGAACTGCCGAACTGCTTGGTCACGCCGACCAGCCGGATTTCGCCGCTTTCCTGGTGCGGGTGCGCGTTCGAAACAGGAGCGGCTGTTGTTGTCATGGCATTCATTTTCCGCGGGACCGTTTGCGTTGGATGAGGATGATCGACGACAGCGCAAGCGCGATGACGAGGAACGAGATGATGGTGGTGACGGTGCCGAGCGCATAGAGCGCGGGCGAGGTGACGTTGGTCGTCATCGTCCAGATCTCGAGCGGCAGCGTGTTCTTCGAGCCGACGGTCAGCCAGCTTCTCGGGAACTCGTCATAGGACAGCGTGAAGCCGAACAGCGCGACCGCGATCATGCCGGGGAAGACGATCGGCACGACGACTTCCTTCACCGTCTGCCATTTGCTGGCGCCGAGGTCATAGGCCGCCTCTTCGTAGGACGGACTGAGCCGCCCCAGCACCGCGAACATGATCAGCAGGCCGAAAGGCAGTGCCCATGACAGATGCGCGCCGAGCCCCGACGTGTACCAGGTGGCCGACCAGCCGAGGTACCGGAAGGTCACGAGCGTGCCAATCGACAGCACGAGGCCGGGCACGATCAGGCTGGCGATCGCCGTATAGAAAAGCGCTGTCGCGCCCTTGAAGCGGCGGCGGAAGGCGAAGCCCGCGGTGACCGAGATCAGCACGGTCAGGAACATGACGATCACCGCGAGCGGAAGCGAGCGGTTGAACGCGCCGACCACGTCGCCGGTGCGGCGCGGGTTGAACAACTCGTCGAACCACATCAGCGACGGGTCGCGAAGCGGGAAGACCAGCGATGCGGACGGACCCTGGAACGACAGCACGAGCACGGCGATCATCGGCCCGTAGAGGAAGATGACGAACAGGGTGAACAGCAGCGCGAGGACGTAGAAAGTCCAGGGACGCGGCCCGTAGGAGGGGTTCGAGGCAGCCATCTATCTCACCAGTTCCTTGCGTACGTCGACGAGGCGGAAGATCGCTGCGGCGATCATGAGAACGATGATCAGCAGGATCACGGCGCTCGCGGCCGCGCGCGGATAGTTGAGGAATTGCAGGTCGTTGAAGATGCCGGACGTGGCCGAACCAGACAGGCCGCCGCTCATCACCGTGACGACGAAGAAATCGCCCATCACAAGCGTGACCACGAACAGCGCTCCAAGCGCGATGCCCGTCTTGGACAGCGGCAGCACGACGTTCCAGATCACGCCCCATCGCGTCGCGCCGGCGTCGATCGCGGCTTCGAGCAGCGACTTGTCGATGCGCGCCATCGAATTGAAGATCGGCACGATCATGAACAGCGTGAACAGGTGGACGTAGGCGACCACGACCGAGAAGTCGGAATAGAGCAGCCACTGCAGCGGCTGGTCGATGACCCCCATCTTCAGCAGCGCACTGTTGATCAGGCCCTCGGTGCCCAGAACGGGGCGCCATGAAATCATGCGGATGATGTTCGAGGTCCAGAACGGCACCGTGCAGACCAGGAAAAGCCCGATCGCGGTCAACAGGTTGCGGACGTGGAAGACGAGGAAGTAGGCGATCCAGAACCCGAGCACGAAGGTGATCGCCAGCACGATCAGCGTGAACTTCAGCGTCGAGCGGTAGAGCGTCCAGGTCGTCGGGTTGGTCAAAAGGTCGACATAGTTCTTCACCGTGAAGTCGGGCACGATGCCGACCAGCATCTGGTAGCGAAAGAAGCTCACCACCACGACCAGCGCGACCGGAACGATGAAGAACAGCGCGAGAACGAGGGTCAGCGGCGCGACCTGGAGATAGGTCGGCAGCATGGATTTTGTTGCGGTCGGCGAAGGCGTCATCGGCTGTTCCGGCTGCGATCCGATATCATGCGTGGAAACGGCGGGGACGGCGGCGGAAGTCGCCGCCGTCCCCGCACGACTTTCCTAGGCGGCGTTGAACTCGTTCCACTTGGCGTAGAGGAATTCGGCCTCGTCCATCAGGTTGTTCCAGACGGCGACCTTCGAGAACCGCTCTTCGTAGGAGCCGCCGTCGCGCACGTCGCCGGCCGAGTTGGTCTTCTCGCCGGTCGGGCTGGTGATGTCGGCCGTCGCGGCCTTGCCCTCGTAGAAGAAGCCGCGCTCGTTCTCGGTCAGGGCCGCCATCGCCGTCTTCGGGTTGGCGCTGTAGTAGCCCTGCTTGGCGATGAAGCCGCCGACCCAGCCGGAGTTGTACCAGTTCAGGTACTCATAGGCCGCGTCGCGCTTCAGGCCGTCGAGGTGAGCCAGCAGGCCGAGCCCGTTGCCCCAGCCGCGATAACCTTCCTTGAGCGGCTGGTAGGTGCACTTGATGCCCTGCGTCTGAACGGCGGTGACCGCCGGCGACCACATGGACTGGATGACCACTTCGCCCGACGCCATCAGGTTCACGCTCTCGTCGAACGTGTTCCACAGCGCGCGGAAATGGCCGCCCTTCTTCAACTCGATCAGCTTGGCGATCGTCGCCGAAAGCTCGTCCTGCGTCGGGTTGCCCTTGTCGCCGTAGCTCAGCAGGCCGGCGGCCTCGCAGGCCATCATGGCGTCCATGATGCCGTTGGTCGGGATATTCTGGATCGCGGTCTTGCCCTTGAAGTCAGGCGAGATCAGGTCGGCCCAGGTCGTGACTTCTCGTCCGACGAGATCGGGGCGGATGCCCAGCGTGTCGGCGTTGTAGACGCCCGGAACGAAGTTCGCGAAGTCCGTCTTGCCGCTTGCGAAACCGTTGCTGTCCGCGGCTTCACGGTAGATGAACTCGAACGGAGAATCGCCCTGCCGGGAGACCTCTTTGCCGGCGAACGTGCCCTCCGTGTAGAGCGGGGTCAGGTCGCCCCAGTTCTTGATCTTGGAGATTTCGACGGCCTGCAGCGCGCCCTGCGGCACCGCCACCTTGCTCTGCCATATCTCGAGGTCGGCCACGTCGAGCGAGGTCGGATCCTGCACGAGCCGGTTGAGCAGGCCCGGGTGGTCGACCACCGACATCTCGACCTTGAAGCCGAGGTCCGCGCTCGCCTGCTTGGCGATGTCCGGCAGCGTCGAATAGGACATGCCGGTGTGGTTGATCGTGACGTCCTTGAGGTTCTGCGCCCAGACCATCGGGAAGCCCGTCACGGCCGTCGCACCGGCGATCGCCGCGCCGCCCTTCAGCACGGAGCGTCGCGAAACCGATCTGTTCAGAAGTGTCTTTTTCATTCCCGTTCTCCCATTTTGCTTGCGCTTTCGCGCCGTTTGGGTGGCCCGTCCGCTGTTCGTGTGCCGCATTGGCGCGGTCTCGTTTCTGAACCGGCAGTTCGGCCTGCCCGGAAGTCAATGCACGTTCGCCTTCTTCCATCCGCCACTATCCTCTGGCGAGGCAGTGTCGGCAAATGAAATCCCGCTTTTGCCCCAGCGGAATTTCAAATTCTCAGGTCCGCGCCATGTCCGCGCGCAGCGCCTTCGTCGCCTCCATGTCCAGCATCCAGTCGTAGCCGTCGTCGGCCGGGGCAAGGACGACGCCGTAGTCGTTTCGGGCATGGTCGGTGGAAATGAACCCGTCCAGCACGTCGTCCAGAACCTTTTCCGGATCGCGCTCCAGCGGGTCGCCGTAGCCGCCGCCGGTCGGCGAGAAATAGGTGATGACGTCGCCCGCCTCGGTGCGCAGGCCGGAAAACTTCGCCGGCTGATAGACGAGCTTGCCGGTCGTGTCGTTCCTGAGTTCGACCTTGCTGCAATGGCCTGGCTTGCCGCCGAACACACCCCAGGGTGGGTCATCGTTGCGGTCGGACTCGTGCGTCATGAAGCCTGGCGTCAGGTAGCGCTGCGACTTCACCACACCCGCCCCGCCGCGGAACTTGCCGGCTCCAGGAGGCGCGTCGTCGCGAACCTCGTAGCGGTCGCAGATCAGCGGCAGGTGCATGCCGAGGTCTTCCAGCGGGTTGTTGCGCGTGTTGCGCATCAGTTCCTCGACCGTATCCGGACCATCCGAGCGCGGTCGGCCGCCCATCGCGGCCTCGTTGACCTCCAGGAACACCCAGTAGTCGCCCGAGGGACGCACGCCCGAATAGGCGGCGAAGGACAGGACCGCCGCGTTGCCCGCCGTGCACTTGTCCGGCAGCACAGGCGCCAGAGCCTTGATGATCAGGTCGCAAAGCCGCTGGATCTGGCTGAAGCGGGCCTCCGCGGCGACCGGCGAGATCGGGTTGAAGATCGAGCCCAGCGGCGACGTCACCTTGACCGGCCGGAACGACCCCTCGTTCTGCGGAATGTACTCCTCATGCGTGTAGGTATCGAGGAGTAGCGCCCTGAAGGCGAAGAAGCACGCCACCTTGGTCGAGCCGTCGAAGGGCACATTGAAGGCTGTCGGCACCTGCGCCGACGAGCCCGTCGTGTCGACCTCGACGCCGTCGCCGCGCACCCTGACCGTGACCTTCAGCGGCAGATGGACGCCGCGATTGCGGCCATCGTCGTCGAGAAAGCCCTCGGCGACATAGTCTCCGTCGGGAATCTTCTCGATCTCGCGACGCAGCATGTTCTCCGTGTAGTCCATGAGCTGCCGTGTCGCCTGCAGCACCGTTTCCTTGCCGTAGGTCGCCATCAGTTGCTGGAAGCGCAGCACGCCGAGTTCGGCCGACGCGATCTGCGCCTCCAGGTCGCCCATGACGAGGCCCGGCACGCGCGTGTTGTCGCGGATGAACTTCCACAGCGGCTCGTTGCGCACGCCCTCGTTGTAGAGCTTCAGGCCGTTGAGCAGCATGCCTTCGGCGAAGACGTCCGGAATGTCGATGACGAGACCGGGCGTCGCCGCGCCGATGTCGACGTGGTGCGCCGTGTTGGCCGAGAAGCCGACCAGCTCGCCCTCGAAGAAGACCGGCATGACGATGCCGATGTCAGGCGAATGGCTGGCGCCATAGTAGGGATGGTTGTGGACTACGCAGTCGCCTGGCTTCCAGGCATCGAGCGGCACCGTCTGCTCGATGCCGCGCAGGTAGCCCGGCAGAGAGCCGATGTGCATCGGCGTCGAATCCGATTCGCACAGCGTGTTGTAGTCGCGGTCGAACAGGCCGGCGCCGAGGTCCTGGCTCTCGCGAATGATAGACGAATAGCTCATGCGGTAGAGCACGTTGCCCATCTGCTCGGCGATGGAGTGCAGCGCGCCGCCGATGACCTGCAGCGTGATGGGGTCGACGTCCTTGACCATGCCGCTCACCCCTTTGTCCGCTCGATGCGCATATCGCCGTACTCCAGCACCGCCGCGACATAGCCCGGCGGCACGATCGTCGTGGAGTTGTGCTGGACGATGAGTGCGGGTCCCGCCACCGTGTCGTCGGCCAGCAGCGCGTCGCGCCGGTAGCGCGGCGTCTCCAGCGCCTCGCCATTGTCGAACACGGTCCGGCGGCGGTAGATTTCCGCCTCCGCCGGGTTCCCCCGTCCGCCCTTGGCGAGCCTGGGCAGCTTCAGCGTATCCACTGCCACTGTCGCGATCACCCGCAGCGTCACCATCTCGGTCAGCTGGTCGCGGAACGCGTGGCCGTAGACCTGCTTGTGCGCGTTGTAGAAGTTTTCGATGACGGTCGCCGCGCTCTCGCCGGAAAGGCGGCCTGCCGGGACCTCGGCGCGCAACTCGAAACCCTGCCCGACATAGCGGCATTCCGCGACCTGCCTGAAGATGCGTTGCTTCTCCGGAATGCCGTCGGCATCAAGCTGGCGATTGGCGCGGGCGACGAGATCCTCAAGCACCGCGTTGACCCGGCCGAACTCGTCCTCGCCGGCATTGTTCAGCACCATCAGGGTCGATTGCGTGTATTCGTATTGCAGGTCGGTCACCAGAAGGCCGGTCGCCGCCGTGATGCCCGGATGCACCGGCGAGATGACGTCCTTGGCGAAGATCATCTCCGCCAGCGACACCGAATGCAGCGGCCCTGCCCCGCCGAAGCCCATGAGGGAGAAGTTCCTGGGATCGACGCCCTTGGCGACCGAGTTGGCGTTGATCGCCAGCGCCATGTTGTTGTTGATGATCTTCAGGATGCCGAGGGCCGCCGCTTCGACGGACATGTCGAGCGGCTCGGCGATATGGGCGCGGATCGCCTTTTCCGACAGCGACGCGTCGATCTTCAGGTCGCCGCCGAGGAAGTGCTCGGGATCCATGCGGCCGAGTACGACCTGCGCATCGGTCACGGTCGGCGCATCGCCGCCACGCCCGTAGCAGGCGGGACCCGGCACCGCGCCGGCCGAA
This sequence comes from Mesorhizobium marinum, assembly GCF_040813675.1. Classification (NCBI taxonomy): domain Bacteria; kingdom Pseudomonadati; phylum Pseudomonadota; class Alphaproteobacteria; order Hyphomicrobiales; family Phyllobacteriaceae; genus Mesorhizobium; species Mesorhizobium marinum. The sequence goes on along the minus strand of NZ_JBFOCI010000001.1, from coordinate 4,478 downwards.
CGCGGCCCGACGCGGAAAGCGCCGCCCGGATCGACGTAGGCGATCGAACCGCCGCCGGCGCCGATCGCGTCGATGTCGATCATCGGCACCAGCACGGGCAGCCCGGCCACCTCGGTGTCGCGCGGGTTCTTGATGCGCAACTCGCCGTCCTCGATCACCGAGATGTCGGCCGACGTGCCGCCGATGTCGATGGTGATGACGTTGGTCTTGCCGGAATGCTCGCCGGTCCAGCGTCCGCCGATCACCCCGCCCGCGGGACCCGACAGCAGCAGCCCGATCGGCAGCTCGCTCGAATTCTCGATGGTCGAGATGCCGCCGTTGGACTGCATGATGCGGACCATCGCCCGGACACCGTTGGCACGCAGCCGCGCCTCGAGATTGCTGAGATAGGCGGAGGTCTTCGGGCCGATATAGGCGTTCATCGCAGCCGAGGAGAAACGCTCGTATTCGCGGATCGTGTTGACCACGTCCGACGAGGCCGACACGAAGGCGTCGGGCAGGATCGACTTGACGATCTCCTTGGCGCGCTGCTCGTGCTCGTTGTTGAGGAAGGAGAACAGGAAGGCGACGATGACCGCGTCCATGCCGCGTCTGGCGAACAGTTCGGCGGCCTGCCGCACCTCGTCCTCGGCGAGAGGAACCTCGATGGCGCCGGTGGGCGGCATGATCCGTTCGGTGACCGGCAGGCGGTCGCGCCTCCTGACCAGCGGCCTGGACTGCCAGGGCAGGTCGAACTGCAGGGAGAAGTTGTGCGGCCGCTTGTGGCGGGCCATGTGCAGGATGTCGCGGAAGCCGCGCGTGGTGATCATGCCGACCCTAGCGCCGTCACGCTCGATCACCATGTTGGTGGCGACCGTGGTGCCGTGGAACACCGCGTCGATCGCCCCGGGCTCGACACCGGCCAGCGCCGCGACCTTCAGGATGCCGGCGACGACGCCTTCCGACTGGTCGTGCGGCGTGCTTGGCACCTTGGTGACCACCACCTGCCGTTCGGCACCGGCGCCCGACCGTTCCAGGATGATGTCGGTGAAGGTTCCCCCGACGTCCACGCCCACCCGGATCATCCGCGCCTCCCCTGTGCGGCACGCGGACCGCAAGCCCGCCGCATCAAGCCTTCCGCTGCGGAAGAATGCGCATCCAGAACGTGCGAAAGCAACGCTGAACCACCCATTGATATGTTCACCCTAGCGCCACTTGCGGACGCTTTTTTCAATTGAGATAAGTACTAGACAGCGGATGTTTGAATGTGAAATACTAATTTCGCATAGATTGAAATGAAATCGTTATCAATGTGAGATACGATCTCAAGCATCTATCGACGTTCATAGCCGTGGCGGAAGAACTCAACTTCCACCGGGCCGCCGAACGTCTCGCCATGGCCCAGCCGGCGGTCAGCCGGATCGTCCTCGAACTGGAGGACCGGCTCGGCGTCAAGCTTCTCGAACGCACCACCCGAAAGGTCAGGCTGACCGAGTCCGGCCGCTATCTGCTCGAGGAAGCCCAGGAAATCCTGGGCCGGATCGAAGTCGCCGAGAACACCACCCGCCTGCTGGCCTCCGGCACCAAGGCGGTGCTGCGCGTCGGCTACACGACCATCACCGGCCACTCGGTCATGCCCGACATCACGCGTGAATTCCGACAGGCCAATCCGGACGTGCGGGTCGAACTCAGCTACATGACGTCGCCGGCGCAGCGCGACAAGATCCTGCAGGACGAGATCGACCTCGGCCTGATCGAAGGCCCGTTCCAGAGTTCGGAGATCGAATCCCGCCTCGTCGCGCGCCACAAGTTGTGGGCGCTGTTGCCGCCGCGCCATCCGCTGGCCGCCAAGCAGCGCCTCACGATCGAGGATCTTGCCACCGAGGAGATGGTGATCGGCACCAACGCCGAATGGCCGACCTTCCGCCGCATCGTCGTCGACGCCTTCCAGAGCGCCGGCTTGGTGATGAAGGTGGCGCAGGAGGCGCAGAGCCTGACCGGCCTGCTCGGCCTCGTCACCGCAGGCGTCGGCATTACCGTCTTCACCGCGATGCCGCGCTTCTGCGGCGAGAATGCCATCGTGCCTCGGCCGGTCGTCACGAACCCACCGGTTCTGATCGAGACCCGCCTCGTCTGGCGCCGAACCAGCATCAACATGGCCAAGCGCCGCTTCATCGAAGCGAGCCAGAAGGTTGCCGCCTCCTACATGGCGCCGTGACCCTCAGGCCGGACAAGAGCAATCGACAATGGGGAACAAACAAAAATGGAAAACTGGGCGAACCGCAAGACGCTGATCCTTGGCCGCAGCGAAATGATCGGCCTCCTGAAGCCGCACGAATACAATGACTGCGTCGAACAGGCCTACCGCATGCATGGCGAAGGCCGCTTCTACATGGACCCCAAGGGCCATATCGTCCTCGACCGCTTTCCCGGCGAATGGGAGGCCATGCCGTCCTACATCGAGGAGCCTCACGCCGCCGCCTGCAAATGGGTCTCGATCCGCGAGCGGAACCGAGAAAAGTACAACCTGCCGACGGTCTTCTCGATCCTGATCTACACCGATCCCGAGACCGGCTTCCCGCTCGCCATCGTCGACGGCAGCTACCACACGGTGATGCGCACGGGTTCGGCCGCGGCCGTCTCGACCAAGTGGATGGCGCGCAAGGATTCGAAGAAACTCGCCATCATCGGTGCCGGCCACATGGCCGAAGGCGCCATCCAGACCTGCAACGAGGTCTTCAAATGGTCGGAGGTGCGTGTCTGGAGCCGCGGCAAGGAGACGCTCGACCATTTCGTCAAGGAGATGCAGCCGAAGTTCGACCACTTCGAGATCAAGCCCTCGACCGACCTCGAGCAGACGGTGCGCGGCGCCGACGTGGTGGTGACGCTGACGCCGGCGCGCGGGCCGATCGTCATGGCCGACTGGATTTCGCCCGGCACGCATATCGCCGCCGTCGGCGCCGACAAGAAGGGCGATCAGGAACTGGAGAGCCGCCTGCTGAAGGGCGCGCGCATCTTCGTCGACGACATCCGCCAGTGCCGCACCGACGGCGAGATCAACGTGCCGCTGTCTGAAGGCGTCATCACTGAGGCCGACATCGCCGGCGAGATCGGCGAGGTCATCACCGGCAGGAAGGCGGGCCGCACGTCCGACGACGAGATCACCATCTTCGATTCCACCGGCATCGCGCTGCAGGACTCGGCGACCGTGCCGCTCGAATACGAGCGCGCGATGGCCGCCGGCGTCGGCATCGAGAAGAAGATGATTTCCACCTGATCGGGGACAGCCCCGGCCATCGGTTGGCGACGCCGGCTGCGCTTTTCCGGCGCGCCGGCCGCCTTGGAGCATTTCAGCCGGCCTATCCGGTCAAGGCGATGCGCCAGCCCGCGCCAGTCCGGATCCTCAATCCGGAAACACCTGTTTCCAGTCGTCCTTCATGCTGACGATCGTCCAGCCGCGCTTGGGGCCTTCGTCGAGGCCCTTGATGAGGACGCCGATGTGGCCCTCGCGGTCATAGGCGAATTCGCGCGCGGCGTCGTCGTGGTGCACCAGCATGCCGAAGCGGGGCCCGTCGCCTGCCGTGGTCCACTCCAGCATCGCGAAGTCGCCGTCCGAATTGCCTGCAGCAAAGATCGGACGCTGGCCTATGTGGCGCATGATGCCGACCGGCTTGCCCTCCTTGTCGTCGACAAAGGTGACGCCGCCGTTCTTCGTGATCGTGGGCGTGCCGTCCGCGGCGACCCCATAGGTGGTCTTGCCCTCCGTGCCCACGACCTGCCACGACGGAATGCCGTAGGCTTCATCTGAGAAGGAGCGGATGAAGTCGATGCCGCCGCCCGAAACGATCCAGGTCGTGAAGTCCTCGTCGCGCAGGTAGCTCAGGAGCTCGAGCATCGGCTGGTAGGTCATCTCGGCATAGGTGCGGCCGCTGGTCGGATGGGTCGCGGTGGTCACCCACTGATGGGACTTTGCCTTGAAGTCCTCCGGCGTGATCTTGCCGTGGCTGATGTTGACCACCTCGACGAGGCCTTCCACGCCGGCGGCGAGCACGCCCTTGACGTCGCCCGCGTTGGCCGCCTTGAGCACGTCGGAGGAGAGGATGGACGGGTCGGCTGCCGCCTTCTCGCGCAACACGTCCAGGGCGTAGAGGCCCTGGAAGTAGAGCGGCTGTTCGGCCCAAAGGGTGCCGTCGTTGTCGAAGACGGCGATGCGGTCCTTTTCCGGCACGAAAGTGTCGGAGTTCTCGTCGGTGACGCTTTCGACGAAGGCGATGATTGCCGCCTTCGATGCCGCGTCCTTCCACGACGGGAGCGGATCGGCGCTGGCCGCGATCGGCATGATGGCCAGTCCGAACGCGACGGCGAGTTTGGGCAACATGGTTCCGGCCATTGTCATGCGAAGTCTCCTGGATTCGATCTGTCCGCGGCGCACTGCCGTGTGAAGTTCGGTCCGGCCCCGTCGTGCGGGGCCGGACCGCGTTTGATCGCCGAGGGCGTGC